>NZ_JAHKQE010000001.1 GCF_018860855.1 Amphritea atlantica
TTGCCATGGCAAGTATGGGTAGAGCGGTTGGGTGCAAGTATGTCTGTTGGTGGCAAAAATGTTGTCGTTGTTGATGCCAATGCCGGTAGCTTGTCGACTGTTGGTCGGCAAGCTAGCCGCGCTAATTGTTAACGCGCCAACGGATGTCAGATTATAGCTATCAGCTTGAGTGAATTCAGTCAGCGGGCTGATTGATTTCACTCATGCCGATCAATCGTTGTGCCAGTCCCTTGGTTAACAATAGTGATCGTGCTATTTGTTGTCGAGCAATTTAAATTGGCATCAACCGGTGTTGTCTGTGATGAACTTTAAACCTAGCCTAACGTTTGTATTTACTGGCGGTACACTGAAAGATGACAAGCTGGGAAGATACGAACAAGTCCAATATTCAGTTTTTAGCGACCTGTAGTGTTGGAGGTAAATTCCAACCCCGTCTTGTTTATGGATGTTGCTTTTATTTACCCTTCCTATTCTTGTAAGCCACGAAAGCATCATAATCGAGATGAGAAATATCAACATCATAATCAAGTATGTCGATTTCGGCTTTTAAACGATCTAAAGAGACTTGCTTGCGGCCATATTTGGCTGTTTGTTGACTGATTTCATGCCCGACAATGCGAGAAATTAAAGCGACTTCAACGCCGATGGAGTCGGTCATTGCGCCAATAAAGGTATGCCGGAACGTATGTAGATTTTTCTGTTTAGGATTAACTATGTTGCACTCTTCGCGGTAAGACTTCATTTTACCGTTGCCGTTAAACCAGTCACTGGCCTTTTTCGCCCACTTATTTTTTTGACTGTAATACAGACCTTCAAATAGTTGCTCTGCTGGCCCAACCTCTCGTTTTCGTTTTGCCACGAAGTCTAGGAAACCCAACTCAATGAGGGTTTTGTGAATCGGAACTTTACGTCTGGATGAATCGGTTTTCACTTCTTGCGTTTTATTGCCTTGCTCGTCGAATTCATTCTTGATGTGTATGTAATGGATAGGAGCGAGGGCTTCTTGTGAGCCTTTCTTGGCTTTTTGGACCTCTTGTTTAATATCACTGACCTGTAGCTGGCAAATTTCATTTAAGCGTGCACCTGTATACATCAGTACAGGAATGAGCCAAAAGTGGTAATCAAAGAGGTTTCTCGCGCGATCGAGGGTTATTTGAGAGTAAGGGTAGCCAGCAAAGAGTTTTTGCAGATCCTCTTCGCTGTAGACCTTATCTTCATCTGATTTCTCAGATTGCTTGAAGATAATCTCAAGATCCTCACCTAGGTCTTCGGGGTTATATTTTTTTCGTTTCGCGTATTTGGCGAGTTGCTTGAACCGGTCGAGTATTTTTTTCGCCCGCGATGGTTGAATGGTTGCCGCTGTTGCTGAGTTTCTAGCGCGGCCGTCTTTTAAGGTTAATAGCTTGTCCCTGAGTGCTTCGGCATCATCAAACGTCAATGTGTAATAATTGGTATCTGGGCCTAATAGCTCAACGCATGTTTCCAGCATTTGAACGTGTTCGCTCTGCGTCTGTGGATTGGCTTTAAGATTAGTGCGGACTTTATTTTTGATGTAGGCATCGAATACAAAGCGAACCGGATATTCAGTGTCCTGATTATCCGGTCCATTGCCACCGCCGCCGAACCGCTGGAGTATTTTGGTGGCTTGTTCGAGCTCTAAGTCAGGATTGCCGGGGTGATTGATGGTGACAGGGTTACCGTTAACTTCAATAACGATCTCATTACTCGGGGCTACGTGGCGGCGTTTTTCGCTATAAGTCGTCACAGTGACGGCGTTTTCGCGCGCTTCTTTCACCGTCTCTCGCTGTGAGGCTGTTGCCGCAGCCTCAATGTCGGGGAGGATGAGGTTGGATAGCTCGTCTGACATGTCCTTGTCCTTAAGGTGATACTTGAGAATGAGTTCTTTGAACTTCAGCGTTACAAACTGAGTAATGTTGATCGCTGTGTTAGTAAAACGGTCCTTGTTGATACAGTCAAGTATCTGAGGGAACTGGTATCTCAATAAGCAGGATAGGGTGGACGCTTCTGCCTTGTCAGTCGTTTTGAGTGAAAGGCGGATATCCCGCGAGCTCCGCGTGAACTTGGTGAGCACGGGTTTGGGTATTGTCAGCCGAATGTAGTAAATACCGGACGGACGACGAAAAAGATGTGGCGTATGTGCAGACATAAAAAAAGCCTCGAGTGGCACACGGAATCGTCCATTGTGCCACTCGAAGCTTTTAGTAAGCCTTTATTTCTTTATAAAACAAAGGCTTACGCGCATTTGGTGGAGGTGGCGGGTTTCGAACCCGCGTCCGCCAATCCTCTGCCTCTAGATCTACATGTTTAGACACTTCTACTCAGTTAACCCAGCACGGCCCGAAGGTCAGGGCGTTTAGGGCGAGCCTCTTTAGTTTTAACCCTTCGTCTTGAGACAAAGCTTCCGGGCGATTCTATCTCGAATGACACTGCAAAATCCTCTAGTTATAGACACCTGAAGGAGCAGCGCAAGCAGACTTAAGCTGCTAGAGCGTAGTTATCGTCGTTTGCAACTATAACTGTGTAGTAATTGATTTACGTGATTCACTACACTCACGACATGCACCAAAGGGTTCGCAATCGGCGTCGAAGCCAAGTCACCCCCATAGTATTTCCGACCACACATTATCTTAAGAGTTCTGTTGCAGCAACATCGTTAGATAATTATGTAAGACGGGCCGGCATTATAGCCGGTTTACAGCAAGAGTATAGCTTTACCGCAATAAAACGTTATTTTGCCGCCAGTACGCGTTGTTTCTGACGATTCCAGTCACGCTCTTTTTCAGAATCCCGTTTGTCGTGCTGCTTCTTACCTTTGGCCAATGCGATTTCACATTTTACCCGGTCGTTCTTCCAATAAAGGGCGAGTGCGACACAGGTGAAGCCTTTTGCTTGAACTGCGCCGATTAGACGATCAATTTCACGCCGATGCAGCAGCAGTTTACGCTGTCGAGTAGGTTCAGCAACAACATGGGCTGCTGCGGTTTTCAGTGGTGTAAAATGGGCGCCAACGAGCCACGCTTCGCCGTTATGCAGAACTACATAAGAGTCTACAAGCTGGCCGCGACCTTCGCGGAGGCTTTTTACTTCCCATCCTGTGAGAGACAGTCCAGCCTCGAACTTAGTATCAATTGCATACTCGTGTCGGGCTTTCTTGTTCTGGCAGATAGTATTGCCACTGGGTTTTGCTTTCTTCTTTGCCATGGGGCGGGATTATATAGAGCGTTACAGTTCAAGGAAAGAGAATTGAGTGACAAGACGCTTTGTTCGTTGAGTGTGGGCCTTAAAAAGGGCTTTTTGGCCGGTGTCTGGCGTGAATCATTGAATTAAGTGACCAAAATATGGACAATGCCGAGCAGTTTCATTAGAAAATTCATTATTTGAAATATCCGTCTACTTTAAGAGATTTACATGAAAGATCGTCAAAATATTCATGGTTCATGGGCTAGTCGCTGGGTTTTTATTATGGCGGCGACGGGTTCGGCTGTTGGCCTAGGTAATATCTGGAAGTTCCCCTATATAGCGGGCCAGAATGGTGGCGGTGCTTTTGTGTTGGTGTATTTGGTCTGCATTTTGGCGGTGGGTGTGCCCATTATGATGGCTGAGGTGCTGGTGGGACGACGTGGTCGTCAAAGTCCAATTAATTCGATGCGAGAAGTTGCGATTGAGGCCGATCATTCACCGAAGTGGGCGTTGGTGGGATGGATTGGTGCCTTGGCTGGTTTTTTGATTTTCTCATTTTACTCGGTAGTGGCCGGCTGGGTGCTCGCTTACGTCGCGGCGATGGCGAATGGTGAATTCCTCGAGATGGGTAGCGATCAGGCGGCTGCCGCGTTCAGTAAGTTGCTGGCTGACCCTCAGACGCTGTTGATCTGGCATACCGTGTTTGTGGTGTTAGTCATGTCGGTTTTACTGGGCGGTGTTAATAAAGGGTTAGAACGCGCAACTAAGATCATGATGCCGGCGCTGTTTGTGCTGCTGCTGCTGTTGCTGGGTTATTCGATGTCGTCGGGATCTTTTGGTGAAGGGTTGGACTTTCTGTTTCACTTTGACCCCTCTGAGCTTTCTTGGCATGCGGTGCTGGTGGCATTAGGGCACTCGTTCTTTACCTTATCTCTGGGGATGGGGGCGATTATGGCGTACGGCTCTTATATGCCGAAGAATGCTTCGATTGGCGGTACGGTCTTGACCATTGCAGCACTCGATACGGTTGTGGCGCTGGTGGCTGGTATGGCGATCTTCCCCATTGTCTTTGCTAATTCGTTGGACCCCGCTGCCGGGCCTGGATTGATGTTTATCACCCTGCCGGTGGCCTTTGGTCATATGCCGGGTGGTCAGGTGTTTGGTTTCCTCTTCTTTGTACTGGTTGCACTGGCTGCTTGGACATCGGCTATTTCGTTGATGGAACCTGGAGTTGCTTGGATGGTGGAGCGGTTTGGCCTGAAACGTGGTCCCGTTTGTACGCTGCTGGGGTTAGTGGTGTGGTTGATGGGCATTGCGGCGCTAAGTTCATTTAACATTGGTAGCGATATTTTAATCTTTGGTATGAATATCTTTGATTTCTTGGATTTCATTACCGCGAATGTCTTCTTACCGTTGGGTGGTTTGTTTATCGCGTTATTTGCCGGTTGGATTTTGACTCAGCAGATTACCCGAGACGAATTGTCTATTAAATCTCCCGGAGTGTATTTCGCTTGGTCTATCATGATCCGCTATGTTGCACCGATTGCGGTGGCGGTAATTTTTATATTCAATCTGATCGATAAATTGGGCTCATAGCATGACACAGGTAGACCGTAGTGCGCTGGTGCTTCATACGGCTGAGCAGATGTTTGATCTAGTAAACGATGTAGAACGTTATCCCGAGTTTCTGCCTTGGTGCTCGGGTAGCACCTTGATTGAATCTACTGACACGACGATGCAGGCGACTCTAAGGGTCGCGAAGGCAGGCCTTAAGTACAGCTTCACTACTCGTAATGAGATGGAGCGGCCTAAGGTTATTCGTATTGCGTTGGTTGAGGGGCCATTCTCGAGCCTGACCGGCGAGTGGACGTTTAAAGCATTGAGTGATGAAGCCTGTAAGGTCAGTTTGAGTATGCAGTTTGATTTTTCCGGTCGGCTGACCAATTTGGCGATGAGTAAGGTATTTAATCAGATGGCGGTGACGATGGTGGATGCTTTCGTCAGTCGGGCCGATCAGATTTATGGCTAAGCATCGAGATAAAAGAGAAAGGTGATAGGCATGATAAATGTTGAGGTAGCATACGCACTTCCAGATCAACAAAAAATCATCTCACTTGAAGTGGATGAAGGGTGTTCTGCTTATGATGCGGTGGTGCAGTCTAGAATTACGGAGATTTTTCCGCAGATCGATATAGAGCACGACCCGATGGGGGTTTTCGGCAAAGCGATTGCAAACCCCAAAGAGTATATTCTCAAGCCAGAGCAGCGGGTGGAGATATACCGTCCTTTAATTGCGGATCCGAAAGAGGTGCGTGCACGCCGGGCAGCTAAAGCAAAAGCCGAACGGGAAGCCCAGAGCTAAGCTTTAGATATCGCCAACACAGCATAATCTGTGCTGGCGATATGAGGAAAGGCGAGGTGTTTTACTGCTGCTGTGCGCCGCCGGGGCGGAAGTCGCCGGCCAGACTCGATAACTTGCCGCTTTCATCAAAGATAACAGTCAGCGTCTGCTGAGTGATGATACCGGTTTCACCGGATTGATTGCGGTAGATGTAGTCCCAACGATTGCTGTTGAAACTGTCAGTGATCAGAGGCGTGCCGAGTACGTAGCGCACTTGGTTTTGAGTCATTCCGGGACGCAGGGTGTCGACCATCTCTTGCGTAACCACATTACCTTGTGGAACGTCGATCTTGTAAACACCGGGGAATTCAGAGCAACCGGATAGTAAAATAGCAGCGATAACGCTAATAAGAACTTTTTGCATTAGTAAATGACTTCCACTTTCGCGTATAAAATCAGATAATTGAGGTTGCAAGTCTAACATTCGTTTAGATAAACATCATAGAGAAAGATTATGGGACTTGAAAATCAGGAATTACGTAACGCAGGATTGAAGGTTACCTTGCCGCGGGTAAAAATTTATCAGATTCTTGAGAAAGCTGGTGAAGGTGACCATTTCAGTGCGGAGGATATTTATAAACTTCTGCTGGAGCAGAACGAAGATGTTGGGCTGGCCACCGTCTATCGCGTTCTCACTCAGTTTGAAACGGCAGGGTTGGTGTCTCGTCATCACTTTGAAGGAGGACATTCCGTTTTTGAGCTGACTCAGGATGAGCAGCATGACCATATCGTCTGTGTTAAATGCGGTAAGGTGCGGGAGTTTAGTGATCGTGGTTTAAAAGCCCGTCAGGATGAGATCGCTCGTGAACTAGGATTTAAAATAACGGATCACACACTGTATCTATATGGTGAGTGTGCTGATGGTTGTAAACCGAAGTAATCTATAAAAGCAAAAATAAAAAACCTATAGAAAACCGGCCGTGCCGGTTTTTTGAGTTTTGAGGGGCTGTGATTCTAGCTATGAGTGCTGAATCTTAGGCGATCTCTAAGCCAAGCATTTCCCGTGCATGATCTCGCGAGGTTTCGGTTACATCGATACCGCCAAGCATTCGAGCAACTTCCCCCACACGCTGATCGATAGTCAAACGATCGATATGGGTGATGGTTTTGTTTTTCACGGTTTGCTTGCTAACGAAGAGGTGCTGATGTCCTTGAGAGGCCACCTGAGGTTGGTGAGTAACCACTAAGATTTGGTTATTCTCGCCGAGTTGTCTAAGCAGTCGACCCACAACTTCAGCAATAGCACCGCCGATGCCGACATCTACTTCGTCGAAGATAAGCGTAGGGGTGCTGGATGATTGCGCCGTAATCACTTGAATCGCTAATGATATCCTCGATAGCTCACCACCAGAGGCTATTTTGTTTAGCGGGCGAGGTGGTTGGCCAGCGTTGGTCGTAATCAGAAACTCGACTTCTTCAAGGCCGTGGGCGTTGAGTTGGTCTTTCGCATAGGGCGTTAGACAGAGACTTAACTCAGCAGCGGTCATACCTAAACTATGTAGTTGTTTATTAACTTCATTCTTAAGGCTTAAAGCCGCTTTATGCCGAGCTTTGCTGAGTTGTTTGGCGCTATTTATAAACGCTTGACGAGCCTGTTCGGTCTCCTGATGCAATGCTTCCAATGCCTGATCTGACATGCTCAGGCTTTCTAGCTCTTGCTGAATATCTTGCTGGAATTGTGGTAGTTGCTCGGGAGAGATGCGGTGTTTGCGCGCTAGATCGAAAATGGTGCTAAGCCGCTCTTCAACGTTTGCCTGACGTGTCGGGTTAAGCTCAACCCGATCCATATAATGGCTGATCTCTTGTGAAGCTTCTTCTATTTGAATCTGGGCGCTATTCAGCATCTCGATAGTCTGAGTTACCGACGGCGAAGTACCTTTCATTTTGCTCAGTAGATTCTGACACTGGTTGAGTAAGCTTAGGCAGCTAATCTCTTCGCCATCACTGGTGAGTAGAACGATTTGCTGGCCCGATTGTAGGATATCTTCAGCATTCGCCAGTCGGCTCTGTTCTTCAACCAGTTTTTCGTATTCACCTTCTCCTACGGCTAGCTGTTCCAGCTCTTCTGCTTGATAGCTTAATAATTGTAGGCGAGCGGTCTGCTCTTCATTCTGAGCCGACAGTTGATGCAATCGGTGATTAAGGCTGTGCCAATGACGGAATAGCTGACGGGTTTTGCTGGCTAATTCACCTTTACCGGAATAGGCATCAAGAAGGTGGCGGTGATGATCTTTTTTAAGTAAGCGTTGGTGTTCATGCTGACCATGGATTTCGATGAGATGCTCGCCAAGTTCTCGCACTTTATTAATGGGGCAAGGACTGCCGTTAATATAGCTACGCGAACGCCCTTCGCTAGTGATAACGCGGCGTAAAATACACTCGCTATCATCGAGCTCTTGGTTTTTCAGCCACTCTTTAGCCGTGGGAATATTTGAAATATCAAAGCTGGCGATTATCTCCGCCCGTTCAGCGCCTTTGCGCACTGAGCCCATATCGGCGCGATCGCCAAGGGTTAGGCCGAGGGCGTCGAGCATGATCGATTTACCGGCCCCTGTTTCACCGCTGACAACGGTCATGCCGCTTTCCAGCTCTAGATCCAGTTGTTCGACGATGGCGTAGTTGCGAATATTAAGTTGAGTCAGCATGGCCTCAAGCCTGTGTTTTTATACAGTGGTTAATATATAAGCCAATAATTACTTTAGCGCAATCAATAACTGCTGGTTTACTAAAAAAATCTAAAAATAACCACTTGAATCCTGTTGGCTTAGCCCCATATAAAAGCACAACAGAATATTCACATATCAGATGGTTGGAGAAAGTGATGGCAGGCGAAGATAAGACTCAGGTTGAAGATCAGCAGCCGGACACAACAACTGAAGCGGTTGATGACTCCGTGGCGGCTGACGACACCGTTGAGCCGGTCACTGAAGGTGCGACAGCAGAGGTTGATGTGAACGCACTGCAACGTCAGTTGGCACAGGCTCAGGATCAGATTACTGAGCTAAAAGAACAGGAACTCCGGACCTTGGCTGAGATGCAGAATGTGCGTCGTCGGGCAGAGATGGATGTCGAGAAAGCGCATAAATTTGCGTTGGATAAATTTGCCAATGAATTGCTGCCGGTTGTTGACAGCTTGGAGCGGGCAATCGAAGCGTCCAATAGTGATGATGAAGCAGTGGTCGCCTTGCGCGAAGGCGTTGAGATGACGCTGAATATGTTCATCACCGGTTTGGGCAAGTTTAAAGTAGAGCAGCATAACCCTGTTGGCGAACCGTTCAGTGCGGAATTGCATCAGGCGATGTCGATGGTGCCAAGCCCTGATGTACCGGCTAACCATGTCATCGCGGTGATGCAGAAAGGTTATACCTTGAATGGCCGCTTGATTCGTCCAGCGATGGTGATTGTTTCTAAAGGTGCTGAATAGTCAGGCCTTGAAACTGATAAAAATGCACCAATATAGCTAGTCAAGAAAAAAGAATTTCGCCCGCTAGATCGGGCACAGAATGATTGGAGTGATTGAGATGGGTAGAATTATTGGTATTGACCTGGGTACTACAAACTCATGCGTCGCAGTATTGGACGGTGATAAGCCACGGGTTATTGAAAACGCAGAGGGTGAGCGCACCACCCCGTCTATCATCGCTTATGCGGATGATGGTGAAATTTTGGTAGGTCAGCCGGCTAAACGTCAGGCAGTGACTAACCCGAATAATACACTGTACGCGATCAAACGTTTGATCGGTCGTCGTTTTAAAGACGATGTGGTACAGAAAGATATTAAAATGGTGCCATACAAAATTATCGAAGCTGACAACGGCGATGCTTGGGTTCAAGTAAACGATAAGAAAATGGCTGCACCACAGGTATCTGCAGAAATTCTGAAGAAGATGAAGAAAACTGCTGAAGATTTCCTGGGTGAAGAAGTAACGGAAGCCGTTATTACGGTACCTGCTTACTTCAATGACTCTCAGCGTCAGGCAACTAAAGATGCCGGTAAGATTGCGGGTCTGAATGTTAAACGTATCATCAACGAACCAACCGCTGCTGCACTGGCTTACGGTATGGACAAATCTAAAGGCGATAAAACTATCGCTGTATACGACTTGGGTGGCGGTACATTCGATATCTCTATTATCGAAATTGCAGAAGTTGATGGCGAGCACCAGTTTGAAGTGTTGGCGACTAACGGCGACACCTTCTTGGGTGGTGAAGATTTCGACTCACGCCTGATCGAATATCTGGCGGCTGAATTTAAGAAAGAGTCTGGTATCGATCTGTATAGTGATCCACTGGCACTGCAACGTCTGAAAGAGGGTGCTGAAAAAGCAAAAGTTGAGCTATCTTCTGCACAGAGTACTGACGTTAACTTGCCTTACATCACTGCGGATTCAACCGGTCCTAAGCACCTGAACGTTAAGATCAGCCGTGCGAAAATGGAATCACTGGTTGAAGCGCTGGTTGATCGTTCTCTTGAGCCTTGCCGTATGGCGCTGAAAGATGCTGATCTTTCTGCTTCTGATATCGATGAAGTGATTTTGGTCGGTGGTCAGACCCGTATGCCTCTGGTACAGAAGAAAGTAACAGAATTCTTCGGTAAAGAAGCACGTAAAGATGTTAACCCTGATGAAGCGGTTGCGATTGGTGCATCTATTCAGGCTGCGGTACTGGCGGGTGATGTTAAAGACGTTCTCTTGCTGGATGTTACCCCACTGAGCTTGGGTATCGAAACCATGGGTGGCGTTGCGACTCCGGTTATCGAGAAGAACACGACTATCCCAACTAAGAAGTCTCAGGTGTTCTCTACTGCTGAAGACAACCAGTCTGCTGTAACTATCCACGTTGTACAGGGTGAGCGTAAGCAAGCATCTGCCAATAAATCATTGGGTCGTTTTGACCTGGCCGATATTCCGCCAGCACCACGTGGTATGCCGCAGGTTGAAGTAACCTTCGATATCGATGCTAACGGTATTCTGAACGTGTCTGCAAAAGATAAAGCGACCGGTAAAGAACAGTCTATCGTTATCAAAGCCTCTTCTGGTTTGAGCGATGAAGAAGTTGAACAAATGATTAGCGATGCTGAAGCGAATGCTGAAGCGGATAAGAAGTTTGAAGAGATGAGCCAAGCCCGTAATCAGGGTGATGCGATGATTCACTCCGCTAAGAAAACCTTGGAAGATGCCGGTGATAAGGCAACTGAAGAGGAAAAAACAGCGATCAACGGTGCGATCGAAGCACTGGAAGGCGTGCTGAAAGAAGACGATAAAGAAGCTATCGAAACTAAAACAGCGGCACTGACTGAAGCGGTTTCTGCTCTGGCTCAGAAAATGTATGCTGAAGCGGCTCAACAGGCAGAAGGTCAAGAGGGCGAACAAGCTCAAGCTGAACCTGCTGATGATGCTGTAGATGCTGAGTTTGAAGAAGTTAAAGACGACGACAAAAAGTAAGTCGGATTTAATGAGTTAAGCTTAAATTGACAGCGCGGGCCGGTCCCGCGTTGTCCTGTTTTTATTCTGAGCTGATGTAAAGAATTAGTTAACCGGATTGCGATACCGATTATGTCGAAGAAAGATTTTTATGATGTGTTAGGCGTTGATCGTGACGCTTCTGACCGGGATATTAAAAAGGCCTTTCGTCGTATGGCGATGAAATATCACCCGGACCGTAATCCGGATGATAAGTCTGCCGAAGAGGCCTTTAAAGAGGTCAATGAGGCATACGAAGTCCTGTCCGATCAACAAAAGAAAGCAGCTTATGATCAGTATGGTCATGCTGGTGTTGACCAGAATGGTATGGGTGGTCAGGGCTTTGGCGGCGGTCAAGGTGGTTTCGGCGATATCTTTGGTGATGTGTTTGGCGATATCTTTGGCCAACAGGGTCACGGTGGTCGTCGTAGCCATGTTCAGCGTGGTGCCGATCTGCGTTACACCATGGATCTAAGCTTGGAAGAAGCGGTGCGTGGTTGCGAAAAAACCATCACCGTACCAACACTCGTTGCTTGTGAAGTGTGTGATGGTACTGGTGCTAAGCCAGGTACCAGCGCTAAAACCTGTGGCACCTGTGGTGGTATTGGCCAGGTACGGATGCAGCAGGGTTTCTTCTCTGTGCAGCAAACTTGCCCAACTTGTCATGGTGAAGGTCAGGTTGTTTCTGATCCTTGTACCAGTTGTCATGGCCAAGGTCGTAAGCAACAAACCAAAAAGCTATCCGTTAAAATCCCTGCTGGTGTTGATACCGGTGATCGCATTCGCCTTTCAGGTGAAGGTGAAGCGGGAGGTCACGGTGGTCCATCAGGCGATCTGTTCGTTCAGGTTAATGTTCGTGATCATGCTATCTTTGAGCGTGATGGCAAACATTTATACTGTGAAGTGCCGATCAGCTTTATCGATGCAGCGCTAGGTGGCGAGCTTGAAGTGCCTACCCTCGAATCTCGTGTTAAGCTGAAAATACCAGCGGAAACTCAGACAGGAAAATTATTCCGTCTGCGGGGCAAAGGTATTAAACCGGTACGAGGCGGTAGCGTCGGTGATCTGCTGGTTCGCGTGATTGTCGAAACGCCGGTGAATCTGAACAGCAAACAGAAAGAGTTGCTGAAGCAGTTTGAAACGGCGATGGATGAACGCCAAAAACACCATGGGCCTAAGAAGCATGGTTTTTTTGATAGCGTTAAGAAATTTTTTGAGGATATGACCTAATATCCCAAGGGGCTGCATTGCAGCCCCTTCGACTTTTAGGAGTCTTACATGAGTGATTTTCCCACTCAACCGGATGAGTTATGGCAGCTGATTCAGCAAGAAGCGCGTGATGAAATGATCGTTGAGCCCTTTTTGGCGAGCTTTTTTCACAGCACCATTATCCGGCATAACAGCCTCTGTGAGGCGGTGAGTTACCTGTTAGCCAATAAGTTGTCTGACGAGGTGATGGCTGCTATCACCCTGCGTGAGTTGATTGAAGAGGCGCTGAGTGGCGATCCCGAAATTCTCCAGTGTATCTGTAAAGATATTACCGCCGTGCGCATTCGTGATCCGGCGGTTTTTAGTTTTACGACTGTGCTGCTTTACCTAAAGGGCTTTCATGCTCTGCAAGCCTATCGTATCGCTCATTGGATGTGGAAACAGGGACGTCACTTGATGGCGCTGTACATTCAGAGTCGTGTTAGTGAAGTCTTTCAGGTGGACATTCATCCTGCAGCACGAATCGGCTGTGGTGTGATGTTTGACCATGCAACCGGTATTGTCGTTGGGGAAACCTGCGTTATCGAAAACGATGTTTCTATTCTGCAGTCGGTCACCTTAGGGGGCACGGGTAAAGAAACGGGAGATCGTCATCCTAAGATTCGCGAAGGGGTGATGATTGCCGCCGGTGCGAAGATCTTCGGTAATATCGAAGTCGGTGCGGGGGCTAAAGTGGGTGGTGGTTCTGTTGTGCTCGAAGATGTGCCGCCTCATACCACCGTGGTTGGTGTACCAGCAAAGATTGTTGGGCGTCCCGAATGTGAAAAACCGGCTTTTGATATGGACCAGAGTGTCAGTCAAGCGAAAGGCTAAGGTTCATGAGGGGCAGAATGTTAAGGCCCAGAATCAGATCAGGAAATAAGAATGATTAGAATTGCTGTAACCGGCGCCGCTGGGCGCATGGGGAAAACAAATATAGAAGCGATTCAGGCAACTGATGGGCTCGTATTGGGTGCTGCGATTGTTGAGCCGACTAGTAGCTTAATCGGTGCTGATGCCGGTGAAGTAGCCAATGTGGGCAAGCTGGGCGTGTCGATCGTTGGCTCGTTGGCGCAGGTGGTCGATGATTTTGATGTACTGATCGACTTTACTACACCTAAAGCGACATTGGCCAATTTGGCTCTGTGTGCCGCTAACGGTAAAGCGATGGTGATTGGTACGACCGGTTTGAACGAAGCTGAGCGCAATGAGCTGAACAGCTTTGCTGAACACATGCCAATCCTGTTTGCATCCAATATGAGCGTTGGTGTTAACCTCTGCTTCAAATTGCTGGCTGATGCGGCCAGAGCGCTGGGCGATGACTACGATGTCGAGATTATTGAAGCGCATCACCATCATAAAGTGGACTCTCCTTCAGGTACTGCGTTGAGCATGGGTGAAGTGGTTGCCGATGCTTTGGGTCGAGACCTGCGTCAGTGTGCTGTCTATGGTCGTGAAGGTCAGGTGGGCGCTCGGACAAAAGAAGAGATTGGTTTTGTCACTATCCGAGCAGGGGATGTGGTGGGGGATCATACAGTATTGTTTGCCACCGAGGGTGAGCGTATTGAGATCACTCATAAAGCCAGTTCGCGAATGACCTTTGCCAAAGGCGCGGTTCGCGCAGCGAGTTGGCTGGCCGATAAAGAGAATGGCCTGTACGATATGCAAGATGTGCTTAATCTGAAAAATTAATATTTGTCATTAATGGCTTTTTTAAAAACCGCCAGTAGGCGGTTTTTTTATATCTAGTTATTGATGTTTTTTAAAAACATCCCATTATGGGGTTAACAATAGCTCCTCTTTTAGGTGTTTTCATCTATATTCAATGGAGTTTCAGCTAATGGCTAATGGAGTAAACCGATGTCTGCCGAGAAATTTCGGACTTTAAAAGAGATGGGATTTGATAACCCCCATGAAATTGAAAAATTCACCACCCGTACTGAAAATGATATCGATGTGCTTAAGGTTTATCTGCATCGTCATCAGGGTGATTGGATGACAAAAAGTAAAAAGTTTAAATTTAAGCGTAAGCATACTAATGTTTCTGTTGAAGGCGGTTTAGTGCCATACCGTGCCAGTACCGAGCCTTCTCCTTATTTTCTTCGGGCGATTGATGAGCTAGAGATGTTGGTTACTACCGAAAGAACTGTTAAGGATAAGAAACAGCATCTACTAGATGAGATCGAGCATCTTGAAAAAGTGGTCTCTCGAAAGGTTGAAGACCTTCGCCGATTGGTTGAAGAGTTGTAAGCTTAGTGATGTTTTAGATAAGCGGCTGGTGAGTAATCATCGGCCGCTTTTTTGTTTATAGCCTAGACTCAATGGCGTATTGATAGTGCATTAAAACAGCAGAGGTAGGGCGATGTATAAATTGGCGTTCTTTGTTCCTGATGAGGCGTTGGAGGCCGTAAAACAGGCGGTGTTCATGAGCGGGGCTGGCCGCATAGGGCAGTATGAGTGTTGCTGTTGGCAGGTAAAGGGGATCGGTCAGTTTAGACCGCTTCCGGGCAGTCATCCTCATATTGGTCGCGTGAATACCTTAGAGCAGCTACCCGAATGGAGAGTCGAGTTAGTGTGTGAAGATCAGCTTATTGCTGCGGCGGTTGCTGCATTAAAGCAGGCTCATCCTTATGAAGAAGTTGCGTATGATGTCTGGCAGCTGGCTGATTTTTGATCATGTTCATAACTAGATAAGTTATAAACATATCCTGTCGGTAAAGCTGTTAGTTAAGTATGGGTAACCGTTGCGGTAGTCGGTTAAGTTATTGTTTTAAAGCAGTTAAATTATTGTGTGTTAAATTTGGGCAGGTTATTTATTAGGCTGTGAAAAGTGCTTAAAATTAGTCACAAAATCTGTGGATAACATTGTGGATTAAGCTTGGGTATCATTGGGGTAAGGGGCCTAGGCCCCTTGCTTGCTGGGGTTTGCATTGTTGCTGTAATAATACTCAGTGGCCGATACGGGTCATAAAGCCGGTGATGCCGGTGAGCACTATTTCGGAGGCCATGGCAGCGAGAATCAAGCCGGTGATTTTACTGAGTATGTTAAGACCCGTTTTGCCCAACAGGCGTTCTAGCCGAGTGGCGATATGGAGTAGCAAGAGTAATGAGATTAGCGCCAAAAACATGCCGGTGATGCCCAATATCATTTCAACGCCATGCAGCTCGGAACCGTAAACCAAGATGGCACCAATGGTTGCTGGTCCAATAATCGTGGGTATTGCGAGTGGGACCACGGAGGTATCTTCACGAATAGTATCAGGCACCTGAGCGTTGGTGCGCACACCTTCTCGGACCAAGCTAATCGCCGATAGAAACAGCAGAATACCAGCACCAATACGGAATGAATCGATGGTGATACCAAGTAGTTCAAATAGGGGGGAGCCGAAGAAAAACAGAACCAGAGCAGCCAGTGTGGCTGCAAACACCGCTTTGTTTGCCGTGCTACGTCGTTCCGCAGCCGTGTCGCCTCGGGTCAACGACAGAAACATAGAGACCACAAAGAAGGGGGCAAAAAGAACGAAGAATTTAATCCAAGTCGTGATTAATAGGGTCATTAATAATTCTCATTATTTGCGTCATATAGACGCTGTAAATAAAAAGCGGTTTTGTGAACCGCCATTTATTACTGTCACCGCTGCTCTGATATCGTCCAAGAACAGAGTGTCATTATTTTAGCACCAGCCAGAGGGCGTGCAGAATACCTGGGATATAGAAAATCAAACAGAGCACGATATTAAGGACTAATGCTAGACCGACACCGGCTTTCATAAAAACCGCAACGGGAGGAAGTAAAATCGCGAGAATGATAAGAATTAATTTGTTATCCATAATGTGCTCTTTTTATTTTGGGTTATTTACGTCTTATTAATATATTGACCTGGTGGTGTTGCTAGGTCTACGTGGTGTAATGGGAATATGCCTTTTTTTCTATCGGCGAAATAAAAGGTTAACGCATTTTTTATGGTTTGAAATGCGAGTTCATCCCATGGGATATCGGCCTCTGAAAACAGTTGTACATCGGTGGTTTCATCCCCCGCTGAAAAGTTTAGGTCATCTAATTGTGCGAGGTAAAGCATCTGTACCTGACTGACCGGAACGATCGAGGTGAGCGTATAAAGCTGTAAGTCGCTGACGCGGGCATTGGCTTCTTCTAGCGTTTCGCGGGCCGCGCCTTGGCGAGTGGATTCGCCGTTTTCCATAAAACCGGCTGGGAGAGTCCAAAAGCCGATGCGAGGTTCAATCGCTCGTTTACACAGCAATACCTTGTCCTGGTAGATAGGCAGGCATCCGGCGATGATCTTTGGGTTTATATAATGAATTTCACCACACTGGTTACAGATATGACGTGGGCGATTATCCCCTGGCGGTATTTCAAATCGAACAGTTGATCCGCACAGGCTACAGTAATTCATAATATGTCCTTCAGTAAATATGGCCGGTGATGTATAAAAATTAGGCTAACGTTTGCACTATTTTCTAACTGTAATGCAATTGCTGCTATAGGCTCAATTGTTCTGTTAAATAATTACGGCTTTTCTGGTTGAAAATCAATTTAAAGCTTAGGAGTGAGAGCGGGTATCATGATCAATCATTGATCGCTCGGCGATAATTTTTACCATTCTAGCCTTGCAAATAGCAATGCTCGTGCCTGCTGTCAGTGATACTGAGGCGGTTCATAAACAGGCAAAAAACGATCAACGCTAAACTTTCGTGCAAAGCAGCGGTATGATGTTCAGACATTATTTTTTAGATAACCGATATTTACCCAAGTCTCATGATTGATCAGTTGAAACAAAAATTAGCGCTACATACACCGAAGACGCTCAATGGCGTTGGCCCTCAAGCCGGTGTGCTAATTGCGCTGACCGACAATCCTGCGGGTCCAGAGGTGATACTGACCCGTCGTAGCCACCTGTTGAGTACGCACAGTGGCGAGATCGCATTTCCCGGTGGTAAACGGGATGCTACGGATCCAGATCTGCTGTTTACTGCTTTACGTGAGGCCGAGGAAGAGGTTGGGCTGAACCCCTCGAAAGTAGATATTGTCGGGCCACTAGGGGATGTATTATCAAAACATAAATTGCAGGTCCGGCCCTATGTCGGCATCATACCTGCAGATGTTGAGTTGATACCCAACTTGGATGAGCTGGATCGAATTCACCGCGTGCCATTGAGTTTTTTTCTGGATGATCGGCGTCATCATACCGATAAAATTAAGTTTCGCGGCATGACCCATTATGTGCCAGCTTATGAATTTGAGGGGGATATCATCTGGGGGTTAACGGCTTATATGCTGGTTGAACTGTTAAATGTGGGCTTTGATGCACGCATACCAATGAAAGTCCGGCCGGAATACTCGCCAGTCTGCTAAGTTTTACTTATACCCTCTTCGACCTTACTGAACCTGATAGAACACATATGACTAATGAAAATGCTTCGCCTCGCCCTGTCCATTCACCCTGTATCGGTGTGTGTGCCCTTGATGAAAAAGACCTCTGTATCGCTTGTCGCCGTAGTGGTATGGAGATTGCCGAGTGGGGCGTTCTAAGTGATGCAGAGAAAAGAGCTGTTTGGCGTTTGATCCGTCAGCGGGAAGCCGAAGATAAGCTCGCTTAAGGGGAGATAGATATGAAGGTAATGATAGATCTGTGTGTTATCCCGTTAGGGATAGGTACGTCGGTGTCGGCTTATGTGACCGCCTGTCAGCGAGTGTTACAGAATGCCGGTTTGTCGCATCAGATGCATGGCTACGGCACTAACATTGAAGGAGAGTGGGATGAGGTGTTTGCCGCGGTGAAACGCTGTCATGAAGTGGTTCATGAGATGGGTGCGGTGCGGATCAGCAGTAGTATGCGTATCGGTACCCGCACCGATCGAGAACAAACCATCGATGATAAGATTAATAGTGTTAAATCAAAACTAGCGGAATAGCGCCTTAGTTGACGTTATTCCTCCTCTTCTTCTTCATATTCACTATCGTGCTTCATTGCCCGAATGGTTTTTATTTGGTTGTCGCATACCTGCAGCGTTTCGATTTGATAATTGCCGATCAGCATGCAGATATTGGCATCGGGGATGGCTTCCAGAATTTCCATCACTAAGCCGTTGATTGTTTTGGGGCCATCGGTCGGCAGGCTCCAATTAAGCGATTTGTTAACATCACGGATATTCGCGGTGCCATCAATAAAGTAGCTGCCGTCGGATTGGGGATAAATATCCTGATTATCATCTTTGCCGTTGAGTGACATCTCACCGACGATCTCTTCGAGAATATCTTCTAGCGTTACAATACCTTGAATATCACCATATTCATCCACGACGAGCGCGATGCGTCGGTTTTCCTGTTGGAAGTTCAATAGCTGAGTTTGCAGCGGGGTGCTTTCCGGAACAAAGTAGGGTTCGTGGATGACTTGCAGGATTGCCGCTTTAGTGACCGATTTTTGGCGAAAGACCTGGGCTAAATTCCGCATATGCAAAATGCCAACGACTTTGTTGAGTTCGCCTCGGTATACCGGCATACGGGTATGAGGGGTCTTGCTGAGCTGATCAATAATCTCTTCAAGATCATTGTCCATATCGATACCGCCGACCTCATTGCGCGGAATCATGATGTCAGTAACGGTGACATCGTCCAGCTCTAGTACGCCAAGCAGCATTGATTGGTTGCGCTGCTGCAGTACGGCGCCGGATTCATTAACGAGGGTTCGCAGCTCTTCTGTGCTGAGGTGATGGTTCTCACCATTGGTGACTTTGATGCCGAATAGCTTAAGCAGGCTGTTCGTGATTAGGTTGACCATCCACACGAGCGGATAAAGTATTTTAAGCAGTGGTTGCAGAATATAGGCTGCTGGAAAGGCGACTTTTTCAGGGTGTAGCGCGGCAACTGTTTTTGGCGACACTTCGGCAAAGATCAAAATGACCAATGTCAGTGCTGCTGTAGCGATAAAGATACCGCCTTGACCCCAGATTTTAACCGCGATAATCGTGGCAATAGCTGAAGCTAGAATATTAACGAAATTGTTGCCGATGAGAATCACACCGATCAGTCGGTCGGGGCGTTTCAAAAGCTTATTGGCCTTGATGGCTCCTCTGTGGCGGTTCTTGACTAAATGCCGTAACCGATAGCGGTTAAGTGACATCATGCCTGTTTCAGAACTCGAGAAAAAAGCTGAGCAGAGGATCAGAAAAAAAAGCAGTCCCATAAGGGACTCAATCGATGCGCCTTCCAAGACGGTAAACCTTTGGTTGCTAGTAGGAACGACATTGTCAGGTTAACCCCTGAAACTGTCAAGCGTACTAAAAGTTTTAGAGAGCGCCTTTCGTAGTATAAACGCGGTTTATAGCAGCAGTTCGACGACAAATTTGCTGCCAAAGAATGACAGCATTAAGACAATGAACCCACCGACGGTCCAGCGGATCGCCTTATGGCTACGCCAGCCGAGGAAGTGTCGCCCGACTAATAGTGTGGCATACAGCAACCAAGCCAAAATAGAGAGTATGGTTTTATGTACTAAGTGTTGGGCAAATAGATCATCGAAGACGATAGCGCCGCTGATCAACGATAGCGTTAATAAGATTAACCCTGTCCAGATCATCTCAAACAACAGAGCTTCCATTGTTTGTAGTGGTGGCAGTGAGCGCAACAGGCCTTTGGTGATGTGATGTTTAAGTTGATATTCCTGCTTGGCCAGCAAGACCGCCTGAAAAGCGGCTAGGGTAAAAATGCTATAAGCCAGAATGGAGATCAGAATATGGATAACTAAACCGGCATCGTAATGCCTGCCAGTCGCATCATCCAAACCGAATAGCGTGAAAAATAGAGTGATGGCGGCTAACGGGAATATGCCGATAAAAAGGTTATCGATCTTTTGCCGCAGAGAACTTAGTAACACTAATCCTGCCACTAGCCAGCCGATCAGAGAGCCGGCACTAAAAAACTCCAAATGTATGCCGGTCGGGCGATGGAGATCGAGATAGGAAGCAAAACCGTGAGAGATCACAGCGACGACACCGATCAAACGGATGATCATATGATTGATACTGCGTCCGTTGACGTTCTGCCACTGTAAAGCAGTCGCGGTTAAGTAACAGATGATGGCGATAATAGCGGGCAGAATATGCATCAAAGAGTAGCTCGTCAGTTCCATAGAGTTTGCAGTGGTTAAGTGTGTCATAAATATGAGTGCGATGAAATATTGATGCAGGGTCAATTAGCTGCTGTTAGGGGTAGCTGGTTATTTAATCATCGCCTCTGCGTTATTATCAGGTTCCTAAAGGACGCAGCTGCTGTATAATAACCGACTTTATTTTACTGTCACAGAGCAGAATTGAAGCTGGCTCTGGCATATACAGTAGCGGATTAACACCTCAAGGCGTAACTATGTTTGAGAATCTGACGGATCGTCTGGCGAAAACGCTTAAAGCGGTGACGGGCCAGGCAAAACTGACCGAAGACAATATTCAAGGCACTCTGCGTGAAGTGCGTATGGCATTGCTGGAAGCCGACGTAGCGTTGCCGGTTGTTAAAGCATTTATTAACAACGTAAAAGAGCGTGCCGTAGGAACCGAGGTCAGCAAGAGTCTGAGTCCGGGTCAGGTATTCGTTAAGATCGTTCAGCAGGAACTGGAAAAAGTCATGGGTGAGGCCAATGAAGGTCTCAACCTAGCTGTTCAGCCGCCTGCCGTGGTGATGATGGCTGGTTTGCAGGGGGCGGGTAAAACCACCTCGGTCGCGAAACTGTCACGTTTTCTGCGGGAACGGGAAAAGAAAAAAGTATTGGTGGTATCGGCTGACGTTTATCGTCCTGCCGCCATCAAACAGCTGGAAACCTTGGCGGCTGAAGTTGAGGTGGATTTCTTTCCCTCGGATATCCAGCAAAAGCCGATCGATATCGTTAATGCGGCAATTCATCATGCCAAAATTAAGCACTTCGATGTTCTGATTGTCGATACCGCCGGCCGTTTGCATGTCGATAGCGACATGATGGACGAGATTAAAGCGCTGCATGCGGCGGTCAAACCGATAGAAACGCTATTTGTTGTCGATGCGATGACCGGTCAGGATGCTGCCAATACGGCTAAAGCATTCAATGATGTGTTACCGCTGACCGGTGTGATTCTGACCAAAACCGATGGTGATGCCCGTGGTGGTGCTGCGTTATCGGTGCGTCATATTACCGGTAAGCCGATTAAGTTCTTGGGTGTGGGTGAGAAAGTTGATGCCCTTGAACCGTTTCATCCGGATCGTATCGCGTCCAGAATTCTTGGCATGGGGGATGTGCTCTCCCTGATCGAGGAAGTCGAACAGAAGGTCGATAAAGAAAAAGCAGAACGATTAGCGAAAAAAGTTCAGAAAGGTAAAGGCTTTGATCTGGAAGACTTCCGTGATCAGCTGGAACAGATGAACAATATGGGTGGTATGGCCTCGCTGATGGATAAGCTGCCCGGTATGGGGCAGATGGGCGGTGCAATGCAGGGCGCAGATCTGTCGGGTGCCGAGAAAGGCTTTAAGCAGTTTGAATCGATAATCAATTCGATGACTCCCCATGAACGTAAGCGCCCGGATGTGATCTCTGGTTCGCGTAAAAAGCGTATTGCGATGGGTTCGGGTACACAGATTCAAGATGTTAACCGTCTGCTGAAACAGCATAAGCAGATGGCCAAAATGATGAAGAAGTTCTCCTCAAAGGGCGGTATGGCCAAAATGATGCGCGGCATGAAAGGCATGATGCCGGGCGGTATGGGTGGAATGGGCGGTCCAGGTGGCTTCCCGCGGATGTAATCGATATTCTGCGCTCATCTCGAATGTTTATTTTATAATCAAAAAGCTTCACAGGGCCGGCAAATTCACGTAATATGCCGGCCTGTTTTTTAAATGGGTGCAGTCTGCGTCGGCTTTCTTAAAAGTCGGAATGAGACTGTTATCTGTAAACTGTGAGCGATATCAAAACTCACTTAATAAAGGGACCTACGCATGGTAACTATTCGTCTAGCTCGTAGCGGCGCTAAAAAGCGTCCATTCTATCACCTGACTGTGGCTGATTCTCGTAATCCGCGCGACGGTCGTTTTATTGAGCGTGTTGGTTTTTTCAACCCGCTGGCTAAGGGTCAGGAAGAGACTCTACGCATCAACCAAGAGCGTATCGAGTACTGGGTTGCTAAAGGCGCTCAGATGTCTGACCGTGTTGCTAAGCTGCTTAAAGAAGCTAAGTAATTCTATTGAAGCAATCAGTCGGGTTTGAGTGATGAGTGGCTATACGTCTGAAGATATAACAACCGTTGGGCGCATCACCACACTTTATGGTCTCAAGGGATGGGTTAAGGTTTATTCCCATACCGAGCCGTTGGAGAGCATCCTCGATTACTCGCCATGGCTACTGAATATTAATGGTCAGTGGTTACCGTTCAAAATAGCGGATGGTAAAAAGCATGGTAAAGGGCTGGTCGCAAAACTAGCCGGAGTCGATGATCGGGATCTCGCGAAACAGTATTGTGGCGTTGATATCGCGATAGAAACCAGCCTGCTTCCTGAATTGGAAGAGGGTGATTTCTACTGGAACCAGTTGGAAAAGCTTGATGTTTTAACCGAGTCCGGCGAAAAGCTGGGTAAGGTGAGTCACCTGATCGCTACCGGATCTAACGATGTTTTGGTGGTGAAGGGTAACGCAGACAGTATTGATCGCCGCGAGCGATTAATTCCCTATCTGCCTGATCAGGTGGTGAAAGAGATAAACCTTGAAGAAGGTACGATTCGGGTCGATTGGGATCCGGAGTTTTAACCGGTGTGGATCGGTGTAATTACCCTTTTCCCGGAGATGTTTGAGGCGGTCACCCGTCACGGCGTTACCGGTAGGGCAGTGCGCAACGGCTTGCTGGATGTGCAGTGTTGGAATCCTAGGGAATTTACACAGGATAAACATCGTACGGTGGATGACCGACCTTATGGCGGTGGTCCCGGAATGTTGATGAAAGTGCAGCCGCTGCGGGACGCGATCCAGGCAGCGAAACAGACTGCTGGTGGTAAGGCTAGAGTGATCTATCTTTCACCGCAGGGGCGCCGACTCGATCATGCCGGGGTAAAAGAGCTAGCTGCTGAAGAGCGGTTAATTCTGGTTGCAGGGCGCTATGAAGGTATTGATGAGCGTCTGGTGGAGACCGAAATCGATGAAGAGTGGTCATTGGGTGATTTTGTGCTCAGTGGTGGCGAACTACCAGCAATGGTAATGATCGATGCGGTATCCCGTTTGGTTCCTGGTGTGCTTGGCCATCAGGATTC
Source organism: Amphritea atlantica (assembly GCF_018860855.1). Classification (GTDB taxonomy): domain Bacteria; phylum Pseudomonadota; class Gammaproteobacteria; order Pseudomonadales; family Balneatricaceae; genus Amphritea; species Amphritea atlantica_A. Next base: position 23,591 of record NZ_JAHKQE010000001.1, read on the forward strand.
AGCTGCCGAAGATTCCTTTAGTGATGGACTACTTGATTGTCCGCACTATACCCGACCGGAAAAACTTGACGATATGTCCGTACCTGATGTGTTGCTTGGCGGTAACCATGAATCGATCAGACGCTGGCGTCTGAAACAGCAATTGGGGCGAACCTGGAAAAGGCGTCCTGAGCTGCTGGAAGATCTTGAGTTAAACAAAGAGCAACAAACATTGTTAAACGAATTTATCCGTGAGACAGAAGCGTCTCAGGGTTAGTATTTAGGAGCGAGCGATGAGCAGCAAAAACTCTATCATTCAGCAGATTGAAGCTGAACAGATGAATAAAGAAGTGCCAGAATTTGCACCGGGTGACACCGTTGTTGTTCAGGTAAAAGTAGTTGAAGGCACCCGTCAGCGTCTGCAGGCGTTTGAAGGTGTTGTGATTGGTAAGCGTAACCGTGGCGTTAACTCTGCGTTCACTGTACGTAAAATCTCTCACGGTGTTGGTGTTGAGCGTACTTTCCAAACTTTCGCGTCTACTGTAGACAGCATTGAAGTTAAGCGTCGCGGTGACGTACGTCAGGCTAAACTGTACTACTTGCGTGAGCGTAGTGGTAAGTCTGCACGTATTAAAGAGAAGCTGGCTAAGTAATCACTTACTCGGTTTGAGCATGAAAAGGCGGCCTAGGCCGCCTTTTTTGTGTTTGAAATTCGCACTACTGCAGAACTCACAGTAGAATTAAGACAGTATCGCTTATCTGTTCTCGTGCTGTGGCAGCTTAACGCCGTAGGTATATTAATTAGACTATCGCTTTGGAATGGGGTTTTGAAGAGACTATCGTTCGGACTAAGCTCGATGTTATTGCTGGTAGTTGTCGGTGCTCATGCGGCTGATGACAAGCGCCCTGCGCCAGCTCATAAGCATCAGTCTCAACCACAGCATCAGGCTTCAGAGGAAGCTCGACGTCGTGAAGCAACCCGTGAAGCTATTCGGCGTGCGGTACGAGGCAGTAATCACGATACGGTACGGATCGAAAAACGTTACCAATCGATTAGTCATGAACATATCGGCCAATATGTAGGTAGTTGGGTAAAACTAGAAACCTATTATGGTCGTAAAGTAGAAGGCGTGCTTAGGAGTGTTGATGGCAATATACTCTATATTGATGAGCATGTTGGTCGTGGTAGCGCCAGTTACCCTATTAATAAAACCAAACTATCTGGGCTTCAAGTGCTGCGCTAATGCTAGCAGAGTAGAGGAGGCCTGAGTGACTAGCGAATTATCCACCGATGGGGCTTCGGCCGATGGTCGCATGACCGCTGAACATCCCTCCCCCCGCGATGCTGAACTAATAGAACAATATATTGATGCTTTATGGCTGGAAAAAGGGTTGAGTAAGAATACCCTGAGCTCTTATCGGCGGGACCTGTCTATCTATGCATGTTGGTTAAATAGCCGTCAACGAGATTTGTTGGCTGCTGGCCGTACTGATCTGCTGAGTTATCTCAACTGGCGTGTCCGGCAGCGGATGAAAGCAAGTTCCACTTCTCGGTTACTGTCCTGTTTACGTGGTTTCTATCGTCATCAGTTAAGAGAGGGGGTCTTGAGTGAAGACCCCACGTTGCAAGTTGAAAGCCCTAAGCGAGGGCGGCCTTTACCGAAAAGCTTGAGTGAACTGGATGTTGAGGCGCTATTGCAGGCACCTGATACCAGTGATGCCCTTGGTTTTAGGGATCGGGCGATGCTAGAAATGTTGTACTCATCGGGTTTGCGGGTGAGTGAATTAGTCGGGCTGCAGCTATCACAGATAAACCTTCGCCAAGGAGTTATTCGAGTGGTGGGGAAAGGCGATAAAGAGCGCTTAGTGCCTCTGGGGGATGAAGCGGCTGATTGGTTAGTGCGTTACATTAAACAGGCTCGGCCCGCCTTGATTCATGATGCTCATAATGAAGTTGTCTTTCCTAGTCGTCGTGGGCAGCAGATGACGCGGCAAACCTTTTGGCATCGTATTAAGCGTCATGGATTGACCGCTGGGATGGAGCAGTTGCCATCGCCCCATGTATTGCGTCATGCGTTTGCCACTCATCTGTTGAATCACGGTGCCGATCTGCGAGTGGTGCAACTCTTATTGGGTCATAGTGATCTGTCGACCACTCAGATCTATACGCATATTGCCCAGCATCGTTTACAATCGCTGCATAAGCAGCATCATCCACGGGGATGATATGCCGGATTTTCAGGTTATTTTCAGTTTTAAGCGTTAGGTTGGAAACTAAGTGGTGCTTTTAGCGTCTTAAAGGCAGGTCTTTTTGTTGGGGTTTGTAAGTAGAGCCTGTAGAGTAAGTTTTTTTGATTAAGATATCCGCATACGCCGGATATTAGAGGATATTATGCGAAAAATATTTTTCAGCCTAGTGGCGATGGCTCTGTTGAGTTTCAATGTATCCGCGGCGGATGCTGATAAAGAAGCCACTATTCGTTCCGCGTTAAGTTCACTGAGCAGTCAGGTGCCGATTGTTGCCGTTGCCGATGCCGCATTCCCGGGTCTTTATGAGGTCACACTGGCCAGTGGTGAGAAGCTTTATGTTAATGATTCGGGTAGTCATTTTATTGTTGGTGAGGTCTTTCGGGTTGAGACTGATGGGCAGCTGGTGAATTTGACGGAAGAGGGTAAAAAAGCCAGCCGAGTTGATCAGTTAGCGGCGCTTAGTCGTGACGATATGATTATCTTCCCTGCGAAAGGTGAGACAAAAGCGCATTTGACGGTATTTACCGATACCGACTGTTTCTATTGCCGTAAATTGCACGGTGAGATGGAGCAGATTACCGCGCGAGGAATTGAAGTGCACTATTTAGCGTTCCCCCGTGCTGGTGCCGGTTCGAAAACGCAAAAGGTGATGGATGCTATCTGGTGTGCGGATAAATCAGATCAGGCCAGTTTAATGAATAAAGCGAAGACGGGTCAGTCTATACCGATGCTTAGTTGTGCAGACAGCCCTGTCATGAGCCAGTATCAGTTAGGTCAGCAGATGGGTGTCACTGGAACGCCAGCGTTGGTGTTGGAAGATGGCACTATGGTACCGGGTTATATGCCAGCGGCGCAGTTGGCGGAAATGCTTGGTGTGACTAACTAAGTAAAAGCTAAAATGGTTATTAAGATCTTGTCATGATTAAGAGAGCCTAGGCTCTCTTTTTTTATGGCTGAATTTTATCTAAAGGTGATTTTTTTAACTTGAAATGGGGCGCTGCGTAGAGCTTAGTCGTGGATTTAGCTATAATGCGTGCCTATTTTTTAACCGCAGAAATGTCTGTCGCTCTGATAGCCTAGTAATAGCGTGAGGTAATGGTTTGAAACCTGTAAAAGTTGGTATCTGTGGTCTTGGCACCGTTGGTGGTGGTACGTTCAATGTACTTAAGCGCAACGCGGAAGAGATCGCCCGTCGTGCGGGTCGTAGTATCGTTGTAGAAGCGATAGGCGCCCGTCGTGAAAATCCTGATTGCGACACCCAGGGTACCCAGATTACAGCGGATATTTTTGAGGTTGCTCGCAACCCTGAAATTGACATTATTATTGAGTTGATCGGTGGTTATGATACGGCGCTAGAGCTGGTGATGACGGCTATCGAAAACGGTAAGCATGTTGTCACCGCGAACAAAGCATTGATTGCGGTGCACGGTAATGAGATCTTCGCAGCAGCGCAAAAGAAGAATGTGATGGTGGCGTTCGAAGCGGCCGTTGCGGGTGGCATTCCTGTGATCAAGGCGATCCGTGAAGGGCTGTCAGGCAATAAAATTAACTGGTTGGCTGGCATTATTAACGGTACCGGTAACTTTATCCTGACCGAAATGCGCGACAAAGGCCGTGATTTCGCCGATGTTTTGGCGGAAGCTCAAGCACTGGGTTACGCCGAAGCGGATCCAACCTTTGATGTTGAAGGTATTGATGCGGCGCATAAACTGACTATTTTGGCTTCTATCGCTTTTGGTATCCCTCTGCAGTTTGATAAAGCCTATACGGAAGGTATCAGCAACATTACCGCCGCCGATGTGCAATATGCTGAAGAGTTAGGTTATCGGATTAAACACTTAGGTGTTAGCCGTCGTACCGAAACAGGTATTGAGTTGCGGGTTCATCCCACCATGATTCCAGAGAAAGCCTTGCTGGCTAATGTGCATGGCGTGATGAACGCGGTGTTGGTGGATGGCGATGCGGTAGGTCAAACCATGTACTACGGTGCGGGCGCCGGTGCTGAGCCAACTGCTTCAGCGGTGATCGCTGATGTCGTTGATGTCGTACGGATGTTGACCGCTGATCGCGATAACCGTGTGCCGCATTTGGCCTTCCAGCCGGGTAGTCTGTCTGAGATGCCAATTCTGCCGGTCGAAGAGGTCGTGAGTGGTTACTATCTACGCTTGACCGTTAATGAGCGCCCTGGGGTGTTGGCTAAGATTGCCTCCATTCTTAGCGAATCTGAGATCAGCATTAATGCGATTGTGCAGAAAGAAACTCATCAGCGCCAAGTGCCCGTCATTATCCTGACCCAGGATGTGAAAGAAAAACTGATGAACGAAGCGATTGTTAAAATTGAAGCGTTGGCTGACGTGAATGAAGCGGTGACTCGTATCCGCGTTGAACACCTGTAGGCAACCGCAAAAGTAGGAATTTAGATCGTGAAATATATCTCTACCCGGGGCCAGGCCCCTGCGCTGAATTTTGAAGAAGTGTTGTTGGCCGGTCTTGCCAGCGATGGTGGTTTGTATGTTCCTGAGGAATTGCCGACCTTCAGTAAAGCGGAGATCGCCTCATGGGCGGGTCTGCCATACAGCGAATTAGCGTATAAGATTATTAAGCCATTTGTCGGTGATTGCGTTGTTGATGCTGATCTAAAACAGATGATCGATGAAACCTATGCTGGGTTTAATCATACTGCTGTTGCACCGCTGAAAGAGCTGGGTACCAATGAATGGGTGTTGGAACTGTTTCATGGCCCAACCTTAGCCTTTAAAGACTTTGCCCTGCAGTTGCTGGGACGGTTGATGGACTATGCTTTGACTAAGCGCCAAGAGCGCTTGGTGATCATGGGGGCAACCTCTGGAGACACCGGTTCTGCGGCGATCGAAGGTTGCCGTCACAGTGAGCACCTGGATATCTTTATTCTGCACCCGTACAACCGAGTGTCTGAAGTTCAGCGCAAGCAGATGACCACCATTATTGAAGACAATGTGTTCAATATTGCCCTAGAAGGCAACTTTGATGATTGTCAGGAGATGGTTAAAGACAGCTTTGCGAATCAGGATTTCCTCGGTGGCCGTAAGCTGGGCGCAGTAAACTCGATCAACTGGGCACGTATTATGTCGCAGATCGTGTATTACTTCTCGGCGTCTCTGGCGGTGGGCGGACCGCATCGCGATGTGGCGTTCTCAGTGCCAACCGGTAACTTCGGCGATATCTTTGCCGGTTATCTGGCTAAGCAGATGGGCTTGCCGATCAGTCAGTTGGTGGTTGCCACCAATAAAAATGATATCCTTCATCGGGTGATTTCCGGTAATGATATGAGCAAAGGTGAGCTGGTTCACACCTTGTCGCCATCTATGGATATCATGGTGTCGTCTAACTTTGAACGTTTGCTGTTTGATGTCTATGGTCGCGATGGTGCGGCGATTAGCGACTTAATGGCGAAGTTTAAAACGGAATCAGTGCAGCTCGATCAACCGCGCTGGGAAAAAGTCCGTGAACTGTTTGATAGCTTTTCCTGCGATGATGAAGTCACCTGCAATACCATTGCCACCGTGGCGGCTGAAACCGGTTATCTGCTAGACCCACATACTGCGATTGGTGTGGCCGCGGGGCGTGCCTGTCAGCGAGATCCAAGTGTGCCAATGATCGTATTAGCGACGGCGCATCCAGTGAAATTCCCCGAAGCAGTGCTGAAGGCAGGGCTGGAATCGCCTCAGTTGCCGGCCCATATGGCGGATCTGTTTGAGCGTGAAGAGCAGTTCACCGTGTTGCCTAATGAACTGCCGACCGTGCAACAGTTTGTCGCTGAGCATGTTCACAGTGACTAAGTGCTTGCTGCTTTGATAATAGCCCGTTAGAGTCTCTGACCTTAACGGGCTTTTTATTGGGGGGTAACAAGCATGGACCTGTTTTTTCTACTGTCGAAAGGTTTTTGGGTGTTAGCTAACCCGGGGAACTTTCTTATTCTGTTGTTGGCCTTTGGGCTATTGAAAGGTTGGCGTACGCTCACTTCTGGGGTCGCGGTCTGTTTGTTATTGATCACCTTTTATCCCGTTGGGGATCTGCTCTTGCAACCGCTGGAGAAACGCTTTCCTGCGCCTAAGGCGATGCCGCAAGAGATTGCCGGTATTGTGGTGCTAGGAGGTGCTGAAGAAGCGGAGCTAAGTCAGCTTTGGCAGCAGCCGCAGTTTAATATGGCTGCTGAGCGGGATATGGCTATTTTGCCGCTGTTACAGAGTTATAGTGATGCGCCGGTGATTCTGACCGGTGGGTCGGGTAAAGTGCTTAAAGCCGAGTATCGCGGCGCCGATGTTCAGCAAGCGTGGCTTGCCGCACAACAACTCGATCACCGAGTGATTTTTGAACGGGATTCACGTAATACCTTCGAAAACGCTATCTACAGTCAGGATATGATCCCGACCGGTATCGATTTTAATGACCCCCGTGGCTGGTTATTGGTCACTTCGGCCTTTCATATGCCGCGTTCGGTGGGGATTTTTAGACTGCAGGGTTGGAATATTATTCCCTATCCTGTGGATTATTACTCTCGGCCTATCGGCTTGAGTAGTTGGCGTGCTGACTTAGGACGCAATCTTTATGAGCTATCAATCGGTGTGCGCGAGTGGATCGGGCTGGTCGCTTATTATGTAACAGCAAAAACCGATTCGTTATTTCCATCAGCTAATTTGGATATCAGAGTTAATGAGTGACATCATCATTCGCCGCCGAGAGGCGGACGCGAACAGCCCGATTTTTAACCAAGTAAATCCGCTGTTAGCGCGCATTTACGCCAGTCGAGGGTTGGATGATGTTGCGGCATTAGGGCGCAGTTTGCAGCAGTTGCAAACCGGTCGAGATATGCTGGGATTAGCGGCGGCGGTCGACCGTTTGGTGTTGGCGCTAGAGCAGGATCAGCAGATTCTAATTGTCGGCGATTTTGACTGCGATGGTGCGACCAGTACCGCCGTTGCTATGCTTGGGCTAGGGATGATGGGGGCGAATCGGGTCAGTTATCTGGTGCCCAATCGGTTTGAGTATGGTTATGGGCTTAGCCCAGAGATCGTTAATGTTGCCGCCGAACAGCAGCCGGATCTGATTATTACGGTCGATAATGGCATCTCCAGTGTCGACGGGGTTGCTCGGGCGAATAGCCTTGGCATCGATGTGCTGGTGACGGATCATCACCTACCCGGTGAGATGCTGCCAGCGGCGTGTGCCATTGTGAACCCTAATCAGCCGGGCTGTCAGTTTAGTGAAAAGTCGACCTGTGGTGTGGGGGTTATCTTCTATGTCATGACCGCCCTGCGTCGAGCGCTGGATGAGCAGCAGTGGTTTGAAAAACGGGGGCTGGCTAAGCCTAATCTTGCAGCCCTACTCGACCTGGTCGCATTGGGAACCGTAGCGGATGTGGTGCCGTTAGAGCAGAACAACCGCACACTGGTCTATCAGGGCTTGCAGCGTATTCGTGCGGCGAAGGCGCGTCCCGGTATTATGGCGTTGATTGAGATCAGTGGTCGGCAACGCAGCCGTTTAACGGCGACCGATCTGGGGTTTGCTTTGGGGCCGCGTTTGAATGCCGCTGGGCGTCTAGATGATATGTCGATCGGTATCGAGTGCCTGTTAACCAATAACGCTGAACGGGCTCAGCAACTCGCGCTGCAACTCGATAGTCTTAATCAGGAGCGTCGGGGGATAGAGCAAGAGATGCAGCAACAAGCGAATGCGCTGCTCGATGAGCTGGAGCTGGAAGCCGACGGAGAGTTGCCGTTTGGTTTGTGCCTCTATGATGTGGATTGGCATCAGGGGGTTATCGGTATTTTGGCTTCACGTATTAAAGAGAAATTTAATCGTCCAGTGGTTGCCTTTGCCGTCGGTGATGCTGGTGAGCTTAAAGGCTCGGCCCGTTCGATCAACGGGTTTCATATCCGCGACGGTTTGGATGCCGTCGCGGCAAAACATCCAGAGCTGCTGAAGAAATTTGGTGGTCATGCGATGGCTGCGGGGATGACCATCGCGGCAGAAAATCTTGGCTTGTTTCAGCAAGCGTTTGATGCCGAAGTGCGTCGGCAGTTGAGTGCCGAGCAACTACAGCATGCGGTGCTGACCGATGGCAGTTTATCCGCCGCAGAGTTGACCATGGAGATGGCCGAGTTACTGCGCGAAGCGGGTCCTTGGGGGCACCAGTTTCCGGAGCCGCTGTTTGATGGTGAGTTTTCCCTACTGCAGCAACGTATCGTAGGGCAGCGCCATCTAAAATTAGTGTTGATGGAGCCTGAAAGTGGCACCGCCATCGATGCGATCCATTTTAATGCTGATATGGATATCTGGCCGAATGATAGCGTGCAGCGAGTACGTGCCGTGTATCGTTTGGATGTAAATGAGTTTCGCGGGCAGCGTAGCCTGCAATTAATGATTGACCACCTGCTGCCACTTTAACGGCGGCTATTTTTTAATGAGAGCAAAACGATGAATGATTTTACCCTAGACGAGCTAAACACACTGGTTGCTGTATTCGAGAAAGCCGGTATTAGCGATGATGGTAGCGCTGAAGCCCTGATGTTTAGTCGTGTTAAGACCGCACAAGCGGAACGCGCCGAATTGGAAAGCATGGATTTTGACGATTGTCTCGGCGGTGGCTGCAAGTTGTAATCATCAATGTCTAGGCGCAATCGGGGACGCCGGTTGCGCACTGATCGAACCTATTTAAGCATTATCTTCTGCCGTCCTCCGGCGATGTTATAAACTCTGTAAGGTGTTAGCGATGTATTATGTCGGCGCTCATGTCAGTGCCAGCGGTGGTGTTGAAAATGCTCCGTTGAATGCGGCCAAACTGGGGGCAAATGCCTTTGCTCTGTTCACTAAAAATCAGCGTCGCTGGGAGGCAAAACCACTCACGCGGGGCAGTATCAGTAAGTTTCGTGATAATTGTGAACGGTTAGGGTTTAAGCCGGAGCAGATTCTGCCTCATGACAGCTATCTGATCAATTTAGGCCATCCTGAAGCCGAACCGTTAGCTAAATCCCGTGCAGCCTTTATCGATGAGTTACAGCGCTGTGAGCAGCTAGGGTTGTGCTACCTAAACTTTCATCCCGGCAGTCATCTGCGCAAGGTGGATGAAGAAACCTGCCTGAATACCATTGCCGAGTCGATCAACCTAGCGCTGGATCAAACAACCGGTGTGACCGCCGTCATTGAAAATACTGCCGGGCAGGGGAGTAACTTAGGTTGTCGTTTCGAGCATCTGGCGCATATTATCGATCGGGTAGAAGACAAAAGCCGAGTGGGTGTTTGTCTCGATACCTGCCACACCTTTGCTTCGGGTTATGACCTGCGGGATCGGGCGGATTGTGAGCACACCTTTGCTGAATTTTCTCGTATTGTTGGTTTTAACTATCTGAAGGGGATGCATCTGAATGATTCAAAAGCGACTTTCGATAGCCATAAAGACCGCCACCACAGTTTAGGGATGGGTGAAATCGGCTTGGAAGTGTTTCGTTTTATTATGACCGATGAGCGCTTTCAAGGCATTCCGCTAGTTTTAGAAACAATAGATGGCACAATATGGGCAGAGGAGATTCAGATGCTCCGGAGCTTTTCTTTAGGCGATTAGCGGACGCTTTGAACGGGGTGTTCTGATGGAGGGAGGCCCCGACGCATAGTCAGTGTGCTTACCCGAGATAAAAGGGCCCGCTTGTCATCTTACTGTCACTCGAGCTTAATATGCTGTCGGAATTAGCCACCATTGCCGACACTTTGAATATGACCGTTTCGCAGATGATACCCG
>NZ_JAHKQE010000032.1 GCF_018860855.1 Amphritea atlantica
CTTGGGAGTTGAATTCGCGTATTCATTGTATTTACAGGAATGATGTCAAAGAGTCGTGAAGTCAGTGAAGTATCTGCTTTTATTCCCTCATTAACAAAAAATGATGCACTGTATGGCAATTCTCTATCGCCCAATTCTCGTAATCTGAATGAATCCCTAATCGGGGACATCATTAAATAGCATTTGGGAGTTGTTATGGCTGGAAATATTAAAAAAAGTAGTGGCTCGGCCACTCTGTCCGTGCCCCATGAAGAAAGAATAAGCCGAGGCTCATTAAGCATGGCTTGGTGGGCGATCTGTAGTGCGATGTTTTGGCTAGTGCTGTCTGCAACATTGGCAATGAATTTCGGTACGATTAACACACTGATTGGTTTGGGGTTGTCGGTTGTCACTTTTGGATTAATTAATGCGGTGATTACCCGTTACGCTATCCGCACGGGGCTTTCGGTCGCTCTTTTTTCTAGAGTGTTATTTGGTAAAATGGGTGCCAGCTTGGCTACCCTAATCTTTTTTGCAACGGCGATTTATTATTCGTTGTTTGAAGGGTCTGTTATCGCCGTAGCAATTCAGAGTTACTTTCCCTCTTTAAGTATTGAAATTGCCTATCTGATTGTCGTGTTGTATAGCGTGCCGCTGGTCTTTGGACCTGTACAAAGTTGGTTGGATAAATTTAATGGTATTTTATTACCGTTTTATATTTTGGGTTTGATAGCCGCTGTCGTAGTATCAATTAATACCTATGGTTATAGCAATGCATGGCTTAATTTAGGGCCTGAAAGTGGTGATCCCGAGAATGGTTGGTGGAACTGCTTTACCTATTTTATGGGCGTATGGATTCTGATGTTATACACTTGGGATTATGCACGTTTCGGCAAAAAATCTGACTCTGATTTCCATGCTAATATTAACTTCGGTATGCCATTCTACTTATTTACGTTTATGATTAATGGTGTGATTGGTATTTTTTTGGTGGCCACAATCCCAAATGAAGGCGCCTTAACAGAGGTTTCGGTTGTTTTAGCGATCCTTAAATTAATGGGTTTTTGGGGGTTGTTGTTTGTATGGGTTAGCCAAACTCGTATCAATACTGCGAATTTCTATTTAGCAACTGAAAATATGCAGGCGTTTTTTGAGCGTTTTGGATTGAGTGCCGTACCTCGGTTTTTTTGGGCAATCGCGGTTGGAGCAGTTGTTTACGCGTTAATGCTGTTAAATGTATTCAGCTTTATTCTCCAAGCATTAGCTTATCAGGGGATTTTTGTGGTGGCTTGGGTGGCCATTGCTTTGGCGCATATTTTCTCGCCTAAATATGATCAATTATTCGATGGTCATATTGAATGTTGTCCTCAGCGGGTGACCTCATTTAATCCCTGTGGTTTAATCGCTTGGTTTTCTGGTGCCGGCCTCGGGATCGTTATTCTTAATTTTGCTAACGATTCTTTGGCTTTATTTTCTGCACCGATCACTTTTCTTGTCTCATTTTGTGTTTATTTGATGTTGCTTAGCAGCGCCAAACATCATTGGTTTGTTAAGGATGAAGCACAGGCTAACAAGGTTTAACTATTTTAGTTGTACTGCCTGATTGAAAATCATTGTTGATTAGGGCAATAGCTGAAGAGTGGCGAATAGCACCGTTCTTTTGAATCGACATCTGAGATATATTGTTTGTAGGCTTACTTCGGTAAGCCTTTTTTATGGTTAAATGACTTAACGGCGTAGGAAAATCGCGCTACGATCGGGCCGTTACGGAAAATAGGTGGTCAAGGTGTGTCGCTAGAAAAGGCACTATGTTACAAAGTTACTTTCAGGGTGTGTCCTGGGTATACGTGTTAGGGGATTATCAATGGGTTATTGGTTTTTAGCTTTAGCGATTAGTGCCGAAGTCATCGGTACGTTAGCGTTAAAAGCATCGCAGGAGTTTAGTCGGCCTATAGCCAGTACTATTTGTGTGGTCGGTTACCTGACGGCTTTTTATTTTTTATCGCTGGTGCTTAAAACGGTGCCGGTTGGTGTCGCGTATGCCGTTTGGGCGGGCATGGGGATCGTGCTTATCGCGGGTATCAGTGCGGTGATGTACAAAGAGATACCGGATACAGCTGCGATTATCGGCATGGCATTCATTATTGTCGGGGTCGTGATTATGAATGTGTTCTCTAAAACGGCGGCTCACTAATAGATCCTGAAACTTGCTTGGCTAAGCGTTTAGTTAAGTGTTTAGCTAGGACAGATTATTGATGCAACCGTTGTAACAGCCACTGCAGGCCCGGGTCATTCGAATAGAGCGGGTGATGAAGGGTAACCATCTCGATGTTGGGCATCTCCTTAGGGGGTGTCATCAATCTGACCGGTAACATTTGAGCAAAGAGTAAGGCCATCTGTCGTGGCAGGGTCATCACGGCATCAGTGAGTGCGACGATACGGGCTCCGGCCATGTAGTTAACTGTGCGGGCTATAAAGTTGCGCTGCAGTTGTTGGCCTGCAAGCCAACGGTCGATCTGATCCGCGGTGACGCCGGCTAGGTCGGAGAACAACACATGGTCTAACTGACAATATTGCTGCAGCGATAACGTCTCTTCAACGAGGTGATGGGTTTCTGCCACCAGACAGGCAAAGGGCTCGCTAAGCCATGCTCGACGGATTAATTGAGAATCGATCTGTTGGTTATTATCCAGTCCTGCGATGAGATCTATTTCACGGTTTTCTAATTGTTTAACATTACCATCCTGGCGAATAACCTCTATCTGGATACGAATACCAGGGGCTGATTGCTGCAGCTCCTGCATCAACGGAGGGAGTGTGACCGCTTCAAAATAGTCGGTACTAGCGATGGTAAAACAACGCTCTGAACGGGTGGGATCAAAGGGCTCTGGCGGATTTAAACTGTGCTCAATCATGCGAATCGCTTGACGGATATCGGGCAGCATTGATTTGGCACGGGGGGTGAGCTTTAGGCCATTACCGGCGCGCACTAATAGAGGGTCATCGAGTTGCTGCCGCAGACGGTTGAGGGCATGACTCATGGCTGATTGACTCAGAAACATCCGTTGTGCTGCGCGACTCACATGACATTCGGTCAATAGTGCCTCAAGCAGTAGCAGTAGGTTTAGATCAAATTGGCGCAGAGATTTCATCCTATTATCTTGGTATTAATTGTATGCATGTAGTTATTGTAACTATGCATTTCAATAATTGCACTTGGCGAGGTAGGCTAGTGTTAATTGATGAGAGTGAATTAAGAGGTGAGTGATGTCTGATATACCCAATACCGTGGCGAATGCCGATCTGCCTATTTATGGCTCGCTTGGGATGACCTTTATGGAGTTTCCGGTCGTCAATGATCTGCAAAACAGTGATGCCGAGGTGATCGTCGCGGGTGTGCCATTTGATATGGCAACATCGGGTCGTCCGGGTGCTCGGTTTGGGCCGAGTGGCGTACGTCAGGCATCGGCACAACTGATTTGGGAAGGCGCGCGTTGGCCTTGGCCATTTGCCTTAGATGATCATCTGAAGGTGGCGGATTCCGGTAATGTGCTGTTTAAGCATGGCGAACCACAAACGATGGTGGATAATCTGCAACAGCATATCGGTGCCATTCTGGCGGCGGGTAAATCATCATTAACCTTTGGCGGCGATCACTTTATTACGCTGCCGGTATTGCGCGCCTATGCCAAGCAGCATGGCCCGTTGGCCTTGATCCATTTTGATGCCCACACCGATACCTATTCCGGTGGTACTCAGTATGACCACGGCACGCTGTTTCACCATGCGGTGGAAGAGGGGTTGGTGGATACGGAACACTCGATTCAGATCGGCATTCGTACCGCCTATGATGTCGATGGGCATCCATTTGAAGTATTGGATGCAGCTTGGGTAGGCGATCATGGACCTCATGCTATTCTTGAGCGGATTCATGCCCGAGTCGGCGATAAAAAAGCTTATGTTAGTTTTGATATTGATGGGCTTGATCCTGCTTATGCGCCAGGCACCGGAACGCCCGTATCGGGTGGCATGACGATGGATTGCGCACTGAAAGTGATCCGTGGTCTTCAAGGGCTTAATCTGGTGGGCATGGATGTGGTGGAAGTTGCTCCTGCTTATGACCATGCTGAGATTACCTCGCTGGCTGGAGCAACACTGGCGCTGGAATATCTGTATGTCGTGGCGAGTAATAAAATAGCGGGCGAGCCAAAGGCGAGCTAACAGTCGTTGCTGATCTGCTGGTTGATATTAGGGCTGCTACCGGTTTAGGTAGGCAGCCTTTTTTATGGGCTATTTTTATGAGCGATGTTTGTGAGTGATGGCGAGTTGTTGGGTAACAATGGGTTTGAGTCGGGCTAGACCCTCATCAATTTGCTCTTCTGTGTAACCGGCAAAACCGATCACTAAGCCTGCCAGAGGGGATTGCTGATCGTAATAATAGGAGAGTGGACGGATACCTAAACCTTGTTGCATCGCGGCAGTGACGATCGCGTTATCATCACTATCTGGAGGTAATAGGAATACGCAGTGCATCCCACCATCACTCGGTTCTAGCGTGAGTTGTCCTGCAAAGCGTTGTTCAACTTGCTGTCGTAGATAAGCTCGGCGTGCTTTATAAAGTTTACGCATGCGCCGCAGATGGCCTGCAAATAACCCCCGAGACATAAAATCCGCGAGTGCTAATTGGGGCAGAGAGGAGAGTCCTCCATCAAGAAAACCTCGCATCTGGTTAAAGGGCGCGACAAGTGCGGGCGGCAATACCAGATAGGCTAGGCGTATAGCGGGGTGGAGAATGCGACTGAAGGTGCCGGAATAGATCACCGAATGTTCGCCCTCCAGCCCTTGTAACGCGGTGAGCGGCGGGCCATCAAAACGGAACTCACTATCATAGTCATCTTCAATAATGCAGCAGCCCTGTGTTCTTGCCCATTGCAGTAATTGTAGGCGTCGCTCGATACTGAGTGTGTAGCCCAGCGGGAAGTTACGTGATGGGGTGATAAATGCCAACCGTGCCGCCTGTGGGTTCGCGAGGGCTAGATCCGCACGGAAGCCGTGACGGTCGATCGGTACTGAGACTTTAATGCCGCCGGCGTTACTGATCGCACCATCGATGCCGGGAAATCCAGGGTCTTCAACCCATACTTTATCGCCTGGGTTGAGCAGCATGGAGAAGGCCAATTGCATTCCTTGTTGTGAACCGGAACAGATCATCACTTGTTCCGTGGTGCAGCGAATCCCTCGGGTGGCGTTGAGGTAACGGGCAATCTCGTTGCGTAGTTGCGGTTCTCCCATAAAGTTGCGATCTCGACTGAATCTCATTTGACGTCCCGCATGTCCAACCGAGCGTTGCCATGCCGGCCATGGAAACTGATCCAGTGCCGGTATAGCGGGGAGTAATAGTCGCTGTTTATCCTGATGAAATAGCGGCCGAATTTCTTTTAGTTGAGCGCTCATAGCCGATAACTGAATCGGTTGTATCTGCGGCTGTTGGGATCGTGCTTGCTGAGTCTGACTGAGCGAAAGCTGTAGAGCAACGTAGCTACCATCGCCCTGACGGGTTTCGATATAGCCCTCAGAATGAAGCATCTCATAGACCTGTTTAACGGTATTGCGGGATAGCTTTAGTAGCTCTGCGAGTTCTCGGGTGGAGGGCAGTCGGCTGTTTGATGGCAACTCTCCTCCTAGAATACGTTGTTGAAGGTAGTTGAACAGCGCGCGATAGCGAGGGCGTTGCAGCTTTTCTTGTTGTAGAAAAGGGGTGAACCGTTCTGAATGAAGTGGCTGACTCATAATGGATCCTACAAAATATCAATAATTGGATCTTATTTGGATCCACTATAGCGGCTAATCTTATGTTTTACCAAAGATGGTGGTTGAGGATTAATCATGAGTGACGTTGCTGTAACCGAACGAACCCGAGTTCGGCGGGGGAGAAAAAAAGCGAGCTATAACAGAGATACGATCAATAGCATTATCGATGAAGCTTGGGTATGCAATATTGGTGTCAGTGTCGATGGTCAAGCAATGGTACAACCGAGTTCACACTGGCGTGTCGGTGACGAACTCTTTTTGCATGGCTCGGTTAAAAACGGTTTGTTTCAGCAGGTGATGAAGGGGCAGACGGCTTGTATCACCCTCTGTTTGTTAGATGGTTTAGTGTTTGCGCGTTCGGCTTATCACCACTCGGTTAACTTTCGTTCTATGGTGCTTTATGGCAAAGGTCGCTTGGTTGAAAACCTTGAGGAAAAAAGGACTGTGCTTGATGCCATGTTGGATAAATACAGCCCTGGGCGTTCTTTAGAAGCGAGACCGCCGAACGGGACGGAGATGAAAGTGACTGCCGTGTTCGCGTTTCCGATTGAAGAGGTCTCGGTAAAGGTCAGCGCTGGTGGGCCTAATGATGATCCAGAAGATATGGCATTGGATGTATGGTCGGGTGTAAAGCCGGTGACTAGCGTGGTGGGCGAGCTTATTCCTGATTAACGTTAGTTTATTGCGGTTATGCGATTCGGTTGACGCTGGTTTCAATCATCCGATAGAAGTAGCGGAGTAAATAAGGATCATGCTTACTTCCCGATTCTCGGTTGATCAAGGCGATGATGTCGGCGTGGCTACGTCCATTGTGATAGGGCCGAGTAAAGGCCATCGCATCATAGCTGTCAACGATGCTGATAATACGCGCACCGATCGGAATATCTTCTCCTGCAATCCGATCAGGATAGCCACCACCGTCGAAATGTTCATGGTGATGGCGGATGATGTGGGCGGTTTGTTCGGCTCCCTCTAGCTCGGTTGAACAGACGATCTGTTCACCTATAGCGGGGTGGTTTTGCATGACTTTCCAATCATCGGTATCCAACTTAGTTGGTTTCATGAGGATGCGATCAGGGATGCCTATTTTACCGATATCGTGGAATTTAGAGCTGATTCTTAACGCGCTGAGCTGAACGTCACTGAGGCCGATGGCTTGGCCTAATTCGAGCGCTAACGTTTGCACTCGCGCAGAGTGTTCCAGTGTTGATCGGTCGCGAAAACCTAGGGCGATTGCTAGGGCTTTAGTGCGGTTTTCCAGTGCTTGATAAGTCCATTTTTCAGCCGGGCTCATGTAAGTTCCTTTATCTGATATTACTTATAATATCGATGGTATGTGCTTAGGCATGCATCGACTAGAATATTAACTAGACGATGTCTCTTTACTGTTTTAAGTGATTCTCCTTGATAGTAAAGACTTTATACCAATAAAAGGTGTGCTACAACATGAAATATTATGGCATGGGTTTGTGTTTATTGTTGATGATGAGCGGTTGTGCCTCAACAAGTAATAAATTTGCTTCAGAGAATTATATTGTTGATCTAGAGTCTGGGAGTTTCTGTATCGAGGGGCGGTTTGATTGTCGTTCATTATCATTGATTCAGCCCTCATTTAGGGAGTCTTGGATCGCAAATGCATTTGCTATGCCGAAACAGTATTACAGTTGGCGTGGCGATGAGTTAGCCGCGTTGTTATTGAACCCACCAGATCATAGTTATCAGGCCGAGCAAGTGGATGATCAGTTATATCGCGTGCCTCCAACCTATGCCACCCATGTGGTGTGGGATGTTTTGGCGATGGAGTATTACACATTGTATGGCGACGATGATGGCGACTCGTTATTACCACACGGCAGGCCTCAGCCGCGTCGGTTTTCGGTTTCAAAGTAGCGCGCACCTAAACTTTCTTGAGGGCTAAATGGTTGAGACTTTGATGAGGTGGCTTGGGATGACGTGGCTTGGGATGACTCGCTTGGAAAGGCTTAGTATAAAGGCCTAATTACAAGGCTTAGTTTAAAGGCTTAGCTCAAAAAGGTTGAGGTTAAAAAGACTTAACCAAAGGCCAGCCAAACACCCACGGCGATCATCAGAGACCCCGCGATGCGGTTCATTAATTTAACATTGTTGCGGTTTAGCAGTAGGTGACGCATCGCCTTGCCTCCACTGGCATAGATGAGCAGACAGCTGAACTCAAGTGACAAAATGACGGCGATCAGTAGGGCCAATTGTGGTGCAAGTGGTTGGCTCTGATCTAAAAATGGCGGCAACAAGGTGACAAAAAAGGCCCAGCCTTTAGGGTTGGCGATGGCGGTAATAAAGCCGTTTAGCGCCAGTTGTAACTTCCCCTGTTGCTTTATTTCAGCGCCGGGTTCTTGCATCACCAGCTTGCCTTTTGATTGCCACATCTGAAAACCCAGCCAGCCGAGATAAGCGCCACCGCCAAGTTTTAAAAAGATAAAGGCTTCTGGGAACTGTAACATCAGTGCGGCAACACCGGCTGCTGCAGCGGCGGCAACTAAGCCAACACCGATCAGTTCGCCCCACATCATATGCAGGCTGCGTCGGACACCAATCGACATACCTAGACTCAATGCTAGCGTCATACACATACCGGGTGTAATCGAAACAAAGAAAAAAGTAGGTATAAATAGCGATAGAAGAGTAACCGACATTTGTGCCTCAGCATGACAAAATTAAAACGGCATATTACGCGCAGTTTTCATAATAAAAAAGGCCACACAGAATTTTCTGTATGGCCTTTTTAGGTATATGAAGGGGCATATACCTAATCATTATGCGAGTCATAGACTCGTCGGTTTAACGCTTAGAAGGTGCGTGACACACTGAACACGACGGTATCGTCATCAAAGTCATCGGTTGTGCTTCCTTCCACGTCGTTAGTCAGGTAAGCAAGTGATAGGTCTAAGCCCACAGCGTTGCCAGATAATCCGATGGAGTAATCTTCATAATCGTCGCTATAAGCATCACCGAAAGAGTGGCCTGCATGCAGATCTAGTGCGATAGCATCGTTGATGCCATAGCTATAGTCTACGGCAAGGTAGTGTGATTCGTCGCCTGAGTTGGCGTAATCACCAGCATAGGCATAGCTAAAGCTGAAATCACTGTAGTAGAGGCTAGTGATCAGTTCTAGATAGTCATAGTCTTCGCCGCTATAGCCAGAATAAGTGTAATAGGCGGCCATCACATCATACGATAGCGCATCGTTAATATCGTTGGCGAAACCGACATAGTAGTCGATCTCAAGGTTTGCATCATCGTCAAAATCAACATTGCTGCCCCAGATGCCGGCATAAACGCCGTTATCAAAACCAACATCTAAGCTGCCTTGGACGGCAGGATCACCCATCGTTTGAGAAAGGCCCCGAAAGCGATAGTCATTGGTGAATGACACTGTGCCGGATACATCAGCCGCTTGAACCGCAGTACTCAAGGCCATGGCTGTTACTAGCCCAGTAAGAATCTTTTTCATCGGTCGTTCCTCAGATTATGTATGAGTCTTGATTATCTAGAGATCGGTGAGTGAAAGGCTATACCCCGTGATGAGTACCTATGAGTATGTACCTATTAATAGGTACTTATTTATGGAGGCTTATTCATGAGGTGTATTAAGAGAACGAATGAAGTCGCAGTAGCTAAAATCGACGGCTACCCCTTTGGATATATAGAGGAGGAGAGCTACCGCCGCCTATACTGGCAAATTAAAGGCTTAAGCCGTTAACGCTTAATTAAATTAGCAGCGTAATTATTGAGTGGCAAAGCCGCTTTTAGTATTAAGGTTGCAGAAAACCGTGATGGTGGAGAACATAACCAATGAAAAGTTATTCTGAATGGCAAGCTCAAAGTAAAACCCTGAACTTCCATCATCAGGCTTTTATTAATGGCGAATTTCAGCCAGCGGCGAGTGGCGAAACCTTCCCTTGTATTAACCCCGCGACCGAGCAAGTATTGGTCAATGTTGCGAGCTGCGATGAAGCCGATGTGAATGCGGCGGTGGCCGCTGCCCGTGAGGTTTTCCGGCTTGGCAGTTGGTCTGAGATGCACCCACGGGATCGGAAAAAGATTATGCTCCACTGGGCAGATTTGATTGAACAGCATCAGGATGAATTTGCCTTGCTGGATACCTTGGATATGGGTAAATCGATCTCGGAAATGGTAAATATCGATGTGCCCGATGCGATCGATTGCATTCGTTGGACCGCCGAGAGCATCGATAAAGTCTATGGTGAAATTGCGCCGACAGGGCATGACACCCTTGCGATGATTCATCATCAACCGGTGGGTGTCGTAGGCGCTATTACCCCTTGGAACTATCCGTTATTGATGGTGAGTTGGAAGATCGCTCCAGCACTGGCGGCGGGTAACTCTGTAGTGCTTAAACCTTCAGAAAAATCCCCGTTAAGTGCTCTACGGTTGGCGGAACTTGCCGTACAAGCCGGTATTCCTGCAGGTGTATTGAATGTGTTGCCAGGCTTTGGGCATACCGCGGGTAAAGCCTTGGCGTTGCATATGGATGTTAATGTGCTGGCATTTACGGGATCAACCCGAGTGGCGGGTATGTTGATGGGCTATGCTGGCCAAACAAATATGAAGCGGGTGTGGTTGGAAGCGGGCGGTAAATCGCCGAACCTTGTATTTGCCGATGCGGATATTAAAGCCGCAGCAGCCGCGTCTGCGGCGGCGATCTTCTGTAATCAGGGCGAAGTATGCATCGCTTGTTCTCGTCTTTATGTGGATAAAAGCATCAAGGAGGAATTTGTGGCGGCCTTGGTGGAAGCGGCCGCGAGCTTTCAGCCAGGTGATCCGCTAGACCCTGCGACCACAATGGGCCCGATGGTGGATGGCACCCAGCTCGCCACAGTCGAACGTTATATTCGCTTGGCTCAGGAAGAGGGCGGTCATGTGATCATGGGCGGGCTGCCAGAATATCAGCAAGGTAAAGGCTTCTTTGCTAAGCCAACCATTGTCGATAATGCCCACAACGGCATGACCTTTGTGAAAGAGGAGATCTTCGGGCCGGTGCTAGCCGTTTGTGAGTTCGAGACTGAAGAGGAGGCTATCGCGTTGGCCAATGATTCTGTCTATGGTCTAGGGGCGGCTGTTTGGACGCAAAACCTTTCCCGTGCTCACCGAGTCAGTCGCAAAGTCGAAAGTGGTATGGTTTGGGTCAATACTTGGGGCGAAGGCGATTCCACGGTACCTTTTGGTGGCGTTAAAGCGTCAGGTAACGGCCGGGATAAGTCGCTGCATGCACTGGAAAAATATACTGATATTAAGAATGTACTGATTCGCTTGTAAGCTGACACTCAAATAGCGGTACGCTGAGTATCGCTAAAAAGAACAATAAAGGCTGATGTTAACGCATCGGCCTTTTTTATGGTGCGTGGATGAGCACTACCCCAAGGTGTCGGGTTAGCCAATAGGTTAGCTTGTCGGTTAAGATACCGCTTTGCTAACGACGTTAAATCCCTAACTACCTTTATGCTACTGAGTCAAAATGATGGATATGCAGTTAAACAGAGACCTTGATAGTTTAAATCTGGCTTTAGATGCCTTAGATGAATGGGTTGTTGTCGTTGACCATGTCGCTAAAATTCAATTTATTAATCGGCCCTATGCACAGTTTCTTGGCATTAAACGGGAAGAGGCCTATGGGTTCAACGTTGTTGATGTGATTGAAAATACGCGGATGCATTCCGTGCTTGAAAGTGGCGAAAAAGAGTTGTCGAGGTTACAGGAGATACGCGGACGGCACATGATTGCCAACCGTTATCCTATTCGTCGAGCGGGTAAAATTATCGGCGCCATTGGTTTTGTGGTCTACCACGACACCCATCAATGGCAGCAAATAAACACTCAGATTAAGGCGCTGGTATCCGATTTAGATTATTACCGTCGCGCCCTCGATAAAGAGCAAACCGGTGCGCATTATCATATCAATGACTTGATAGGCCGCAGCCCAGCTATTCAAAATGTAAATGAAAAAATCAAGAAAGTGGCGGGTGGCGATGCCTCTGTACTCATCCGGGGTGAGTCCGGTACCGGTAAAGAGTTGTACGCCCATGCACTGCACTTATTATCTGAACGATCCAAAGGGCCCTTCATTAAGATTAACTGTGCCGCTATTCCTGAACACCTATTGGAGTCAGAGCTCTTTGGTTATGCCGAAGGTGCTTTTACTGGCGCTAAGCGCGGTGGTAAGCAGGGTAAGTTTCAATTAGCCAACAAAGGCACTCTGTTTCTCGATGAAATCGGTGATATGCCGTTGAGCATGCAGGCCAAACTGCTACGCGTATTGCAAGATCGTGAGATTGAGGCGGTGGGTTCTAATCGGTTAGTGAAAATAGATGTGCGCCTAGTCACGGCGACTCACCAACCATTGGAAAAATTAGTTGAGTCAAATGAGTTTCGTGAGGATCTTTATTACCGCATCAATGTTGTTTCCGTTGCATTGCCGCCACTTAGGGATCGTCGTGAAGATATTCCAGCGCTGGCCGAGCACTTTCTCACCCGTTTAGCGAGTCGTACCGGACGTAGAGCGCCTAAATTGACGGTCGATGCTTTAACGCGGATGTTGGAATATGCTTGGCCAGGTAATGTGCGGGAAATGGAAAATGCGATTGAATCGGCATTTTACCTTAGCCAAGGTTATAAGATCTCTTTGCAGGCCCTGCCTGCGGCCTTAACTGAAGGTATTGATATCAGTGATCATCATCTGGAAAAGGGAACCTTAAAAGAGCGGTTAGCTTTAGCCGAAAAGGAGATACTTGAGCAGACTCTCGTGGCTTGCAAAGGTAATCGTCAACAGGCAGCTAAGGTGCTGGGTATCGGTAAAACAACGATTTATGACAAATTAGTTCGCTATCAACTAACCGGCGAATCATTCAATGATTGATGGTTATCATCAGCTTGTTGCTAGGCTGCTCAGAGAAAGACGCTAATTACATAACTACAAGCTCTCTTGGGTGTTTGCACTGGATGATTTATCGAGTGCAATAAACTCAATCCTCAATGTGTATCCCTTCATCTCATTTTATTCAGTTTTCGATTATCGATAACGTGAATATTCTCCTGCATAAACGATCAAACGTGGGCCGTACTTGCCGTTATTGGCTCGATAACACACTGAAATTTAAGACTTTAGTATGATAAATAAGGCATAACCCGTATTTTTTCCTGTTTATCGGAATCGTTCCGGTTATTCGGACACCTATAACGAGTGGGTTTGAAGGCATTTGCATCAATAGATTCCGGAAAACAGGAATATGTGAGGTCTTTTTAAAGAGGGAAATAGGTCAAAAGTAATAGTGGTTTTTTCAAGTTGTTGATTTTAAATGTATTTTTGTTATCTGGCTCAAGTGTTGCTTTAAGTAAAAGGCTAGCACGCAAAGTGGCTAGCAATTCCTAAAATAATCATAAAAATTAGGGTTGATATCATGATAAAAAAACCTTTCGTTGCTGCAATAGCGGCTGCGACGATCGCTCTATCGACAACCTCTCTCGCTGATGGTCCAAAAAGTATTGATGTTGCTAGTACATTTGCGACTAACAACTTTCTTGGTGCCGGTGCCCAGTATATGGGTAAGCAGATCAAAGTCGCCTCTGATGGTAAAATCAACTTTCGTGTACATGAGCCGGGTGATCTAGTCCCTGCTTTTGAAGTATTCAATGCGGTCTCTACCGGCGCTATTGATGCTGGCTGGGATTGGATGGGCTATTGGGCCGGTACAATTCCTCTACTGAACCTGTATGGCGCACTGCCGTTTGGTCCAACACCTGAAGCCTTTGCTTCTTGGATGTGGGCGGGTGATGGTACTAAATTCGTTCAGGCGGCTTATGATGATTACAATATTAAGGTTCTGCCTTGTTTTGTATCACCACAAGAAACCGGCGGCTTTTATAACAAAGAGATTAACTCTGCCAGCGATTTTGATGGCCTACGTTTCCGGATCTCTGGTTTAGGTGCGCGAGTACTTAACAAGTTTGGAGCTTCGACTCAGCTAGTGCCCGGTGGTGAAATATTCCTAGCACTGGAACGTGGTCGTATCGATGGTGCGGAGTTCTCCGTTCCCCAGGTAGATGAAGTAATGGGCTTTAATGACATTACCAAATACTACTACTTCCCCGGTTGGCATCAGTCTGCAAGTTGGTTCTCTCTGATCATCAATAAAGATGTTTGGGCTAAGTATAGCGAGAAGCAGCAGCAACAGTTCCAGACCGCTTGTCAGTCTACTCTAGCTTGGTCTATGACCTCTTCACCACCAGAGCAGATGCGTGCTATTGCTCGGATGGAAAAGAAAGAAGGCTTCGAAGTTAGACGCTTTAATGATGAAACCTTGACTGAGCTTGAAGGCGCTTGGAATGAAGTCCTCGCTGAAGAGATGAAGACTAACCCAAGCTTCAAAGAGGCTTATGAGTCATTGATGGCGCATGCCAAACTGATCGATGGTTGGTATGACTTGCAGGAGCTAAAATAATGAAAGACGCCGTTCACTTAAAAGTGGCGGCGGCCCTGCATCAAATCTCCCAACCCCTCATCGGGGTGGGAGTTTGGGTGGGACGGTTGACTAGCTGGCTCGTTCTGGCAGTCATCGCCGCGGTCATGACAACGATTATCATGAATGTCTTAGGTATGAATGAGCTGTTGCGTTGGGATAGTGATGTGTTTCTTTTTAAAAATGCTTTCACCATCAACTCCGCGACTGAGCTGCAGTGGTACCTCTACGGTTTTCTAGTACTTTTTTCATCAACCTACGCTTTGCATACCAACTCTCATGTACGGGTTGACCTGTTATATCATCGTTTTTCCCCAAGAGGTCAGCATCTCGTTGATGTAATTGGGCATCTATTTTTGTTAATTCCTTTTTGTCTAATGGTTGCCTATCTTTATTGGCCCCAGGTGATGATGAGTTTTAATTCAGGCGAACAATCAAATTTTGGCGGCCTTACTGATCGCTATATCATCAAAGGTGCGCTATCGGTGGCCTTAGTCTTTATGGCCTTAAATGCTTTAGGGCGAGTTTTCTATAGTCTTTCAATTGTCTTGGATCCTACACGAGCAACGAAGGAGCCTTTCCATGTTCATTGAATATATGCTGCCTATCTTGATGGTAGTCTGTCTGTTAATCGGTATTTTTACAGGCTATCCCGTTGCGTTTGTCTTGGGTGGCCTGAGTATTATATTTTCCCTGGTTGCGGATGTTCCTCTGCCTTATCTCGGCATAATGGGATCACGTATTTTCGGTGGAGTCGTTGAGAACTGGCTGTATATCGCTATTCCGCTCTTCGTTTTTATGGGTTTGATGTTAGAAAAATCTGGCGTTGCTAGCCGTCTCTTGTTGACGTTGCAGAGACTCTTTGGCCAAGTGCGTGGTGGTCTAGCAATATCGGTGGCCCTGCTCGGAGTGGTCATGGCCGCAAGTACCGGGATTGTCGGTGCGTCTGTTGTAATGCTGGGGATGTTAGCGCTGCCAGTCATGCTCAAACAAAATTACAAGGAGGAGATGGCCTTAGGGGTAGTCGCCGCTTCAGGTACCTTGGGCATTCTTATTCCACCTTCCATTATGTTGGTGCTCATGGGCTCCATTATGCAGGTATCGGTCGGTGATCTTTTTAAGGCGGCATTGATACCCGGTTTGATGTTAGGTGTGCTGTATGTTGCATTCATACTGATTACCGGCTGGCTTAAGCCTGAGTGGATGCCTTTAGCCGATCCTGATGATCTAGACACGGATACCACACCTTTACCCTTAGCTCTGCTAAGAGACCTTGTCGGGCCTGTTTTTCTGATGGTGGCTGTACTGGGCTCTATTATGAGTGGTATTGCCACACCGACAGAAGCGGCAGCCATCGGCGCCTTAGGTGCAATCTTTTTGGCTATCTTCGCTAGCAAGTTGGACTATGTCACCTTGCGAGACGTCTGTTATGACACCGCTAAAAGTACCGCTATGATCGTCTTTATTGTCGTCGCGGCAACGGCTTTTAGTCTAATATTCAAAAAGCTTGGCGGTGACTATCTCATTATGGATATTGTCGACTCTATCGGCTTAGGCCCTTATGGTTTACTTTTATCCATCATGCTCATGATCTTCGTTCTTGGGTTTTTCCTCGAATGGATAGAAATTAGCTATGTAGTTTTACCGTTGTTATTGCCGGTGATTAGCTTGCTCGATTTTGGTATGTCATCCCAAGCGACATTGGTTTGGTTTGCTATTCTGATGGCAATAAACTTACAAACGAGCTTTTTAACACCGCCTTTTGGCTATGCTCTTTTTTACTTAAAAGGGGTTACTGATAGCAGTGTTAAAATAACGACTATTTATCGTTCGATTATTCCTTATGTCTTGTTACAGGTGACAGGCTTAATACTTTGTATTGCTTTTCCAGCCATTATCCTTTGGCTACCAGGACTGTTATGAGCGTAAATAGACTGTATCAATGAAAAGGTGAAGAATATGGCTGGAAAACGAGTACTTATTACCGGAGGAGCTAAAGGCATTGGTTTTGAGGTTGCGAGCGCTTTCTTAGAGGAAGGGGATAGCGTGGCTATTCTCGATCTTGATAAAACAGCATTGGCCGAGGCACTAGACCTGCTTGGTGGTGCTGGGCCTGATCGCATGGGTGTTGCCTGTGATGTAACCGATGAAGAGGGCCTCAATGCCGCTATCGATCAAGTGGTGGAGCAGTTTGGTGGCCTAGATGTGCTGATCAATAACGCGGGTATACAACATGTTGCACCGATAGAAGACTTTCCATCTTCTAGTTATCGCAAGTTGTTAGATATCATGCTGGTGGCGCCTTTCTTGACGATTAAACGGGTCTTTCCTGTGATGAAGCAGCAAAAAGGTGGGCGCATCATCAACCTGGCTTCGATTAATGGATTAGTTGGTTTTGCGGGTAAGGCTGGCTATAACTCAGCTAAACATGGGGTGATCGGCTTAACTAAGGTGGCGGCGTTGGAAGGCGCTGAACATGGCATTACGGTCAATGCTTTGTGCCCTGGTTATGTGAATACCGAGTTAGTGCGTGGCCAGTTAAATGACCTAGCTAAAACACGGGGTGTACCCATAGAAAAAGTACTGGAGGAGGTTATCTATCCTTTGGTACCGCAGAAGCGTTTGCTAGAGTCCCGTGAAGTGGCGGATTATTGCCTGTTTTTAGCCAGTGGCCGCGGGCGTGGTATTACCGGTCAAGCGGTTGTTATTGACGGTGGTTACACTGCTCAGTAGGCTTCAGTAGGCATAGGTTGCCTGAACTGAGTTGTTCCGTGTGGGCATGGTTGTATATGCGCACGCTACTCTCTTAGGTTAACGAATAGAACGAATGTCAGGCTGCCAGCGACCTGACATTCGTCGCTTAACTCAATATAAAGTCTTATTCAGCCTTCGCGTTGTTGAGCACTCGTGTGATCTTACTCATGTGAGCTTAATGAGGCGCTCTATTCCTGTCTTACTTGTATTTGATATCGCTTGTTGATCATCACTGATACACGAGTGTGTTGCTCAATCGGTTATTTTTCTCTTTTAGGATATTCATTTTGTCGTGTGGTCGTTGAACCTATTTTGCTAGGGTCATGGGCGTTGCTCGTAGGGCGCTAGTTGCGGTATAACGGAGGGGAGTAGAGCCTTTTTCTGTATATGATGTAACGATACTTATCTCTTCAATCAAACCGCTTACCTAGTAGCTTACTTAACAGCTTACTAAGCAGCTTGCCCTAGCGGTTTGAGTTACTCGGTTTCCGGTCTGGTCAGTGTTTTGTGTCGTAGATAAGGGGCTGCTCAGCAATGCCATTGATGGAGTGCAATAAATGAAGTTTCTAATGTTTTTAGGTACCGTCCGCGATAGTACGCCTCCAAGGCCCGCTCGTCTTGGTTTGCGGGTTGCGAAAGCCTGCCTTGAGTGTTTTGTTGGACGTTATGGCGAGCATGAAGTAGAGCTGGTGGATGCCTTAGACTATCCGTTGGAATCGGTGTTTAAACCGCATTTTGCTTACCCTAAGGGTAGGGCGCCGACGGTGTTAAATGAGCTGGCGGAGAAAATAGAAGCCGCGGATGGCTTTATCATGATCAGCCCTGAGTATAACCATTCAATGAGTCCTGCATTGGCTAATCTGTTAAACCATTTCGGTAGCTCGTTGTTTTCCTATAAACCGAGTGCCATCGTGACTTATTCGGCCGGGCAATGGGGTGGTATGCGTGCGGCGGTTGGGATGCGGACATTCCTTTCAGAGCTAGGCTGCTTGCCGGTTTCGGCGATGATTCATGTACCTAAAGCGCAAGAGATTTTTTTAGAAGATGGGTCAATGCAAACCGGAGAGGATCAAACGTCTTGGTTTGATTACTTTAACCGGACCTTGATGCAATTAATTTGGTGGGCGCAAGCGGCGCAGGAGCATCGCAATGAAGTTGACCCTCATGCCGTGCTCATAGATTTTAAAACCAGTCCTGCGGAACGAAATGCTCCGTAATACGTTTCATCGGATGGGCTAATAGTCACAGTCCCTATCGCAGTCCCTCTTTGAGAGGTAACCAATGGGTCTATTGGTTACCTTCTGGGGTTTTAGTTTCGGCCGGCGAGTACACCGCCATCGACATCCCATATAGCGCCGGTTACCCAGCTTGTGTCATCACTTAATAGCAGATTGGCAACCTTGGCGACATCTTCCGGTTGACCAATGCGACCTATGGGGTGAAAACCATTAAAGGTGGCAAGTGTCTCGTCCATGACTGCAGGGTCTATAAATGATTCGAAAATGGTTGATTTGACCAGCGCGGGAGCGATCGCATTAACGCGAATATGATGGTCCGCTAACTCCATGGCCATATGCTGTGTGAGGGCGTGTAAGCCGGCTTTAGCCATAGAGTAAGCTGAAGACGGGGTGGCTTTAATGGCTTGTTTTGCCCACATCGAGCCAATATTGACGATCGAGCCGCCGTTATGCGTGATCATGTTTTTGGCTACCGCTTGTGAAATGAAGAATAGGGCGCGGTTCAGCTCATGATAGATATCGTAGTCGCTGTTGTTGTGGTCCACAAAGGGGGTGGGTTTGAAGTATCCCGCCGCATTCAGTAAATATTTGATATGCAGATTATGGTCGTTGGCAAACTCAGTGACCCTCTGGATATCTTCCGGTTGGTATAGATCTGCTTGAATTGTACTAATATCACCTAACGCAGAAAGTTCGTCATAGGCTTTATTTAGCTTTGTTTGGTTGCGACCGACAATAACTGTCTTTATATTACGCTGCAATAATAGCTTAGCGGTTGCTAGCCCCATGCCGCTCGATCCACCGATAATAAGCGCAATAGGTTGGTGTGTTGTGTTCATCTGATAATCCTCATTGGTGCCTGTAATGTGGTATGAAGATTACGAGTAATAGCTGTTTTCAAATAGTAGGTACAATTCAGTAAGGTAGGTACTAATGGGTACATCTTTATGATTAATAAAGGGAAAATATTTTTGAGAAATTCAGCCCCAGAGCGAAGTGCGCGAATGGTCGAGGCTGTTTTTCGCTGTAAATGGTCGTTAACGGTGTATCAGTTGTTGGCTGAAGACATTAACCGGCCGGGGGAAATGGTGCGTAGTGTCGAGGGGTTAACCACTAAGGTGCTGAATGAGTGTCTGCGAAAAAATGTAGAGTTTGGCATTATCGAGCGCATTGAGTACAACGAGGTTCCGCCGAAAGTGGAGTATGTCGCCACACCCTTTGGTAAAAAATTCATCCGTATTCTCGATGAGCTTAAAGAGCTGCAAAATGAGATGGGTGTTTAATCCTGAGCCCAGTTGAGGTTGAGGCCTCGCTTGCCCCGCTTTTTTGACCTGCTTAAATGTACTTATAACCGACTAAGCATCCACTGTAGGGGTCGACAACAGGAGTCTTTATGCCACATTGTATTATCGAACATTCAGCATCATTAAAGGGTGAGGAGCTGTTGTCACCTGTTTTTCAGGGGGTTTTGAATTCAGGGCTATTTACCGCGGATGGCAGTGATATTAAGGTGAGGGGTTTGCCTTATAGTGTTTATCAAACCGGTAATACTAACGCTGACTTTGTACATGTGACTGTTAGAATTCTTGCTGGCCGTACGGATGCGGAAAAACAGAGGTTGTCGGCCGGTGTTTTAGCAACCATCAATGCACTAAAGCTGGTCGATTGCTCGGTGACCATTGAGGTGGTCGATATTGATCGGCAGAGTTATTCAAAGACAGTCAGCTAACGTTGAAAGAGGCGTTTAACTGGGTCTTTGCAATCACACCGAAACACATTCTAAGGCGGCGTTACCTATTCCTATGACCTTGAGGTGAGCTTTGGCAAACTATTAAATTTCACCCTTAGATCTGTCGTCATGGCTATTATGCGCTTTAAATACTCGCCGCTGGGTCTAACTCTTTTAGGTGGGCAAGAAACAAGGTAAAGATATCGGATTGAGTCGAAGTGTTCAGCCGCGTATGTATATTTTTACGATGGACTTTGACGGTGCCGAGGCTGATATCTAAGAGGTTCGCAATCGCTTTGGATGAGTGGCCTTGCAATATTAGACCGGCAATCTGTTGTTCCCGAGGCGTTAAGACGCCGCTACCAAAAGTGCTGATCGCTTGATTCATTGCCCCCTCTGATTTCTCATATTTAACGAATTCTTGCGACTGCGATAACCAGAATTGCCGAATAATAGATTTTACGACTGGGTAGATATCATTCAGACGGGTCAGTTCTGCCCGAGTGATGGTGCCTCGGCTGGTTCTGCGTCCGAGTGAGATCGCGCAACTGACTTTAGGGGCCAGTTCGACCACTAGGTTGATCTCGTCAATTAGGTCAAACTCTTTATAACAGCTTTGAAAATACTTGGTGGTTTCAAAACTATCAGGGGCGATATCGATTAGTCGGCTGACGCCTTCGCCGAGACTGCCGCTTTGGATCGCGTTAAACAGTGGATCGAGAATGTAGGCCCGATTGAGGTAGTTGTGCAGGGTTAGGCTCTGCTCTGCCGGATCGGTGGGGTGGATAATGATCGGTTTAAGCGACTTCTTAAAGGTGACAACCAACATCGTGTCGAAATGACACTGGCTGGCGAGAAATTTTTCTAACATGCCACTAAAACTAGGCAGGCGTGTTGTATCGATAAGGGCAGCAAGATCCTTTTGCCAGTTGTCTGCAGCGCTATGCGTTGCGTGGGTGCTTTGCATGGCATGCCTCATAGTGTGATCGTTGAATTGATTAAAAAGATCCGACGACAATGGGTAAAGAGTTTAGCAAAAGAAGAGGCTCATACCGGTTATATGAGCCTCTTTGGCGCCGGATAAAGAAAGCTATAGAGGGCTTAACTAACGGATTTAAGTGTTAGGTCAAAGCAGCGACGAACTTTTTCACAGAGTTCATCGACTTCAGCATGGCTGATGATCAGCGGTGGTGATAGAACCATTCGGTTACCAACGGCCCGCATAATTAAACCATTCTCGAAACAGTGTTCTCGGCAGATCATACCAATATCGATATCATCACTGTACGGTGCTTTAGTGGCTTTGTCTTTCACCAGAGCGATGCCTGCGACTAAACCAATCCCTTCAATATGACCAACCAGCGGATGTTCGCCAATGGTTTCCCGCAGTTTCTGCTGGAAGTAAGGGCCAATATCCTTAGCAACATAATCGATGATATTGTCTTTTTTCATCAGTTGGATGTTCGCAATGGCAACAGCCGCAGCCACGGGATGACCGGAATAGGTGAAACCGTGGTTAAAGTCATCATCGTGTTCGATAAAGGCGTTTGCAATTCGATCACCAACCGCAACAGCGGCAATCGGCAGATATCCGGATGAAAGACCTTTAGCCATTGACATAATATCGGGCATAAAGCCGAGGGTTTCACAGCCAAACCAACTGCCGGTACGACCAAAACCACAGATAACTTCATCAGCGACCAACAGAACATCGTACTTAGTACAAATTTTCTGAATTTCAGCCCAGTAATTGGCTGGTGGCACGATAACACCGCCGGCGCCTTGGATTGGCTCACCCACAAAGGCAGCGACATTATCTGGGCCTACTTCGAGAATCTTGTCTTCGAGCGCTTTGGCGCAGACGATACCGAACTCTTCTTCGGTCATATCACCGGCTTCACCATACCAATAAGGTTGACGAATACGAGAGATGTTTGGCACTAATGGGCCGCCTTGGTTGTGCATGCCTCCCATGCCGCCGAGGCTGGTGCCACCGATGGTACTGCCGTGGTAAGCATTTTCGCGAGCGATGATGATGTTGCGGTAAGGTTTGCCCTGGATAGACCAGTATTGACGTACCATCCGCATAATTGTATCGATCGCTTCCGAGCCTGAGTTGGCAAAGAAGATGTGATTCAGGTCACCGGGGGTCACACTGGCGATCTCTTTTGCCAGTTGAGCGACGGGGGCGTGAGTCGTCTGAAAGAAGGTGTTGTAGTAGGGTAGTTGTTTCATCTGCTCGTTGGCCGCTTCGATCAGCTCGGTACGACCATAACCCATATTGACGCACCATAGCCCTGCCATGCCATCAAGAATCTTGTTGCCTTCGCTATCCCACAGGTAGACGCCGTCTGCGTGGGTGATCACGCGTGCGCCTTTTTTATTCAGTGCGCCGGTGTTGGTAAAAGGGTGCATATGATGGTCAGCATCGAGGGCCTGTACATCTGCGGTGATGGATGAATTACTATTATTGTCGAGCATCGATTCTCTCCCTACCAATCACCGGTTTATGTGAAGGCTACCGGTGAATAAAAACGTTTATATGGTTTGGAATATAATACACCAAGCCAATTTTGTGATCACCATTTTGTGATCACAAAAATATAAAGTCAACTAAAAAACATTGATAAGCTTAAATTTAGTACAGAGAGGTCGCTTATTCGTGCCGCTAATGGAGCGTTAAGGTGCGCTCAATGTCCTGAGTTTTCAATGAGTGCGTGTAACATTTCAGGCGTGCCCGCAAAGGCGATCCCTTCGCGGATATCTGCAGAAATAGCGATCTGCAGAGCGTAAG
This sequence comes from Amphritea atlantica, assembly GCF_018860855.1. GTDB lineage: Bacteria > Pseudomonadota > Gammaproteobacteria > Pseudomonadales > Balneatricaceae > Amphritea > Amphritea atlantica_A. Next base: position 22,819 of record NZ_JAHKQE010000032.1, read on the forward strand.
CGTCCTTTTTTTCTATGGCTGCCATCGCTTCATTGTGTCGATCAACTAGATAGTGTTCATCCAGTTCATTGTTAGCCAAGCGCATAAATGGGCCCAGTTGCAGCCAGAGGCTTTCAATCAGTGGCAGGGTAACTTGGTGAGGGTTGGCGGTATAAAGTGCTCGGTGAAAGTTTTGATTGAGCAGACTGATCTGTTCTAGGTTGCCTATCTCTTGTGCTTGATCAATTAGGCTGTCTAGCGAACGTAGCTGTTCGAGGCGTTCTCCATCAATATAGGGGAGTGCGCGGGCCGCCGCGTGGGATTCAATAGCGATGCGTGCTTCGCACAATTCATTGAATTTCATGGCGGTCATTTTAGGCACCATGACACGGCGGTTGCCCTGAATTTCCAATGCATTTTCAGCCGCTAGTTGGCGTAGTGCTTCACGCACCGGCATCGGGCTAACATCCATAATACCGGCCAGTTCGCGGATGGTGAGAGCTCTTCCTGGCAGAATTTCACCATACATCACGGCGTTGCGCAGCGTCTGATATACCCACTGAGTGATAGTTACAGCGTCGTTACGCTCGGTTAAGGTGATCTTAATCGGAGATTTCTTGTCCATAATCAAAATAGGTTCTGGCCTTATTTCTGTTTGGAGCCTTTAATAGGGCTCTCTATATATTGAGATCACTAAACAGTACATGACTTATTTAGTGATTGTCGATATTGACCGCCATAAAAAAATGTGATCACATTGAATCATTGTTTGTGATCACAAAAGTTGAAACGTAACGCTAACAAGATTGCAACGGTGTGTTGTGACTCTGTTCGGGGTAGGTAATCGGTCTGTGTGGTTTCCATGGATGCGCTGCTACTTTCCTTGGGGCAGGGATAAAAGATTTCGAGTGAGAATCTTATTATGTTTAATAAAGAAGACGATAAAGAGTTTGACCTGTTTATAACGGACCTAAATGGTAACTTGCGAGGCAAGCGGCTGCCGGCTAATGCCGTGGGTAAGGTGTTTGAAGAGGGAGTTAAGTTACCCCGTTCTGTTTTAGGGTTTGATTTTTGGGGCGATGATGTCCTTGATAATGGTTTAGTGTTTGAAACGGGCGATATGGATGGTATCTGTATGCCCGTCGGTGAGGAGGCTATCCCGGTGCCGTGGGCTGAAGAGCCTCGCGATCAAATTTTGGCAACTATGTTCAACCCTGATGGCACACCGTTTGGTTGTGATCCACGCCAGGTGTTGGCAGGTGTGGTCAAGCGCTTTAAGGCGTTAGGTTTAACGCCGGTGATGGCAACCGAGCTGGAATTCTATCTGATGGATGGTCAGTCTGAAGAGACGCAGCGACCACAGCCTCCTATTCTAACGGAAGGGCACGGTCGTCGACTGAGTGAAACCGACTGCTATTCTATTGATGAGATGGATGGTTTATCAGCCTTTTTTGCTGAAGTACGTGAAGTCTGTGAAATACAGGGTGTACCGGCGGATACGATTATTTCTGAACTCGGCCCAGGTCAGTTCGAGATCAACCTGCTGCATGTCAATGATCCGCTGCTGGCTGGTGATCAGGCCATTATGTTTAAGCGCTTAATTAAGGGTATCTCCCGTAAGCATGGCTACTCGTCTACCTTTATGGCGAAACCGTATACGGATAAGAGTGGTAATGGTTTCCATGTCCATTTCAGCCTGTTAGATGAAGCAGGTAATAACGTTTTTGATAATGGTGGTGAAGAAGGAACCGATATTCTGAAGAATGCGGTGGCCGGTCTGATGCACACGATGTCTGACAGCATGTTGATTTTTGCACCTCATCTAAACTCCTACCGTCGCTTTATGGCGGGTGCACATGCACCAACTTTTGCGAGTTGGGGTTATGAAAACCGGACAGTCGCGCTGCGTGTTCCTGAAAGTCCATGTGTTGCTCGACGTATCGAACACCGTGTATCAGGCGCCGATGCCAACCCCTACCTTGTGTTAGCTGCGGTGTTGGCGGGTGCTTTGTATGGTATTGAAAATAAACTGATGCCACCGGCGCCGATTGAAGGGGATGCCTATGTGGAAGGCGATCAGGAGCTGATTTTGCCTAATAAGTGGGATGTAGCGACCGAATTGTTCGCCGATAGTAGCGTGCTTGAAGCATATTTAGGTGAAGAGTTTGTGCGGGTATTCTCTGCGGCGAAACGTCAGGAACAGAGAAAAATTAACGAGCAGATCTCTGATATTGAATATGAATCATATCTTGGTTTGCTGTAACTGCTTAATAATAAAGAATTAATGGTTAATACCCATTGAGGGGTATATAGACGACAGGGAGGTTAACGTACATTTTTACTAGTTGCGGAAAATACTGCGACAGTTTGAGAAGCTTGAGTGCTGCTTCCTTGATCAGAGGGGCAGCCATGACAATAACAACAATAAAGTGTGGCTCTGATGAGCGTCGCAACGCGACATCTAAAGAGTTAATGCTTAGATTATGTAACAGTAAAAGCTGTGAAATCTAAAGCACCAGAAATGGAGTGACAAAATGAACCCTAAAAAACTTGGTCTTGCGGCTGCGTTGGCAATAACGGTATCAACTACGGCTCTTGCTGAAGAGCAGGTAGTGAACTTTTATAACTGGTCCGATTACATCAGCCCAGAGGTTCTTGAAAACTTTACTAAAGAGACCGGAATCAAAGTTAATTATGATGTTTATGATTCCAATGAGGCGCTTGAAGCTAAACTGATGTCTGGTGGCGCGGGCTATGATGTTGTTGTACCTACCGGCTCATTTCTAGAGCGTCAGGTACAGGCCGGTATTTATGCCGAGATTGATCATTCCAAACTGACCAATTACGGCAACCTTGATACGGTCATGATCGAGAAGATTGCGCGCCATGACCCAGACAATAAACACAATGTTCCCTATGCATGGGGTACCATTGGTTTAGGCTATAACATTGATATGATTAAGGCGCGACTCGGTGATATGCCGGTCGATTCGCTAGACTTGATCTTTAAGCCGGAGCTGGCTGCTAAGTTGCAAGATTGTGGTATTACGGTACTGGATTCACCCGCAGAAGTGGTGTCAATTGCGCTGAATTATTTGGGTCTAGACCCAAATTCTGAGAGTAAAGCGGATCTTGCCAAAGCTAAAACGTTGCTCAGTTCGGTACGTGATAATTATCGTAAGTTCTCATCATCCGCCTATATCTCTGATCTTGCTAATGGCGATACCTGTATCGCACTGGGTTATAACGGTGATGTATTGCAGGCACAGGGACGCGCAGAAGAAGCGGGGCAGGGTATAAAAGTTGATTATGCTATACCCAAAGAGGGTACGGTTGTCTGGTTTGATCTATTAGCGATTCCTGCTGATGCGCCCCATAAAGAGGCCGCTTATCAATTGATTGATTACATTCTGCGTGGTGAAAATGCCGCTTCAATCTCTAACTATGCTTACTATGCGGTTGCCAATAAAGCGGCTGAGCCGATGGTGCTGGAAGAGGTGTTGAACAATCCTGGTATCTACCCATCAGATGAAGTGAAGGCTAATCTATTTACTCAGAATGCTCATGCGGCTAAGTTTGATCGGTTATTGACTCGCGCTTGGACTGGTATTAAAACCGGCCGCTAAGCCTGTCCCTGGCAGAAGCGTTACGTCTGTCAGGGTGAGTTATTCAGTAAGCCTTCAACCCTAGGGTTATAAGTTGATTGAAATCAGCTGAAGGCTACATCAATAATTCATTGAGTTCATTGCTGAACTCAGTCTTTGAATCAGTATTTAGGGTGTAGTATGAGTTCAACAACGATGATTGAGACACCAAGTGATAGCGCGTTAGAGGCATCGCCGCAGATCACTGAGTTACCGCTGTGGAAGCAAGAGGGTGCAACACCCTTTTTACGCATAGAGAATGTCACTAAAAAATTCGGTGACTTTACTGCGGTTGATAATATCTCGCTGGATATTTATAAAAACGAACTGTTCTGTCTATTGGGTGGTTCCGGTTCTGGTAAAAGTACTCTGCTGCGCATGCTGGCAGGCTTTGAGTCGCCTACCAGTGGCCGCATCATTATTGATGGGGTTGATATGTCAGGTATTCAGCCGTGGAAGCGTCCGATTAATATGATGTTTCAGTCCTATGCATTGTTTCCTCATCTATCGGTTGAAGACAATGTCGCTTTTGGTTTGAAGCGTGAAGGGCTGGGCCGGACTGAGGTTAAGCAGCGGGTGGCGAAGATGCTCGATATGGTGCAACTGGATCATCTGGGCAAGCGTAAACCGCATCAATTATCGGGTGGTCAACGTCAGCGTGTTGCCTTGGCTCGGTCGTTAGTTAAGCGTCCTAAGCTGCTGCTGTTGGATGAGCCCCTCGGTGCGCTCGACAAGAAGCTACGGGAAGAAACTCAGTTCGAGCTGATCAATATTCAGGAAGAGCTCGGCGTGACCTTTGTGGTGGTGACACACGATCAGGAGGAGGCGATGACGCTGGCCACCCGAATCGGTGTAATGAATCATGGCGTGATCGTACAAACCGCCGAGCCCCATGATGTTTATGAGTATCCAAACAGTCGTTTTGTGGCTCAGTTTGTCGGCTCAGTGAATCTGTTTGAAGGTCGTGTAATCGAAGACCAGCCTGATTCTGTACGGATTAATTCTCAGGAAGCGGGTGCTGTGCTGTACGTTAGTCATGGTATTAGTTGTGCGCCGAATCAAAAAGTACATGTGGCGGTGCGTCCTGAAAAGATGCGTATTAGTCGGCAGCAACCGGATCAGCAGGAAAACTGTGTCTGTGGTGTGGTTGAAGAGTACGCCTACATGGGTGGTTTGACGGTTTATCGTGTCCGCTTAGCCAGCGGAAAAGAGGTGCGGGTCACGCAGCCTAACATCTCAAGAGCGAGCAGTGAGCGATTGACCTGGAATGAGCAGGTTTACCTCTTTTGGGATTTAGACAGTAGCGTGGTATTGACGGCATGAGCATACAAACAGGTTCTGCCTGGGTGGATGGCTCTGGTTCACGCCTGGCAAAATACAATTTCTTTAAGCGGGTAAACTGGGGGCGGGTTTCGGTATTTTCCGTGCCAACCCTATGGTTAGCCATCTTCTTCTTTATCCCTTTTTTGGTGGTATTTAAAATATCCCTATCTGAAACGGCGATCGCAGTACCGCCTTATACGGCGTTATTGGATTGGAATGCAGAAGACGCCTATCTTAGTCTCAAACTGAATTTGGGTAATTACCTGTTTCTGTTTGAAGACTCGTTTTATATCGATGCTTACCTGAGTTCTATTAAGATCGCAGCGGTATCGACATTTTTCACACTACTGATCGCTTTCCCTATTGCCTATCTGATGGCGCGTAGTAAGCCCTCCACTCGTGCATTGCTGCTCTCGCTGGTGATCTTGCCGTTTTGGACCTCCTTTCTGTTGCGGGTTTACGCCTGGATGGGGTTTCTGAAAAAGAATGGATTGGTGAATGAGTTTTTAATGAGTACCGGCATTATCGACCAGCCGTTGATCATGCTGCAAACCGATTTTGCGGTCTATATCGGGATCGTTTATACCTACTTGCCGTTTATGGTTCTGCCGCTCTATAGCGCCTTGGAAAAAATGGATATGACGCTGCTAGAAGCGGCCGAAGATCTAGGCGCACGTCCTGCGACGAGTTTCTTTTTAATTACTGTACCGTTAGCGGTGCCCGGTATCATTGCGGGTTGTGTCTTGGTGTTTATTCCTGCCGTTGGTGAGTTTGTTATACCTTCGTTGCTGGGTGGTTCTGATACCTTGATGATTGGCCGGGTGTTATGGGACGAGTTCTTTCTCAATCGTGACTGGCCGATGGCCTCAGCGGTTGCCATTGTGATGCTGATCGTGCTGGTGTTGCCGATCATGTTGATCCGCAACAGTCAGGGTAAAGAGGAGACGGTCTAATGAAGCGCAGATCTTTATTTTTAAACACGACGGCTACCATGGGGTTTATCTTTCTGTATGCCCCGATGATTGCGCTAGTGGTTTACAGCTTTAATAAATCAAAGTTGGTGACTGTTTGGGGTGGTTGGTCATTAAAATGGTACGGTGAGCTGTTTCGTAATGATCAGATTATCGACGCCGCTCTGTTGAGCTTTAAAATTGCCTTTATCAGTGCCAGTGTGGCAGTCGTGTTGGGCACGATGGCGGGCTTTGTCTTGAGTCGCTTCAGTCGTTCTCGAGGTAAAATGATCCTCTCAGGTTGGATTAGTGCGCCATTGGTGATGCCGGAAGTGATTACAGGGCTTTCGCTACTGCTGCTGTTTGTGGCGATGGAAAGTGCGTTTGGATGGCCTGCGGGGCGAGGCACTATCACCATTATTATTGCCCATGTAACCTTTTGTATGGCTTATGTGGCGGTGATTGTGCAATCACGCTTGTCGCAGATGGACGAGACCTTGGAAGAGGCCGCGATGGATCTGGGTGCTAAGCCCTCATCACTGTTTTTCTTGGTGACGCTGCCGTTAATCATGCCAGCGGTGATATCCGGTTGGTTGCTCTCTTTCACCTTGTCGTTAGATGATCTGGTTATTGCGAGTTTTGTCTCTGGGCCAGGTAACAGTACCTTGCCGATGGTGATCTTCTCGAAAGTGCGCTTGGGGGTTTCGCCTGAGGTCAATGCACTGGCAACACTGATGATTCTGGTGGTTGCGATTGGCGTAATTGCAGCGATGTGGCAGATGCGACGCCAGGCCAAATTGCTAGAAAGACAGGAGTAATTAGGTGTTAGCCTGCACTCCAAAAATTGGGGTGCAGATACCTAATATGCGTTAACGATCGTTAAGCTTGATGGCTAGCTTCAACATTGGCTAATGAGTGGTAAAGGTGAGAAACAAGTGAAAAAAATAGGTATTCTGGCAACTGGTATTACACCTGATGAATTATTGGGTCAGTATGGTTCTTATGCCGATATGTTTAAGCAGTTGTTTGCGTTGATTGATGCTGATTTTGACTATCAGGTGTTTGATGTCCGTGACGGTGTTTTTCCCGACAATGCGCAGCAGTGCGATGGCTGGGTGATTACGGGATCAAAATATAATGTCGATGAGCATCGTGACTGGATGATCGCGCTTAAAAAACTGATTTTGGAAATTGATGCCTGTCATCGTCCATTGCTCGGTATCTGTTTTGGTCATCAAATTATTGCTGAAGCTTTTGGCGGTAAGGTTGAAGCCTATGAAGGTGGTTGGGGTGTGGGTCTGCATCGTTATAACTTGGTAGGTGAAAATGATTTTATCAAAGATGATGTCGATCATTTTGCTATCAGTGCCATGCATCGCTATCAGGTGATAGAAAAACCAGACAACGCCCGTGTTTTTGCTAAGTCTGAATTTTGTCAGTATGCAGGTTTAGTGTATGGCGATAATATTTTTACCGTGCAGGCACATCCAGAATTTAATCTGAGTTATGAAACTGAGCTGGTGAAGCTGCGTAGAGGTGACGTTATTCCTGACCCAGTGGCAGAAGTGGGCTTGGCGGAGCTTCAGGCTGAAGGTGCGGCAACCGACTCACAAGAAGTGGCACGTTGGATGGCTGACTTCTTACAGCGTTAAGGCTGAGCAATAAGCTAAAACCGCTATGTTTGGCGGTTTTTTTACGTCTGGAGGTTCGATGAAAATAGGTATTTTGGCTGCCGGTAGTAACGAGGCAGCGCTATTGGCCCAGTATGGTTCTTTTGCGCAGATGACGGAGCGAATGCTGAGTCACACGGCATTTCGGTTTCAAACTTGGAATGTCTACCTAGGAGAGTTTCCAGATTCTGCTGACCAGTGTGATGGCTGGATTATTACCGGATCGCCAGCCAGTGTATATGAGTCGCTCCCATGGATTAGGCCATTGGAGCAGTTGATCAGGGATATTGATCGGCTTAAACAGCCATTAGTGGGGATCTGTTTTGGTCATCAGATCATTGCCCAAGCATTGGGTGGAACCGTTGAGAAAGCTGCGGTCGGCTGGGGGCTAGGAATCGGCCATTATCAACCGACTGGCGTGACTGAGACGCCGTTTGGTCGTGATGATCTCTACTTGCATATCATCCATCAGGATCAGGTGATTAGCTTACCTGAAGGCGCTGAGGTGCTGGCAGGGTCTGTTTTCTGTCCTAATGCGATACTGAGTTATGGGTGCTCTATCTTTACGGTGCAGGCGCATCCAGAGTTTGGTGTGGATTATATGCAAGATCTGTTGGCGGCAATTACTCCAGAGTATATTACTCAGGAAGAGGCGGAGCAGGCGATAGCGTCGTTGTCTGAGCAGCGGGCCAGTGCTGAGCGAGTGGTCGAAAACATCGTTTCAGTGCTTAGTGCATAAGTTGAAAGCCTTAAATTCTAAACTTTGAGTTCTAAACTTTAAATTCTAAGCTTTAGATTCTAAGCTTTAGATTCTAAGTGCTAGTTTTTAAGGGTAAAAGCTTTATGCGGATCGGGTCTTTGTGGAGGCGATGTTAAGGATTTTGCGGGGTTCATGTTAACGGGCTTGTGTTAACAGAGGTTGCTTTCACAGAGTTTGTTTAATGGCAGGGCAGGGGATCGTTTATAACAGTGCTAAGTGGGAAGGGAAATAGCAGACACAAAAAAGGCTTGATATAAATCAAGCCTTTCTCTGGTAGCAACAGATCAAAGATCTGTTAACTTACGCGGTCTTAGATGGCAACGATGTTTTCTGCCTGTGGACCACGTTGACCTTGAGTTACAGAAAACTGTACCTGCTGGCCTTCTTCAAGAGTTTTGAAGCCGTTGCTCTGGATTGCACTGAAGTGTGCGAATACGTCAGGGCCATTTTCTTGCTCAATAAAACCGAAGCCTTTGTCAGCGTTAAACCATTTAACAGTACCGGTTACAGTAGCCATGTTAGTTGTCCTTTATAAATAATGTTTTTGCTATCAGAGATAGCGGATGAAGCAGGAATTTTTACTATACATTATGGAAACAGGACGAGAAGCTGAAACAGGATCTTCGAAATGATGCATAAAAATACGGTGAATCTTCAAGCTGGAATTAATATATACAATCCGGACTTTAATAGCAACCATTTATTTGAGAATTTGTAATAAAAGATAACGATTACACCGTCTTAAAAGATAACTCGGTGGCAATCTCGACCTGATTACGGTTGTTGGATTTAGCGCGATATAGGGCTAAATCTGTGCGGTTGAACAGGCTGATGGTGGTTTCGTTATTGTTGTACTCTGCGACGCCAAAGCTGGCAGTAACATGCAGCTGTTTATCATCAATGATATTTAAAGATGCCTCTATCTCCTGGCGCATGTTTTCGGCGATGAGCCGTGCGTCTTCCTGGTGACAGTTGGGCAGGACGATAAAAAACTCATCACCACCCCAACGGCAAAGGGTATCGGCTTGCCGTAGGTTCTTGGTTAGGATTTTAGCGACCTTTGTGAGAATAGTGTCTCCCAGTAGATGGCCATAATTATCATTGAATGTTTTAAAATGGTCGATATCGACCAACATGGTGGAAACAGGATGCTTTTGGCGTCGAGCAAAGTTAATAATTTGTTGAAATGTCATTTCAAAAGCATGCCGACTAGAGGCTCCCGTCAGTGGGTCGGTATTTGCCATATACTCTAATCGACGTTGGTACCCACCTAGCGTGAAATGCTGTAATAACAGCACGGCTATGATAACCAATAGGCTGATGGTCAGGTTGATCCACAGTGTGGTAGTGATCCGTGCTTCACTCTGTTCGGTGTGTTGTACGATCAGATACCAGCTGAGCTCAGGTATGTAGCGGGTTTTGATGAGATAGGTCTTGTTGTCGTTGGTATAGGTATATGAACCCTCTGAGCTGCTTAAGATGTCAGCAGCTATATCTTGAAGCCCTTTGACTTTATGTATATCGAGGGCACTGAACTGGCTGCCTTGCATTGTGACTTTACCCTGCGGGTCGATAAAGTAAACTTGCCGGCCATACCGATTTTGATAGGTTTCGATCAATTCTTTAATCGTCGTCGATGCGAGTCCAACGCCAATAATGCCGAGCAATTTCCCTTGTTGATCTCTGACCTTATGATTGACGAACAGCGTGGTGATCGATGTATTTGCAGTATCTAAATCGAGATTGATATCAAATTCTTCCGGTGTTCTGCGGCTATCAAAATACCAGCGATCAGCAGGGCGGCTATCTGAAACTTGTTTGAGAATGCCAGTGCTGTGATAGTAATTATGAGTGTATTCAGAGACAAAAAAAGCGGTAAAGGCATTGTAGCGTTCTTGAATCGCTTTGAGGTAGCGCGGCATCTGCTCTGGATTTTGTTCACCTCCCTCGATCCAGTCGTGGACGAAGGTGTCCTGCGCCATCAGTGATGAAACCAACACCGGTTGTAATAGATCTCGCTGTACTTCTGAATAAATGGTATCGCTGGTCAGCGGTAGCGTGTTGGTGGTGATGTGCTGGTTAAGTGATTGGTTGGCGACATAGTAACTGATCAGGCTGATGGCGGTGAATGCCACTGATAACAAAATACCGCTAATTAGAACAAAAGAAGGTTTGCGCAGGTTGGGCAAGCTCATAACATATCATCTATCGGTTTATGTGGATCGACTGCCAACATCAGAGCGCGTGTCGAGTTTGGATTTTAGCAGAATTGCGCCAATTACTCCTATTTAAACGGTTAGGGTTAATAAATTACTTTGACGAGGCGTAATAGGATCAAGGTTTTATGGCAAAAAAAACCGCTCAAAAAGAGCGGTTATTGGTGTGAAAAATCGACTTACTTATTTGCCGGTTTTAATGTTTGACCAAGTGCGGCTGCGAACACGGGCCGTTTTAGCAGGTAACGTTGCTGGCATATACAGCCGATCACGGGTGTTGGTATCTGGATAGATGGCTGGATCGGATGTGATATCCGGGTCAACGAGATCGGTTGACGCTAGATTCGGATTGGCATACCAAACGTAATTGGTAATGTCAGCGATGATATCGGGGCGCAGCAGGAAGTTAATAAACTTGTGTGCGTTTTCGGCGTGCTTGGCATCTGAGGGAATGAGTAACATATCAAACCAGATTTCAGTACCCTCTTTAGGAATACTGTAGGCAATTTCGTTGCCATTGCCGGCTTCTTCCGCGCGGGCTTGTGCTTGAAATATATCGCCTGAGTAACCGATCGCGACGCAGATATCTCCATTGGCTAGGTCATTCACGTATTGTGATGAGCTGAACTGACGCAGGTAGGGGCGTACGGCTTTGAGCGCTTTTGCCGCAGGGCTATCGTTTTTATGTACCGTTGTGCTGGTATCGAGTGACGATTGGCCTGTGTAGAGCAGGGCGAGTGGGTAGATTTCATCAGGAGAGTCTAAGAAAGTGACACCGCAATCGGCGAGCTTCTTCATGTTTTCAGGGTTGAAAACAAGATCCCAGCTATCAACCGGAGCGTCCACGCCTAACGCGGCTTGAACCTGTTTAACGTTATAGCCGATACCTGTGGTGCCCCACAGATAGGGAACGCCATACTGGTTACCCTGATCTTTGTTGTCGAGTAGCTTCATTAGGCTCGGATCAAGGTTACCCAGATTGCTGAGCTTGTCTTTCTGCAGTTTTTGAAAAATCCCCGCTTTAATCTGCTGCTCCATAAAGTGAGAACTAGGTACGACTAAGTCATACCCTGAGTGGCCGGCGAGCAGTTTAGCTTCAAGGGTTTCATTGCTGTCATAGACGTCATAAACAACTTTTATACCGGTTTCCGCTTCAAATTTTGCCAAGGTATCTTCAGCGATATAGTCTGACCAGTTGTAGAAGTTCAGCACTTCCTCTGCCTGCGCCAGTGGCACTGTGGCAGCCAAGCCCAGAGTGGATACCTGTAACGCTTTTCTGATCAGGTAAGGTACAGTCTTTGTCATTATTTTGTGCCTCGTGTCGGAGTTTCGGTTAAAGTAAGTCGCGTGTAGTCAGTCCCCCTAATCTGTCAATATACAGATTAGGGGTTTTACGGATGTTAAACCGTTAGCAGCAGATATTCCCGCTCCCATGAACTGATAACCTCATGAAAGGTTTCAAATTCGGCTCGTTTAACCCCTAGGTAAGCTTTTACAAACTCTGAGCCCATAATTTCACATAATTCTGGGCTTTCTTCTAGTAGTGATAAGCCTTCACCCAGAGAGCGTGCAACTTCCACAACATCATCATCGTCAGCCCCAAGTGTGGTAACCGGCTTGGTGGCGTTGAGTTTTTGTTTCATTCCCAAGTAACCGCAGGCAAGACTGGCCGCGATAGCGAGGTATGGGTTGCAATCAGAACCGGGGAAGCGGTTTTCGATTCGGGTTGCTGCTAACGGAGCAATAGGCACTCGTAAGCCGGTCGTACGGTTATCGATGCCCCATTTGAAGTTGATCGGCGCCGCAATATCGGGGGCGAAACGACGATATGAGTTCACATTCGGCGCATAGAAGGAGATCGCTTGTGGGGTGTATTTTTGCAGTCCTCCTAAATAGTGATAGAAGCGTTCAGAGAATTGATTCTCGGCATCGCCTGCAAAAATATTTTCACCGGTTTCAATATCGATCATGCTCTGGTGGATATGCATGGCGCTACCGGGTTCATGCTGCATCGGCTTAGCCATAAAGGTGGCATACATATCGTGCTTCATCGCGGTTTCACGTAGTGTCCGCTTGAAGACAAAGACCTGATCGGCCAGATCGAGGGCGTCTCCGTGGAGAAAGTTAATCTCCATCTGGGCCGCGCCAGACTCATGGATCAGTGTGTCTACATCGAGGCCCTGAACTTCGCAGTAGTTATACAGGGTGTCGATTACTGGATTGAATTCATTGACCGCATCAATGCCGTAAGATTGGCGCGCAGTTTCGCGGCGTCCAGAGCGTCCAGTGGCGGGTTTGAGTTCATAATCGGGATCGGTGTTTTTCTGAATAAGATAAAACTCGACCTCGGGAGCAATCACAGGGCGTAGACCTTCATCTTCATACAGTTTGAGTATGCGACGCAGAACGGAACGACTGGAAAGCGGGTGTAACTGACCATCACTGGTGTAGCAATCGTTGATTACCTGAGCCGTGGGTTCATCGGTCCAAGGAACCAGTCGTAAGGTGTTGGAGTCTGGGACCAAGACCATATCCCGATCCGCAGGATCGACAATATCGTAGTGATTGTCAGCCCATTCGCCGGTGACGGTTTGTACCAGCAAGGTCTCAGGGATCTTACCTCCTTTCTCCGCCAGATATTTTTTAGTGGGGTAAAATTTACCCCGGGCATTGCCAGTCATGTCTGGCAGGGTCGATTCGACCTCAGTTATCCCGTTCTCTTTGAGAAACCTTTCCACGGCTTCCATAAATCACCTACTTTGTCGTGTTAGTCTGATGGTTGCTATTTACTATAGCGGTAATACTTCTTTGCTGAGCTTAGTTGAAAACTCGGCGAAACGTGTCGTGATGTCATCGCTGCGTGTTATGCAGGGTATCAATCTTTTGTGCCTCAATCAGTCATGCTTGAGGCACATATATTACTCTTTACTCGAATCATTATTCGGGTTTTAGGTTATTCTATGACTTTTACAAAATCAACATTAATTTAATTTTAAATGCCGTTTTATGGGCTTGCTGTAAGATTAAATTAGAATTATTATTCGGTTTATTGTTTTGGTGTATGCCTTTTTTAGTTTGTTTGATATGTGTTTTATGGAAGCCCGACCTATGAATGATAATAACTACCGGCCGTCTTATTATGTTGCTTCAGCCAATGTTAGCCCTGACTATTCCGCGTTAAGAGGAGAAGAGGAGGCTGATGTTTGCATTATTGGGGCAGGATATACGGGCTTGTCGGCGGCTTTGCATCTGGCTGAAAAAGGTTATTCAGTGACGTTGCTCGAAGGCGAAACCGTTGGTTGGGGAGCTTCGGGTCGCAACGGTGGCCAGGTCTGTCAGGGGCATAATATGGGGCATGCGGAGCTGACTAAAAAAATGGGACGGGCAGCCGCCGATGCGCTGTGGCAGAGCTCATTAGCATCGGTCGAACTGGTTAAAACACTGATTGCAGAACATCAGATCAACTGTGATTTGAAGCAGGGGGTTATGCATGTGGCGGCGAAGCCTAAGCATGTCGGCGAGATACGCGAGAGCGTGGCCTATAAACAGAAGGTGTTGGGCTACGATAAGATTCGTTTTGTCGATGATGATGAGATGCAAGCGATGCTTGGCACTGAACGCTACTATGGCGGTGAATATTGGCAAGATGCGGTTCATCTACATCCGTTGAACTATGCCTTAGGGCTTGCAGCGGCGGCCACTAAAGCGGGCGTCGTGATTCATGAGCATAGCCGGGTAACAGGCTATGCCGCCGGTCAGCAAGCGGAGGTTCGCACCGATAACGGGGTTGTTAAAGCAAAGTATATTCTGCTGGCGTGTAATGGTTATTTGGATAAGTTAGAGCCGCGCATTGCCGCTAAAATCATGCCGATCAATAACTTTATCATTGCGACAGAGCCGCTCAGTGATGAGCTGTGTCAGCGTATTAACCGAGATGATGTCGCGGTGGCCGATTCACGCTTTGTGATTAACTACTTCAAATTATCCGGCGATAACCGACTACTCTGGGGCGGCGGTGAAAACTACAGTCGTCACTTTCCTAAAGATATTCCAAATTTTGTCCGTCCTTATATGCTGCAGTTCTATCCTGAATTAGCAGACGTAAAGATTGATTATGGGTGGGGAGGTACGTTGGCGATTACCCTCAATCGCATGCCACACTTTGATCGGATCGAAGATAATCTGTTTGTGGCCCAGGGGTATTCCGGCCATGGGGTGGCACTGGCAACATTGGGGGGCAAGTTGATGGCCGAGGCGATCAGTGGCTCAGTAGAAAAATTTGATCTGTTTACGCAAGTGCCGACGCCATCCTTTCCCGGTGGCACCCTGTTGCGTTGGCCCGGACTGGTTGCGGGAATGCTGTATTATTCAATGCGTGACCGTTTTTTCTAGATGTTTAGCGGTTATCTTTACCGCGGCACAGCAAACGATGTTTTCAGAACCCCGATAATTCAGTCTATAATGCCGCCCTTCAGTTCGTTGAATCAGTAGTATTGGGCACAAAATTGACAGATAAACGTCGAATAAAAACAGCACAAGATCTAGCCCCGCGAAATGCGCCGGTACAGGGGCGCTCTAAAATGCGCTCTAAGCAGATCATCGATGTGACCGGTGAGCTGCTGGAACGGGTCGGGCTAGATGATCTGAATACCATTTTGATCGCTAAAGAGGTCGGCATTTCTGTCGGCTCTCTCTATCATTACTTCCCCAATAAACATGCGATTCTCTATGCGATGGGCTCACGCTGGCTCGAAACAGTCGAAGCGGCACTGGATGAGATCGACCGTTGGCCGGTTGAAACTTTGCCGATGGCGACTTTGGTCGAGCGGATGCTGGCGCTAAAGCTAAAAACCTATAAGCAGCAAAAGGCGATTTTAACGCTGGTGCAGGCGATGTTTTCTGTTCCCGAATTGCGGGAGTTAGATGAACAGCACGATGAGTTGGAAATCACACGGATGGCGGCGGTGTTTAAACGGATGGGTATCAATCGTCATTTGAAAGAGCGGCAACGGTTAGGACGTCTCTATCTTGAGGTCACTCACAGTGTCATGCTAGTGGTTGTGAACCAAAAGGGTGAACGGGCTAAGCGTACCCTGGCCGATCTAAATATGATTATTTGTAACTTGTTAAGGCAATACTCTGAAGCCGACGGTTAAGATCAGCATCGCAATTTCATTGCGGTTGTTTACGGTGGCTTAAACTGAATGTTGTGATGTGAGTCTTGTTATGCGCGAATCTTTCAGCGGCGAAAAGTGTGCTGCGGGACTAAACTGAAATTACCGACATCGTTGTTATGACGGCAACGACTTGGATTTTCGGGAGTCTCTTATGTCACAGTATATGATCACCTATATCGGCGGCGATAAGCCGTCTACCGTTGAGGAAGGGCAGCAACATTATGCGCGTTATAAAGAGTGGCTGCTCTCTCTTGGCCCTTGCGTTGTGAACCCCGCAACACCGTTTAAAATTACCCAAACAGTACATCCCGATGGCCGTGTTAGTGTTGGCAGTGCGTCATTAATGTCCGGCTATACGGTCATTGAGATGGATTCCATGGCACTCGCACTGGCGGCGGTAAAGGACTGTCCCTTTCTGGATATCAACGGCACATTGGAAGTGTCTGAGCTGATCAACTAGCCTTATCGATACACCTGATTATTCGATCGCTAATGTCTTGGGCAGACAGGTCGCGCCTATTTTAAGCCGCTAAAAATAGGCCATGATCGCGTGCAATATTAGCAGTGCGCTGAATATTAAGAGTCCGAATGCGTTAACGCATTCGTTATTGAGTGTTAATACCTCGCCAAGAAGCTTATATCGCCGATAATTAGGCTTTAATCTCGTATTTTAGCGTCCATTTATTGTGTTTTATCAATAGATCAAAAGCTTAATATCTACACTTCAAGCGTGAATTTTGGCCTCCATCTCGTTAGCGGTATCCACCGCGACACGTGCTTTGTTCGCTTTTTTAAACGTCATCACCGGTTATTCGTTGTCGGATTTCAATGCAGAATTATGGTTGCTGTCAATCAGTAAGGCGCTCTTTTCATGATCCTTTAACGACGGCTTATTGTTAATCTGCTTAGCGACTATTCAGTTGTGATTTGAACTCAATCAGCAGCGCAGAATGACTCTCTCAACCCCTTGATCACTCCATGTTTAAGCGTCCTTTAGAGAAAGGTAAACCATCAAGAGGGTTAACCTAAGGTTAAAAAATATTGACAATTATGTGAACACATACATACTGGGATGTATGTAAAATAAAAATAAATTGATAATTGTTATCTAGGAGTGGACATGAAAGTCGCTACACCGACACCACGAACACAGGCCCAACGAAGTGCTGAAACACGCACTTTATTGCTAGAGGCAACCATCGATACGCTTATCGATGTCGGCTATGCCGGTGCCAGTTCGGCTGAAATTGTCATGCGTGCTGGCGTCACACGGGGTGCCCAAGTACATCATTTCCATAGTAAAGTTGGTTTGATCACCGCCGCGACTCAATACCTGTTTTCGAGCTTCATTGATGAAGTGCAGGAGTTGGCGGTTGAAGTACGTAATTCCGGAGGAGATCTGGAATCCTTCTTACACGGTTCGTTGGAAAAGTTTTTCCATGGACGTTTCTTTTTCGCTTCGCTAGAACTCATCACCGCTGCGCGTACAGATCCAAACCTGAAAGAGAGGTTGATACCACTCATTAAAGAGTTCCATGATCAACTCGATGAGCTCTGGCTACGCTTTTTCCAAGCAACGGAAGAATCTCCCGCCCGTGTAGAGATTCTTTTGAATATGACGCTTTGCCTTTTACGCGGTATGGCTGTGCAAACCGTATTGCGTGACGATCCAGACTACTATGTAGAAATTCTCGAGGCTTGGAAGACGATACTCTCATCATTCCTGATAAAGCGTGAAGAAACGCTTAAGGTTGACGGTCAGGAAGATCAACAGACCGGCAACGAGAAGGGGTGAAGTCATGACGGAGCCGGGGCGATATAAACAGGGCAGTATGTTTCAGGTCTCGGTATCGCCAGCCACTCTTCGAATCTGTTTTACTCGATGTGATAGCACGCTGTTTCATCGACAACCTCCGCGCTGTCCTCATGATAGCGCTCAATCTCAAGCTTTAACTTCTCTCTCCGCGGTCTTAAATCTCAAGGCTGCAACAATTCTGATAAGTATTTTTCACCTATTAATACTGATGTTATCTGTCAATTTTTTTCAGGGGAATGTTCCACAATTTCAAAACGTTTTTTGTATGACCAAATAGTAATAATCCTAAATAAGTTGGAGACTAAAATGAAAAAGAAAATTGGCCTTACACTTGCCGGCGCTTTACTCACAATGGGAATCAGTAGCGCAAACGCAGACGTTAAATGGGACATGTCTAACGAATATAGCAACACCTCAATACATGGTGAAGGTGATAGCTATTTTGTGAAGCGCTTGAGTGAAAAAACCGATGGTAAATTCGCCATTACGGTTCACTTTGGCGGCGCACTCGGTTTTAAATCCAAAGATCACCTTGATGCTGTAGGCGATGGTGCTGTTCAAATAGCCGATACACTTGCTGCACCTTTAGGTGGTATTGATCCTCTTTTCCAGTTAACGGCTTTGCCTTTCTTGGCTAAGACACCGGAAGAAGCAAAAATACTTTATGAGGTAGCTAAACCTTACTACGACGAAGTATTTGAGCAAAATAACCAGAAACTTCTTTATGCTTCACCGTGGACACCTAGCGGTATATGGGCGAATAAGCCTGTTGCTAGCATTGCAGAATTAGCCAATTTAAAAATTCGGACTTATGACGCTAACGGTACCGTTGCATTGCGAGCAGCAGGGGCCGCACCGATCCAGTTAAGCTGGGGCGATGTTGTTCCGCAGCTATCAACCGGCGGAATTGCTGCAGTACTGACGTCAGCGGATGCGGGTGCGAGTGGTAAATTCTGGGAACACCTGAGCTATTTCACCGAAGTGAACTACGCCGTGCCTTTGAACATGGTACATGTCAATCTCGATGCTTATAACGCCCTGTCTCCAGAGATGCGTCAACAGCTACTGGATGCGGCTAAAGATGCAAGTGAGCATAACTGGAACGCCTTGGTAGAACGTCGCGCTAATAACTATAAGAAGTTAGAGGCTAACGGTGTCAATATCGTAACAGATGCTCCGGCGGCTTATTTAGAGGCGCTGTCTAAAGCAGGTCAAACAGCGATTGATCAGTGGCTTGAGAAAGCCGGCCCGAAGGGCGCAAAAATCATTGCTGATTACCGTCAACGTCTCGGTATGTAAACGGCCGTACTTCGCCCCGTCGTGTTTATGATGACGGGGCGATTTTTATATCTCTGCGAGGACGTTTTATGAATACCTTTCAAAGTCTCGTTTACCGGTTATCCCGCTTAGCTGCACAACTGTCAGCGGTGCTGCTGGTCTATATGGTGCTACATATCCTATTGGAGATCGTACTCCGCAGTTTTTTTGCCACATCGACCTTTATGTTGGATGAAATGGTGGGTTACGGCGTTGCCGCGATGACGTTCCTCACGCTAGGTTATGCCGCGCATGATGATGCGCTTATTCGGGTGGATGTCGTGGCTTCCAAACTGAAAGGCCGTGTGAAGTGCGGATTTGAAGTTTTATGCCTCTCAATGACACTGGCAATGAGCTGCTTTATCACTTGGTATATGTGGATTGGGGTTAAGCGTAACTGGGATCGTGGGGCTGTTAGTGAAAGTATTGCTGAGGTTCCGTTATGGATTCCCGAAGGGCTAGTATTGCTGGGCATTTTTCTATTTTCAATCCAACTATTCGCACTGTTAGTTAAACGACTTACTCCTGTCAATCATGTAGCTAGCGAATGAACCAACCTTTGCCATTAATCATAAGGAAGTACCTTTTATGGATGCCTTAGTGACAGGTCTCATCGTGCTGATGTTGATTTTCTTTTTTTTAGGTTCAGGGACTTGGGTGTTTGCCGGCCTTTTAATGGTCGGTGTTACCGGGCTGGCTCTGTTACTGGATTTTTCTCCTCAACGTATTGGCGTCATTCTTTCTAAAATAATGATCCGCAGTGCTAGTTCATGGGAATTAGCTGCCATCCCGATGTTTGTTTGGATGGGAGAGCTGATATTTAGAACCGATATTTCTGATCGCCTGTTTAGAGGGTTGACGCCGTTGGTTAACCGTATTCCCGGCGGTCTGTTACACACGAATGTGCTCGGTTGCACACTGTTTGCTGCTGTCAGTGGTTCGAGTGCTGCAACGACGGCTACCGTGGGTAAGATTACAACCAGTGAACTCGCCGCGCGTAACTATGACGTTAACCTGTCGATTGGCTCATTGGCGGGTGCTGGCAGTCTTGGTTTGCTGATACCACCTTCGATTGTGATGATTATTTATGGTGTCTTGGCGGAAGTGTCTATTAATAAGCTGTTTGCTGCCGGTGTTTTACCTGGGCTGCTCATTGCGGGCTTATATTCAGGTTACATCATTTATCGTTGTGTACGTCAGCCGGAATTGGCTCCACGTTCTTCACAGGGATACTCTTTCGTTCAAACGCTGCAGGGCATCTGGTTGTTAATGCCTATTCTGTTATTAGTCGGCGTTGTTCTGGGTTCAATATACAGTGGTTTGGCAACACCGTCTGAAGCGGCAGGGGTTGGCGTTGGCGCAACGATGCTGTTGATTATTGTTACAAGGCAATTCAGTTGGACTATTTTCACCGAGTCCTTGATGGGCGCCGTTAAGGTTTCTTGCATGGTGTGTTCCATCTTGGTGGCAGCCGCGTTTTTGTCGACAGCAATGGGCTACCTACATGTACCTCAAGATCTGGCTCATGCCATCGGTAGTCTTGGCTTATCACCTTATGTGCTGATTCTAATTCTAGCCCTGTTTTATATCATGCTAGGCCTGTTTCTGGATGGTATTTCAATCACCGTAATGAGCTTACCGATTACCTTGCCCTTGATCATGCAGGCAGGTTTCGATCCGCTCTGGTTCGGCGTGTTTTTGGTGGTGATGGTTGAGCTGGGCCAAGTCACGCCGCCGGTCGGTTTTAATCTATTCGTGATGCAAAATCTGACAGGACATCCGATCGGTAGAGTCGCACGTGCTGCCGCGCCATTTTTTATTCTGATGAGCATCGCAGCGGTCATACTGACGGCGGTGCCTGAGTTGGCACTTTGGTTGCCGGCAACGCTGTTTGATACTGTTCCATAAGGGATAGGTGGGTATGAAAAGTCGAGAGCTCATGGTGATGTTGCTAAATCATTAATGGACCGTCAGCACAAAATATAGCGTCTACTCTTTGAGCATTTTTGTGTTTTTGACGGTTTCGATAGAGCAGCACGGATGGGTTTTTAAGTAAGTTCTTCGGTTAATAACCGGAGCATTGAGCAAAAGGATAAAACGAATGAATGCAGCTGATCTACACAAGGACGCCATTGTTATCGACGGTTTGATCTGCGCCAAATGGGAACGCGCGCTGTTTGAAGATATGGCGAAAGGCGGCCTGACGGCGGCGAACTGTACCGTAGCCTTCTGGGAAAACTTTGAAGGCACGGTACGCAATATCGTTGAGATGAATAATCTGATCGAAGAGAGCAGTGATCTGCTGATCAAGATACGCACCACCGAAGATATCAAACGCGCCAAGCGGGAAGGTAAAACCGGGGTGATGATGGGTTTTCAGAATGCCAATCCATTTCAGGATCAGATCGGCTACGTAAAAGCGTTTAAAGATCTGGGCGTGGGCATTGTTCAGATGTGCTACAACACCCAAAACCTGGTCGGTACCGGTTGCTATGAACGCGACGGCGGTTTGTCCGGCTTCGGCCGTGAGATTGTCGCTGAGATGAATAAGCATGGCCTGCTGTGTGATCTATCCCACGTTGGCCCGAATACCGCGAAAGAGGTGATCGACGAATCCAAACAACGGGTGTGTTATTCCCACTGTCTGCCATCGGGATTGAAAGAACACCCGCGTAACCGTAGCGATGAAGAACTGAAGTATATCGCCGATAAAGGCGGCTTCGTCGGCGTCACCATGTTTACTCCCTTCCTGAAGGCGGGTGTTAACGCCACCATCGATGATTACGTTGAAGCGATTCAATACATTTACAACATCGTTGGTGAAGATGCGATCGGTATCGGCACTGACTTCACTCAAGGCCACGGCCACGACTTCTTTGAATACCTAACCCACGATAAAGGCTATGCCCGTCGTTTGACTCGCTTTGGCGAAATCGTTAATCCGAAGGGTATTCGCACCGTGGGTGAGTTTCCTAATCTGACTGAAGCG
>NZ_JAHKQE010000042.1 GCF_018860855.1 Amphritea atlantica
ACTGTCTCAAGCGAGGTGCATATTTTACTCAACACCCGAATTAAGTCAACCATTTTATTTAAGAACTTTTAGCAAATTCTCAAACGAAGTCGGTGACTTTCTGTTCAACTTTCCGCTGTTAAAAGCCTGCGTTAAACGCCGCGCTTTCAATGGGTTAATCGAACAGCTCAACCTGTTTCAGTGACCGTTTCCGGCGGCTGTCTCAAGCGAGGAGGCGCATTCTACACCGCACAGCCAGTGAGTCAACAGAGGCAGCACGAAAAAGTGTCAATTTGATGAAAAGGATGCTTTTTTAAAGCAAAAACGACGAGCGCGCCGCTTACTGTTGCCTCAGGATCAAGAACCTAAAGCCCACCTATCCTAGAAGAAGCGCCTACTAAACGACAAAAACCGCCTGTCGGCGGTTTTTATCGGCTGCATACAGCGACAACTAGATAGACGCTATTTACAAGTGGGGCATACACATAACCAGGCTTACTTTTTTCTGCCTTTCTTTTTCTGCTTATCGTTATGTAGCTTCTGACGGAGCTTTTTCATGACTTGCCGCTTGCTTAGCTCATTCTTCTTATCTTTAAAGGGATTATCGCTACTCTTAAACTCAAATCTAAGTGGCGTTCCTTTAATACCAAGCACTTTGGTAAATTTATTTTCCAAGTAACGCTTATAGGAACCCGGCAATGAATTTGTCTGATTACCATGAATCACGATAATCGGCGGGTTAGACCCACCTTGGTGTGCATAACGCAACTTAATCCGATTACCATTCACCATCGGTGGCTGGTGATCAGCAACAATATCCTCTAATAGGCGCGTTAATTTATTGGTAGCCCACTTAGTCATCGCAAAGCCATAGGCTTCATCAACCGATACAAACAGATTACCAACACCGCTACCATGCAATGCAGAAATAAAGTGCATCCGCGCAAAAGAGACAAATTCAAGACGGCGACGCAGCTGTTCACGCACCTCCTCTTTTTCTTCGCCAGTCATGCCGTCCCATTTATTAATGGCGATAACCAGCGAACGTCCGGCATCAAGCACATATCCCAACAGGTGGAGATCTTGATCAGAAACGCCCTCGCGAGCATCAATCACTAGCACCACGACATTGGCATCATTGATCGCACGTAGTGTTTTAATAATTGAAAACTTTTCTACCGCTTCAGTCACATTTTTACGCCGACGAATACCTGCTGTATCGATCAGGGTATAAGGCTCGCCATCCCTTTCAAAAGGAATATAGATACTATCTCGCGTAGTACCGGCCTGATCAAAGACGACAACACGATCTTCACCGAGAATACGGTTAACCAAGGTTGATTTACCAACGTTAGGTCGGCCAATAATAGCTATTTTCTTTTGTCGTTGACGCTCTTCATCCTCGGCGGATTCATCGCGCAACGGAATTTCAGATAATACATATTCAACTAACTGAGTAACACCACGACCATGTGCTGCCGCTATCGGCAAAGGTTCTGACAAACCTAAACAGTAGAAATCAGACATGGCAATATCAGGATCAAGGCCGTCTGTTTTGTTTACAATGAGGTAGCTTTCTTTTTCTGATCGACGTAAATGGTCCGCAATCATTTCATCCGCAGGATTAAGCCCAGCTCGGCCATCCACCAAAAACAGGACAATATCCGCTTCCTCAATCGCGACCAGCGACTGCTCAGCCATTTTATAATCAATACCATCTTCATCACCGGAAATACCACCGGTGTCGATAACGATATAATCCCGATCACCTAAACGACCTTCACCATACTTCCGGTCACGAGTCAGACCAGAATAGTCAGCGACAAGCGCATCGCGACTTTTTGTCAGTCTGTTAAACAACGTTGACTTACCTACATTGGGTCGGCCAACAAGTGCAATTACCGGAAGCATATTTTTATTACCAATTTAAAAAACGTATTCGTCTAAAACAAAATAGCGGCTACCTGAGATATCAGATAACCGCCGAATCAAATAAGCTGTGGTTAGTTTAGTTGTAACGCAACAAGGCGCCCACCATTACTCAACACATAAAGAACGTCATCAACCGCGACCGTATCACCACGAAGACCATCAGAATCGACTTTATAACGAGCAACAAAATGCCCATCCACTTGGGACATAAAGTGCAGATAACCTTCATAGTCGCCCACGACAACCGTGGTACCTAGAACCGACGGGGAAGTAGTTTGACGATTTTCCAAAGCGGCCTGGCGCCATACACTCGCACTGCTACGCTGATCAAAGGCTTCGATAAAACCATTCGCCTGGCTAACATAAATATTACCAAAGCCTGCTGCCAAACTCTGATAGCTAGATGCTGTTTGCGACCATAAAATTTGCGCATCAGATGCACTTACCGCCACCAACTTGCCCTGATAACTAACAATGTAAACCACTCCATCAATGTAGAGAGGTCGCGCATCAATATCGATCAGTCGCTCAAGTTCCGTTTTACCTTCAGGTACAGTAACTCGACGCTCCCACAATTCAGCACCGGTATCGTTACGCACCGCAACCAACTTGCCATTCGCGAATCCAGCAATGGTGGCATTCGCGGCCACGATTGGCGAGCTTGTTCCACGAAGCGTTAAGCGTGGAATCTGACTATCATAAGTCCAAAGCCGCTCACCGGTACTGATATTCATCGCGACCAGCTTACCATTTTGAAGCTGCGCAACCGCCATCTCTGAATTCATCTGCACAGGGCTGAGCGTTTCACTGCTCATCTGCTGCCGCCACATCTCGACACCATCTTCTGCACTGAGCATAACCACTTCACCGCTCTCAGTGGTCACCGCAACATGATTTGGCCCGATACCAACACCACCCACTATCGGTGTATCCAGTTCTATACGCCAAAGCAAACTGCCATTATCGCGGTCAAATGCAAAGACATTCCCTTCGACATCAGTCGCATAAACAGCATTACCACTCACTGCTAAGCCCAACTTATTGAAAGCCTCACCTAAACCAGCGCCAACTGACTTACTCCAAAGCACATCAACATCTTTTTCCGCGTCAAAATCGACCAGTTCTGCCGGTTCAATTTCAACTTCTCCACCCCACCAACCACAGGCTGATATCGTCAGAGAACACATAACCAGTAGCAACGCACGGCATAATATTTGTTTCATCGGTTAGCTTCCTTTAACGGCCAGATTGTCTAACTTCAAATTAAGAAGCGGGCGCGCTCCTTCAGGAGCAGCAGCCACTGCCACCTGATAAGCATCTCGAGCCTTATCAATCTGTCCCAATTGAAGGTAAAGATCGCCTTTTAGCTCGGCCACACTCACACTGAAGCTAGCAGTGTTAAGATCATCCAGTAGCAAGACCGCTTTATCTACATCACCCATAGCAGCCATTACCCGAGCCTTACGCATCGTAGCAACCGTTTTCATTACCTCATCCGGTGATTGGGCTAAGACCCAATCAAGCTCACTCAGTGCGGATGAATAATTACCACTATCAACATATAAGCGGGCACTAAAGAGTGCACCGAAACGGGCATAAGCTGTATCACCAAACTCATCTTTTAAGGACTTAGCCAGATGTGTCGCAGTGGTGCGCTGATCTTCTGTCGCTTGCGGCGCGCTTGCCAACGCAACAGCCTGCACCAGATTTTGATAGACCACCGCCGCATTTTCAGCGGAAACCTGCTGATTATTCTGCCAACCTTTCCAGCCAAACACGGCGGCCAAGGCCAA
This sequence comes from Amphritea atlantica, assembly GCF_018860855.1. Classification (GTDB taxonomy): domain Bacteria; phylum Pseudomonadota; class Gammaproteobacteria; order Pseudomonadales; family Balneatricaceae; genus Amphritea; species Amphritea atlantica_A. The sequence goes on from NZ_JAHKQE010000042.1 coordinate 3,705, forward strand.
AGCGATACCGAGTAATAGAGATCTACCGTTCTCTTTCCACCAACTCTTTAACGCTTCAACCTGCTCTTCTTCAGTGCGCATATCTGACACAGCTTGCTCCTAATCGCCTTTCACAATTTAATTATTATGCCTGTTGCTGTTGTTGCAGCAAGCCGCTCAAGTTGTTGACCTGAACATCGTAGGTTGGTTCAGAGTTATACCATAGGTTAGCCAGCAACGACTCGTTTTCTTCACGTACCAACACCACCCATGGGGCGCCGGTTTGTCGCGCTTTACTACTGATATTCTTAAGGCCGGAGCAATGTACACGGATTCTCATACCAGGCAATTCATTTCTCAATTGCTCAGCCAATACCATCAATGATTTTTGCAGACCTTTATGTTCCGCCGCCAAATAAAGATCAAACGGCTGTTTCACCTCATCAGGAATAACCGATAGTGTTTCCAGCAACAAAATAAGTCGCTCAACCCCCATCGCAAAACCCACCGCCGGTGTCGGCCGTCCGCCCAACTGTTTAACTAGACCGTCATAACGCCCGCCAGCACAAACAGTCCCCTGAGCGCCGAGTTTATCGGTGACCCACTCAAACACGGTTTTGCAGTAGTAATCGAGTCCACGCACCAACCGAGGGTTCAACTCATAGGCAATACCCGCCTGATCAAGCATTTCACACAGGTCAGAAAAATGCTCACGGGACTCATCATCGAGATAATCAGCCAACGAAGGTGCATCATCAAGCAATGCCTGCGTCTTAGCATCTTTGCTATCCAGTATCCGCAGTGGGTTACTACTCAAGCGACGCAGACTATCTTCGTCCAACTGATCTTTGTGCGCCGAGAGGTAAGCAACCAAAGCTTCCTTATACTCAGCTCGCGCTTCGTTGCTGCCTAATGAATTAAGCTGCAAGGTAACGGCATCAGCAATGCCTAACTGCTGCCAAAGACGCGCACTCAGCATAATCACTTCAGCGTCAATATCAGCGTTCACCATGCCAAAGGTTTCAATACCGATCTGATGAAACTGACGATAACGCCCCTTCTGAGGCTTCTCATAACGAAACATCGGCCCTTGATACCAGAGGCGCTGAGCTTGATTGAATAACAGGCCATGCTCTTCACCCGCCCGTACGCAGCTAGCCGTCCCCTCGGGTCTCAGCGTTAGGCTCTCGCCGTTACGGTCATCAAAGGTATACATCTCTTTCTCAACGATATCGGTCACTTCACCGATAGAACGTTTAAATAGATCTGTCTGTTCGACAATCGGCATACGGATCTCAGTATACCCATAGGTACCGAGTACCGACTTCACACTACTCTCAAGAAACTGCCAAACCGGTGTCTGGTCTGGCAGGATATCGTTCATTCCACGTATGGCATTAATCTTGGCCAATGTTCATTACCTGATCTGTTAAAACTTTATTCACTCTGTGGCAGCGTCAACCGCACCACACCTGAACGGCTATCACGATTAAACTCTATCGCTGAACCATTAAGAAATACATTACCCACGGCCTCTACTCGACCCAGCAATAACTTAAGCGGCGCCTCACCAGACACATTCAGCTCACTACCCTTAGGCTTAACGCGCATTTCAAGCACTTTGCCGGTGTGGTCTTCAACACTCACCCAACATTCATCCGTAAAGGTAATACGCAATGACACATCCGTTCCGGTCACCGGTTGCGACGGTTCCTCTTTTGGCTCTTCAATATTAGCTTGCGCTTCATTGATAGCCTCATCTGCCTCGACCGACTCTGCTTCGGCTGTATCAGCCGCTGCATCAGTTAGCAAATCACTATTATCATCGGCTGTTACCAAGTTTATCTCAGGCTGAACCTCTGCCAGATTATCGTTTCTATGCGTCAAGCCCGAAGGAACAATCAACGTACTACCATCAACAGACTCAACCTCAACCGATTCGGTTGCAGGAGAAAGCGATACCGCTGGATCAGTGCCCTGCTGTATTTTCCACCACCAAACAGTCGCGGCAATAATCGCCAAAACAAAGATCCAAGCGGACCACTTGATGACAGGATCGCCCAGTTTAGCTGTTGATTGCACCCCTGGCGTTGTACGGAACTGAGGAGCGCTGCCGGCACTTGCTCTACCGTAGAGATTATCAAACAGCGCTAGATAACGGTTAACATCTAGATTCAGTAATTTGCTATAAGACTGAACATAGCCTCGGGCAAATACCATACTGGGCAGCTCATCAAACGCTCCGCGCTCGAGAGAATCAATATATTTTTCCGACAGTTTTAACTCTCGGGCAACATCATTGACCGACAGTCCTTGCTGTTCCCTAGCGGCGGCAAATTCAGCAGCAGGAAATACCTGCCCATACTCTTCACCTTCATGATTCAGTAACTGCTCATTACTCACAGAGTAGACTCCTTATACTGCCGATACTCTTCTGAATCCGGATACATATTCTTTAGGATCAGACCATAGGTTGCAGCATCAACACTGCTATTTTTTAATCGAGATATTTGCACCCCGAGCCAGAGGCTCTGAGCACTATGTTGAACTCGTTTTTCATCCACCATCGTACTAAACTGATCGAAAAGATTGACCGCTTCTTCGAGATTGTTTTTCCGAAGCATCACATCCGTCAACTGCAACATCGCGAGAGGGCGCCCCGGCGTCAACGTGAGGCTGCGTTTAAACGCATGCTCAGCCGCATCTAAACGATCAATCAGCAGATAACACCGCCCTAAATTCTCAAATGCTTGACTGCGCTGATTATAAAAAGGGTCTTCTGTTGCACGGGCAAGTTCTTTACAGGCCTGCGGGTAACGCCCAAGACTGAACAGAAAGGCACCATAGTTGTTATGCATCATGGCGCTATCCGGCTCAACCTTAATCGCTTTTGTAAAATAACTTTCGGCTAGCGCTGTATCTTCTTCTAGCTGAAACACCATCGCCAAGCCGTTATAAGCCTGTGCTGAATCTGAATCGATTTCAATGGAGCGCTGAAACGCCAACTTGGCATTTGGGGTATCACCTCTGCGCAGATACTGCATCCCTAACGAATTATAAGCCTGAACGGCTTTGGGAATATCCTGTTCTGTCGTCGAGACGTCCTGTCCCGCGCAACCAGTAATCAATAGACTAATCAGTAATATCAGATAACCTTTCAATCTTATTCACTCCTGGCGAGATTTATATCACCTTTAATTGATTAACGAGGTGGTTCCTGCTGCACCCCACTGGCATCTTTTAGCGGTATATATTTTTCACTGCGTCGGGTACGGTCCATAACCTGGCCAACCAACTGCCCACATGCCGCATCGACATCATCACCTCGGGTTCTTCGTACCGTGGTGATAACACCCGCTTTGACCAACACCATCTTAAATGCCTGAATCGCATCTTCAGACGGACGACGATAGTCTGAATTAGGAAACGGATTAAATGGTATTAGGTTTAGCTTGCAGGGTAAACGCTTTAACAACTTAACTAGCTGTTTTGCTTGACTTGGATGGTCATTAATACCTGCAATCAAGGTATATTCAACTGTTATAACACGCTTATCTTTCAAACTCGCCATATAACGGTTACATGCATCAACCAATTCGGCAATCGGGTAACGTTTATTGATCGGCACGAGTTGATCACGCAACTCATCGGTGGGCGCATGCAAGGAGATCGCCAACGATACGTCAGTCACCTGACTCAGCTTATCAATTTGCGGCACAACACCGGCGGTGCTTAACGTAACACGCCGCTTCGATAACCCATAAGCATTATCGTCCATCATCAGATGAATACCATCGACAACATTGTCGAAGTTCATCAATGGCTCGCCCATCCCCATGAATACCACATTGGTCACCCGACGGTCACCGGAGGGATCAAAGGGTCCAAATGAGCGGATCGCAACCCTCACCTGACCAATAATTTCGGCGGCGCTGAGGTTACGATTAAAACCCTGCTTACCGGTCGAACAGAAGCTGCAGTCTAACGAACAGCCAATCTGTGATGAGATACACAGGGTCGCACGGCCATTATCGGGGATCAGTACCATCTCAACAGCGGAACCGCCATCTAGCTGAATGACCCACTTGCGAGTGCCATCTTTGGAAATATTCTGCACCAGTATGTCAGGCTCACGAATTTCGGAGACTTCACTTAGCTTTTGCCTAAGTGACTTACTGATGTTGGTCATTTCATCAAAGCTGCTGGCACCAAACTGATGAATCCATTTCAGCACCTGGGTCGACCGAAAAGGCTTTTCGCCGATACTCACAAAAAACTCTTCCAATTTTTTAGGAGAGTATCCGAGCAGGTTAATTTTACGGGTGGATTCAGTCATATTGACCTCAACGTTCATGAAATGACGGGCCGCCGAATAGCGGCCCGCAGGGACAACTTACTTACCGAAGAAGTAAGCGATCTCGCGTTCTGCAGAAGCAGGAGAATCAGAACCGTGCACCGCATTCGCATCAATAGATTGAGCGAAGTCACGACGGATAGTTCCTTCAGCCGCTTCTTGTGGGTTAGTCGCACCCATCAGTTCACGGTTCAACGCAATTGCGTTTTCGCCTTCAAGCACCTGAACAACAACAGGACCAGAAGTCATAAATTCAACCAGATCACCAAAGAAAGGACGCTCTTTGTGCTCTGCATAGAAACCTTCAGCTTCTTCACGAGTCAGTTGCTTAAGTTGCATTTCAACGATTTTCAGACCGTTAGACTCGAAACGAGAAACGATTTTACCAATAACGTTTTTTGCAACGGCATCAGGCTTAATGATAGAAAAAGTACGTTCGATAGCCATGTGCTATTAATCCTTTGTATAAAAGTTCAGGGCAGTTTGGCGGCCAGCAGACCAAAGTCGCAGGGATGCCAGAAAAATGAAACGCGCAATTATACGCTAACCAATGCTAACTGAACAGCATCAGTGCCCATGAAAAAACCCGCTAATGCGGGCTATTTGAATTTCATCTACTGACGCTCTTCAATCCAGGCCATCTGAATCCCTTCCAGCACTTTTTCACCGCACCGATCAGGATCATCTTCAAAACCTTCCAACGCCATAACCCATTCGTACAGGTCAGGGAAACTCACCGTCAGCGGGTCTGTTTCGGGATACTTTTCATCAAGGTCTATTGCGATATCGTAAACATCTACCCATTTCATAACTATCTCCGATCACGCCTATAACTTAATAATCAATGCCGTTCTGACACTTGGTTAATGGTATACCTAGGAATTTCAACCACTAGATCATCGTCGCCAACCAACGCCTGACAACTCAAACGAGATTCCGGCTCAAGCCCCCATGCTTTATCCAGCATATCGTCTTCAAGCTCATCTGATTCTTCCAACGTATCAAACCCCTCACGCACAATAACGTGACAAGTGGTACAGGCGCAGGACTTTTCACATGCGTGCTCAATCTCGATACCTTGGCGCAACGCAGCATCACAAATGGACTCGCCTACTTCGGCCTCAATCACTTTACCCTCTGGGCAAAGTTCATCATGGGGCAGAAAAATAATTTGCGGCATCAGGAATTCCCCTCAATCTCGTCAATACTATGCCCTTTAAGAGCGTTTTTAATGCTTTGATCCATCCGTCGCGCAGCAAAGAAATCGCTGGCCTGGGATAGCACCTTGACGCCCTGCTCAATCAAGCCCGCATCAGAGCCGTCACGTAACGTTTGCAGAATAGCCATCTGCTCACGCAGATGATCGAGCTCTTCAGCGGTAAGTAACGCTTGCCCATCGGCTTGCATCGCCTGTTCAAGTGACGATAACAACCGATCCGCCTCAACCTGCTGCTCACGTAGATTGCGCAGCACCATATCTTCTTCAGCAAAGCTATATGATGCTTTTAGCATATCAGCAATTTCATTATCATCCAGCCCATACGAAGGCTTCACCTGAATCTCACTTTCAACCCCGGTGGATAACTCTTTAGCAGACACTCCTAACAAACCATCGGCATCCACTTGGAATGTGACTCTAATTTTCGCTGCTCCAGCCGCCATTGGCGGAATACCACGGAGCACAAATTGAGCCAAAGAGCGACAATCTGATACCAGTTCTCGTTCACCCTGAACCACATGGATCATCATCGCGGTCTGACCATCTTGATAGGTGGTAAACTCTTGCGCCCGAGCCACTGGGATCGATGAATTACGGTGGATAACTTTTTCCGCCAACCCACCCATGGTTTCCAGGCCCAGCGACAGCGGCAATACATCCAGCAGCAGCATTTCACTATCAGGCTTATTACCAGCCAAGACATCCGCTTGAATGGCGGCACCTACCGCCACAACGCGATCGGGATCAATATCGATTCGAGGAGCACGCTGAAAAAACTGCTCAACCCGAGCACGCACTGCCGGAACCCGCGTACTACCACCGACCATGACAACATCTTGAACTTCATCAAGCTCGACACCCGCATCCCTTAAGGATCGACGACAAGCCCGAATGGTTTTACTAATCAGCGAATCAACCAGACTATCAAACAACTCACGGGAAACATCTAACGAGATTCTCTGTCCCGCATGATCAAGATCTACCGTCACCGACTCATGATCGGTCAGCTGCTCTTTAACCCAACGCGCTTTCTCCGTCAGATAACGGGATTCACCCGCCACAACCTCTTTACCGCCAAGCTGATCCAAAAACCACCCAGCTAACGCTAAATCAAAATCATCGCCACCTAGCGCACTATCGCCGCCGGTCGCCAAAACCTCGAATACACCTTTGTTGAGGCGCAAAATAGAGATATCGAAGGTACCGCCACCGAGATCATAAACAGCAATAACCCCTTCAGCCGCTTGATCTAAACCATAGGCAACCGCAGCCGCCGTTGGCTCATTGAGCAAGCGTAGCACTTTAATGCCCGCCAACTGTGCCGCATCTTTGGTTGCCTGACGCTGTGCATCATCAAAATAGGCCGGTACGGTAATAACCGCTCCCTCAAGCTCGCCTTCTAAGGTTGCGCGTGCTCGGGCCTTCAAAGTCTTTAAAATTTCCGCAGAGATCTCAACAGGGCTTTTATCCCCGGCGACCGTCTGCAAATACGGCATCCCCCCCTCGCGCTCGCTGAAACGGTAAACCGCTTCACCTTGCAAGCCTTTCAGATCGGTAATACCACGACCCATTAGTCGCTTTACTGACACTATCGTATTGAAAGGATCGACCGAGGCTTTTGCCAATGCTGCCTGGCCAACCACCACGCCCTGTTCCGTATAACGGACAACAGAGGGCAATAAGTGACTGCCGCCCTCATCAGATAATGTTGTTGATTCGCCACTGCGAACAGCCGCAACCAGTGAATTAGTCGTACCTAAATCAATGCCCACCGCCAGCTTACGCTTGTGAGGCTCAGGACTTTGTCCCGGTTCTGCAATCTGCAATAACGCCATATTTATTTATTCGTCGAAAAGTTGATCTTCCAAAACTTCAATCTCACGGCCCAGCTTATCAATAAACTGCATCTTTCTGACACAGACGGCTGCGGCTTCATGGGCTGAAGGCGTCGATTGTTGATAGTAACTATCAAACTGTTCACGCAGTGACTTCATCTCCTGCTCTACCGTCTGCCGGAGCCGCTCAATATCAGCGTCCGGATCCGATGCACTGGCGATATCCTCTAGCGACTCGCGCAACTCCATCTGCTGCATAAGAAACATGGGATCAAGCTGTACCTGAGATTCAGAGAAGGTATCAATCCCTTCTAATTTCAACAGATACTGAGCGCGCGACAAAGGATTTTTAAGCGTCGCGACCGCTTCATTGAGGTATGCCGTGTATTGAACAGAAAGTCTACGCTCTCTGTCGGACAGGTGAGAGAAACGATCCGGGTGCAGCGTCTTTTGCAACTCCCGGCTTCGTTCAGATAAAGCTTGCAGATCCAGCTGATACGTCACCGGCAGAGCTAAAAATTCGAAATAGTTCTGGGTAATATCCATCATATAACCAGCAGGTGAAAAAGAGTGGTTGTGAGCGACTTAAACCAATGATGCATCAAATATTAAAGCTTTCGCCACAACCACACTCATTTTTGACGTTAGGGTTATTAAACTTAAACCCTTCGTTAAGACCCTCTTTAACAAAGTCCAACTCGGTTCCGTCAAGATAGAGAAGACTCTTAGGATCAATCACAACTTTAACACCGTCCGATTCAAACACCTGATCTTCTTCCTGAATATCATCAACAAACTCCAGCACATAAGCCATGCCAGAGCAGCCCGACGTGCGAACCCCAAGACGAATACCAAACCCGTGGCCACGCCCCTTCAGATATTTGCCAATATGATCAGACGCAGCCGGTGTCATTGAAATTGCCATGAATCCGTTTACTCCATTGAGCCTAGGGCTCCGTTATTACTTCTTCGCCTGCTTCTCTTTATAGTCAGCAACAGCCGCTTTAATCGCATCCTCTGCCAATACAGAGCAGTGAATTTTAACCGGCGGCAACGCCAGCTCTTCAGCGATTGTCGTATTTTTAAGTTCCTGGGCCTGATCCAAGGTCATCCCTTTCACCCACTCGGTAACGAGTGAACTAGAGGCGATAGCCGAACCACAACCATAGGTCTTAAATTTGGCATCTTCGATAACGCCGTCGTCACTGACTTTAATCTGCAGACGCATCACGTCGCCACAAGCAGGTGCACCGACCATACCTGTACCGATGTTATCGTCTTGATCATTCATTTTGCCGACATTACGAGGATTCTCGTAATGATCGATAACCTGTTCACTATAAGCCATAACGACCTCCTAAAGCAGTATCCACCTAGTTAAGACTAGTGATGGACCCATTCAACTTTGCTTAAATCCACACCGTCTTTATACATATCCCACAAAGGCGATAATTCACGGAGCTTACCTACGGCTGTACGAATTTCAACGACAGCTCGATCTATATCTTCTTCTGTAGTAAAACGGCCGATTGAGAAACGAATAGAACTATGCGCCATCTCATCATTCAATCCTAACGCTCGCAGCACATAAGAAGGCTCTAAGCTTGCTGAAGTACAGGCAGACCCTGAAGATACCGCTAAATCTTTAAGCGACATCAACAGCGACTCACCCTCAACAAAGTTGAAGCTAACATTCATATTGCCAATATAACGCTGATCTCGAGAACCGTTCAGGTAGATCTCTTCCATATCGGAAAGACCATCCCAGAAACGTTTTTTCAAAGCGGTAATGCGTTCAATTTCCTCATGCATTTCGGCTTTAGCAATTGCTGCAGCCTCACCCATGCCGACGATTTGATGCGTTGCCAGCGTACCAGAGCGCATACCACGTTCGTGGCCACCACCGTGCATTTGAGCTTCCAGACGCACACGAGGCTTACGACGAACATAAAGCGCGCCCATACCTTTTGGTCCGTACATCTTATGCGCAGAAAGAGAGATCAGGTCGACCTTCATTGCTACAACATCGATATCAACCTTACCAGCACTCTGGGCCGCATCAACATGAAACAACACACCATTCGCACGGGTAATTTCACCGATCGCGGCGATGTCATTGATCACGCCAATTTCATTATTAACATGCATCAGAGAAACCAGAATCGTATCATCACGCAACGCTGCCGCCACCGCTTCAGGTTGAATAATACCGTCTTTGTCTGGATCTAAATAAGTAACTTCAAAACCTTCACGCTCTAATTGACGACAAGTATCCAGTACCGCCTTGTGTTCAATCTTAGAGGTAATAATGTGCTTGCCCTTCTTCTGATAGAAGTGCGCCACGCCTTTAATAGCCAGATTATCAGATTCAGTAGCACCGGAAGTCCAAACAATCTCTCGTGGATCTGCATTCAGCAAGTCAGCAACCTGACGACGCGCAGTTTCAACAGCCTCTTCAGCTTTCCAGCCATATAAATGAGAGCGAGATGCCGGGTTACCGAAATTACCGTCCATCGTGAGACACTCAATCATCTTCTCTGCAACCCGGGGATCTACAGGTGTTGTAGCGGAATAATCAAAGTAGATTGGTAATTTCATTGTCTATACTTCTCCAAAAACCTGAACCGTGTTTCAGGCCGTTACTTTTGCGGAAATGAGTGAATCTTCAAATGAGGATAAATGCTCTCGATCCTGTCGCTTAGCAACAGTACGTACATCACTTCTTTCCATCAGGTCAGCCAATGTTATCTGGCTTAAAAAATCATGGATCTGGCTACTCAGGTCGCACCATAAATGATGTGTCAGACAGATGCTACCGTCTTGACAACTTCCAGTATGACCACAGCCTGTTGCATCAACTGATTCATTCACTGCGTCAATAACCTGCGCAACGTTAATACCTTGCTGTTCCCGATTCAACTGGTAACCACCACCGGGCCCACGCACACTGCGAACCAATTCGTTGCGACGCAACTTTGCAAATAACTGTTCAAGATATGACAGGGAAATGCCCTGCCGCTCTGATATATCGGCCAGACTTACAGGCCCGTTGCCGGCATGGATTGCCAGATCAAGCATCGCTGTCACCGCATAGCGGCCTTTTGTTGTTAATCGCATTAGCAATCTCTCCGTCATTCTTCGCACGTCAACGAAGCTAACCACATTATGCAATAACCAACCATTTTGGTCAACTATAAAACCCAGTAAAACAGTCAACTATAGGCAGCAACCATTACATCAAGCACAAACCATCTACTTATCAATACGTTAGCGACGACATCCTTTCTGAATTGCCGTTAACATCCCACGCAGAATATTGACTTCTATTTTATCAGGCACCGCTCTTAATAGCAGCCGTTGCAACCTTGGCATCAGATTGCGAGGCTTCTCAGGATCAAGAAAGTCGATATCCGTTAGCGCCTCTTCAAAGTGATCGAACAACATTTCAAGCTCACGTCCCTCAGCAAGATCAACATCCCACTCCGTACCCCAGCGCGGCTTGGCATCGCTCACATCAACCTCTTTCGCCATGCGCATTTCATAGGTAATCACCTGAACTGCAGCAGCAAGATTTAACGAGCTAAACTGCTCATTAACGGGAATATGCACATGCTGATGACAACGCTGCAGCTCTTCATTAGTCAATCCACGATCTTCCCGCCCAAAGACAATAGCAACACGGGTTGTCACCGGCAGTGGCGACACAATTGCCGCGAGCTCTCGTGGATTCACCAAAGGCCAAGGAATAGTACGACTACGCGCACTGGTGCCCACCACTAAATGACAATCGGCCAACGCATCCTCAAGACTCTCCACCACCGTGGCATTTGTCAGTATATCGTCAGCACCCGCCGCACGAGCACTCGCATCTGCATGAGGGAAACGCCGCGGCTCAATCAGGCAAAGATCGGACAAGCCCATATTTTTCATCGCCCGAGCTACACCACCGATATTGCCAGGATGGGTTGTGTTAACCAGCACGATTCGGATATTTTCCAGCATCTTTAACCCGCCATTACAAAAAAGGCCCATATTTTAGCAGATATTTTGCAACTATTAATCATGGACTGTTCTTTATATGCCAACTGTTTTGTATAATGCGCGTTTTGGTTCCCTTACTGGTATTTACAGATGCAACCGATGGTTAATATCGCCCTGCGCGGAGCGCGCGTCGCAGGTGAACAAATCTCCCGTTCTATTGAACGACTTGATTTGATCAAATCAGAACAATCAAGTGTTATCGAATATATCGAAGACACCTGCAAACAAGCTGAACGCACTATCGTTAATACGATCTATAAGGCGTATCCCGATCATCAGATCAACTGTGAATATACCGGCACACACAAACCTGAAGATAGAGTTTGTGATGTTATATGGTCAGTTAATCCGATTGACAGCATTTCTAACTTTTCTAACGCGTTGCCAGTCTTTGCCCTAAGCATTGCCTGTCATCAACGAGGAAAACTGGAACACGCTATCATCCTCAACCCTATTACGGGTGAAGAGTTTACCGCTAGCCGTGGCAGAGGCGTGCAACTGAACGGCAAACGTCTGCGCGTCAGCAATCGCAAGCTGCTAGATAACGCCCTGATTGGCAGCGGCTTCTTTGGCCGCAGCAGCGACAAAGCCCATCTCGATAGCTTCCAGCAGATTTTCAAAAATATATCGCTGGAAAATGGCCGCATACACAGCGGTGGGTCACCCGCACTGAATCTTGCTTATACAGCTGCTGGACGGCTGGATGGTTTCTTTCAAATTGGTTTGAAACAATCAGAGATGGAAGCAGGCACACTCATGATCCAAGAAGCGGGCGGTTTACTGTCCGACTTCACCGGTAACAATAACTACATGAGTTCCGGCAACCTAGTGGCAGGCAACCCTAAAATACTTAAGGCATTGTTACAGGCTATCCATCCTGCATTAAACGATGAGCTCAAGTAATTACATAACATACGTCTAATGTTAAAAAACCGAGCCTCGCTCGGTTTTTTTTGATGCACAAGAGCAACAAACACTCGATACAAAAAATCCCAGCCGAAGCTGGGATTTTTTTTCAGTCCACTATCAGACCGAATACAAACAACGATTAAGCATCAAACGGATGACGCAGAACAATTGTTTCAAGTCGATCAGGGCCGGTTGAGATAATATCAATCGGCGCACCCGTTAACTCTTCAAGACGCTTAATGTAAGCAACCGCAGCGGCAGGTAACTCATCCAGGGTTTTCGCCCCTAAAGTAGACTCTGTCCAGCCTGGCATTGTTTCATAAACCGGCTCAACCGCTTCATAATCTTCACTGCCACTCAGAGAGCTAACCAAATTACCCTGCGCATCTTTATAACCAACACAGATCTCAATGGTTTCTAAGCCATCAAGAACATCCAGCTTAGTCAAACAAATGCCAGAAACGGAGTTAACTCGGATCGCATGCTTAAGCGCAACCGCATCAAACCAACCACAACGGCGTGCACGACCCGTCGTCGCGCCAAATTCGTGACCGCGCGTAGCGAGTCGATCACCAATCTCACAATCCAACTGAGTCGGGAAAGGACCTGAACCAACACGAGTCGTGTAGGCCTTAGTAATACCCAGCACATAATCCAAATATAACGGACCAAAACCACTACCTGTAGAGGTACCGCCAGCCGTTGTATTGGATGATGTCACGTATGGGTAGGTACCATGATCAATATCGAGCAGCGACCCTTGCGCACCTTCAAACATGATGTTTTCACCACGCTCACGATACTCATGCAACATCGACGTTACATCAGCAACCATCGGCCGTATGATCTCAGCCATCTCCAGCGCTTCTTTCAGCACTTCATCATAGCTAACAGCCTCGACCTTGTAATAGTTCTGCAACACAAAGTTGTGATATTCCAACACCTCTTTGAGCTTCACTGCAAAACGTTCCGGATTCATCAGGTCGTCTACACGTAAACCACGGCGCGCTACCTTATCTTCATACGCAGGCCCGATACCGCGGCCCGTCGTACCAATTTTGGCTTCACCACGCGCAAGTTCACGCGCTTGGTCTAGTGCAACATGGTACGGCAGAATCAGCGTACAGGCAGGGCTTAGACGCAGACGTTCACGTACAGGAACGCCACGCCCCTCTAACTCGGTTATCTCTTCCAGCAGCGCTTCCGGAGAAAGCACTACACCATTACCGATCATGCAAAGCACATTTTCACGCAGGATACCGGATGGAATTAGATGAAGAACCGTCTTCTCACCATCGATTACCAGCGTATGACCCGCATTGTGACCACCTTGAAAGCGTGCCACGGCGGTAGCCTGATCTGTTAACAGGTCGACGATTTTACCTTTACCTTCGTCGCCCCACTGTGTTCCTAAAACAACTACGTTTTTGCCCATTGGTTGTCTCTAGCGATTAGTCTATCTTAATAATTAAAGGCTCTCGAGAACCCACGTACCATCCTGCTGTACTAACTGATGAGTAAACTGCTGCGCATCTTCCACAACCGTACTATCCAGCAACTGCACAACACGCTCTCCCTGAGCTCTCAACTTAGCCACAACTTCCAGCGCTGCAGAGTCTTCGACAGCCGGTACCCGTACAACTTTACGCGTAAGCTTAGGCGGCATTACCGCTAAACCTACAAGCGTTTTCAAATCTGCACTGAATCCAGTTGCCGGACGAGCACGACCAAAATCGCGCCCGACTTCATCATAACGACCACCCTTAGCCACCGCTTGCCCAAATGCCGGAACATAAGCAGCAAACACGACCCCCGTATGGTAGTTATAACCCCGCAACTCACTCAGATCGAAATACAGATCTAGTTGCGGATAACGCTGGGAGATCTGCTCTGCAAGTGCATCCAGATAATCCAACGCTTCAATAATCGTTTGCTCAACACCCGCAAAACACTCACGAGCTTGTTGCAACACTTCCCGCCCACCATGCAGTGTCGGCAAAACAGCCAAATAACACTTAATACGCTCATCCAGATCAGATTGCGCTAAAAATCGCCCAATTTCAGGAAGATCTTTACGTTGCAGCAATTCGAAATATTCAGCTTCCTGGTCAGCGCTCAAGGCAGCCTCACCCATCAAACCGCGGTAGATACCGACATGGCCTAAATCGAGACTTAGTTCTTGATTTACCTGCATCGCATTCAAGGTTTCTACCATCAGCGAGATAATCTCAACATCACTGGCAACACCGGAATGACCAAACAGTTCAGCACCCACTTGTAGCGGGTTTCGGGACGCCAACGGATTAGCTGGCAGGGTATGCAATACAGTACTGCAATAGCAAAGACGAACCGGCCCTTGATAACTCAAGTGGTTCGCGTCAATACGCGCGACTTGCTGGGTAATATCTGCACGAATACCCAGCATTCGACCCGTTAACTGATCCGTTACTTTAAACGTATTCAGCTCCAGATCTCGACCCACCCCCACTAACAGTGAGTTTAGGTGTTCGATCAGCGGTGTCATGACTAACTCATAACCCCAGCTATCATAAAGATCCAGCAAGCGACGACGCGCAGTCTCAACCTGTTGTGCCTGAGGCGGCAGCACCTCTTTGACGCCGTCTGGTAGCAACCAGCGTTCTGCCAAGGACATGTAACTCTCCGAAATACAGTGGATCAGTTGAATATATAAAGCAAGATGACACCGGTCATCATACTTACAAAACCAGTTATGCGCAGCCCTCGGTTACTCACCAAGGCTAATTGATGTACCAAGTTGCGCCAACGTTGTGGATAAAGAAAAGGGACGATACCTTCCATCACCAGCATCAGACAAAAGCCTATCAGTAGCGGATGCCAAAGATCAGAATGCATGCTTTACCTCAACACAACGGCACAGCCGTCACATAAAAAAACCGGGTCATAACCCGGTTAATAAATTCTACCACGGAATAGACATATTAGTGCAGCCTATTCCGTGGATTTTTTATACGACAAACGATCTATTTCGCAGGCTTACCACTAGGGTTACCCAAGTAGCGGAAAAATTCGCTATCTGGTTTTAACACCATGATATCACCTTGCTGATTAAAGGCCGCTTTATAAGCATTCAAGCTGCGATAAAAGGAATAAAACTCAGCATCTTTATTATATGCATCTGCATACACTTTAGCCGCCAGAGCATCACCCTCACCACGAACCTGTTGAGCATCACGATAGGCATTGGCTTCGATAACCGCTTTTTGACGATCAGCATCAGCCTGAATACCTTCAGCAAGCTCTTTACCACGAGAACGCAGTTCACGGGCTTCCCGCTCACGCTCGGTACGCATCCGCTCATATACAGAGGCTGATACTTCCTGAGGTAGGTCGATCTTCTTAACTCGAATATCGATCATCTCGATACCCAGTTCGTCTTTGGTTTGCACACTCAAAGAGTTAACCAACTCGACCATCAGCTCATCACGCTCACCAGACACAACTTCAGTCAACGTACGCTCACCGAATTGGTTACGCAGCCCCGCATCAACGTTCGGGAACAGCAGTTCTGCTGCTTTATACTCATCACCCGATGTTGCGGTGTAGTATTTCTGCGGATCAACGATGCGCCACTTGATAAAAGAGTCAACGATCAGACGCTTCTTCTCAACAGTAAGGTATGACTGAGCCTGCGCATCCAATGTCTGCACTCGGCCATCAAACTTACGTATCTTATTGATCACTGGAATCATGATATGCAAACCGGGTTTGATATCCGGATTAACAATTTCACCAAACTTCAGCAATACCGCCCGATCCGTTTCTTTAATGATATACAGGGTATTAAAGCCAACCACCACCAGCAAGAGTGCGATCACCAATCCTGTCATTGATTTACCCGACATTAGCGTGCCTCCCGTGTAGTCGTTTGCTGACGCTGACGCAATTGATCGATTACCTGATCAGTCACATCCTGTAATTCAGAACTATTCAACCGACCACTTGAAGATCCAGTTGATGTCCGAGGACGGTTCTCGACCAACTTATCCAGCGGCAGATACATCATATTATTGCCACCCTCAACATCAATCAGCACTTTAGAGTTTTTCGACAACACCTCTTCCATCGCATCAAGATAGAGACGTTCGCGGGTTACTTCTGGTGCTTTCTGATACTCGGTTAGCAAAGAAGAGAAACGCTGCGCATCACCTTTCGCTTGCGCAACAACTCGCTCACGATAACCGTTGGCCTCTTCCTTCATACGCTGAGCAATACCACGCGCTTCAGGTACGATACCGTTACGGTAAGATTCAGATTGGTTAATCGAGCGCTGCTCATCCTCACGCGCTTTGATAACGTCATCAAACGCATCCTGCACCTGAGAAGGGGCTTTAGCCTCTTTAATGTTGATCTGCGTAATCCGTAAACCCGTCTGATAAGCGTCCATGAAATTCTGCAGACGCAACTTCACGTCACTACCAAGCACTTCACGGCCAGCGGTCAGAATAGAGTTCATCTCAGATGAACCCACCGTATGACGTAACGCTGATTCAGCAGCATTCTGCAAACTTCCATTAGGATCCCGAACCTTCAATGCATAATTAACAGGATCCGAAATAACATATTGAACTGTCATACTGACATCAACGATATTTTCATCTTCTGTCAGCATCAGTGAACGATGCTCATAGGCACTAACACGGGTAACATTGGCGGTGATCACCTCATCAATCAGCGGTGGATTCCACTGCAGACCTGGCATCACAGTTTCCTGATATTTACCCAAGCGAAGCACCACACCTCGCTCCTGCTGATCGACAGTATAGAAACCCATCGCAGCCCAGCCTACCAGCACCACCACAACCACAACGGCAAAAAATCCCGCTGAAGAGGAAGATGAAGGACCGGAGCCCCCAGTACCTTTATTGCCGCCACCTTTGCCAAAGATGCCGCTCAGTTTTTCCTGTAGTTTTTGCAGCGCTTCATCGAGATCAGGTGGGCCCTGATCTTTTTTACCACCGCCACGACGATCACCGCCGCTATTCCAGGGGTCCTGATTATTGCCGTTACCACCAGGCTCATTCCAAGCCATACTGTACTCCGTTATTGAACTTTGAAACCATTAAAAAAATTGTAAGCAGCATACGTTAACTATGCAACCACTCGGGTTTGTTGACATTAGCACCGAGGTATCGTTCCGGTGCAATGTGCATACGACTCAATAATTGCAGTAGATCTTTTTTCTGAATCCGAACTTCCAGATCAATCATCCCCTGCTCATCAACCACCTCATTAAGCACAGCCCCCTGAGCATAAAGCTGGGCACGTAGACCACCTTCCTCCGGCCGCAAACTGAGTTGCTCATGAAAAATATCGTCGACGAGCAACTCTGTGATCGCCTTAAATAACAGATCTATACCTTCACCTGAGACAGCGGACAACCAAACTCGGATCGGTTTACCTTCATCGTTACGATCGATACGGGCCTCAGCCCTCTCGAGCATATCGATTTTGTTATAAACCTCAAGCGTCAACACCTCATCAGCGCCGATCTCTTTCAGTACGGTATGCACTTCATGCATATGCGACTGCCGATCTTCATCATAAGCATCAATCACGTGCAACAACAATTCCGCTTCAGTTGTTTCTTGCAGAGTAGCACGGAACGCTTCAACAAGCTTATGCGGCAGGTGCCGAATAAAACCCACGGTATCCGCTAGAATCGCAGGTCCGACATCTGCTAAATCAATCCTGCGCAAGGTAGGATCTAGAGTAGCGAATAGCTGATCTGCCGCATAGACTTCAGCGTCAGTGATACGATTAAACAGCGTCGACTTACCCGCATTGGTATAACCCACCAAAGAGATCGTCGGCACTTCTGAGCGACTCCGGGCTCGACGCCCCTGCTCTCGCTGCTTACGCACTTTTCCCAATCGCTTGAGAATACTTTTGATTCTAGCTCGTAGTAGACGCCGATCGGTTTCTAGCTGGGTTTCACCCGGACCACGCAGACCGATACCACCTTTTTGTCGTTCTAGGTGGGTCCAGCCGCGCACCAGACGCGTTGACATATGCTCCAGCTGTGCCAATTCCACTTGAAGTTTACCTTCATAGGTACGGGCACGCTGGGCAAAAATATCTAGAATCAACCCAGTACGGTCGAGCACTCGACACTCAATCGCGCGCTCGATCTCACGTTCCTGACCGGGGCTAAGGCTGTGATTAAAAATCACCAACTCAGCGTCGTGCAGATGCACAAGATCCCTCAGCTCTTCTACCTTACCAGAGCCGATAAATGTTTTAGGGTTGGGGAGACTGCGAGATCCGGTTAAAAAAGCAACCGGATCTGCACCGGCAGATAAAGCGAGCTCTTCAAGCTCTTTAGGACTTTCACGGTCCACTTCATCAGCCATATCGATATGAACAAGAATGGCGCACTCGCCAGACTTAGGGCGCTCAAAGAACAATGAAAACCTCAGTCAGTTGATTCATCACCCTGCGGTAGTTTTACCGGACGGGCTGGAACCACAGTAGAAATAGCGTGCTTGTAAACCATCTGGCTGACAGTATTCTTCAGCAGAATCACAAACTGATCGAAGGACTCAATCTGTCCTTGAAGTTTGATGCCGTTTACAAGAAAAATTGAAACAGGTACCCGTTCTTTACGTAGTACGTTTAGATAAGGGTCTTGTAACGATTGCCCTTTTGACATTGGAAGCTCCTTCCTATGAGTAAGTGGTGCACCGCGATTGAAGCATAATTCGTGCCCCGCGATACAATATGCTGTCACTAAAAAGCCGGACAGCCCAAAATTTATTTTCTGTACTGCATTATATAATGATCCCATCCAACAATTTCAAGGCATTATTCGTTAAATTAGGGTCTGCTGATTCAAAATAGTGCAGATTCTCCCAACTACGTAGCCAAGTTATCTGTCGTTTGGCTAATTGTCGCGTAGCGATGACACCTTTTTCGATCATCGTGGGGTAATCCCACTGCCCCTCAAAGTGTTCCCACATCTGTCGATAACCAACGCATCGCACCGATGGCAACTGCGCATTCAGGTCACCACGATCCCACAGCGCTCTGACTTCTGCTTCGAAGCCTTGTTCGAGCATCATGTGAAAACGTTTTTCAATCCGTTCATGCAGCGTTTTACGCGCTTCAGGCATCACACAGATCTGGGTAACGTCATAAGGCAACTGCTGCAACGTCTGTTCTTGCCATAACTCGGTCATCGTGCGTCCGGTCAGTTCGAACACTTCCAACGCCCGCTGCATACGCTGTGGATCGTTAGGGTGGATGCGCTGGGCTGCCACCGGATCGATCTGCTGCAAACGCTGATGTAGATAGCCCCAACCATGCACCTCCGCTTCAGCAACTAAACGATCACGAATTGATTGATCCGCCTGAGGCAAGACCGCCAACCCCTTCAACAACGCCTGATAGTAGAGCATGGTTCCGCCCACCAGCAGTGGAATTCGACCGGCGGTACGAATCTCTGCCATTTCGCGTAACGCATCGGCTCTAAAATCGGCCGCTGAATAACTCTCTGCCGGATCAAGAATATCGACTAACCGGTGTGGATAACGGGATAAAAACTCAGCATCCGGCGTGGCCGTGCCAATATTCATCTCGCGATAGATCATCGCCGAATCCACACTGATAATATCGCAGGGCAATCGGTCGCATAAGGCCATCGCCAGATCGGTTTTACCGGAGGCCGTTGGCCCCATCAGAAAAATAGCCGGTGGTAGCGGGGCACCATTTGTATCAACGGGTTGACTCAACTTATTGCCCTCGCATAA
Organism: Amphritea atlantica; assembly: GCF_018860855.1. Taxonomy (GTDB): domain Bacteria; phylum Pseudomonadota; class Gammaproteobacteria; order Pseudomonadales; family Balneatricaceae; genus Amphritea; species Amphritea atlantica_A. Next base: position 23,829 of record NZ_JAHKQE010000042.1, read on the forward strand.
ACAGACTATCGAGATCGGTCATCGACATCTGCGTCCAAGTGGGCCGACCATGGTTACACTGACCACTTCGTTCGGTGTGTTCCATATCTCTTAACAGCGCATTCATCTCGGGGATGGTCAGTTGTCGATTGGCCCTGACCGAACCATGACACGCCATCGTCGCCAATAACTCATTGGTATGCTGCTGGATTTTTTGACTGGTACCAAACATCACCATATCACCGAGTACATCGAGGATTAGTTTGCTGATGTCGGCACTGGCTAACGCTACCGGCACCTGCCGAATGACGAGAGTCTCCTCACCCATTCGTGCAATCTCGATACCCAGTTTAGAAAACACCTCGGCATGCTCTTCAGCACAATCAGCTTCCATCGAACTCACGGCCATACTCACAGGCACCAGCAAAGGCTGACTCCGCACGCCCTCGGCTTCATAGGCTAACTTCATACGTTCGTACACCACCCGTTCATGGGCGGCATGCATATCCACAACAACCAAGCCCGCATCATTCTGCGCCAAAACAAAAATACCGTGCAGCTGTGCGATGGCGTATCCCAATGGTGGACATTCGCTGTCATCCGCTTCCGCCATCTGACCGGGCATTGATGCTAACGCCGCGTCAGCCTGCGGATGTAGAGCAGCATATCCAGAAATCTGATCTCTCACCTGCCCCGCACTCGGACGGTCGGCAGCATAGCGACTGGACGGAGCAAATCCTGAGCCAGCCATGCTATTAGTATTACCTTGCAATTGGTGCAGCGGCATCCGGCTCTGCTCAAAATTCTGTGACGTCAGTGCCTGTCCCGGCACGTTACTCAGCAACTCACTGGCGGCCGCCCCAGAAATGGCCGGCTCACTGCCCTGCTCTGGGCGAATATCAGCGATAACCCGATGGGTTGTGCGAAAAATAAAGTCATGGACCAGTCGAGTTTCGCGAAAACGCACTTCGTGTTTAGTCGGATGTACATTTACATCCACCAGTTTAGGGTCCAGCTCCATATACAGCACATAGGCGGGATGGCGACCATGATAGAGCACATCCTGATAGGCCTGACGCAATGCATGGGCAACCACTTTGTCGCGAATAATACGACCATTGACAAAGAAATACTGCAAATCCGCCTGACTACGAGAGAAGGTTGGCAATGCCACCCAGCCCCACAACCTAAGCCCTGAGGCTTGCGCACTCACATCCACCTTCATAGCATTTTCAATGAAAGCAGGGGATAACAGCGTCGCAATACGCCGCTCTTGTTCAGTCTCACTCACCGCCGGACGCAACTGATGAATAATTTTTTGGTTATGTTTAAGGGTAAAGCCCACATCAAAGCGACTCAGTGCCAGCCGTTTAACCACCTCTTCCAGATGTTTAAACTCGGTTTTTTCGGTCTTGAGAAACTTGCGTCGAGCGGGGGTATTAAAAAACAGATCCCGCACTTCAACGGTTGAACCCTGCGGATGGGCCGCCGGCGAGACTTCAGCGGTCATATCTCGCCCTTCGGTCTGCACCTGCCAGCCAGCTTCTTGATCCGCCGTGCGCGAGGTCAGCGTAAGACGAGAAACAGAACTGATCGACGCCAGTGCTTCGCCACGAAAACCGAGGCTTTCCACCGCTTCGAGATCATCTAAATTAAGGATTTTACTGGTGGCATGACGACTAAGCGCCAGTGCCAAATCATCTTTTTCGATCCCCTGACCATCGTCACGTAATCGAATCAGTTTGACGCCGCCCTGCTCGATATCCAGTTCGATTCGGTTGGCCCCCGCATCAAGACTATTCTCAAGAATCTCTTTAACAACAGAAGCGGGACGTTCAACCACTTCGCCGGCGGCAATTTGGTTCGCCAGTCGAGGAGTCAGTAGGTGTATTCGGGACATATCACAGGTTACACGTAATTGATTAACTGGCGGGTATTTTCAGTACCTGACCAATCATAATATGATCGGCACTGCGCAACCCATTCGCCTTGCGTAAAGCAGCCAACGATACACCGTTCCTACTGGCAATAACAGAGAGAGTATCCCCTCTCACCACCTTATAACTCGAGGATGCCAACGCACCATTTGCACCCTCTTTTTTCCAGGCTAACCAAGTGAGGGCCGGAGGCTTCGCGGTAAAGTGCGCTTTGATGCCCGCAAAAACAGCCTGAGCCATCTTACGCTGATAGGCTTTAGATTTTAGCTTAGCCGCTTCATCATGGTTGGTAATGAAGCCGGTCTCAACCAAAATGGAGGGGATATCCGGTGATTTCAACACCACGAAGCCCGCCTGTTCGACCTGTTTTTTATGCATTTTGGCGAACTTACTCATATTACGATGAATGCTATGAGCAATATCCCGACTATCACTAAGACTAGCCGTCATCGACATATCCAACAATACCTTGGCCAGCACTTCGTCTTTATCTTCCAAGCTGACACTACCAACACCACCAATCAGATCAGCACTATTCTCTTTTTGCGCTAGCCAGCGGCCCATTTCACTACTCGCACCCCGAGGCGACAATACCCACACCGATGCACCTTTAGCTCGATGATCGCGAAAGCCATCCGCATGAATCGATACAAACATATCCGCATTCATTTTTCGAGCCCGCTCAGTACGGCTGCGTAGGCTAATATAGTAATCGCCGTCCCGAGTCAGCTTAGGCTGAAAGCCTCGTTCTTTGTCCAGTAATGCTTTGAGTTCTCTGGCGATTCCCAACACCACTGTTTTTTCCTTCACCCGTCCAGGCCCGATCGCGCCCGGATCTTCACCGCCATGACCCGCATCGATAGCAATAATAATATCCCGCCGAGCGGAAGGGTCGTTGACAGAAGCCACGGCCGTTTTTGCCGGAGCTTCGGCCACATCTCGGTATAGATCAACAACCAAGCGATCTCCGTATTGATCATTCGGCTTTAAAGCAAAGCTTTTAGGTTTTACATGTTCATTGAGTTCCAACACGATACGCAGGTCTTTACCCCCATTGCGGGAACCTGAACGCATCAAAGAGATAGGGCTATTACTTAGATCAACGGATGCTAAATTCGATTCTAATGTCGCCCCTGACATATCCAACACAATACGATCAGGTTTTTTTAGGGTAAACAATTTATGCTGCACTGCTGACGAAAGGTCAAATACCAGCCGTGCATGATCCGGCGCGATCCACACCCGCACGTTATGAACTTCAGCCGCATAGGCGCTGACAGTCCCAAACCCGCCGGTCAGTAATAGCACTAATAGCCAGAAGCGTTGCATCATTCGGTTTACTCTTCCCCTCATATATCCTGCATACCCTAGACACTCATGATTTATCAATTAACAAGCGAACACTTAAGCTTATCGGCCAACAACTGACCTTTTTCAGTCTGCGCCTGCCAATAAATCCGCCGACCTCTATTTTCAACACTAATATCGATCAGTAGATCAGCCAGCGGCAATGCTCCCTCGCCCTTTTCTGGCCACTCTATCAGACAGAGGCTCTGATCGGTGAAATAGTCGCGAATCCCGAGATATTCAAGCTCTTCTGGGTCACCTAAGCGATATAGATCGAAATGAAATACCGTCAATGCTTCTAATTCATAAGGTTCAACCAGTGTATAGGTAGGACTCTTAACTGAACCTTGATGACCAAAGCCCTGCAACACACCCCGGCTCAGAGTTGTTTTACCCATACCCAGATCGCCGTTGAGGAAAATAACCTCCCCACCGCTGCTCGCCTGAGCGACCTGCCGACCAAACATCACCATCGCTGTTTCATCGGCAACGAACACACTGTAATCTGATTCTTGCGGCACCTGTTATTCCTCACAAGCCATTAACCAACAAACGCAATTGTGCCAATAGATCCGTCGCTTGCATACCTCGAGCACCATATTGTGCCGCACTTCGATCGGCCGCCGCACCATGCAACCAAGCACCTAACCGGGCAGCATCCGCAGTAGACAACCCTTGAGCGATTAAACCACCAATCACACCACTGAGCACATCGCCCATACCACCACTGGCCATTCCCGGATTACCCGTGGGATTGAGGTGCAGGGCATCACCATCAAAACTCAGGCTACCGGGCCCCTTGAGCAATGCCACGCCGCCAAACGCCGATTGTAACGCAACAACGGCGGCAAAGCGGTCCGCTTGCAGTTCACCGACTGTGCAATCGAGCAACCGAGCCGCTTCACCCGGATGAGGTGTAATCACCCAATGTTCACCATCACGCTGGCCAAACTCGCCACGTTGCTGCAATAAATTTAAGGCATCGGCATCCAGCACCAGTGGTTTGCCACTTTTCAGCGCGACCATCAACAGCTGTTCACCCCAAGCCTGCTGCCCCAACCCCGGCCCTAATACCAGCACGGTGGCGCGCGCGATCAAAGGCTCAAGCTCTGCCCCCGAACGCACCCCCACAGCCATAGCTTCGGGGTAACGGCTCAACAACGCTGCCAGATGCTCCTTACGGGTGGCTACGGTCACCAACCCTGCGCCACAACGACCCGCCGCCTGCGCCGCCATAATCGCAGCGCCCCCCATACCACTGTCTCCACCAATCACTAATACATGACCACAACTACCTTTATGAGCGGTTTTAGCGCGAGCGGGCAGTAGGTGAGCGACATCATCCGCCCCCGTAATAAAACCGGACACATCGACCGACTCATACACATCATCACTCACCCGCAGATCATCAAATAACAGTTCACCTGTATACTCAGGCCCTTGATGGGTCAATAAGCCGCGTTTAACACCAATAAAGGTCACGGTCATATCAGCCCGTACTGCAATCCCCTGAACCGCACCGGTATCGCTACATAACCCTGAAGGAATATCCAAAGCAACCACCGGCAAACTGGCATGATTGATCTGCTTAATCGCTGTCATAAAAGGATCACGCACCGCACCGCTAATACCCGTACCTAACAGCCCATCGACAATCAACTCACCGGTAAAAGTCTGCCCTCGGTAGATCTGACTAGGCACTGCTTCACGCTGTAACCACGCCCAAGCCTCCTGCGCTTCACCGCAGAGGCGGTCAGCAAAATCATCGCTACCAACGCAGAGAAGCTGCACTAACATCCCTTGACGATGCGCTAATCCTGCCACGATCAAACCATCACCGCCGTTATTGCCGCCACCGCACAACAGCGTTAATTTACGCACCTCCGGCCAGCGTTGTCGCAATCGATCAAACGCCGCATGACCGGCCCGCTGCATCAGTTTAAAACCGGGTACCCCCGAAGCGATCGCCATACGATCAAGAGCACGGCTCTGTTCCGCTGTGTATAATGCTGTTGGCAGACCTGAATGTGACATAAGATATTCTCTGAAAGTACTTCTAACTTTTCCATTCCTAACTTTATTATATAGTGCCAATGACTCAATACGACCCCGAAACACTGCAAAACCTGGTGATACAGATCAAAACAGAGGCTGCAGCCTTGGGTTTTCAGCAATGTGGCATTACTGATACGGATCTTAGCGCTGAAGAGGCTCCTTTGAAGGAGTGGCTCGATAAAGGCTATCAGGGTGAGATGAGTTATCTGGAGAATAACGTTGATAAACGGCTTAACCCCGCTTTACTGACAGAGGGAACCCAGCGAATTATCTGCGTCCGTATGAACTGTCTGCCTCCCGATATCGAGACGCTTAAGATCCTCAAAAATCCCGATCAAGCCTACATATCCCGCTACACCATGGGGCGTGATTATCATAAGGTGATGCGTAAAAAACTAACCTTGTTGGGCAAAGCGATTGAAAAGTTGATCGGCGAATTCGGTTATCGTGCCTTTGTGGATAGCGCGCCGGTGCTGGAGCGCCCTCTAGCCCGGAAGAGTGGCCTAGGCTGGCAGGGCAAACACACGCTGATTTTAAACCGAGAAGCCGGTTCTTGGTTTTTACTCGGTGAATTATTTGTCGATCTACCACTGCCGATCGATGCCCCCTACACCGAAGAACACTGCGGTCAGTGTCAGGCCTGTATCGATGTCTGCCCAACCCAAGCGATTATCGCCCCCTATAAACTGGACGCCCGTCGCTGCATCTCCTATCTAACGATCGAACTAAAAGGCGCCATTCCCACTGAATTCCGCCCTCTGATCGGCAATCGAATCTTTGGTTGCGATGATTGCCAGCTAATCTGTCCTTGGAATCGCTTTGCTAAACACAGCGAAGAAGCTGATTTCACTCCGCGACATCAGCTCGATCATATCTCATTACTGGAATTACAAAGCTGGGATGAGGCGACCTTTCTAAAACGTACCGAAGGTTCAGCCATTCGACGCACCGGCTATAGTGGTTGGCAACGCAATATCGCCGTCGCTCTAGGTAATAGCCGCGGCGGAGATGCCGTCCTCAGTACCTTACAAAAAATGATTGATGGTGATGACCCCTTGGTGCGTGAGCATGCACAATGGGCCTTGGAGTCTCTTCGATCTGAAACAACGGACGATAGCACACCTATCTTGCATCACCCCCGTGCGGCCAAACTACCAGATTAAGGATTCAATTAACTAAATAGCGTATTAAGATCACTACTTTCTCGTTTGCCCAGATTCGCCTGATTAGCATACAACCATTGATCACAGGCCTCGCGACCTGATTCCTTCAAACTGGTCAAAAACTGCTTACTATTATCATACATACTCATCCGAGGCAGTCCTTCCAGTGACGCATCACTCTCTAATAAGTGACAACGCATGCCATTGACTTTACGCTCCGCCCAACCCTGCCGCCAACGTGAGCCTGAGCTATACTGGCGAATATTACTCACCGCCCGCATCTCCCGCATAAAAGTACTTTGAAAGCCTAACTCGGTGACTCGTTCAGCAATCGATTCGGCCGATACAGGCAAAGTTTCTCGCTGCAGCGATTGTAATAAAATAATCAGTACATCATCGCTAACGCATTCATAAATCAAAGGAAATACCGCTGGATTACCTGAAAAGCCACCGTCCCAGTAATAGGCACCATCGATCTCGATCGCTTTATGAATGTTCGGCAAGCAAGCCGAAGCCAGCAGACGGGGCAAATCTAACTCCCGCTCATGAAACAGTTTCAACTTACCGGTTGCCACTTCTGTAGCGGCAATAAACAACTTGAATGGACAATCCTGACGTAATTTTTCAAAACACACCTGTTTTGCCAATAGATCTTCCAAAGGATTAATATCCAGTAGATTCACGTCATAAGGCGACAGATAGCGCATCGCATGCAGCCAAAAGCGTGTCACCGCGCCTTCCACATGTTCAGGTAAACGAATTGAAAAATCACTGGCAGCCACCGCCAGCCAGAAAGATGCCAACTGCTGCTTCGCTCCCTCTCGCCCACCTTGGCGCCAACCTTCAGCCAACATAACAGCATTCATCGCACCGGCACTGGTGCCACTCACGCCCTCAAAGTTGATCCAAGTTTCATCCAGTAAACGGTCTAATACTCCCCAAGTAAATGCGCCGTGAGCACCACCACCTTGCAATGCAAGATTAAGAGACACTGACTTCATAATTCACCTCTACGTTCGTATTGCTATTTTTTGTGCACTGCACAAAAAATAGCACAAAAACGCTGACATAAGGATAAATACTCTTCATCAAAAGCGTTAAGGGGATATAAAATTGATGCCAAATACTGTAACAAAGCGGTTCCTGATGATGATTTCTTGTACCGCCGTTGCGCTAATACAATAACCAATAGTACTGCTTTGAACCGTTATTCATGGGCAGAGAGCGTTGGGGCAGGTTCGCTAAACAGATACCCTTGGGAATAGTCGATCCCTAAGGATTCAACTACACGCTGCACGGCTTCGTTATGAACAAATTCTGCGACGGTTTTGATACCTGCGTTACGGGCAAAGAAGACGATTGCCCGAGTAATTTCATAACTTTTACTATCGGTATCAATATTCTTAATATATTTCGCATCGATCTTCACTACATCCACATGTAGCTCAAGAATACGCTCAAAGTTAGAATATTCAGTGCCAAAGTCATCGATAGCCAATACATAACCCAGCGCTTTGAGACGACACAACTGAGCAACATGACTACTCTTACCCGCCGAGCTAACTCCTTCGAGAATCTCCAGCACTAACTGTTCGGGTTTAACACCATACTGGGCAATCTTCTCGCTCAGATAGGCTTCCAAATACTCCATTAGTGGGTCATCTTCGGTAATATTGACAGACAGCATCAAGCCAGTGCCTGCGATCTTGGCTAGCCCTTTATCGATCATCAGACGGCTAATCGTCGGAAATAGCCCTGATAGCTTCACCGCATGAAGAAAATGATAGGGTGTGTAGACGGTACCATCGTCATCTTCTAACCGTACCAATGCCTCATAGCTAATAATCTCACCGGTTGCATTATCCCGAACGCCGTGAAAATAGGGGACGACTCGGCCATCATTAAGCGCCCGATGCAGCATCGAATTCCAACCAATATACTCTCGCCGCAACGTTTGATCAGGCTCGTCTCGCTCAGCGTTATAGAGGTGAAAGCGGTTCTTCCCTAACGCCTTTGCCTGACTCATCGCCTGAATAGCCTGTTCAAGCAAGGCAGCTCGCCCTGTCGCACCACCAATCGTAAAGGTAATACTGAAACACTGATTATCGATCATCAACGAGTGGGCAAACAGGTACCGACGAAAGCGCTCTACCTGCGGTTCAAGATCGATGAGTTTTCGATAATACAGGGCAAACTCATCCGCATTGATGCGGTAAAGTTCCGCTTCGGGAAACTGCTCGGCCAGCAGATTAGCTACTTCACACAGAAATAGGTCGCCAAACGCAGGGCCGTAAGCAGTATTAATAAACCGAAAATTATCTAGATTGATCAGCAGCAAGGATTGCTGAGCAATGCAGTTTTTCAATTTCAATTTTAACTTAGACTGGTTCGGCAGTGATGTCAGACTATCGTATTCAAGGGCGGTTATAAGCTGTTGACGCTGCTCGTCAAGCGCCTGTTCCTGAGTTTGCTTAGCCAGCACAATACTCACCACTAATGCCCCTACATCCAGCAACCGAGCATGAAAGGGTGAAGGCGAACGATGTTCAAACGAAGAGAGAGCAAATGAACCAATGACGGCGCCATCACCATCATGAACAGGCATTGACCAGCAGGCACACAGGTTAAAATCACGGGCTAAATGACGCAGATCCGCCCAACGGGGATCGCAGAAAGTATCCCGAACAAACACCGGCTCATTTCGCATCACGGCGTTACCGCACGAACCAGCACCCGGCCCGGGCGATAAATGACACAATGCATCAATCCCTGCTTGCGGCACGCTCGGAGCCGCAAGCACATTCAGCAGGCCCGTCTCTTTATCGAGCAACATAACGGTCGCTACCGACCCCGGCAGCAACTGCTCAGCCATCTGACATAACGCGGTGAGGATATCGAGAAAAGGCTCATTATGGGCGACTTGAGTAAAAATCGTCTGCTGTAAGCTCAGAATTTTATCCAACTCTTCAATCGACATCGTCAGCGATATATCGCTATGCGAGCTTACATTATCGACTTCATCAATCATGGGTACTCAAGCGCTCAATCCTTCCAACTTTAAATAAATAACCCTGTTATATATAAGCTTTTTAACCAAAAGCTACAAGCCTTACGACCCGTTAACGACTGGGTTAAGGAACTATCGAATAACATTAGAGCGGTTATTAATGCTCGCTTAGCCTACTAATCAGCCTTTAAAAAAGGTTTTACGGTAATGCGCCAGCTCATTAATTGAATCAATAATATCATCAAGGGCCAGATGCGAACCTTTCTTCACAACACCATCAAGCACCTCAGGCGCCCAACGACGAGCAAGCTCTTTGATCGTACTGACGTCTAGGTTGCGATAATGGAACCAGCTTTCCAACTCCGGCATATATTTCACCAAAAAGCGGCGATCCTGACCGATTGAATTACCACAGATAGGTGATGCGCCCTGATCAACATACTGATTAATAAACGCTATGGTATCCAATTCTGCCTGTCGTTCACTAATCTGAGAATCTCGAACTTTTTGCGTCAATCCAGATTTACCATGCTGATTAGTACACCATTCATCCATTCCATCGAGCAAAGCATTCGACTGATGGATGACCAAATTTGGCCCTTCTGCCAAAATATTCAGCTGCGAATCTGTTACGATGGTAGCAATCTCAATGATCCTGTCATGCTCCGGATCCAAACCGGTCATCTCAAGATCGATCCAGATCAGGTTATTCTGCCGTGACATAGTGGTATTCCTTAGCGTCAGTACTATAAATTTAAGACTGAATAGAATACCTTAGCAGGCTGTAAAAATTCACCCCTACTCTAGAATTAGCTGATAAATGTCGAAACGAAAACTTAACCGCCGCCAAACATGGCGTGTACAAAAAATCCAAGACGAGCGCGCCCAACGAGCCGCTCGCAAAGATTCAGATATCGACCAGCAGTTAGAAGGCGGCGATCTGGGCCCCGAGCAACATGGCCAGATCATCTCTCACTTTGGCCGTCAGGTTGATGTAGAGGCGCAAGAAGGCGAATCGGCTGGACAGATCTTTCGCTGTCATATGCGCACCAACCTCGATGCCTTGGTAACCGGTGATCGCGTTATTTGGCGGGCTGGGGTGGAGTATGGCGTGGTGGTGGCCACTCAGCCCCGGACGACCATTTTGCAACGGCCGAATAACCATGGTGAATTAAAACCCGTCGCTGCCAATATCGACCAGATCATTATTACCATCGCCGTTGAGCCTCTGGCCCATTACAACCTGATTGACCGCTATCTTGTTGCCTCCGAATTAAGTGGTATTGAGCCAATTATCCTGCTCAACAAAACAGACCTGATTAATGACGACAACCGTGAACGTATAAACACCATGATCGAGCTTTACCGTTCGATCGGCTATCAGGTCATGACGGTATCATCGGTCGATAAAGAAGGTCTTGCCCCACTACAAGCCCAACTTAACGACCGTATTAGCGTCTTTGTCGGTCAATCAGGGGTAGGTAAATCATCTCTGATTAACGCCCTGTTACCGGGCATTGATCTCAAGGTAGGCGCATTATCCGAAGCGACTCGCAAAGGCACACACACCACCACTACCGCGCGGCTGTTTCACTTTCCCGATGGCGGCGATCTAATCGACTCCCCCGGAATCCGAGAGTTCGCTCTGTGGCACATCAATGAACACAACCTCCTCGATGGCTTCCGCGAATTTGCGCCCTTTATCGGCTACTGTAAGTTTCGTGACTGCAACCATGAACAAGAACCCGGTTGCGCTATCAAAAATGCGATAGAAGAGGGTAAAATCAGTGCACAGCGGGTAAACAGCTACAAACATATTCTAACTAGCCTAAATCAGAATTGACGAGGATAGTGCCGGCGGATGACCGAACAACGCAAGCCACAAAATGCTGAACAGTGGTACCTATTCCTGAGCGATAAGCAACCTCCGGTCAGGGCCAGTATGGTGCTACGATTTCAGCGTATGCTGACAGACAAAAACTGTTCGGTCATCCATCTGAGTCGCTTTATCAAAACCGATCCTCTACTGTGTTTCTATGTGGCACTCACGGCGGGCAAACTACATGGCGCAAAAAAATCTGAGATCACGAGTATTGATCACGCCATCGGCTCATTGGGTATACGAAAACTCGAACAACTGATCAACAGCCTGCCAACCGTCCGCTTAAAACCAACGAGTACCGCCCAGAAAATGTATTTCCGTTCGGTGGCGAATAGTCACCATGCGGCGATTCAGGCGCGACAATGGCTGATCCAGTGCCGTGGCGGGATGTTTGCCGAAGAAAGTTATCAAGCCGCCCTGTTTTATAATATTGGCCACTGGCTGTTGTGGTGTTTCGCCCCACTGCAAATGTCTCAGATCCAAATTTTGATCCGCGAGAAACAGATTCACCCAGAACTTGCCGAAGCCCGCATCCTCGGTAGCACCATCGATGCCATATCCAAACGACTACTGAGCCACTGGCCGATCTCCTCCTTGGCCCGAATCACCCTAGAAACGAGCTCACCTCTAAATAAACATATGATCATGCAGCTACATCAGCGGGCATTAGGCGATCCACGTTTACAGGGCAATCAACTGCGTCAATTAAATCACCTGACCCAACAAAAGTTTTTCCCCGTCAAGCTAAGCAACTGGCTAGCCTTCACCGCCAATTACAGCTGGAAGAGTGAAGCAACCCTGCACCTGATAGATATCATTAATGATTACCTGCGTGGCGAGCTCAATCACACCTGCGCACTTCTACACAAAAACTGCGCTGCCGCCGCACGCCTTTATCATGTACCCGGTACGCTTTCCCCTGCCACCGAGATGCTGATGCTACCGTCGGACCTTGCGCCTGCTTACCGGCTCACCCAGACAGATAAAAAACTATTTGCACAACCCCAGCATGGGGTCGTCTTAGCCCAACAATCACCGGATAAACCCACGGCGATATCAGAAGCTAATAACACCGACCGGACATCACGCACACACCACGACACGAATGACACCGTCAATCCCTCGGTAGCAAAGACAGACAAACTTCAGCAGGATGCCTATCAAGCCTATTTGGAGAAGTTCAACGTTCTGGGAGATTCTTACACTCAGGGCCCGCAAATTCTGACAGATCTGCTCAAGGGACTGGTTCGCGGTGTAGGCATGCAGCGTGTCGCACTGAATATTCTGCCGCCGCATAGCCAAACATTGAAAGTCGTCAAGGCGATAGGCTTTGAAGAGGGGCACCCACTACCCCACTCCACCCATCAACTGCCCCCTAATAGTTTGTTCCACCAGCTGAATAAAAAACCCGCTTGTCTGCTGATCACGCAAAAGAATCGTCAACAGGTCAATACCATGCTGCCGACCACCTTTAGTCGTTCAGTAAGCGAGCAAAATTATCTATTTATGTCACTGATCGCCTCTAATCGATCAATGGTGATTATCTATGCCGACAGAGAAGGCTTACCCAATGGGGTACAGAGTACTCACCATCAACAATTTAAAACGTTGTGTCTAGCAGCCGGACGCTGCCTTGATCAACTTTACGCATCACGCGCCGGAGCCAAATAATGAGCCTGCCACTGGTTATCTCGCCTCAACAACTGTTTAACGAATTATCCAATCCACAATTACTGATCATTGATCTATCATCAACCGAAAACTACCTCAAAGGCCATGTCCCCGGTGCGATCCAAGTCGATCCGACTCGGCTATTACGTGGCCAGGGTGACGTTCCCAATAAAATTCCCGATCTCACTCAGCTAAACCGATTAATGAGCGAGATCGGCCTAACCCCTGAGCGCCCAGTCGTCGTCTATGATGATCAAATGGGGGCTTGGGCCGGACGCATGATCTGGACCCTCAACAGTATCGGGCATCAACAGTGCTCAGTCCTCAATGGTCATCTAGCCGCTTGGAAAAAAGCAGGATTATCACTACAGACTACGCCGAATACAGCGGTCACCAGCCACTACAGCGGAACACTCAATCCCGACTATCTAGCGGACATTGACTATATTACCGATCATCTCAATGATAGTGATCATATTGTATTGGATGTTCGTTCAGCCGCTGAATATAGCGGCGAAAAAGTCATTAACGCTAAGCATGGGGGTCACATCCCCGGCGCGGTGAATTACGAATGGACCAAGGCACTAGAATCCACTGACTGTCCACAGCTACGTCCCGATGCCGACATTCTCGCCGAACTGGCGGCTCTAGGTGTAACTCCGGATAAAACCGTAATCACCCACTGTCAGACCCATCGGCGCTCAGGCCTGAGTTATCTGTTCACAAAACATCTTGGGTTCGATAAGGTACGCTGCTACGATGGTTCTTGGTTTGAGTGGGGCAATCGGGATGACACGCCCATCGAGTCCTAAACCTCGGTATGCTCAACGTGCCTAAATTCACCGGATAATACCGGTACTTTTTATACAATGTTTTTTCGGAACCCTTACAGTGAAAGATTCCCTCTTTATTCTGCTGCAACATCTGCTGCCTCAACACCTGCTGTCCCGTGCAGTCGGCTATCTGGCTGAGAGCCGCTGCAACTGGATCAAACGCCCTTTTATTAAGATCTTTGCCAAACGCTATGGGGTAAATATGTCCGAAGCCCTGATTGAAGATCTAGATCAATACGACAATTTCAACGCATTTTTCACCCGCGCACTAAAACCCGATGCACGCCCACTGGATGAGGCAACCGTGGTATCACCCGCTGATGGTGAGATTAGTCAGATCGGCACACTGCAACACGGCCGCATTCTACAAGCGAAAGGTCGAGGGTACGGCCTCAGCACACTGCTAGGTGGTCACGCAGATCTCGCCGAGCAATTTATCCACGGCAGCTTTGCCACTATCTATCTATCACCCAGCGATTACCACCGGGTCCATATGCCGATCACCGGCACACTGCGAGAAAGCATCTATGTTCCAGGCGATCTGTACTCTGTGAATCAGACTACCGTGAAAGGTGTCGATAATCTTTTTGCCCGCAATGAGCGTCTAATCACCATTTTTGATACCGAACAGGGCCCCATGGCGATGATTCTCGTCGGCGCGATGATTGTCGCCGGTATCGAAACCGTTTGGGGCGGCCAGGTAGCTCCACCGCCGAAAAACAGCTGGCGCATGGACCACCAAAAGCCTATCGAGCCGGTTATACTGCAACAGGGCGAAGAGATGGGCCGCTTTAAACTCGGCTCCACTGTAATCATGCTGTTTGGCAAAGAAGCGATAACCTGGTCAGAATCATTGAAAGCGGATGATCCCGTCCGTTTAGGCCAACAAATGGATGACTAGTAACCGTTTTCGCTAGTCACTTAGATATTCCCCATATTCACGGGAACTCACATACAACACTGTTTCAGGTTTAATTATGAGCTGGTTAAATACGCTAAATACATTAGGTATTCAGGTTAATGAGCTGGGCCATTGCCTAGTTTCAGAGACCGATAGCAGTGCATCTGTGGTGATTACGCCACTGACCCACTTAGGCTTGTTTGAGGTACTCGGGCCGGATGCTGAAAAATTTCTTCAAGGGCAACTGTCTTGCGATGTTAGCACCGTTAGCGCAGGCAAAAGCCTGTTAGGTTCACACTGCAATATCAAAGGCAGTATGGTGAGTCTCAGTCGCCTGATGCCAGTGGAAAATGGTTTCTGGTTGCGTACCGAACGTGCGATTCTCGGCACCGCTATGGCTAACCTGAAAAAATATATGATTTTTTCTAAAGCCGAAAGCCAAGACCGCTCAGATGAGATTGTCGGGCTAGGCTTCAGCGGTCAGCAAGCGGCGGAATTACTCGCCGCTCAAGGTTTCAGCATTCCGCTTAAGGATGGTGAATTCAGTGCCCATCTTAATGGTCTACTGATCCGCGTTCCTGGAGAACGTTTTGAACTCTGGCTGCCGGTTGAACAGGCCACGCCGCTATTAACATCATTAGTAGAACAAGCCTCACTATCCGATACAAACACTTGGTTGCTAGCTGAGATCCGCGCTGGCATTCCTGCGCTGCACACTGACACCATTGAAACCTTTATTCCACAGATGACCAACCTGCAGGTGTTCGATGGCGTTAGTTTCACTAAAGGCTGCTATACCGGCCAAGAAGTCGTGACACGGTTGCAACACCGGGGCAAGCTTAACCGGCCAATGTTCCGCTTAGCCTTTAGCGCAGATAACCCACCTACTCCCGGCAGCAGCATCAATACCGCTGACCGCGCAGGGGTCGGCACCGTTGTCAGTGCCGCGATGAGCTCAGCGCAAGGAGGCGAATTATTAGCCGTCATTTTGAAAACCAGTTTCGACGACAGCAAGACCCCATTAATGCTTGATGGTAACGATCAACCGCTACAGCGCCTTGATCTTCCCTACACGCTCGACCCTGAACTGTTTGAACGAAAAACACACTAAACATCAGGCGCGGTGGACGTATTATTTTCGCCGCCCCATTTTGTCCAATGATGGACCTGATGATATTATTCACCCATTTTTATTCTGGAACCCGTTATCATGCCAAAAGCTAGTGAAATAAAAAGAAATGCAGCAATCGACATTAATGGTGAAGCTTACATTGTTCGCGATATCGAGCGCTCAGTCCCTCAAGGACGTGCTGGCGGCAGTCTCTATCGTATGCGCATGTACAATGTTGCTACCAACGCAAAGATCGATGAAACCTTTAAAGATTCAGATATGCTGACACTGGCCGATCTAACCCGCCGTGCAGTGACATTCTCTTATTCTGATGGCGATGAGTATGTCTTCATGGACAGCGAAGATTATTCCTCATACAGCATGAACAAAGAGAACATCGAAGATGAACTGATGTTTATCACCGATGACCTGCAAGGTCTGCACGTGATGATAGTGAATGATGCACCGGTTGCTCTCGACCTACCTGGCATCGTTGAACTGGAAATCACCGAAACCGACCCATCCATTAAAGGTGGCTCGGCAACGGCCCGTACAAAACCGGCAACCCTGTCGACTGGACTGATTATTCAAGTACCAGAGCATATCTCTACCGGCGATCGTATTAAGGTAAATGTCGAAGAGCGCAAATTCACCGGCCGTGCTTAATACCCACCAAGGCTGCAAAAAACCGCTCATTGTAGCGGTTTTTTTCGGCCTGTCATTTCTGCTTATTACCGCCGCAGCAGTGCCGCGACCGATTCATCCAGTGACGCCATGAAAGTTTCAACCGACGCGGTATAGTGGACTTACCCAATTCAACATTAATAGCGCTATGAGACAGATCAACCATCAACACCTCTGCCCGCGCACCTAACGACTTGGCTTTATGAACAAACAACTGAGCTTGCTGACAGGGAGCATCCGGACGCTTTTCTGAGCACACCTCAAAAAGGAGTGATTTTTTGCCGTAGTTAAAACAGATCACATTAGTGGGCGACTAACGTTCGTCGCAGACGCAACCCTGGACCTATCTGCGTATCAGGTTGGCCGGTCTGCAATATCACCAGTTCGCCATCAACAAAATCCTGCTCCATCCCCAACATAATGGCGGAGTCGTTATCGAGATGCAGTACCAGCAACGCATCGTAGTTAAGTGATTCAGACGGCACATTCAAATCAGGCGCAATAACATCAATCAACTCACGTTGCTCATAAATATCGATCGATACAAGCTTCGCCGCGGCGGGCAGGCTAATCCAACTACACTGATCTGGCCTAGGCATCACAGCCTCAACCTCGGCAGCCGCTAAGCAACCGACGGTAAAACCGTCACTAAAGGGATGTCGCGCCACACTGATCTCAATCCAATGCTCATCATCCAAACGAAAACGTAACCAGCAAGCTCGATTCATCTCCTGTCCCAGACAGGTATGTAGCCCACCGGCCCAAATCTCATCCAGACGTAACTCAAGCAGTTTAGATAGATGGGCCTGCGCCTCACTATTCAGGTGAAAGACTTTCAAACGCACAGTATCGGTCATAAAACGCCCCTTAAGTCGCCACTCAAAAACTCATAACATAAACAGCAGCTTGCGCCGCAATATTCGATTTAGACAGCCTTGCTCATTATCGTCATTGAGACCATGATGCCTAACCACTAATGGTTGCTGGTAACTGCCAATCGATCAAGCCTCGCCCCTGCGCTAAGAGGTAGTCATTCGTCTGACTAAAATGTCGACAGCCAAAAAAGCCGCGATAGGCCGCCAACGGTGACGGGTGAACCGACTTCAACACAAGGTGACGCTGCGTATCGATCATGGCACCTTTTTTCTGTGCATAACTCCCCCACAACAGAAATACAACATGCTCACACTGTTCATTGACCGTGGCGATTACTCGATCGGTAAACAGCTCCCACCCCCTTCCCTGATGGGATGCCGCCTGGGAATCTTCTACGGTTAACACTGCATTGAGCATCAACACCCCTTGTTCTGCCCAGCTTTCCAAATAACCATGACTGGCGGGGACAATGCCTAAATCACTGTGCAACTCTTTATAAATATTGACTAGCGAAGGGGGTATTTTGATACCGGGCCGCACTGAAAAGCAGAGGCCATGCGCCTGATTAGGTTGATGATAAGGGTCTTGCCCTATGATAACGACTTTCACCTGATCCAACGGTGTGGTTTCCAGTGCATGAAACCATTGATGAACAGGGGGATAGATTCGCTTCTGGGCGGCTATTTCCTGCTGTAAAAACTGTGTTAACTGCACCATATAGGGCTTAGTAAACTCAACTTCTAGCCACGGCTGCCAACTGGGTGCATTGTTTAACGTCATCACCAGATTATCACTCATTCAATTATCCCTAATTATCGCCGCTATCACGAACTTTCGCATGCGTATCACCCTGCCATATATCACGCGTGAGTGTTTTGCCATAGATCACCGAGTAATAACGAACCTTACCGGGAGCATGAGAGATCAGACCCGAAATCAGGATCACAACAATATAGATCCAAGCGTCCGCTTGATTAAACCAATATAAACCACTCAGCAGCAACAGCACTTTTAATACCACCAGTTGCCCTCGTAACTGATACAACCAGATCGAATCAACATACAACTCTTTAGCCGCCATCAATATACCACTGCCAATCCCGAGGATCATAAAGGGCCACCAAGCAGCTTCCGGCTGATCAAACAGATAGGCGCCCGCCAATCCGGCGATACCCACTAAATGCAGAGAGCGCAGCACAATGCTGAGCCAACGTTTACCGGGCAGATGTCGTTTATGTTGCGGTATTAACCAACTCATACGCCGGCTCCTCATTATGCGGTTAATGCTGTTATCAGATTCATGCGCCCGCGGCATACGCCTATACAAGCGCCTGTCCATCGCCGCTCCTGCGCATCCCTGCGCCTGCGGCATACGCCAATACAAGCGCCTGTACATCGCCGTTCCTGCGCATCTCTGCGCCCACAAGCGCCTGTACATCGCCGCTCCTGCGTATCCCTGCGCCCGCGGCATACGCTAAGACAAGCGCCTGTACATCGCCGCTCCTGCGCATCCCTGCGCCCGCGGCATACTGCACGTCCTGTGCATAAAAAAGGCTGCCCTTGGGCAGCCTTGATATGCAGAATGCTTAGCTTCGAGGACGCATAGCCGGGAAGAGGATAACATCCCGAATGGAGGCGGAATCGGTGAACAGCATCACCAAACGGTCGATACCAATACCTTCACCGGCGGTTGGTGGCAAACCGTATTCCAGTGCGTTGATATAGTCTGCATCGTAATGCATCGCTTCATCATCACCGGCGTCTTTTTCAGCCACCTGAGCGCGGAAACGCTCAGCCTGATCTTCAGAGTCATTCAACTCGGAGAAACCATTAGCTAGCTCACGGCCACCAACAAAGAATTCAAAACGGTCGGTGACAAACGGGTTGGAATCACTACGACGAGCCAGCGGTGAAACTTCGGTTGGATACTCAGTGATAAAGGTTGGTTGCTGTAGACGATGCTCAACGGTTTTCTCGAAAATCTCGATCTGAACCTTGCCCAGCCCCCAGATCTCTTTCACATCAATATCCAGACGTTCAGCGATTTGGCGCGCGGCATGATCATCAGCTAACGCTTCAGCGGTAATATCATCGTTATAGTGCAGGATAGAATCAAATACGCTCAGACGGGTGAATGGCTTCTCTAGATCGTATTCGAACGTTTCCAGCACTTCACCATCATCGTTACGCACGGTGTTTATAATCGTTGTCGTACCCAACACTTTCTGTGCCACGGTGCGCAACATATCTTCCGTCAGATCCATCAGATCGCGATAATCAGCATAAGCCTGATAGAACTCAATCATGGTGAACTCAGGGTTATGACGGGTCGACAAACCTTCGTTACGGAAGTTACGGTTAATTTCGAACACTCGCTCAAAACCACCAACAACCAAGCGCTTGAGATACAGTTCAGGCGCGATCCGCAGATACATATCTCGGTCCAGCGCATTGTGATGGGTAACAAAAGGTCGAGCTGTTGCACCACCGGGAATCACTTGTAACATCGGTGTTTCAGCTTCAATAAAGCGTTTTTCAGTCAGGTAGTTACGAATACCGGCCACAATTTTAGAACGCGCTTCAAAAACCTTTCTAGAGTCATCGTTCATGATCAGGTCAACATAACGCTGACGGTAGCGTGTCTCGGTATCCTGCAAACCTTTATGCTTATCAGGCAATGGATTCAGGTTTTTAGTCAGCAGTTCATACTCACCCAGATCAACATACAGATCACCTTTACCGGATTTATGCAGCACACCGGTCACACCAATGATGTCGCCTAAATCCAGAGATTTAGCAAAAGGACGCGCTTCTTTATTAACATAAAACTGAATTCGGCCCGTCATATCCTGAATAACACCGAAAGCACCACGGTTCAGCATCACTCGACCAGCAATGCTAACCGTAATGCCTTCTTCTGCAATCTCTTCCTTCGATTTATCACCATGCTGATCCTGCAAATCCTGTGCATAACTATCACGACGGAAAGTATTAGGAAAAGCGTTACCCGCTTCACGCAGCGTGTTTAGTTTTTCACGACGCTCTGCAATCAGGCGGTTTTCATCTTGCTGCTGGGTGTTATCAGACATTTTATGTTGAACCTTCAATGGTTAAATCTTTAATTCATGGCGATCTAGTCATATGACAACAGACAGATCCCGTCGTTTTTTCGTCATAACTGAATAGTTTCAGCGTTACACAGGTGTTCGTTTACAGGCCCGCTTTTAGGCTGGCTTCAATAAACTGATCGAGATCGCCGTCCAGCACTTTATCGCAGTTACTACTCTGCACACCGGTGCGCAGATCTTTAATGCGCTGATCATCGAGTACATAAGAGCGGATCTGGCTACCCCAACCGATATCCGCCTTACTGTCTTCCTGTTCTTGTGCCGCTTCCGAGCGTTTCAGCATCTCCATTTCATAGAGTTTTGCCCGCAGCTGTTTCATACAGGTGTCTTTGTTCTGGTGCTGTGAACGCTGACTTTGGCTCTGCACCACGATGCCGGAAGGCCCGTGGGTAATACGCACGGCGGACTCCGTTCGGTTAACGTGCTGACCACCCGCGCCGGAGGCCCGGTAGACATCCACCCGCAAATCAGCTGGGTTGATATCGATATCAATGTTGTCATCTATTTCAGGGGAGACAAACACCGAGGAGAAAGAGGTGTGGCGACGACCGCCGGAGTCAAAGGGTGACTTACGCACTAACCGGTGAACACCGGTCTCGGTCCGCAGCCAACCAAAGGCGTATGGCCCTTGAAAGCTGATAGTCGCCGACTTAATACCCGCCACATCACCGGCAGAGCATTCCACCAGCTCGGTTTTGAAACCTTTATCTTCACCCCAACGCAGATACATCCGCAGCATCATCTCGGCCCAATCCTGAGCCTCTGTACCACCGGAGCCGGCTTGAATATCGAGATAAGCGTTGTTGCCATCGGCTTCACCGGAAAACATGCGACGAAACTCTAACTGATTCAGCATCGCTTCAAGGTTGGCGACTTCCGTGCGGACTTCCTCAACGGTGTCTTCATCATCCTCTTCAACCGCCATATCCAGCAGCTCTCGGGCATCGGTAACACCACTGGTCAGATCATCGATGGTTTTTACCACCCCTTCCAGCATTGCACGTTCTTTACCTAACGCCTGTGCACGTTCAGGCTCACTCCAGACAGCAGAATCTTCCAACTCCCGATTTACCTCTTCTAGACGCTCCTGCTTCTCTGGATATTCCAGATAGGCACGCAGAGTCTCAGTACGTTCGGTAATATCTTTCAAGCTATTGGTGATCGGATTGATTTCCATCGTATTCGCTTAACTCTCTCTATCTGCACGGGGAGCACATCTTGGCTCCCAGGTTGTACGCCGGAGTGAAATGGCCGTTTAAAAAAGCAGCACATTTTACCCGATTACCCGGCACCTGTGTATCCAATGAACTGAAAAAACTCGACTTTACCTCCCTTTATCAGCAAGAATCAGAACAGATATCGCTAACTTAGAGACAACCCGAAACAAAATGCGCCGCCTACTCATACGACTCAGCTCTCTTTTCACCGTTGTTGCCACGCTATTTCCGACCTCACTGATGGCCGCTGAGACCACGAATGACGTAGCGCTACACAGCCACAGTTTTATTGGCATCACTTGCGTGTGTATCTTCCTCATCAGTTATCTCTTTGTGCTGGGCGAGGAGTTTTTTCACCTACGAAAATCGAAACCGGTGATTGTCGCCGCAGGGCTTATCTGGCTGCTAGTTGGTCTGGCTTATACCCTGGAAGGGGACAGCGAAACCGCCGCTATCGCCTTTCGACATAATTTATTGGAGTATGCCGAACTGTTTTTCTTTCTACTGGCGGCGATGTCGTTTATTACCATGTTAGAGGAACGCCAGGTGTTTGCCGCACTGCGTGCATGGCTCATCTCCTGCGAGCTCACTCTTGTACAGATTTACTGGGCCACCGGCGCACTGGCCTTCTTCCTGTCACCCATAGCCGATAACCTATCGACCGCTCTATTAATGGGCGCCGTGGTGATGGCCATCGGTCAACAAAGTGTAAAATTCATCGCCGTCGGCTGTATCAATGTGGTGGTAGCGGCCAACGCCGGTGGAGCCTTTAGCCCCTTTGGGGATATCACCACATTGATGGTCTGGCAAAAAGGTATTATTCCCTTTGCGGATTTTTTCAGCCTGTTTATTCCGGCCGTGATTAGTTGGCTAACCCCGGCCATTATCATGTCGCTAACGATCGAAAAAGCCCATCCGACCCCAGAAAAGCGGCAGCAAAAACGACATATGAAACCCGGCGCAGTGACTATCTTGGTGTTATTCCTGCTGACCATTATGCTGGCTGTCGTCAGTAATAGCCTACTCAATCTCCCCTCTGTACTGGGAATGATGACTGGACTGGGTATTTTAAAACTCTACGGCTATTACTTAAGTCGATTTGAATCGAATATCCGTGATACCGGCCATATTTATAACCATCATATCGACAACCTATCAGACATCCGGCAAATGAAAGGCGATCATACCGACGTTATCCGCCGCTTTGATATTTTTCAGGTGGTGGAGCGCTCCTCTTGGGATACGCTGATGTTTTTCTACGGTGTGGTACTCTCCGTGGGCGGATTAGCCACGTTGGGCTATCTTGGGCTGCTGTCTGATCTAGTGTACAACAACCTAGGACCAACACTGGCCAACAGCTTGATCGGTGTGCTGTCGTCTCTGATCGACAATATCCCCGTGATGTTTGCCGTCCTGTCGATGCAACCGGATATGTCGACCCATCAATGGCTGCTTATCACCCTCACCACAGGCATTGGTGGATCACTACTCTCTATCGGTTCAGCGGCAGGCATCGCCTTAATGGGACAGGCTCAAGGGGTTTATACTTTTTACAGCCACCTAAAATGGAGCTGGGCGATCGGACTCGGTTACCTGCTCAGCATCGCGGCCCACTTATGGATCAACGGTTTTTAGGTCCTGTGAAATTATTCAACGGTATCGACCGTTGAATCGAATCATTCAACAACTTTAAAGATCAAAGGCCGCTAGCACTTCAGGAACCCAGCGGGCCACGCGATCGGCAGTCAGCTCATTCTGACAGTCTTCATCTAACCCCAAGCCGACAAAACAGTCTTGCTCTTCGGTCAACGCCTTAGACGCCTCAAAGTTGAACCCCTCTATGGGGAAATAACCACACATTATCGCACCACGGCTCACTAATTTATCGTGCAACGCCCCCATGGCATCCAAAAACCATTCGCCATAACCTACCTGATCACCCAAACCAAACAGAGCACATTTAACACCATTTAGATCAAGTTCATCGAGCTCAGCCCAAACATCCGACCAGTCTTCCTGTAGCTCACCATAATCCCAAGTCGGAATACCAAAAATCAGGTAACGATAATCCGACACACCCTCTAGCCCTTCGGCTGCTAACTCATGTAGATCAACACGATCAAAACCAATATGTGTCGCAATTAGTTCGGCACAACTCTCTGTATTGCCTGTTGTTGATCCGTAAAAAAGACCAATTTCCTTACTCATTACATCTCACTTAATTCATCAAATCTGAAAAACTATTATTTCGGCGCAAACGCATCAAAGGCACTATTCGCCAGTTGTTCAACGGATTCGCGAGCCATCTTAAGCGCTTTAATGTTCCGATCATTCGCTTGTTTTAGCGTTTCCTCTAGCTGCATCGCATAGGCTTGCTGTGATTGGATCAAATCATCTGTCGACGAACAACTTTGCATCTGCCGAGTTTGGGCAACGGTCGCCTCAATACAGGCCTTGGTACACATCATCTGCTGACGCGTCAGCTCTTCTAACATTTTCGTTTGAATGTTGACCAATTCTTTAAATGGTCCCAATGATTGATTTACGGCTTTTGACATATCTTGAAACATAACAGTATCCTTGCTCGCCATTCTGCCTACTGATGAAAGATTACCCATGGACCGGTCTTAACAAGCCGCTGATGGATTAATTTGCGCTGGCAGAGGGATAGTTTACGATGAATTACTGTCAGGCCACAAACAGGAGAACACAAAATGAGACTATTACACACCATGCTCAGGGTGACCGATCTGCAAAAATCGATCGCTTTCTATACCGAAATGCTTGATATGAAACTGTTACGCAGTAACGATTTTCCTGACGGCAAATTTACTCTAGCGTTTCTTGGCTATGGTGATGAAGCAGATTCCACCGTCCTCGAACTCACTCACAACTGGGAAACGGACAGTTATGAAATGGGTAATGCTTATGGCCATATCGCTATCGAAGTCGATGATGTCTATGCGGCCTGCGATAAAATAAAAACACTCGGTGGCGAGGTGGTCAGAGAAGCAGGCCCAATGAAGCACGGTTCCACGATTCTAGCCTTTGTGCGTGATCCCGACGGTTATATGATCGAGCTGCTCGGTAGCAATCGTTCGCTAAGCTAGCCTTTCGCTAAGACTCATTATGCCTGCCTATCTAGGCATCGACGTATCGATGCCTACTTTTACCCACTCATCAGCAGACGTTATCAAAATCATGATTTTTTACCTCTGATAATGTAGAATGCGCCCAACATTAGATTCTGCTAATTAACCAATTAACTGACCTGCGCCAACAGGGCCTGCCAAAAAGATCCGTTTTGTCCCTATCAACAACGGAATACAGGTCTATAATAGGCTCCAAATTTTTACCTTTAATCATAAGGGCGCAACTCGATGAGTAAGAAACTACTACTGGCCATGACCGGCCTGCTACTGACTCTCAACACAGCCTCTGCCTATGCCGCTAGTTTGGCAAAAGGTATGAAAGCCTTTGAAGCCAAAGACTACAGTACGGCAATGAATGAGCTGAAGCCTCTTGTCAGCGAGAATAATCTCGATGCAATGAATCTAGTTGGCCAGATGTATGAATTCGGTCTAGGTGTTGATGCCAATGAACAAGAGGCGGTCAAACTCTACAACCGCTGCAGTAACCAAGGCCATCTAGAGTGTGTTAACAGCCTTCGCGCCTACAAAGACAAAGGTTATAAAGTTGAACTGAAAACCGTTCAACCTAATGCTGAAGCCGGCGATGCCACTGCACAAAATCGGCTCGGCGAAATGTATGAGTTTGGTTATGGCCTTAACCGTGATGCATCACAAGCGATTAAGTGGTACCAACTTGCTGCCGATCAGGGACTGGTCGCCGCACAATACAACCTCGGTCGGGCGTATAACTTTGGCACCGGTGTTCAGCAGGATTTTGCTCTAGCTGAAAAATGGTATCGCAAAGCAGCCGAACAGGGTTACATGGATGCTATGTTCTTCCTCGGCGCCCTCTACTCCAACGATCACGGTGCCGACGCTAATCAACAAACCAACATCATCGCCTATGCGTGGCTGCAAAATGCACTGGAGCTGGGCAATCGAACAGCGACGGCGATTCAATCGCGTATCGTCATGAAATTATCTGATACCGAGCTGGCCGAAGCTAAAACACTGGCCACTGAATACAAAGAGAAGTTTGTCACGCCATTCAAATAAGGCTCACTCAATCACGAAAAGCCGAGCATTACGCTCGGCTTTTTTATGCCACCGACAATAACATCGGGGTGCATTTTGGTGATATAGTCGGCAACAATTTATTGGGTTCAGTAATGGTATTAACACCATACAATCCAGCCTTAACCGTACACATAATTAGTAAGAGATTGTAATAATCGACATGAGCATATCTTTCCCTGAAGTTGAAGGCGAACTACGCCAGCCCAGCCTAATGCGCCGTTTTGCCGCAATGATCTACGATGGTTTTCTGGTTGTTGCCATCTGGATGTGTGCCGGTTTTGCGGCGGTAGGATTGAACCAAGGTGAAGCGGTGAGTGGACCGATATTTCAGTCGGTGCTGTTTTTACTGACTTTCGCCTTTTACGCCTATTTCTGGGTCAGACTGGGACAAACACTGGGGATGCAAGCTTGGAAATTAAGAGTGCAAACGGTCGATGGTCATCATATTAGCCTACGACAGGCTCTTATCCGCTTTATGACCGCGATCGTCTCCTTAGCCTGCTTCGGTTTAGGCTTCTTCTGGATGCTATTCTCCGCCAACAAAGCGACTTGGCATGACAGCTTCTCAGAAACGCAGATAGTCTTATTGCCTAAGTAGCTCACATTGGTGAAACACTCAAACATTCAGCAACGAGCGAGGGCTGCTACCCCGCTCGTTTAATCAGCCAGCCGCCAAGAGTCATACAGATCAATATTGGCACCAGTGCCGACCAGACCGGATCAATACCGTAGAGACTACTCAACGGCGCGAGAATATCCTGACTAATCTTAAACGCCATCCCGACCACGACCCCCGTAATGATACGCTGTCCAGTGGAGACACTTCTCAGTGAGCCAAAGATAAACGATACCGCCACCAGCACTAAACCGATAATCGCCAATGGCTGAAACACCTTGCGCCAGAAACTTTGCATATAGCGATCATTATCCAACTCTTGATCGTCCAAATATTCACTATAGCGATACAGCTCACTGGTAGACATCTCCTTCGGTTTAACCAGCAACACTTTCAACCGCTGCGGGGTCAACTCGATAGACCAAGGCTGGGCGTCATAAACGTTCGTCTGTGTCTGATCATCCAAGAAGCGGGTTTCCACCACATCAGTCAATAGCCAGACGCCGTTGTCATAATGGCCAGACTTAGCATTACTGCTATAAAGTAGATGGCCATCCTCCGCCAACGCAAAGCGGGTTATACCTTGAATATCCCCCTCTGGGGTCACCACATTAATATGGATATACTCGCCGTTTTCACGATGCCAAACACCGGTACGGGCAGAAATCGTTCCCTGATTAAGATGCTGTGCGCGAATACTTTCAGACAGTGCACCGCTATAAGGGGCAACATATTCCCCGAGCAATAATGCCAACAGTGAAAGCAGAACAATCGGTTTTAAGACCATTCTCACCAGCCGCCAGACCGAAATGCCCGCTGCTCGCATCACGGTTAACTCACTGCCACTCGCCAGTGCACCCAGCCCCAGCAAGCACCCGACCAAACAGCCCAACGGCAAAAACTCATAAAAAGCCGCCGGCATATTTAATGCCGAGTAACCCAGCATAATCAGCAAGGTATAGCCCTCGGTGAGCTCGGACATCTCGTCAATGACCTTGAACAAGAAATCCAGACCGACGACGATCAACATCACCACCAAGATACTGACTAAAACCTGCCGACCGATATAGCGATCTAACTTAAGCAGCATGCTGGGTTCTCCCTCGGCTTAGCAACTTTTTCCAAGAACCATCCAGATACAGCAACCCCATCGCCAAAGCAAAATACAACAGATGTACCAGCCAGAGCAGTATCACCGATGCGCCATCACTCTCAATATATTTACGCACATTGGTTAACAGCATCAGATAGGTCATATACAGGAGAATCGAAGGTATCAGTTTGGCATAACGCCCCTGTCGAGGATTGGTCTTGCTCAAAGGCACTGCAAGCAAGGCGACAATCAAGGTCAGCATTGGCAGAGATAAGCGCCAGTGAAGCTGAGCCCGTTCTGCCGCCGAACCATCAATCAGATCGACGGAGGGTAACGAGTACAGTTTATTGACCTGCTGTATCGGCTGTTGATCCGGCAACCGTATGCCATATTCTTCAAAGGCTATCTGTCGATAATCAGCCTCACCGGGGTTGCCCTCATAACGATAACCATTATCGAGCACCAGATAACGAATACCGGTTTCCGGGTTGGTATAACTACGGCCTTTATCAGCCACCACCATCACCGCTTTCTCTTTACCTCCCAACGTGACTTTTTCGGAGATAAACACACCATTCATTGTGCCACTGGCTTTATCCAGCTTTTCAATATAAGTCACCCGATTACCACGGGGCATCGACTGAAAGCGACCTTCACTTATCACATCAAACTCACCGATATTGCGCTGTTTCTGCAGCATAATTTCGGTCATATTTGCCCCCAGCGGCGATAGATATAGACTCATGCCACCGACCAACAAGGCACAAATAACCGCTGGCCCTAGGGTGTACATTGTGAGGCGCCGCTGACTCATACCGGTCGCCTGTAACACCACCATCTCACTTTCAAGATATAGGCGACCATAAGACAGCAAAATGCCTAAAAACAACCCGAGCGGCAAAATCAGCTCAAGAAACCCTGGCAGACGGAACAAAAGGTAGTAAAATACCGCTTCCATCGGAATTTCTCCGGCTGCAGCGATACTTAAGTAACTGATAAAACGACCACTCATGATGATAAGCAGCAGCACTAATGTAACTGCGGCCATACTGATCAGCACTTCTTTGGCCAGGTAGCGAAAGATAATCAAACTGCCATATCCTGTGTTATTGCCGGTAAAGAATTCTCTCTGATACCGAAAACGGGGTTTTGTTTCTGCTGCATTAGGATAAAATCCCAGTATCAATTTAAAGTCGGTTCAACATCAACACCTGAACCGGTGCGTCATTATCTTATAAACCAGACACGATGTCTTGTGTGGAGAAAGCATGGAATTTGAAATAGTTACCGGGTCAGTAGAGTCCCTTGAAACTGACTGTTTAATCGTTGGCGTATCCCCTGATGGTGAGCTGGCTCCCTCTGCAGATCTGATCAATAAAGCATCTGCCGGTTATCTGAAAGATGTGGTCGCCGATCATCAAGGCAAATGCGGTGAAGCCCTACTGCTGCATAAAGTACCCGGTATTAGCGCTAAGCGAGTATTACTGGTCGGTCTAGGCAAGGCCGATGAGCGTAGTGACCGCAATCAGCTAAAAATCATCAAAAGCGTCATGAGCAATGTGAAAGCGATTCGTTGCAAATCCATTGTAATTGCCTTGGATGGTATGGAAAGTGCTGATCAAGATCTCTACCGTCAACTGCGTCACAACACCGAGTGGGCCAGCGCTGAGCTGTATCAATATGATGCAACGAAGAGCAAAAAAACCGACGCCCTCAGCCTAGAAAGCATTGGTTTTCTGTTAAGCCATGACAATGCTGAGCTTGGCGAGTTCTCAATCAGCGATGGTTCTGCTATTGCTAATGGTATTGATACTGCCCGCGAACTGGGCAACCTGCCCGGTAATATCTGCACCCCAACCTACCTAGCAGAAAAAGCCCTGACGTTGGCGCAAGAGTGCGAAGAACTCACCACGACCATTCTCGACGAAGATGAGATGGAACAACTGGGTATGCACTCCCTACTATCAGTGGGTAAAGGCAGTTCAGAAGCCTCTAAATTGATCGTCATGGAATACAAAGGTGGCGAGCCAGATCAGCATCCCCACGTCCTTGTTGGTAAAGGGATCACCTTCGACACCGGTGGTATCAGCCTGAAGCCGGGCGCCAAGATGGATGAGATGAAGTTTGATATGTGCGGTGCCGCCAGCGTCATGGGCGCTATGGAAGCACTGACTCAACTCGGCCTCGATCTAAATGTCGTTGGTATTATCGCTTCTGCTGAGAATATGCCATCCGGTAATGCCTCTAAACCGGGCGATATCGTTACCACCATGTCTGGTCAAACCGTTGAAATCCTCAATACCGATGCGGAAGGTCGCTTAGTACTGTGCGATGCACTCACCTATGCCGAACGTTTCGAGCCAGAAACCGTCGTTGATGTCGCGACGCTTACCGGTGCCTGCATCGTTGCCCTGGGTAACCATGCGACCGGTCTGCTCTCCACCGATGACCTGCTAGCGGATGATCTATTAGCCGCCGGTGAGTTTGCTGCGGACAAAGCATGGCGTCTGCCGCTGTGGGATGAGTATCAGGAACAGTTAGACAGCAACTTTGCCGATATAGCCAATATTGGCGGCCCAGCCGCGGGTACCGTGACCGCGGCGTGTTTCCTTTCACGCTTTACTAAGAAGTACCGCTGGGCGCACTTGGATATCGCCGGTGTCGCTTGGAACAGTAATGGCAAAGCGAAAGGGGCTACCGGACGTTGTGTTCCTCTACTGTGCCAGCACCTGATCGCTCAGGTTGACGATCTAACTGAAGAGTAAGCGAGCCCAACCTATCAGCGGTATTAACAACCCGCTGATAGGTTAATCCTTCCGCTGCAAAGAGTGAGCACTTATGAGTCAGGCTGATTTCTATGTTCTGCCAAATGCCGAACCGGAAAGCCGTAACGCATTTCTCTGCCGCTTGGCCGATAAGGTTTTAGGGCGCGGGCTTAACGTCTTTATCCACGTCGCTAACGAAACCGAAGCCAACCGTCTCGATCAGTTGCTATGGGACTATCGCCCCGATGCATTTATCCCCCACGGCATACTCAATCACAAACCCAGCGCCCCCGTACAGATTGGCTGGGAAGATCAACTCCCCTCACACCGAGATGTCTACATCAATTTAGGGCTCGAAGCCTCCGATGAAACCCTCAAGTTCGATCGCATCCTCGAGATTGTGATTCAACAACCAGACATCCTCGCCGCCACCCGCAAAAACTTCGCGTTATACAAACAAAACGGCATCACCCCGAAAATGCATGATATGCGACCCAAAGGTTAGTCATTAAAGCCCTCGCAGGGTTCCGGTGAGCTTTGCGAACCGCACCAGCTCAATAAAAT
>NZ_JAHKQE010000004.1 GCF_018860855.1 Amphritea atlantica
GCTCTGCCGCCGGATTTCTTCGCCAAACTGACGCCCCACTGGCAGCGCCACAACGCTCTGCGCAGCGACTACGCCCGCCGCCAGGCCCTGGTGGAGATCGACGTTCTGGTGGCCCAGGCCCTGGGCCTCACCCTGGAAGAGTTGCTCACCATCTACCGCGTCCAGTTCCCCGTCATGCGCCAGTACGAAGCCGAAACCTTCTACGACCAGAACGGCCGCATCGTATTCACCCCCAGCAAGGGTCTCACCGGCGTCGGCTTGCCCCGCAAAGCCCGCCCGGCGGATTTGAAGGCGGACATTCACTACGCTATTGACAGTCCAACCCGTCAAGAAAAGGGTATTGCCCTCGGTTGGGAGGATATACAGCATTTGCAGCACGGTTGTGTCAGTAAAACGTATATGGATGACACCCTGCCGCCTGCCAACGGCGCACCTGAAGGCCCGGTTGAACGTACAGTGGAATACCAAGCCCCGTTCTTCAAACCCGACAGAGAAGAAGACTATCGGATAGCGTGGGAAGTGTTTGCGAAATAATGGTTTCGATATCGTAAAAAGTACATGGTTAGACCCCGTTAGGGTTTATAAACAGATAAGGATATTTTAAATGAAGAAGGTCGTGTTTATTGAAGACCACGTTGTGCCGCAGCTCTTTACCAGTGCCTTGGAAGCCTACTCTTTCGAGCATAAGGTGAGTAAAGGTGGGAAATCATATAAAAATTTAGAAACGTTTGGTCTTTTGTGGGGCTATGTCATTCCAGAAAAATTGGATAGTCCTGCTAAGGTGATTGCAACCATGTGCACAGTTGAAACTTCAGCGACACGTCATAAGGAATGGGTGAGTCCGAACTTTGAATCTCTTGCTGCGAAGAAAAAATTCTTTCAATCATATTGGCCAAACATCGAGTTGGTAGGCACCTTTCATTCACATCCCTATGCCAGCTTCAGTGAAGTAAAAGAGCTTAAAGGTTGGCGAGCCTCCGATGCTGATGAACAATTTTTTCCCTATATTCATGAAGTCATCGCTCCGGAGCAGGATGCCTTGGCTCACCTGATTGTTACGGTTACTGAACTTCAAAAACGAGGCTGGGCCTACCCTGATCGTTTGTCTGGTAGTGAGCGTAATAAAGGATTCGCGCTGACGGCTGATGATTACAAGATTTGGATACGCGGTTATACCAGTGACCGTATTTTAGACGAAGAGTCAGAGGATTTTTCTTATAGCTTTGCTGACGACAGTGATCTTGATATTCCGTCACTACAAAATCGGTTTATATGATCATCTTTAATCATCGCGAAGATGAAGTCGATAGGATGTATTTTGAGCCGCCATGGTTAGCTATAACTCACTAGGTATGAATACAGGCCTTGAACTTAGAAATCCCCTCTTGATGAGAGGCCTACTGATTGGTTTTCTCGCTTGGATAAGTTGGCCGTGAGCATTAACTCAAACGCTATTGAGAGGCCAATTGTCCTTGCACTGAGATCTCGCCGCTGAGTGTTTTAGAAAAATACCTGGATGCTTGCTACGGCGAGTTTTATGTTGAATTTTTGTTTTTTAAAGGTGGTATACCTATGTTCTCAGCTCCTTTGGAGAACGCTGTAGCCTCAGTTGAAATTGGTATGGTAACTGATGGTTTTATTGCGTTGTTGTTGTTTGTTTTTTTATTGGCGTGTTTATTGAAAAGAACCAATAAGCTGCATGCTTTTACTCAGTATGCGCCGACGCTGCTGACAACTCTGGGTATTTTGGGCACCTTTTTTGGCATTGTTTCAGGTTTGCTTGCATTCGATGTGACAAATATTGATAGCAGTATCGAGGGGCTGCTGGGAGGGATGAAAACAGCGTTTATCACTAGCCTTGTCGGTATGTTCCTCTCGATTTTATATAAGGTATTAGTCTCTATCGGTATTCTTTATGTCGTTGATAGTAAAGCGATCGATGAAGACCAAATTGGAGCAGCGGACTTATATCGCGTGTTGCAGGAACAGCGGGATGGCATAAGTACCCTAAACCAAGCGATTGGCAGTGGCGATGAGTCAAGCCTTACCGGTCAGCTTAAGTTGTTGCGCTCCGATATGAATGATGCTCAAAAACAGTCACGCAGAGAGTTTGAAGAGTTTCAGGAGAAGCTTTGGATCAAGTTGCAGGACTTCGCCGATATGCTTTCTAAATCGGCCACCGAAGCGGTGATTGATGCACTTCGGCAGGTGATTACCGATTTCAATAACAACTTAACTGAGCAGTTTGGTGAGAACTTTAAGGAACTCAATAAAGCGGTTGAGAAGCTGGTCCAATGGCAGGATAACTATAAAGGCCAAATCGACGATATGACACAGCAATATGCTCAGGGCGTGACGGCGATTACAGAAACTCAGATGGCGGTGTCTAAAATTCAGGAACATACCCATCAAATTCCAGAGTCGATGAACAAGTTGGGCGATGTGATGACGGTTAATCAGCATCAGATTGATGAGTTGGGCCGTCACTTAGAAGCTTTCCAAGATGTTCGCGATAAGGCTGTTGAAGCCGTACCACAGCTGAAAGAGCAGATTGGTTTAACGGTTGAAAGTGTTAATGATGCTTCTAAACAGCTCGTTGAGGGAATAGGAAAGGTTAGTGAAACATTGCAGACATCTATCTCTCAGAGTGCCACTGAGTTTCAAGAAAGTGCGTTTAGTGCCAACCAGTCGTTGGTCGGTGCGTCGGATGTCATACAGAAAAGTACCGAAGAGACAGGTGTATTGCTAAAAGATCTCAGTGAGGAGTTGAACAGCACTTTCCGAACCCTTGCCGCCGATATGAATGAGCAAAATAAATCGATCAGTGATGCGTTGCGAGAATCCGGGAAAGCGGTTGTTGAAGAGGCGGCCACTAGCCGTCAATTATTTGAATCTGGTTTAGAGTCAATGCGCAATCAACTGACAAATAGTCTCGAACAGATGGCTGATCAACAGTCTACCCAGGTTCAAGGACTGATTGCGGGCCTTAAGGAATCAATGGAAGAGGCGATGCGTAAGAGTGCAGAGTCTGTGGAAGGCGGTGTTGAGATCCTTGATCAGGCGTTACAGTCTGAAATTAATCGAGCGATGGAGCAGATGGGGGCTGCACTGGTGTCTATCACTGGTAAATTTACCGACGATTATCAAGCTCTGGTGAATCAGATGGATCGTGTGATTCGTACTTCAGTTGAATAAGGAAATAACATGGCTGATTTCTTGAAATCACGTGCGTCAGAGCAGGAAGAAACCCATTGGCTGTCCGTCTCTGATTTGATGGCGGGGCTAATGGTGGTGTTTCTGTTTATCGCCATTGCACTAATGCGCGATGCATTGGAAGAGAGTCGCAGAGCCGAATATCAACGAGATCGTATCAAGGAGGTAGCTGTCGCTTATCAGGAGACTCAGGTTGATATCTATAATGCCTTGGTGAGTGAATTCTCTGCTGACCTTCAAAAGTGGGATGCGGAGATTGATAAGGATACTTTGACTTTCACCTTTAACTCTCCAGAGGTGCTCTTTGCACAAGGTAAACAGGAGTTGAAAGATGAGTATCGCGAGTTGCTAGCTGATTTTTTTCCAAGGTATATGGATGTCTTGGATCAGTATCGTGACTCCATTAACGAAGTCCGTATAGAAGGGCACACCAGTAGCCGGTGGAATAATACGACAACACCGACTGAGGCTTATTTTCTTAATATGCAGCTGTCGCAAGGGCGCACACGCAGTGTGTTGGAATATGTTTACAGCTTAGCGGAGGTGACTCCTTACCAAGGCTGGATTAAATCGCATATTGCCGCCGTCGGTTTCTCTTCATCCAAACCGGTGCTTGATGAGTATAACAATGAAGATTTCGGTAAAAGCCGCCGTGTGACATTTAGAGTGATCTCCAATGCGGATATTCGCATCAAACAGATTTTGGAGATTGATGGATGAGGCTGCATTTTCCCGTTGATGCCATTTGGCGGCAAGTTAGCCGGATGGGGGCTTCAAAACGTGAATATACACTGGATAGCGTGATTCAGGAGCCTTTGCCACCGATTGTAACATCGACGGGCGGGGTTGATGTCACCATTGATGAAGTGGATACCGCTGGCGGCTTGTTGAGTTGTCACGGAGCACAAGTTGTTCTGTATATACCAGATCATGGAAAAAATGTAGATCGTGTGCTGCACAAGGGTAGCGATGGTCGGCGAGTTCATATTGCTGACTGTATGACTTTAGAGCAAATGCGCCAGAAAAACCGTTTTCAACGCTACCGTGCGGTGGTTAATGTGACTGGTGATTTTGATGTCTTTGGCTATTCGGCGGAACAGGGTAAGAAAGTTGAGAGTACTGCTCGATTGCAAGTGTGCATTAATTGCTTGAAGCATCTCAATTATAAAGGCTATATGACAGAGCCTAGACGTCAGTTAGAGATACGTAAGAACTTTAATTTAAAAGGTTTTTTTGCTGAAAGCAGTACGCTCTTTCGTTATCTTCCAACATCGTTTATTGAAAAAAAGAGTGGCTATACCGACGATTGGAAATTGATCTCGGATAAGTATCGAGCGAGTAAAAATTTTCAATGTGAAAGCTGCCATGTTGATCTTAATGCGCATAAAAATTTACTGCATACCCATCATATTGATGGTGTTAAACGTAATAACCAAAGCAGCAACCTGATGGCGGTTTGTGCCGATTGCCATCGAAAGCAGCCGCTACATGATCATATGTTTATTAAAGCTAAAGATATGGCGCTGCTACAAAGGTTAAGACGATCACAGGGGATTATTGGTAGTAAAGCGCAGTGGTCTGATCTGTTTGAGTTAATTGACCCACCTTATAGTGGTCTTTTGCGTCTATATCAAAAAGATGGTGCTGCCAGGCCCGAAATTGGGTATGAACTTGCGGGCGCTCATGGTGAAGTGGTGGCCGAAATCGAAATCGCTTGGCCTGATGCCAAATTTGCCGTGGTGGGGGATGATAATGTGAAAACACTTTTATTTGGCATGGGTTGGAAAGCCGTAACGCTAGAAGATGCTTTACGCAAATTTAGGGATAAGCGGTAATGACGTAAATAACATCCCTAAACTAATAGGATTAACCCGTTACAAGGACAAGCAGAAATGCATACAAAAAATCTAGAAATTCTAAAAAATGAAGCTTCCAGACTGATTGAGTTGGAAAGCCGCTTACTAACAAGTATCAGAGATACTCCAGGGTTGGTTTCGGGGGAGCGTCATTCGGTACAAACATTCGATTCTAAATCAATTCTGCAAGGTCTAGAGGTTCTATCTGGAGAGCGTCATAAACTCGAAACGATGGACATGGTAGTTGCTGTTGTTGGCACAATGAAAGCAGGGAAGTCCACGACAATTAATGCGATAGTTGGTAATGAGATTTTACCTAACCGCAATGGTCCGATGACCTCTATACCCACACTGATTCGTCATACTAAAGGCAATATTACACCTACGGTCAGTTTCAAGAATAATGCGCCGATTAATGATCTTTGTATGGCATTATTCGATGTTTTTGGAAATAAACCAGATGTTGTGGCGCGGCTCTATGAAGAGTCTACTGATATGGCCGATGTCATCGATTTTGTTAAAAGTAGGGAGAAAGTTAAAACGAATTACCAAGGTCGAGAAGGTATTTTTGAACTTCTTAAAATGGTTAATGACTTGGTCCGAATTTGTCGTGAACTTGGGCAGGAGTTCCCATTTTCTGATTACGATGAGATGCATGAGTTGCCGGTTATTGAAGTAGAGTTTACCTCTTTGTCCGAAAAGGAAAGTGGTCTAGGTAATCTAACCCTTCTTGATACCCCAGGACCAAATGAGGCCGGTCAGCAACACCTTAAAGCTATGATGCGCGATCAATTACGTAAAGCTTCTGCTGTTATTGCAGTATTGAACTATACCCAACTAAAGTCTGAAAGTGATGAGGATCTACGTAATGAAGTCAATGCTATCGCTGACATGGCAAAGGGGCGGATGTACGCCTTCGTAAATAAGTTTGATCAACGCTCCTACAACGATCCGGATGAAGAGGGCGTAAAAAAAATGGTTAATAATCTATTAGCAGGCTCAATTCCAGAGGACAGTGTTTTTGCTGTCTCTGCTCAGCAAGCGTTCTTGGGCGAGGTGATTCAGAAGTTTATTCGTGACAACGGAACATTACCTGATCCTGATGAGTATCCTTGGGTCGAGGAGTTTGCCAGGGATTGTTTTGGTCGTAATTGGCAAACTAATCTCAATAATATTGACGAGGTTCTAAAGGAAGCTAGAAGTTATTGGATAGATTCAGGTTTCGAATTGCCATTGGAAAAGGTAGTACATGCTGCACATCAGAGTGCCGCCTATTATGCCCTTGACTCAACCGCATCCAAGTTAGTCTTCTTATCGGAAAGGATATCTAACTTCGTCAATGGCCGCGAAACTGCATTACAGAAGACAACTCTCGAACTTCAGGAGTGTATAGCTGCTTTAAAGTCAGATGTTGATCGTATTTCTGCATTGAGAGAAAGCAAAGAAAAACAATCAACTGAACTTTTTAATAACCTTAAGGCTTATATTGAAACTTGTTTAACTGAGGCTATCAGAGAGGCTACTAAAATAGTAAATCAGCTATTTACTGATGGTGTTATAGAGCACAAGAAGGAAAAGGAAAAGACAGATAGTGCCTCCGCTGCTAAACGTGCAAAAGCTGGGAAAAACAGTACTCATAGCCAAGTAAAAAGAACACTTGGGATGGCTGAACTTTTTGAGCCTATGCGCAATCTTAAAAACAATGAAAGAATAAAGCAAAGTAATGGAAGTAATGGAAGTAATAAGGAAAAACTTGATATAGGAAAAAGAAAAATTGAGTTCCCAACTAGGGAGGAAGCGAAGAAATTCGTGTCGAATTTTGAAAAGGCATTACAGCCACCAACCTTGAAGCTTAATGAAAATATGTCAGTTGCTGTTGATAACGCATTAGGGCGCTTTGAGCACGAACTTAAGTCTGAAATCGTAGTACAAGCAGGTGAAATATTAAATGAAGTGAGCGACCGCCTTGGTCGGGAAGGTTTCGATATTTCCTTGAAAATACCGTCAGATGTCCAGGCTAAATCTTTGGGGCTAGCCATTTTTTCAATGGGCAGTGGTATTCGTGAAGATACTAAGACAGTTACCCGTCTTAAGGAGCAAGGTAGTGCTTTTGGAGGAGTGAAACGATTCTTTGGTGATTTTTTTGGTGCTGATTGGGGATACGATGAAGTTAAAGAAGTTATCGACGTCTACAAGGTTTCTTTGGATGACCTTAACACACAAACTCAGAAGACTATTAAAAAGCAGGGTAATAATTGGCGTTATGAAATAGAGAAAGAGGTTGAAGAACCGGTGAGAGCGGTACTGGGTAGTTTCTTTGATGAGCTTGAGAAAAAGGTCGAAGTAGTAAGAGGTGATCTCCTTCAGGGAATTCATGATAAAGAAAAGAGTCAAAGTGAACAGGACGAGTTACTGAGTGGACTCAAAGCTATTGCTAAGAATGTACCAGGTATAATAGAAGATTCTGAGGAGTTAAAGGGGGATGCCCTTCAGAATCTTGAGGAGAAGTCTGTATGACCAAGGGGGTCGCTACAGCAATCGAACTATTTCCTGCGTTAAAGGATAAATGCGCAGTTAGGCTAATTGGTCGACTGAATAATGTTAAGGAGCAAAGTCGGGTACAGCAGGAAAAACAGGGTTTCATTAATGAGGTCGTGAGTTTTTTTACGGGAGAAACGCGTCGCCGACAAGACTACATTAATAAACAGTTGGTAGATGTAGTTGAAGATACTTTAGACCAGTTAACTGATGTGATGGGTTCTGTAGCCCTGAATAGTCGCGTTCTGTGTATGGTGCTTGATGAACTGAAGAATCTTCAGTCACACACTGAAGCCATCGCGAATGAAGTCATTGACTTGAGAAGCAAGTTTGCTGAACTGGAGGATACATTAAATTTACGTTATAGCTTATTGAAAGATGCTGTTGAGGAAATGGATAGTCGTATGAAAGCTCATCAACAGTTGGATATGGTGATTCATCGCTGGAAATCTAATGCACTGAATACTTTGCCATGCAGTTTACGTGGATATAGCGTGCTTGATCAGTTGTGGTGGGGAGATCTGGGCTTTTATATACAACAGTATCCAGGAGGGGAAGCAGATAAACTGATCCAATATTTGCATGATCAAGTGGTTGCTTGCTTTGCCAATGACCTGCAGGTTGAGGCTAGAACTAGAATATCTAGGGATGTTTGGATGGAGGAACCTTCAGGTTCTGTAATGGCTATGCCAAGTGTTATTCAGAGTATTAATTTACTGTCAGACTGGGCTGTTGAAGATAGCGCTCCTTTTGTTACTTTGATGTGTGGTCAGTTTACAGATAGTCAGCAGATTTTGACGGTGCCACATCTCATGAGCGCTGAACGATTAGGTCGAGCGCTTGTTGGCGAATTTTTTGTAACGAGAGTAACGGCATGAAAGTTGGATTAGTTCTTTCTGGTGGTGGGGCTAAAGGAGCTTATCAAGCGGGTATCATTGAAGCATTTGCTGAATACAATCTTGAAGTGACAATGATTTCAGGGGCGAGCATCGGTGCTTTGAACGGAGCCCTTGTTTCTGCTTCGGGAAATATTGCTATAGCAGCAGAACGTTTGGCGATAGTTTGGGACCTCATCGCTACTAAAGATATACTAAAAATAAACTCGGAGCTTTACCCTCGATATTTAACTATGCTGGCTGCCGCAGGGCTTACAGGGGTGGGACAGTTAGGTCTTGGTCTTTTAGCTGGATGGGCCGAGGGAAGTAAAGCTGATATTGGTTTTGTGGATACATCACCTCTGACTGATGTTCTTAACCACTATATAAATCCTCAAGAACTTTCCCAAGGAACCCCTCTTTATGTTGCGTTATACCCTTATCGTGGTCGCTTGCACGCGATAAAAGAATTTATAACGGGCGAGGTGATGAAACGATTTGACACCCAAAATTCAGTATTCAAGCATGTTCAGTCTCTGAGTTTTGAGGAACAAAAAGAAGCCCTTTTGGCTTCTGCTGCTATTCCCGTTTTGTTCTCACCTCGTAAGGTCGGAGGTAGGCTGTATTCTGATGGTGGACAAGGTAATTATAAAAAAGCACAAGGTAATACACCGATAACACCGTTACTTGATCAAGGTTTGGATGTGATTTTAGTTTCTCATTTGGAGAATGGTTCACTCTGGAATATAGATGATTTTCCTAATGAAAATATTATTGAATTGAGACCGTCAAAGAAGATAGCAGAGAAAGGTATTAGGGATACATTGGGTTTTGATGCTGGGTCGATTACTCGATGGCGAGCGCAAGGAAAAGCCGACACGGTTCAGTTGCTAGAAAAGCTTGTTCGTTTTGCAAGAAATCGGACTCATCTTATAGAGTCGCGAACAGTATTACAGGATAAAGTTGGACTATCGAATGGCAGCTTGCAGAGCCGATCTTTAGAGCAAACTATGGCGAAGTTGAAAAAAAAGGAATAACTTTAATGCATCTTTAATGTGCTCTTAAGTTAATGTAGGTCTTTGATAGATGATTTTTTAATCGAAAGGGACTACCGAGTATAGTTAACAGCATATTTGAGATAGGAAATATGTAATAACTTGGGGAACTAGGTTGGGTTTGATGAAGGTTTTGTAAACAGCTTGAAGGCAATGACGGTATTTATTGTCGTATTTAGATGTATTAATTTTTAACAATCAGTTTGTAGAAGGATCTCAAATGATTCCAGGCCTATTAGCCAGTGAAGTATCCGCCGCACTGAAAGAGTTTATTGTTACCGGTTATGAAACGGAAACTGCTCCTTTTAAAGGGGAGTTTGGTCGTTTGGTACAAGAGCAGCAAGATGGAGAGGCGTTTATTAAGGGACCTTATGTGTCCATTGGTCTGCCTTTTATTACTGGTACAGCAGGGCGAAACTTCTTCGCCAATATCGAGACTGAATATCCTCCGTTTGTCCATCAGGAACAGGCATGGCAGCGCTTAGCTTCTGATCGACAAGCAGCAAACACCTTGGTGGCTACAGGCACGGGATCGGGTAAGACTGAGTGTTTTCTTTATCCGGTATTAGATCATTGCCAAAGAATTGCAGGATCAGGCATCAAAGCTATTGTTATTTATCCCATGAATGCGTTGGCGACCGATCAAGCGAAGCGCTTTGCTGAGATTATTCATGGGCAGCCTTCTCTAAAAGGGTTGCGCGTAGGATTGTTTGTGGGTGGTGATGGTCACGGTAGTAAAGTGATGAGTGCCGAGCAGGTGATTACCGATAAGGAAACTTTACGTAAGAATCCACCTGACATACTGCTCACAAACTACAAGATGCTCGATTACCTATTGATGCGCCCTCAGGATCAGAAGCTATGGGCACATAATGGACCCGACACATTACGTTATCTAGTCGTTGATGAATTACATACTTTCGATGGGGCTCAGGGAACAGATCTTTCGTTATTAATCCGTCGCTTGCGCGCTCGTTTTGATATGTCTGCTGATCAACTTATCTGTGCAGGTACCTC
Organism: Amphritea atlantica; assembly: GCF_018860855.1. GTDB lineage: Bacteria > Pseudomonadota > Gammaproteobacteria > Pseudomonadales > Balneatricaceae > Amphritea > Amphritea atlantica_A. Next base: position 10,555 of record NZ_JAHKQE010000004.1, read on the forward strand.
TGCTACTTTGGGGGGAGATGACAGTGTTAAAGGGTTATTAGGCTATGCCTCGGATATTTTCTCGAGCCCCTTTCGGACAGATTCAGTGATCATGGAGCAACGTGAAACGGATACTGAGTTTCTCGATAACATTGCCTTTCTTAATTTGAATCAGCAAATCGGTACGCAAGAGCTGAATCAGGCTTTGCAACAAGGATTGGATGTTTATTTAGAGCAAGCTTATGCGCTCTTTTTTAGTAAAGAGGCTATAGAGCCATTACATACGGCTGCTGGCCGTAGGTTGTTAGGCTCTGAACTTAAACAGCATGGACAGTTGGCTAATCTATTAAGGCAACTGAAATTAGGGCAGGGCACGCCAACGTTTAAAGAACTTGCACAGCGACTAGCAGGTCAAATCCCGAAACGTTTTGAACGCCAACCGGAACAGGTTCTCGTTGCACTTTTGTCCTTGATGGCCCATGCACGTGATGAGGTAGGACAGCCTTTTGTTCAGTTACGGTTGCAACTATGGTCTCGAGAGTTACGTCGTATTGTGGGTACTCTGCGTGAACCTAGCTTATCGCTCGATGATGTGGATGCTAGCGACGATACTGCTCATGCTATTCATTTACCGCCTTTACTATCGTTTGGCGATGATCAGGCGCCTAAAGATCAGCAACAGATTCGCTTACCTCTAGTGCAATGTCGAGAGTGTCATGGCACTGCTTGGCTGACTCGGATGGAGCAAAGCCATGTAACGGATCAAGTGATTGAAACCGACTTAGGGCAGATCTATCCTGCGTTTTTTGGCAATCATGCAGAAACGTCATTGTTGCTGCCTTGGCAGGAGGGGATGCAGCAGTCACCAGCAGGAAAAGTATTGGAGCACTTTAAAGTCTGTCGACAGTGCGGCAAGACGGCCACTGCTGATTATCTAGGTGAATGCAAAGGCTGTCAGGCAAGTAGTGAGGCATTCGTTAGGGTTAGCAAACCCTACCAACTAAAAGAGGTGAAGCAGGGGCATGTTAATCGGATCGTGCACGAACATGACTGCCCTTGGTGTGCGGCTAAATCGGCGTTAGTTGTATTCGGTGCACGTGCCGCTAGTTTGAGTGCCGTAGCTATACATCAACTGTTTAGTAGTCGTGATAATGATGATCGTAAGCTGTTGGCTTTTAGTGATTCGGTACAGGATGCAACCCATCGTGCCGGCTTCTTTGCCGCACGGACTTGGCAAAATAATGTCCGTATGGCGTTAACTCAGTTGTTTGAAGCACAGCAGCAGCCGATAGAACTATTACAGCTACCTGACCTGTTTGAGCAGTATTGGTTGAATCATGGTGCCCATCAAGGGCGTTTGGGTCTGCTGCATTACCTTCGTGAGTTTATGCCTCCCGATAAACGTTATCGGAGTGATTTTGAATCTTTCGAACAGTGGGGTGAAGTAAAAGCTCCTGCATCACTACTTAAATTGATTCGCCAACGGATGTTGTGGCAGGCGTTGGAAGATCTTGGCTGGCGTTCTCAGGTGGGACGCTCACTGAACCGGCTGGGTCTTGCCGCTCTGGATTGGCCTCAAAGCCTAGTGGAACAGGCTGCATCAAGTTGGGCCGAAAGTGTGGATAACTCCTTGGGTTATCGTATCGAGGTGCTCACTGCAAAGGGGTTTATGACAGGGTTGGTGCAGCATCTCTCAGCACTAGGCGCTATTGGGCTCGATGATCTGCAAGGGTACCGTGAAAAATCAGGTAAGGCCTATCAATTGAGTTTTTTGCCTTACGTGCCACCTCTCGGCCCCAGTTCTCCACGGCCTAAATATCCAGCTATGGTCAAAGGGGAAGGATATGAAGCGCTGAGTCACACGAGTGGAACTCAATCTTGGTATGAACGCTGGCTGGCCTGTTTAAACCCAGATGTAGTGGTTGATAAAAAGCAGCTAGAGGAAGTGTTAATAGAGGCCTTTGAAGCACTATCGCAAACGGGGTTGTTGAATGAAGAGATCAATGATCGAGGTGTGACGCTTTGGGCGTTAAATCCGCAGCAGCTCACGATTACCTCGAAAGTCGCGGCTGTAGAATCACCCGGCTATCGACCTTTGCATTTGCCGTTAACGCATGCGGATAGCTGGTTGGGATTACCTTTATTGAGTGCTTCGGACCTTGATTTACGTTATGAGGATCGTGTACCTGTTCGTGATTCACTTTACCGTAATCTTTTCCGTAAAGGAGAAATTCATCGTGTTATTGCCCATGAGCATACAGGTCTTCTGGGTGCCCAAGATCGAATTCGAGTCGAAGATAGCTTTATCAAGGGTGAGAAGCCTTGGGAATATAACCTGCTGTCGGCAACGCCGACGTTAGAGATGGGTATCGATATCGGCAGTCTGTCCAGTGTACTGCTATGTTCGGTTCCGCCTGCACAGGCCAATTATTTGCAGAGGGTGGGGCGCGGTGGTCGTCGTGATGGTAATTCTTTCGTGCTTACCGTGGCGAATGGTCGCCCCCATGATTTGGTTTTTTATGCCGACCCGAGCCGAATGTTGGATACTCCAGTAGAGCCACCGGCTGTTTTTCTTAAGGCTAGACATGTGTTGCGACGCCAACTGCTGGCTTATGCGATGGATTGTTGGACGCGTACAGCTAAAGGGGATAATCGTATCCCCTCATCTATGCAGCCAGTGTTAGATGCCGTAGAGAAAACTCAAGAAGACCGCTTCCCATATACTCTGCTTAACTTCCTTAAGCACAATATGCAGGAAATCTGGGATGGCTTTGCAGTACATGTTGCTACAGAGTTAGCTGATGAAGATCTTGAGTTGTTGCGGCAGTATTTATTTGGAGGCCCTCAGCATTTAGATAATCATCTACAGTTGTATTTTTTGGGACGGTTAAAGTTGGTTGCGGATGAGCGTAAACAGATGTCGGAGACGATTAAAGTTCTCGATCGTCAATTAGAAAAACTGCTTAAACTGCCGCAAGATGAGCATATTCAAGCAGAGGTAGCTGAACTAGAAAGAGAGGTTGCAGGCTACCGGAGTTTACGTATTCGCCTGAATAAACGTGAAACATTGAATTTTTTTACCGATGAAGGGCTATTGCCTAACTATGCGTTCCCAGAAGAAGGGGCAACACTTCATTCGGTGATCTTTCGCTCGGAAAAGGTCACTGCAGCTGATGGTGCTGAGCGCGAGTTTATTAAGCGAGAGTATGAATATCAGCGCCCAGCTCAAGCGGCCCTAACTGAGTTGGCGCCTGAATCGGTCTTTTATGCAGGCAACCGTAAAGTGAAAATTTCACGGGTTGAAACTGCAAAAGGTCGTAATATCCAAGATTGGCGCTTCTGTCCTCGTTGTCATTATTCAGCACCGGCTGATGATCCTATGGCTGGCTTCTCAGACAAAACGTGTCCCCGCTGTCATACCAACCAATGGGGAGATGAAAGCGCCCGAACCAAAATGTTAAAGATGACACAGGTGTACGCGTTTACTAATGCTAAAGATGCACAGCTGGATGACGGTTCGGATGACCGTGAGCCCGTTTTCTTCAATAAGCAGATGCTAATTGATTTTAAGCCAGATGATATACACATTACTTGGGTGTTGAATGACAAGGATAAGCCCTTTGGTTTTGAATTCATTCGTGCTGCGAACTTTCTTGAGGTGAATTTTGGCCGACGAGAACGGGAGGAAATGTTGTTTGAAGTGGCAGGGGAGTCATTACAACGTACGGGTTTCCCTATTTGTAGAGAGTGCGGCTCGGTACAGTCTCGTAAGGCGGCGTCAGGTAAAGCTGAAGCGAATCATTTGAAAAGTTGTAGCTTCGCTCGCGGCCTGAAAAAATTGGCGAATGGGCAGGATGACTCCGGGCTCGAAAACTGTCTGTACCTTTATCGTCAATTTTCGTCTGAGGCGTTACGTATACTGTTGCCAAGGTTATCAACGGGAGGTACCGATGAGCAGGTTAATTCTTTTGTTGCTGCACTACAGTTGGGATTAAAACGACGCTTTGGAGGCAAAGTTGATCACTTGCGGGTGGCATATCAAAGTGAGCCTATCGGTGAAACGGATGATCGCCGTCACTTTATTGTGCTTTATGACTCTGTTCCTGGCGGTACAGGTTATTTACATGAACTGCTTAGTCGTGCTGAAAATATGCAGTCAGTCTTTCGTATGGCTTATGAAGTGATGAAGGGCTGTGACTGCTATGACAATACGATGGATGGTTGCTATCGCTGCTTATTGGAGTATCGCAATGCTTATGGTATGGAAAGCACACGTAAGTCACTAGCGTTAGAGATGCTGGAGGATATTGTCAACGGTGGATATGAGTGGATTAAAAATGAGGAGTCTCTCAGCGCGCTAAGCGGAAATCCATGGGTTGATAGTGAACTAGAGGCGAGGTTTCCTGAGGCATTAGCTCGTTATTCAGGGGTGGATGTCGTGGCCAACCAGAAGGTTCGAGTGTCTCAAGATGTGGTGCGAGGTAAGCATGGTTACCGCTTAACCATCGGTAATGTAGCTTATGAGGTGGAACCGCAGGTTGATTTAGGGGCCTCCGATAATGTTCAGTTTTCAAGTCGTCCAGATTTTGTTCTTTGGCCGGTACGTTCTGGGGCAAAACCCGTCGCTATTTTTCTAGATGGTTATCGCTATCATGTAGATACAAGTGGAAAAGACTTAATTAAACGTCAGAGCTTAATGCATTCGGGGTTCGTTGTTTGGACGCTCAATTGGTATGACATTAATCGTGTCATGGGGGATAAGGCGATGGAGGTGCCTTTACCGGCAGGAATGACATCGTCGGAACAAAACCATGGTGCGATTGCTGGGTTCGCAAAGTTGGCAGGTATTGCGAACAGTGCGCAACATTTGAATAAAACCACTTTTGATTTGCTGATGTACTTTTTGACAGAACAAGATCCGCAAGCACTGGCATCGCAGGCGTTGTTGTTCGTATTGCAGTGCATGCCAAACAAAGTATTGGCAGATGCCAAGATAAAACAGCAAGTGCTTGAAAATTTGGATGGTTTACCTGCGGCCTTTACCGATCTACAGCCCCATTTAGTCGCTTTGGCTGGTCGTGTTAAGTTGCAGGATAACAAGGGGGGAGCTGCTATATTGCTTGAATTGATCGCCGCTGCTGAACTTTTTAAGGATGCCGACTTAAAACAAGCGATGGTGACGCTGTGTTATGACCGTAATAACAGCAGTAACGAGGCTGCACTGTATCAATGGCAACGGTTTTGGACCGCGGTTAACATGTTACAGTTTTTACCTGTGGTGTATGCCTGGATACCAGAGTCGAAAAACGACGGCACAGCTGCCGGTTTGTTATGGCCAGATAGTAAGCTGACAATGATCGCTCAAAGCCAACAAGAGCATGTGCCCAGTTGGTATGAGCTATTGGATAGTGAGCTTTCAAGTGAATTAATGACTTATACGGTTGATTGGCCTAGTACACCGGTGATCGGTGATGATGTGGTAGATACTCATGACGAGATTGTTGGTGAGGCGGAAATTGTTTTTGAACATGAACATATTGTTTTTTTGTTACCTGACCAACTGACAATCAAACCTCAACTTGATGCTGGTGGCTGGAGAGTGTGTACCAAAGTGACCGACTTGGTTGATGCTATTAATGAACTGGATGCTGGAGCCTAATATGGTAAGCGTTGCCTTCTCTGAGAAGTATTTTGAAAACCTATTAAAGCTGACGCCCAATGAGCAAAGCCAGGCTAATAAATCAGTGATGCTATTTCAGCAGAACCCTCAGCATTCAGGTTTACATTATGAAAAACTGACTGCTTTTAAAGATAGTAAGCTGCGTTCCATTAGGGCGAATCAAGATGTACGCATTATTCTAGCGGCTGCTGAAAAAGAAGATCTCTATTTAATGTTATATGTTGATCATCATGAGCAGGCTTATGCTTGGGCAGCTAAACGCAAGGTAGAGATTAACCCTAATACTGGTTCTTTGCAGGTCTTTACAGTTGAAGAGCGAGAACAGCATGGGCCATCGTCTCACCGAGCGGCTCCTGTTGCCTCTTGTTTATTTGATGCTGTTCGTGATCGACAATTGTTACAGTTGGGCGTACCCGAGGAGGCATTGCCGCTCGTGCGCAGTATGACGATAGAGGCTGATCTTGAAACGGCTCGCAGTAATGAACAAATACCGACGGATGCTTATGAAGGGTTGTTTATGCTAATGGCAGGCGCATCTTTTGATGAAGCTTACAATGAAGTGGTGCCTGCAACCCCTGAAAATATTGATATCAATGACTTTAGTACAGCCTTAGCTCGGCCTGAATCTCGGGCTCATTTTGCTGTGGCTGATAATGAGCAGGCGTTGCAGGAGGTGCTTAATCAATCGATCGAAAAGTGGAGAGTGTTTCTGCATCCAGCACAACGTCGGTTGGCTGAGGGCAAAAAAAATGGAGCAGTGCGGGTACTTGGTGGTGCGGGTACAGGTAAAACAGTGGTTGCTATGCATAGAGCTCGATGGCTGGCTGAGCATGCCGCTCAAGATGGCGATACAATACTGTTCACGACCTTTACTCGTAATTTAGCGACTGACATCAAACAGAACCTAAACAAAATTTGCTCCCAGTCTATGTTGTCACGCATTGAAGTTATGAATTTGGATGCGTGGGTGATGAGCTTCTTAAAAAAGCAGGGATATGATTACGGTTTACTGATGGATACTCAGGAAGAGCGTCGACTTTGGGAGCTTGCATACTCGGAAAAACCAGCTGGCTCTGATTTGAGTCAGGCCTTTTTTCAAGAAGAGTGGGCACGAGTGATTCAGCCTCAGTCTGTAAATAATCTTGATGAGTATAAAAAAGCCTCTCGAATAGGGCGCGGGACTCGATTAAATCGGCAACAGCGAGTCGATATTTGGCCGGTTTTTGAACGTTTTCGACATCTGCTAGCCAGTAATCATCTTAAAGAAACAGACGATGCCTACCGTGATGCTCGCCAATTGATAGAAAGCACGCCTGAGCTGCGACCTAAACTCTGTAGTGTTATTGTCGATGAGGCTCAAGATATGGGAACTCAGGCGTTCATGTTAATCCGTGTATTGGTACCAAAGGGGCCAAATGACTTATTTATTGTCGGTGATGGTCACCAGCGTATTTATGGAAAGAACAAAGTAGTGTTGGGGCAATGTGGCATTGATATTCGTGGTCGCTCATCTCGCTTAAAAGTAAATTACCGTACAACGGATGAAACGAGAAAACTTGCCGTTAGTATCCTAGAAAACGTTGAAGTTGATGATCTCGATGGCGGTCAGGATAGCCAACAGTTTTATCATTCATTAATGCATGGTCCTGCACCTGAAGTTTGCAGCTTCAATACTGCTGATGAGCAGGTGGATGCTATTTTAGCGGCGATTACAACACAGGGACTGACAGCGGAAGCCTGTTGTGTTATTGCTCGTACACACCGTGAATTGAATGATATTAAGGCTATTTTGGAGGGCAAACAGCAGCTTTGTCATCAGCTTGATGGTCGTGGTGCAGTAACTCCAGATGGAGCCTTAAACTTAGCAACAATGCATCGAGTGAAAGGTTTGGAGTTTGATGCTGTATTTATTTCCTCCGTGAATCGAGGTTTAGTTCCTTTGGACTTTGTCATGAACAGTGCTGCTGATATTGTGACAAAACGCCAGAAAGAAAATGAAGAGCGTGCTTTAGTTTATGTAAGCCTGACCCGTGCGCGTAAGCTCGCGTTTGTTTATGGATATGGTGAGATGAGCGAGTGGTTTTTGTAAAGCGATATTGTAGGGTTTTAAAAAGTAGTCTCTTTTTACTGCATTATTATCGTGTCTTAAAATAGTGTTCAATATGATGATTTTTCTGTCACGGGTATAGCCCTTCGAACAGGGCTTATGTCATCATTTTGACAATGGAACAATAAATGGATTTTTCAAAGAAACTTAAAATTAATATTCAATCCTCTGCTGCCCTAAACCAGATTGTCAGTCATGAGACTTTACGCATACGAGCTGCGTGTTCACGCGTAGCTAACGAGTTAGAGCAAGATCTGTTTATTTGGAATTTTCCGGAGGGTTTAGTTAAATCTACAGATGGGGGACAAGAGCTTTTTGATGAATGTGACGGCGCTGACTCAGTGCTAGAGTGGTTACTGGATCAGAGTAGAGAATCTAGCCGAAAACCGTTCATTTTATTACTTGAAGATTTCCATCATTACCTGACACCGGACAATCCTGCTTTAATTAATCGTTTGAGGGCATTTGCTATTGCGGTTGCTACTCGTAAGGTCTCAGGTTGTGCAGTCGTATTATCCCAACCAATCTCATTACTACCTCCAGAGCTTGAAAAAGATACCCAAGTTTTAGAGATGCCTTTACCTAGTATTGATGATCTTAAGAAAATCATGCTACAGGCGAAACAGCGTTATGCTATTGATGATCGTGATTACCAAGAATCGCCAAACTTACTTGAGGCAGCACTGGGGTTATCGACAAGCGAAGCCCAACTTGCATTTTCTAAAGCGGCTCTTGAATTTAAACGTCTGACGGAGTCTGAGATTCCTTTCATTGTTAAAGAAAAAGAGCAGGTTATCAGAAAGAGCGGTCACCTTGAGTATTTCCATCCTAAATTGACGTTGGATGATATTGGTGGCCTGGATAATTTGAAGTCTTGGCTAAAGCGCCGACGTGAGGCTTTTACTGCAGATGCTCGTGAATTTGGTTTGGAAACTCCGCGAGGTGTTTTGCTACTAGGTTTACCAGGGACCGGTAAAAGCCTTGCTGCTAAAGCGGTTGCGAGCGCGTGGCAACTTCCCTTGTTAAGGCTGGACATGGGGAAAATCTATGGAGGTATTGTTGGCCAGTCTGAAGCAAATATGAGGTCAGCCTTGCAAATGGCTGAAGCACTTTCTCCGAGTATTTTGTGGGTGGATGAAATAGAAAAAGCCCTTGCGGGTATGCAAAGTTCTGGATCGACTGATGGTGGAACGACTGCTCGTGTATTAGGTAGTTTTTTAACCTGGATGCAAGAAAAGGAGAAACCCGTGTTTGTCGTTGCTACGGCAAACCATATTGCTCAATTGCCGCCAGAATTATTGCGTAAAGGAAGGGTTGATGAGATTTTCTTCGTTGACCTGCCGGTGCAGCAAGATCGCAAAGAAATTATCTCTATTCACCTTAAGCGCCGACAACGACTAGATGAGTTTTCTTTAGATGAGTTAGATGAATTGGCTGCGGCAAGTAAAGGTTTTACCGGTGCGGAGTTGGAAGAGGCGGTTAAGGAAGGCATGTTTTTAGCTTTTGATGAAGGACATCAATTGAATAAAGACGATATTCTTAAAGCCATTAGAGCGACGATGCCACTTTCACAGACGATGTCCGAAATGATAGGTAATACTCGTCAATGGGCGAAAGGTCGAGCAGTTGCTGCAAGTACATCCGAGCCAGAAAAGCTAGATCCGGTGTCTAATCAAGCGCCGAAACTAAAGCAAGAAGGCGAAAACCCCTTTATATAAGTTGAGCTGTAGCGAATGGACAATCCTTTTTTTACTGCCCTGGAGGGCGACGGCTTTACGGCGTCTGATTTAGCATCGAAAACCAGAAGTGTTTTAACGCCATTTATTCATTATCTTAACAACAGTATCAAGGCCCTGGAAAATAAAGAGGTAAGCTGTGAGTGGAAGTCGATCGCTGATAAACGGTATCGTTTGACACCACAAAAACGGATTTACCGGCTTGTACCTGTTAGTGAAATCGAAATTATCTCTGGGGAGGAGGGCTGGTATGAAATCTTATGTGAATCAGATGAAACTCCTCTTGATGAGAGCTTTTTACCTGATTTAGCAGACCCTGTTATCGTAGGAAAAGGGGCTGATCGACAAAAATTTCCTTTGGAAGAGGATCATTACAAAGCTACGAATGAATTATTCCGAATTTACCTGCCTGAACTATCAGGTCAGGATATTATTCAATGGAGTGGTTATCAACTAAAAGTACGTCCTTTATCTGCTCCTCTTAATAACTTGACGGACGTGCATATTGATAGTCGTGCTTGTAAGGTTGTGTCTATTAATGGCAGATGTATTCGTTTGCAGGGCTATGTTAGTAGCCAAAGTGGATTATCAATTTATGGTAAAAATACCCGTTTTAGGTTGATATCTTCTTTGGATAAAGCGCAAATTGATACTTTCTCTCCTTGCGAAGAAGGTAATGGCTGGTTGCTATTCTCGAGCAAAAAGCCTGTTATTGAACCTCATCATGTTAGTGATGTAACTGCTGTATGTTTACAGAAATTAACGCTCGAGCATTTCATATTAAATGGACAGTTGTTGAGTCACGATCAGTGGAGTTGTGTAACTGATAAGGATAGCTTAACACTGGAGGCCAGAGAGACATCGGAGACCATTAATAAAGAGAATGCTAATGTTGAGTGCATTCGCTATCCAGCTCTACGGTTTGGTTTGAGTGAAGATAAAATTAAGGACAAATGGATTCAGTTGATCGAACCAGATTCAGGAGATGATACGGGGAAATCCGTTCTGGACTATTTCTTCGGTGATAATATTAAAGTGCTGGATCACACTGAAGGTAAATTTGCTGAAGGGTTTCGGGTTTTAAAATCGCGTCCTGATGAACGTCAGATTTTACTTGCACGAAATAAACGAAGCCCAAATCAACAGAGCGTATACCCGTCGACTGAGCAGAATAGGAGAGTGATACGTGTTAGCGTAGATACATCGCAGTTAAAAAAACAAAAGGATGCTATCAATCAGTTAATGTCTCGTCCATCGACTGGGCATAAATCCTTGATTCATTTGTTACAGGAAAGAAAGAAAACACACTGGCCAGATCCAAAGCCTTATGCGGACGTTGAGTGGCAGGTGTTGACCAATTTAGATTTTGATGGCTGTGACCGGCAGCGTGATTTTGTGGCTAAGGCATTAACATCACCTGACTTCAGTATTTTAGATGGGCCACCCGGCACTGGTAAAACAACCACGATTCTGGAATTGATTGTTCAACTGGTTTTGCAGGGTAAAAGAGTGCTGCTTTCTGCGTCAACTCATGCAGCCATTAATAATGTGCTTGAACGAGTAGATGAAAATTCTGTGTTAAGTGATGCTATTTTTCCGTTGCGTATCGGTGATGAGAATAATGCTATCGGCGTTGAGCACTTTCAGTTTGATAAATTACATCAGGAATTAAAAAAAGAATCGGGTTGTGATGATTTTAGCTTGCAGTTGATGGTAGATGCTTCAAATTTAGTTTGTGGTACTACTATTGGGATTCTACGTTTATTTAATAATCGTAACGTTACTTTGGATAGAGGAGAGCCTCCATTTGATGTGATGATAATAGATGAGTGTAGTAAAACGACGTTTCAAGAATTCTTAGTGCCTGCTCGTTTTGCAAAGCGCTGGGTTTTGGTTGGAGATGTTCGTCAGTTATCGCCTTTTACGGATCGTGAGCAGATCGTCGCTAATCTAGATAATTTAATGCTGGTACCTCCTAGGGGTAAAGAGCCCGCACAAACGTTACCTCACTCTTTGCAGCAAGCGTGTTTTCTTCTGGAAGAGCTAAGAGGTAATCCTGAAGAACCTTATCAACAGCCTATGTTAGTATCAGTTTCCTCTAGTGTGCTCAAAGCCATTGGCGATGAAGTTTCTGCACGTATTGGTTCGAATAGCTTGAGTCAGGGGCTAGATAAACTTTTGCTAGTTCAGAGTAGGAGTAAAAAGAATCAAAAGATATGTAGATGTATTGATTTAATAACCTTGACGCAAGAGCCTTGGCACTTATATGGCTGCACGCTGTGTTTTGTAGATGAAAACGCTATGGAAAAAATACAGCAATATATCCCTGATGATATGCTGGTTGTACATGGTGGTTGGCAGAGAACCGACCATGCTTTTATTCATAAAGGTGGAGGAGAGTCTTCCGTTAAATCTTTCAGAGTGAAGGCAATTGCGCATACCGTTACAGGTATGATTTCTGAAAATCTGTTAGAGCGTTTTGAGGAAAGTAAGTGGTCAGAAGAGGTGTGTTGGCGATTGGAGCGGGAATACTGGTTACGGCTATCCAAAAATCAAAATAAAGCTAGATTTTATACCAAAACTCTAGAGCGGTTGTTTCCTCAGTCTGTTAATGCGACGGGGCGTATTCATGTTTTAAAAAATATAGCTTTCCCTTCGGTTTTAGAAGCGTTGTCAGGTGATGGTCTTGTGAAGCGAAAGAACGATGATCCTACGACCCTAAATCAAGGTTTTACAGTACATGAAAAGGCGCAGCGGCATTCAACACTGAGTTATCAGCATCGGATGCATCCCGACATTTCGGTGTTTCCACGGGAACAATTTTACTCTAAAGGTGTACTAAAAGATGGTCGCCAAACTAGATCAGATCGTCAGTGGAGTTTTACACGTTATGAAACTCGAAATGTTTGGCTTGATGTGCAAGGTAAGATTAACAAAAATGTTAATTTAGCTGAAGTTACAGAAATTATTCAAGAGCTAAAGGCTTTTTGCGATTGGGCCGAGGGTAAATCTAAAAATGCTAAAGGTGATCTTTTTGATGTGGCTGTGTTGACCTTCTATAAGGGGCAGGAAAAAGCGCTTCGAGATGCCATGCAAAAAAAACTTCCTGGGAATAATAGACGCTACGCTCGATTTAGTTATAAAGGTATTTCTATTAAATTAGCAACAGTTGATTACTTCCAAGGGCAGGAAGCAGACCTTGTTTTTCTTTCTATGGTTAATACTGCGCGTGATGGTTTTATGGATTCTCCTAACCGGCTCAATGTTTCCATTACCCGTGCTCGTTACCAGTTGGTTGTTGTTGGATGCCATGATTATTTTAGCAAACGTTCTCGTACTGTAGAACTTAAAGGATTAGCTAATTCGTGTTGTGTGAACAAGGCGAAAAGGAGTGCTGGTGGGCATGCCAGAAGGAATAATAAAAGATGAATAGTAAACAAGTGTCTTGGCAGGACGAGTTGAATAAAATAAAAAAAATCCCATCAGATAAGAATCATATGACTGATGATTTCTCTGTGAACAATGGTGTTGGGTTAAATGTCGTTTTGACGCGTCAAGTTGAAGTGAAGCGTTATCCAGTCATTGCAGAATTAACATTTAAGAGAAAAAGGCCTGATCTAGTTTCGTTACTCAAGGCTGCTGAGCAGAGATATGATGCAATGCCTGCTCGATTGATAGCATATTTGAAACGAGAGCAACTATTGGATACGGATTCTGCTTCTGTTACTCCCAAAGGCGAAGAGGTCATCAGTACTGGTTGTATCGATGTAAAGGAACGAGGCCTTTATCATATTTGGTATACAGCTAATGATCCATTATTAGGTATTCGTCCTTTAATGATACAGAGAGATACAGCTTTTTTTGATCCGAATATGAAGAGTTGGAAAAAAGGAAGTGATGCTCGAAACTCAGGATTTGGAGTCTCGTCGACTTCTACTGTTGATGTGATTGATGAAGTACTTGCAGGTAAAAATTCTAAACAATCCCAAATAAAATTATTGTTAACGGCCTTAAAGCCAGAAGTAATATGCTCTTCTAATCAATCTGCTAAGCTAGTTTTAGAGTGGAAACTGGGACTTGAAAAGTCGGTTGTTTCTCTAATAGGGCAATTAGAAACACTGGATTTTTCATCAAATAAAAATAAATCAAAACCGTCTAGTCTCGACTTGAAAATCGAGCAATATCATGACTCTTTAGATGATGTTATGGGTGCTATTGCTCTTGAATTTGATGCTACATGGGATGTAAACGCGCAACGGATGACGGTTTGTCTTGATAAAATTGACCATTATCCGAGCGCGGTTCAGAATTTTGAAGTTAGTAGGGTCGAAGAAATTACTGATTTATCAGTTAAGGGACGATTTAATACTGTGCAAGTCAATCAATTGCCTCTTCAGCCTAAAGATCGTAGAGATGCAGTGCAGTGGCATAAAGCGTGGTTGAATCACTTTCATGCTAAAAAATATCATTGCAGCGTAGATATGTATCAACGACAGGCGGAATGGCTAGATCATGAGGCCATGGCGAGCTTTAACCTTTCTCTGAAACAAGGTCAGGAGCTGTTGGCTAATTTTAGTCGAGAGGGGCAGGCGGAGGCTTATTGGCATGTTGCAGCAATGATTGACTTATCGCCTTCTCAGAGTAAAAAACTTAATTTATCCATTACTTTAATGGATAAAGAACAGCTAAGTTTAAAAGAATTTATTAGGCAGCTTTGCGGTGAAGAGCCTATTAATAAAATGATTTACTCTGACCGATATGTGTATACCAATAAACAGCTAAGAAACTTGGAGGCTATTGCTCGCTGTACTGGCAATGCGGAAGGCATGTTAATGACATTGGATCATTCAAAGGGAGTTGGAAATTTAGATTTACCTGCTAGTTGGGAACGGCAAATTATACAGAAGAAAAATACCAATCATGGTCGTTACTGGGTATTCATTGGGTCGTCTCACCATTGGTATTGGGAATGTAGCAGTGGGCTGGATTTTATTCAAAATTATGATGGAGAGACGTTTACTGTTGCAGGTATACCTACCTTTACGCCCAAAGAAGAAGCTGAACTTCCACAATATTTACAGCATGCTATAAAAGAAATAGTTGTAGAGGAGGGATTGTAATGGCCATTATAAACGCAAGACAGGAACGCTTTTTAGTTAATTATCGTCATGAAATTTTGTCTTCGTTATTTCAACAGCACAATGGTGATTGTGATTTCTCTGAAGACCTTGCTCAAATTGATTGTGATGGCGTTATTGAACTGTTTGATAGCGCTCGTTTAACGTTGTTAATTGCGGTAGATAAGATTACGAATCAAGATTTAATTCGGTCCTTACGTGAGAAGGCTGACAGTGGTGTGCGTATTTACCTGTTATTAGGTGATGAAAAGCAGAACCAGACCGTTATTGATTCGTTGTCTGGGCGCTGTCTTATTCGTACAGGCGTCAATCAAAAAGGAGCAATGATTGCTTCAGACCATTCGACAAGTAAAGCTTTGGGGCTCTTGGTTATGAGTCAAGAAACCTTTGCCAAACAGGGCCTCAATAGCTGGGCTGTACAACTTGATTCGACACAAGTTGAAGATGCTTTTCGTAGTTTCTGTAAACTATTTTGGGAAGATGGAAAAAATGAATATCTTAAGCAAAATCAGCGAAATAAAGTAACCTCTCACCCGAATGGCAACATAGTAACTAATCATTCGTATCAACAGCCGGGTGCCTTGGGTGATTCTTTAAGCCTTACCTTATCCAGTTTGCAAGGGGCTAGTCGTTCATCATATGAGTCAAAAAGTTCACAATATACATTATTGCTCAATAGTAATTGTCCGCTGATTAACGCTGGAGAAGGGGTTGCTCTAACTGATTCTTCGATCCCTTCATTATTATTTTCTGCTTATGATAATTGGTTATTGCCGGATGAAGTGGATTTTGAACTAGTAAATTGGTGCTTGAAATTGTCAAATGAGCAACATAAAAAATTATTTTCTGGGTATCAACAGGCTGTAAAAGAAGCTGCTTGGCAATACAGGACATCAGTATGTTTAGGTGAGCTTAATTGCCACCAATTAATACGTTTTGCTGATCAGCCGGACTTAGTTCGTAAGGTCGAATCGTTTCGTAAAATAGAGCTTGAACCCATATCGACACAAACGATTGATTCCTTTCTTGAGGATAATGCTGAAGAATTGGCTAAATCAAAAGTCGAGTGTCAGCGTGATTCTCTAGCGCATGATATTGAATATTCGGTCATAATTCATCCACCGTATTGTCCTAAAGAGGCTAAACCTGATGAGCTATATCGTCAGTGGGAATTAGCAGAGGTGGATTGGAAAAATAGGCTTGTAGAGATAAAAAATCATCAAGAAAAAGTCGATCAACATCAGGCAAATATTTCAAATAATCTGCAAAAATTCCTTAGGGGGTTCCTGCTAGGGCAAGGTCAATCCGTAAAAAAAATGGAGCAAGAGCTTGAAGCGTTAAACCGTTGGTCTGTGACGCAGGCGACCCCCGCCGAGCGTCTGGCGTTTAAACAGCGCCTCGAAGCCTTATTTGAGGGAGCTGAGGCACGTAGTCAAAAGACAGTGGCGGCTATGGATGAGGCGAAGCAACATTGTGTATGGCAAGAGAAGCGTAAAAAACTTGAGGCAGAGCGAGATAAAGCAGCATCTTTGGCGGAAGAGAAGAAAGTGGCCATTAATCTATTAGACTCAGAAAAAAATAAACGAGAGCTTGAGCTCAGCACTCGATTTATTAAGAGCTGGGGGGACGCTGTTAAGTCGCTCACGGAGGAGAAATTAGAAAAAATTAAGTTACCGAGTGACCCAAGTATTGTTGCTTCTAGAAGTATCCAAGCAATACTTAGTGAAATGGATTTTTTAGCGGCGGATAAGTGGCGTAAATCAGTTAATGAAAAGACTTTTAAAAAGCATTATAGCAACTTTAATCGTGCGCTTACTGATTACCAGCTCGGCTTTCAGAAAATTGAACGAGATTACAGGCAAGTTAATGATGAGCTAGACAATGCATTGAGAGAACTGAAAAATTCAAAAAGTGCTTTAAGTGAGTACGGTGAACGCTTTATATACAAACCGTCTGCTTCAGAAGGAAGTCTAGAGCGGCAACTTGGACTAAATGCTACTACTAGTATTAAGTCTCAATTTAAATGGCCTAAAGATGACTTACCTGAAAAAGGCACCAAGTTAAAAAATGATGGTAAACACCGTTGGTTGGTCATTGAAGATACTGATCAGTTAGAACAAGCTCGTAAAGATTCTAAGCGTTTGAATGCCATTATCTGTGTAAATAATTTTGATATATAAGGGTACAAGTATGCCTGAGCAAAGAGTTGTTATTACAATCGATGAGGAAGGTAGTATTACAGCGAAAACGAGTGGCTTCAAAGGAGAAAGCTGCCTCGCTGCGTTAGATGACTTATTAGATTTAGACGGTATTATCACAAACTTGAAGAAAACCGATGAGTATCATCAACGGCAGACAGTTCAGTTAGCACGCCGTCAGGAAATTAAAAGGACGTAATCATGAGTGCGGTTATAAAGACCAATACCCCGTTTATTATAGAGTCAGTACTAGTTGAAGCATTACAAGCTGTCGGTGCTGAGCCTGTGAAGGTCACAGAGAATATACTTCAAGACCAGAGACATTCTGGTGGTTTATTAGTAGGTGATATTCTGACTAACCGTTCCGATTATTATGGATTACAGCATTTTAGGTTAATCAATAACCGCTGGGTGTTGCGGCATGATTCTAGTGAGATGTCTGGACGTGTTAAAAGTGCTAAGTCAGCAGTTTCGAAAGGATATAGTCGTGTAGGCGCTTTCTTGGAGTTAGTAGGCCAGGCTTATGAAAGCGCTTATCAGCAGTATTTAGGTATGCTAGCGGAGCAAGAACGTATTCGTCTTGAAGAAGAACGTAAGGCTCGAGTTGAAGCGACTCGGCAACAAGCTATTGCTAAGGCTAAGGCTCAAGGGTACTCAGTAAAGGAAACTAGAAATAGCAAGAATCAGATACAACTCGTCTTAACGCGAACGGTGTAATTTAGTGACTAAAGATTATGGAGAGTATTTTAACATTGCTCATATTGAGCCGCAGAGTCAAATCTATGGGCCCGGTGAGCGTTTCGTTGTTTGGTTCCAAGGTTGCTCTCTTGCGTGTGATGGTTGCTGGAATCAGGATATGTGGTCGTTTAAAAGTAAGGATCTAGTACATAGAGGGCATCTGCTTCATAGTATATTGAATGCTTCAGGTATCAAAGGCGTTACCTTTTTAGGAGGAGAGCCTTTACAGCAGTCTGAAAATTTTTGGTGGTTGGTTCAGAACATTAAAGACCAGTCGAATCTTAGTGTTTTTTTATTCACTGGCTATGAAAATGATGAGTTAACTCAATTAGGCCATTTTGAAAATATAAATAAGTTCTGTGATATTGTCGCTATTGGTCCTTATCGTTCAGATAGAAGGAACGTAAATCAACAATGGATAGGTTCGGATAACCAAATTATTTTATATCCTGAAGGCTCTCGAGAATTAATAAAGCCGCAACAGGTTAATCAAGTAGAAATTGTTATAGAGAGTGATGAACGTATTCGTATTTTAGGTTTTCCGGATGAAAACTTAAAAATTTAATATAGCTTTATTATGACAGTATTTAAATTTCGTTGTGCTTAAAATACAGTGATAATGATTATTTTTTTAAGACTTAGACATAATTTAGGAGTTGCAGGGATGGGTAAAAAAATATCAACTTCAGCACTTGCCAAATCTCGATCTATTTCTGGTAAGGAATTATTTTCTCAACTTGAAGCGTGTAGTTTTATCAAGCGAGAAGAGAATGAGTGGAAACTTCTACCCAGTGGTGAACGCGCGGGTGGTCAATATGTTGAGCATCCGAAATATGGTAAATATATTGCTTGGCCAGAAGATCTTTCTCTCGATGCTGTTAAGCTTTCTACACCAAAGTCAACTATTAGTAAGTATGTTACTGCTACGGTGATTGGCAAGGCATTTAATCTGTCAGCCAACCGAATGAACTCTATTCTGTCAGAATTAGGATGGATTAATAAAGCGTTAAAAGGCTGGGTTATTACAGCCTCTGGAAAGTCAGCGGGGGGCGAGCAAAAAGAAGATTTCAGGTCTGGTGTGCCTTATGTTGTTTGGCCTGAGTCTATCGCTGAGAATAAAGCCTTGAAGACGACTATCAGCGAGGTGCAGGGCGAGGCATCATCAGAAGAAGCTCAAGAAGAAACGGATGAGAATCCAGGTTTTAGAGATAAATTCGAAGCAAAGCTTCGTACAACAGACGGGCATTATGTGCGCTCTAAAGCTGAAATGCTCATTGATAATTGGTTATATATGGCTGAAATCGTCCATGCATATGAACGAAAGCTACCTATCGAAGAAGAAGTATACTGCGACTTCTACATACCTACAGGTAAGGTTTATATTGAATATTGGGGCTATGAGAATGATTCAAAGTATTTACATCGTAAAGCTAAGAAACAAGAGATTTATAAAAAATACGGTTTTAAATTGATCGAGCTGGAAGATAAGGATGTTCAAAATTTGGATGATATATTACCTAGGCTTCTTTTGAAACACGGAGTCCAGTCTTACTAGGTTCTGAAAGTGGTGGTTAACTAAGATGAATTTATTATCTCTAATCATAGGTCTAAATATTGTTTAATTACGATTATATTGTTATTTGAATTAAATGACATAATCGATAAACTTTTAAATGAATTTGTTGTTACACAAGTAGCTTAGATTACAGATTCGTTATTTTGACGCTAATAGATGGCCACTATTATTGTGGCTTAAATATTCATCTTTAACACTTAACTTGCGTTATCTCCGTGTTGAAATAGAAGTGTCTCTATTCAACATGAAGAAGGGGCGCGCGCATTATGTTCCGAAGTGTGACACAACTATCAGCCTGAAGTAATTCAACAAAATGGGGTAAAGATAAGTGGTGCCGATAAAATAGTAGGCTTTGCTACCTTACAGTACAAACGCCATATCTCGCGTGGTTTGTCTGGCAGACGCGCTACTTGAAGCTGGTTATCATGGGTGTTATGTTTTTATGCCCTATTTTTAATGATGGCTGAGCAGTTGGTACTACTCCAGATTCACCTAAAATAACGCCATCGGCCGATACCTCTACGTGCATTCCTTCCGCATATACAAACCGGTATTTTTGTATATCTCCCCACATACCTAGCTGACCACTATGTTGTTCATAGTGGTTTTTAACGAGGTGTCGAACAGTCATAATCTGTTCACTGATAGGCTTAATTCGAGTTTCATATTCAAGCTGTATATATCGCTGTGATGAGCATAATGCTAAGGCAAATATTGGCTGAGTGGTTCGTACAAATCCAGTATCAACAAAGACATATGATTTAAATCGATTGCGTCTATCTTCACGCTCAGCATGGATTGCATCTAAGTCTGCTTGGTATTCATTGAGATCAATCCCTAAAACTGAGCATAGCTTTGATAAGAATTCAGCATCACTGTACTTGAGATCATAAGCGCCTTGAAACAAACCAAGGCTTCGATCTGACATTACATTTTGAATACGTGAACTAGCTCGGTCGTCCTTGTAACCCATCCAGTGGCAAATATCCTCTAAGTTACAGTTAGATAATCGTAGTTGAATTTCTTGATGTAACGTCATGGCTTTTCCTCCGAGATAGAACCCGTGTAGTGTACTAAATAGAAGCGTCATTACTTGACGCATAATTTAATATCATGGCACATTAACGCTATCAGGTCTGGCGACTAAATCTCATATAGGTGACCCTAGGTGGGCTGTGCATTACTGGCATATTGTGCTGAAGGTACATCTATATCAGAAAACTAGAGTGAATGGCGATGAATGCTTTGTATAGACAGTGGCAGATCCTATCGAGGATTCCACGCGAACCAAGAACCGTCGGCACTCGAGAATTAAAAGAGCATCTTGAGTACCAAGGTTGCGAGGTGAGTGATCGCATGATCCAGCGTGACCTTGAGCAACTCACCACCATGGGCCTTTTCCCTTTGGCTTGTGAGCAAGAGGGGCGAAGCAACCGCTGGTTTTGGCCCAAGTCAGCCAAGCTTATGTCCTTCCCTGGTATGGATGTGGCATCTGCTTTAGCGTTGTCGTTGATTCAGCGTCATCTAACCGGGGTTTTACCGAGTCATGTTATCAATGACCTACAGTCTTATTTCGATGCCGCTGATCGCACTTTGTCCAATACTTCCAGCTTGGGACAAGAGTGGTGCCAAAAAATCGCCATCATACATGAAGGGCCAGAGCGAGTTCGCCGAAGTCTGGATGCCGATGTTCAAGCTGCCATTTACCTAGGGCTGTTTACCAACAAGCAACTTCAGGTTGTTTACAATGCACGTGGTGGGGAAGGGTTAGCCTATCATATTCACCCTTTGGGCCTGGTGTCTAAAGCTGATGTGATCTACCTAATTGGTACTATCAATGACTATGAAGATATCCGGCAGTTTGCCATGTCGAGATTTATCTCTGTGGTGGTTTTGGATGAAAGCAGCAAGAGACCTAGCGGGTTCGTACTCGCTGACTATATCCATGAGCAGGCTGCCTTCCAGTACCCTATTCACCAAGAGCAAGAGCTGTTGCGACTAAAAATCATGCCTGAGTTTGTTTTTTACTTTAATGAAAGTGCTCTTGGCCAAGATCAACAGGTCAGTGGTAATGATGATATAGGTTATGAGGTCTGTGTGACGACGACTATCACTGAAGAGCTTGAGTGGTGGTTGATGGGGCGTGCTAATTTGATTCGAGTCATTGAGCCTCTCAGTTTAAAAGAACGGTTGTTAGATGCATTAACGCGCTCTGTAGAGTATTACAAACAGCAACCATAATGACTGCACAGAATATAAGAACATAAGCGTCATATTTACGGATCCCTCAAGTCGCTCTTGCACGCTTTTTAACTGTTCTTTCTTCTCCCTATTCATTTAGATCATCCCTTTTCTGCATTCGATAATGTATCACTTCATATAGTGAAAATTATCATCATTTATTTTTTGCTCTCCTGACCAACGATAAGCAACTAGCTTTCCTCCATTTGCAACTGAGTAGTCCAAACATGCAACATTAGAAGCCAGTTTTGCAGGATGATTGTCCATCCAAAAGTGCCCTAGGAATACAGGTTTGTCCTCTGATGGATATCCAAGTAATTCAGCCTCGAACACTTGATGCTCGAAAGCATGAACATTTTCTTCACTTACTAATAAGTCAGCGGGAAGAGTGATTTCACCTAACTTTCTATTCCCATTTTTCCACCACTGAATTCGAGCATTTGTCCTAGGAGTTCCATCTTTATCAAGAAACGAATGATCACCAGGCAAAGCATATTCCACCCCTTTTAATAACGTTTCAATCGCATCAAATTCAGTAGTTTTTATAGTACTAGCTGCGATGAGAAGTTCAGGGGTTACTTTATTACCAGGTCTTAACAAAGGTCCTAACTTTCCAACAAAACGTGGGTCCCAACAGGCATGGACAACCCTTAAACCGTCTAAGTCTAGCCACAGCGGTAATGATTCAAAAAAGGCTAAAGCGTCATCCAATGTTGGCCATTCTTTTCTACCGACAAACTCATCTAGAAAGGCTTGATGCTGTTTAATGTTTTTATTAGTGTGAGGCCTTAACCACGTATCGGGCTGATCTGGACAGGGAGTATGAAATGCCAAAGCATTGAACTCATGATTACCCATCACAGAGAGTGCCGAACCATGGTTAATCATAGGCATAACAATTTTCAAAACTTTTACTTGCTGCTGCCCTCTATCTATAAAGTCTCCAAGAAATATGACTTGCCGGGTAGGATGGCGATAGTACCCATCACTTAACTGATATTCCATACTTTCTAGAAGCTCCGAGAGAGCATCTGCGTGGCCGTGAATATCTCCTATAAGGTCATACCCTGATAACTTTAAATCATTCATTACGAGTCCTTGTATGGTTAATTCTTTTCCATTTCTGGGTAAAGTAGAGGCCTGCCCTCAATTGAGAGACCGGTAACAAGTGTATAGCGCTACATGGCTCCAAAGTCATCACTCGAACAGTCATTGGGGCCTCCAGCCCGCATAGCAAGGCAGAGTCAGCTTATTATGAACACTAAGGAAAACCAAATTGAAATCAACGTCGGCGATGTCGGTAAGTCGAAACTGGATATTGTCCTTCATCCACTTGATCTCCATTTTTCTGTACCCAACAATCAGGAGTAGATACAGAAAATCGTTCAGGTACTTAAAATACATCAGGTTAAACATATCGTAACCGAAGCCACCGGACGTTACGAGCATGCTTTTGTCTTTGCCTGCGATAAAGCCGATTTACCTATTGTGGTTGTTAACCCAATCAACATCCGACGCTATGCACAAGCCATGGGGGTGCGGGCTAAAACCGATAAAATTGATGCTTTTGTCATTGCCCGGCTTGTAGCTACTATCAAACCCAATATTAAACCTATCCCTGAAAAACAGTCACTTTTAATCAAAGACTTACTGATCCGGCGGACTCAACTCGTAGAGATGCAAACCATGGAGAAAACCGCCAATAGACCATGCCAAAGGAGTTACATATATCAATCAAAGCATTACTTAAATCACTGCAAAGTCAGATAGAAAAACTCACTCAGAAGCTTGATCTTCTGGTCGCTGAAGCAAAGCATTGACGTACCAAAACAGAAATTCTCACCAGCGTTCCTTGTGATGGTAAAGTTCTGGCCTACACGCTGCTCAGTGAACTTCCCGAACTAGGAAAACTGAACCGTAAAGAAATAGCCGCTCTCGTCGGTATTGCCCCAATGAACCTTCCATTTTCCGAGTATTGATAAAATAATTAAGCGAGCCGTCGGTGTGATGAGTTATCCCGCCGTGATTTTATACAGAAAAAAGCCTGCGTTGGGCGCAGGCTAGGGAACGTTTCCCCTGAAGTGGATGCTAAGGTGCCCATCCATAGATCCTAGTGACGGGAGTCAGAGCTAGGATCGAACCGTGAACATTAAGGGGTACTTTTTGGCGGGGTTGGTACACCTTCTGTGATTCCGCCGGGGTAATCACCTATCAATGTCAGATGTGAAACCAGTCCCGTGTTCTCAGACCAGTAAAAGAGTCGGCAGATACCCGGTTCAAATACTGGATCGATATCGGGTACTTCATCCATCAATAGATCGTAGGAAAACGCTGAACTACCGGTGACAAATAGTAACGTATCCGCCCAATTTACCGTGGCGTCACGGTGCAGGTGTCCACAGGCAATGGCTTTTACTTGATGGTGCTGTTCGATTATCAGTTTCATCTTGTCGCCATTTTTACAATTCATCGCATCCATATAAGGATATTGAACTGGCGCAGGGGGATGATGCATAAATATTAAAGTTGGTTTGTTCGGTTGTTCATTTAGGGTTTGTTCTAGCCACTGTAATCGTTCATTACACAGCAGGCCATGATGCTGACCGGGGTCGAGAGTATCTAATGCAATCAACCTTAATGGCAATCCTTCGATCGTGTAGTTAAGAAAGTGACTATTGCTCTGCAGATAGCCGTGATCAGAAAATATATCTCGAACACGCTGGCGGTGATCATGGTTTCCCGGAACGATCAGGTATGGCATTTTCAGAGTATCTAGCGCAGCTTTCGTGCGAATATAATCCTCTTCTCTGCCGTGGTTGGATATATCGCCTGTGATGACGACCAAATCAGGCTTCGTATCTAGAGCGTTAATGTGATCGACAGCTTCTAATAGGCGATGATATAGATCAATTGGGCCTGCAGTGGTTTCAATGATTCGTCCGACATGAAAATCGGTAATTTGTGCAATTAGCATAAGTATTCCCACCTGTGATTAATCAAGCGCCGGACTGCGCTAGAAGGAAGATTGAGAACGCAGCGCAACCGACAGCCGCTAGTTTGCGTTTGGTTAAATGTTCCATTTTCATCATCACAGAAACCGCCATTGCAACAATAAAGCTCATATTGGCGATAGGAACCAATACACTGGCCTCTCCACGTTCTAAGGCGGCGATTAGGAAGTTGACGATCATGAAAATGAGTACCCCAGATAAAGCGGAGTAGCGCAATTTATCTAGTGAAATACGGACACGTTTTTCTCGTATTAAGGCGTAAAGAAAACCGCCTATGATCCAGCAAATTGAAGAGATCAACATCATCGTGGCCGGTTGAGCTCCTTCAGATATACCTGCTTTGGAGATAACGCCATAACTTGCACGCACGATAGCTGCCAGCATGGCGACCACGAGGAATACTCGCGCCATGCTGGCCGCTTCATCAAGAGAAACATGTTTGTTACGTTGATAGAGAATCAATACGCCAATAACACCACATAGAACCCCTATGCCTTTCATCCAACCTAAGGACTCGCTTAGGAAGATAAATGAAAGCACAACCACGCCAATGGTATTTAGGCGGTAGATAGTAGACCCGAGGCTGACATCAAGATGTGTAAGGCTTTCCAGTAACAGAATATTGGATAAAGCAACGGCGATACCTGCTGCAATGCCATAATACAATGTGGCTTCATTCAATATGATTGCTTGGTCATTAACCACGAACATTGTTAGCTGTAACATTGTCCAGATAATGCCAATACCACAGATATACATGCCCCGTGAACGTTCTTTTCCACAGTACTTCTTGAAGACTACGTCGCTAAAGCCTGCTGCTAACAGGCTAAGTAACGCAAAAAAAACACCACTAGTCATGGGCTTCGTTTCCTTTGATCTTATTGTCAATAAATTGGTGAAATGGACCCGCTGGGACCTATTGTTAATCTAGATTAAGGAGAATAGCGGTTAGCATAAATGTCCAATAAATAGATTGTGATAAGGCCGCTTTACCTCTGGGTGTAGGGGAATGCCGATCCCAGTGTGCGGGTTCGGCTATAGCATGCTTCGAATGGCGTCTGCTAGGAGGGAAGCTGCTGTAGGCATTGATTCCGGATCGATGCAGCTGAAACCAATGAGTAGCCCTGGTGGTTGAATGCTGTTTACGCAGTAGATTGATAAAGGAATAACATCGACGCCAAATTCTCTAGCTCGGATACTCACAGCGCGATCGTCGAGATGCTTTGGCAACCAGCCGATTAGGTGCATACCTGAGTTTGAGGGGGCAGGGGTTATTAGGCCTTGGCAATATCGTTCTAGAACCTCGAGCAAAGCCTGTTGGCGTTCAAAATAGAGATTACGCATCTTGCGTATATGGGCGGTGAAATGTCCTTCACTGATTACATCAGCCAGAATCGCTTGAGGCATGGTTGGTGCGGCTCGGTCGAGTAAGCTGTAAACGTTAGCAAAGCTTTCAATCAGGGGGTTGGGGACAACAAGGTAGGCTAGTCGGAGTGAAGGAAACAGTACTTTACTGAAGGTGCCTATATAAATTACGTGGTTATATTCATCTAGACCTTGCATGGCGGTTAATGGGCGGTCTTTAAAACGAAACTCACTATCGTAGTCATCTTCAATCAGCCATGCGCCTGTCTTATAAGCCAATTGTAGTAGCTCTAATCGACGCGAGAGACTAGTTGTTATGCCAAGCGGGTGTTGGTGAGAAGGGGTCACCATAATCATTTTAGGCTGGGCTTCGAGTTTTAAGCCTGCTTTTATATCGATACCTTCATGGTCTACTGGGACCGGTACTATACGTGCTCCGGCACCTTGCATTACTTGGCGGGCGGCGATATGCCCTGGGTCTTCAACCCAAGCGCTATCACCCTCATTCATTAGCGCCCATGTACAGAGACAGAACGCTTGTTGTGCACCACTGACGACCAGTACTTGTTCTTCATCACAGTTCACTCCACGGGCATCGCGTAAGTATGCAGCGATCTCTTTGCGTAAGGGTAAATATCCACGCGGGTCTCCATAGTTGAGCATGTGGCTTCGAGACTGGCGCCAGTGTTTACCGGATATTCTCGTCCAAGTTTGAATTGGAAACTGATCCAATGCGGGTGTTCCTGGATGGAATGGTCGTGGGGTTTGATGATGGACTATCTTATCGCTTGGCTGTAGTGCCCGTCCTCGATCTGATATTCGGCCTAGCAGCTTTTCCTCACTGTTGACTGGGATGATGTTAGGTCGGTCGGGAGAAAGGTCGCAGGAATTTAAGTGGGCAACAAAGGTTCCGGAGCCTGTTTTAGCTTCAAGATAACCTTCTGCGATCAGTTGCTCGTAAGTATTTTGCACGGTTAGACGAGAGACGCTTAAAGTCGTTGCTAACTCTCGCGTTGAAGGTAATCGTGCGCCCGTTTTCAATTGGCCGGAAAGAATCGCTTCACGTAATTGTGTGCCAAGTTGACGAAACTTAGGTATAGCTGAATCCTGAGATAGCTGGATCATTGATAATAAAGCGCTACGAGAATATCGAGCCATGTCATGTTCCTGTATTTACTTTAGTGTGCGGCTATCCCTGTTATGTCTTTAATTTGCGATGACTTTTAACGTTTATGTTTTGGTCCGTGTTACTTAGTGTACTTGATTAAAAAGATATAGAAACACGTTGAGTGTTCTTTCATATGTATTCTGTGGTCAGAATCAATACAGATAAAACGAGGCCAGCACTTGTCGTTCAAGCGCTGGCCCATCGGTCATATTACCGAGCTAACACAGCCTCTTTTTCTTCTTCCTGAGAGAGTGTGTGGTTTGAATTAATCTCAGCGTCTAGGATCGCTTTCACTTCACTTTCACTGTGTTGTGCAGAGGTCATGACATAGAGCAGTATTCCAAAAAGAACCCAACCGACAACAATAGCCCATTCAGGAGGCGTCAACGCTGCAGGGCTACCCGGTAGGTACAACGCGCCAATTCCTGCAGATAAAACAATAGCAGACCAGCCAACCAATCTACCCATCGGAGCTCGGAAAGGACGTTTCATTTCAGGTGCTTTTTTCCTCAAAATAAGAAAGCTTAAGGCAACCAGCGCATAGGCGACGATGATGCCAAGCCCGCCAGCGTCAACCAGCCAAACCATGGATTTTCGGCCCATTAATGGTGCTAATGTGCTGATAATTCCAATTAAGATGATGGCATTCACTGGGGTGTTATAAACAGGGTGTAGTTTGGCCAGGAAAGAGGGAAGCATGCGGGCACGTGCCATAGCATAAATAGCTCGGCTACCACCGACATAGAATGCATTCCAGCTAGTCACAATTCCGCCTAGGCCGGCCAGAACAATCAGTTTTCCACCCCATGTAGCACCCACGAGAGCAGACATTGCATCAGCTACCGGAAGGCTTGAATTCTTTAACTCTTCAGTGTCGAGTGCGACAGCGACCGACAGTGTGATAAAAGCGTACCAGCATGTAGCGATAATCACGGATACGATGAGAATTTTACCTATCTCTTTATAGGGGAGATCGATCTCTTCAGCGGCCTGTGGAATAACGTCAAAACCGATAAACATCAGTGGTACCATGACGATGACACCCATAATGCCTTTATAACCTTCGGTAAATAATGGATCAGCTTTGGCGGTATCGCCTTCGAGTAGTGCACCTGACATTAGCATCGCACCGGCGATTAAAATAAGAATAGTGACCACTTTTTGAAATAGTGCGGCACTCTTTACTCCGCGGTAGTTTATCCACATCATCACGATTGAACCGATAATGCCGACGAGAACCCAAGTGGCGTATACATCCCATCCGGCAACGGTATATAAGTAGCCGACTTTATAATGGGGGAAGATATATTCCAGCACCGTAGGCAATGCAACGGCTTCAAATGCAATCACTGATATGTATCCGAGTAACATTGCCCAAGTACATATGAAAGACCATTTAACGCCCATGGCACGATAGCTATAAACATGCTCGCCACCGGTAATCGGCATGGCGGAAGCAAGCTCTGCATAGGTCAAACCGATAAGAATGACCGCGATGCCCCCGATTATAAAAGCACTAAAAGCACCTAATGCACCGGCAGAAAGTACCCAGTTGCCAGCCAAAGCGACCCAGCCCCAGCCGATCATGGCACCAAAGGCGAGTGCCATAACGTCTTGTCGACCCAGCACGCGTTTAAGCGAACCTGAGCTTTTCTTAGATGAATTCATAATGTCTCCAGTTAAGTTATTGTAATTTATGTGGCTATATTAAGATTGAATTTTTCTAGACTGCTTTCCAAGGAGGGCTCAAACAGTAACCAGTGCTGTTTTGGGGAAATACCGGCTAGTTCTAAAGCTTTACTTGGTTGAGGTTGTAAGTCGGCGAGTATGAGACGAATATCGCGATGACGCATTTCCTGGATTACCGCTTCAAGGCAAGTGATACCGGTCGCATCGATGATAGGCACCGCCTCGAGATAAAAAATGATGGTGTCCAGTTTGCGATCCATCATCAGTACGTTTTGTAGCGTTCTTTCCGCGCCAGCAAAGAATAAGGGGCCTGAAAATTTCAACACACAGACATTCTCTGGCAGCTCATAGGGCAGGTTTTGGCTCTTCTGTTTTAATTCCCGTACCTCTACGGTTGTGTCCATTCTGCGGATGAAAATCAGAGCACCTAACACAACACCAATCCCCACGGCCGCCACCATATTGACGGTTACAGTCAACAATAAGGTGATGAGTAACAGAGCTTTGTCCCCTCTGGACGATATTCTTAATAAGCGTAGTAGGTGTGGCAGTTCGCTCATGTTCCAAGCGATCATCAGTAATAATGCGGAGAGTGCTGCCATCGGTAAATATGACAAGAACGGGGCTAGGTACAGAATGCCCAGTAGTACCACTGCGGCATGTATAACAGCAGATAATGGAGAGCAAGCCCCCGCTTTATAATTGGCAACGGTTCGTGCTATAGCGGCGGTGGCGGTAATGCCGCCAAAAAATGGGGCGATGATATTGCCTAATCCCTGACCAACCAATTCACTGTTTGCATGATGGCGATGGCCGCTCATTCCGTCAGAGATAACAGCGCACAGCAGAGATTCAATGGCGCCCAGTAGGGCGATAGCAAGTGCGGGTATAAATAATTGCTGCAATAACGATAAGCTGAGTATGAGTGGCTTGCCGTCAGGGCCGGGTAAATCCCAAGGAAATAGAAAGGAGGGGGCTAAAGGCGGGATTCCGGGTAAGGTTTGTCCTTGATCTTGATAGCTGAATAATGTGCCTATCGTGGCAATGTCATTGCCGTTACTACTTAGCCATTGTGCGACGGTAGCGCCTGCCGCTAGGGCAAAAAGATGCCCCGGGATACGTAAGGGTAAGCGGGGCCAGATGATTAATACTGCTAGGGTGGTTAACCCTATTAATAGATCACTACTGTTGTAGCTTGGCAGTGCCTGCCAGAGTGTAATGACTTTATCGATATATCCTGCAGGCATATTTTCGATATTTAGGCCGGCAAAATCTTTTATCTGTAAGGTGGCTATAACGATGGCGATACCCGCCGTAAAGCCGATAACAACGGGGGCGGGAATAAATTCGATCAATTTTCCCATCCGCGCAAGGCCCATCAGCAACATCATCATGCCCGCCATGATTGTTGCTATCAATAAGCCTGCAATGCCAAATTGCTGTGTAACCGGGTAAAGAATGACCACAAATGCTGCGGTTGGTCCGGAAACACTAAGACGGCTACCGCCGGTTAAAGCAATAACCAAGCCTGCGATCACGCAAGTATAGAGTCCATATTGGGGTGGCACACCACTGGCAATTGCCAGCGCCATTGCGAGAGGAATCGCTATGATACCGACAGTCATACCAGCGACTAGATCCCGGCGTAAATGGGACACGCTATAGTCGGCTGCAATTGACTGACGCAAACCAGCTGCAAACGGTATTTGTAAAAGCCAGTTCAGCATAGAAAACTCCTAAGCTTGATGTAATAAAAGCGGGTAAAAACATTATTGCTATGCTTGGCTGCGCCTCCCAGGAACGCTCTTGCAGGTAGAGCAGAATGCAGCTCTTGAATATGGGAGGGGCAGCCAGAACGGTGCTTTATAAATCTCCTCTTATTGCGGCAGTAAAGATGGCGCTATATTGATCGGCAGTGAAAGGAATAGGGTTACCTCCGGCGCTCGGGTCTTCACTGGCCATTTGACCTACTTTAACGGCATCGTAGCTATTGATACCAATTTCCGATAAAGAGTGTGGAATGCCTAGACGTTTGCGCATTTCAAGCACCCAATTAAGGAAGCCATTAAATGAGGCGTCCTCTAATCCCATGTAGCGGGCACATCGTTCGATTCGTTCATCAATAGCATGACGATTTGCTTTGAGTACATATGGCATCAGGATAGCATTTAGCATTCCGTGATGAGCGTCGTATAGTGCGCCTAGTGGATGAGCTAAGGCATGCATGCCGCCTAGCCCTTTTTGAAACGCGGTGGCGCCCATTGCTGAGGCAACAATCATTTGCATACGTGCTTCAACATCATGACCGTCGCTGGTGGCGCGTGGTAGATATTCCTGTACCAGTCGAATACCTTCGATTGCGATGCCTTCAGCCATTGGATGATAAAAAGGTGAGCAGAGTGCTTCTAGGTTATGTGACAAAGCGTCCATACCGGTCGCTGCCGTGATATTAGAGGGTAATCCTACGGTCAGTTGTGGATCGAGAATGACGACTGACGGTAACATCTTAGGGTGGAATATAATCCGTTTGATGTGATTTTCATCATCGGTAATGACCGATGCCCGGCCCACTTCAGAACCCGTACCTGCGGTGGTGGGCACGGCGACAATAGGTGCAACGCCTTCCTCTTTTACATGAGTCCAATTATCGCCGACATCTTCAAAGCTCCACAGAGGTAAATCTTGGCCTACCATGAGGGCTACTGCTTTAGCTGCATCCAGTCCGGAACCACCGCCAAAAGCAATGACGCCATCATGGTTACCCTTTTTATAAGCGTCAACACCATCCATAACATTCTGTCCGGTTGGGTTGCCTTTAATGTTGCTGAATACTTCGCAGCGCAAATCAGCATTGCGGCAGCTTGATACTGCATCAGCGACCATCGGCAGTGCGGCTAGGCCCGGATCCGTAATTAGTAACGGTGCTTTCATGCCTAGGTCTTTACAGACGTCAGCGAGTTCAGCAATACGTCCGGCTCCGGCACGGATACTGTTTGGATAGTTCCAGTTACCATTCAGGTTTGTATATGTCATTTTTATGCTCCAAAAGTTTGGCTGTGTTAGCAGCCCCGCTTACTCATTCTTGTTATGCCGGAGTCAGGCACTCCGATTCTGGTTTGCAGATATTTATTAGGCGAAAACCTCTCGCCTAATAAACCATCGTGTGCTGTTTAGTTTTTAATATGAAAGGACTTTGGTCGGGTCAGTGACTCGAAGCCTAACTTGGACAAAGTACAGCCGCGGCCGGAGTTTTTGATTCCCGTCCAGGCGAGGGCGGGATCAAGATAATCACAGCGGTTAATGAAAAAAGTACCGGTTTCTACTTGTTCGCCCAGCTCTGTTGCATAAGCAACATCTCGGGTGAAAATTGATGCTGTGAGACCGAATTCAGAGTCATTCATCAAAGCAATAGCTTCTTCGTCACTACTGACTTTCTGAATCCCAACGACTGGGCCGAAGGATTCTTCTGTCATGAGGCGCATATCATGATTGACGTTAGTGAGTATTTGCGGCGCAAGGTACGCCGTGCCAGGCTGATCCATCTCGAAAGTATCGGGTGAGATTTGTGCAATCGCTCCTTTTTCAACCGCATCCGCGATCTGCTCTCGTACGAAGTCAGCAGCGGCGGCACGCACCACCGGACCCAACGTAGTGTCAGGATCATCCGAGCGGCCCAGCTTGTACTGTTTGACTAACGCGACGGCTTTAGCCACAAAGTCATCATAAATAGATGCATCGACGTAGATGCGTTCGATACCGCAGCAAGACTGTCCTGAGTTAAAGAAGGCGCCATCAATAGTCGTTTCTACCGCGTAATCAAGATTCGCATCGGCACGAACATAGGCTGGATCTTTTCCGCCAAGCTCAAGGCCGACGCCAATAAAGCGTCCAGCAGCAGCCTGTTCCACCATGGCTCCACCAGGCACGGAACCTGTAAATGCAACGTAGTTAACTTCTTCTGCTTGAATCACACTCTCTGTATCAGCATGACTAATATGTAGGTATTGGAAAACACCTTCCGGTAAGCCCGCAGCAACAAAAGCTTCGGCAATACGCTC
Source organism: Amphritea atlantica (assembly GCF_018860855.1). Taxonomy (GTDB): domain Bacteria; phylum Pseudomonadota; class Gammaproteobacteria; order Pseudomonadales; family Balneatricaceae; genus Amphritea; species Amphritea atlantica_A. Next base: position 43,239 of record NZ_JAHKQE010000004.1, read on the forward strand.
GGCGCAGAGTGGGGTTTGAGCTGAATGTTTCAGCACGACGGTGTTGCCTGCCAGAATCGCTGGCATGATGGCGTTGATCGCGGTCAGGTATGGATAATTCCAAGGGGCAATAACAAATACTACGCCGAGTGCTTCACGTTTTATGTAGCGCTTAAATCCGGCTTTTTCAGGTACGGTCACCGGCTGCAGTGCTTCTTCTGCCACCTCTATCATATAGCGTGCGCGTTCTTCGAAGCCACCGACTTCGCCTGCGGCATAACGGATGGGTCGGCCCATCATCCAGCAAAGTTCTTCACCGATTTGTTCTTTATTGCTGACAAATGCATCGACAGCTTTGCTGCAAATCGCTTGTCGCTCAGCTAATGACACTTTTTTCCAAGCCTTTTGGGCCTGTTGCGCTCGTTGCAGGGCTGAGCGTATTTGCGTTTGATCGGCGTATTCACGTTCAACATAAACTGATCCGTCGATAGGAGATAGGGTACGTAGTTTGTGGCTCATATTCATATTCTCATTACTCGTATTGAGTCAGGTTTTTATTGTCGAGTTGTCGTTTGAATTAGCATCAACGGTTTGATTGCAAGCGTGGCAAGACAAGCTCGGTAATCCAGTTACGAACTTCTGTCTGGCGAACTTCTTCAAAGGTTAGGTCTGTGCTGATACCTAAGCGCCATGCGATATCTTTACGTTCGGGATGGGTATAAAGCGTTTCTAAATCTTCGACAAAGAGCTCTGCATCTTGAAGTGAATTAAAGAAACCAAGGTCGGTAAGACGTTCACGCCGGGCATAACACAGGCGGGCAAGTTCATGCAGGTTATATTCAGGGTGGTATTGAGTGGCCCAGAAGGTCCCCTTTTTATGGACCACGCTGACCGCTTGTACACGGGTGTAATCATTTCCCGCGAGGATCTGTGCGCCAGATGGAAGGTGGGTGATTTCATCATAATGACTGATAAATCCGTCAAACACTGTTTTCTTGTCGCGATATAACGGATGACCACGGCCTGCTTCTGTGAGGCATATATTTCGAGCAATACCAAACTCTATGCCATCGGGATGGGCTGCACACTTGCCTCCTGCCGCTGTTACAGCCACCTGAGCTGCCCAGCAACTTCCGAATTGAGGAATACCCGCAGCATATGCCAATTGGGCTAGCTCAATTTGACGGGTCACTTGGGGTATATCGTCATAAATGGTTAAGTTTGAGCCCGTCCAAGCGATACCATCGTAGGTGTTAAGTTGATCGATACTTGGCAGTTCATTTTCTAAATCGGCAATATACAGAATTTCAGTGTTTGCTCCTTCTGCAACATGCTTTAGTAGCTGACTGTAGAGTTGTGATGCATTAGATGCCCCGTATTGGCCAAGCTCTTCGCGAGCTGTTTTCGGGTAGGCCTCTACGACCAGAAAGGAAGGTTTGTTAGTCATGGGTCATCTCCTAATTTTTTGCCGCAGTCGTTTTATGATCAAAGCCCGATATCGAAACTCGGGTTTAAGTTCAGCAAAGTCTAAGAGACAAGTGGTATGTGTTTTATAGCCATTTGAATCAATCTTATAAGTCCGATTTTAAATGGTTTGCTTTCGCCTCTATTTTGGTTGAGAGCAATAGTCTTAAGCATAATGGACTTATTAAAGTGAATTAAATGGACCTTAAATAAGGCCAGAGGAGCGATTAGTTTTAAGTGGAGCTGTTTTGCAGTGGTGAATAATTAAACCTTCAAATTTAGATGCGTTCTCGATAGGTGTTATTTCACCTGTTATTGGGAAGCTCTTTATGCCGATGTGATTAAACCTAGTCTTTTGGAGAAAACGTTATGGCTAAAGATCAAAAATTAAATGTAGCTCGACGGTCCTTTATTAAGAAAAGTGCAGCCATGGGCGTGGCCGCCTCTGTTGCACCTTGGATTATTAGTCGGGATGCTTTGGCTTCATCTGGTGAGTTAAAAATTATGAACTGGGCGGGTTACCTGCCTGATGAAGTAAAAGAGCAGTTTGAAAAAGATACCGGAATACAGGTTAAATTCACTCAGTTTGGTTCTAATCAAGAACTGATCAATAAAATGAAAGCGACCCGGGGACGGGGTTTCGATATTGTCGGGCCGACCTCCAATATGATGCCGCAATGGCGTGATCTTGAGTTGTTAAAACCTTGGGATATGAGCCGGATACCAACGGACAAAATTCTTGCTCCGATGTTAAAAACATCTATGGAGCACGGTGGTTGGAATGATGAATACCATCATCTGCCATACCTTTGGGGCACCGAAGCGCTTGCCTGGAATACCGAGAAGTTGAGTCGAGAATATAAAGACCTTAGTTATGGCGATCTATTCTCGCCGGAGGTAAAAGGTTTTGTTATGGGACGCCCACATTCAATGATGCTGGGCGTCGGTTTATATTTGGACTCAACAGGCGTCTTACCATCTAACCGGATGCTGGATGCTTATAAAGATGAAGAAAACATGCGGCGTATATGGGGAGAAATCACTAAATACTGCATCGAGCGTAAAGAGTGGGTTAAACAGTTCTGGGCCGATGCTGATGCGCAAAAAAATGGTTTTACACAGAATGATGTGATGATTGCGCAAACGTGGGATGGACCTGCGATGCAGCTTAAGAGTCAAGGTAAGCCGATCCAGTATATGGCACCTCAAGAAGGGGCACTTACTTGGCTAGATGGGCTAGCAATGCCTGTAGGCGTTCGTAACACCGATGCTGTTTATGCGTTTGTTGAATATCTATATTCAGCAGAAGTTGGCGGGCTATTAGCGAATACTACGGGTTATAACAGCTGTGCTGCCGGGGGAGATCAGTTTGTGACTGATGAAGCTAAGAAAAACTTCCGTGAAGCATATCCTGAAGATGCGTTGGAGCGCTTATGGTGGTGGCCAGCTGAACCTTCTTGGTACGCAGGTATCCGAGCTCAATACCGGGATAAGTTTGTAGCAGCCTGATTTTATCAGTTGTTATGAGGCGGCGAAGCTCTTTCGCTGCTATATCGGTTGGGGGTTAATGCTTCTGGGTTCGCTGTTTTATCGTACATATTACGTATCTAGATAGGCCTATCTATGTGATTACATTTGCTTAGATAAATGTTTATTTTAGATTCAGTGTATCAAGCTTTGATTGTTTCAGGATATTACCGTTTTAGTCCATCTTGGAATATCGGCCTTTAAAAAGGCCGCCTCTATTTATCTGTTTATCATGGCCCTAAATAGGGCCGATATTAACCAGTTGCCCATTTGTAAAGTGCGGTAATCATACATATTTATTTCTATTGTTCTGTGTAGTTGGTTCTGCGCGTAAATTTGGAAAATTAGTGAGAGAATTATCCCATGAGTTCTAATGTTGAATTGGAAAACCTGAATATTCGTTTTGGTGATTTTCACGCGGTTAAAAATATAAATCTCAATATTCGAGATGGTGAGTTTTTTAGTTTTTTAGGACCATCTGGTTGCGGAAAAACGACCATCTTACGGGCTGTTTCAGGGTTTAATGATCCTTCTGATGGTCAGATTCGTATTGGTGGGGAGGATATGCTGGGGTATGGCCCGAATGAGCGGCCAACAGCATTGGTTTTTCAAAACCTAGCGTTGTTTCCTCTGATGAGTGTTGCTGAAAATATTAGTTTCAGCCTGAAGGTGCGGGGGGTAAGTAAAGCGCAAAGACGTAAAAAGGCTGATGAGCTGCTTGATATGATCGCGTTATCAGGCCAAGGAGACAAGTTGCCTAGTGAGCTCTCCGGTGGACAACGTCAGCGAGTCGCTATTGCCCGTGCTTTAGCCGTTGAGCCTAAAGTTTTATTACTTGATGAACCTTTGTCAGCACTGGATCTTAAACTCCGTGAGCATATGCGGGTTGAGTTACGGCGTATTCAACAAAAGGTTGGCATCACCTTTATCTATATCACCCATGATCAGGGTGAAGCGCTGACGATGTCGGATCGAATTGCAGTGATGAGCCATGGTGTTATGCAGCAGGTGGGTACTGCACAAGAGGTTTATGATAATCCGGCAACGCCGTTTGTCGCTTCGTTCGTTGGCGAAAATAATTCTATTTACGGTACCGTTACCCGCCTAGAAAATGGATATGCCCAGATAAAAACTTGCTTTGGTGAGTTGACTGGGCGGAATGAACAGAACCTTGCGGTGGGGGATTTCGCAACACTGTTTATACGACCACAAAACCTCAGTTTGATGGCTGATGAGCCTTTTGAAAATATAATTGAGACGCGGGTTAATGATCAGGTATTCGAGGGTGAGTTCGAACATCTACACCTTGTGGGTGATCGTCGTAATTTGGTGGTCTCACTGGTCAACGATGGGAATATTCCGGCGTTTGAGAAAGGCGCGTTGATTAGTGTCGGGTTTAAGTCTGAGTGTGCCGTCGTATTGCCTGCGGGGGATATGGCCTATGAATAATTATCTACTACCGCTGGCCTCGTTAATCGGCGCAGCCCTTGTTATCGTCTTACTGGTTGTTTACCAACGCAGTTCATTAGCGACAAGCACTGGTTTCGGACGTTTTCTTCGCCGAAATGGGATTGTCGTCTCGTGTTACCTCATTCTAAGTTTGATCGGCTGGCTGTTTTTCATGATCATTCTTCCTCAGCTCTATATGGTTGATTTTTCTTTCAGTCAAAACTTACCCCCGAGCAAAATAGGCGGGCCTGAGGATGTCTATACCACGCAGAATTATGAATACCTGTTATTTGGTCCGCAGGGGGGAGAGGAAAGCTTTAACTGGCTTCATTTGAAAATCTTCTTGCGTACGATTATTGCAGCAGTCGTTGTAACTATTATTGATTTAGCAATTTGTTATCCCGTTGCCTACTACATGGCGCAAGTTGCCAGCTCTGGAAGATTGCGTCTGTTGGCGCTTTGTTTATTGTTACCTTTCTGGGTGAATGAAATTTTACGTGCGTTTGCCTTTAGGATTTTGTTTGGTAGCGGTGGGGTGATGAATTCGGTACTGATGTGGTTGGGTTTGACTGACCAGCCTGTTGACTTCATTCGTGCTGATGTTGCGCTATATTCCGGCTTATCCTATGCCTATCTTCTGCTGATGATTTTCCCTTTATATAACGCTATCGAAAGCTTGGATCATAATCAGATTGAGGCTGCGAAGGATTTGGGCTGTTCTTGGTGGCGAGTGCATTTTGAGGTTGTTATGCCTTTTGCTAAACCTGGAATCGCTTCTGGTTCGACGATGGTATTCATGCTTTCCTGCGGTGCTTTAGCTGCGCCACAGATTCTTGGAGGCCCAAGTAGTCTTTGGTTTACGCAGATAATCTATCAGTGGTTTAACACCGGGGGTAATTGGCCACAAGGAGCCGCTTATGCCTTTGTATTGCTATTGGTTTGCATCATTTTTGTAATGGCCGTGATGAAGCTTTTCAAAGTGAGCTTTGGGGAGATTGTAAAATGACTAGTGTTACACAAATCGCACAGCCCAGCGGTAAAGCTAAAGTGGGTTTTCAGCTGAAGTCGACACATATACGACAGTTTATGATGGCTTTTTATCTGCTGTTGTTTTTCGCTTACTTGTTTGGTCCGTTATTGATGATGAGTGCTACGGCGTTTAACGATAATGCTTATCCGCAGGTAACGCCTTGGGGCGGATTCACATTAAAGTGGTTTAAGGAGCTGCTGAATGATGGGTTTATGATCGAGGGCTTTATCAACAGTTTGATCATTGGTGTTGGTGTTATCTGTATGTCGATACCTTTTGGCTTGGCGGGTGCATTGATGTTAAACCAAGTACATCACCGTGTACGGGGCATTTATTATGTCATCGTGTTGTCTCCGATCTTAACCCCAGGTCTGATTATTGGTATTTCGACATTAGTGTTTTGGGACTGGATGGGAATGATGTTGGATGCTGACTTTGAAAGCCCTTTTTATAATGGCATCTGGCTAACCATTCTGGGGCAGGCCACTTTTATAAGCTCGTACACGATGTTGATATTTCTGGCTAGATTACAGCGTTTTGATACAACACTAGAGGAGGCCGCCCTAGACTTAGGCGCAACGAGAAATCAGGTGTTTTGGCAGATACTCGTCCCATATCTTAAACCTGCGTTGATCTCTGCAGCGGTATTGGCTTTCCTAACATCGTTCGAAAACTACAATACGACCGTGTTTACTATTCAGGCTGAAAGTACCTTAACAACGGTGCTAGCGGCAAAAGTGAGGCTAGGTATTACACCTGCCGTCAGTGCCTTGGCCGTGTTGATCATTGGTTTGACATTGATCGGCGCTACAGTGCATGAAGTGCTTAGACGTCGTGAAAAAAAGATGGTGAATGTCACTTAGTTTAAAAAGAGACGAACTTAATCCGTATGTACTCATGGCTATTTTTTGTCGGATATTAAACGATGCTGTTTGGTTGTTTAATGATGGTTGGTAGTCATGAGCTATTTTCAAACTCATTTATTGCTAATAATGTTTTGGCTTGAATATTAAGCTTCGTTATTTGTCTGTTTAGGTTTTTTAGTTTGTTCAGATTAAGGTTTTAGTTAGAGCCTTAACCTGAACTAATTTAAAGGGTCTATTATGAAAAATATTGTCATTGTTGGAGGGGGCGCTGGTGGACTAGAGTTGGCGACCCGATTGGGTCATAAATATGGTAAAAACAAGCAAGCTAATATTATTCTGATAGATCGTAATAGAACACATATTTGGAAACCATTACTGCACGAGGTTGCAACAGGCTCACTTGATATTAACTCGGATGGTGTCGTGTATCGGGCACATTCTCACGCGCACTATTACCAATTCCAAATTGGAACCATGATCGACTTAGATTCTCAGAATAAACGGATAACTTTATCTGCGTTGCTTGATGATGAGGGTAAGGAAGTCTTGCCGGAAAGGACACAGTCCTTCGATATCCTTGTGCTCGCTGTGGGGAGTGTTAGCAATGATTTCGGTACTCAGGGTGTTTCTGAGAATTGCTTTTTTCTTGACTCGAATAAGCAAGCTGAACGTTTTCATCAAGCACTCATAAACCATTTTATGCGTATTAACCAGCAGTCCTCTAAGGGTGAGCTACGATTGGCTATTGTGGGAGGAGGGGCCACAGGCGTTGAGTTGGCCGCTGAGCTTTATCATGTTGCTAGTTTGATCAATATCTACGGGATGCCGGATATGTCAGCAAAACGGCTTAAAATTGACTTGATCGAAGGTGGCCCCCGTATATTGCAAGCTTTGCCAGAGCGTATAGCTGTTAAGGCTAAGCAAGAGCTAGTTAAGTTGGGTGTGAGTATTCATGAAAATGTACGAGTCACTCAGGTCGATGAGAAAGCCGTGATTGCTGATGACCTGCGTATAGGCGCCGATCTGATTGTATGGGCCGCGGGTGTTAAAGCGCCCAGTTTTATTCAAGATATAGACCTTTTTGAAACGAACCGAAGTGGTCAGATTGTCGTCAAACCGACGTTACAGAGCACTGTTGATGATAGCATTTATGTCATTGGTGATTGTTGCGCATGTCAACAAAAAAATGGATCTTGGGTGCCTCCTCGGGCACAGTCTGCGCATCAAATGGCTGGTTTAGTCTATAGAAATATTATCCAAAATAGACAGGGAGAACCATTGAGTGAGTACGTTTACAAAGACCACGGATCACTGGTTAATCTGAGTAAATACAGTACCGTTGGGAGCTTAATGGGTAACTTATCTAAGGGCTCTATGTTTGTTGAAGGGCGAATTGCGAGGTTCGTTTATATCTCACTTTATCGCATGCATCAGGTGGCCATCCATGGTTTGCTTAAAGCTTCGACAGTCATGCTGGCTCAAAAAATTGGAGGCGCTGTAAAACCGAAAATAAAACTTCATTGAGCATGATTAGTAGCCTTTTTTTAAAAAAGGCTACTTTTCTGTCAACGGTTAGGGAGTTTATTGCCTCCGGTCAGGTGGAACAAATTTATTGTGTCACGTATAAGTCGGTCAGAGTGGGGTAAGTCCGCCTGCATTCAGGGGAATCATTATGCAGACGGTGGGATTAGAGAGCTGTTTGGCCGAAGCCTAGGTTTCCTAGGTTCTGTTGTTCAATGATCATCAATCTAGCAGAAGACCTACAGACTGAACAAAGTCGAATTCAAAACGCTAAGCCAAGCACTTAATCCAAGAATACTCAGGAGAGTGTATAGAACATTCCAGCGGTAGGTGATTATCCTTGGTAGGCAGCCCGTTATTTTACTTATTAGTAGTGTCGGGATAGCAACTGGAGATGAGTTCATGGCAAGGCACCATCCTGACATTAACCCAATCGCCAGCAATTCTGGGGATAGTTCAAACGATTCGGCAGGGGTTAGTACTGACGCGATGATCGTTACCGTGACGATAGGGTTCAGCCCGATATGTGACAAGAGTGTTATCAAGACACACGCCGTAATGGCTAGTGGTGTGCCTGTAATGTGCAGCACTTCGACCAATTGCACTAGCGTATCGTGGGGGAGAGTGTCGGCAATGATGATGCCAAAGAAGCAGGCGCCAGTCATTATGCTTATCTCCGAGCGCAGTCCTGTTATCTCATGTGGTAGCTCGAGTTTGACCTGTTGATAGGTGTGCTTATATACCTTGCCTTCTCGATAGTGTCTTAAGTAAATCCATATGATGCCAAAAACCGGGCTTAAGATAATAATTGCCAGTGATAGGTTTGCAGGTGTGAATCGTTCTATCAGCGCCGCTAGCGAGAAAATCGAGAGGATGAGCGCTAAAAATTTCCAAGCAGGTAGCCAGCTGAGGGTCGAGCCTTTGTATTGAGCTTCGATGGGGGCTGGGTGTGGATTTTGAACGTAATCAAGAATCCAGCCGAGCAAGATCAGCATGGCAGCCGTAGCGATGCCGATAGGCAATAATTTCAGCCAGTTTAAATCAGGAATAGCGGCTAGCATTAACGTCATAGTAATGGAGAACGGAGATGCTAGAGGGAGAACAGCAAAACCTCTGAGAAGGGCAAGGCTCATTCGCTGGCGTCGCTTCTCTTGTATACGGATGAGGTTACCGGCCGATTCCAGCGTGTTGCCTTTAGCGATCATCTGTCCGAGAAGATGAATAACACCAAAATTTAGGACAATACCAAAGATATAACTGGCATATGAAATGATGCCATAGCGCAGTGCGGGTGGTTGATTGACAACCAGTTCACCACAGCGGCTCACCATCATTGAGTGCTTAGCCGCAAGGCGTAAAAAAGTGAGAGCAACTAAAAAGGTCGCGAAATAACAGGCTCGAGACAGTGCGGTTGCGGCGGTATTGAGTGGATCTTGAGTCAAGCTAAGTAGTAGAGTTGAAGACGCGGCAGCACCTAACAAAATCCGGGCAGTGGTGTTCATCTGTGACCATTGCATTGCGAAAAAGGCGATGGTCGCTATGGCCGCGCAAAGCATATAGAAGGTGTCACCAAGCAGTTGATAGCAAACCGTTGCCGCCATTGTGAGTATCAGACAGAGTGCTGACAGGCTATTAATCATTGGCTCTATCCCTCCAAGCGGGCTAATTATTTTAATACTGGGCCGCATCCAGTGTGTGGTTGCCGTTCGCAAAGCCACACATCGAAATAGATGTTGAGCAACATTATCTTAAGGTGATGGGAGACGTTTTCTCTAAGCCCTGACGGATAGGTAGGGCTGCTGACGTGGTTAACGTCAGCGAGTATCAATGGCTAGAATCTTTCATGCCACTGCTTGATTTTTTAACTTACTTTTCAGTATCTTACCGGTTGCCGTTGCCGGTAGTTCCGACATGATGGTTATTTGAGAGGGGCATTTATAGGGGGACAATAGTTGTCGACAGTGCTGCTTGAGCATTTCGACGGTGAGGTCGCCTTCTGCGGAAGGTTGTACGAATGCCAGAACCGCTTCGTCCCCTTGCACCTGTCTACCAATAACTGCTGACTGGACGACCAAAGGGTGTGTGTTGAGGGCTGCTTCAACTTCGGCTGGGTATACATTAAAGCCTGATTTTACGATCATCTCTTTGGTGCGGCCAATAATATAAACATTATCTAATTCATCGGCCTGAGCGAGGTCTTTGGTGTTAAGCCATCCGTCACTATTAATGATTTCTGCTGTTTGTTCCGGCTTACGAAAATAACCTTTCATTACGTTTGGCCCTCTGATCCAAAGCTCACCCACTTCTCCTTTGGCGACATCAGTACCATCCTTAGCCATAAGGCGAATTTCAACCCCGGGGATTGGCCGGCCGGTGGCACAGCTTTCTAATGGCTCATCAATTCTGGTTTGAGTAATGGTGGGGCTTGTTTCGGTCATGCCATAGCCGTTGTTCAGTGGTATTTTGAAAAACTCTTCGGTAAGCTTTTTTGTTTCCGGGTCAAGAGGTGCACCACCGCAAGAAATATAACGAAGGTGTAAATCATTAGCACTCATTCCCTTGGTGTTCTTTAGATAATCGACCAACGCGCAGAACATCGGGGGAACTCCCTGTAATACGGTAATGCGCTGTTCTAATAATGCCTTGATACATAAGGAGGTATCGAAGCGAGGCGCTAAGTAAAGGCAGCCGCCAACAAACAGTGTGCCTAAGCAAGTTGACGCGAGACCAAAGACATGGGAAATAGGCAGTACGGTATAGACTCGGTCTGATTGAGACAGATCTCGCAGTTCACCGGAGATGGTTGCGACAAAAGCAATGTTCTGATGAGTGAGCATAACGCCTTTCGGTTGCCCAGTGGTGCCTGAGGTGTAGATCATAGCGAAGACTTGATCTTTACCGCTTTCTGAAACGGGTTCAGGGGTTGATTCAAGAGTGCCACTGTAGGCGATCTCACCCAGAAGAGGATGCTGTTGAAAAGTGGCGTTTTGTCCTTGGGCATGTGACTTAGCTTCGCTTGAGCACTCCGCCGTGTAGATGATATGGCGAGGTTCGCAATCGAGTTTTATGCCTTCTATTTCGTGCTTAGATAGGCGAGCGTTGATGATCGCAATCCAAGCATCCATTTCACTCGCGGCCATGATAAATGCAATGAGGGCGCAGGAGTTTTCACCAATGATCATAACCCGATCACCCGGGCGTACTTGATGCTGTTCAAGGTGTAATCGAGCGGCATCAATCGCTTGCCCTAGTTGAGCAAAAGTCCAGCTGCGTGAATGTTCATTGAGAGCGAGTGCATCTGGGGTTTTCTTGATCCATTGTTTGATTTTATGGCTGACTCTAGCGGGAAGAGAGTTTGTTATCTCGTTGGCTGGTTTACCCATGAATATGTCATCACCATGTATCATTGTTCTTATTTCCTATGGCCATTATTCGTCAATAGCAAAATTTACTCGTCTACCATCTATATCTGTCTGATAGGTACGATATGAATGGTTTATTAAGCTATATCAAATGAATCTTAGGGTCAATATGCATAATTAAATTCCGCCATGCGAAATTAATGTTGATTTTTTGTTAGTAAAAGGCTTTATTGTTCTCTGTGATGACGGGGATGTTTCCTAGACAAGACTATTAGACGCTTCGATAGGTCGCTTAGATACTTAAGGGGTTCAGGGGGTGTTTGACGAGAAAGCCTGAGGCCAGGAAAAAGGCGGATAAGCATCTACTTCTGTTGTTTTTTGTAAATAGAGGCGTTATTTCGACAACAGGGCTTTTTAAGGAAGCGTAAGCACGCTTAGAACCTACCTATTCATCATGAATGGAACTATAATTCACTAATCACGGGATCTGTGGGCTTAAATGGAATTGGTTGTTTAAATAATTTTAATTTAGATATTTTTAAGGTGTACGAACAATATGATGGACTTTCCCAGAGAAAAAGAAGAAGTCAAAAATCGGAAGTTTGTCGAGGCGTTAGCCCGAGGCTTGGATATCCTTCGAGCGTTTAGTTATGGCGGCGGCGTACTCGGTAATCAGGAAATTGCAGCGATTACAGGCTTACCGAAACCGACAGTATCCCGAATGACATATACCCTTATGGAGTTAGGCTACCTTAGCTATTCACCTCGGTTGGAAAAGTATCAACTTGATGCGGGTGTTTTAGCGCTCGGATATGCCTACACGTCCAATTTGAAAGTGAGACAAGTTGTTAAGCCATTGATGGATGATCTCGCTCATCGCACAAAGGTGTCGGTTGGGTTGGTTGCTCGGGAGCGACTTTCAATGATCTATGTTGAAAACTGTCGCGGTGATAACTCTCAATCTTTGCGTATGGAAGTCGGTTCTCGCTTACCGATGGAAACCTCTTCTGCCGGTAGAGCATATCTAGCCGCTCTAAATGCAGATGAACGGCAAGTTTTCCTTAATTTGCTGGAAAGTAAAAGCGGTGATAAGTGGCCGGGAATCGCGGCGGGAATTGAAGATGCTGTCACCTGTTATGAAGAAAACGGTTATTGTCTTTCATTAGGTGATTGGGACAAAATGGTTAACGCCGTGGCCGTGCCTTTCCGTCTTCAAGATGGTAAAACAATGTGTTTGAGTGTTGGTGGGCCGAGCTATCTGGTGACTGCTGAGATGGTCACAGACTTGTTTGCACCACAGTTAATTCATGTTGTCCGTGATATTGTAAACATGGGTGTTTAAGCACTTAACCGTTAGATTGCTTAATAACATTATTGTTACTTTGAGTAGAGGTCTTGTTGAAAAAACTGTCGATTGGTTGAAAGCATTTTAGCGTTATTTATCACGACATTGACCTTCATATCTGTGCAGGCGTTAACCCTGACAACCAGATTGCTGTTGAATTTTCTGCTTTGACGATAAGCGTCTATTAAAGAAAGATAAGACGTTGTTAGAGGCAACCTAGGTCTTAAACACTCTAATGTACTCAACTTGCCTGACGGCCTCGCGGAGATAGGGCATCGCTATTTACCGCTTTATGCTGTTGAGTTGCTGCTGAGTACTTCTTTTGTAACCGATGTGTTGTCGATATGTTTTAGGTAATCGACAAGAGGATCTGCTGCTGAATTTTCGGTCATCGTTCTCAATGAATCTAAAAATAAATGGAACACCTCGACCTGAGAGCTAACGTCTAGTTTGGTATAGAGGTTTTTGCGGTGATGCTTAACCGTTTCAGGTTTGATATTTAGTTTTGTGGCTGTTGATGTAATGTTGTGGCCGCGGAGCATCATTTCCAGTGTTTCGCATTCGCGTCGTGTCAGCAGCGAGTGTCCAAAGTTCTTTAATGCACTATCCAAATGAGGGCTGAGCAACGGTTGTTTTTCGCTCTGCTGGAATGCTTGATACCACTTCAATGATATTTCTCGCACAATCGAGAATACACTGCGACAAAATTCGCATTCTGCTGCTGTAAAGCTTGAGCCACCCTTCGTGCGTTTTACAGAAATTTGAATACTGGTGCTTTTCTCTGTCGGAATAAGCATGCAGATCTCATCTGTCAGGTTGAACCGGCGGCCATAACGATAGTGATTAGACTTGCTCTGCCTGTGTTCGCCCGAAACGACTTCTGACAAGGTATATACCCCTTCTGCCGAGCCATTCATGGCGAGTCGGTAAAAGGGGCTGTGGTGATCAGTATTGTTAATATAATACTGATGACTAGGTTGAGTGCTGTCGTTGTCAGGGTATTGACTGCAGATATGTCTTGGTCGAGCATCTTTGTGAAAGATTGTAATACTGCTGTTGCCACCGTTAATAATGGAGCGAATAGTATCGACCAAATAGCCAACTGATTGCGTATTAATCCCCTGTTTAACAATGCTTGCTATTGCGTTGTGCCACTGTTCGAGGGATGGGGCCGTTTCTCTGAGTACTTGAGGCAGCATATCTTAATCCTGTAAAAGCAAGTGGTTAGGGTTATGGCAGTGCTGTTAATTGCCTAGTTTTATTGAGAATCTTAGCTAGAGTATATTGCTTTATAAATGAATTTCAATTCCGCTTGATGAAATGCTATTATGTTTTTTTGTATAAAAATGGTGCTATTGAAATGCGTAACAATTTAAGAGAAGTAAGCTCTGGAGCGGAACAAGAGGTCGTGAAAGTTGATATTGACAATTTTCCAGCTTCTCTTGGGTACCAGGTTGTGGAAAGAGATGAAGATTCTGCCGTGCTTGAATTAAAGCTAAAACCTCAACATCTTAATCGTGCAGGGATTATGCATGGAGGAGTTATTTCCTCTTTGCTGGATGTTGTTTGTGCGGAAGCGGGGCTGTTTTGTCCTGACCCTGAGCGTATTCGTATGGCCATTACTCTGTCTTTAACAATTACCTTTACAGGGCAATGCGGTGAAGGTGTGGTGCGAGCGGTTGGTAAGAAAAGGGCGGGGGGACGACGCATATTCAATAGTAGCGGTGAGCTTTTCGATCAGCACGGTAAGTTGCTGGCTATAGCAGAAGGGACTTTCAGACTTCGATCGGGTTCTGATTCGCCTGAGGGTGTTCTGCTCAGCGAATTGAATAACTGAAAAAGATGAGTCGTGATCGTTCTAGCCTCAGCCAGTTTTACTGCTGAGGCTTGCTTTGTTAAGGATGATATCTTAAAGGCTATCTTTTTGATATTTGAGGTTTTTTTGTTTAATAGTAAACGTCTTTATTTCTATCTGTCGATTTTCAAATCTAAGGTTTTGTTTTTTTCTCTATCGTTGTTCTTATAGGCGTGCTCTTTCACTGGCTCATTGCATAATGGTTGTTCCCTTTGGTGCGTATTGTCGCTAGATGGAGTTGTAGTGCTCTTTTCTCCCTATGAAGGTTGCCTAATGACACCCGCTTCGCGGATTAATCCGTGGTCGTGGTTAACTTTAGATAGCCTCACAACATTTTTTTCAGGGCGTTATTTCTGATCCTAGCATCTAGAACTAGACCTCTTTGAGGTTTGTAGGGCCTCGTCTTTCATAAGAGCTCTTTGCCTGTTTGTTGCTGGAGAGGCAACGGCTTGTATCGTTAATGAATCACTTTTCTGTTTTTGGCTGTCACTGTTTTCGCTGATTTCACGGGCAATTCTAGCTACCTTTTTTTTCATAATCTTCTTACCAGCTCCTTCACGTTTAAAGTCACGCAATCATAAATTTAAAACTCGGGTTGCAAGTGATATTAAAAAATATTAAAGTGAAAGCATATTTCGCAGAGTAAAACTTAAAGTTATTTTTGGAGTTTAATATGTCTGGTGCTTTTATTTATGATGGTGGTCGTAGCGCATTTGGTCGTTATGGTGGTGTACTTTCACCTTTGCGTCCGGATGATTTGCTGGCTCAGGTGATTAAGACGTTGGTTGATCGCAACGATTTCGATTTTGGTCTTTATGAAGATGTGATCGCAGGTAGCACCAATCAAGCGGGTGAAGATAGCCGTAATATTGCACGTTTTGCTGGTTTGTTGGCTGGCTTGCCGATTGAAACCGGCGGTTTAACGGTCAACCGTTTATGCGGTTCGAGTCTGGCTGCAACCTTAGACGCTGCCCGTGGGGTACGTTGTGGCGAAGGTGAGTTGTTTGTCGCCTGTGGTGTTGAGTCGATGAGTCGTGCGCCATTGGTGTTAGCTAAGTCCACGAGTGCCTTTGATCGTGGCCAAGTATTGGCTGACACCACGATGGGGGCTCGCTTTACGAACCCTCGTATTATCAGTCAGTTTGGTGGCCACTCAATGCCTGAGACTGCAGATAACATTGCTGCCGATTTAGGTATCTCTCGTGAAGAGAGCGATCAGTTTGCGGCTGTTTCACAGGTCAAGTATGAAGCTGCTCGCACAGCTGGGTATTTCACCGATGAGATTATTCCTGTTGATGTTCCCCAAGGCCGTAAAAAGCCAGTGTTAGTGGTTGATGCAGATGAGCATCCTCGCCCGAGCACTGATATGGATGTACTGCAAAAACTACGCCCACTGTTTGACGGTGGTGTGGTGACGGCTGGTAATGCCTCGGGCATCAATGATGGTGCTTCAGCGCTGATTATTGGTAATGAAAGCGTTGGCGAAAAGGCGGGTATTAAGCCCCGTGGCCGTATTTTAGCCGGTGCCATCGCTGGTGTTGACCCTCGCGTTATGGGACTGGGTCCTGTCCCTGCTTCACAAAAAGCACTAGCTCGAGCAGGTTTGACGTTGGCGGATATGGATGTTTTGGAATTTAATGAGGCATTTGCTACTCAAGCGCTGGGTTGCATGAAATTACTCGATGTAGATGTCAACGATTCTCGTGTTAACCAAAATGGTGGCGCTATCGCCATCGGTCATCCATTGGGTGCTAGTGGGGCGCGAATTGTCTTAACAGCTTTACGTCAACTTGAACGTACCGGTGGCCGTTACGCCCTTGCGACTATGTGTATAGGCATTGGTCAGGGTATTGCTGTCGTTATTGAGCGTGTTTAATTCGAGTCACGAGTGAGGATTATTTGTATGTCAGTTGTTGAATATGAACTTCATGGTGATATCGGTGTTATCACCATCAATTACCCACCGGTTAATGCCCTGTCGCAGCCGATGCGCGAAGGGGTTAAAGGGGCTGTTGAAGCCGCACAGAATGATGCGTCTAAAGCATTGGTAATTATTTGCGCGGGTCGCACCTTTATTGCTGGGGCGGATATTACCGAGTTTGGTAAGCCCCCAGTCGCGCCGTCGCTGCCTGAATTATTGAGCACCATTGAGAACTCGACAAAACTGATCATCGCGGCTATTCATGGAACGGCACTCGGTGGTGGTTTTGAAACAGCCCTAACCTGTCACTATCGTTGTGCGTTGTCCTCTGCGAAGGTTGGTTTACCTGAAGTCAAATTAGGGTTGCTGCCGGGGGCGAGTGGTACGCAACGTGTTCCACGCCTAATTGGCCCCGAAGCGGCGCTGGATCTTATGTTGTCTGGAAACCCTATCTCTGCTGCTAAGGCTGAAGGTTTAGGGTTAATTGATAAAGTGCTTGAAGGTGATTTATTAGCTGGCGCACTCGACTATGCGAACAGGCTACTAGCCGATAATGCTGAATTAAAACGTGTACGTGACATCGTTATTGATCCGTCTACAGTCAGTGAAGGGTTTTTTGATCAATACCGTGCGAATTTAGCTAAGCGTGCCCGTGGCCAAATGGCGCCTCAGCATATCGTTTCCTGCGTTGAGGCGGCGGTGAGTCTGTCCTTTGATGATGGTCTCAAGCGTGAAAGAGAGTTGTTTCTTGAACTAAGAGATTCTTCACAGTCGGCCTCTATGCGGCACCTATTTTTTGCTGAGAGACAGTCCGCTAAAGTGAAAGGCTTGGCTAAAGATATGCCAATTCGAGAGATTAAATCGGTTGGTATTATTGGTGGTGGCACAATGGGTGGCGGGATCGCCATGAACTTTGTCAATGTTGGCATACCGGTAACCTTGATAGAGATTAATGATGAAGCGCTACAGCGTGGCATGGATATCATTAGCAAGAACTACGCAGCGACCGTTAAGAAAGGTCGGTTGTCTGAAGCCGAGTCTACTAAACGACAGAGTTTGGTGACCGGTTCCACCTCCTATGATGATTTAACCGATGTGGACATGGTTATTGAAGCTGTGTTCGAAAACATTGAAATCAAGAAAGAGGTTTTCGCTAAGCTTGATTCGGTCTGTAAGCCTGGGGCTATTTTAGCGTCCAATACGTCTTACCAGAACGTGGATGAAATCGCCGCAGCAACTTCGCGCCCCGAAGATGTTATTGGTTTGCACTTCTTTAGTCCTGCGAACGTGATGAAGCTGCTGGAGATTGTGCGAGGTGAGAAAACCAATGATGATGTCCTAGCGACATCGATGGCTGTAGCCCAAAAAATCAAAAAAGTACCGGTGTTATCCCGTGTTTGTTATGGCTTTATCGGCAACCGAATGTATCGCCAGTATTTGCGTGAAGCGCAGCTGTGTCTGATTGAAGGTTCGACACCTGAAAAAATAGACCAGGTGATGACGAATTGGGGCATGGCGATGGGGCCTTTGTCAGTCGGCGATTTGGCCGGTATCGATATCGGTTATAAGGCGCGTCAGGCGTTAACCGATGAAGAGAAGGGCGATCCTAAGAGTTACTGTATTGCCGATAGGCTGGCTGAGATGGGACGTGTCGGCCAGAAAGTTGGGGCGGGCTACTATCTGTATGACTCAGTGACCCGTGCGCGCAGTTCGGACCCTGAAGTTTTACAAGTGATTGAGGAGGAGGCGCAAAAGCAAGGCATCACTCGTCGCGATGTAACTGATGAGGAAGTCGTTAACCGCTTAATCTTCGCCATGATCAATGAAGGGTTCAAGATCCTAGAGGAAGGCGTCGCGCAGCGGCCTAGCGATATTGATGTTGTGTTTGCCTTTGGCTATGGCTTCCCCGTGTATCGTGGTGGGCCTATGTTCTTTGCCGACACGGTTGGCTTAGAGACTGTTTATAAAACTCTTTGCGAATATCGTGAGTTGCACGGTGAGCAGAACTGGGCTCCCTCAGCATTGCTTGAGACGTTGGTGAAAGAGGGTAAAACACTCTCGCAGTGGGCTTCAGAACAACATTGATAACACCAAAATAATAATTGTTTGTATCAGCAGGGTCTGTCTCGGCTTAGCGGCCGGACAGCTTAAACCCTGCTTTTGAATGGGAGAAAGATAATGTCTAGTGTTGAATCCGGCCGAGATTTTAAAGCACTTTTTGGCACTCGGCTGCCGATTGTTGCTGGTGGCTTAATGTGGCTGGCCAATGCAGAGTATGTTGCGGCGGCGGCTAACGCAGGAATACTTGGATTTATCGTGGCGGCCATGTTTCCTGAAGAAGATGACCTGCGTGCTGAGATTAGAAAGTGTCGTGAACTGTGTGGTGATGCCCCCTTTGGTGTCAACGTTTCGATGCTGCCTAAGCTGGTGCCGGGTGAAAAAACCGTAGAGGTTTTTCAAATCATCATTGATGAAGGCATTAAAGTTGTAGAGACATCGGGACGCAATCCTGAAGCTTATCTGCCGATGCTAAAAGCGGCAGGGGTTAAGGTGCTGCATAAAGTGCCGGCGGTTAAGTATGCGCTCAAAGCGCAGGCTATCGGTGTCGATGCCGTTTCGATCGTTGGTGCTGAGTGTGGTGGGCATCCTGGGATGGAAATGATAGGTAGTTTCGTTAATTCGGCGATGGCGTTAGAGAAGCTGGAGATTCCCTACCTGATTGGCGGCGGCGTCGGTCATGGCTCGCAAATCGCAGCGGCGATGATGATGGGGGCTTCAGGGGTTGTGATGGGCACGAAGCTGCTGGTTGCCGAGGAAATCTGGGCACATGATGACTTTAAGCGTCATTTGATCAACGCATCGGAGTCAGATACGACCCTGATTATGTCGAGTATTCGTAACACGGTTCGCGCGCTTAAGAATGATACAACTGCGCTAGTGCAAGCAAAAGAAGCTGAATTAGAGCACGTCACTATTCAGGACTTACTGCCGCTTATTTCTGGAAAAATAGGCCGCGAAGCTTATGTGACCGGAGACTGCAGCCGAGGTGTGTTGTCTGCTGGGCATGCGCTTGCGTTTGTAAAACAGATTGAGCCGATGGCCGATATTATTGCTACTCTCGAGAGCCAAGCTAACGAAGCATTACAGCGAATGAGTTCTGTAACTAAGTTGTAAGTGAGAGGTGGGTGAGAGCCTGCCTAAGCTTTTTCAGTTGAGTGAAAAATAATGTCTAATTCAGAATTTATTGATGTTACATGTGATCAGGGTGTCATGAAGATCGGTATTAACCGCCCGGACAAG
This sequence comes from Amphritea atlantica, assembly GCF_018860855.1. GTDB lineage: Bacteria > Pseudomonadota > Gammaproteobacteria > Pseudomonadales > Balneatricaceae > Amphritea > Amphritea atlantica_A. The sequence continues at coordinate 62,858 of NZ_JAHKQE010000004.1, forward strand.
AAAAATGCACTTAATCGTGCGATGTATGATGCGATTCGTTCGGCATTTTTAATAGCCGATCAGGATCCGCAAATTAAGTCCGTTTTATTGTACGGTACGGCGGATGCCTTCACGGCGGGTAACGATCTCGCTGATTTTAATGATAGAGATCCAAGTAAACCCTCTCCGGCAGCGGTCATGTTAGAAGTCATACATGATTTCAGCAAGCCGGTTGTGGCCGCTGTTGCAGGTTTGGCAGTGGGTATTGGCGCTACTATTTTACTTCATTGTGATTTGGTTTATGCCGCACCTGAGACGCGCTTTCGCTTACCGTTTGTTGCGCTGGGCGTCTGTCCTGAAGCCGGCTCCAGTTTAATGGTCCCCGCATTGGCAGGGCATCGTTTGGCATCAGAGTTATTGATGTTGGGTGACTTTTTCACGTCTCAAACGGCACTTGATGCCGGCTTCGTGACACGCATTGTGGCGGATCAAGATATCAAAGCATTCGGCTTTGAGAAGGCTGTGCAATTGGCGCAGCAGCCTGTTGAGGCGCTATCGATTACCAAGCGGTTACTTAAGCAGGGTCAGCATCAGGTGCTGAAAGAGCGAATGACAGAAGAGTTTATGTTGTTTAATCAGATGCTGCAGTCCGATGAATCTATCGCCGTGCGTCAAAAGCTGAGTGCTAAACTGAAGAAATGATCGGTTGTGACATCCTTGGTCTAGGCCGTTGAGTGTTAACACGAAGCGGCAGGCCAAGCATGATTCTATGGCTGCTGAGCCTCGCTGCTGATTGTCTGTTTTATGGTTGTTGGTTCGATCTTCAAGGTAGCGGGCCGGATTGCTCGTGTTGAGCATATGGAGGGCGAGATCGATTAGCCCTCACTCGTCATCTTCGAACGCTGTATGTTACATATTCGTTACTGCCTGCTTTACCTCTCTCTATTGTCTATATCACTGCCGTTCTATCCGTCAGTGTATTCATAGCTTGTCTCTCCTGTGCTGCTTACCTCCCCATTATTGACCTGATTGGGCCATTTTTACGGTTGTTTTCATGACCATCTGGGCTGTTTAAGAGATTAAAGGTCCTTATTTACAGCGAACTATAGTTTCGCTAGGCGAAAATAAAAGTCATAATTCGTTGTCTGTTATGATTTATATTGGTACTATATTTTGCAATGAAGCTATTTCTAGGCTGGAGTGAAGAGATGAATGTAGATTTTACAAACGAAGAACTCGCCTTTCGTGAAGAGGTGCGGGAATTTTTTAAACATAAGTTTCCTGCTGCGGTAAAGGATAAGCAGGAAAAGGGTACCTACCTCACCAAAAACGATCATATCGTGTGGCAGAAAGCTTTATATGATCAAGGCTGGGCGGGTATCAACTGGCCAGTAGAGCACGGTGGTACGGGTTGGTCTGCGACGCAGAAATATATTTTTGCAACAGAAGCTGCCGAAGCAAAATCACCTCGCATTATTCCCTTTGGTTTGGCGATGGTGGCACCGGTTATCTACACCTATGGTTCTGAAGAGCAAAAGGCGCGATTTTTACCCGATATTCTGGCGACCAATGTTTGGTGGTGTCAGGGGTATTCCGAACCGAATGCTGGCTCCGACCTAGCCTCAGTGAAGACTAAAGCCGTTCGTGATGGTGATAGCTACGTTGTTAGTGGCACTAAAACATGGACAACATTAGGTCAGCACGCGGACTGGATCTTCTGCTTGGTTCGTACCGACGATAGTGGCCGCAAGCAACAGGGTATTAGTTTTCTTTTGATCGATATGAAAACGCCAGGTGTGAGTGTGACGCCGATCATCACTATCGATGGCACCCATGAAGTCAATGAAGTGCATTTTGATGATGTACGTGTGCCTGCCAATAACTTAATTGGTGAAGAAGGTAAGGGTTGGACCTATGCCAAGGTTCTGCTGACCCATGAGCGAACAGGTATTGCCCGTGTTGCCGAGTCTAAGGCACGACTTAATTCGATAAAGAAAATGATTGATGAAGCAGCGGCAAGAGGTGAAGTCCTCAAATCTAATGCTGTCTTTATGGCGCGGTTACTTGAGATCGAAGTTGAGCTTAAGGCGCTAGAGTATACCGAGTTGCGGGTATTATCGTCTGTTTCAACGGGTAAAGCACCGGGGCCTGAGTCGTCAATTTTGAAGATCAAAGGCTCAGAAATGATCCAGATGTTGGATGAGCTGGTACTTGAAATCGCCGGTATTTACGCCTTGCCATTTGTCCCTGAGCAGTACACCGAAGGCTTCGATGGCGAGTCAATCGGACCACTGTTTGCCGCTAAAGCCGCACCGACTTATTACAACGATCGTAAAGTCAGTATCTACGGCGGAACTAATGAAATTCAGAAGAACATCATCGCCAAGCAAGTGCTAGGGCTATAGGAGAATAGTGATGGATTTTTCACTGAACGATATTCAGCAAATGATGCAGGATAGCGCAGCAAAATTTATTCAAAATGACTATGACTTTGAAACCCGTCGGGGGTTATCTAACAGTCCAGCGGGATACAGTGAGGATAACTGGAAGTTATTTGCTGAACTCGGATGGTTAGCGCTACCAATCAAAGAAGCCTATGGCGGTTTGGATGGTGACTTGGTCGACACGATGGTGTTACAGCAAGAATTTGGTAAGGGCCTATTGGTCGAGCCTTATTACGCGACCGTTTTGCTAGGCGCGAACCTGATTCAGAAGCAAGCGAGCGATGCTCAGAAACTGGAACTGCTTGAGCCGGTTGTTGCCGGCGAACTGAAACTGGCCTTGGCCCATAGTGAGGCACAAGCCTCCTTTGATGTGTCTCAAACGAAAACTCGTGCTGAGAAGCAGGGTGATCAGTATGTACTGAATGGCCATAAAGCGGTGGTCCTCGGTGCTGAATCTGCAGATTACTTATTAGTGCCAGCCCGCACCTCGGGTGTCGTGGGTGATGCTGAAGGTATCTCTCTATTTTTGATCGACCCTAAGTCAGCCGGCGTGCAGTTGCGTGGATATGCCACGAATGATGGGCTTCGTGCCGCTGACATTGGTCTGACTGAAGTAACCGTGCCCGCGTCATCTATTCTGGGTCAGGCCGATTCGGCTGCGCCAGCCATTGAGTTGGTACTGAACGAGGCGATTGTCGCGTTAGGCGCTGAAGCGGTCGGGATCATGGAGAAACTGCTAGCTGCGACGTCCGAATATATCAAGACTCGGCAGCAGTTCGACCAGCCGATCAGTCGTTTTCAGGTATTGCAGCACCGTTTAGCCGATATGTTTATGGAAACCGAGCAAGCTAAGTCGATGGTGTATTTTGCTGCGATGGAAGTGGCTAAAGGTGGTTCAGAAGCAAGTCGTGTGGCGTCGATGTTGAAAGTTAAGATTGGCAGTGCCGGACGTTTAGTTGGCCAGCAAGCGGTGCAGCTACACGGTGGTATGGGCATTACTGATGAGCTAGATGTAGGGCACTTTTTCAAGCGTCTAACCTGTATTAATAATCAGTTGGGTACGCGTGATTACCATTTGCAATCATTAATTAATAAAGCCGCTGCCGGCTGAGTTGCCAACCGATAATAGTAAGGTAGAGCTATGAAAGTATTAGTGGCCGTTAAGCGAGTGATTGATTACAACATCAAGGTCCGCGTTAAAAGTGATCAATCTGGTGTTGATCTTGCCAATGTAAAAATGGCGATGAACCCCTTCTGTGAAATAGCAGTAGAGGAAGCCGTTCGCCTGAAAGAGAAGGGGGTTGCTGATGAGGTAATCGTCGTTTCTATTGGGCCGAAGGTGGCTCAGGAGCAAATTCGCACGGCGATGGCTTTAGGGGCTGATCGCGGTATTTTAGTGGAAACCGATGAGCCGTTAGAGTCCCTAGCCATTGCTAAGTTGTTAACCAAGGTGGTCGAGGTTGAGCAGCCAGGTTTGGTGATTTTAGGCAAGCAGTCGATCGATGCCGATAATAACCAGACGGGGCAAATGCTCGGAGCGCTGGCGGGGATGTCTCAGGGAACCTTTGCCTCAGAGATCAATGTGAGTGAAAACTCCGTTGAAGTGACGCGCGAAATCGATGGTGGTCTACAAACACTGTCGCTGAATTTGCCCGCGATTATCACCACGGATCTGCGGTTAAATGAACCTCGTTATGCGTCTTTGCCCAATATCATGAAAGCTAAGCGCAAGCCTCTGGATGTTAAAACGCCAGCTGACTTCGGCGTTAATGTCATATCGGGACTTAAAACCTTACTCGTTGAATCCCCACAAGAGCGAAGTGCCGGCGTGCTCGTCGGTAGTGTGAGTGAGTTGGTTGAAAAGCTAAAAAATGAAGCAAAGGTTATCTGATATGAGCATTCTGGTTATTGCTGAACACGATAATGGGTCCTTAAAGGATGAAACCCTTAACACGGTGACCGCCGCTGTCCAGATTGGTGGCAACGTTGATTTATTAATTGCGGGTGAGAACTGCAACGCAGTTGCAGAACAAGCCGCCAAGATTAGCGGTGTGAACCGCGTACTGGTGGCAGATCATGCAGTCTACGCTCATCAGTTAGCGGAAAATATCAGTCTGTTAGTGTCTGAGTTGGCGGTAGATTACAGTCATGTGCTGGCACCAGCGACCACCAATGGTAAGAACTTTATGCCTAGGGTTGCAGCGACCTTAGATGTATCGCAGATCTCTGAGATTACAGCGGTTGTCAGTGCCGATACGTTTAAGCGGCCTATCTATGCGGGTAATGCTATCGCGACCGTGCAATCTACGGATAAAGTTAAGGTGATTACGGTGCGGGCAACGGGGTTTGATGCTGCTGTGTGTGATGGTAGTGCAACGATTGAATCGCTGGATAAGGCTACGGATGCAGGCTTGTCTTCTTTTGTTAAAGAGGAACTGGCGCAATCGGATCGACCTGGACTGACCAGTGCCAAGGTCATTATTTCGGGTGGTCGAGGCATGGGTAATAGTAGCAACTTCAGCCTATTAGAGCAGGTCGCGGATAAGCTGGGTGCTGCGGTAGGCGCCTCTCGTGCCGCAGTGGATGCCGGTTATGCGCCCAACGATATGCAAGTAGGGCAGACGGGTAAAATTGTTGCCCCGGATCTTTATATTGCTGTCGGTATTTCAGGTGCGATCCAGCATTTAGCGGGTATGAAAGACTCTAAAGTCATTGTTGCTATTAATAAAGATGAAGAAGCGCCTATCTTTCAAGTGGCCGACTTTGGCTTGGTCGATGACCTGTTTGATGCAGTACCTGAGTTAGCGAACAGCCTCTGAGTTATATCATCTCATAGTGTTTTCCCTGGTAGACCAGCACCTTTTCAACGGTGCTGGCTTCGCCTTAAGTTTTACTTAGGGCCTTTTTATAAAAGACGTTGAGTCATGAATGGTGTGTTGCCCTTATAGCGTGAGGGTAGCGATGTCATTGCACGCTTTAACGGCAGTAACGATCTAAATAATTATTTGGAGGCTATCGTGCAACGCGAAGCGATGGAATTTGATGTTGTCATTGTTGGAGCAGGCCCCGCCGGGCTCTCTGCTGCTTGTCGATTGATGCAGCAGGCTCAAGTCAATGATCAGGAATTAATGGTCTGTGTCGTAGAGAAAGGTTCAGAGGTTGGCGCGCATATATTATCGGGTGCGGTGTTTGAGCCTCGTGCACTTAACGAACTCTTTCCTGATTGGGAAGAGCAGGGGCTGGCATTAGGCGAGAAAGTGAGTGCCGATGAAATTTACCTGTTTAAAGATGAGCAGAAAGCCACCAAGATACCTAATTGCATGGTGCCAAGCACGATGCACAATGAAGGTAACTACGTTATTAGTTTGGGCAATCTGACGCGTTGGCTGGCCGAAAAAGCCGAATCATTAGGGGTTGAGATTTTCCCCGGTTTCGCCGCCGCTGAAATTCTTTATCGTGAAGATGGCGCAGTTAAAGGGATTGCTACCGGTGATATGGGGGTCGATGAAAATGGACAACCAAAAGATAGCTATATGCCAGGTATGGAACTACATGCCAAATACACTCTGTTTGCTGAAGGTTGCCGTGGTCATTTAGGCAAAGAGTTAATCAGCCGATTTAATCTTGATAGTGATAGCGACCCTCAGCACTATGGCCTAGGTATTAAGGAACTGTGGGATATTGACCCGGCAAAACATAAGCCCGGTCTGGTTATTCATGGGGCCGGTTGGCCTTTAGGTAAAAATGCGGCGGGTGGATCATTCTTATACCACGCCGAGAATAATCAAGTCGTGCTGGGGTTAATTACTGACCTTAGTTATGAAAACCCCTATCTGAGTCCGTTCGATGAAATGCAGCGGATGAAGCACCAGTCGGTATTCAAGCAATATTTAGACGGTGGAAAGCGGGTGTCCTATGGCGCCCGTGCCATTGCTAAGGGGGGCTTTAATTCTTTACCGAAAATGAGCTTCGCTGGTGGCCTGCTAATTGGCTGCGATGCGGGCACGTTGAATTTTGCCAAAATTAAAGGCAGCCATACAGCCATGAAGAGCGGTATGATCGCTGCTGATACATTGATAGGTGTCCTTGCGAGTGGCGATGCCGGCGGCCAGGATTTGACCCAATTTGCTGAAGACTTTAAGTGTAGCTGGCTAAATGAAGAGCTACAGTGCTCACGTAATTTTGGCCCTGCGATGCATAAGTTTGGTATGGTCTTTGGTGGTGTGTTTAACTATTTGGATCAGAACTGTTTCAAAGGTAAGTTACCCTTTACCTTGCATGACCTTAAACCTGATTTTGCGCAACTGAAGCCAGCGTCAGAATGCCACAAAATCGTCTATCCCAAGCCTGATGGTGTGTTTAGCTTCGACAAATTGTCTTCTGTCTTTTTGTCGAATACTCATCATGCAGAAGATCAACCCTGCCATCTCAAACTTCAGGATGCCACGATCCCGTTGGCACATAACCTCGTGTTATTTGATGAGCCTGCACAGCGTTTCTGTCCGGCAGGTGTGTATGAAATAGTCGAGGACGAGCAGCACAACAAAGCGTTTCAGATAAACTCGCAAAACTGTGTTCATTGTAAGACCTGTGATATCAAAGACCCATCTCAGAATATTACCTGGGTGACACCCGAAGGCGCCGGCGGCCCAAATTATCCCAACATGTAGGCACCTTTTAATTGTACCTACTGGAGAGAAGTAAAATGCAGAAACAGACTACAACAATAAACGAACCTTTTACCCCTTCGTTTCCGATCAAATGTTTGGCCGATATTGAGCAACTGGAACAGACTCCGCTGGAGCAGGCGTTGCCCGTGCGCAGCACCTATGAAATTATGCGAAATTCGGCGCACGCGTTTGGAGAGCGAAATGCACTCACTTTCCTGCGCACCACCAACCTATCTGAGGAACCTATTCGTTGGACATACAACGAATTATTAGCGGGTATTAACCAGACGGCCAACCTTCTGCATGAGCTTGGGGTAAAACCTGACGATGCGGTAGCTGTGATGTTACCGGGCTGTTTAGAGTATCACTTAGCATTGTGGGGCGGTGAAGCGGCTGGGATTGTGCAGCCTTTGAATCCGCTGTTGAACGATGAAAAGTTGATCTCGCTGATGAATGCGGGGCGTGCCAAGGTGTTGATTGCCTATGGTAATGATGACGATAGTGGGATTTGGTCGAAAGCGATGCGTATATGCAACCAAGTGCCCACATTGACTCATGTGCTACGTGTTGCCCCGCATGATGAAGCCGCGTTGCCGTCTGATCTACCCAACAATGTGATTGATTTTAGCACCGCCCGGGCTGGACAGCCCACGGATCATCTTGTCAGCGGGCGACTTATCGAAGCGGATGATATTGCCGCGTATTTTCATACCGGTGGTACAACTGGCGCGCCTAAGCTTGCACGCCATTCACATGGCGCGCAGGTTTTTACCGCTTGGGCCAGTGTTAAATTTCAGGGTAGTACATCGCAAGATATCGTTATCAATGGTTTTCCATTGTTTCATGTGGCAGGTGTCTTACCTGGAGCGCTAACGGCGCTTGCATGTGGCATGGAGACAATTATTCCGACCACGGCACTGTATCGTAATCGAGATGTGATCACTGATTTTTGGCGCTTAGTGGAAGCCCATCGGGTTACGGTTTTATCTGCCGTACCAACGGTGCTAGCGGCACTAGCCAATGTGCCACTCGATGGGGCTGACATCTCATCACTTAAATACTGTCGTACCGGTGCGGCACCACTTTCTCCTGAGTTAACTGAACGCTTCGAGCGGTTATTTGGTTTGCATGCCCACGAGAGCTTGGGGATGACGGAGATGGCAGGTATTTCAGCGATTACTCCTCCCGGCGTTGTGGCGCCGACCGGTTGCGTTGGATTTAGACTACCCTATGCTCAGTTACGTATTGTGGCTCTGGATAGCGAAGGCGGTGCAAGTGACAACGATATGCCGTTGGGTGAGCAAGGTATGGTGTTGTTTAAATCACCTAATCTATTCTCAGGTTTTCTTGATACACAGTCGACGAGTCACGCGTTTACCGATGATGGTTGGTTGGCGACCGGAGATCTGGGCTGGCTCGATGATCAAGGCCGACTACATCTGAGTGGCCGTTCTAAGGATTTAATTATTCGCAGTGGTCATAACATTGATCCTAAAGAGATTGAAGATGCGGTTTCTGCTCATCCTGCCGTGCAGTTTGCTGCTGCTGTCGGTGCGCCGGATGCCTATGCGGGTGAACTGCCGGTGGTTTTCGTAACGCTGATTGATGGTGCCAGTGCGACTGAAGAAGAATTGCTGGCGTTCACCGCGGCTGGGGTTGATGAGCCGCCGGCGAGACCGAAAAAACTACTAGTGATCGATGCAATGCCGATGACCAATGTCGGCAAAATTTACAAACCTCGTTTACGCGCGCTAGCGGCGGAAGCGGTGGTTCGTGACATGGTTGAGGTGATGTGTTTAGAGCATGGGCTGACGATGAGACCGAAGATTGAAATCGAGCAGGATCAGCGAGTGCTGGTGTTGCTGCATCATGTAGATCTTGAAGGGATACGGCAGCGGCTGCAAGAGGTACTGGCACCGCTACCCTTTATCACGCAATTAGTCAGTCACTGAGGCTAGGTCAACGCTATAACCAGCAGGGTGCTTATGATAAGTATCCTGCTGTGCTGACTGAGACATACGCTCGCATATGGCGGACGTGACGGCAGAATAAGTACGCCGTTAGATCGATACTGAATTGATGGCTAGGTTGGCATAATATTAAAACTTAATTCCGCCAAGCAGAACCATGTACTTTTGTGATTTTCTCTTAATACGTACTCTATCTGTGCCTATAAAGGGAGAGATGATTATGAGCGCGGCGGAAACGAAAGTGGTTATTACCCCTGTTTATGCTGTAATTACCGCTATTATCACGATTTTAACCCAAAAATAACATTGTGTAGACGTTAGGTGTAAAGCAAATAAAAGCGATTGTATAAATGAATACGATGGTCTTGATTTTTGCTTTTAATAGTGTAAATTGGTACTACGTTTCGCACAGCGAAAATAATCAAAATAAGCAAAGCTTAGACCGAACCGTAAGGAATTGAGAATGAATCTAATAAAAAAGATGGCACTTGTCAGCACTATAACGGCAGTGAGTTTAACTGCTGTGCCAGTATTCGCCTCCACAGTACTCACCTTTGGCGAACCAGGTCCAAACCGTGGCCAGCGGGCGGTGGATACCCAGTGGTTTGCAGACCAAGTTGAGTTACGCTCGGGTGGTGATTTAAAGATCAATATTCAATGGGGTGGGGCACTTTTCAAGACGAAAGCCGCGCGTCAGTCAATCGCGACCGGTGTCGCCGATATGGGCACGATTATTCAGGGTTATTTTCCTCGTGAGTTAGTATCTTACACCATTGGTGATATGCCCTTTGTCAATCAGGACGCTTGGGTCGGAACTCGGGCACTGAGTGAGCATATGAGTGATCCTGCTATCAAGGCTCAGTTAGCCGATCAGAACCTTACTTTCGTGGCACCGCACAGCGCCGGTAAGGTTGTCGTTGTATGTAAAGGCGATCCTATACGCACGCTGGATGATATTAAAGATAAGAACGTTCGTGGTATCTCTGCTTACGGTAAAGGTTTTGGTGATATAGGGGCCAACTTAGTCAACATGAGTATCTATAAAGCTTACCAAGGGCTGGATACGGGATTGATTGATTGTACGCAAAGTTATTTAGCGCCATCGGCTGCACTGAAACATTATGAAGTTAGCGACAACGTGACCAAAGTTAATTGGGGTCTGTTTGCTGGTTTGGGTATGTTTATTAATTCAGACTCCTATGAGCGTTTAAGCACATCTCAGAAAGAGGTGCTGGATGAAGTGGCTGCCGACTATGTTGATCATATTTCTAAAAGCGCTATAGAAGGTGAGATTACCGGTGAAAAAGCATTGAAAGATGCCGGTTTGGAGTTCTATACCCTGTCTGCTGAAGATTCCGAAAAGCTTTCAAAAGTCGGTGAACCTTACATTGTTCAGTGGGCCAAGCGTGCGACTCAAAGCGGTTTAGATGGTGATGCGATGGTAAGCCGTTATCGCGGTTTGCTGGAAAAATATACTCAGGAACTCAATGAAAAGGGCTATCCTTGGGCTCGCTAAGGTATTAATTTCTTGCGTTTTTTTGGAAGAACTAGGGATGGTTCTTGCTTAACCAATGATGGTATTCAGGCTGAATACTGTTGGTCGTCAGGTTCATAGCTATTTGGATAGTAGAGGTAACTGTGATGCTTAAAAAATTAGAACTAGGCGCATTGGCCATTGCTGGGGCGTGTATTGTTGCCCTCGGTTTGTTGATAACCACCACGGTTATCTTGCGGACGTTTTCTGGCGCAGGCGTTTCCGACGATGTGACCATTGTTAGTGAGTTAATGGTAGGCGCTATCTTTTTGCCCCTTGCTTATGTGACCGCTAACTATAGTCACATCACGATTGATTTTCTTTTTAACTGGATGAATGAGCGTGTAAAGCTTTGGACTCTGGCCATTGGTTCTACTCTCAGTCTTGTTATTTTGCTGCCGATGGCGGTAGCTGGGTGGAACGAATTTGCGCATGCCGTAGAGGCGGGCAGTTATTTTTGGGGTGATTTGGATTTACCAAAATGGCCAGGACGCTTTATCTTTTTCCTCGGCGCACTGTTGTTTGTTGTGCGTTTGAGCATCGTGTGTATCGCAGACCTTTTAGCGGCGATCCGAGCCGATGCCGATTATCTAGTGAAACGCACCGGTGCTGTTCACGACACCATTGAAGAGAGCTGATTCATGGATCCATTAACGTTAGGTCTTATCGGATTCGGTTGTGCGCTAGTCATGTTGGCGATTCGGATTCCTATCGCCTTCACACTTGCAGGCGTTTCAACTGCTTTTGTTTTTATTATTTTTGCTACGCGCTCCGGCGGCTTTGATGTCGAACGCGCCATAGCGCCAACCCTATCAATGGTATTTGCTAATACCTTTGATCTGGTGCACTCCTATGATCTAAGTATGATTCCACTGTTTGTCTTATTAGGGCATGTGGCTTATCACACCGGCATGACAACCGACATTTATCATGCGGCCCGTATTTGGCTGATGAAGGTTCCTGGTGGTGTCGCCATGGCGTCGGTATTTGGTTGTGGTGGTTTTTCTGCGATCACCGGTTCGAGTATCGCTTGTGCATCCGCAATGGGTAAAATTTGTTGTCCTGAGATGCTGCGGGCGGGTTACGACCAACGCTTGGCGACCTCGACAGTTGCCGTCGGTGGAACCCTAGGCTCATTGATTCCGCCAAGTGTGCTTTTCATTATTTACGGTATCTTTACCGAAATGTCGATTAACCGTCTCTTCTTGGCCGGTGTTATTCCAGGATTACTTTCTCTGGCTGGCTTTTTGGTGGTTATCTATATTTGGGTTAAACGTAACCCTGAAGCGGCGCCTGTTCCAGATGTGCAACTCGTCAAGGGTGATCGTCGTAAAGCGGCTATAAAATGTTGGCCCGCCCTGACTTTGTTTGGGATTATCATTGGCGGAATCTACGGCGGTATCTTTACCGCAACAGAAGCCGCCGCGATCAGTGCGTTTGTTGCCGTGCTGGTGGGTGTTTTACAAAAGAAACTGAATTGGAAACAGTTCGTTCAATCGGTAAAAGAAACCTGTACCCAGACTACCTCGATCTTTTTTATCGCCGCGGGCGCTAAAATCTTTGTCGGCTTTGTTGCCTTAACTGGCATGGCTCCTGCGCTGGTGGATATTGTCGAGTCTGCGGATGTGTCACTGTGGTTGTTGCTAGTCATGATCGCCGGTGTCTATCTGCTGTTAGGTATGTTCCTCGATCCACTGGGTATTTTAGTACTGACGCTACCGTTCCTAATCCCAATGGTAGAAGGTTATGGACTGGATCTCGTTTGGTTTGGTGTTGTCGTGATTAAACTGCTCGAAATCAGTTTAATAACACCGCCTGTGGGGCTTAACGTGTTTGTGATCGCCAGTGTCACCACCCCAGCAGTGAAGGTGTATGACATCTTTATGGGCGTATTGCGCTTCTTGGTCATGGATATCATGGTTCTTATTGCGCTGATTGCGTTCCCTATATTGTCCCTGCTGCTGCCCACCACGATGTTTTAGCACGTCGGTTTTGTCATCTCCGCCCGTCTTTTGACATTGGGCATTCAGCGTCTCTTAATATGATTAAGAGGCGCTTTTTTTTGGGAGCCTGGCAGTGATAAAACCACGCTTCCCTGTAGCGAGCAGCGCCCCATTGTGATTAACCTTGGTTAGGATAACCAACCTATTTCGGCGTGAGGGCACGCCTCCTACAACAAACATCACTTTCGTGGAAAGATATAACACTGTAGTGGCATAGTGAATTTGGCCACCTAATTAGAGATGCTACTACAGGTAGAGCTAACAAGTACTGCAGTCGGCTAAATTACTTACTGCACTCCTAATTTAGCAGTGAGCGTGGCGTTAAATTGCTCAAGCGAATTCAGAGGTCTTCGTAGTGGCCTCCGATGGCAAAAATATATATTGAATGATCGTCAAATTTATAAATTAATCTATCTTTTTGCGACATTCTCTTCGACCAAAATCCTGTTAAATTATGCCGTAACTGTTCAGGTTTACCTATTCCTTGGTTTGGGTCCCCTCGGAGCATTTCTTTTAGTAATTTGCATAGGGTTTTGTGTAGCTTCTTATCTTTTTCTCTAAGCGCTTCGTAGGTTTCCCACGTATTCCCTTCAAATACCAGTGATCTCATTTAATTCCTCACCGGTTGGTGTGTAGCCGTTGCCCTTTTCGTGTGTTGCCACACCTTGGGCGATCTGCTTCATTAGGCTGTTATTTTGTAGTACGTAGAGGGTTTCCTGTTCTCTTTCCCAGTCTTCGGCGCTCATGACGACAAATGCCTCCCCGGCTCTACGTGTAACCTTTATAGGGGCGTGATCATTAACTACCTGTTCTACATAGGTTTTTAATTTATCTCTAAACTGGTTTACGCTTACTGTATCCATAATGTTCACCAAGTGTACGGTAGTTCGGTACAAGTCTAGTCAATAAGCCTTAGCAAAGCAATTTACCGCATCTACACGGCGTTGTTTGTTTTATGCTATTGAGCTACGCTGGCAAAAATAATGCTACGGCGGTAATAGTATTATATGGAGTAAGCATGACCGAAGCCGTCTTTAGAGAGTTACTTCAGGCAGCATAGTTATGTCGCACTTCGGAGTTGGATTCGCGGATGAGTTTGATAAGTGCAGGTGAAGCAGAGAATAACGCTACAAATACTAGGATTACAACCAGACTATTATGCTTAGCCTTGGTAATAAGGTAGAGAAGGGTATTGAGTTAGTGCTTTAGTGAATCGGAGTCATGCAGCCTCTCTAACGAAAGAAAGAGCCACTATCCGGAAGGGGGCGGATAATGGCTCTATCTACTAAGTCCTTAGCAGCCGTTAATCAATAGCGGCATGGTGTCTGATATGGACTCGTTATTCAGACGCCATCGGGGGCTTAGAACAGGTAACGGGCAGAGAATTGAATACGATTCAAACCGTTATCGGAAGAACCATCCGCATATTCCAGATTGGTACGCTGTACTTCAGCGCCAAAACGTACTCGCTTATTAAGATCCCAAAGTACATTGGCATGCAGAGATTGAGTGCCGTCTAAGGTCGTTGCAGTGATAATATTAGCGTCCGCTTGAGTGGCAGAATACATCAACGTCGAACGTACATCTTTGTTCCAAAGGTGGCGGTAAGCTAGCGAAGCGCCAAAGGAATTAACGGTGTCAAAAGTACTGCCTGAACCTTCTGTTGCTGGGTGTATAAGGCCCATATAGCGACCCAAAGCACCCCCATTTAACTGCATCCGAATATCATCGGTTTTACCAATCTTAACTTTACTGGTTAAGCTGACAGCTGCTGCTGTTTCGGTGTCTCCAGTTGAACTTTTTAACTGACGAAGCATCATCGCCGCAGAGCCATGAAAGCCTTTGCTGTTATAGTCATATCGTGCGATAAGGTCAGGCATAGAGCCCGTGTCGGTGGTGCCTGTTTGTGGGTTTTCTGCCGCCAGCATTACTTTGCTGTTACCGAATGGCATCGTATAACGTACTTGAGCTTGTCGAACAAAAATGGTGCTTTTATGTTGGCCAAAGTCGATAATCTCACCTAAGTGAGCTAGATCCATGAACGTTGTCCAAGTTTGGCCCATGAGAAGACCATCCATTTCACCATAGGCATGACGCAGACGCAGGCCGTGTGAGTTAGAAACGATTTCATTACCCCCACTACCGTAAAAGTCCCCTTCAATATGTGTTTTTAGCGTTGAGCCATTGATCAATGTAGATGTTTTCAACCAGAAACGCGACTCACGTGCACTCATATCTAGGTTGTCATCATCATCACTATTGCCGTTTCTTAGATCAGATATCTTAACGATAGTACCGTTACCGGTATATTCAAAGTTATTGTAACTCGCGTCAAATTTGACATACCCACCAATGTTGAAATCGGTATCACCTGCTTTGAATTCAGCAGCATAGAGTGACGAAGTAAGCGACGCAGCACTCATAGCTACAACTAGTAGGGATTTTCTTATTTTCATACATATTCCTATCATCGATTAGAAAACCGATTTCAATTTGTTTTATTTTTAGAATATAGTTTCGCTAGGCGAACTAGAGTGTATTTATACAGAAACTAGGTATCGCATGCAATGCTATTGTTTTCATTTTTTGATGATTTTTGAGATATTGATTGATTATTGGCGGGTAAAGACTCTCGATAATTGGTTGCAATCGTGACGGGCACGGTGCTGTTCTTCGATGACGTAACGTCGGTCAGTCTAGAAGTCATAGCTCCGTTTTCGTTGAGTACCTTCGGCGATGAGTATGGAGCTATTTAAGGTGCACATAGGGAGGGCATATGCTGCAGGAGTGATTCTGGTACTGATAAGTTAACGCGCAATGGGTAACAACTCTCTTATGAATTAACTTGCTAGTACAAACGCCACCGATTCCCAGCTGAAATCATCTAATGCGCGGTATGGTTGTACTACCGGTTCAACCTTAGTCATCGAGACATTGAAGATTTTCTTGCCGAGCGTGATCTTGATGTCAGCTATGAGTCCATTCGTTTATGGTGCATTATATTCGGCCCCATATACTTCAGGCGATTGAAACGTAAGTACCTAATACATTCTACATTGACGAAGTTTTCGTGAAGATGGGTGGAAAACAGCACTGTCTGCGGCGAACAGGAAGTTAGGGTGATTGAAGAGGTGGCGTATTCTTACAGGGCCGTCAGCACGGTAAGGCGGCTAAGCGGTTCTTTAGACGACTACTGTAGAGCCACGCTGGTGAGCCGAGGACAATAGTAACGGATAAGTTGCGAAGTTATAGTGTTGCTCATCGAGAATTGATACTTGAGACGATTCACTACAGTTTTAGCTTACCAACAACAAAGCAGAGATCTCATATCAGTGACTCGGATGAGCGAGTAGGCAATGCGGCGGTTCAAGTCACGCTGGCAGGCTCAGTATTTTGTCAGTGTCCACACTGCTGTTCACAACTTGTTCAATCTCGGGCGGCATCTTGTTGCGGTTAAGCACTTCCGAAACCTCGGGAGAAGTGCGTTTGTATGTAGAAAGGATGCAGTGGCCTAACAGCAGAGCAGGGAGCTTGGCTTTCGTTGAGACGTTAATTTGTCAGTACTAGGGTTGGGGGCGTCAATCCCATCTCCCTAGTTAAAACACAATTAAATTTGAAAATAGCGTTCATTTGAAACATAAATCTGCCCATCGAGCCAACCCTTCAGTAACAGAGCTTAGATAGTTTCCACTCGCAATAGGTGTATTGGGAAGCACCGATTTAACAGTCTCTCGCACAATAGGAGAGCGAGACGAACCGCCTGTTATATACACCACATCCGGAGTGACTTCTCCTTGCAGCAATATCTCTTTAATTAAACTTTTAATCTGACGCATTGGTTCAGCAATTGATTTTTCCATCTGCTCAGAGAATATTGGGATATCAACCTTCTCAGAGAGTAAATCGATGCTTGCTAGATATTCAGATTGGTCTGAAAGTGCAATTTTTGCCTTTTCAGCCTCCCCGACAACCATGTGACCTAATGTTTTTTGATGCAACTGAATAAGCCTTTGTATCTTTTCTGGATACATAGCTTCTGCACGGAGCCTCTTCAATATTTCTAAATTCTCATACGAATAAAATTTGCGTTGTGCGTTGACATCATTCGTTGCAACAGCCTCCCAAAAAAATATCGTAGGCATTGCTTTACCTGACTTATAATTTGTTTCCTTACCAAACTCAGGCATGAATCGCTGAAACGCTATAGACATATCTAAATTGTTACCACCCACCGATTTTCCTGCATGTGCTAAAAGCGTCTCGGGACGGTCTTTTTTTGTTAGCCACTTCGGCCCCATACGTATCATGGAACAGTCAGAGGTACCCCCGCCAATATCAACAACGAGTACATTCTTCTCTGACGTTAGGGTTGACTCAAAATCCAAACCTGCTGCAACAGGTTCAAATTGAAACTCAATATGCTTAAATCCAGCCCTAGAAGCAGCGCTATACAATATTCCTTCTGCCTGAATATTAGATTTTTCGCCACCTAGCGTATTAAAAACCACAGGTCGACCTATGACCGTTTCGGTGATTTCTCGACCTAAATACGCTTCTGCTCTGCTTTTGATGTTAGCCATCATGGCACAAACGATATCTTCAAATAATGCTAGTTGGGGTTCTCGTAATTGTAGCGTGCCTAAAAAGGACTTCGGTGACTTTACGTAGTAGACGTAATCCGGGTCTTCTAGGTATAGATTTAAAGCCTGTTTGCCAAACAGTACATCATCTAATCTAACGTCCAAACCTTCGGCACGGTTGTCTGACATTGCACGGCTGAGAACGGCTTCACCGGCACTACTCGACGGTGCAATATTTAAGCAACGAAAAAGATACTCAGATACCGTTGCACGCGTTGGAGCGCACAATGCCGATAAAATAAACGTTTCGTTCTCTGATAGAGGAATCGTTTGAACATGACCATTCACAACATGCGCAACTGAACAATTAGATGTTCCAAAATCAAAGCCAATAGCCATTATTCACTCTCAATACTGTATCTTTATTCACAGATTCATTTTAATTTATTTGTGTACGTTCATTCACTCATACAACCGCTGTGAATGAGATAGTTTAAAAATCTATACTTTTCTTATCATTTCATATGCTTAATGTTGAAACAGGATGCACCCGAGGCGATCAGCGGGTAACGATGTACATAGATGATAAAGTCTTTACTAATAGGTGGGTGACATGGTCAGCAGGCTCGAAGATTAAAAATGAATTGTCTTATGGGAAGGGCTTATTAGCATCTTCCTTAGAAACCGTACCTTACTTGGAATTCCGCAATAAGCCAATCTGCTGCGATGTTTTTTAGTTCGTCGCGTTTTGTACCCCTCGATAACCCAGTGAACAAACGCATGGTCGCGATTTCATAAAGTCCACAGATCACTGTGGTCAATGGTGTTTCAGTTTGTGAATCCTACTTTGCCCCAAGCCCAGTGGCTGGTCTTGGCTGGAGCAGTGCGAAGTCTCCAAACGGTGAAGGTTTGACCGCGAGTCAGTTAAACCAGATGGATTGGAGCCAAGTCAATCTGGATAAATGGATAGGTATCTTGTCGATAACAGGCAACCTACCCGGAATACCGTCACTGGATCTGGAAAGACTCACAGGCTCAGGAATTACGCTAACCGTTGATGGAAATCGTCAGAGTGCCGCAGACAGAGCCATTGAACGGCTAAACGTAATGGATGCCCAGGAACTGCGTCAGGATGCGACGGAAGAAATTTCGGGGAATAATTGATTTGATAATTCACCGTATCCGTGTGTGCTAAATTGTTGTTTGGTTCTGGATGGCCTGAAATAAGAGGCCATCCTTTTTGCTCACAGGAATAGTCACTTTACGACTAACTAAATATCGAGCCGCAAGTTTTCTTGTATTTCATCTATCAGTGTTTTTGGTACATCCCGTTCCTCAGCAAGCTGACGCCAAGTTGATACGTGCTCAATCGTTGCATCAATAATATCGTCGATCTTTTTCTTGTTAAAAACAGGGCTAAGTTTCTCTAAACTATAGAAATCACTTCGTGTAAAGTTATCTCTTTTACCATTCAAGCTCATCCAATGGCTGTTCACCCATTTGCTGCCTGGTTTATAGCTATAAGCTAAATCATAAGCTGGTGCGAGAGACCATTTGTCTTTTTTCAGAATAAAGGCAAAGTTCTTTGAGTGGTCGTCATGATTTCGAGCAATGATATTGAACGTCATGCGCTTGAATAGCTGCTCAGCTTCAACAGCAGAAAGCTTCAACTGTCTGGCAATGCCAAATAACTCTGCGTAAGAAAATGACCCCGGCTTTTTATAATCAACGTGGGCAAGCCCGTTTAGCGTTTGTACGTGTACCTTGCTGTTTTTAATTCGATCAAACCGTTGTGTAATAAAGTGGCGTCGATTGCCTTCATGGAGTAAGCGGCATGGCATCATATCGACACCGCATTTGTTAGCCATTAAATGATAAACAAACTCCATTGCTCCATAGCCTAATGGGTCACCGAAGGTTTCCTGATTTTTGTTATGTTCACTAACGCCGTCAAATTTCATCAAATAATGAGTAAAACCACTTGGCGCTTTAGCTTGGCCGGAGCGAACTTGAGTAAAATCTTCATTAAATGCTAATACGGCTTTCGGTCGTGCTCCTCCCGCACTCATGCCAACAGATAATAAAGACATCATTGCCTCTCTATCGTCTTGGTCATTTTGTTTGAGTTCTACTTCAAAATTACCTCGTGAATCTAAGATTTCTTGTGCAATTGAAACGAGCGACTGGATTTCTACTTGTTGTGAAGCATTTAAACTTCGTAACTTTGTAGCTGGCGCATACTCAAGAGCTCCCATGCCTCGCTTTCCCGTATATTGGAGGCGTTGCAGTGGTGTAATGTCACTCGGTGAACGACCTTGACCTGCAACCCATGCGTTGAGAACTGCGTTACCAAAATCATCAGGTAAGGAGTCAGCTATTAAACCTGGTAGTCCTTTAAAGGTATTGAAATCCAGTTCGGGAAAGCTATAAATGCGATTCGATAATGGCATTTTGATCGGGGATAGCTCGACACCTTTTTTTATGAAGCCTGGATCATATTCAAATGCCCCAAGTCCCTTTTCAGTGTCAAAACTCACTGCGCCAACAACATCGTCTTGGTATGTTATTGTAAGGACTTCCATTACCATTCTGGTGTTTCCTCATCTTTGTTACTGCGCTGGCCTGAGGCTCTCTGCCTTTTCTTTCCTTGCAGTTTGGCCAGCTGTAAGGGCGAAATTTCTTGTTTAGGGAGAAATAGATCAATCTGCTGCGTGAGGTCTAATGCCATTAATATAGCAATCATGATCTCGAGCTGAACTTTTCCCTTTTCTGCATTCAAAACCGTTTTGCGGGCAATGCCAGCAAGCTCGGCAACTTCAGATTGTGTTAGGTCTCGATTTAGTCGAGCTTGCTTCAATCTGTCGCCGATCTCTTCTGCTAATGCTGTAGCTGTCACACCTTTCACTATAAAGTCCTATTTTGGTTACGCTATGCGAATTATTGTTACTTAATGTCCTTAATTTAGGACTTTAATGTAACATTGTCAAACAGTCTCTTCAGTGTCCTTTATTGGTTACATTAAGTCGTATTTAAACTGTTAGTGTAACCATTTAGGGACTTTATTGGGTTTGTAGCAAGCCCCTTCGAGAGGGGCTGGTTGAGGGGAGACTAGCTGCCTAGTTGGAGGGACTATCTGTTTCTTCTTCAGTTATATCGTCATCGGTTGAAGGCACCGCTTGTTCAACTTCTGCTTCTTTACCCTTAGCTTGAGCAGATTTTCGTGCTCGAATTTCGATATCAATAATGCGTCGAGCAAGTTTGATAATGCGCTGTTGCCATCTACACGTTGTTTGTTGCTAAGCACGCTGGATAACACAGAGTGTGTCCATTGAGATCATCAACGCATCTAGTTTGCGAACTAAGCCGACAAACTGGCTAACCTGAGGCGAGCTGATTCTGGCATTGAAGGTAATCGGGTCGGTGCAGTCAGGTATTTCATCGATGCCATTGGACTCCATCAGTTTGTCCAAACGAGTTTGTTCGCTGTCTACCGCCTTAGACGTCGGGACGGCAAGACGGCTAAGCGGTTCTTTAGACGGTTACTGCAAAGCCGGGGATTCATATAATAAGTGCGACATGCTTTGCTAAAGGTTGTGGCTTGATACTCTTCAGAAGGCCTTCCTGTCGGGTGTTATTTAATCGTAGTCGCGCTGTCATTGAATTTGCATAAGCGCTAGCTTAGCCGCTAATGCTGCTCGATTTTCTAATTGAGTTGTTCGCAAAATACTACTTACTTGATTCTTAATGGTTTGTAGAGCAAAGCCAGTTTCATTGGCAATCTCTTGATTGCTCAGGCCTGCACTCAAGAGCGCAGCGATACGTTGTTGGGTGTGATTGAGTTTGTCGAACAATGGAAAAGCCTCGGCGCTGGCAGCGGCCACAGGTGCGACACTGCCTAATAATAACTGCGGTGGAATATACACTCCGCCAGAGATCACCAGATCAAGCGCTTTAGCCATCACCTCATTGCCGGTCGATTTAGGAATATAGCCAGAGGCGCCGTTTTGCATCGCGGCGGCGACAATCTCAGGGGTTTCTGCCGATGAGATAATCACCACGGCGGTGCCGGGAAACTGCTGTTTGAGTTGTATTAATCCCTCCACGCCAGCGGCACCGGGCAGGTAGAGATCTAATAACACCAGTTCTATCTCATGATCACTAGCCAGCGCGGTCATAGCTGCGGGTAAAGAGGCCACTTCAGTGATCTGCCAAGTGGCATTGAGTGCCGAAATAATCTCTTTTAGCCCCTTTCGAATCAGTTCGTGATCATCTGCCAGAAGAATTTTCATAAATAGGTTGCTCAGTTAAATTTAAATCTAGGTACACCGCCAAAGTATTAAAGTACCTCGCTGCTGTGACAGTGATGTTGCAATAAGCCTTTTAAGTCATATACCTGCAATCAAACTGTTATTTAGTCAGTACTCAAAGCTTCGGTTACTCGGTACTCGAGTACTTGTTTTTCGTGTAGGTACTTGAAAAATAATGATTTTATTATAACAAAACAGTCACAATTGCCTTCTATTATCCTCAGCCATTAAGCAACATTTGAAAGCGAGGCACAGGTTTTGGCTGAAATTGCGATACGCAAACTGAACAAGTCGTTCGGTGAAACACAGATTCTGGATCAGATTGATCTAACGGTCAGGGACGGTGAGTTTATGACCCTAGTTGGCCCATCGGGGTGTGGCAAATCGACACTGCTGCGCATTATTGCCGGTTTAGAATCCCAGACGAATGGCCAGATCAATATCAGCGGACAGCCGGTGGATCAGCTGCGCCCGAAAGATCGTAACTTGTCGATGGTGTTTCAGTCCTATGCGTTATACCCACATCTTACGGTTAAAGAGAACATTGCCACTCCTATTCGTATGCGCAGCTATCGCTGGTATCAACGTCTGCCGTTATTAGCGCAGCTGTTACCCGGTGCGGCTGAACGGCAAGCCGGTATTGATAGCAAGGTGGCGGCGGTGGCTGAGCTATTACAGATAGAACACTTATTAGATCGCCGTCCGGGTGAGCTTTCCGGTGGCCAACGGCAGCGTGTGGCATTGGGTCGTGCAATGGTAAGAGACCCCGCGGCCTTTCTGATGGACGAACCACTCTCCAATCTGGACGCCAAGTTACGTGTACATATGCGCACCGAGATCGCTCAGCTACATAAGCAGCTCGGTACGACATTTATCTATGTCACCCATGATCAGGCCGAAGCGATGACGATGTCGGATCGAATCGCCTTGATGATGGATGGCAAGTTGTTACAGGTGGCGACCCCTGAAGAGATCTATCGCAATCCGGTGGATGTACGGGTGGCGGAATTTATTGGCAGCCCCAAAATCAATCTGCTGCCAGGGGAGGTTAACCATGCGGGTCGTGTGGTGGTTTGTGGATGTCCTCTACGTGTTGCTACTCAGCCGGGACAGACACACATCAGGGTAGGGGTGCGCCCCGAGAACGCCACGGTTTGTCGCGTTGAGCAGGGTGATATTCAGGGACAGCTGATCTATTTAGAGAACATGGGCGCTGAGTTTTTTGCCCATATCACCATCGATACCCTCGCCGAGCCGATGTTAGTGCGTTGCGATGTTGAACAGGGGCAACAGTTAGTCTTGGGAGCCACGGTGGGCATCCGTATAAAACCTAAGCACACCCTAGTGTTTGATCAACAGGGCCGTCGGGTTGCCTCAGAAAAAGTCGCTGCGGAGGTGCATCATGAATCTGCCACTGCCTGAAACATCGCCGAGTTTACCTCGTCGTACGAGCCGCTGGCGCCTCTATCGAGGTGCCGAACAATATGAACGCTTACTGGGTTGGTTTCTCTCGCTGCCCGCTGCGGGGCTTATGTTGTTGTTTCTGATCGGCCCGATTGTCGCCGTATTGCTGCTCTCCTTTACGGATTGGCAACTGGGTATGAGTGCTTTTGAATGGATTGGTTTAGATAACTATGCCGAGCTGTTTGGCGATCACACTTTCTGGCAATCACTAAAAAATACCATGATCTATGTTGCCATTGTGGTGCCCGGTTCTGTTTTGCTCGGGTTGGGTGCCGCCATGCTGATCGAAGCGGGTAAGCAGGGTAAATCGTTCTATCGGGCGGTCTATTTTTTACCGGTCATGGCCACATTGATCGCTATGTCGATTGTCTGGCAGGTGATCCTTCATCCTGATTTTGGGTTATTGAACCTGATACTAAAAGAGCTTGGCATCACAGGCCCCAACTGGCTACAGGATGGCGACCTCGTGTTGTATGTGCTCTGTGGCATTGGTATTTGGCAGCAAGTAGGGTTCAATTTAGTGCTGTTCCTCTCCGGTTTAATGACGATCCCATCACACCTTTATGAGGCTGCTGAGATGGATGGGGCAAGCTCAGCTTGGGATCGTTTCCGGTTGGTGACCTGGCCACTGCTTGGCCCGATCACACTGTTTGTGCTGGTGATCACCTCTAG
Source organism: Amphritea atlantica (assembly GCF_018860855.1). Lineage (GTDB taxonomy): Bacteria > Pseudomonadota > Gammaproteobacteria > Pseudomonadales > Balneatricaceae > Amphritea > Amphritea atlantica_A. The sequence goes on from NZ_JAHKQE010000004.1 coordinate 86,481, forward strand.
CAAGGCATTTCAGGTGTTTGACACGGTGCAGGTATTAACCAAAGGGGGGCCAAATAAAGCCTCCGAAGTGTTGCTATACACCATGTATACGGAAGCCTTTGAGTATTTCCGCACCAGTTATGCCGCCGCCATTACCGTTGTTTTTCTATTTTTTGTGCTGCTGCTCACCCTGATCAAAACCCGTTTTGTTGAACGTAAGGTGCACTACTCATGAACCGTCGACCTTCCTTACTCTTTCGTTTGTTTCGGCACCTTGTGCTCATGAGCGGGGCAATGATCATGTTGATGCCATTTATCTGGATGTTGCTGACCTCGCTTAAGCCACCTGATGAGATCTTTACGTCAGAGCTGACACTGTGGCCACAGCATTGGTATTTCGTTGAAAACTATACAGAAGCGCTAACACGCATCCCGTTAATGAAGTTTCTGCTTAACGGTATTGTGGTCACCGTGACGATCTTTTTGTGCCAAGTCAGTATTGCTGTGCCCGTCGCGTATGCCTTAGCCAAGCTGCGTTTTAAAGGAAAGAAAACCCTGTTTGCGGCGGTGCTGTTCTGTTTGCTGATTCCACCTCAGGCGGTTTCGATCCCTTGGTACCTGCTGATGTATCAGTTTGGTTGGCTGGATAGTTATATGGCGTTAATCGCGCCGTTTAGTATCTCGGTATTCGGTATCTTCTTGATGCGACAGTTTTTCATGACCGTTCCCAATGATCTGATCTATGCCGCCCGTATCGACGGTTTTAGTGAACTAGCGATTGTTTGGAAGGTGATGCTGCCCACCGCGATGCCGGCGTTGGTGTCATTTGGCATCTTCTCGATCGTAGCCCACTGGAACGATTATTTCTGGCCACTCATTGTGCTGAACTCACCGGATTATTACACCCCACCGCTTGGTTTAGTGAATTTTAGGAATGACGACACCGGCAACGATTATGGCCCATTGATGGCTGCGGCCACCATCGTCATTACCCCGCTGGTCGGCGCATTTTTATTGGCTCAAAAACGTTTTATCGAAGGGATCACGTTCTCGGGCATGAAATAAATATCGACTAAAACACATCCATTAAACAACCTCTTTTTATCTATTTAGGAATGTAACAATGACACGTAAATCTCTTCAACGCTTAATCGCGGCTTGTACGCTAACCCTTACCGGCAGCGCTTTTGCGGCCACAGAACTGGTGGTGCAATATCCCTATGGCGGTACCTTTAAAGAAACCTTTGCCGAGATAAAAACCGGATTTGAAGCCCAATATCCCGATATTAAGCTGAATTTTCGGGCTCCTTATGAAAACTACGAAGACGCCACCCAAAAGATAATGCGTGAGGCGATTACCAAGCGTTTGCCCGATATCTCATTTCAGGGCCTCAACCGTATCAGGCCTCTCGTCGATCGTGATATTGCGGTTTCATTAGAGCCTTTTATCGCCAAAGAACAAGGCTTTGATAAAGAGGGCTACCACAAGGCGATGCTGGATATCGGCACTCACAATAATGAAGTCTATGGCCTGCCATTTGCCGTGTCTCTGCCGATCGCTTATTACAATATGGATCTAGTACGGCAAGCGGGCTGGGATGAGCATAACCTACCAAAAACCTGGGATGAGGTGATTCAGTTAGCACAGAAAATCGATGCGCTCGGTGATGATGTCACGGGGTTGGTTTATGGCTGGCAGATCACCGGCAACTGGTTATGGCAAGCACCGGTATTCTCACAAGGCGGCTCGATGCTGAGCGCCGATGAAAAAACCGTGAGCTTCGGTGGAGGAGAGGGGCAGTGGGCATTAGAGACCTTCGCCCGCTTCTTTAAAGAGGGTGGCATGAAGAATTATTCCAGCGCCGATGGCCAGCAGTCTTTTTATTCGGGCAAAGCGGGCATCTGGTTCTGGTCAACCTCGAACGTGACTAAAGCCGAACAGCAGATTGGCGACAAGTTTGAGATGAAAACAAACTTCTTTCCCAGCGTGAAAGCAGGGGGCACTCTGCCAGCTGGTGGCAACGCTATCGTCATGTTAACCAAAGATGCTGACAAGCAGGATGCTGCCTGGAAATTTATCAAGTTTTCGACATCGGGTAAGGGCGCAGCCATTGTGGCGCAAACCACGGGTTATATGCCGCCTAACAAAAAAGCCAATGAGGAATACCTAACTGACTTTTACCGTACCCATCCCAACCATTACACCGCAGTGAAACAACTGCCATTGATGACAGATTGGTATGCGTTTCCCGGCAAAAACGGTCTGAAGATTACCCAGATTATTCACGATCATATGCAATCGATCGCCAGCGGCGACCGGATGAATGAGTCTGGTGCGGTGCTTAACGATATGGTCTCCGACGTGCAAAAATATTTGCCGCGCTAATAACTCTATTATCGAGCCACCATCACTTAGGGATGGGCGGCTTCGCTTCACCGAGCCTCGAGCGCCGGTATACAGATAACAAGGTAATACCATGAAATTGATCCACCTAACCGATACTCATTTAACCCAGCCTGGGCAACCGCTGTATGGTAGCTTTCCTGCTGAACGGCTGCGTGACTGTGTCGCCTCCATTAATGCTGACCATGCCGATGCTGATCTCTGTGTGATTACCGGTGATTTAGCCCACGCCGGTGAGCCAGCGGCTTATGCTGAGTTCGCAGAGATTATTGCCGAGCTGAAAGTGCCTGTGCAATTAGTGGTGGGTAATCACGATCATCGTGGCCGTCTCGCGGCGCAATTCCCAACACTGCAACATGATGAACATGGGTTTGTGCAATCGGTTATCCATAACAGTAGCGGCAGTTTTATCTTTATGGATTCGGTTAAAGAGGGCACCCATGCCGGTGCTTATTGCGAAAAACGGCAGCATTGGCTGGCGCAGCAATTGGCACAAGCAAGCGGCGATGTTTATCTATTTATGCACCATGCCCCCTTTAAAACAGGCATTAAACCGATGGATAAAATCGGTCTCGATCGGCAAGATGCTGTCAACTTGCAAAGCCTGTTACATAACCATGGCCGGGTAAAGCATCTCTTCTTTGGCCATTACCATCGGCCTATGCATGGCTCATGGGCGGGTATCGGTTTTTCGACACTGAGAGGCTTAAACCATCAAGTGGTATTGGATTTTCAGGAGGAAGATCAATATCTGTTTAACCATGAACCGCCGGCCTATGCGATCGTCTTTATCGATGACGACAATGTGGTTGTTCATAATCATGATTTTCTCGATCCATCAACACCGTTTAATGCCTTAACCGAGCCGGAGTGGAATGCATGAAAACAGTGGCATCACAGCCTTGGCAGTTTGCTAACCCGGTGCGTATTCAGTGCGCTAATGGCGCTATCGATCAACTATCCAGCCTCATTAATGGGCGGCCCTATATTCTGGTCACCTATGCTGAGCCGGTGTTTCAGCAGTGGGCCGAGCGTATTGCGCGGCAGGTGCAGCCGTTAATGGTGATCGATTCGATCCGTGCTAACCCCGACTTAGATGATATTAAGTTGCAGTGCGAGGCGCTTACGAGCTTAACTCAAGTACCGCAACTGGTTATCGCTTTAGGCGGTGGCTCAGTGCTGGATACTGCGAAGGCCTTAGCCGCTTCGCGAGGAGACTTCGCCCATTTTCATCAAGGCCTGCTCGCAGCGGAGGAGGTTACCGCAAGCTGGCCAATTATTGCGCTCCCCACCACGGCGGGTACCGGCTCTGAAGTTACCTGCTGGGGAACAATTTGGCATAGACATAGCGGTAAAAAATATTCGGTAAAAGGGCCGTCACTCTATCCTGAATGGGCGGTGATCGACCCCGAGCTTAGCTTAAATCTACCTTTTGAACTGACTCGGCAAACCGGTTTGGATGCCCTCAGTCATGCATTAGAGAGTATCTGGAATGTTAACCGAAATCCGGTTAGCAATACTTTTGCCATTAAAGCCGCTAATACGATTCTTAATGTATTACCGAAACTATTAGATGATCTGACTAACCGTGACTTACGGCGTCAGATGGCCGAAGCAGCACTCTTGGCGGGGTTAGCGTTTTCAAATACTCAAACAGCGATTGCTCATGCGTTATCCTATCCGTTGACATTGAAATATGATGTGCCTCACGGGATTGCATGTTCGTTTACTCTGCCGCAGATCTTAACTGCCTCTAGCGGTATTCATCCTGATATCGATCAGGCGCTAATGACTATTTTTGGCAATCTCAATACCGCCGAAGCGACCTTAAGTGCATGGTTGAAACGCTTAGGTGTCGCTACTGATCCAGAGCACTATGGTGTTGATCCTGTACGCTGGCCTGGTTTGGTGAATGAGGCGTGTTATAACCCTCGGGGGCAAAACTGGAGCGGTGATGCCAGCGCTTTAGAGCTGTTATTAATTCGCCATGCGCAACAAAAAGATCAACCACAAGGGTTCTCTAGATGAAGCCATTTCGTACGTTAATCGCCGAATCTGATGCGGTATTGGTTGATATGGATGGTTGCCTGATTGCCGGTCAGCAGGTGTTGCCCGGCGCAGCCGCTTTGATTGAACAGGCGGCGGATAAGTTCTGGTTAGTGTCGAATAATTCCAGCCATAGTGCTGTTGAACTCAGTCGCCGCTTAGCCGAGCTAGGGTTGCCTATTGCACCGCAGCAGATGTTATTAGCCGGAGAGGCGGTACTAGCCGAGGCTTCTCAGTGCTATCCGGCGCAAGGGGCGATGTTGCTCGCCCGCCAAGCATTGCGAACCTATGCTGCTAGTTTAGGCATTATTGAAGATGATGAGCAGCCAGCGGTGATTGTATTAACCCGTGATACCGATCTTTGTTATCAGCGTTTAAGCTTGGCCATTAAGCACCTCAGCCGAGGAGTGCCCTTATTAGTGGCCAACCCGGATTTTTCACACCCTGACCCCGACGGTGATCCAGTACCTGAAACCGGTAGCTTACTGGCCTTATTAATCAGCATTATTCCGCAACTAAAATATCGGGTGATGGGCAAACCCGAAGCGGGGCTGTTTCAGATGGCGCTGGCTAAAGCCAACGCCGATCCGCATAACTGCGTTATGATCGGCGATAACCCCCGCACCGATCGTGATGGAGCCGAAGCGCTGGGTATTCGGGCGTTTTTGGTGGGGCAACACCCCGAAGCAGATGCCATCAATCTGAACGCCTTGCTCGACAAAGCCCTGAGCCATTAGCGGGCAGGGTGTTTAGCCTATTTGTCACAAGAGTGACATATCATAGTGAAAAAACATGATGGAACTCTACGATGCATACCAGCCCGCTTAGCCCGGCCATTAAAACCGCTCATCCTGATTTAGCCGACCCCGATGTTTGGGCGCTGCTAAGCAGCGAGGCTAGCTGGTTGTTGGATGCCATTGAGAATATTGCCGAAGCCTTTGTTTATTGGGGACCGGATGATCGACTGGTGATGTGTAACAGCCAATATCCCTCACAATTTATGGAGCCGGATAAAGTCAGGCCTGGTGTGCATTTTTCTGAGCTGGTAGAACAGAATATTCGAACCGGTCGAGTGGTGCGCTTTAATGATATTGATGATGTGCCAGCATCCCCCGAGGCTTATCGTGAAAAACGGATGGCGATGCACCACAGTGGCTATGGCACCTTCGAAGTCGAGAACTACTCCGGAAAATGGCTGCAAGCTAGAGAGCGTAAAACGCGGGATGGCGGCACGGTTGGCATCTATACCGATATCACTGGGATTAAACAGGCAGAACAACGAGAACATCAGGCGGCCATCGCTGAAGCCCAAGCTAATCAGGGAAAATCACGCTTTCTCGCCGCAGCCAGCCATGATCTACGCCAGCCGTTGCATGCGATGGGGATACTTGTCAGCGCGCTGTCTGGGCGATTAAAGGCTCCGGAAGAGCGTGATCTGCTCGCCGGCATTGATACTTGCCTCAATACTATGCAAAGCCTGTTTGATTCATTATTAGATATCTCTCGGCTGGATGCCGGTGTTATCGAGCCAGAACAGCAGCCCCTTGATCTAAGCCAATTGTTAAAACATGTCGAACAGGAATTTTCACCGCAAGCGCAGAGCAAAGGGTTAACCTTAACCGTACGTGGCACCGCGCACCATAGTTTCAGTGATAGCTCGATGCTAGGGCGCATATTACGCAACTTAATCGCCAATGCGATTAAATATACCGATGCCGGACGGGTGCTGGTTGCCGTTAGACCTCGTGCAGGCGCATTAGCGCTGGAGGTGTGGGATACCGGCATCGGTTTTCCAACAGCCCAGATCGATACCATGTTAGGCGAGTTTAAACAGCTTGAGGTGGGCAAAGTCAGAAGGCAGGGGTTAGGATTAGGCTTATCGATCGCTAGTCGGCTCTGTAATATGTTGCAGCACCCGCTAGAGATTCGCTCGATAGAGGGGCGTGGCTCGATGTTTAGGGTCGTTATCCCACTACATCAACCTAGCCAAACGGTCGAAGCCACTGCCCAGCCTAGGCAGTACGCTGATATGAGCCAGCGCTATATCGTTGTATTAGATGATGATCAGGATAACCTTAAAGCAACCGCACTGTTATTGCGCGACTGGGGTTGCCGGGTTGAGACGGCAGCGAACCTCACCGAGATTGAACAGATCAAACACTGCCCAGATCTTATGTTAGTCGATCACCACCTAAGTGATAATGAAAAGGGTACCGACGCCATTGATCGATTAAGCGCCAAATTCGGTAAAAAAATAGCGGGCTTAGTGATCACCGGCGATACCGAGCCAGAGCAATTGCAACAAATCAAAGCTCAAGGCTATCCGGTGGTGCATAAACCACTTAAGCCGATGAAACTAAGAGCGTTATTGCAGCAGCGGTTTTCTTAGTCGCTCGGGGCATACAATAAGTGTGACACTAACAACATTTAATCTTTGACTCGTTGTTGGTCACTTCCGGTGCCGAGCGGGAAGCAAATTAACTGGCATCATCAAAAACAAGCTATTCATGATAAGGGGCTTCTTCAACCTGAAGAAGACTCTGGCAAGAAAAAACCGGCAAGCTCTGTTAGATATTGTTCGATAAATTCGGTAAATATCAGGCTGCGGAGGGTCTGGCGATCCTTCTTAGGCAGTACTAGGTAGGTATCAATACCCAACTCAATTCCTTTGCTATTCAAGAGAACTAACTGTCCAGACGTAAGGTCGGCAGCGACTTCATAATATTCCGCTAAAGCTACCCCCTGTCTCAATCTCGCTGCCATCAGCGCTTGGTAATTGTCGCTGTAAAAAATATTGCTTTCATGGCCTTTGGTCTGTCCATTAGCAAATTGATTGAACCAGTTCAGCCAACCTCGGGATCGGTCATGTAATAGCGGAAAATTCAAAAGCTCAGCTTCATTTTCAATCTGAGCTCGGTTGAGCATCAGCGTTGGTGAGACAATCGGATAGAATCGGGTGGTTATCAGTTTCCGAGTTTCCATATTAGTTGTATCGTCTGGTAAACCAAAACAGACGCAAATATCATACTCATCGGGCAGCACTGGGGTATTGGGCGGTATCTGAAGCAGCTTCAGCGTCACCTCCGGATAGATGCGGTTAAAACGGCCCATTACAGTGATTAGCATGTTGTTGGTGATAGAGGGGGTTGAGCACAGGATCAGCTCTCCAGCCATACTCTGGCTGTCACTGTCCAGCTGAACAATTCCCTTAGTGATGGTATCTAGACCTTCCGTTACAGCATTTAATAATTGCTTACCTACCGAATTGAGGTATAGGCGTTTATGTTTGCGTTCAAACAGCTGTTGTCCCAGTAATGCCTCTAAACTGCGAACCTGCTGACTGACAGCTCCCTGGGTTACTCCCAGTTGTTCTGACGCTTTACCAAGGTGGCAATGATGGGCGGCTGCTTCAAAAGCTCGCAGAGCATTAAGGGGTAACTGGCGACGACCGATCTTAATCATTTAGAAAATCTATATAAAAAGCGGAGTATTAATGACTTTGTAGCAGAAAAATTACTTGTTAGCGTCTTCTACCTGATGTTTTATTATCTGAGGTAAATTGAGAATATGATGCAACTTGGCTTGGTTCGTAGTGAAAGCACACGTAAAGGCGTTGTGTTGTGTCTGTTATCAATGATGGTGCTAGCTGCTCAGGATGCCATCACTAAGGTGTTGGTACAGGATATGGCCGTTGCACAATTTGTTATGGTCCGTTATTGGGTCTTTGCTGCTTTCGCTATTCTTTACGTTCATTTTAATGGCGGCATTATCTCTGCCTTGCGCACCCAGCATGGCTGGTTGCAGCCATTACGTTCAATTATGGCGGTGGCGGAAATTGCTATTTTTACACTGGCGTTACGTTATTTGGGACTAGCTGAGGCTCACTCACTATTCGCTGCATTTCCTCTTATTGCCATTGCGCTTGCAGGCCCTTTACTTGGAGAACATGTGGGGTTACGTCGTGGTTTGGCTGTATTAGCCGGTTTTATCGGAACGCTGATTATCCTTCGGCCAGGAATGGGGGTCTTTAAACCTGAGGCATTGATGGTCTTGACTGCTGCGCTGACCTTCGCGTTGTATAACATTGTGACTCGTTTTGTAAGTCATCAGGATGGTTTCAATACTAATATGGTGTATCTGGCGGTTATTGGTTGTATAGCTGCAACCCTATTTGGTATTCCAGCATGGCGGGAACCAACAATGGATGAATGGGTGTTAATGGGGGTGTTATCTGTCACTGGTATCGCAGGTCACGTACTGTGAATCAAAGCGTTGCACTACGTCCCTGCGTCAGTGCTGCAACCGTTCAATTATAGCTTGCTGGTATTTGCAACGATCGTTGGTATTGTGATTTTTGAAGAATTTCCTGATTTTTGGACCATAGCTGGTGCTTCTCTGGTCGTCGCCAGCGGTTTGTATGCAATTGCGATTGACAGACTGCGGCGGAAAAGGTGAGTTGAGGTATCAGCTATTCTGATTGATACTGTTGAAAGTGGCGCGCGCCTGACGGGGTAATCCCCCTTTTTAGTAGGTGCTCAAAATAGAAGTTAAGCGACCATCAACGGTGGTTTACCACCGTTGGTTTTATATGGTCGTTCATGCTTGTAAAACTATAACTAGCTTGTTGAATCCAGTGTTTCGAAGAGGTGTTTGCTCACCCTGCTGTCGCTGATCGTGCGATTGTGGCGCTCAATCTAGAAGCTATTATTGACTCCTGATCTTACAGCAGTAAATTATTTTTTATGTTTTGGCACGTCCGTAAATTCACCTTCTAAATTCAAAGGTTTATTTGAAGAATCCCCTTCAAAATAAACGGTTATCTTATATTTACCCGATATTAAATTATTGTCGTCCTTTGTAATCTCAACATAAGATCCATTAGGGCTTTGAGTGCTCACCCAATATGGAGCGTTAGCGAGATCTTCGGAAAAAACTGCATTGGTATTTTTTGACCATACAGTATTTTCTGTACCGGCAAGCTTATACTTACCAGTGCTGGTATAGCCTTTTAGATAAATAGTAAGGTTACTGAACGCGCCATCACTCTCAATGGCAATTCCATCATAAGGAGTGAATATCACTGATTCAGTCGAATAGTCAATTTTAGACAGGGCATCATGCCATTCAGCTGTTGAGTCGTGAGTACATTTTGTCATTCCCCAACCACAAATTGAAAAATTTGAATCTGCTATGGCATTTGCACTTATGAAAAAACAAGAAAAAATCAGCGCCAGAAGTTTTGGATACTTGGAAATTTTCATCAGCATTTCTCTTCTATAAATTGTTTAAAAATTTGGGATTTTCTTATAGTCCCCACCCTATATGAATTCTACTGTCGATAAATTAACTGTCAATATCAGTCCAATTGATAGGTTTGGCCATTGCTGAAGCGCAAGTAATCTCGACCTCACCGGTGGACGCTTTTATCTTGATAATCGACAGTTTTTGACTGATTCGGTGGCGGGGTATATTCCAGTTGCGGTGTGATACTAATGTGTGCAACTATATGAACCATGGTTAAGGTAACCTATTGAATTTTAACTTGGTTTACAAAATGGGGGAGCCCCCGCTAGGCTCCACCAATTCCAACGTAGATCCGTTATACGTAAAATGAAGTGGGGAAATGTCCGCTAGTATTGATGCGAAACTCGATAAAATAATTAGGTATGCTACCTCCTTTAGGCTTGTCGTATAAACCTCTCCTCTTGAGGCAATCTTGACCTGTAATATTTTCAACAGCAAGCCAGAGAACATCGACTCAATTTCGCCGACAGTCTTATTTGAAGCCCTAAATCTCGGTATACTTTCGGGTAGATATATATAGAAAATCGCCACAGTGCTCGTTTATTGCGAGCAGAAGAACAGAAGCAATATAACGCACCATAAAAAGGTCTTCACTGCATTTCAAGGATTCATATATGTTTAAACTGGTAAATTCAACATCAGAAGGGGCCGTTCTTAGAATTGTCTGTTTTTCTTCCGAGTTTAAAACTCTACCTTTGATCGTAGGATGTCATTATCTCGTCATTGATGAAGTGACAGAGAGAATGGTTGATTGGCATTGGGTTGACGCTGCCAACGATGATGAAAGCGGTACGTATAAAGCATCTGATAGTGTTGCGGTTACAGGTGATGCACTTTATAGCCTGTTGGAAAATACGGATCTAACTGTCTTTTTATGTAGTGATACTCATTTGTGGCGTAAGAAGGTGATTGAGCAATTAGGCCGCCATGATGCGGATATTTTATTGATAGCCGTTCATTGGTCTGCAGATCAAATTGATGATGTTCGAAGAGTCATAACGTCTGAGTATAAGACCTTTTTTTATGATGGAAACCTTATCTGTGGGTCTCTTGAAGATGCGGTTAGCGCCGTGCGTGGCATCATTGAGTTGATCATGGATTCCAGTTTGATTGCTATTGATTTTGCTGATGTTCGTTCTGTCTTAAAGAGCAATGATGCATTGCAATTACATGTGGCTTTTGGTCATTCAACAGGCAAAGGCGCACCCTTAGATGCTATAACTAGCGCGTTAAGTCAGGTTTCATTGCCGCCGCTAGAGGCCGTATTGGTTACTATTTATGGAGGGCCTGATATAAATCTACAGGAGTTTTCAATTGTTACCGAGGCCGTTGAAAATTTTGTCGTGCCCGAAGGGAGGGTTGTTGTTGGTATGGTTCGCCGCCAGGAATTTGAAGATAACGGTGGTATAGACGTTAGTCTCGTTGCTGGGGTTACCGGGATACAGTGATGAATCTTAGATTGTAAATAGTGGCAATGGATGTTGATGCTTTAAGCTTAATAGTTAGTTTTATGCCGCGTAAACTATAAATAAACAGGGACTAAATTCGCTATTCTTGATTGGGTGCATAGGTGACGGTTTTATCCCCATTTGTCGGAACCTAGCGAACTCGCGAATAAGTATCTAGGTGTTGCTTAATTCACAGATTTCAGCCGAAAGGATCAGCGTTCAGACACACTCAATCCAAATAATCCGGCATTTAAACCTGCACAAAAAATCGTACAGATCAGTTGTCGCAGCAAAACAATAAAGGCGTCAGAGGTGTAGCAACGCCTCCTATTTGCATTGAATAAGATATTATCCTCGATTGTGAGTTCTATAGCGGTATGTTTGATAACGGTTAGTTTTCTCATCCGACCATCATTTTATGATGGTCGGGTTTTTTCTCTTTAGTGTATTTGATGCCAGAACACCGATTCTCTGTTGTGTTCGGGCCACATCGATCTAAGGCAAAGTATTAGCTGTAAATCGATTCCCAGTGAATATCTCTCTCTTCATAGGCATCAATGTTGAGCTCGTTTTCTATGTGGGATAAGTGGCGCTTCATCAGCTTGATTGCTGTCGCTGAATCATTGGCTTCAATCGCATCGATAATTTGTGTGTGTTCATCTTCAGGACAGGCGGGTATTTTGGGGCCGTCATAAAGAGCAATGATTAAGCAGGTTAGTGGGCATAGCTCGGTCATTAGCTTATTGATGACTTGGTTGCCAGCGAGTTCCGCAAGTAATAAATGAAATTCGCCCGATAGCCGGATCACACGTCGTCGATCGTCAGTGCGTCTTGCTTTAGCCTCTTCTTCTAAATGTTTACGTAGGCGTGCAATATCTTGTGAAGATGCTCTGGCAATCACATCTCTAATGATTTCAGGTTCGATTAGGCGCCGAGTTTTGAATATGTCCCTCGTTTGCTCTGTCGTTGGGCTAGTGACAAAAGCGCCGCGATTGGGGTGAAGCGTTACTAGGCCTTCGTTGGCGAGCAGAATAAACGCTTGGCGAATTTTGGTTCGACTAACATTAAATGCACCGGCAAGTTTATCTTCGGCAAGTTTACTACCGGGTGGTAGTCTGTGCTCCATGATTGCATCGGTAATGCGATCCGCAATCTGCTCAATGCTGGGTTTTACCATTGACGAATTATCCACTCCAAGCCTTCCCTTGTTTCTCCAGCGTTTAATTATGTCACAAGATCAGAGTCATCAGCTACTGGTTGATGCCAGTTTTAGTTAGATAAAACACGCACTAATGCAATGCATAAAGTATTATGGTGCACTAATTTTGCGCGCTAAATGTGTTTCTTTTATTGTGTTTAAGATTGCGAACAATTTATACAACAATATTTAAAACTATATATTGCTATTTATTTCAATGGGTTAATTTTTAATATGGCTTGTTCTAATAAGGTTGGCATACAGCTTGCTGTTATGAGATAGCGGATATCTGAAGCGTTTTTCAGTTTTATTCATTACCTAAGACAACTAGGAGATTTTCTTCGATGACTAAAATTAGCACCCTTAAGGCTGTAGCAGTGCTAGTGGGAGGCGTTCTTTTCTCCTCTTATGCTAGTAGTACAGAGCGACTACGTGTGGCAGGTAATTTTCCTGCCGATCATTCTGTTTCGCGGGCAATGGAGGTATTTAAAACAGAAGTGGAAAGTGCTTCTGGTGGCGAGATTCAAGTCGACCTGTTTCCAGCCATGCAGCTCGGTGGCGCGACGGAGAACGTAGATCAGGTTCGTTCGGGCAGTATTTTTGCTGTGTTTACTTCGATTGCTTACTTCTCGCGTTCTGTGCCTGAGTACGAAGCCGTCAGTTTGCCATTCTTGTTTAATAATCGTGATCAAGCATTTCAGGTGATGGACGGTCCTTTAGGTCAGCAACTCGATAGCAAGATGGCCTCCCAGGGATATAAAAACCTAGGTTATGGTGAGCTTGGTTTCCGTCATGTTACGAATAGCCTTCGGCCTCTTAAATCCGTAGAAGACTTTAAGGGTCTGCGTATTCGTTTGCAGCCTAATGAAGTTCATCTGCAAACATTCAGAGCGCTAGGTGCGAATCCGGTTTCGATGGATGTATCAGAGCTTTACTCTGCTTTACAGCAAGGGGTAATGGATGCTCAAGAAAACCCATATAACATTATTTCGAGCCGTCGCTTTAATGAAGTACAGAAGTATCTCTCTAACACCGGCCATTTTTATGACTTCATCAATGTCGCAGCAAATAAGCGTAAGTTTGAAAAGCTCAGCGATGAGAATCAAGCCATCGTGGCTGAAGCGACCAAAAAAGCATTGATGTGGCAGCGTAAAATCGCCGCGGAAGAAGAAGAGAGCTGGCGTCAACGTTTAGTTGATGATGGCATGATTTACACTCCCATCAGTAATGAATTAAGAGCCGAGCTACGTCAAGCGACTCTCTCTGTCAGCGATACCATTAAACAACGAGTGAATCCTGAATTTGTTGATGCGGTATTAAAAGCAGTTAGTGAGACTGAGTAATTATATGAGCCCTCAAACTAATCACCGTACTGATGGTCCTGAAAACGAGGTGCCATTCACTCTGTCTCAGGTATGTCTTGCTAAGGTTATCCATCTTTTACGGTGGTTGGATATAGGTAGCTATTGGGGAATAACGTTAGTGATGGGGATGATGGTTATCATCGTTTCTGTCCAAGTTGTTCTGCGTTACCTGTTCGGGGCATCGATTGATTCTGCCGATGAGCTGGCGAGATTGTGCTTCGTATGGACAATCTTTCTAGCCATTCCCCATGGGATTCGACATGGGGCGCATGTAGGCATCGATTTACTTGTTCACAAGCTGCCCGCAGGCATTGAAGAGACGTTACTTAGAGTGATGGCGTTAGTGTCTATGTTCTTGATGGTTATGATCATGATGGGGTCTTGGCAGGCCACTATCGATCGTTGGCCGGAGCTGATGCCCACCTTGCCTATAACTTCAGCCGTTTATTACATAGCGCTGCTTGTTTGTGCTGTCCATTCTATTCTACACCTCGCTGTTTTAGCGTGGGGTGGTTCTAAAATTTGGGAGAAGCAATCATGACTTGGATTGCTATTGGACTCTTTCTCGGTCTGGCCTTATTGGGTATGCCGTTAGCTTTTTCGATCGGTGTGGGTGCGCTAGCAGGAATTTGGTTACTCGACTTTGATTGGGTGGTTTTACCGCAACGAATGATGCATGCGGTTAATAGTTTTCCGTTAATGGCAATACCTTTATTTATGCTGGCAGGGGAGTTGATGGTCCGTGCCGGTATCATGGATCGATTGATCTCTTTTGCTAACAGTATGGTAGGTCGAGTTCATGGAGGCTTGGCGCATGTCACTATTACGTCAGGTACTATTTTTGCCTCAGTCAGTGGCGCTGCTGTCGCCAGCGCTAGCGCGATGGGGAGTACGCTGGTGCCATCGATGCGTAAATATTATCCAGATGCCTATTCTAGTGCCGTGATTACAGCTGCAGCAAATCTAGGGCCGGTGATTCCTCCGAGTAATGCCATGATTGTTTATGCCTTGATGGCAGGGTCTTCGGTATCCGTTGGAGGCTTGTTCCTGTCTGGTATTGTACCCGGTATTTTGCTGGCGATTAGTTTTATGGGGATCGCCAGTTGGATCTCTTGGCGGCGTGGTTACCCACTGACTGGCAAGAAGTTTAATCTTCGCAATGTTTTGCAGCAGGCACGTCAAGCTATTGTCATTATCTTAATGCCCGTGATCGTTGTTGGCGGCATTGTGGGTGGTGTTTTCACCGCAACAGAAGGGGCCGCCATTGCGGTTGTGTATTCTGCTTTTATTGGTTTTTTTGTGACTCGGCAGCTAAAAATAGCCGATCTACCCGCCTGTTTCTTTAAGGCCGCAGTGACCTCTTCTATGGTCGGAGCGTTAATCGCTTTTGCCTCGGTTATGACATTTATTTTCACCATTGAGATGGTGCCAGTGATGTTGTCGCAGTTCATTCAATCACTCACCGCGGACCCAATGACCTTTATTCTGCTGACGATGGCCTTGTTGATTGTCGTGGGTATGCTGATTGAATCTAATGCTGCTTATATCATGCTGGTGCCTTTGTTTGCGCCTGTGGCGCTGACGTATGGGATCGACCCTCTCTACTTTGGTTTTCTGTTTATGTACAACTTGGTTGTCGGCATGATGACGCCCCCCGTTGGTGTGCTGTATTTCGTCATGTGCGGTATTACTAAAGTACCGATGGCGCAGTTAGTTAAAGAGTCTCTGCCGTTTGTCGCCTGCCAATTTTTGTTGTTGGCGTTGTGTATCGTATTCCCGTCGATCGTCACTGGGTTACCGCGTTTGATGGGATATTGAGTCTAAATTTATGAATACTACCAATACAGATGCGTCGTTTGATTTAGTCATTTATGGTGCTCGAGTACTCACGGTTGATCCGTTACTCGGGGAAATTCCTAATGCGCTGTTGATTATCGATAAGGGCCGCATTCTGAACGTCAGCCATTATGATTCGCAGATACCGCTTCCGAAGGCTAAGCAGACCTTGGATCTATCTGGCCGGGTGATCACACCGGGTTTTATTAATGTTCATACTCATACCATTTTGACGATGGTACGTGGCGTCGCAGAAGATATGGGGTTTGCGCCGGCTTATACGCCTGGAGTCCCTCATGGGCATGATGTCTCAGAAGAGGAGGCGGTTGCATTAGCGCGGTTAGGTGCAGCCGAAGCCTTGTTATTTGGCTCAACACTGATCAACGATAGCTTTGTACATGCCGATCTTACTTTGCCTGCGATGGGTGAGTTAGGCATGCGCGTCATCACCTGTGGGCGAATACACGATGTTGATTTTACCCGAGTGCATCAGGGCATTTGGCAGCATGACATTGCTATTGGTGAGCGCCGGCTTGAAGAGGCACTTGCGCTGCATGACCGATGGCACGGGAAAATGGATGGCCGACTCGGCACCGAACTCGCGGCGCATGCACCAGACACCTGTTCACGCGCCTTGCTTGAGCAAGTTGTCAATGTGCGTGATCGTCACGGTATTCGTGTTAATGGGCACCTTTCTCAAAGCGTGAAAGAAAACCAGCGTATTGCTGAGCGTGAGGGGATGAC
The DNA here is from genome assembly GCF_018860855.1 of Amphritea atlantica. Classification (GTDB taxonomy): domain Bacteria; phylum Pseudomonadota; class Gammaproteobacteria; order Pseudomonadales; family Balneatricaceae; genus Amphritea; species Amphritea atlantica_A. The sequence continues at coordinate 102,804 of NZ_JAHKQE010000004.1, forward strand.
GCCGACAGAGCTACTTGATGATGTTGGCTTGCTGGGTTCTCAGTTTACGGCGGCTCACTGTATGTATGTTACTGACAGTGATATCGAGAAAATAGGCCGTAGTCGAACCAGTGTTGCCCATGTGCCACGGGGCAATGCGACAGGGGGGCGAATAGCACCCACCACTCAGTTAAGGGCGGCAGGGGCTAACCTCGCATTGGCGACAGACAATATGCATGGCGATATGGTTGAAGTGATGCGCTGGGCATTAATCATGGGACGAGTGCAAGAAAGTGCGATCACTGATAACTGGCAGCCTCACCATGTGCTGGAAATGGCAACGATGGGTGGTGCGCGGGCCCTCGGTTTAGAGGATACGCTGGGGTCTATCAGTGAAGGTAAACTAGCTGATTTAGTGGTGTTTAATTTCCAACGACCTCACTTGGTGCCTCTGATCGATGCCTTAGGTAACTTGGTACATACCGCTCAGGGTAGAGATGTCGACATGGTGATCTGCCAAGGCGAGATAGTGGTGAAGAATGGTGAGCTTTGTTTGGCTGACCAAGACGACCTGCTTGATCAAGCGCAGCGAGCGGCTGAGAACCTATGGGCAAGAGCGAAGGCTCAAATTTAAAGGATAGAAGCATGCGTATTTTAATTGTTAACCCGAACATCTCCATCAGTGTGACCGAATTGATCGAGGCTGAAGCACGTCGAGCGGCGCTTGCCACCACTGAGTTGACCGTCAAAACCGCAGAGTTAGGTGTGGCTTATATCGAAACTCGAGCTGAAGCAGCCGTTGGTGCTTATGCCACGTTGAATCAATTAGCTGAGCATTATGAAGGTCATGATGCTGCGATTGTTGCCGCTTTTGGTGATCCAGGATTAGCGGCTGCACGAGAGATGTTACCGATTCCCGTGGTTGGTCTCACTGAAAGCTCTTTGATGAGTGCCGCCCAATTGGGTGGACGTATTGGCATTATCGCCATTTCGCAGCGTATTAAGGCTTGGTATGAAGAAACCGTTGTTCAGTACGGTATGGGCAGTCGTCTATGTACCATTCGTTGTTTAGATGAGTCTCTATCAGATATCGCCACGGTGCAGCAAGATCAAGAAGAGCGTTTAATTCAACTGTGCCATCAGGCTGTTAAAGAAGATCGTGCCGATGTTCTTATTATTGCTGGCGCACCTTTAGCCGGTTTAGCGCGCAATGTTGTTGATCAAATCAGCGTACCGATTGTCGATGGGGTGAGTTGCGCCGTTAAACAGGCGGAGCTATTGGCGATGTTGGCAGCACGTAAAGCGAGCAGCGGTAGTTATGCTCAGCCGCCGAGTAAGCTTTGCCAAGGGTTATCACCTGCACTGTCTGCATTAATCGGACGCGAACTAACGTCCGAATAGCCTATCAGGCCCAACTTCACATAAAGACATTCGTATGCCGAAAAGCATTTAAGCATGATGGTTATCAGCCATCGCTTTGGCGTGTTCTTGCCGCCTGTACGGTGCTGTTCTCTATTTATGTCGCTGAGCTTGTTAGTACTAAACACATAAGTTGTGTGTCATATAAAAACCGTTGAGATGTAAGGCCCTTGTTGTGGCTCGATGTTGCTTAATGGTAGGAGTTGTAATCTATGTCTGAGTTTGATCTCGTTATTCGCAACGCTCGTTGTGCAACTGCCGCAGATACTTTCTGCGCCGATATTGCGATTCGTGATGGGCGTATTGTTTCTCTAGGCGAAGCGCTCGGTAAGGGTAAGGAAGAGATTGATGCTGCGGGTCGCTGGGTGTTGCCGGGTGGAATTGATGGGCATTGTCATCTGGATCAACCCACGAGCGATGATTCACGAATGGCGGATGACTTTGTTAGTGGCACTCGCTCTGCTGCTTGCGGCGGAACCACCACGATTATTCCCTTTGCGTGCCAAATAAAAGGCCAAAGTTTACGCGCTGCGGTTGATGATTATCATCAGCGTGCGGGTAATAAAGCCTGTATCGATTATGCTTTTCATTTGATCGTGACGGATGCCACGGAAGATGTGCTGAAGCGAGAACTCCCCGAGTTGATTAGTGAGGGTTACACATCCTTTAAAATCTATATGACCTATGATGATCTTAAATTGGCAGATCGCGAAGTGATTGATGTCTTAGCGGTTGCTCGCGCTCATGGCGCGATGGTGATGGTGCATGCGGAAAATGCCGATTGTATCGCTTGGTTGACTGAACGCTTGCTAGCGAATGGCCACAGTGGGCCTAAGTATCATGCTGATGCTCATCCCATGTTGGCAGAACGAGAAGCGACCCATCGTGCCATCGCCTATGCCGAGCTGGTGGACGTACCCATTTTAATTGTGCATGTGTCAGCTCGAGAAGCAGTGGAACAATTACGTTGGGCTCACTCTCATGGCTTACGTGTATATGCAGAAACCTGTCCGCAATATCTGTTTTTGACCGCTGACGACTTGGCCCACGAGGACGAGCAAGAAGGGGCTAAATGTATTTGTAGTCCTCCGCCTCGTGATAAGGCTAATCAAGAAGTTATTTGGAGCGGACTTGAAAATGGAGTATTTCAAGTGTTTTCCTCTGATCATGCGCCGTTTAAGTTTGCGGGGCCCGATGGTAAGTTCTCGGCGGGTGAGGATGCGAGTTTCGATAAAATCCCGAATGGTATTCCAGGGCTTGAAACACGCCTTGCACTATTGTTTAGTCACGGCGTAGAAACAGGTCGCTTGAGCATCGAACAGTTTGTTGCGTTAACGGCGACTAACGTGGCGAAGATGTATGGGCTCTATCCTCGTAAGGGCTCTATCGCCATAGGATCGGATGCTGATCTGGTGATTTGGGATACGGGTATACAACGGAAAATTCGTAACGCAGCACTTCACCATGAGGTGGATTACACGCCCTATGAAGGTATCCCGGTTAATGCTTGGCCCGCTATCACGCTGTGTCGTGGCCAAAGGGTTTGGCAAGATGGCCAGTATTTGGGTAAAGAGGGGATGGGAGAGTTTTTGCCTTGTCAGTTGCCGACACCGGCGAGACCTAAGCCTAGACCTGAAGGTGGTGTCTCATGGATCGGATAAGTTTCCCTTTAGAGTCTCAACTGCTTGATCGTTTGGCGGATGCTTGGCAAACAGGTCGACCGATTCCATACAAAGAGGCTTGTCTGTTGTCTCCTCTAACCGATGAGCAGGCTTATGATATGCAGCGTAAACTGGGTAATCGATTAGGGTGGTGGCCCAATGGTCGACCAACGGCTTGGAAGCTGGCGACCGGATCGCCGCCGAAAGTTGCGCCTGTGCCGGATGCTCGATTATTCACACAGGATGTTTCTGCGGTTGATGATTACCGTCCCGCCACCTTATGTGGCATTGAAGTGGAACTTGTGTGTGAGTTAAAACAACCGATTACGGCGAATATGTCTTGTGATGAGTTGGCCGGTGCCATCGCGGCAACCTATGCTGCGATTGAGATCTTTGATGTACGTGGTGTAGATTGGCAGTACCTTCCAGAGCGCTTTTTATTGGCCGATCTACAGATGCATGGTGCGTTAATTCTTGGCGAAAGCGTGTCCGGTTGGCAACCCGATAATCGGCTGGTGATTAGTGCCGGTGATGTCGATCTTAGCCAGCGTCAATTCGTACCACAAATTCCCGATTTATTGGCATCCCTGCCGTGGTTAGCCGAGCATGCTATGCAACAAGGCTGGCCTTTGGCAGCAGGAGACCTGATTGCAACAGGTAGTTGGTGTGGTTTACTTGAGCTGCCTGCGGGTACGCCGGTGAAAGCGAGTTTTACTAACGTCGGCAGTGTTAGCTTTGTGACATCAATGGTCGATAATGAGGTGTGGTAACTGTATTTGCTAGGGAGCTCACCAATAAGTCCGTCTGCATTCAGAGAGGTCATTATGTAGGCAGTGAACCCCGTTGGATTCTTTAACTTTTGGTGCTCAACTATCACTGACTTTTTCAAGCGGTTGAAATCCATCGATCGACAAAGACCAAGTGCTATCGCGGTTTGGGAATATTGAAATCTTTGTGAGTACTAAGGTTGAGGACTCACTCTTAAGCTTTACTGTAAACAGTCATATTGTTTAGACATAGATACCTTTTTGATGATATTTGACCATCCCAAGGGTGTGCGACATTATTAGACCTCTACCATTTCACTTAGCGCTAATGATGTCCTGATTTTCAACAGGAGACTCATATAGGCTACGTTCTTTTAACCAATAATGATGATGTTTAGTATCACGTATGTCCCATTGAGAATCAGAAAACTGTTTAGATGACCTTTCTAAGAGCAGCCAAGCGGAGAACTCCCCGACCGTTTCTGGCGCAATTAGTTGTTCCGTTCGTTGCTGCAGCGCATCGGGGTATATCGCCTGATCAGCCTCGATCCCTTGGTGCATGATTTGGGTATCGACGGGGCCGGGTATTAAACTGCCGACTGAAATGTTTGCCTGAGCGAGTTCTAAATTGAGGCAGTTTTTCAGCATCAAACTGGCCGCTTGGCTAACACAATAAGCGGTTGCCCCTTGCCGTGGGGTGAAGGCCGAACGTGATCCAATGAAAAGTATTCGACCGTTGGTTAAGTTTTCAAGCAGGTTTTGAGTGAGGAAAAGTCTAGCAGAGAGATTTGTTGAGAGGCTTTGTTCCCATAGCGTTGGCGTCAGTTGTGCAAGACTGGCAATTGTAAACACACCTGCTGCATGAATTAAAACGCTAATAGAGCGACCTTTTACTGTATCGACGATAGACTGACGACCCTCTTCGGTACAGATGTCGGCTTGTACGGTGGTAATGTTCTCTGGATAATTTGCGGCTGTGTCTTGCAGTGTTATTAAACGCCGTCCGACGACAATCACATTAAGACCTCTGGCTGCGAGTGAAAGGGCGCAGGCTCTACCAATGCCTGATCCGCCTCCGGTAATGATGGCTACATTATTCATACGTTACCCTATGCTAATAATTATGATGCCTAAAAAAGTGCTTATAGTGCCCACGAATTTTGGGATATTGCCGTTCTCCTTGAGTAAAACTATACCCATAACAACCGCTATAGGAATGCTCAGTTGACGAAATACCACGACGTAACTGACATTCTCAACGTACGCCATACTGATCAATACAATCGCGTAGGTGATTGTCATTGAAAATCCCGTTAAGGCGGCGGTGGATAGATGCTTATGGGTGATTTCTACAAGGTCACTGCGGTTTTTCTGTTGCGGAATAGAGATCAGTGCCAACCATAATGAACAGCTTAAACTCTCTAAAAAAAGATACAGTAGGCTGACCTCAATGACCGTCAATTGCAGTACTTCCATGTTTCTAAGAATGGTTAAGGCTTTATCGTCAACCAGTGTATAACCGACAGTACCGATGGCGCCGATCAGTGCAAAAAGACAGGATAGATTGAGAAACTCAGATAGCCGAATACCTCGCAGAGAAGGCATTGGAATTAACAGACAGCCGATAGATACCAGTACCACGCCGATAATGCCGGGTATTGTCAAAGCGGCCCCTTGACCTAAAAGAGAGGTTAATAGGGCGATAAACAGCACCGGCGAGGCTCTAAGTAATGGATAGGCAACGGAAATTGCGCCATGCTTATAGGCGCCAGCTAAGCCAAACATATATATTGCTTGAAAAAAACCGGTTATGAATACCAGTCCCCAAACGGTATAAGGGATTGATAATAAAGAACTTAAATTGATGAAGACCGCAGGTAAAAGACATAGACAGGCTATGATATTGGCGACTAGGAAAAAGGCTGGAGAGGGGTGGACCTTTTTGCCTAAAAGATTCCAGCTGGCGTGAAAAAGGGCGGAAATTGTCAGCAGAATTGCTGCCAAAATACTCATAATAAACACTCATTAATTAGTGATATTTTTTGCGGAATAGTGATATTAAATACTCCGTTTAAGTATACGTAATGGTTATTTTAATTGCATAAATTATGGTCTATACCAGATTTTAAAGCAAGAGTGTGAATAGGTCTATTATCTATATTTATAGTTTTATAGTTGGTATTAAAAATAATGTAATTTATTGATAATACGAGATTTTATATGAAATACGAATAAGTAGATCATTGATTGTAGGGATATCTTTACGTATAATTTGTGGGAATAAAAACTTGATTATCTGGTATGTACTAAATGAAATACCTGCATATTCCGTACTACCTTCGATTACGTGATAGCCTCGCAAAAAAAATAGAAGATGGATCGCTTCTACCCCATAGTAAACTTCCCTCAGAACGCGATTTGAAGGATGCCTATGATATTAACCGGGTAACGGTACGCCAAGCACTCATGCAGTTGGAGTCTGAAGGGCTTATTTACCGACTCATTCGCCGTGGCTGGTATGTGTCACCCCCGAGGCTTTTTTACGACCCAACCCAAAGCATCAGTTTTATGGATAACGTGCGTGCGCAAGGGCGTGTGCCTGAAACGGTCATCCTGTCGAAAACGGAAATGGCCGCATCAGATTGGGTTAACCGCACCATGGGAATTACGCTGGGTGACCCAGTTTATCTATTGCGTCGTCGCAGGCTGATTGATGGTAGGGCGGTGCTAGTTGAGCATATCAATGTTAACCCTGTACTCTGTCCTGGCCTACTCGATTTGCCACTCGAATGCTCTCTGACGGAAACATTGAAAGAACAGTATGGCATTGAGATTAGCCGTACTGTTATTAATATGTATCCGGCGCCGCTGGATGGCACTCAGGCTGAAGAGTTACAAGTTGTGGCCGGTGCTCCCTGTTTATATCTAACCCGTGCCAGCTATGACCAGCATGACAATATCGTCGAGTTCGATCAGGAGTTTTGGCGGCATGATGTGTTGGAGATCTCAATGGAAGTTAAAAACACTTAGGCTTTTTTACGCTTGGATAGCATATTTAGGATAAGCGGTGCTGCACTCAGTATATTGAGTATGATGCGATGATGGTAAAAAACAGCTGAACTTGTTGGGCACTTGCGTTAGTTCGAGCATGTGCTCCTGCGTCATATTCAATTAAGAAAAAGTTATTGGGTGGCCTCAATAACGGCATCGAATGATTGGGATAAAGCGGCTTATTAAAAGCTAACAGCCGCCTTTCCCAGTCACGCATAATGACCTTATGCTACTTTCCATTATCAGAATGATAATCCCAGTTCTTTTTCGACCTCGCTAAGGCATTCGTCAATGATAGCTAGGGCGCGTTGCATATCCGTTTCGGTGGTGATCAACGGGGGCGTAAATGTCAGCACATTCCCCATGGTGGTTTTAAAACTTAAACCACGACTGAGTGCCTTATAGAGCACGCGATCAGCCGCATCATTGGCAGGTTCTCGTGTGTCGCGATCTAACACCAGTTCCGCGCCGAATAATAAGCCTCGACCACGGACATCACCAATCAATGGATGGGTGGCTTGTAACACTTGTAATCCACGCATGGCTTGTTGGCCAATACGGTCAGCATTATCGACTAAGCCTTCCTGTTCGATGATCTCGATGGTGGTCAGCGCAGCACGGGCGGTGACCGGGTTTTTTTCGTGGGTGTAATGACCAATGGCGAAGTGCCCAGTCACATCAAGCTCCGGCTGACAAACAACCGCTGAAATGGGGAGCATGCCGCCGCCAAGTGCTTTACCTAAAACCAGAATATCAGGCACCACGTTGTCATGTTCACAGGAAAACATTTTACCTGTTTTTCCAAGGCCCGTTGGAATCTCATCGAATATAAGCAGGGCGCCGAACTCATGACAGGCGGCCTTTACTTGCTGCCAAAAACCGGGGCTGGGTACATAAGGAACTGCGCGCGTTGGTTCAGCAATGACGGCGCCAATATCCCCCTCTTTCTGCAAAACATAACGTATTTGATTAAGGCAAAGCTGCGAACTTCCCTCGCGAACTCCCCAAGCATTGCGGTAATCACCAAAGGGGGGCACATGCAATGCGCCGGACAGGGGAGGCCCGATCGGCGCTCTAAACATCTGTTCACCGCCGATACTGCTGGCTCCGAAACCGGCACCATGAAACGAATCCCAAAAAGACAGTGTTTTGAATCGGCCGGTGGCGATACGGGCAATTTTCATAGCGATTTCAATCGCATCGGAACCGCCGGTTGCAAATAGTACCTTTGCTAAGTTACCCGGTGTGATGCTGGCCAGTTTTTCGGCGAGTTCCACCGCAACATCACAGGTGTAGCGCCGAGGTGCAAAGGGTAATTGATGCATTTGGCGGGTTACCGCTTCAATTAGACGGGGATGGCCATGGCCAATATGGTGAACATTGTTACCATGAAAATCCATGTAACGATTACCGGCAACATCTTCGATCCAGAGACCTTCGACTTTACGCACCGCGGCTAGGCATGGCGTTGAGACAGATTGATGCAGAAATGAATCTGAATCTCGTTGTAAGAGTTGCTGAGATGCGCCGTCTAAATGCTGGTTTTGCCAGTCCTGTCGGTTATCGGAGGTATTGACGTCTCCTTCGCCTCCTGCCGGCTGATTAAGATAAGAACTCGACGACATGTTACTCTCCTTAAATGGTCAAACTATGTTCTATATAGGGTTTTATGAATGCTTGAAGACTGACAGCGCTTGCGCATGTAATTCCCGCGTAGCCGCAGCAATAACGGTACCATCGCTGTTATTGTTTAACGGGTTGCCATTCCAGTCGGTGATGATGCCGCCGGCACCTTCGATTACCGGAATCAATGCCATCCAGTCATAGGGGTGAAGACTGGCCTCGACGACAAGATCTATATGGCCAGAGGCGAGTAGTCCATAGCTATAACAGTCACCCCCAAAGCGTCGCAAACGCACATGTTTTTCTAATGCTTGAAAGCATTCGGCTTGTTGGGGAGTAAACAGGTCGGGTTCGGTGCAGTAGAGTTGTGCTTCACTGAGTTGAGTCTTATTTGAGACATGACAGGTATGGCCATTATAGGTGGCTCCTTCATGTCGCATACCCACCCAGCGTTCTTTACTGATGGGGATATCGATGATGCCTATCATCGGGGTATTTTCTTCCGATAGACAAAGCAAGGTACCGAATAGAGGGTTGCCTGTGATGAAGCTTTTAGTGCCATCGATAGGGTCCATTGTCCAGGTATAGGGCTGCGAACCGATAGTGTCCTCACCCTCTTCGCCAATAATACTGTGGTGTGGAAAGTGCTGATTGATGACGGCTCGCATGGCCGCTTCAGTCTCTCTGTCGGCGATGGTTACCGGACTCATATCGCCTTTATGGATAATATCCAGAGGTTTGCGGAAATAGTGACGAATAATCGCTCCCGAGCATTCGACTACCTCGTTAGCTACGCGAATTAAAGATGCTTGCATCGATCAATCTCCGTTCTATCAACAATAAAGGGGCCGATATAAATTCGCCGTTTAGCGGTTTGTTCATCATGACGGGTTATTTTTTTCGACTTCGAGCATTGGCGCATTGCTCTCTGAAGATCGGGTTAAATGGGTCGGCTTCGGGAAAGCGGGCTGGGTTAAATGTATCAATGCGGGTGAATGTCGGTTTTTCGTTCACTAACTCCGCAACCAACCGACCAAAACCCGATGACATCGCTATGCCAGCGCCACAGCAACCGGTAGCAACAAATACGCCTTTAACTGAAGGTAATTCACCAATGATGTAGCGGCCGTCCGGCGTATAGCTGGAAACACCGCCAATGTAATGATCGATAGAGAGGTCATTCAATTTCGGAATAAACTTCGCTAATGGCTCAAATCCCGCCATCAAGGATTCCCAGCCATTATCAGAACCAAAGCTAAAACCATGGATATCGTTGGGTAGGTCGGCAGGGCTCGCATGTACGCCCTGTTCATCTCGAAGGCCAAATAACAACCCGCCCACCTCAGGTCGAGTATAGGCTTTAGCATCGGGTAATAGGGTCAGCGGAGATAAAGGCGAAAAATCAGGGTGGGGTTGAGTGATCCAATACTGGCTTCTGACTGGCGCGACAGGCAGATTGCTGCCGAGTTTTGCGGCTAATAAACTGCACCATGGGCCGCCGGCTAAGACAACTTTGTCAGCATAAATAGTCTGTTCGTTGTCGCACTGAACACCGGTGGCTTGGCCCTGTCCGTCGGTGAGAATTTCATTAACGGTGACTCCCTGCTGAATGATTAAGCCCTGTATTCTGGCTTGTCTGACATAGGCAGAAGCCAGTAGATAGGAGTCAATATAACCGTCTTCTGGAATAAAACTGATGGCGGCATCGGCGGGTAGTTGAAGCCAAGGGGATTTGTTGAGTGCTGCTTTTCGATCGAGGTGTTCTACTTCGACACCAAAGTTCTCTGCGACATCGGCGGCTTGTTTGACATCGGCTTTCGCTTGTTCTGACACGCCTATGTGTAAACAGCCCACAGGGTTATAACCTAGCGTATCATCTAGGTCATGTTGTAGTTTTGTAATTGACGTGAATGTTTCTTGCACCATATCTGCTAAAACTTGATTCGGTCTTGAATGAATCAGAAGTGAAGCCGCTTGGCTGGTGGTGCCTGAATTCAATGTATTGCGCTCTAGTAGCAGCACTTTTTTATGTTTTGTTTGTGTTAAGTAGTAAGCGGCGGCACTGCCAATAATGCCACCGCCGACAATAATCACGTCATAGTGCGTTTTCATACCGTACCTAGATTATCTGTGTGTAATAAAAAGTAGGGCCGGTTAGTCATCCAGTCTGATGAACTTCCAGCCATTATTTGTTGTATCTATTTTGTCCGCCAGAGGAGATGTTTTCGCCGTAATCCTCGTGTTAAAAAGTAGTGTAATAAGCGGACGCAAGCGGACGTCAAAACGATCATCATGGCCATGGCAGCGGCGGGTGCAATGTCACCGGCCCCTTCCATATTCAGTACAGCAACCGATGCCAGTTGGGTGTCTGGGGAGTAAAGGAAGATCACCGCTGATACCGTCGTCATTGCTGTTGTAAATAGATAGGTTGAAATATCCAACACAGCCGGTAAGCACATCGGCAACGTCACACGGAAAAAGGTTTTATAAAGTGGAACCTTAAGGGATGCACCGACCGATTCAAATTCTGGGTCCATCTGTTTTAAAGCGGTGACCGCCGTAATATGACTCACCGTATAAAAGTGGACCACACAAGAGATCACCATGATAGCCATGCTGCCATAGAGAAAATTAAGCGGGTTGTTCGGCGCATTGAAGAAGAATATGTAAGATAGGCCCAGCACCATGCCGGGCACTGCCATTGGGAGTAAGGTGAACATTTGAATAATTGTTCTGGCGCCTTTGAAACCGCGACACTTTTCAACCAGATAAGCCGTACCAAAAATAAACAATGTACCAAAAACGGCGGTATATAAAGCCATGCGTAGTGAGTTAGTGAATGCTCCCCAGCCACCTCCATCCATGAGATCAAATTGATAATTAGTCAGTGATAAACTTTGATCATAAGGCCAGAATGTTACAAATGAAGCATAAGCCGCCATCGCTAACATACCGATTAATACGGCGGATACTAAGGTGCAATAGATGAAAAAGAGGTTGTCTTTGATCGTAGAGGGTTTCGGGGTATAGGGAACGGAACGAGCAGAAAGCAGAGAGACCTGTTTACGTTGAACATAGCGATCAGCAATGAATGCCAGCACGGCGGGGAAGAGTAGCACAATACCCACCACGGCCCCCATCTGAAAGTTTTGTTGGCCAATGACCTGTTTAAAGAGATCTGTTGCCAGTACGTTGTATTGCCCACCTATGACTTTGGCAACGCCAAAATCAGTAACAGTGAGTGTAAATACGATAAAGAGGGCGCTGATTAAACCGTATTTTACCCCAGGTAAGGTGACGACTAAGAAGGTGCGTAAGGGGGTTGAACGCATAGCCGTGGCCGCTTCATAAAGGCGTCCATCGGTTGTTTGCAGAGAGGTTTTGATAATCATCAGAGCCGAAGGAAATACCCAAATAACCAGACCGATAATAATGCCGATAGGGCCATAAATACTTTCACCGAAAAGCCATGACTTTGCGATACCCTGATTACCAAACACATAAACGAGGCTGATCGCAGAGAGTAGCGATGGCGCCAAGAGTGGGATTAATGCCACGATATTAAAGAATGCTTTGCAGCGCATGCAGGTACGTGTCAGAGCATAGGCATACAAAAATGCCAGAAAAAGTACGGTAATCGATGAGGTGCCTGACACGAATAATGAGTTTGTAATCGACTTAAATAATGCCGGGCTATTGAAATAAGTAATAAAGTTTGCCAGCCCAATAAACTCTCCCGCTGAGTTTTCGGCGCTTTTGGCAAGCATGCTATAAAGTGGCAGCACAATGACGGTAAATAGAGCGATTATTGCGACAATAATCAGCGTTCTCATTACCCAATCATCAGGGCTGAGTTTGGGTTTGGTTAAAACAGGGGGAACCTGTGTACTCTGAGCGATCGAGGACATGAAAAACTCCTATCGAGGTGATGATGGTTCTTCCGGAAATAACCGGATATGTTTGATAGGTAGCGTTACCTTCATGGACTTACCTGACGTGATATCCAAGTCACGCATTGAATTCATGGAGAATTCGGCGGTTAGCGTTAAACCTGATTGATGGGTCAGTGTTACTCGAGAGAATGAACCTAAAAATTCAATCTCGTTGATCAGGACATCGAGACTGTTAGTATCACTATTGTTGATTGATCGGGCACCTATATCTTCGGGACGAATAGCAAGCAGAGCCTGTTTACCAAGCAGCACCTGCGGGGCGCTAACGTTCAGTTTTACACCGCCTACTTCAACTGAATTGGCGTCTATGACGGTGCAGGGTAAAAGGTTAGTGGTGCCGACAAAGTTGGCGACAAAGGCGGTTGCAGGGTGTTGATAAATTTCCTGAGGGGTGCCGACTTGCTCAATGACACCGTGATTCATAACCACAATACGGTCAGCCATTGTCATGGCTTCTTCCTGATCATGGGTGACCATAATGGTGGTTACTTCTAGATTGCGTTGTAAGGCTTTAATTTCACTGCGCAAATGGGTACGTACTTGTGCATCTAAGGCTGAAAGAGGCTCATCCAGTAAGAGTAAGCCTGGCGATGTCGCTAATGCTCTAGCCAGTGCCACCCGTTGTTGCTGTCCACCGGATAGTGCTGCGGGGTATTTGCTTTCTGAACCGGGCAGACCAACCGTATGTAAGAGTTCAGATACTTTTTGTTGAATGTCTGGTTTGCTGGCCTTACGGTTGACCAGTCCATAGGCAACATTTTTTGCCACGGTAAGGTTTGGAAAGAGTGCATAGGATTGAAAGACAATGCCAAAATCACGTTTATTGGGTTGCAACTCAGATACGTCGACACCTGATTGTATTAGCTTTCCTGATGTTTGATGATCGAGTCCTGCAATGGCTCTTAGAAACGTGGTCTTGCCACAACCCGACGGTCCTAGAAAGCAGATAAATTCGCCGCTATTGATGGTGAGTGATATACCTTTTAGCGCAACGAAATCATCGTATTTTTTAACAAGATCGATGATTTCAAGATACTTATTTCCCATCCCTACGACATTTTTAATAGCTGCAGCGGCATCGTTTTTAGGATCGTGATATTCGTATTCAAGTTGTTTTTTTTCTAACGCTACCATAAAGACCTCTAGACTTTTATTGTATATAACGGGCTAAGCAGTGCAGGGCTGTTATGCCCTGCACCTTGGGGATAGAGAGATCTATTTTTTAGGTTCTGATTTGGCGTTGTAGCGACTATTCCATTCGGTCAGTATTTTTGATCGATTGGCGGCAGCCCATGCAAAATCATTATCAATCATGCGTTCGGTGATCTCTGGCGGGAAGTTCTTAACGGGTTTAGCAATGCCTGGAATCGCCAGTACCGCAAAACTTTTGTTATACATTTCGTTGGCTTTAACGGTGACGGAGAAATCCATAAGTTTCTGTGCGGCAGCAAGATTCTTTGTACCTTTGATAATGCCGCCCGCTTCCATATCCCAACCAACACCTTCGGTCGGTACGATGACCGACAACGGTGCTCCTTTATTGATCAGTCTCGCTGCTCGGTAGGCATAAGAGATACCGATGGGAATCTCACCTGCTGCGGCTAACTTGCAGGGTTTAGATCCCGAATGCGTATAGCGGTCGATATTCTTGTGCAATCCATCCATGAATGCCCAGCCTTCATCTTCGCCAAATATTTGTAACCAGCTTGATACATCTAAAAATCCGGTACCTGACGAGCCGGGGTTCGGCATAATCAAGTGGCCTTGGTAGACAGGGTCAAGCAGGTCTTTCCATGAGGTGGGTTTGGGCAAGCCTAGTTTCTTGGATTCAATTTCGTTGTAGCAAATTGAGGCGACCCAAGCATCCATCCCCGTCCATGTTGGTGGGTTGCTGGTATCTTTAAAACTAGGGGAGAGTTTTTCTACGCCTTTGGGGGCGTAAGGTTCAAGCATGCCCTCATTAGCAAGCAGCAGCAGACTCGTTCCTGCAAGACCCCACACAACATCCGCTCGGGAGTTTTCTTTTTCGGCTAGAAGTTTAGCCGTTACTATACCGGTGGAGTCACGTACCCAGTTAATTTTTATATCGGGGTACTCTTCTTCAAAAGAAGACGAATACATTTTTAGTTGGTCTGCTTCTAAAGCAGTGTATACCGTTAACTCTGTTGCGGCTTGTGCTTGATAAGAACCAGCTAACAGCATGGCGACCGAAAGGGACGTTAAGGCCGACTTTACTTTACAAGGAATAAATTTCATCTTCATTCGTATTACCTTATCTCGTTTTAAGTTTAATCGAGCGCAGATTCTGCTATCTCAGTTTAAGGCCGTGGTAACCCGTTATCGTCTTAACGTTGCAACGGTTAGGCCAACTTTAAAAAGTTATTGGCTGTCATCGTTTCTTTCAAAAAGCAGATAGACACTATTTTTATATCATAAATAACAGTATCTGGTATATACCAGAGATATTAAGTGTGAAAATAATTTGTTGTAGATGCTTTTTAATAGATCTTTGTTAAGGTTGTCAGTTGAAATAATACCTATATGAAACAATGGTTTATGTTTTTTAATCATGGGTTTTTATAAATATTTATAAGCTTTTAATATTATCTGATTATGATGCACTGCTGTTTTTTGTCTTAAAAATAAGCGCACTACAATAATGCGGATTAAGGTTTTTTGTATTCAGTAGCGCTCCATTTTAGGTCAATGATAAAGGGGGGGAGTGAATATTCTTTACTATAGCGTTAAGTATAGAGGCGTTCTCTATTCTGATTTTTTGCGCTATAGAGATATCCATCTTATGGATTTAGTCATCGATACTATCAGGTGCTATATAGGGTTGTAATATCATTGATATCACCATGTTTTTGATAAAATTGATCAAGATTAGTAAAGAATTGCTGCAGTATTCTTACAATTTTATGAATAGATCAAACTTTTAATAGAAAAAATTAGCAGATTCACAAAAGAATTTTTTTATTTAAAGTCTTAAGATTAAGGTATATAAAGTAATATTTTTCTGGTATATACCATGAAGAATAGCATTTGTTTGGGGTTTTAAAAAAAGTGAATTCAATTATTGACTGAACCAAGAACAAGCAATATTATTTAGCTCTAATCTGGTATAGACCAGAAAAATTAATTCGGCCATGCAGAGGCAATGATTGATGAACGCTATACCTGACAACCCCTATTTACTCCTAACCCCTGGCCCTCTATCGACTAGCCCTTCCGTTCGTCAGGCGATGATGAAAGATTGGTGCACTTGGGATCAAGAATATAACCAACTCGTCAACGCTATTCGCGAAAGGCTTGTCACGTTGGCGTTACCTGAAAGCCATGACGTCTCTAATGATTACACTTGTGTGTTAATGCAGGGGAGTGGGTCTGCCTCGGTTGAGAGTGTTATCGGCTCTGTTATTCCGAACAGTGGCAAATTATTAGTGCTCGCTAACGGGACTTATGGAAAGCGTATTGGTCAGATTGCTGATGTGCTGTCCATCGATAATAAGGTGTGGGATTTTGGCGAGCAAGGCGCTATTGATTTGGCAGCGCTCGAACAACAGCTATCTGGTGATCATGGTTATAGTCACGTAGCGGTAGTGCATTGTGAGACGACAACCGGTCGCCTAAATCCTATTGAGCAGATTGCTAAAATCGTTAAAAAAACCGATACCTGTTTGATTGTTGATGCCATGAGTAGTTTTGGTGGTGTACCCATTGATGTTGCCAAACTTGAGATCGATTTTTTGATCAGCAGTGCCAATAAGTGTATCCAAGGGGTTCCTGGCTTTGGCTTTATTATTGCAAAACGTTCGGCTTTAACTGCGGCGAAAGGGTTTGCTCGGTCACTTTCTCTGGACCTGTATGATCAGTGGACATGTATGGAGGAGGGCGGTGGAAAGTGGCGTTTCACCTCCCCGACTCACACTGTCAGAGCGTTTGATCAGGCATTGATCGAACTTGAGCAGGAAGGCGGTATCAATGCTCGTTATCAACGTTACCAGCAAAACCACAAAGTATTGGTTGATGGGATGCGAAGCTTAGGTTTCAAAACCATGCTTAATGATGAGGTTCAGTCACCGTTTATCACCACTTTTTATAACCCCACGGATGCGGGTTATCAGTTCCAGGAGTTTTATCGGCGGTTAAAGCTAAAAGGTTTTGTTATCTATCCGGGAAAAGTATCGGATGCCGACTGTTTCCGGATTGGCAACATCGGGCATGTATTTCCTGACGATATGGAGCGACTGATTAAGGTGATCGACTCTGAGCTTTATTGGTTAGCGTAAATTAACCGTTGATAGATCAGCGAACAAACAATGGGGCATTAACATGAATATGCCAAAACAGGATGGACAACGATGATAGCTACAGCAACTCACTACCAATATACCCGTCGATACACTGGGCCAGTAAAAGCCGTTATTTGTGACTGGGCAGGCACAACTATCGATTTTGGGTCACGGGCACCTATTATTGCTTTTTTAGAGCTATTTAAGAAACATGGTGTAATGGCGACAGAAGCTCAGGCAAGAGAGCCGATGGGAACAGAAAAAAGCGTTCATATAAGGCAAATGCTGGTAATGCCTGAGATCTCAGAACAGTGGAAAGCCGCTAAAGGGGCAGAGCCGGTCGAAGCGGATGTGCAGGCCTTATATGAAGAATTTTTACCCTTGCAACTAGCCACTATCCGACAGTGCGGCGAACTAATTCCTGGCTGGTTAACTACTGTAACTAAATTACGTCAGCAAGGCATCCAGTTAGGTGGGAATACGGGTTACAACACTGAAATGTATGGTCAAGTTAAAGCGGTTGCTAAAGAGCTAGGCTATGAAGCGGATGTGAATGTTTGTGCAACCGAAGTATCAAAGGGCCGTCCTTACCCTTACATGGCACAAGCGGTGATGGAAAAACTGGGTGTTCTCGAAGCTCAGGCGTGTATCAAAGTAGATGATACTGAAACCGGTATCGAAGAGGGTTTGAACGCTGGTATGTGGACTGTTGGGGTGGCTGTTAGTGGTAATGCTAATGGTTTAAGTTTGGCGCAGTGGGATGCACTGAATGCTGAAACTAAAGAGAGTATCAGATTGAAAGCTCACCGACAGATGGCACTCTCCGGGGCTCACTATGTGATTGATTCGGTTGCCGACTTACCGGCCGTAGTCGATAACATCAATGCGCGGTTAGCGGCGGGTCAACAACCGTAATTAAGTCATGAGACAGAGTACAACTCATCAATTAATAAATTCGTCTTGGGAATCATCTCTTGATTGATAGATAAAGATTGATAATCGCATGGAGAGGCTGACTTGAGCGTGGCATTCATCAAAGAGTTCCCTTTGATCAGTAGCCTGCTTCAGTCAGCCTGTTGTCGATTCCAGAAACATCTTTCTGATCAAGATATGACCTCCAAAAAGGTGGCGAAACGTTAGAATGGTCGATCGGCTTATCCAGTGGTAAACCTGAAAGAAGCTGCATGGATGCAGTTTCGTAAAGAGCATCCTCTATTGCTGGCTCGCTCATGTTGCACTACTACCGCCATGTCTGCTGAATGTCAGAAGTGGCTCTTCATCAGTGAGTGTTGCAAGGTCACTTTTTTCTGCGTTATCTATCGATCTTTCTTCTTTATAATTCGTTAGAAATCTTTTTATATCCTTCTACTAGCCAGTGGTTAGCCGCCACCACCGACTCAGAAAAAGAGGAGTAGTCCGGGGGAACCTGCTCGATCTGATCAAGATTAAAGTCGGGCCCGATATGAGTCATTGGCGGGACATGCATCTTGGTGGGTAAGTCCAAGCCATCGATGACACAGTTATGTCGAATAACGCAGCCATCGTTAATATGGGATCGGAATACCACGCTGTTAAAGCCGATAAAGACATCATCTCCCACGGTGCAAGGGCCATGGATAATCGAGCGGTGGGCAATTGAGGTACGTTGCCCGACCGTAACCGCTGCGCCAGATTTTGAGTGGATGACGACACCATCTTGAATATTGGAATCACGCTGGATAATAATCGGCTCCATATTGCCATGGGTGTCCACCTCATCGGCACGGATGACGGCGTAGGGACCGACAAAAACATTGTCTTCAATAATGACACGCCCACAGATGATAGCCGTCGGATCGATAAAGGCTTTGGCAGATACTTGGGGGCTGAGGCCTGAAGGGTTTTTTCGTAGCATTATTTAGTTATCCGCCGTGTATTTCTGATCGATGACCACCGCATTATGGGCATGCAGGCTCTCTTGATGTTCCACTTTAAACCAGTAGTCGGTTATCTCGCTCATTGCTTCCAATGATTGCTTGATCCGTCGTGCTGCATCTTCACAGAACATTAGATTTTCTGCATTCAGGCGGGCGAATTCTTGCTCATCGCTGCGTTTCACCGCCGCTTGTACTGGGGTGCCGATAGCTTCTTCGAAACGATCGATGAGTTCGGGTAGTTGAGGAAACGCGTGATCATTCAGCTGCATCTTCAGATAGGCATAGGAGCGTTGACTATGGGGTGTGGCGATGGAGCCAGCCTCGGACTGGAGCCACAGCAGCAGAGCCTCTTTGTCGATGGCTGTACCCGCAAACTTTCGATCGATCGCTTCACTGTATAACTGCCTTGATAAAGAGGCGGAGCAAGGGCAGGTGCTGGAGTAGGGAATAGTCAGTTCTAATTCGATATTAAGGCGGTCGCCCAGCAGTTCCGCATTGAGGGTGAACGGGTAGGATTGATAGCCCTGTTCGTTACTTTTTAAGGAACTTCGTTGCAGCAGCAGATCAAACTGTAGCTGTATCCGTGCGCCTTGGCTGATGCCTTGTTGCGATTCCACCATCAAAGACAGTAGCTGTGCGATAGCGTCTCTACTGAGAGATCTGTTTGCCAGATGGCTGTTCATCTGTAAGTACAGCCGAGACATATGGATACCTTTTGCATCCGGGCTATCGAGGCTGACATAGAGATTGGCACTGGCATTGATCGGCTGCTGATCGTTATTGCCTAAATCAAGCTTGATTGGCAGTGCAATATTTTCCATTCCTACCCATTGCAGTGTCAGCGCATGTGAGGCGGTATGGTGTGCTGCAACATCCGGCAGCGGTTTAGTTTTTAGCATAGAAGTTGTTTTAATCATGTTTTTTAGTGTGAAAAATTAAGCGCCATCGCTGTCGGTGTTGAACTCAGCTGATGGCCATCGAAAACCTGAGTACCATTGACCCAAGTGGAAAGGATTTTTGAGCTAAACGTATGGCCATCAAAGGGTGTCCAGCCACAGTGATAGCGAGATGAAGCATGAGAAGCTGCGGTGTTGCCCTGCGGGTTAACCAATACCAGATCCGCGAAGTAGCCCTCCCGCAGGAAACCTCGCTCGGCAACACCATAACGAAGTGCTGGATTGTGGGCCGTTTTTTCGACTATTTGGGTGACGGTCATGCGCCGTTGATGGGCGTGATCGAGCAAGCTTAATAGGGCATGCTCGACTAACGGTAGTCCAGCTGGCGCCTGCCGATAGGCTTGCTGTTTTTCCTCCCAAGTATGGGGCGCATGGTCGGTTGCAATAATATCTATCTGACCGGTATGCAGAGCTTGAATCAGGGCGTCTCGATCTCTGGACGTCTTGATCGACGGATTACATTTGATTAGGTTGCCCCGAGCTGGATAGTCATCATCAGCGAACCAGAGGTGATGTGCACAGGCCTCGGCGGTAATCGATTTTCCAGTCACGGGGCCCGCTTCAAATAGGTTGAGTTCCTGTTCAGTGGTGATATGCAGGACATGTAATTGGCTGTTATAGCGCTTAGCCAAGCCCACGGCATAAGATGACGAGGCATAGCAGGCTTCATGTGAGCGGATAATGGGATAATGGGATGATCAGTGATCACCGGTTCGATACCTGCGTGAGCATAATGATCCAGATTGTGTTGAATCACTGGCCCACTTTCACAATGGGTGACAATCAAGACGGGGCTCTCTCTGAAAATTGCCTCAAGGGCTTGCGGCGCTTCTACCAGTAGATCCCCGGTGGAGGCTCCCATAAATACTTTGACGCCACAGTGCTTTGATGGGTTCAATCGTTTGATCTGTTCCAGATTGTCTTGGGTTGCCCCCAGATAGAAAGCATAATTAGCCATCGAGCTTTGTTGAGCCAGACCGTACTTCTGTTCTAAGGCGGAGAGTGTCGTGGTTGACGGATTGACGTTCGGCATCTCCATAAAACTGGTGATACCACCGGCTACCGCAGCGCGGGATTCACTGGCAATCGTGCCTTTATGCGTCATGCCCGGTTCTCGAAAATGGACCTGATCATCGATCATTCCCGGAAGTAACCAGCAACCATCAGCATCAACAACGTCATCATTGGCGCTCGCCGGGATCTCCCTTGATATCTGTTCGATACGCCGACCTGCAATACGGAGGTCTGCTACAAACTCGGCACCTTCGTTAAACAGGGTCGCATTTTTAATGAGGGTTGTTTTTATGGGGGACGCTTTCATGGCGGACAGGCATCCCCTAGAACCCTAATTTGTTGCTGTTCAGGCTCAACTTCAAGATAGAAACAGGCGGGCCTACCGGTATGGCAGGCAGCTCCTTTTTGTTGCACCTGACAGAGAATAACATCACCATCGCAATCGAATGACATACTGACTAGCGTTTGGGTATGCCCACTGGTTGCCCCTTTTTCCCAGAAACAGTTACGACTGCGTGACCAATACACCATACGCCGCGTATGTAGGGTTTTATTCAGCGCTTCTCGATTCATCCACGCCTGCATCAACACGGCTTTGGTTGCGTCGTCCTGCGCGATGACTGGAATCAGCCCCTGTTCATTGAAGCAGAGGTTATCCATCACCTCAGCCAATGGCAGCCTGTCGTCATGGGCGTTGTTTTCCAGACGCTGAAAGAACGCCTTACTCATATAATCATCACTCCTGCCATCAATAGCTGTTGTCTCATCTTACTAGACGTTAGAAATACTTCGTTAACCATGTTATAACATAACATTAATTTCGATAATTGTAATAAAAATGTCAGGTGTGGGTATGAATGCGGTCGAGCAGGAA
This sequence comes from Amphritea atlantica, assembly GCF_018860855.1. Taxonomy (GTDB): domain Bacteria; phylum Pseudomonadota; class Gammaproteobacteria; order Pseudomonadales; family Balneatricaceae; genus Amphritea; species Amphritea atlantica_A. The sequence goes on from NZ_JAHKQE010000004.1 coordinate 124,312, forward strand.
GTAAATCAGGCAGGTTATATCGGGGAAGAGCCGAGCTATTCATCAGGTTGCATACCTGAAGTGCTGACTGATATTTATCAGCAACCGATAAATATCGTTGTATTACAGCGAACGTTGGCAGAAGAGGTGTCTGATTATTGCCAGAAACTAGTCGACAGCAAACCCAATTTTAACCTTCGCTCGGTCATTACTCCTGAGAAAGCCGGGTTGTCACTAAAATCCTCATTACCGGATATGGAAGGCCAATCAGTCTTCATTGACGATCTGGTGTTGTTATTAGAGATGTATGCCTGTTTGTTTGAGCTTGATGAGGTGGGTGTCAGACTGCAGGTGCTCGACCGTGCCATGTGCCCTCGTTTTCATACGGATAAACTAGGTTGTCGTTTGGTCAGCACTTTTCTGGGACAGGGAACCGAGTGGCTGCAGAATAGTGATGTCGATCGCAGCAAGTTGGGGGTTGGGAATCAGGGGTTGAGTGATGATAAATCTGGGCTGTATTTAAGTTCCGCCTGTATTCAACAGGTTAATCCGGGAGGTGTGGTGCTGTTAAAAGGGGAAGGCTGGTATGACAATGATGGATTGGGAGCGGTGCATCGTTCACCGGCGATTTCTGGGGAAAAGCGTCTCGTTGTGACTATGGATTTCGCTTGAGATTTTACATAAGAGTTCAAGGCACAATAGCAACCCGTTAGGGGCTGTTCTAGCTGGGTTGCAAGCTTGATTGTATCGCCGTCAGAAGAGCGCTGGTGACATAATGACACCCGAACATTATCAGTGATTAGAACCTGAGGTGATGACTGGTTTCTTCGTTCTAGAAAGTTCATCAAGAGCCTTACGCTAAACTTTTAATACCGATTCAAAGTAAGCCCAGATAAGGGTACATAGCGTCATAATGAGTAAAAACGTAAACGTTATGACGATTACCTGAGTTTTATACTCGTTAGGCAAATATGTTAGATAGGCTATTTAGTAGAGGGTTAGTCGGGAACTAGTCACAACAGTAGATGAGTGTTTTCCAAACTAAGCCTCTTCTTTCTCAGTATTTCGTCCTGTATAGATAGAGCAATTCAATTATTTCCACATAACGTCAGATTCTTCCTTCGCCGCTGCTGTTAGAAGCTCAATTAGTGGCAGTGCTCGATTTGCCATGCTCACCTCTGTTTCTTCAGTATCCATATTCGTAATAGACTGCGTTTTACCCGCCTCGATCGCTGCTTTTAAATTGCTCAGCGCGACAGGCACGTCGGCTGCTAAGATGGCGCCGGGCACGGTAACGCTGTGTCCCATCATTTTCAGCATGGAAAGCCCGACATCACCAAACATCGTAATGCTGCCATAGGCATCGGTTGTAAAGGTTACTAGCATGAGTTACTCCTTGAATAAATTAATGATCATCTTCCTAAGAGCAAAGTGCAGTGGATAGAAAATCATCTGCATTTCAGTGGATTGCTAATTCCCCCGAAAAATAACAGTGCTCATATAACTCTAAGTGTGCTGATCGAGTTCTTTGTTGTTTACGGGATGCTCCGTTTTAGGTTTTTGATAATGCAAGATACTCTCCTGATAAAGCATCAGCACCTGAATAATTTTAGTGGATGCAGTTCAGAGCCTTGTGTCTAATCATATTCACCGGTGTCAGTTCGAGATCGACAATATGTGCTGCACAGTGGTATGAATCTTTGCTGTGTTACTTACTCAGCAATCTATGTTGAACGTCATCAAGCGCTTTACGAACTTCGTTTAAAATTAACGTATCTGCCAGTTTTTCATCTATTTCTGGAACATCCCACTCAAAAATAGAGCGATATTTTTCAATTAAATCTTTGACGTCTTTGATAATGTCGTCGCGGTGTGCCGATAATTCTAATTCTTCGATGTGAGCCATGATTAGTCCTTTATCATCCTTGTCTGCTTGATATCTAGTAAGACATATTATGCGCTAAATTAGTTCCACTCGGTGCGGCAATGAACAGAATAAATAATTACATATCAATAAGTAAAAAACTTATCTGTTTGAGTTAGCCTCTTCAAGAAGTCGTGGAAATAAAAAGAAATTTATACCCATCTAATACGCCACTTAGTGGCAAGACTAGTGGCAATACATTGGCTGAGTCTGCGCGACAATATTTCTTCTCCTTTCGCCCTGCTAAGTGTTGGTTTTCAATAGGTTAATGATTTATAACTGATAGCAAGCATAGGCTTTACTATGTCCTCGTTCATCACGGCGTGTAATAACCCCCTAAACGGCGCAGGTTCTCTTCAAATTGATTGATATTATCGACTACCTTACTTCCCCCTAATGAGACGCAGACAGACAGTAATGCTTCGATGAGTGCTATGACAGGTACGAGCGTGCCGAAGAAATGGGGTGTTTCATTGTTCAGGGTAAAAACGATCTCGGCCTCGCCTGCGAGGGGGGATCGAAGACTATCAGTCACGGCAATGATTCGAGCACCGGTTTCTCGCACGATTTTGATCGCATTGACCGTGTCGATGGCGTACGGATCTGAACCAAAAACGACCACTACATCTTGCGCATTAATCTCGGCCAGTTCACTTAATAATGTACCTTGGTAGCCGTGGATAAGTTTGATATGTGGGAAGGCTATTTGGCCAACATAGGCGAAGTGGTGAGCGCAAGCAAAGGTATCCCTAAAACCTATCGTGAAAACTTTGCGGGCATTAACGATCATGGGCGCAGCAAGCTCTAATTTACTTAAAGTCTCTTCCTGAAAACAGTGCTCTAAATTGTTAAAGGTCGTGGTAGAAAATTCGGATAACACATTGTTTTCAGTGTTATTGCTGGCGAGGTTTTGTAACGACTCCGCGCGCTGGCTGAACGAGGAGGGCGCTTTAGCGTGTATCGCTTCTTGGAACAACTGTCTGAAACTATCGTAACGCTCAAAGCCTAATGTTTTCGCTAGCCGTGTCATGGTTGAGGGGGTGACAGATGCGGTTTCAGCACTCTTACGGATTGATAGCAGCGCGACTTCCACAGGATGTTCTAGAACAAAATCAGCCGCTTTTTTCAGTTGCGTTGTAAGTGTTGGGTAAAGCGAAGAGAGTTCTTTTAATACTCTATCGGCATCACTTATGTTCTGTGGTTGGCTGGTTTCTGTTGTCATTGCTTTGTGTTGGTCTCTTCATCAATCGTGTTTAGCGATACCTGTCATTTTAACGAGATCACACAGATAAAACACTTAAATAATTTTTTGATACGTTTGTATTGACGTGACACAAATGTACTCTATTATTGATCTATGGATACATTTGTATCGCTATGATTTTTCTATAGCCACAAAGATAATGAGGCCAGTACGACTAATGACTACGCTAAGCTATGAAACTCTGATCTACACCAAGAAACAGAATTACGCAGAGATTCGTTTTAATCGACCGCATCGTTTAAATGCTGTTATCGAACAGTTCTATACCGAACTGCTCAGTGCTTTGGCTCAAGCTGAAGCCGATGGTGATGTGCGGGCGATTTTATTGACCGGTGAAGGTCGTGCTTTCTGTGTCGGCGCCGATATGAAAGAGCATGGGGCGGGTGAGCGTACCCAATATCAACGTCGTGAATACCTGCAATTAGGTAATGATGTATGCGAAGCGATTTTTCGCGCCACTAAACCGGTGGTTGCAGCAATCAATGGATATGCTTTAGGCGCGGGTGCGGAAATGGCGTGTTCCTGTGATTTTGTGATCATGGCTGAAAGCGCAAAAATTGGTTTTCCGGAAGTCAGTATTGGTACCTGTGTCGGCGGTGGTGTTACTCAGTTTTTAACCCGATTGGTGGGGCTAGCGAAAGCTCGGGAGCTTATTTTTCTCGGCACTAAGATCGATGGCAATGAAGCGCTGGCGATTGGTTTGGTGACTCGCGCAGTGCCAGCGGATGATTTACAGCAACAAGCCGAAGCCTTTATCGCAGAGCTGGCGAGTAAAGCGCCGATCTCAATGCGGTTTGTTAAAAAGCTATTAAACAATGCTTCGCATACCGATTTAGATGCCCAATTACAGCAGGAGCTGGATGGGGTATTTACCTGTACAACGACTAAAGATTGGCAAGAAGGCGTCGATGCTTTTGCTGAAAAACGTTCGCCAGCGTTTAAGGGCCATTGATATGAAAAGTTCATTACATGACTTTCTCGCGCCTAACTCAATCGCGATTGTTGGCGCGTCAACGGACCCAACCAAACGGGGCTATAAGGCGATGGTTGGCCTGTTGAATGACGGCTATGAGGGCACTATTTATCCGATCAATCCGAAAGCCGATGAGATCATGGGTATCAAAGCTTATGCATCGCTTACTGAGCTACCCGCTGCAGCGGATATGGCGTTGATCTGTACTCCTGCGAAAACACTGCCAGCTTTGTTAAAACAGTGCGGCGAAAACGGTGTTAAAGGTGCCATCATTCTCGCCAGTGGTTTTGGCGAGGTTGATAAAGCCGGCGCGGCGCTTGAACAGCAGGTTCTTGAGGCCGCACAACAAGCAGGGGTGCGTATTGTCGGCCCGAACACGTCGGGTATTTTCAACCTGCATAAGAAAGTCAATTTGCTGGCGTTGGACAATGTTAAACCCGGCGATATCGGCATCATCTCTCAATCAGGCAATATGTTGTTGTCTCTGGCACTTGAAGCTCAGCATAACGGCCATATTGGATTCAGTACCTATGCGGGGCCTGGGAATCAAACTGATGTCGACTTTGCTGATTATCTCCAGTATTTGGGTGAAGAAGAGAACACCCGAGTGGCTACCTTTTATGTTGAGGGCTTTAAAAATGGCCGTGCCTTTTTAGATGTCGCGCGACAAGTATCGAAACAAAAGCCCGTGGTTGTGTATAAATCGGGTAGTACGGAAGCCGGTCAAAAAGCCGCGAGTTCCCACACGGGCGCTCTTGCGGGTAGCTATCAGATGACGGTCGATCTGTTGCGTCAGGTCGGCGTTAATGTTGTCGAAAATTCAGATGAAATTTTACCGGTTGCCGAAGGTTTAGGTCTGCTGCAGCAAGCGGCGGGTAAACGGGTTGCGGTGCTAGCGGATGGCGGTGGTCAGGCGACCATTGCGTCCGATCGAATTTCAGAAGCGGGGCTCGAACTGGCTGAACTCTCCGATGCAACACGTCAAGCATTGGCCAGCATTCTGTTTCCTCAGGCATCTCTAGCAAACCCCATTGATGTCGCGGGGAGTACGGATGCACATCCGGCGCTGTTAGCCGATTGCATGGAGATTCTAGCCGCTGATGATAACGTTGATATGGTTTTTTTGGTGGGTATGTTCGGCGGCTACGGCATCCGTTTTGCTGAAGAGCTGAAAGAAGAAGAGTTGGCCTGTGCGGATGCGATTATCGAACTAGCCAAACGCACCAGCAAGCCGTTAGTTATTGATAGCCTCTACGCGCATATTAAACCGGCACCCTTGCAGCGGCTGCGTGAAGCGGGACTGCCGATCTATGCTTCGATTGAACATGCAGTAAAGATCATGGCGGCGCTGGGTGAGCGGGGTGCTTACATTGAAAGCAGTCAGCAGGCAGACAATAACGCGCCATTGGTGGTTAATGAACGCTGTTCAGCAAGCTTTAGTCAAGCCCGCGCCGAAGGGCGTGATCTGTTTGAGTTTGAAGCAAAGTCTCTACTGCGTCATTACGGCGTCGATCTGCCTTTGGAGTTGGTTGTCCGCAGCGAGGCTGAATTGGCTGACGTGATCAGTGAGTTTGGCAATACGCCACTGGCGATGAAAGTCGTCTCAAAAGATATTTTGCATAAGTCAGATGCCGGCGGCGTTAAATTGAATGTGGTGGGTGAGGCGGCACTTAACGTTGCCCGTGATGAGATTCTGGCCTCCTGTCAGCAGTATAAAGCGGATGCCGAGATAGAAGGAGTACTGGTCACGCCGATGGCTCGCAAAGGCACTGAAGTCATTATTGGGATGAGCCAAGATCCTATCTTTGGTCCGGTGTTGATGTTTGGTTTGGGCGGTATTTTTGTCGAAATTCTTAAGGATGTCACGTTCCGAGCGATTCCGCTAAGCCGTCATGATGCACGTTCCATGATCGATCAGATCAGGGCTCGTAAGATTCTCGAAGGTGCTCGTGGAGAAGCGGCGGTTGATAAAGAAGCTTTGGTTGATTTGTTAATGAAAGTGTCTGCCATCGTTGAGGCTCATCCCGAAATTGCTGAGCTCGATCTTAACCCCGTTATTGCTTACGATGATGGCTATGCGGTGGTCGATGCCCGCGTCATTGTTAATCAGGAGACACCCTTATGAGCCCAATAAATACGAATAACTTACCACCGCTAACCGATGCTTTAATTACGTTAGACAATCGCGTTGCGACTTTAACCCTCAATCGCCATGATCTACGTAATGCGCTCACAGGGTCGCACTTGATCGAAGATATCATCGCGGTTGCCGAGTGGGTTAATCATTGTGAAGCAGTATCGGTGCTGGTGATAACGGGGGCTGGATCAGCCTTTAGTGCTGGTGGTAATATCCGCGACATGGCCGAGCGCGGTGGTGATTTTGCGGGTGACGTCGCTGAATGTGCTGACCGCTATCGCAAGGGGATACAACGTATTCCCTTGGCTCTGCAAGCTGTTGAAGTGCCCATTATCGCTGCCGTGAATGGTGCGGCCATCGGTGCGGGTTTCGATCTGGCGAATATGGCGGATGTTCGGTTTGCCTCCGAGAAAGCCAAATTCGGTGAAACCTTCCTTAATCTTGGGATTATTCCCGGCGATGGTGGTGCTTGGTTGATGCAACGTTTGATCGGTTACCAGCGTGCGTTCGAATTGACGCTGTCTGGTCGGGTTATCGATGCGGCTGAGGCCAAAGAGCTGGGGATCGTGATGGAAGTGGTATCAGCCGATGAGTTGATGCCGACCGCAATGAAACTGGCTACCCGTATTGCGAGTCAACCGCCTAAGGCGACTCGTCTGACTAAGCGGTTGATGAAGATGGCGCAGCGGATGGAGTTAAAAGATTTTCTCGATGTCTGTGCGGTATTTCAGGGTATGTGCCACAATGAACCAGAGCATTTGGACGCAGTGAATAAAATGTTGGCATCAATGGCGAAAAAATAACGGCAAGGGTTCACCTTGCCCGAGTAGAAGTAAAAAGTAACAACGTAGCTGGTTGTACCGGCCTGAGATAACAATAAGGATGCAAATAATGAAATTAAAGAAACTATTTACGAACACCGTGGTTGCCGCTGGCATCGCGATTGGGATTCAAAGTGGTGCCGCATTTGCAGCCCCGCCATCATCCTATGTGACGATTGGTACAGGCGGTCAAACGGGCGTCTATTACGTGGTAGGGCAGTCTATCTGTCGTTTGGTTAACCGTGGTAATAAAGATCATGGTATTAAGTGTACTGCACCGTCTACGGGTGGTTCAGTGGCTAACCTGAATGCCATTCGTGCGGGGAACCAAGATATGGGTGTGGCCCAGTCTGACTGGCAGTACCACGCTTATCATGGCACTAGTAAATTTGCCGACCAGGGTGCTAACAAAGAGCTCCGTGCGGTATTTTCTGTTCACCCTGAACCGTTCACCGTGATTGCTCGAGCTGATGCTGGCATTAAGAGTTTTGACGATCTGAAGGGCAAGCGGGTCAATATCGGTAACCCAGGTTCTGGCCAGCGCGGCACCATGGAAGTGGTCATGGAGCGTAAAGGTTGGACCAAAGATGACTTCAAACTGGCTTCCGAGCTGAAAGCGTCTGAGCAATCCCAAGCGCTGTGTGATAATAAGGTCGATGCAATTGTCTACACTGTGGGCCATCCTAACGGTTCGATCAAAGAAGCAACGACCTCATGTGATGCGGTATTGGTACCGGTAACCGGTCCTGAGATCACTAAGTTGATCGATGATAATGCTTTCTATGCTGAAGCGATTATCCCAGGTGGCATGTATAACGGTAATGATGCCGATACGACGACCTTTGGTGTGGGTGCGACTTTTGTATCTTCAACTAAAGCTGATCCTGAAGTGATCTACCAAGTTGTTAAGGCCGTGTTTGATAACTTTGATCGCTTCAAGCGTTTACACCCAGCCTTTGCCAACCTTGATCCCGCTAAGATGATCAAAAATGGTCTGTCTGCTCCGCTGCATGAAGGCGCTGTACGTTACTACAAAGAACGTGGCTGGATGTAATAATACACTCCTGACCGGCGGCTCCGCCGTCTATCTCGACTATCCCAGAGTCCCCCTGGGGTAGTCCTTTCTTAGTTCTGGCGGGATCTTTTTGGTCTTGCTGGAGCGTACTAATATTTACCGGTGGTAACGCTGGGAGTGTTGGATCGGAGAGTATTATGACCGAACTGAATTCAAAAGAACCTACTAAACTCAGCGAAGCAGAGCTCCAAGATTTAGTCGCATCGACGGATAGTGGTGCCCGCGACCCTCAAGGTGCACAACGTCTTCTACTGTTGGCCGCAGCGCTGTTTTGGTCGCTATTTCAATTATGGATAGCCTCGCCGCTACCTTTTTATGATTGGCCGTTGATCGGCAGTTTTGGTGTTTTCAACGATACCGAAGCCCGTTCGATCCACCTTGCCTTTGCCGTATTCCTCTCTTTTATGGCCTATCCCGCGTTGGGTGGCTCTCCTCGTGAACGAGTGCCTTTACCGGATATGGTGATGGCGGTATTGGGTGCTTTTTGCGCCGGTTACCTGTTTATATTCTATGTACAAATCTCTGACCGTCCGGGCTTACCGACGACGTTAGATATTGTTGTGGCCGTTGCTGGCGGGATTCTCCTGTTGGAAGCAACCCGGCGTGCTCTCGGACCACCGCTGGTGGTCGTCGCGTCACTGTTTTTGTTTTATACCTTTGCCGGCCCCTATATGCCGGAAATTATTGCCCATAAGGGCGCCAGTCTAAAAGAAGTGGTTAATCACCAGTGGATTACCACCGAAGGTGTGTTTGGTATCGCACTGGGCGTATCGACGAGTTTCGTGTTTCTGTTTGTCTTGTTTGGTGCTTTGCTGGATAAAGCAGGTGCCGGTAATTATTTCATTAAAGTCGCTTTTTCACTCTTAGGTCACCTGCGTGGCGGGCCTGCTAAAGCGGCGGTTGTTGCGTCGGGTATGACGGGGCTAATCTCCGGCTCTTCTATTGCTAACGTGGTCACCACCGGTACTTTTACCATTCCAATGATGCGTCGCGTGGGTTTCAGCGCGGAGAAAGCAGGCGCGGTCGAAGTGGCCTCATCGGTTAATGGCCAGATTATGCCACCGGTCATGGGTGCGGCTGCGTTTTTGATGGTTGAGTATGTAGGTATCTCCTATGTTGAGGTGATCAAGCATGCCTTCCTGCCCGCATTGATCTCTTATATCGCGCTGGTGTATATCGTTCACCTTGAAGCGCTTAAACAGAATATGTACGGCCTGCCTCGGCGTAGCGCAGCTAAGCCTTGGATGGCGCGCTTGATGGGCGTGTTGATTGGCTTTTTTGCCACCGCCGCCGTATCGATGGTGGTCTATTACGGTATTGGCTGGATCAAACCATTATTTGGTCAATACGCCAGTCTCGTGATTGGTGTCTTGTTGTTGATTGTCTATGTCTTGCTGGTGCGTTTCTCTGCGGGCTACCCTGATCTTGAATTGGATGACCCTAACTCTGATGTGGTGGAACTGCCAGAAGTTGGACCGACCGTTAAGTCTGGGTTGCATTTTATTCTGCCCGTTATTGTGCTGGTGTGGTGCTTGATGGTTGAACGCTTGTCTCCGGGGCTCTCGGCGTTCTGGGCGACTATGTTGATGGTCTTTATCCTGCTGACGCAAAAATCCTTGTTTGCGTTCTTCCGTAATGAGGGGGGGCTTGGTCGACAGTTTAGGAAGGGCTTTAATCAGTTGATCGATGGCCTAATCGTCGGTGCCCGTAACATGATCGGCATCGGTATCGCGACCGCGACCGCCGGTATTATCGTCGGTGTGGTATCGCAAACTGGGGTGGGGTCTGTACTGGCCGATCTGGTTGAGGTGTTGTCGATGGGCAATCTGTTGTTGATGCTTGTTCTGACCGCCGTACTCAGCTTGATACTGGGCATGGGGCTGCCGACGACCGCTAACTATATTGTAGTGTCATCCTTACTGGCGCCGGTGATTGTGACCTTGGGGCAAGAGTCTGGCCTGATCGTCCCGTTGATTGCCGTGCATCTGTTTGTGTTCTACTTCGGCATCATGGCCGATGTGACACCTCCGGTTGGACTCGCATCCTTTGCTGCGGCGGCGGTGTCCGGTGGTGATCCCATCCGCACGGGGTTCGTCGCATTCTTCTATAGTTTGCGAACCGCCATTCTGCCGTTCCTGTTTATCTTCAACACCGATCTGCTATTGATCGATGTGACTTGGTGGCAGGGTATTATCGTGTTCGTGGTATCGACGGCGGCGATCTTGTTGTTTACCGCCGCGACTCAAGGGCACTTTTTGGTGCGTAACCGTTTGTACGAAACGGCGCTGCTTATTTTGATTGCCTTCTCGCTATTCCGTCCCGGTTTTTGGATGGACATGGTGGCGCCGCCGTTTAAAACGGTTGCCGCCAGCGAGTTGATGGGGAATAGCTTAGATCTTCCTGCCGGTGCTGAGTTGAGATTGCATTTGATTGGTGAGGATGATGTCGGTAATCCCCGAGATTTTGTCGCGCTATTTGAGCTGTCTGATGGTGCTAATACTCAGGAACGCTTGGTCAATGCCGGTCTAGAGCTGGCTGATATTGATGGCAAAGTGGTGGTCGATATGGTGGGCTTCGATAGCCACGCGGAGAAAGCGGGTTTGATGTTTGATCAGCAAATAGGGCAGGTGGAAGTACCACAGGGTCAGCCGCCTAAAGAGTTGATGTTTATTCCCGCATTGTTGCTGCTGATACCTATTGTGTTGTTTCAGCGCCGTCGCCGACGGGTTGATGACGATCAGGCGCCGATCCCAGCAACGAGTTAAGCCAAAACCGAGGTGCCTGTTATTAGGCTCCTCGGTTTCGATTGCTATATTTTGTGGTAAAGGAAGGATTTATGTTTAAACAAATTATTGTTCCGGTTGATATTGAAGAACCCTCTTTTTCGGATCAGGCGATTGAACTGGCATTGCGTGAAGTGGATAGCGCGGGAGGCACCATTCATTTGATGACCGTCATCCCCGGATTTAACTCACCGCTGGTTGCCTCCTACTTTAAAAAATCGGTGGTTGAGAAGGCTCACGAAGCCGTCGAGAAACAACTGCAAGCACTGGCTCAGGAAAAGCTGCCTGCTGAGGTTAATTGTACGCTTTCAGTTCATCAGGGTAATCCGGCTGAGCGCATTATTAAACAGGCCAAGCGCTGCAATGCTGATCTGATCATCATGACGGCGCATCATCGCAGTAAAGTTGATCACGTTTTGCTGGGGTCTAACTCCTCGCGAGTGGTTGAGCGTGCCGGTTGCTCTGTATTGGTGTTGCGTCCTTAAGGCTAAGTTATTGCTGCAGTGGTTAGACTTTTCGATCAGAGGCGCTGGTGCAAAACCAGCCCTGAATTGATGAGTGAGAACGCTGTGTCGTGTTAAGTGATAATCTCAGATCGAGTAGAGTTACCCCTGAATGTTAAGATTAAGTTTTTGGTTACATTTAGCCCTCAAACATGCGGATACGTGCACTGTCTAAATGGTTTTTCATTGCGGCTCTGGCAGCGGCTGAATCGCCCTCTTTAATGGCGGTGACGATGGCGTGATGCTCTTGTTGCACTAGCTGTAAGCGCGAGGCCGGTTTTAACAACGATAGATTTCGGGTGATATTAATGCCGCCCCTGATGCTATCTTCAAGCAACTCCAACACCGTGTTATAGAAATGGTTATTCGCCGCCTCAGTAATGGCTAAGTGAAAAGCAAAGTCTTCATCGGTCGCTAGCTTACTTGATGCATTGGCATCATTCATTTTTTCATACGCTTTTTCAATGGCTTCTAACTGGGTGCTGGTTCTTCGTTCTGCCGCAAGTGCCGCCGCTTCTGCTTCAAGGTTAGAGCGGAATTCAAAACAGCGTTGTATATCGGCAATACTGGATATCGGAGAGAACTGTAGTACTCGATTATCCGGCTTTTTGATTACATAGCTGCCAGACCCCCGTCGCGAGGTGATCAATTCATCCTCACGTAACCGTGCTAGGGCTTCACGCAAAATAGGTCGAGAGACATTAAACTCTTTACATAACTGGGCCTCTGACGGCAGTTTGGTGTTGAGTGCGTAGGTGCCGTCCATGATAACGGCCAGTATTTGTTCATAAACCATGGCCCCAAGTGATTGTTGGGCCTTTTTTTGAGTAGTTACCTTACTCATCATCTGTTCACCGATATTTAATAAATGTTGTGATAAAGCCGCTGAGGTCACGCTTGCAGCTTGGCTTTTTATTCGCTCAGTCTGGCGCGATAGGCGCTAACAATGCCGTGGGCTGGCAACAACGTATCCCTGATTTACCCTTGGCTTTAACCGCTATCAATGCACTATAATCCCGACTGGCTACTTAACTTATTTTTACAACTTTATCCTCTCTATCTTGAAAATACAAACAAAGCTTTAAAAACAAGGCATTAATAGCGGCTAAAAGGGTTGTTATAATTGATAATTAGTAAATAGTTGTAAAAATTAGTTTGATTTGTAATTTTTCTGAAGGTATTGTTGTTCGGCGTTGTAAAAAAATAAGAGATCAAGGTGAAGAACGATGACGGAAAAATATCAAAAGCTGGCTAGTGATGTACTCGAGCGACTGCAAGCCGTGTCAACGGCCACGTTGCATACAGCCCTCTTTAAAAAAGGTTTGCGCAATACCTACATTCAAGGGATCAGCCGAGTTAACAGCCAGAAAGTGAAAATGGTAGGGCAAGCATTTACGTTACGTTATATCCCCGCGCGAGAAGATTTAGATACCGTAGCGGCGTTTAAAGATCCTGAGCACCCACAGAGGCTGGCGGTTGAAACCGTGCCTGAAGGGATGATTATGGTGTCGGATTGTCGGCAAGACGCATCGGCAGCGAGTGCCGGCAGTATTCTGTTAGCACGACTTGAAACGCGTCTGTGTGGTGGTTTTGTCTCCGATGCCGGCATTCGTGATTTTGATACGGCGATGGATATGGCGATGCCTATCTTTTGTACTAAGCCTAGCGCGCCAACCAACCTTACCAAACACCATGGTGTTGATCTTGAAGTGCCAATCGGTTGTGGCGGTGTTGCGGTCTATCCTGGTGATGTGCTGGTGGGTGACGGTGACGGCGTGATTGTGATTCCATTAGCGCTGGCTGATGAGATTTCACAAGAGGCGTTAAAAATGGAACGCTTTGAAGATTACGTTATCGGTAAAGTGCGCACAGGCAGCCCTGTTATCGGCCTTTACCCGCCAAATGAAACGGCTCAAGACGAGTATAATAAATTTATTGTAGGCTAAGGTGAATCTAGCGAGTACGTATGAATACGGATTATTTTTTGTATTCAATCTGTTCAAATAACAGATAATTTTTTACCCATATCGACCCTAATAATAAGTAAAAAAAAGAGATTATTATGTTAACTAAAAAAATAAAAAAAGCGCTGCTTTGTGCTGTTAGTGCGTGTGTTCTCAGTTCTACTGTTTCTGCTGCAGATTTTCCCTCAAAAGATATTCGTCTGATTGTGCCTTGGCCTGCAGGTGGTGGAGCCGATGCGATTTCACGTAAGATCAGTAGTATTGCGGAACAAGAGCTGACGCAATCGATCTACGTAGAGAATATTGGTGGTGCGGTCACTGCTACTGGGTTAATGCAAATGACCCGTGCTCGCCCAGATGGGCATACCATCGGCGTGTTAACCTATGACAGTGTTATCACTCTGCCGCGCGGTAAAATGGTGCCGGGCTATTCACTCGAAAAAATGCAACCGATCGCCCGCATTAGCCGTGAGGCAGATGCCTTCGTGGTGTCTAAACGCTCGGGCTATAACAGCTTTGATGAGCTGATTAGTGCGGCAAAAGCAAACCCTAATACTGTGCGTGTTGGTGTTGCACCTAGAGGATCAGGCCCCTATCTTGCGGTGCGCCGCTTAGAAAAAGAAGCCGGTGTTCGCTTTAATGTGATTACCTATCCTGGCTCATCGAGCGCTGAAGCGGAGGCCTTGCTCTCCGGTGAACTTGATGCTGCCATCTCAAGCCTAGGTGATTTCAGTGGCATCATTCAGTCTGGGGATGCCAAAGGGGTGGTTGAATTAACCTCTGAACAAAACCCATCGTTTCCTGATGTCCCCCCTGTTAGTACCTTCGGCTATCATTTAGAAACCGGTAGTTTTATCCTGCTAGCCGCGCCTAAAAACACTCCAGAGGCATCACTGTCTAAGCTTGAATCTGCCTTTAAAACCGCTTTTGACAGTTCAGAGTTCCAAGTGTGGGTGGCAACCGTTGGTGTGACCCCAAGTTGGTTAGGTTCTGTTGATGTTCAACATTGGATTGATGAGCTGCAAACCAGCACGTTTAAAGTAATGGATGATCTAAACCTGTAGGGATTAACGATATCAGCCCCGGCTTATGTCGGGGCACTTATAAGGTAGATTATGATGTTATTAAACAAAAGGTTTGCGTTTCAATTTTTGGTTTTTTTGTTTTCTGTTGGCTATTTGTTAACAGCGATAAACTTAGGAAAGCCGCTGTATAATAATAGGCTTGAACCCTCTTTCTTTCCGTTATTGGTTGGTTTTTTTGCGGTTATCTTTAGTGCTGTTTTATTATTTAAAGAAATCGTTTTAATCAAACAGAAAACGAAATTATCTCAGTCGAGAAAAGAAGAGAAGAAGATGAGTAATAAGACGGAGTATGCTCCTCTTCTTATCATACTATCGATCTTTGTGTACATTCTTGCGTTTTCGATAACCGGATATTTTATTTCATCTTTTCTGTTTGTACTTTCTATTATTGTTATTTTCTCATCGTTAGAAAAGATAATACAGAAACTACTGATATCAATAACTATAGTCTTTGTCGGGTATCTGCTTTTTGAACAGATATTCGGTGTTAGACTCCCGGCGTTGTGGGGGTAGATGATGGAATTTATGAATCTGGTGGTGGGCAGCTTTGGCACGCTGTTCGAACCGTTAAATCTTGCTTATATTGTTGCCGGTTTTTTAATCGGAACAATCTTTGCTGCGATTCCTGGTTTAACGGCAACTTTGGCGTTAGCGCTGTTATTACCGCTAACTTATAGCTTAGATGTGACTACTGCGCTGATGGCTTGCGCCAGTATCTATATGGCGGGTATGTGTGGCGGTAGTATTACGGCAACAACCATTAATATTCCCGGTGCTCCATCATCAATGATGACCGCGCTCGATGGCTATCCTATGCAGCAACGGGGCAAAGGGGCGTTGGCTTTGGGGCACGCATCGGTTGGCTCGATGATTGGTGGTGCACTGGGGGCGATATTGCTAATTGCGGTGGCCCCGTTTGTTGCTGAAGCTTCATTATTGGTTAAAACCACGGGTAAGTTCTCGTTACTTGCCTTTGCTATCGTCATTATTATCATTGCGCAACGTGGCAAGATGATTAAAGCGGCAATGGCCGCTTGTATTGGCTTGATGTTAGCAACGGTGGGCTTGGATGCGATGGAGCCCGTCACGCGTTTTACCTTCGGTTTGAGTGAATTAACTGCCGGTATTGATCTGATGCCGGTGATTATTGGCACCTTTGCGATTAGCGAAATTTTGATTCAAGCGAACTCGTCGGTCGATACAAAAAAGGCCGCAGAAGCCTTTAGCAAAGTGAAAATTCGACGTCGTGATTTTATTCCACCGCTGTCTTCCATCCGTGAAATCGGCGTGATGTGCTATATCAAATCGAGTTTAATTGGCTATTTTGTTGGAACTCTGCCCGGCGCAGGTGGTTCGATGGGCAGCTTCCTTGCCTATGCTGAAGCCGTACGTACCTCGACTAACCCCGATAGCTTTGGTAAAGGCAACCCGAAAGGTATTGCGGCATCAGAAAGTGCTAATAATGCGGTGTGCGGTGGTGCTTTAGTACCTATGTTAACCTTTGGTATCCCAGGTGATCCGATTACGGCAATCATGTTGGGCGTATTAGTTATTAATGGTATTCAGCCAGGCCCACAGCTGATGTCTGGCCAAGCGGAGTTAATTGCTCCAATGCTGGCTTCGTTGTTATTCAGCGCGGTTGTTTTGATTCCCTTAACCCTATTTTTATTGGGTCCATACTTTATTAAAATCGTCTCAATTCGCAAAGATGTACTGTATGGCATGATCGCTTTGCTGGCGGTCGTGGGCAGCTATGTTGCCACTTACTCTAGCTTTCAGATGATGATGGCATTGGCATTAGGGGTATTAACCTATTACCTCAGGAAAAATGACTTTCCTATTATCACTTTACTATTGGGTTTTATTCTTGGTCCCAATTTAGAGGAGTTTTTGCGTCGCTCATTAGCGCTGTCAAATGGCAATCCAATGACTTTTTTCACTAACCTAGATAGCTTGTTCTTTATTGTTCTGACGCTGGTGTTTGTCTATTTCCTAGCGATTAAAAAACCACTGAAAAGCCCTATAGAAAAAGCTGCCGTTAATTAACCTTAGGGCTAGCTTATTAATCCACTTCGTACCGATTTTTGGTTAGGCGTCTGCGCACGCTTAGTCGATAAGTTATAACGACCGAAAGGTCATCTTTATTAAGTATTTAGGAGTAGAACATGAATTTAACGGGCCAATTACTGATAGGTCAGAATAACCTTGTTGCAACCGGCGATAAAGTTTGGGCGACTAATCCCGCGACCGGTGAAAAACTTGAACCCGGTTATCATGGTGGTGGTCTTCCAGAGGTCGACCAAGCTTGTGCATTGGCGGAGGCGGCCAGCGTTGCTTTTCGTCATACCTCTTTAGAGCAACGGGCGATCTTTTTAGAAACGATCGCTGTTGAAATTGAAGCGATTGGTGCGCCTCTGGTTGAGCGCTGCATGTTAGAAACGGGTTTGCCGCAGGCCCGTATTGAGGGTGAACGTGGCCGAACCTGTGGTCAGTTACGCTTGTTTGCATCGGTGGTGCGTGCGGGTGAATGGCTTGATCGACGTATCGAACCTGCTATGCCTGAAAGACAACCGTTACCACGCGCCGATTTACGGCAGCAAAATATAGCGCTGGGTCCCGTTGCTGTGTTTGGTGCGAGCAACTTTCCGCTTGCTTTTAGTGTTGCAGGTGGTGATACAGCATCGGCTTTAGCAGCAGGCTGTCCCGTGGTTGTTAAAGCGCATTCGGCTCATCCGGGTACATCTGAGTTGATTGGGCGTGCGGTCCAAACGGCGGTGGCGAAGTGTCATCTGCCCGAGGGCGTTTTTTCTTTATTGTATGGTTCCGGCACTGTACTGGGGCAAGCGTTGGTATCGGATGCTCGCATTAAAGCGGTAGGCTTTACGGGATCTCGCTCGGGCGGTTTGGCATTAATGGCAACCGCTCAGGCGCGTCCGCAGCCGATTCCGGTGTATGCCGAAATGAGTAGTATCAATCCGGTGTTTTTATTGCCCCAGGCAATGGCCAGCCGTGGCGCTGAGCTTGCCGAAGGTTTTATTGGTTCGCTATCGATGGGGGCAGGGCAGTTTTGTACTAACCCAGGTTTGCTTTTGGCCGTGCGCGGCGAAGCGCTGGATAATTTTTTGCAGGCGGCCAGTAAAGCGATTGTTAATGTTGCGGCACAGACAATGCTGACACCGGGCATTCATAAGGCGTATCTGCAGGGAGTCAGTGCGTTAGCGAATAATGCTAAGGTTAAGCTGCAGGGCTGTGGTGAAATCCGCCTTGCGCCAAACGTGTGTCAAACCCATCTGTTTACCACCACCGCGAATGATTTTTTAGCGGATGAAAGTCTAACCGATGAGGTTTTTGGTGCATGTTCTTTGCTTGTCGTTTGTGATGATTTGGCACAAATGGCACAGGTTGCAACGCAGTTAGAAGGGCAGTTAACCGCTACATTACAAATGGATGATGACGATCTGGAGACGGCTAAAAAATTACTGCCAGTGTTGGAGGAAAAAGCGGGCCGTGTGATGGTGAATGGCTGGCCAACCGGTGTTGAAGTGTGTCATGCGATGGTGCATGGCGGGCCTTTCCCGGCAACCTCTGATGCACGAACAAGTTCGGTGGGTAGTGTTGCCATCCAGCGTTTTTTACGCCCTGTTTGTTATCAAAATCTACCTCAGGGATTGTTGCCGGAAACACTACGTGAAGAGAATCTCGTGGCAAGTTCCTATTTGATGGACGGTAAACGGGTGGGTTGAAGCATGGATTGAAGTTAGGGAGGCATGAGTTGAGCATCATCGTTAAGTGAGCATCCACTGTTTACTTAACGGCGATGTTGTATCGCCTCTTCATCTATGAATGCAACAGCTGTGCGACTTCAGCTTTAACGCTTCTATTTTAAATCCTCTATTTTAAATCCTCTATTTTTTACACCTCTGGTTTTATCAGCCCTGTTTGACGCCGACTAGCTGAATCACACTGCATTCGCCACGATGAAGCTCGCCTTCGTTGACCGGTCTAAGGCACTCGCGGGCCAGCAGCAGATCTAGCTCGGCGAGTTCCTGTTTCAAATCGAGCAGTGACATCAGCATGTCGAGATCTTTAGGACCACCTAAACCGCTGCTATTCAGTTGATTCGGACTAAAAGCCTCGAGAATGAATACCCCTCCAGGTTGCAGGCCCGATACAACCTTTTTATGTAGCTCCCGTCGCAAAGCTGAAGGGCTATGGGCAAAAATTGAAACAATACCGCTCCAGTGTTCAGGTGCAATCTCAAGGTGAGTCAAATCGCCGACATCGTAGCGTATCCGTGTTCCCGTTTTTTCTGCCAGACTCATCGCTTTATCGCGGCCTATAGTGGATAGGTCGATCGCATGAACTTCATAGCCCTTTTGTGCCAGATAAACGGCATTCCGTCCCTCTCCCTCTGCTAGGCAAAGGACAGATCCTTGCGGAATTCGATAGGCTTGCTCTACTAGAAACTCATTTGGCTCGGTGCCATATACGAAATTCTCACCACTGTAACGTTGATCCCACATAGATGCCTCTTTTATTAAATACCTGCTTACTTGATACAAAGCTGCATGAATACCGCAGAATGACCTGTACGGTAGGTCTTAACTAAGAATGCCATCCGCAGGCAGGTCTGAATATTGTCAGCCATTTTTGAGCGCGTAGCCTGCTTCTACCACTTGAAAATTAAGTAGACCCTTAAGTAGACCCTTAAGTAGACTCACTTGGTAATGCCATTTTTATGACAAATATCATCTTATCATCACATAGTGATTTTGCATTAGAATAATCTAATGTAGTATGTCTTTTAACAACAGAGGCGTTAATGAATTTTTTCTATACTAGACCGATAAAACGCTTAAGTTGGTAATATCTTACCTCATCATTATTAGATCTTTTTTATACGTGAGTCTCGGTCGGTTGAGTCTATGAATAGGCTTTTAACGATCTCTAACTCTCGTTCGGCACAACTTCAAGGATAAGGAGATTGCTGATGTTAAGACGAGATCAAAATCAACCATGGCATCCGAGTTACTGGTTGGCAGCGTTGGGTGCCGGTGGACTTTCCATCTCATTTTTTATGTATCTAATGTGGTTAGTCCCTCATCAGGGTTTTCCTATGCCAACGTGGCAGCACCTTGAAGCATTGCTTGCGGGGAGTACGGCATTACCCACAGGGGTGCGCTTCGTTGCGATTCTGGCGACGCTGTTTATGTTACTGCTGGCTTTATTGCACTTTACGTTGCTGGTCTGGAATATTCGTGAATACCGTGAGGCCCGCACGACTGAAGCCTATCAACAGCTGCTTGGATCACCGAGTGAGGCTCAGTTGATGACACAGCCGCTGACATTTGCGATGACGGTCAATGTCTGCTTTGCACTGGGTGCGCTCTGTGTGCCGAATTTATGGACTGTTGTGGAGTATCTCTTTCCGTTCGCTTTGTTGGCTTTTGCTGCTATCGGCGTCTGGTCGCTCAAGCTTTATGGTCGCTATCTTAGCCGGATGCTAGTGAGTGGTGGTTATCGGCAAGAAGAGCACAACCATCTCTCTCCGTTGATGGCTGTTTTTACTTTTTCTATGTTGTCTGTCGGCTTTGCAGCGCCGGCGGCGATGTCACAGTCTCTGTTCGTCGCGGCGCTGGCGGCCACGTTATCGATTCTGTTTTTGGTGGTCGCGGTGGTTTCTGGCGTACTGATTTTGATATCGGGCCTACAAGCGATGCTACAGTATGGTTTGCAGGCGCAGGCCACGCCCAGCATTTGGATGCTGATTCCGATTATGACGTTACTGGGGATCGAATGGGTGCGAGTACAGCATGGCTTGAGTCATCATTTTGCGGCGCCTGTTGAACAAGGAAAGCTGTTTGTCGTACTAACAGCCATCTATATGTTGCAGCTAGGCGTTATGTTGTTGGGGTATCGTGTGATGCAGCTGAACGGTTATTTGAAAGCCCATTTTTTGGGTGATCAGCGTAACCCTATTAGTTTCGGGCTGATCTGCCCCGGTGTTGCTCTGTTTGTGATGGGCATGTTTTGGTGGCATCTAGTGTGGGTGCAAGGTGGAATCGTCGTGGCATTTAGTTTGGTTTACTGGTTAGGTATTGGTGGGTTAGCGGCGGTGCAATTTTTAACGCTGGCAGCACTGTTACGCCTGAGTCATCGCTTGTTGAGACACAAACCTATTAAGATTGCATCGATGGAATAGATGTATTGTGACTATGAGCATCATAGTTAAATTTAAAGAGTATAAAGCAGACAGTACATGAAATATCATTTAATATTAGAGTTATCTAATATTAAGAATTCGGAGATATACCATGAGCGAAGTACAAGTTTCCTCGTGTGTGCCTAAGGTGAAAGCCTTTTTTGATGAGCCTACCAATACATTCAGTTACGTGGTGCGAGATCCCGATTCTAATGCCTGCGCCATTATCGATTCGGTGCTGGATTTTGATTATGCCAGTGGCTGTACCGATGTGCGTTCGGCGGACGAGATCATTGCTTATGTGCGTGATAACAACCTCTCGGTTGAGTGGATTCTGGAAACCCATGTTCATGCAGACCATCTATCGGCAGCGCCTTATCTTCATCAGGCGCTGGGTGGCAAGACCGGTATTGGAGCTATGATTACCGTGGTGCAGGATACCTTCGGTAAAGCATTCAATGCCGGTACTGAATTTGCGCGTGACGGAAGTCAGTTTGACCATCTTTTTGAGGAAGGTGAGGGTTTCCGTATTGGTAATCTTGAAGGCAATGTGTTGCATACGCCGGGACATACGCCGGCCTGTCTAACCTATGTTATCGGTGATGCGGCGTTTGTCGGCGATACTTTGTTTATGCCGGATTACGGTACAGCCCGTTGTGACTTCCCCGGTGGTGACGCACGCACTCTGTTTCACTCGATTAAAAAAGTGCTCAGTTTGCCGGGTGAAACGCGGATTTTCCTCTGTCATGACTACAAAGCGCCGGGTCGTGAAGAGTACTGTCATGAAACAACCGTCACTGAGCAGCGTCAGCACAATGTGCATGTGCATGAAGGTATTACGGAAGCTGAGTTTGTACAGATGCGCACCGAGCGGGATGCGACGTTGGACATGCCGACACTGATTTTGCCATCGGTTCAGGTCAATATGCGAGCGGGTGAGATGCCACCAGCAGAAGACAATGGCCAAGTGTATCTAAAAATACCGCTTAACCTATTTAAATAACACGAGGAATCTATGGATATCAAAGTACTTGAACCGGGCTTTTCCATCTGTCATGCGATCTACCCAAGTGATATGAAAGAGCTGAAAGCAAAAGGCTTTCGCGCAATTATTTGTCATCGCCAGCCGGGTGAAGCGGATGACCATATTAATGATTCTGAACTACGCCAAGCAGCCGAGGCTGAGGGGATTGAATGGGTTGAGATCCCTGTTACACCGGGTGAGTATACAACGGAAGCGATTGAGGCCTTTGGTGCCGCCATTGATAGACTACCGACGCCTATCTTGGGATTTTGCCGCAGTGGCCGCCGAGCGGTGTCCCTCTGGATTCATAACCAAGTGCAGCAGGAAAACTGTGATATAGGGCAGTTACTGCAGGCGGCCCATGCTGCCGGTCATGATTTGCATGCAGAAAAGGATAGCTTTATTAAGAGCTGATCTTGAGCGCTATTAAGGGATTTAAGTGAATATTAAAAAATACCTGCCGATTCTGGGATGGCTACCGAACTACCGCTTAGCCATCTTCAATCAGGATTTGATGGCGGCCATGATTGTGACGGTGATGCTGGTTCCTCAGTCATTGGCCTATGCGATGCTGGCAGGTCTACCCCCTGAAGTTGGGCTGTATGCCAGTATTGCGCCCTTACTGATCTATGCCGTTTTGGGCACCAGTAGTGCCTTATCAGTAGGTCCTGTAGCGGTTATTGCCTTGATGACGTTCACGACCGCGGGCAGTATTGTTTCGCCAGAGGGTGATGCATACCTGACCACTGTCATTTTGCTGACCTTTATCTCCGGTATTATGCTGACCTTGATGGGGTTGTTTCGTCTGGGGTTTCTTGCCAACTTTCTCAGTCATCCAGTGATTTCTGGCTTTATCACCGCTTCAGCAATTATCATTGCTATCAGCCAATTCAAGCATCTGTTAGGTGTCTCGGTGAGCGGTCATAACCTGCCGGAGCTGTTGTTCGCATTGGTTAAGGCGCTGCCGGAACTAAATGTGATAACGCTCTTGCTGGGCAGCGGCACTTTGTTGTTTTTATATGCAAGTCGTCGTTGGTTAGGGCCACTTTTGATTCAATTAGGGTTCAGTCGAGCCATCGCTAGTAGCGTAGGGCGCTTGGCGCCGATCTTGGCGGTGGTTGCGACCACAGGGATAGCCGCTTATTTTTCGTTAAACGAGCAGGGCGTTGCGGTTGTGGGCAATGTACCAGCAGGCTTGCCACCTTTGGCGATGCCATCTAGCGATATCAACCTTTGGCAACAGCTCTGGGTTGGGGCGTTGTTGATCAGTATTGTCGGCTTTGTTGAGTCGGTATCTGTGGGTCAGACATTGGCCGCAAAACGTCGCGAGCGTATCGATCCAGATCAGGAGTTAATCGGTCTTGGTTGTGCCAATCTTGGAGCGGCCGTTAGTACGGGGATGCCGGTCACGGGCGGATTTTCTCGCTCAGTGGTGAACTTTGATGCCGGCGCACGCACCCCCGCCGCTGGCGCTTTTACCGCCTTGGGTATTCTGGTGGTTATTCTCTGGTTAACGCCGCTGTTGCAGACGCTGCCGATCGCAACCTTGGCGGCGACGATTATTATCGCCGTACTTTCTCTAATCGATATCCACGCTATCAAGCATACGTGGCGTTATTCAAAGGCTGACTTCTCAGCGATGCTGCTAACGGTTGTTATCACGCTGCTGCAAGGGGTGGAAGCGGGTATTCTCTCCGGTGTTGGTTTATCACTAGCGTTGCACATTTATCGTACTAGCCGTCCGCATACGGCCGTCGTAGGACGGGTTGCCGGTAGTGAACACTTTCGCAATATCGAGAGACATGCGGTGGAGACCAGCCCTAATGTCTTGATTATTCGGGTTGATGAAAGTCTCTATTTTGCTAACGCCCGTTATCTGGAAGACCAGATACAGGCGCTGGTGAGTCAAAATCCGGCACTGCAGCATTTGGTGATCAGTTGTCAGGCGGTCAACCTAATCGATGCGTCAGCACTGGATAGCTTAGAGTCGATCAATGCTCGCTTGAAGGATACCGGAATTAAATTGCACTTAGCTGAAGTGAAGGGACCGGTTATGGATCGTTTAGAAAAGGTCGAATTCCCCGAGCGGCTCAGTGGCGAAATATTTATCAGTACGTTTGCCGCCTGGGAGCGGCTGAAGAGCAGCGATAAGGACTAAAAGCCGCGTTTAGATTAGAGGTCTTTAGGATGCATAGCGATCACATTATAAGTTTCAACTATTGAATGTATTGCTAGGCTTAATTTCCTTTAGGTATAAGCTTATATTATTATGTTATTAATCAAGGGCAAATATGCCCACTAAAGTAACACAACTGGAGAAATGAAAGATGGCACTTCGAATCAATGACATCGTCCCTAATCTCGATTTGAAAACCGATCTAGGCGACTTCAAATTACATGATTTCATCGGTGATAAATGGACTATTTTGTTCAGCCACCCGAAAGATTTCACACCCGTTTGTACAACAGAGTTTGGTGCCGTGGCTCAGCTAGCGGCTGAATGGGAAAAGCGTGACACTAAAGTTATTGGCCTGTCTGTTGACGGCGTTGAAGAGCATGTTCAATGGAAGGCAGATATAGAGAAATACTCAGGCGCTCCAGCAACATTCCCGATCATTGCTGACGAGGATATGGCGGTTGCCAAAGCACTGGATATGTTACCGGCGGATGCTTATCTACCGGATGGTCGCACTGCTGCTGACTCTGCCAGTGTGCGTGTGGTCTTTATCTTCAGCCCAGA
This sequence comes from Amphritea atlantica, assembly GCF_018860855.1. Lineage (GTDB taxonomy): Bacteria > Pseudomonadota > Gammaproteobacteria > Pseudomonadales > Balneatricaceae > Amphritea > Amphritea atlantica_A. Next base: position 148,786 of record NZ_JAHKQE010000004.1, read on the forward strand.
CAAAAAACTGCAGCTGTCAATGACCTACCCAATGTCTGTCGGCCGTAACTTTGCTGAAGTTGTGCGCGCTCTGGATGCCCTTCAAGCAACCGCTAAAGGACCGATTGCGACACCAGCTAACTGGCAAGCAGGCGAAGATGTGATTGTGGGTCTGTCGCTGAATGATGAAGAAGCGAAGGCTAAGTTCGGTGATATCGACGTTAAACTGCCTTACCTACGTATGACTAAACAGCAATAATGACTGCTTAGTTATCATCGCAAGATTAAAACGCCCTGTCCGGAGCTTAGGTTTGCTGGCAGGGCGTTTTTGTATCTGTGAATTATTCGCTGCAGTCCTCTCTATCCTCTCTATCTTCTCTTCAGTCGCGACAAAATTGTGCTCACCAGTCATCGACTGCTTGGTGTTCTTGTAAATTACCGGTGAAGCTAAATCGCAACATCGATGACGAGTATTTAAGGCTTATCAGCCCACGGCTGCTTTTCTTTGCGAGCTAATAATTAGCCGTCCTTACCCTAAGTGAATTGAGTCTTCAGTTCAGACTATTCAAAATTCAGTGTCCGCTAGGTTCTGGCTTTTTAGGTCTAGGTGTTTATCCAGTCGGTCATCAAAGACAATTGGCAGCTTTGGCTGTGTTGATTTCAGTTTTAGGCTGATTAAGCCGAACGCACCGAAGCTGTAAAATATAAGCGTAGAGTCGTTTTAACAAATTGTTTTCGTTAGTCGAATCGCTTTTGTTTCTTGTCGATTAATGAAACTGCGCAGACCGTACATCGGTGATTAAATCTTTTGTCGAACAGTATCACCAGCAGGTTCATGAGTCAGTGCCGCTCAGTGACCTCGGACTGCCTTTTTCGGTTGGTTTAGTTGAAATGATAAGGGATTGGATAGGAAAGCAGGGTACTCCAAATCGAAACTAAACAGGCTAACTCAGGCTAATCGGTATAAGGTTGCTACTGATTTATCAGAGAATCTTGATCGTCTAAGGGTAATATGGTGTTACTTTAGTTGGCATTAGTTGTTAAATTACCCATCCGAACCGCATGTTTAGGCATTTTAATTATAATCATGGGCTTACCAGATTTTAGTCGTATTAATCGCCGTAGGGAAATAAGTAACCGACTTTGTGTGGGTCTTTTTTGTGAGCATCTAGGGCGCCTCTTTGCGCTGCTGATGTTGCTAATGATCAGCACTGTTTGTCAGGCTCAGTCGCCGATCAAACTATCATCCTCGATGGCGGGTATAGGCACGGGAATGAATGTTTTGTATCTTGAAGATGCAAGCCACACCTATACTTGGGAACAGATAAAGAGCGAACCACTTGCTGCTCGTTTTATGCCGCTGCCAAACGGGAATAGTAACTTTGGTATCAGTGGTGCTGATTTCTGGTTGCGTATCGATCTAGAAAACAGCAGTGAAGAAGCATTGTCATGGTTGCTAGAAGTACCTCACCCCAATTGGGATTTTGTTACCTTTTATACGCAAGGTGCTGCAGCCCAAGTGGGCGGTGATCATATCCCATTGACTGAACGTGCGGTTGCTGCTGAGAGCAACTTATATCCGGTGAATACACCTGCAGAAACGGTCCAGCGGATATGGGTTAAACTCTCCTATGCATTGCCGGGTAAGGCCGAAACTCAGCTATTAATGTGGACCCCCGATGCCTTTTCGCAACACTACGCCAAAGGTTATTTTGTTATTGGCACTTTTATCGGTATTGGTTTGCTGCTGGTGCTTTCTAATTTTTTGATCGGCTATTCCACCCATTTACCCGAATACAAATGGTATACCTTATATATTATGGCGGCGATGATGGTGTTGTTGACCAATACCGGTCTTGGCTATCGCTATTTGTGGCAGGGACATAACTGGTTTGTCGATTTTGCCCCGATCATTTTTGCCGTGCTGACATTGGTGTTGGCGACTCAATTTACGCGTTGTTTTCTGAATACAAAAGAATCGTTGATTATTGATCGGCTGCTGCAATCCCTTTTGGTTTTGGGTGGACTTTCTGTGCTCTGCTATCTGTTAGGCGGGCGTGAATATGCAGTAAAGCTCACTCTGCTGTATGCGCTTTTGACGGTTTTCTTTCCATTGATTGGCGTGTGGCAATATAAAAAGGGTCGGGAGGATGCTCGATTTTATGTGCTGGGTTGGAGTATCTGGAGTATGGCGATTCTGATGGCCGTAACGCGGAATATTGGCCTGATTCCTGCTGATTTTATTACCAATTTTTCTCCTCCGCTGGGGCTATGTATTGAAGGGGTACTGCTTTCCTTAGCGTTGGCAGATCGTATTAACTATTTAACTCAAGAGAAAGAGACTGCAGAGCTGCAGCATATTCTGCACCTACAGCAACAACAGGCGATGCTTGAAGGGCTGGTATCAGAACGCACAGCTGAACTGGAAAAGGCGGTGAAGCATGCTGAGTTGCTGGCGCAAACGGATTCGTTGACTGGCGTATTAACCCGTCGTGCTTTCTACGAATTTAGCGAGCGAGAAGTTAATAGAGCTCGTCGGTTTGAAGCGCCGTTGGCGGTGGTTATGATTGACTTGGATATGTTTAAACGGGTTAATGATAATTACGGTCATGCGACTGGAGATAGGGTCTTGATTGCGGCAATCAATGCACTGCAAGTGATCATGCGGGATGTCGATATTATCGGGCGTATTGGTGGTGAAGAGTTTGCCGTGCTTTTGCCGCAGACCGGTTTGCATGATGCAAATGAGCTGGCCGAGCGCCTCCGAGTAGCGTTGGCAGAGATGGAGGTCAGGGTAGGAGAGCTGAGACTTAAGGTCACCGCCAGTTTCGGTGTGGCTGCGGTTAATGTGGCAAACGAGTCACTGGCTGATTCGATGCGACGAGCCGATGCTGCGCTTTATCGGGCTAAATCCCATGGCCGTAATCGTGTCGAGCAAGCCGACGCCTCCGATCTTGTGTTAGAGGCCAGCAGTGGGTCTTTACAAAAGGCTTAAGATTTTTCGTGTGCAGATAACAAGGTCAAGCACTCTGAAAAGTAATTCCCTTTGAAAAATAACTGACCCGAAAAAATGCTCTCTGAAGAAACAATTCTCCCTAAAAAATAGTGCTTACCATTCAGGTGGGTGCTCAAGCTGAGTACTCAACGCACTTAAGCCGTGTTCAAGCCCGTGCTTTTGCGCCACATAACTGAGTTATTTCTCAGCTTGCCGCGGCAGTGTTTTTCACTGTTATGCTTTTTCAAATGAGTATCGTGGTTAATGTCGTAAGCGATCAATAAACCTCATCTAAAACTTTGCGACTAGTCAGCGCACCTGCACTCTCATCAAAATAGAGGGCAACGCGATGGTGACCGAACAAAAACTGATCTTTAATATATTGCCTGTGCCTGTTCCTGTCCCTGTGTTGGAGTGGAGGATTTTATCTCAGCTAGAGAATAAAAAAGCCCAGCCAGTTCTACTGGGTGGGCTTAGTTGTGCATTTGATAGCGGGATGTGACTGTTATTTCTGCTCAATCATAAAGACATCAAAGAACTGCTTAAGCTCTTCGTGTGCCGTCAGGGGTAAGATAGACGCGATATGTTGGTCAGGTCTTACAATCACTATGCAACCGGCGGAGCGGTCAATTTCGCGTAGATCGTAGATGTCATTGCCTGGTTCAGCTTGGAATACTTTTTCGTAGTCCCGCAATCCGTATTTTCCTTTTGCCGGCCAGAGGAAGTCATGCAGGTCATGCATCGACAAATCCTGCTGCTGGAATACAGCATAGGTATCAATCACCGAATCGACGTCAGCGCCCTTTGGTGTGTATTTTTGCACCGGTGAAGACTCATCGTTGGCCAAAAAGTCGATGAATTGATAGGCCGCTGATGAAGGCTCTCTAGGGTCTTGTGTATCGCCAAACAGGAATATCCTCCAGCGGCCATCCGCTTTAACCAAGTGACCTAGATGCTGGCTTCTACCGTCAGCAACACGTGTCGCTTCAGCCGAGTGGATGCGTTGGCCAATGTGAAAGCCTTTGGCTAAATGTTGGTTTTCTTGACCCGTGCAAATGTATGACGGGAAGTATTCAATCGATGTGCCAGAAACAAAACCGCTTTGGCGCTTCATAAAGGCTTCGATCTTGGCCGTATCAACGGTTGATTGCTTGGCGTCATTGCCTGCGGTTGGTCGTGTCGCTACCAGCCTAGACAGCTCACGGTCGGCGTCGATCAATTGTTGCGCTACTTTGCGTCGCTCCGTACCGTAGGTTCTCAGCAATTTAGGATGACTTTTCCCTTGCAGTACGGCCGCAAGTTTCCAGCCGAGGTTGAAGGTGTCAGGCAGTGAGGTGTTCAAACCCCAACCACCTTTAGGGCTGTGGGTATGACAGGCGTCACCCGCGACAAATGCACGGGGGATAATGTCTTCTGAACTGCCTACTGGGCGATTATCAAAGCGCTCAGCAAGGCGTTGGCCAACCTCGTAGATCGACCACCAAGCCACTTCTTTTACATCGAGGGTATAGGGGTGAAAAATCTTTTGAGCTTTGGCGATGAGGTCTTGTTCGGTCAGGTTGGTATCCTTAACGCGTTTGTCTTTGCCAAGCAGGTCCATCTCAACATAGAACCGGCAAAGATAGCCGCCCTCACGTGGGATGGTCATAACGGCGCCGTGATCTTTGGATTGGATAAAGCTCTTGACGCGGATATCTGGGAAGTCGGTGTTCAACAGAATATCCATAACGCCCCAGGCTTTGTTGGCGGAGTCACCTTCTAGCGGTATGTTCATACTTCTGCGAACGTTACTTCTGGCACCGTCGGTGCCCACTATGTAGCGGGCTTTAACTGTTTCTATTTTGCCCGCACCTGCCTCATCGGCTCGTTTGAAGGTTGCTGTGATCGGGTACGCATCAAGGTCTTGAGTGAGACTGTCGTCAATCTTCATCTCAATCAGTTCGCGGCTGTAGTGAGGAAGGAGGTGGGTTACCGATCTTTCCATGCCATCAAGGAGTAGCTCATGCAGGCGTGCCTGATTGACGATACCGTGGACAAACTCGGAAAGTCCTGCGCGAGCATCGGCGATCTTATGTGTGAGCTTGATGTTCTCAGGGTTGGCCTCATCCGGCTCCCAGAAGGTGTTCTGTTTCAGCTGGTAGGTCTCTTTAACCACCATTTCACTGCTATTAAAGGCTTCCATGATCTCCATGGTGCGGCAGGATATACCATCCGCGCGGCCAAAGAGTAACGGGCCGGGAGCCATATCAACAATGCATGTTTTAATGTCGGGGAATTCAGATAGCTGCCTAGCCATGGTTAAGCCCGCAGGTCCAGTACCGATGATCAGAACATCAACTTCATTAGGCAGGTCCACAATCGGTGGTTCAGGGTAAGGCTTTCTCGCCTCATCGGGAACTTGGTAATTACCGGGTTTGAACCCGTTCAGATGATATTGCATTACGCGATCCTCCTTGTTTATGGCCTTGTTATTGATGTACCGGCCATTAGTTAATATGTTAATGATATTAAGAGAGTGCCACTCAATGCAAGAACATTATGAACAGAGATGTATCATAAAGTGTAGTTCGGCACTGGATATTGGGTTGGCGACAGCGAGAATAGTTGGCGTTTTTCCAACTATCGAAGCGGTATGTCGTATGTCTATTGTTGCAAAAGTTAAAGCATCTTGGCGGGTATTTGTTGTTTCTGATCAGTTACATGGATGTTAATTCCGTTTACTGTTGCATCGAATGTTATATTGGTAGCGGTAGATTAGCCGCTGAGTGGTTGGCCATAGGGATGAAGCGACTAACGTGGGTTTTGCAGGCACAAAAAGGAATGGTGAAATGAGTAGGAAAAAAATCATTATACCCATCGTGGTATTGGGGTTAGTCGCTATTGTTGCCCTGTTCTGGTGGCGCACTGAACATGGACATAGTAATGACACCACGGTGCAGCTGTACGGTAATGTGGATATCCGTGAAGCCCTGTTGGCCTTCAATAGCAGTGAGCATATTGCTGACATCTATGTACAAGAGGGTGATCGCGTTAAAAAAGGACAGTTGCTGGCTAATTTGCATACTGAGTTACTTGATGCGCAACTGGCCGAAGCCGAAGCGACACTGCTCGCTCAACAACAGGTTGTTGCTAAGCTGGAGGCGGGGAGTCGTCCAGAAGAGATTAGTAAGGGGGTGGCTGAATTTAATGCTACCCAAGCTAAGGCGAAGTCGACCCGAGATAGCTATAAGCGGATAGTGCGGCTGGTGGAGAAGCGGTTAGCATCGGATGAAGATGTCGACAATGCGCGTTCGTTGGCCGATGTCGCTGAAGCTCAGATGGAGGCGGCGAAACAGTCACTAGCGTTGTTGCAGGCGGGCCCTCGCAAAGAGGACATCGCGGTGGCACGAGCCGAATTGGCTGCGCGTGAGGCGGGCTTGGTGCTAGCTCAGCAGCAATTGGAAAATGCGAATCTTTATGCGCCCGCCGATGGCGTTATTCGTAACCGTATTTTAGAGCCGGGTGATATGGCGTTTCCTTCAACACCGGTGCTGACGTTGGCTTTCATTGAACCGGTCTGGGTACGTGCCTATCTGTCGGAAACCGTGTTGGGACAAGTGCCTCTGGGTGCTAAAGCGCTGATCTATACCGACAGTTATCCCGATAAGGCTTACCAAGGCTGGGTTGGCTATATCTCTCCTACCGCGGAATTTACCCCGAAAAGTGTCCAAACCGAAGAGTTACGTACCCGTTTAGTTTACTCAGCTAAAATCTATGCCTGTAATGGACAGGGAGAGTTGCGCCTTGGTATGCCGGCCACCGTCACTATTGAGCTTGACCAGTCGTTGGACGAAACCACGACTAACGGTTGTGGACAATAGCGGTGAGCAGTGCTGCGCTTAAATTTTCGGCGGTTAGCAAAACCTTCACCGATGGCCGGCAGGTGTCGGCGCTGGACGATGTAAGTTTTAGTATTCAACCGGGTCGCGTGACAGGATTAATCGGTCCCGATGGAGCGGGCAAGACGACACTGATACGCTTAGCCGCCGGTTTATTACTGCCGGATGCGGGCGACATTCGCGTCTTGGATATCGATGCGCTTGCCGAGCCTTTGAGGGTTCAGTCTAGCATTAGCTATATGCCGCAGCGTTTCGGCCTGTATGAAGATCTGAGTGTGCAGGAAAATCTTGATCTCTACGCCGACCTGCAAGGATTACCGGTATTAGAGCGCCCAGCTCGCTATGCCGAGTTGATGCAGATGACCGGACTGTCTCCCTTCGCGCAGCGTTTGGCGGGACAGTTGTCCGGCGGCATGAAACAAAAACTCGGGCTTGCCTGCACCTTAGTGCGTTCACCGCGATTGCTGTTGTTAGATGAGCCTACGGTGGGTGTTGACCCTGTGTCACGCCGTGAGTTGTGGCAGATCGTCTATCGGCAGGTGCAAGAGGCTGGTATGACAGTGTTACTCAGTACGGCCTATCTAGATGAAGCGGAACGCTGTGACGAGGTAATCTTACTGCATCAGGGCAAGTTGCTCGATCAGGGGGAGCCTGCGAAATTCAGCCGCTCAGTGGCAGGCCGTACTTTTCGGGTCAGTACTCAAACGTTGAGTCATCGTCGTTTGCAGGAAGCATTGAGCCGAGCGCCTGGCGTGTTGGATGCGCTGATTGAGGGCGAGACGGTGCGTTTGGTCATGGAAACCGCCCAGCCGCCCACGGCTGAACGTTTACTGCCGGGACAAACGGATATTAATATTAGCGCGGTGGAACCACGGTTCGAAGACGCCTTTATCGCACGGCTAAAAGTTCGTCGCACAGACGCGCCGCAGGTTGAATTTACACCGCCATCAAAAATAGACGCGGCAGCGGGCGATGAGGTCATCCGAGTTGATAAGTTACAACGCCGTTTTGGTGACTTTATTGCGGTCAATAATGTCAGTTTTAGCGTGCGTCGGGGAGAGATTTTTGGCTTGCTCGGGGCAAATGGTGCGGGTAAATCCACGACTTTTCGTATGCTTTGTGGCTTGTTGCCCGTCAGCAGCGGAGAGCTAGCGGTCGCCGGTTATGATCTGCGCCGCGCGGCTGCCACGGCTCGTGGACGCATTGGTTATATGGCGCAGAAGTTCTCGCTGTATAGCAATCTATCAGTACGACAGAATTTACAGTTTTTCTCCAGCGCCTACGGTTTAAGGGGAAAACAACAAAAAGCCCGTTTGGATTGGGCACTGACCACCTTCGAGTTGGCAGCCTTTCAGAATGCTAATGCGGGGGATCTGCCCTTAGGCTATAAACAGCGCCTGTCGTTTGCTGCAGCGTTAATGCACGAACCCGATATTCTCTTTCTTGATGAGCCTACCTCAGGTGTTGACCCACTGGCTCGACGGGAGTTCTGGGCGCGCACCAATGCGCTGGCTGAGGCGGGGGTGACCGTGTTGGTTACAACCCACTTTATGGAAGAAGCGAATTACTGTGATCGCTTGGTGATTATGGCGGATGGTGAAGTGCTAGCCGCAGGAACACCACTGGATATGAAAATGCAGGCTCGGACGGTGGATAATCCTGACCCAACGATGGAGGATGCTTTTATTCAGTTAATTGAGCAGCGTCAGCAATCATCGGAGGTTGAGGCATGAGTTCGTTAGCCCATATGCGTCTCTGGGGGCTGATCCGTAAGGAGAGTTTGCAGATTCTGCGTGATCCATCGAGCATCGCTATCGCCTTCGTAATGCCGGTCGTGTTGCTGTTTCTGTTTGGCTATGGGGTTTCTTTAGATGCGAAGCATATCCCCGTGGGTATTGTTATTGAACAACCGGATAGGGAGACCCAATCATTGGCTGGGGCTTTCGAGCGTTCCGAGTTTTTCAGTCCGCAGTATTTCAGTGTTATTCAAACGGCACAAAAAGCGCTGGATGAGCACCAGATAGACGGCATTGTCTGGTTACGGAGTAATTTTTCCGCGCAGTTATTATCCAATACCGAATCGCCTATCGGAGTCATCGTCAACGGGGTGGACTCTAATCAGGCGAATATCACCCAACGTTATATTACGGGAACTTGGCAGGGGTGGCTGAGCCATTATGCTGAGAGTCGTGGCCAGTCACTACAGATGCCGGTGAGTGTAGAGCAGCGAGTCTGGTTTAACACTGCGCTGTCTAGCCGTCTGTTTCTGGTGCCGGGGTTGATCGCTATCGTGATGACACTGATCGGTTCGCTGCTCACGGCGATGGTGGTGGCGCGGGAGTGGGAACGTGGCACGATGGAGGCGATGATGGTGACACCCCTTCGTCGCGGCGAGATACTGGCGGGTAAGTTAATCCCTTATTTTGTGCTGGGTATGGGGGGGATGTTGTTCAGTGTGGCGCTGGCGGTATGGCAGTTTAATGTGCCTTTGCATGGTTCTTTCTGGTTGCTGATGGTCAGTTCGGCGCTGTTTATGCTGGTGGCGTTAGCTATTGGTCTGCTTATCTCTATCGTGGCCAAAAATCAGTTCGTCGCGGGGCTGCTGGCTATTATTGTTACGTTTTTACCCGCCTTCATCTTGTCGGGCTTTCTGTTTGATATTCACTCCATGCCCAGCTGGATACAGTTTATTACCTACTTAGTACCCGCACGTTATTTTGTGGCGATCCTGCAAACGCTGTTTCTCGCGGGTGATGTATGGTCGGTGGTGCTGCCGAATATTGCTGCCTTGCTGATTATGTCGTTGTTCTATTTTTCACTGGTGTGGCGCAAATTCCACAAGCGGCTGGAGTAGTCTATGGTTTTCAGACAGATTTTTGCCCTAGCGATCAAAGAGTTTCTGGCGCTGTTGCGTGATAAGCGTAGCCGCTTTGTCATTATTGGTCCGCCGATTATTCAGTTACTGGTGTTCGGTTTTGCGGCGTCCTATGATCTTAATAATGTACCGGTAGCGATCTATAACGAAGATCTTGGCGGTGCGTCGCGAGAATTAGTGAGTCATATCGAGGGCTCACCCAATTTTGAGGTTATTGCTTATATTGATCATGACAGCGAAGTTGCCCCGCTAATCGATAATCGGGATGTACTGCTTGTATTGCACCTTGGTCAATATTTCAGTAGTGATCTTTTGCTGGGTAACAGTGCCTCGTTACAGGTGATATTGGATGGCCGAAACTCCAATACCGCCATGATGGCGATGAATTATCTCAATAGTATCGTGTTGGATTATAACCTTAGCTGGTTGGCATCCCGGGGTAAAAGTGGCGCGTTCGCAACGTTGCAAACGCGGGCTTGGTATAACGATAATTTACAATCGAATTGGTTTATCGTGCCCGGTATTGTCGGTCTACTGACCCTGCTAGTAACCCTGTTAGTCACATCGCTTTCGGTGGCTCGGGAACGTGAGGCGGGCACTTTTGACCAATTACTGGTCACGCCTTTGCGGCCCATGGAAATTCTTATCGGTAAAGCTATTCCCGGTATTGTGATTGGTTTGCTAGAGGCAACGCTGATCATTGTGGTGATGGTGGTTCTATTCGAGATTCCTCTGCGCGGTAGTCTGGGAGCATTGTATCTAGGGATCGGATTATTTCTGCTCTCTGCGGTGGGGGTTGGCTTGATGATCTCGGCTATCTCCGTGACGCAACAGCAGGCGGTGCTGGGGGCTTTCCTGTTTATGGTGCCGGCGATAGTTCTGTCGGGGTTTGCAACGCCGATCGCCAATATGCCACCGTTTGTGCAGTGGTTAACCTATCTTGATCCGCTGCGTTATTTCTTGGTGATCGTGCGCGGTGTCACGCTGGAGGGGAACAGTTATTCACTGTTGATTCATCAGTACTGGCCAATGGCCATCATTGGTTTTGTCACACTGTCGTTAGCCGGTTGGTTGTTTAGGCACCGGATGTACTAGCACCTCACCGCCTATCGCTGTTCCAGCGGGTGGGGGTTTTACCTGTCCAACGTTTAAATGCTCGGCAAAATGCGGCGGTCTCTGAAAAACCGAGTCGCTCGCTGATATTCACAATTCTTAAATCTTCGATGGTTAGCAGTTTGATGGCATATTCCCGCCGCAGGGATGCTTTTATGATGGAAAAGGAAGTGCCTTCCTCTTTCAGTTTTCGTCTTAGAGTTCTCGGTGTTAAATTCATATGTTCGCTGATCTCTTCCAAGTTTGGCATATCCGTATAGTCATGTAGGGCTAACAGCCCTCGGACTTTGGCTTGGAAACTTTCGTCTTGGCTCGGGCGGTGCAGAACATAGGCGGGGCATTTTTGTAAAAAATCGGCTAACTCTGATTCACGTCGAACAATAGGCAGTTGTAGATGTCGAGCGTGGAGGTAGAAACCACTGCTTTGTTGCTTGAACAGGTGACTGCCTGGGAACATCACCCGATACTCCTCAACATGGGCTGGCGCGGGATAACTGAACTCTGAACCGGCAAAAGGAATCTGTTGGCCGACCAGCCAACAACTAAAGCGTTGCCACATCAGCATCATAAACTCTTGTAAAAGATGGTCGGGATCGTAGGTGTTGTCTTTTAGCGATAAACGTAGAAAAACCAGATTCTCATCCTTAGAGGCTTCTTCTAACGCAATATCAACATCACGGCATAGCGTATTGTAAAAGCGAGCACTCTTTCGCAACATGGCGCCTAAGGTTTGTGAGGGAAGGCAATACTCGGCCATTAAAGCAAAGGTTCCGTTATGACACTGTCCAGCTGTAAGCCCCATAAATTCATCATGGGTTGCTCGCCATACGGCTTTAATCAGGCGGGCTAGCTGTTGCTCGGTGATCAATTTGCTGGGTTGATTAAGCCACTCGACGGGGATTTCTGCCGCCGTCAATAACTCCGCAGCCTCAACCCCTTGGCGTTGCGCGCCACGAATAGACGCTTGCAGATAATGGTTAGCGATATGGGCTCTGCTCATAAGGACAAGTTTGAACGCGTTGCGTAACCGATTCGGTCAATTTTTTCGTCTTTATCGGTCATTTCTTTAGGTTCCTTCCGGATAGTATATTGCCTGTCAACAGCGTTAATAATCAGTATAACAATCGGTAGGACTCGCATGCTAGGACATTATGAAGACCGTGATCTGTACCAAACCATGATTAGTCGGGCGTTGAAACAGGAGGTTTCACCTTACTATGATGCTTGGGAAGCGGCGGGCGGAATGCCTAAATCTATATGGCCGACACTCGGTGCTGCTGGCCTGTTGGGGATCGATATGCCCGAACAATATGGCGGTGCAGGAGCAGGGGTAGAAGTTTGCCAGCAGGTCGTTGAAGAGATTGCCCGTCAGGGGTTTGGTGGTTTGTGTGCTAGCTATAATATCCACGCCAATATTGTGATGCCTTACATCCTTCATATCGGTACGGAAGACCAGCGACAGCGATGGTTACCTCCCATGATTAGTGGTCAAACGGTGGGGGCCATCGCGATGACAGAGCCTAGTGCTGGGAGTGATCTTGCGGCGCTTCGTACCTCTGCCAAGCGCACCGAGGACGGTTGGTTGATCAATGGTGCTAAGGTCTTTATTACCAATGGTTTGCATGCTGATTTGGTCATTGTGTGTGCTAAAACCGACCCTAAAGCTGGAGCCAAAGGGGTTTCACTGTTTTTGGTTGATGCCAGCTTACCGGGCTTCTCACGGGGGAAGGGGATTAAAAAGATCGGCCAACACAGCAGCGATACCGCAGAACTTTTTTTCGCTGATCTCCTCGTACCCCATGATGCGTTACTTGGCGAAGAGGGCAAAGGATTTTCTTATTTGATGCAAGAGTTACCCCGTGAACGCTTAGGCGTTGCCGCACATGCAATTGGCGCGACAGAAGGGGCGTTAGCGCTAACGTTAAACTATGTACAAGAACGTAAGGCCTTTGGTCACAAGATCGGTGATTTTCAGAATACACGCTTTAAACTTGCCGAGGCGAAGGCGCAGCTAGATATGGCACGCGTTTACCTCGATCACTGTCTCTATAAATATAACCGCGAGGCGATGACGCCAACCGATGCGGCTATTTTGAAACTTCAGCTTACCGAAATGCAGTGCAAGATTACCGATGAGTGTTTGCAGCTGTTTGGTGGTTATGGCTATACGGAGGAGTATCTGATCTCCCGGTTTTATGTTGATGCACGCGTACAGACGATCTATGCCGGCACCTCAGAAATCATGAAGGAAGTGATCGCCCGTTCTCTGCTGGGCAAATAATAGTTTCGTCGAACGAATAAAAATAAGGAAGTAGTGTATGAAATTTACCGATGTCGTGATTTTAGATGGTGTTCGTACCGCAATTGGCGGTTTTGGTGGCAGTTTATCTTCTTTATCGCCTGCTGAGTTGGGCACGGCGGTGGCCGTTGAAGCGATCAAACGATCGGGCGTTCCCGCCGCTGATATCGACCACTCGGTGTTTGGCCATATCATCACCACGGGGCCAGAAGATGTCTATCTTGCCCGTCATATCGGTTTAAATGCAGGTCTACCGGAGAGTTCTGCCGCCCTTAACGTTAATCGCCTTTGTGGCTCGTCAGTACAGTCGGTGATTTCTGCTGCACAGATGATTTTGCTGGGCGATAGCCAGATCGCTCTAGCAGGTGGTGCAGAGAGTATGAGCCAAGGTGCTTATTTGCTGCCTAACACCCGTCGAGGGCTGCGTATGGGGGATGGCAAAGTTGTCGATATGACCATAGGTATTCTGAGTGATCCCTTTGGTAGTGGTCACATGGGGCTCACGGCGGAAAATATTGCTGCAGAGTATGGTTTCAGTCGGGAGCAGCTTGATGCGTTTTCGCTAGAGAGTCATCGTCGTGCGAATGCGGCGATTGAGCATGGATATTTCAGCCATCAGATTGTGCCGGTGACTGTGAAGCAGGGGCGTAAGCCCTTTACCTTTGCGCAAGATGAACATCCACGGGCTGATATTACTCTTGCAAGTTTGGCCAAGCTTAAACCGGCGTTTAAAAGGGATGGTATCGTCACACCCGGAAATGCCTCTAGCCTTAACGATGGTGCAGCGGCGTTGGTGTTAACCAGCTTTAAGGAGGCAGATCAGCGTGGTATTAAGCCCCGTGGCCGGTTTGTGAGCTACGCCTTTGCCGGTGTTAAACCTAATATGATGGGCCTAGGGCCGATTACTGCCGTTCAAGTGGCGTTGGAAAAGGCCGGTTTGACCGTTGCCGATCTTGACGTTATCGAATCTAACGAAGCTTTTGCCGCCCAAGCGATGGCGGTCAGCCAAACCTTAGGATTTCCGGCTGAGAAGGTCAACGTTAACGGCGGTGCCGTGGCGTTAGGTCATCCTGTTGGTGCGACGGGTTCTCTTCTGATTGTTAAAACTTTGTCGGAGCTTGAGCGTACTGATGGTCGCTACGGTTTGGTGACGATGTGCATTGGTGGAGGTCAAGGGATTGCGTTGATTGTGGAGCGTTTAAGATGAATCCAACCGCGACCATTAACGGATGTTCTGACATAAAAAAAGTAGCTGTGATCGGTGCTGGCGTGATGGGGGCCGGTATCGCAGCCCAGGCCGCCAATGGTGGTGCTGAGGTGTTACTGTTAGATATCGCATCAACGAATAGTGAGGATGAAAACTGCAATCAGATTGCTCAGAATGCTGTCGATCGTTTACTGGCATCGGGTTGCGCAGGTGGTCTGATGCATCCTGCGGTCGCTGAACGTATTCACGTTGGTAATATCGATGATGATCTCCATCGACTCGCTGATTATGACTGGATTATCGAAGTGATTGTTGAACGGCTGGCGATTAAACAGGCTCTTTTTCATCGCATTGCAAAAGTGCGTCGCAAGGACGCCATTGTCTCCTCCAATACCTCTAGCATTCCTTTGAAGACATTGGTTGACGGGTTACCCGAAGATTTTCGGCAGCATTTTGTGATCACCCATTATTTCAATCCTCCCCGCTATATGCGCTTGGTTGAGGTGATCAAAGGGGAGGACACCCTCACTGATGTGGTCGAACGTGTGAGTCGGTTTAATGATCAATACATGGGTAAAACGGTGATCGACTGTGCTGATCGGCCTGGGTTTATCGGTAATCGTTTAGGCGTGTTCTGGTTACAGGTCGCACTACAGGAAGCGATCAAGCTGAATTTACGGGTCGAAGAAGCCGATGCGATCATGAAAGTGTGTGGTTTTCCCAGCACCGGTATCTTTGGCTTATGGGATTTGGTGGGTATCGATCTAATGCCATCGGTCACCCAAAGCTTGGGTGATCTGCTACCGGATAATGATGACTTTGTTCCCTATGCGATGACTGTCGCTACGGTACAGGGGATGATTGACAAGGGTTACTATGGGCGTAAAGGTGCTACCTGCCAAGGTTTCTATCACCCATTTAAGAATGAAAAGGGTGACAGGGTTAAAGAGGTCATAGACCTTCATACTCTCGATTATCGCGCAGCGCAAAAAGTGACGTTAGCCAGTGCATTACTGAAACCCGGCCAACTCGCTGAGTTGATCGGGTGTAGCGATAAAGGCGGGCAGTACGCTTGGCGGGTATTGTCGCAGGTTCTGCATTACGCGACTAAATTGATCCCCGATGTTGCCACGGATGTCACTGCTTTCGATCAGGCGATGAAGCTGGGCTATAACTGGTCTTGGGGGCCATTTGAGATGCTGGATATGCTCGGCTCACAGGCCTTTGTTGAACGGCTAATCGCTGATGGTGTTAAGCCCTCGGCTTTTTTGCAAGCGGTCAAACAGCGCCCGATTTATGCTTACCAAGATCAACAACCGGTCACCTTGAATGAGTGCGGTGAATACGGTTTGCTAAATACTGCCGAAGGTATTCTGAGCCTGTCTGATATTAAACGTCGTCCAGCCCTGCAGCAATACAGCAAGCTGTCGCTATGGGATTTGGGTGATGATGTGTGGTGTGTAGAGTTTACCGGCAAGGTGCCGGTGCTCAGTCACGAGTTACTGGACCAGATATCGATAACGCTTGAGCAGGCGACTGGGATGCAAAAAGCGCTCGTTTTTTATAATGAAGGCCTGGTGTTTGCTGCAGGGGCGGACTTAAACGAGTTCTTAGCGTTGATCGACCAGCCGGAACAATTAGACGCCTATATTGAAAAAGGTCAAACGCTGTTTCGTGGGCTGCAAATGGCGTCGATTCCGACCGTTGGTGCGCTGTCTGGTAAGGCATTAGGTGGTGGGCTGGAGCTGCTTTTACACTGCCAGGCGATTCAGGCTCATGCTGACATCGCGGTTGGATTAGTGGAAACTCAGGTGGGTATTGTGCCCGGTTGGGGCGGTTGCAAAGAGATGTTGTTGCGCAGTGCCGAACGCTTCGGTGCTGAAACAGCGATTGCCCACTGTTTCGACCTGATCCGGAGCAGCAGAGTCACTCGGTCGGCAGAGGAAGCGAGAGCGTTAGGTTTTCTACGTTCTAGTGACGGTATTAGTATGAACCTTGACCGTTTGCTTTTTGATGCCAAACAAACCGCATTAACGTTGCGCACGAGGCTTCCTTTAGCGGTAAAAGAACCGTCGCCACTCGCTCCAGCGCAAGCGGTCACGGTGAGTTCTGAAGGATATCAGGCAACACTAGAGTCAGCGCTGCTAACGTTATTGTTACAGGCAACGTCAGATAGCTGGTATCAGCACTTTTTCCATTATGAACATGAAACGAATCAGCGGTTATGCCAGATGCCGGAAGCGAAAGCTCGGATGGTACAGCTGCTCAAGACTGGGCGTGCTTTACAGAATTAAGTACTGATATAGCGTCTTATCTATTTAAGCAAAATCCTACCCAGACCGCGGTCATACCGGTCATGGGATATAACAAGAAGAGGGATACGTATGCAACATGCACTGACAGCACACATTCAATACGCCACACGTAACTGTATCGGTGATGCCTTGGCTCGCTCGGTCATGCGTCAAGAAAACAAAGAGGCGCTAGCCTTTGCCGATCGCCGTTGGACATATCGGCAATTAGACGATGCGGTTAACCGTGTTGCCAATCAATTGATCGAGGTGGGGTTGCTTCCCGGTGATCGGGTGGTCGGTTACGGTAAAAATTCAGACGCCTATTTACTGTTATGGTTAGCCTGTACCCGTGCCGGCCTTATTCATGTCCCGGTTAACTTTGCGCTGATTAAGGATGAGTTGAGTTATATTCTCAATCAATCCGGTGCCCGCGCCATCTTCTGTGATGACTCCCTTGCCGCCAATATAACAAGCCTTCAGGGGGAGATTAAGGCCGATATTATTGGATCATTGTGTAGTACCGAGCCATCAGATGGTGGATTGGATATTCTGGCTGTCGCACAATCGAATGCTTCGGCGGAATTACCCTCGGTTGAGCTAAACGAAAACGACGTTGTTCAGCTGTTGTATACCTCGGGTACGACGTCCGATCCGAAAGGGGCGATGCATACCCACCGTTCATTATTGAGTGAATATAGTAGTTGCCTGCTCCATTTAGACATTAAGGCAGAAGACAATGCTCTGGCGGGTCTGCCCCTGTATCACTCGGCGCAAATGCATGTGTTTGTCATGCCTGGGTTGTTAGTGGGTAGCCATATTCATCTGATCGAAACCCCTGCTGCCGAACAGGTCTTGAAGCTAATTGAAGCCGAAAAGATCAATTCATTTTTTGCCCCGCCGACCGTTTGGATCGGGCTGTTGCGCCATGCTGATTTTGATCAGCGTGATATCCGCTGCCTGCAAAAACTCTACTACGGCGCCTCTATTATGCCTGAGCCTATTGTGATTGAGCTTGCTGAGCGCTTACCGAACTGTGGTTTGTATAATTGCTATGGGCAAAGTGAGATTGCACCGTTGGCCACGGTGCTGTCGCCGGAGGATCATCAACGTTATCCGGCCTCTGCGGGCAAGCCAATCTTCAATGTACAGATGCGTATTGTTGATCCTGCGACGAAGGAAGAGTGTCAGCCGGGTCAGCAGGGCGAGATTGTGCATCGCTCACCACAGTTGATGGTGGGTTATTGGGGTAAACAGGCTGAAACCGAGGACGCCTTTGCCGATGGTTGGTTCCACTCTGGGGATCTGGCTTATCAGAATGAGGAGGGCTATCTGTTTATCGTCGACCGTATCAAAGATGTGGTGAATACAGGCGGAGTGCTGGTGGCGAGTCGCGATGTCGAGGAAGCTTTCTACGGACACCCTGCGGTTGCCGAAGTGGCGGTCATTGGGCTACCCCATGAAAAATGGATTGAGGCGATCACGGCGGTTGTGACGATCAAGCCTGGCTTTGAAATTGAAGAAGCGGAGCTACTTAAACACGCACAAGCGCATTTAGCCCCCTTTAAAGTGCCGAAAGCGATTCATTTTGTCGATGCACTGCCCAAAAATACCGCCGGTAAACTTCTCAAGCGCTCCTTGCGCAAAACCTTCGGTTAACGATCTCAATCTTCGATGCCGTTATGTCGTCTTGTTAAAGGCGACATAACGCTGTTGTTATTTGATTTCACTTTATTCTAAGCATCGTTCTAGAGGCCATAGAATGGAACAGACGGTAGAAAAGCTTATCGGCTTCGAGTTAGAGAATGGCGTGGGTTATATCACTCTGAACAGGCCAAACGCCCGCAATTCAATTAACGAAGCTATGTTTGAATCATTACTGGCGGTGTTGCAGCGGTGTGAAACCCTAGATTCGTTAAAGGTTCTAGTGCTACGCGGTGAAGGTGATGTGTTTTGTGGCGGTGGCGATATTCAGTTCTTTCGCCAACTATTGACGGCCACACCGGCTTCTCGACAGCAACAACTGGCCGGTTATATTCATTCAGCCCATCAGGTGATTGCCGCGCTGATGGCCATCTCTTGTCCTGTTGTGGCGGCGATTCAAGGGGCTGCAGCAGGCTATGGTATGAGTCTCGCTTGTGCCTCGGATATCATTATTGCAGAGCAGGGTTGTCAGTTTATTCCCGCTTATACGGCGCTCGGTACTACGCCTGATGGTGGGCTGACTTATTTATTACCGGCGCTGATCGGTGAAAAACGTGCCTTGGACGTGTTGTGGTTTAATCGTGCCGTTAAGGCGGAGGAGGCGCTTGACTGGGGGCTGGTTAATCGCGTGTGTGCGCCGGGTATGTTGGCACAAACCGTCGAAGAGTTCACCGCGACATTGTCTCAAGGCGCACGGCAGGCGCAACGTAATCTTAAAAAACTGGTGACCGAGCGATCAAGGTCACAGCTGAGCCAGCAGATGGATCAAGAGTTAAACTCTTTTTTAAAGTGCGCGGCGACCGACGACTTTATTGAAGGGGTGCAGGCGTTTCTTGAGCGCCGTCCCAGTCAGTTTAAGGGCTGTTAATCTCACCTACATAAAAGGGACCTGAGTTGAATAGCCAAAATGGGAGGCTTGAGATGTTTAATGCAATGCCTTGTTAAATGAACGTTTAATCACAGGGGATCGAAGAAATTATTTACCCGTATCACCATCAAAACAACATAAAACAACAACAATAAATTTGGATATGCCATGAAATTGATACGTAAAACTCTGCTTGCCTCCGCCATGATCGTTGCTGCAAGCACGGCGCAAGCGAGTCTTTCCGACGACAAAGTGAAGATCGGTGTTCTAGTCGACATGAGTGCGGGTTACTCCGATATCACCGGTAAAGGCAGTGTTGAGGCTGTGATGATGGCCGTCGAAGATTTTGGCGGCAAGGTGTTGGGTAAGCCAATAGAGGTGGTGGTTGGCGATACTCATCTCAAAGCGGATGTCGGCTCCTCGATCGCACGTAGATGGGTGGAAGATGAGCAGGTCGATGTCATTAATGGCGCGGTTGCTAGCTCAGTAACGGGAGCGGTTACGAAGTTTATGACTTCTCAAGAAAAGATCACCCTGATTGCGGCATCGGCAAGCCATACCTTTACAACCAAAGATTGCTCTCCGTTCAATGCTCACTGGACCTATGATGTGGTCGCTGTGGCTAACGGCACTGTTAAGCCCATGGTAGAAGGGGGCAGTAAAAAATGGTTCTTCATTACAGCGGATTATGGCTTTGGTCATGCGTTGGAAAAAGTGGCTACCGTTGTGATCAAGAGTAATGGCGGCGAGGTGGTTGGTGGCGTCCGTGCGCCGCTCGGTACAACCGATTTTTCATCTTATATTCTTCAGGCGCAATCGTCAGGCGCTGATGTTATTGCACTGGCCAATGCGGGTGCTGATATGATTAATGCATTAAAGACGGCGGCTGAATTTGGCGTGACCGACACCGCTGAAGTTGCCGGCCTGTTAGTCTTTACGCCCGGTGCGCAAGCGCTCGATCCGGCGATAGCCGGTGGCATGAAGTTGACGACGGGGTTCTACTGGGACATGGATGATCAGACGCGAGCTTGGTCTAAACGTTATATGGCGCGTATGGACGGTAAGATTCCTTCCATGGCCCATGCTGGCACCTACTCCTCCACAATGCATTACTTGAAAGCCGTTGAAGCGACGGGTACCGATGAAGGAAAAGCGGTGATGGCCCAAATGAAGGCTACGCCGGTTGAAGACTTCTTTTCCCGTAATGGTTACTTACGTAAAGATGGTCGAATGGTCCACGATATGCTGCAAGTACGGATTAAAACGGCATCTGAGCGAAAAAATGAGAATGATATATTTGTGATTGAACAGATCATTAAAGGCGACGATGCTTTCATGAAAATCGAAGATGGTGGTTGTGAGTTCGCGTTAGCAAAATAAGCCCCGGAGTAACCAAAATCCATGGTTTTGGTTACTGTTTT
Organism: Amphritea atlantica; assembly: GCF_018860855.1. Taxonomy (GTDB): domain Bacteria; phylum Pseudomonadota; class Gammaproteobacteria; order Pseudomonadales; family Balneatricaceae; genus Amphritea; species Amphritea atlantica_A. Next base: position 169,416 of record NZ_JAHKQE010000004.1, read on the forward strand.
TTATGGATGTTTAATGAAGGGGCTGAATAGACGCCAACGGGACATGGCATTTAAACCCATCCGTGCGTAGGCTGTCTCTTACGCACGACTTAAGGTGCCTGTTAGCTCAGTGCCCGGCGCGATGGTATTAAATACGGTACCGAATTTTCTAACATTGTCATGGAGCAGGTCTAAACGGTGATCAGACTCGTCGGTTGTGACTTTGATCCTATACTGAATCGATTCCATTTTGGGTGGGGCATCCTGCCTGACGCCAGTAATCTCAACGTCAACCTGTTGCAGGTCAAATTTTAAAATCGGCGTGACGCGCTCAATACCTTTTATAATGCAGGCCGCGAGCGCGCTCATTAATAGTTCCGCCGGATTGAACGCATCCGTTCGGCCTTGCAAATCGGTATCGACTACCAGTGAAGCATCTTTACATGTGACAGTGCTACCGTGCGCATCCGTGCGATGGGCCACGACGTTAAAGGTCATTTTTTGGTTCATGATTCTTCTCCTAAAATACACGCCATCAGTTAACGAATGACGTTACGAATGACGTCGCATATGGGCGGTCATGCTAAGCGCCGTTCCTTAGATGCCTAGAACGGCATAAAAAAGATCGTTATGACGGTGTTAGCCATTCTTTAACTTGAGCGGCTTGAGGCACCGAGCCCGAGTGAATCAGCTGTTCATCGATCACGACAGCGGGTGTACTCATAACACCATAAGCCATGATTACCTGAGGGTCGGTTTCTTTGGTAACAGCAACTGAGACACCTTGCTCTTGAGCTACTTTTTCAATTAGCTCGGCGGTTTTTATGCATTTAGCACAGCCGGTACCCAATACTTTTATGGTTTTCATCTGTTTATCCTTTGCTTCAGTGGCGATGCTATTTTATCTGCTACGTCACAGAGGGCGTTCAGTTTGTTCAGCAACATGTTGATATTCTTTCGGGTCGACTGCCCATGCGAGTTAACTGCGCTAGGTTCTCTTTTAGAAAATCGCTGTTGTTGACGGTTGTCTCGGTGATGATTTTTTGACTCCACTCCGGCAGGGCAGGGTTAATGCGGTAAAAAATCCACTTTGCCTGTCGTCGGTCCAGCAGTATCCCGCATTGGCGAAGCTGAGCTAGGTGCCGAGAAATCTTAGGTTGAGATTCTTGTAGAGCTTCAGTTAGTTCGCAAACACAGAGTTCACTCTCATGCTCAATTAATAATATGCATTTTAATCGCGTCTCGTCAGCGAGGCATTTGTAAAATTGTACGGGGTTCATAACGCGACCTTTATGATGCTGGCCTTAAATAGTAGCTAATATATGAAATATTGTATATGAGAGGCTAGATGTCGAGAAAGGCTTTTATCGACTCTTGTGTTGTTATCAATCAGCGCCAGCGCTCAGTCTCTGCTTTTATGGTGAATGGGTATGATCGACACGAGGGTTCCAAGTTATCACAAGCTATCCTGTGGATGTTGCAACAAACGTGGTTCTGCGAATCTTAACCCTCAGTGACCCTCTGTCAGTCGCTGTTGTGCTGATGCTATAAACCGCGAACCTTGTCACTTAATAGGCGTTTAGTGGGAGGTGTTTATGATGACAACAATGGGTTTTGACAATGCGCGGTAAAAGGCAGTATATTCTCTGCCGTCGAATTATTTCGATTTCGTTCTCGGGGCGGGGTGAAACTCCCCACCGGCGGTAAAGAATTATTTCTAAGCCCGCGAGCGCCTTTAAGTATCTACTTTTAGGGTCAGCAGATCTGGTGAGATTCCAGAGCCGACGGTTATAGTCCGGATGATAGGGAACGTGTCAGACAAAATATTAAACTGGGCCGTCTTTTTTGCGGCTTCGGTGTCGTCCTATGCGACGTATTTTCCTGTCCGTTCGCCCTGATTCACCTTTTCTTATAGGGTTTTACTATGAATCAGAGCTCAACGAAGTTCACTCCAGCCACTAAGCGCATTGCTTTTATACATGCCACTTGGCATGAAAAGATCGTGCTTAATTGTTTGGATGGCTTTAAGCAAACATTAATCTCGCTTGGTTATGACGTATCACTGATCGATGTGATACCGGTGCCTGGTGCGTTTGAAATTCCACTACAGGCGAAACTACTTGCTAAAAGTGGGCAGTACGCGGCGATTGCCGGTAGCGGGTTGGTGGTCGATGGTGGTATTTATCGCCATGATTTTGTCGCACAAACGGTCTGTAATGCGCTTATGCAGGTGCAACTAGACACTGAAGTGCCGGTTGTTACCGCGGTACTGACACCGCATCACTTTCATGAACATGATGAGCATAAAGATTATTTCTCTCGCCACTTCATAAAGAAAGGCATTGAACTAGCAAATGCGTGTGATCAGGCGATTCAGCTAACCGAAAAAGCGAAGCGAACACTCTATGTCTGAGTGTTGGTCTTAACCGCCCGTTATAAAATGGCGTTCATATCGGTGAGATATGTTCGCCATCTATACATAAAACGGCTGTTCATGCCGAACATTCTGTCAGCTAATGCTGGCAGACCATCACTACTGGTAACTTAACGTCTACTTTTAGTCCTTAAAAAGTGAGATGTCATCCTTCCAAGACCTTTGATTAAAAAGATCTTAGACAAATCTGATAGAACCCATCAAGACAAATGTATTGGCATCGGCTATCCGTTAATGTTCAGTTCTAACAAGGGCGGTTTAAATCGTTATTATTCGATTTAAACCGCGCGACTAAACGGCAATCGCTCGCAAATCATTATGCTGTTACGACCTAAACATCTAAAACGGTGTTTAGGTCGATTTATTTTCGCCCACAAAAAGTTATGTCACCCCTCAGTTGCGTGGAAATCTTTAACCGCTCATTCAACTTATTGTCTGCTCTGTTTTTACCTGACTTTCATCGCTCGGCTTCCTCGTCAATCTTCTGTGTCTAAATTACTTTAGTGCCTTTTATCGGCTTATCCCACGAGTTACTGGTGGCGATATCGTGAAGCTTATTTCAATCTCATCGGGTTTATAGACACAGATTAAATATTTTTTAGTGATGATCATGCAATCTCATAGATAAAACCTATTATCAGTATAGGCGTAAATGGTTTCCCATCCTGTTAGGAATGATCAATAGTAGTGCCTGAATTTATAACATGGCTAGATAACAACGTCTTTTCATGAGAAAAGTAGGAGCTTGAGTGATGTCTAATAATAAATGCCCTGTGATGCACGGTGGTGCGACAGAAAGCAGTATGTCGAATATGGAGTGGTGGCCAAAGGCCTTAAATCTAGATATTTTGCATCAATACGATAGCAAGACAAATCCCATGGGCGAAGCGTTCAACTATCAGGAAGCGGTTAAGAGTCTTGATGTTGCGGCGCTTAAAAAAGATATGCATGCTCTGATGACCAACAGCCAAGAGTGGTGGCCTGCCGATTGGGGTCACTATGGTGGGTTGATGATTCGGATGTCTTGGCATTCGGCGGGGACCTATCGCATTGCTGATGGTCGAGGTGGTGCGGGTTCAGGCAATCAGCGTTTTGCGCCGATTAACTCTTGGCCGGATAATGCGAACTTAGATAAGGCCCGTCGTTTACTATGGCCGATCAAAAAGAAATACGGTAACAAACTTAGCTGGGCTGATTTGATCGCCTATGCAGGCACAATGGCTTATGAATCGATGGGCCTAAAGACCTTCGGTTTTGCGTTTGGTCGTGAGGATATTTGGCACCCAGAGAAGGACACCTACTGGGGGGCAGAAAAAGAGTGGTTAGCGCCTAGCGGTAGTGAGGGAAGCCGTTATTCCGGTGAACGTGATCTGGAAAACCCATTGGCTGCGGTCATGATGGGGCTTATCTACGTCAATCCAGAAGGTGTAGATGGTCATCCTGACCCACTTAAAACGGCAAATGATATACGTGTTACCTTTGAACGTATGGCCATGAATGATGAAGAAACCGTTGCCCTGACCGCGGGTGGTCATACGGTGGGTAAGTGCCATGGTAATGGTGATGCGGAACTGCTTGGCGCTGATCCAGAAGGCGCTGAAATCGAAGATCAGGGGCTTGGCTGGTTGAACAAAACCAAGCGAGGTATTGGTCGTGGCACCGTGACTAGCGGTATTGAAGGGGCTTGGACGACACACCCTACCCAGTGGGATAACGGTTATTTCAAGCTACTGCTTAACTATGAGTGGGAACTGAAGAAGAGCCCCGCCGGTGCATGGCAGTGGGAGCCTATCGATATCAAAGATGAGGATAAGCCGGTCGATGTTGAAGACCTCGCGACCCGTTATAATCCGATCATGACCGATGCGGATATGGCCATGAAAATGGACCCAGAGTATCGGAAAATTTCCGAGAGATTCCAGCAGGATCAAGCTTACTTCTCTGACGTATTTGCCCGTGCATGGTTCAAACTGACCCATCGCGATTTAGGACCAAAAACGCGCTATATCGGCCCTGATGTGCCAGAAGAAACGCTTATTTGGCAAGATCCAGTGCCTGCTGGCAGCACAAGCTATGATGTTTCCGCCGTGAAAGCGAAAATCGCGGCCAGTGGTCTAAGTGTGAGTGATATGGTTTCTACCGCATGGGACAGTGCTCGCACTTTCCGTGGATCAGACAAGCGTGGTGGTGCCAATGGTGCGCGTATTCGGTTGGCTCCACAAAAGGATTGGGAAGGTAATGAGCCCTCACGTTTGACTACCGTGTTGACTGTGCTTGAGAGCATTGCCGCCGATAGTGGTGTGAGTATTGCGGATGTTATTGTGCTTGCGGGCAATCTGGGTGTTGAGCAGGCGGCTAAAGCGGCGGGCATTGAGGTGAGTGTGCCATTTACACCTGGGCGCGGTGATGCAACCGCAGAGATGACGGATGTCGAGTCGTTTGAGGTGCTTGAACCTTTGCATGATGGTTATCGTAACTGGTTGAAACGCGACTATGTCGTCAGTGCAGAAGAACTGATGTTGGATCGTACCCAGTTGATGGGCTTAACTGCGCCAGAGATGACCGTGCTGGTGGGCGGTATGCGGGTGATGGGTACCAACTATGGTGACACTAAGCATGGCGTGTTTACCGATCGTGAAGGCGCCTTGACCAATGACTTCTTCGTCAACTTGACCGATATGAATTATACGTGGAAGCCTAGCGGTGAAAACCTATATGAAATTCGTGATCGTCAGACGAATAAAGTTAAGTGGACAGCAACACGGGTTGATCTTGTGTTTGGGTCTAACTCTATCCTTCGCTCATACGCGGAAGTTTATGCGCAGGATGATAACCAAGAAAAGTTTGTCCACGATTTTGTGGCGGCATGGACTAAGGTGATGAATGCTGATCGTTTTGATCTAGCTTAATTTCAGTAATTCCCCCCTACGTCACTGATCAAGGTGGCGTAGGGGCTTCTGTGTTTCATTTCTCTGCCATAATGACTTCGGTAACAGGGCTATCATCCTGACGGTACTCGCTTTTGCCTACCGCTGTTGAGAAAACAGCTGGCCGATTTTAAAAGAAGTTTCCCCCCATATTGAAATCGATCTAAGGTTAGCTTGGAGTCCTCCTGATTTAAGTGAAGGCTCGGTCGATATGTGTATTCATTTTTAGCACCGGCAACGAATCAACCCTAGCGTTTATCGTTTTATATGCCGGAGGCTTTTCTCCGCCGCTTGATAACCCAGTTCAATCATTTCGGTGGCTCGGTCAAACTCTAGCATTCGGCAGGCATTGCGGGGGATATCGACAAAATGATCGGGGGGGTAGGCCGCCAGTTTTTGTCGAGCAATGGTGCTTTGCATGGCATCAAATGCCTGATGGGCAATATCGTAGACGCCATTGTCTGGTGCGATGAGAGCGTTGTCCATATCTTTGAAACTGTCGAGAAATGCCGTTATTTTGGCCGAAAATAGATCTTTTTTCGCGCCGTCTATCTTGTTATCTAAGTTTGTTTTGCTTTTTCCATTGGGCTTGCCGCTAAGATTGACGGCGATAGTGAGATCAGTTCTGTCATTAAAGGTCGGCGCAATAGGGACTGGGTTTAATACCCCACCATCAATAAGGTCGATACCCTTGTAACGAAAAGGCGTTAATAATAGCGGTAGGGACATTGACGCTCGGATGCCATCAAACAGCTTGCCGGAATTAATCCATACCTCTTTTTCATTCAGGATGTCGGTGGCTACCGCGGTATAGCTGATTGGCAGGTCTTCAATCATCACATCACCCACCAACTCAGTCAGTATGCTGATGATTTTATCACCTTTAACCAAACCGCTTCTTTTCCAAGAGATATCCATGAAGGTGACGATATCGACTTTGCGTATCGCCTGTGACCAGGTTGAAAAGTCTTCCAGTTTTCCCGCTGCATAGACTCCACCGATAAGTGCGCCGATGGAACAACCGGAAATCGATTTGATATTAAAGCCATTTTCTTCCAGCCAGTGAATCACGCCGATATGGGCAAAACCACGGGCGCCGCCGCTGCCTAATACCAGTGATACGGTTGTCTGCTGAGTGGTCATGGGGTGGTTCGGCTCCTTGTGGTAGGTGAGCGGGTCAATTGTCAGTACTTTAATTGAAGTCGTTAGATCCACTTATAGGTCATCGACTTGTGAATACTAACCTATTAAAGAATAACAGGCCTGTCTTGGTTGAAAAACTCACCTTTTTACGCAAAACATTCCATTTTTGTTGGGCTTTTGCCGTCATTTTTAAGTTAAAGCACAGTACGGGAAATACGTGCCTATACTTAAAACCCATGCGCAAAAAATTGAGGAATGCAAATATGTCAACAAAATTGATTGTTGGTTTAGATGGGAGTGAGCCTGGTGAGCGTGCGCTGACCTATGCTAAGCATCTGTCAAAACTGATAGGCGACTGTGTGATTGAGCTAGTTTATGTCATCGAATGGTCCCCCTATAGTTTTCAAACCGCTGAAGAGAATGCCATGCGGCATAAGCGTCGTGAGCAAGAGATCAAGCTTGCTTCCGAACGGGTTATCACGCCCGCATTAGAAGCCATGAAAACAGAAGGCTTTACCGCAGGGGGACGGGTATTACACGGCGATGCTGCTGAGTTATTAAACTCTGTGGCGGTTAAAGAGAAGGCGCAACAGATTATTGTGGCACGCTCGACTGAGAGTGGGTTAGCGGCAAAGCTGTTTGGTAGTGTCACTGCAAAGCTGGTGATGAGTGCGAGTGTCCCTGTCACTGTGGTTAATTGAGGTTGTCTTATGCATATTAAAAAAATAATAAGTAGCGCATTTATCTCTTTGTTTCTGTGTTTCTCTAGCGCATCGGCACTGGCCGAAGAGGGGAGTATTGATCAGACGGTGAATGAGGTCTTTGCTTCGGCGACGGGTTGGTTTGTCAACCTGATCTTTGCGCCGTTACCCGGCACGACGTTTCCATGGATCGTTCTCTGGTTGGTCACCGGAGCCACGGTTTTTACTGTCTATTTTGGTTTTATTCAATTTCGGGCCGTACGTCATTCGGTCGAATTAATTAAGGGTGATTACTCTGATCCCGATGATGCCGGTGAGGTGTCTCATTTTCAGGCGTTGGCGACGGCGCTCTCCGGTACGGTTGGTTTAGGTAACATCGCGGGTGTTGCTGTGGCCGTGAGTATTGGTGGTCCCGGTGCAACCTTCTGGATGATTTTAGCTGGTTTGATGGGGATGGCCTCGAAGTTTACTGAGTGTTCTCTCGCGGTGAAATACCGAAATGAGTATGCCGACGGTACCGTCTCTGGTGGCCCGATGTATTACATCTCGAAAGGCTTTAAAGAGAAAGGGCTTCCGGGGGGCGGCATACTGGCGGTATTGTTCTCGATCTTTTGTATTCTGGGCGCACTTGGCGGCGGTAATATGTTTCAGGCCAATCAGGCGCATGCCCAGATCAGTAGTATTGTCGGTGATTACCCCGGCTGGATCACCGGTGTGATTTTTGCCATTATCGTTTTTGCTGTGATTGTCGGTGGTATTAAGTCGATCGCTAATGTGACCGAAAAAGTGGTGCCATTGATGGGCATTCTTTATGTGCTGGCTTCTCTGGTTATTATCCTAATGAACCTCGATAAAGTCGGTTGGGCCTTTGGTCAGATTTTTGAAGGAGCCTTTACCGGACTCGGGATTGCCGGTGGTTTTGTCGGTGCATTGATTCAAGGGTTTAAACGGGCGGCGTTCTCAAACGAGGCCGGTGTTGGTTCGGCGGCGATTGCTCACTCGGCCGTGCGGACGAAAGAGCCGATTACGGAAGGGTTTGTTTCGCTGCTGGAGCCATTTATCGATACGGTGGTGATCTGTACGATGACGGCGCTGGTGATCATTATTACCGGTCAGTTAACCACGGACCCAACCACAGGGCTATATCTGGTGGGTGAAAGCGGTCGCATTATTACTGCCGATGGCTCTTCGGGTGTTGCCTTGACGTCAGCTGCATTTGGCTCGGCTTTCAGTTGGTTCCCTTATGTGCTGGCGGTTGCGGTCGTGTTGTTTGCGTTCTCAACCATGATTAGCTGGTCTTACTACGGTCTGAAGGCTTGGACCTATCTCTTTGGTGAAGGAAAAACGACCGAGTTAGTCTTTAAAGTCATCTTCTGCCTGTTTGTCATTATTGGCGCAGCAGCCAATCTGGGCCCCGTTATCGATTTCTCCGATGCCTCTATCTTTGCCATGGCGGTGGTCAATATCATCGGCCTGTACTTCTTGATGAGTGTGGTTAAAGTCGATCTGAAATCATACCTGTCACGTTTGAAGTCCGGTGAAATTAAAAAATTCAAAAACTGATTACCAGCGCGGTTATTGGCGCTAAACCTAACGGGGTAAAAGAGGTTATTCTTTTACCCCGTTTTTTATGGTTTAGCGTCAAGGGTGCTTATTTGCCTTTAAAAAATAATCACGGAGGTTTAAAGTTAGATCGTAATTTTACATAAATCGAACTTCGGGGCGGGGCGAAATTCCCCACCGGCGGTGATTTTGATGGGCTATCCTGTCAAACAGCCCGCGAGCGCTTAATGTGATTGATTCAATCATATTAAGGTCAGCAGATCTGGTGAGATACCAGAGCCGACGGTCATAGTCCGGATGATAGAAGATCGACCAGTCTGTAGCAGTCTCTGAACTATTCAGCGATGGCTTTGTTGTGTTTGGCTGCGTTTAAGCCAATGACACAGGCGGGTACATTCGTTTTCATCACCCCTGGCATCTTATTTTGGGAGAAACCAAAGATGGCAGGCACATGTTTTATCATGATCGCATGTTTTACCTGGGCACTGGATACATTAATTCGTTATCCCTTATTGGGGGCGGGTTATGCCACACTACAAATCGTTTTAATCGAACACCTCACACTGGTGCTGTTGGTCAGCCCGATGCTGTGGCGCTATCGCCATGTCTTTCGTCATTTATCAATAAATAGCTTTTTGTGCCTGTTTTTTATTGGCGGGGTCGGTTCTGCACTTGGTACTTTAGCTTTTACCGAAGCGTTTCATTATCTGAATCCAACGGTGGTGATTTTATTGCAAAAGCTACAACCTCTGGTGGCTATCGTGCTCGCCTATGCTTGTTTAAATGAGCGCATCGAAGGATCGTTTGTTCGCTGGGCGATAGTGATTTTATCCGGCAGTTTGGTGATGTTGTGGCCTGATATTCAGTCGTTGGCTGAGGTGCAGTGGCACTATGCTAACGACAGTTTGAGTGTTTTAACCGGCTATGGTTATACGCTCTTGGCTGTGCTGGCGTGGGGGGCCGCTACGGTATGTGGTAAGTATCTTTCTCAGCAGCAGATGCATCCCAGTGCGATTATGTCAGGCCGTTTTATGGCGGGATTGTGTGTTTTATTACCTTTAGCCCTACTGCAACCGGATAGTTTAATGCCGATGTCACCGGTGGATTTAAGCTTAGCGATAGCCATGGCGTTATTGAGCGGATTGATTGGAATGCGTTTTTATTATCAGGGCTTGAAAACAATACCGGCACACATGGCAACCTTGGCAGAACTCTCTTTTCCCGTGTTTGCGGCGGCGGTCAACTGGTTTGTACTTGGAATGGGGTTAACGCATTATCAGATTATCGGTGGACTTATGCTGATGTTAGGCAATTTTGGTTTGCGGCTGAAAGCGTTGCAACGCAGCGATCCAAGCCCTGTGGTTTATCAGTCTTAATCGCTGTTTTAACGGCCTAACAACGATTGTTAGGCTGTTTCGCACATTTTTTGTCAGGTATATTGGTTTATATGTCCGAGTTTTATTAATACGTTTTTATGAGAAGCTCTATTTATACGTTCTATTCACAGATTCTATTTAAAGATTCTATTTAGGAGTCACTATGCACAGTGTTATTGAGCAAGTAACTGCCCGAATTATTGAGCGGAGTCGGAACAGTCGAGCGGCGTATGTGCGCCAGATGCAGGATGCACAAGAGCAAGGCGTGCATCGTGCACAATTATCCTGTGGCAATTTAGCACACGGATTTGCCGCCTGTGGTAGCGAAGATAAGCAGGCGCTTAAATTAACCAATGCGGTGAATGTGGGGATTATTTCCGCGTATAACGACATGTTGTCCGCCCATCAGCCGTTCGAGACGTTTCCAGATACTATTCGTCAGGCGGTGCATGAGATGGGCTCGGTGGCTCAGTTTGCGGCGGGTGTGCCAGCGATGTGTGACGGTGTGACGCAGGGGCAACCGGGTATGGAGTTGAGCCTGTTTAGTCGAGATGTTATCGCGATGGCCGCGGCAGTGGGGTTGTCCCACAATATGTTTGATGCGGCATTGTATCTAGGCGTATGCGATAAAATTGTGCCAGGTTTACTCATTGGCGCACTGCGGTTTGGTCATCTACCAACACTGTTTGTGCCTGCCGGCCCTATGCCGAGTGGTTTGCCGAATAAAGAGAAAGCCAAGATTCGCCAGTTATATGCCGAAGGCAAGGTGGATAGAGACGCTTTATTGCAGTGTGAATCGGACTCTTATCATAGTGCAGGCACTTGCACGTTTTATGGCACGGCTAACAGTAATCAGATGATTGTTGAAGTGATGGGGCTACATCTGCCGGGGTCCTCTTTTGTTAACCCAGGCACAACGATGCGGGAAGCCCTGACCCGAGAAGCCGCACAGCAGGTGGTGCGCCTGACCGATCAGAGTGGCGACTTCACGCCGTTGTACCAGATTGTCGATGAACGCGCGTTGGTGAATGCACTCGTGGCTTTGCTTGCGACCGGTGGATCGACCAATCATACCCTGCATCTGATCGCGATTGCCCGTGCAGCAGGCATTATTATCAACTGGAATGATTTTTCCGATCTATCGGCGGTGGTGCCGTTATTGGCGAAGGTCTACCCCAATGGAGAGGCGGATATCAATCACTTTCAGGCGGCTGGAGGAGTGGCCTATCTGGTGCGTGAACTGTTGTCGGGGGGATTATTACATGAAGATGTGATGACGGTAGTTGGGCGTGGATTGTCACGCTATACCCAAGAGCCCTTTGTTGAAAATGATAAACTGGTTTGGCGCGAGGGAACCCAAACATCCCTCGATAAAGCGGTTTTAAGCACCGTTGCTAAGCCTTTTAGTGTCGATGGTGGCTTGAAACTGATGCAAGGCAACTTAGGTCGTGGTGTGATTAAAGTCTCTGCAGTGGCGCCGGAGAATCAGATAGTTGAAGCCCCTGCGGTAGTTTTTGACGATCAAGATGATGTTAAGGCGGCGTTTGAGTCCGGATCGTTGAATCGAGACTTTGTTGCGGTAGTGCGTTATCAGGGGCCAAAGGCTAATGGAATGCCGGAGCTACACAAGCTCACGCCTTACTTAGGTACGTTGCAAGACCGGGGCTTTAAGGTGGCTTTGGTGACCGATGGTCGTATGTCCGGTGCTTCGGGTAAAGTGCCTGCGGCGATTCATGTCTGGCCGGAAGCGAGTCTTGGCGGTCCGTTAGCTCAGGTGGCCGACGGCGATATGATTCGAGTCGACGCCCGTAGTGGTGTGCTTCAATTAATGGCTGATGATGATACTTGGCTATCCCGTGGGCAGGAAAAACCCTCCGCTGCAGCAAGGCATCATCAGGGGATGGGTCGTGAACTGTTTGCCCCGATGCGTGAGCAGGTCAATTGCGCCGAACAGGGGGCCAGCGTATTTAGCTTTACGGGGATAGATTGAACTGCCATCAATTCTGCCTATTAAAAAGTTAGGGCAAAAATAGGCAAAAAAATAGCACAGCGGAACATAATAAGAGGCGAGGAAGGTTTTGATGGGCGAGCAACAGTGGCAGGGTGATCTTCAACAGATGATCTCAGGTTATGACGAGGGGCGGACTGATCTGCAATGGCAGGGTTATGATCTCTGTGTGTTTAAGCAGTGCTGGGGTGAGCTGGTGATTGCGCTGGATGGCGGTCAGGTGCTGTTGTTTCGTCCGCTTGGTGAACAGCCATTACTCTGGTTAAGTGACAAACCGGTGCCTGCGCCAGGGGCTATTCGTGGCGGTGTGCCGGTTTGTTGGCCTTGGTTTGCTGAACATGTTGATGACGCTTCTCAGCCAAAGCACGGTGTTGCCAGAACCGCCCGCTGGACATTGGACAGTGCTGAGATGGATGCTCAAGGAGGCCACTGGCGATTGACGCCGCAGTCATCACTTTGGGATGGTTTGACCCTTGGCCTTGATGTGAGTGTTGCGCAGGGAAGGCTTAGTCTGTCATTAATCTCACACAATATATCTGACCAGCCAATCGCAATGACACAGGCGCTGCACAGTTATTTTGCCGTGTCAGATCGTGCTCGGGTCGAGTTGCAAGGCGTCGATGGTCTACTCCTTCGCGATAAGTTAAAAGGAATGCAGGAGCGGCGGCATAGCGGCATCGTTGAGTTTCCAGTGGAAACCGATGTTATTTTTCAACATGAAGGTGCTACCGAAGTGATGCTGGTCGATCATGGTTGGCAGCGTGTAATCGGTATTCACAAGGAGGGTGGCAATTCTACGGTGGTCTGGAATCCCGGTGATTCCGCTGCCACGATGCCGGATGTGGGGATGGACCAGGTTTCTCGCTTTGTCTGCGTTGAAGCGGCCCAAACCCGTTTTTATGATCATCGGTGGATAGCGGCGGGTGAAACTCAGAGGTTAACAACCACGTTTGAGTTGTTACCTTACCCAGATAAATCCGCTGACTGAATGGGTCAGGTTGATTATCTGGGTTTAATTAAGACAGCAGTAGATTTTAGTGTGAGGCGAAAGGAGATTATGGCGCTGTTTTCCCCAACCGTTTTTCTAGGTAGCGTTCATAATCCGGTACTTTGTAAGGGTGCAATTCGTTTAATAGCGGTGAGCTGATCATAAAGTCGGCGGTACTTCGATTGCAGGCGACGGCGACATTCCAGACAGCGGCGACGCGGAGCAGGGCTTTGACATCGGGATCGTGGGGCATCGGCTCGTACGGATCCCAAAAAAAGATAATGATATCTAATTTCTGTTCGGTCAGCATGGCGCCGATCTGTTGATCCCCACCGAGTGGACCGCTAATCAGTTTGGTGATTGGGGTTTGTAATGTGTTTTCTAGCAGATGACCGGTGGTGCCAGTGGCAAACAGTTTATGTTGCTTCAGGGTCGTGAGGTTTTTACCCGTCCAATCGAGCAGATCCTGCTTCATATTATCGTGGGCGATAAGCGCGATGCGTTTTTGTACCGGCATCGCTATCTGCTTCATGTCTATATCCATATCGGTTGCCTTGTTACGTTTTACGGGTCGGTATTGGGCTTAATTTTAATACCAAAGAGTCAATAATATTACTTATTTCGCACTGTTTACCGTTTGTTTCGCCAGTTGTGTAATAGCTTGCCAGTCTTGCTTATTGACGATATCCGCCGGTGTTAACCAAGTGCCACCGACACACATCACATTGGCAAGGGCGAGATACTCTTTGGCGGTGTGGGCGCGAATACCTCCGGTAGGACAGAAGCGAATATCACCAAAGGGGCCCGAAAATGCGTTGAGTGCCGCGGTGCCGCCGGCTATTTCCGCGGGAAAAAACTTAAACCGTCGGTAGCCACGTTGTATCCCCTCCATCATCTCAGAAACTGTTTGTATACCGGGTAAATATGGGATGTCGCTGATGATGCCATAGTCTAGGAGTTCGGGCGTGATACCGGGGCTGACAATAAAAGAGCTACCACTGTCGACGGCTCGTTTAAAGTCTGCGGGATTGATAACAGTGCCAGCTCCAACATGAGCCTCGGGTACTGCGCGGGTAATGGCTTCAATCGCTTTGAGAGCATGTGGTGTACGTAATGTGACTTCGAGTACGGGCAGACCGCCCGCTACGAGTGCTTCGGCGATAGGAATGGCATCTTCCAGTCGGTTGATAGTCAGCACCGGAATCACCGGCCCCAGACGGCAGAGCTGATCGATTTTGGCAATCATCTCAGGTGGTAATAACGTTGTGTTCATCGGTTTTCCTATGCGTAAAGGGTGGCTGAACAATTGAGTATCACTGTTTTTAAGCTCAAGGTGCCCAGTAAATGATCAAGGGATGTTGCAAAAATAGATGAATGGGCATCACTTCGGCGGAACAGGTTAAGGCTTTTGCCAGTGTGGCTAACTTGTCTTCACCGACGATATGTAAAATACGTTGCTTACTGTTGAGTAGCCTAGCCGGCGTGAGTGACATGCGGGCATAGGGCGCTTGAGCTGGGTTGATGGCAACACAGTCCATCTTATTATGGAGTGCAGAAGGGAACTCGGGGGCGTCAGGAAACAGCGAGGCGGTATGGCCATCATTCCCCATGCCGAGCACGACAATATCGATCGGGTCGGTGATCTGTTGTAGCTGTATCTGGCAGCTTTTCTCGGCGACCTCCGCGGTCATATTGGCTTGCCAGAGGGGGATAAAACGGGCCTTGCTGGCGTGATGCTGCAGTAATTGTGTGCGTAGTAAATATTCATTACTGTCGGGCTCGTCAGGGCTGATCCAGCGATCATCTACTAGGGTGATCGTGATCTGCTGCCAAGGCAGTAACGTATGGCTTAGACGGTTAAACAGTGGCACAGGGGTTGTGCCGCCGGAGAGGGCTAGGGTTGCTTTACCGCGGCTGTTAATCGCCTTATTAAGCTGTTTTTCTATCAACTCGGTAAGATCAAGTGTTAGGGCTTCGCGGGATACAAAGGTGCGTAGATGGACATGATCGGGCAGATGGAGGTCACTGATCTTCATACCAACAGTTCCCATCTTTGATTAACATCAGGTCAGCGGCTTTCGGTCCCCAAGTGCCCGCTGGATAGGGCAGTGGGGCTTTGTTTTCGTTTTTCCAGTATTCCATCAGTTGATCACACCAAAGCCAAGCATGTTCCACCTCATCTCGGCGGACAAACAGATATTGGTTACCTTGAATCACTTTGAGCAATAAACGTTCATAAGCATCGGGGACGCGGCTCTTCTCAAACGATTGTGAAAAATTAAGGTTGAGTGCTTCACTTCGCAGGCGCATCCCTTGGTTAAGGCCGTGATCCTTATTGAGAATCTGAAGGGAGATACCTTCTTCCGGTTGTAGGCGGATAATCAGTTTATTCTGCGCCAGATGCCGCTGGTTCTCATCAAAAATAAAGTGTGGTTGGGGTTTGAAATGGATCGTTATCTGAGAGAGTTTTTCTGGCAGGCGTTTGCCGGTGCGAAGATAAAAGGGCACCCCAGCCCAGCGCCAGTTATTGATCTCTGCTTTGATTGAAACGAAGGTTTCAGTATTACTATCGGGGTTGGCTCCCTCTTCCTCCATATAACCGGGTACTGGGTTACCTTCAACCATACCTTTGGTATAACGACCGCGTACCACATGGGTGTTACACATAGCGGCGGTTATCGGGCGTAGGGCCTTTAGCACCTTTACTTTTTCATTACGGATCATATCGGCGGACAGATCATCGGGGGGATCCATCGCGGTTAGACAGAGAAGCTGCAACAGATGATTTTGCACCATGTCGCGCATCTGACCGGCTTTGTCAAAATAGCCCCAGCGGCCCTCGATACCGACTTTTTCGGCTACGGTAATCTCAACATGGGAGATATGGCTTTGATTCCACTGCGAACCAAATAATGGATTGGCAAACCTTAAAGCGATCAGGTTTTGTACCGTTTCTTTACCCAGATAGTGGTCGATACGATAGATCTGTGATTCATCGAAATATTCAGCCACCTGATCGTTCACCTCGTTGGAGGATCTAAGATTATGACCGATCGGTTTTTCCAACACGACACAACTATTGGTGTTGATGCAGTCGCTTTTGGTCAGGTTGCGACTGATGGCACCATATAACGATGCAGGAGTCGCGTAGTAAAAAACGCGCGCACGTTCAGCACCGCTATTGAGGGTATTTTTGAGTGTTTGATAGCTGTCCACCTCAGTGAAGCTGACAATATTGTATTCGATTTTTGCGAGAAAACGATTGACCACCTCGGTGTTCAGTTCTTCCGGCTTGACGCGCTTGCTGAGACTGTCGCTGCATATTTTGCGAAAAGCGGCGCTGTCTTGTGTGGAGCGGGCCAAGCCAATGATGCGAGTGTCCTGTCCAAGCAATTCTGCACTTTCGAGTTGGAATAGGGCTGGGATTAGTTTGCGTTGCGCTAAATCACCCATGGCACCAAATATCACTATATCGCTGGATCTATTAACCATCGCCATAATTACACCTGCCTTTGTGATCATTAAAGCCAACTAGACATCTATAATAGGCACAGGATTTAGTCTATTTCAACCGGTCTTGGGGATCATAAAGGCATTAATTACAACGACATTGTGCTGTGCAGCATCGATTTAGCCGCAGATATTCTAGCCAAATGTTTGGCCTGCATTAGGCGGCACTAATGCCGTAGCGGGGTAAAATTTCATGGATGACCGTAAAACGGTGGGCCTGTAGGGCGTCATGAAAGTGCTTCCAATCGCTATCTAAAAATGATGGGTGATATGTAAAGGTCTGATTTTTTAATTGCTTTGAACGGGTATCTTTAATCGCCTGATATTTCCACGAACCAACGCCTTTGGCGACATAGTGTAGTTTTTCTGCGGGAAAGCCAAACTCGCCATTAGCAATAGCCTTGAGCCATGTTTGGTGTCGTTTATCGCCGTTTTCCTCAACGGTATTGCGCATCATGGTATCTAATTGATCTCGGCTCGACGGTGATAGTCCGGCGACATTGGCATCGGCATCACCTAGCTGAAAACGTCGCATCGCTTTGCACATCTCATCGGCGGCAGTGATAAAGTCCTTGGGGTTATCCCGTTCAACATGGGCACCCTCACCGTTGGTGTAATGCCATTTAAGGTAGGGGCGGTCGGGGTAACTCAATGCGGCACCGTGGCCAAGGGGTAATAGACCGCCGACAAACTGTGATTGAGCCTCGTCGAAGCGATCAAGGAAGTAGTTTTTCACCTGCTCTAATAGGCTTGGATCGGGCTGGTTATTTTTATCAAGCACATCACGAACCAAGTTGATTCTATCGTTGATGCCTGCAAACCCTTGATGCGCCCATGTATCAGCAAATACATGCATGGTGATGCCGAGGCGGTGCAGGGCATTGGGTTTCTGGTGATCATCGATGCAAGCACGTACCATCTCTTGTGCAACAAAACTATTCGGCCGACAGACAATTTTATGACGAAAATCAGCATCTGGATTTCGTCCTGCCGCTAAGCCTTCATTACCGGGGAGGAAGTGAAACGGAATCCATACCTGATGGTTGGCGAGTTTTTGAATGTTTTTGTAGTCGATCATTTTATGGGCCGAAGCGATACGTTGATACATCGCCTGATTCTCGAAGTAGATCACTCCTGCATTGGTCGCATCGTCTACATATTGAGCCGAGTGGGCGATGATCTCTGCTTTTGTATGACCAAAACCAGCAAGCCGAGCAACCACGTAAGTGACGGCATGGTGAAAGTCGATCTGCATGATAATGCTCCTGTGCTTAAGTGAATGCCGAAGCTGCCGCTGTTTTCATAAGCACTGGTTCGACGATTAAAAATATAGTCCAAATAAACAGACATTTAGCAGCAGACTAGCAAAAGGTTGGCGTTATTAACGAGGGCATTGCGTTAGGTCAATCATCGCCTCTGATCTGTAGTATTCACCGTGCAAGGGTCAACCCCGCACGGGGTAATACTGTGTTATTGCAGCTCAATCGTATATTCATCGAAATCACGAGCGGGTAAGTTGTCGTCATCCCGTTCACGTACACGCCAGGCATTTACTTTTAGTTGAATACGGTTGTTGTCGGTTTGGTTAAAGCTGGCGGTCATGAAGTGCTCTCGGGTACGTGACTTGGGGTAGGCTGATAACAACCAACCACGCTTCGTGCTGACGGCAAATGATTGATCATAGTGCACCGCTTCTGCCGTCCAACCGGGAACATCAACGACCGAAGGATCTGGAAAATGGCTGGGTTTGAAACTGGGGGTGGCGGTGGCAATACCGTTAAGACCGGTGAGGTTCGATAAAGGAGATGAGATCACTTCGATCAGTCGGCCGCCTTGTGGCCCTAGCTTGGCGGTGGCGATCCGACCAAAATGGACATCACCGCTGAGCAGTACAACGTCGTGTCCGCTTGTGCCGAGTGCCTGCAGCAGTTGTTGATATTGGGTTTTGAAACTGAGCAGATTGCGTTCGGTTGGATTTTTTTCGACGATCAGTGGCTGTGGTAGCACGAGCACACCGGGTGATTCTAACGAGCGGGCCCAGTCGGTTAGACGCTTGAATTCGGCGGTGGGCAGAAAACCGTTATCGTCACGAAAAGAGCGCAGATCGGCGAGACAAAACGATAGATCGCTGCCAAGGTTAAATATCTCGATCTTGGGGCTTTGTTGTACCCGTTGCACACCATCTAACGAGGCCCGTGACCAGGTCTCTCTAACCGATTTAATCTTTAATGCCAGCAATGTTGGGATCAGCGAATCGTAAAAGGGGTAGTCGTTCCAGTATTCATGGTCATCGGGCAACATCCAGGTGGCACCACGGTTGAGAATACTGCCTAGCGCTTGCCAATGCAGAGCATAGTCATCGGCCACGCGCTGTCTGATTTCGCTGTTGATAAAGGAGAGCGAATCAAAGCCTATATCCAGATAAACCTGATCGCCGGTGAGAAAGGTGATATCCGGTTTCACCGCCTCATCGCCACGGTCATAGAGGGCTTTATAAGCCCCCGCCGCCTGGCCACCATCGCGGTGATTATAGAAGCAACTGCCAAAGCCGATGGTGAAGGGTTTTTGATGGGATTTAGGTAACTGTGTAGGCAGGGTGTCAAATTGGGCGGTGCGTAACAGTTGCCAAGATGCCTCACGGACCCCGTTGACCGCCTCAATACGTCTCAGAAAACGCACTTTATAATGACTGCCGGGCTGTAGTTGTGAAAAATTGGCGGTGATATAGAAGCGTTTGCGGATACGGCTAAAGGGCCTGTTCCAGTCGTTTTTAACAATGTTATGAACGCTGACGCTGTTATCGGGGGCAATCAACTCAATGCGGGCCTGTTCGGGCATGGTTAAGGTGGAGAACAGAGTGCCCGCCCAAACCTTGACGCTGTGCTGAGTGGCTCGCAGCACGACCAGTGACCATTGGCCGGTGCTGGTAATAATCTCATCGCTCATGTTGCAGACTCCCTGAGTAAACTGATGATCTGTTTGATTATTTGTCTCTGGCGTATAATCCTATTTGTTAAGTCTATGGCGCAAAGCGCTAGATCCCCCTAAATGTAGGCAACGGTAAGCGAGTTCGCCAATTAAACCCGCCTTTAAGACGACTAAAAAACGAGTAAAAAGCATTGCTCAAGGCTCTGAATATACGCACTGAATAAAAACCTTATTGTTATGGTAGTTGAACTTCATACAATTGTTTTATTTTTTGCTGACATTCCGCCTTAGGATAAACGGCTTAGGTCATCGTCATCAGTGATGATGGGGCGTCGATGAGCGAGCACTTTAGGATCTAAGAGGACTGTGACTGGTTAAGAGGCGAACATCATGGATTGATACGCCCCCGTATGAGCAACGGAGACGCGTTAAGGTTTTATCGATTATTTATTTGATGATGATACCAATTTCTAAAGGCATCCGGTGGCATCGGTCGGGCGAGCAGAAACCCCTGTAGCTGGTCACAATTCATACCTTTGAGAATATTGAGTTGAGTGTCCGTTTCGATACCTTCGGCAACCACCTTCAAGCCCAAGACGTGACTCATCTCAATAATGGATGAAACAATAGCGCGGTCGACTTCGGATTCTTCTAGATTAATCAGAAAGCTACGATCAATTTTCAGAATATCCAATGACATGTTACGTATATAGCTAAGACTGGAGTAGCCGGTGCCAAAGTCATCGATGGCTACCTGAATTCCTTGGCTGCGCAGATGGTCGATGGCGCTCTTGGTTTCTTCTGGACAGTGAAGAAAGCTGGTTTCCGTTAGTTCAACCGATAGCTGCTGGGGTGGAACTTGGTGCTGTTGCAGTGCTGCGAATATTTGTTCGACAATATCGCCTTGCTGAAACTGCTTGGCTGAAACATTGATGGCGACATTTACGTCGTCGCCTTGAAGGCTCCAAGCGGCCATCTGTCGGCAGGCCTCTTCGATCACGTAGTGACCAATACGGTTAATCAGGTCTAGATCTTCCGCTAAAGGGATAAACTCCTCTGGAGAGATAAAGCCTAGTTGGGGGTGCAGCCAACGCAATAAGGCTTCACAGCTGGTGGGTTTACCCGTTTTCAAACAGACTTTGGGTTGGTAGTAGAGCTGAAACTCTTGATTATCGATGGCCGCTTGCAGATCACTGCCCATCTGATAGCGGCTTTGAATCATGCGGTGCTGCTCGGATGAGAAGAATCGGAAACTGTTGCGGCCAAAGTCTTTTGCTAAGTGAACGGCTGAATCCGCACATTTGAGTAGCGCTTCAGCATTGTCGGCATCCGTCGGAAAGAAGCTGACACCAATACTAACGGTGGTTTTGATCTCCTTTTCATCGAACAGAATCGGTTGACTCACGGAGTTTAGAATACGGTTGAGAAACTCACTGATTTGCGGGCTGTCATCATCATCGACATCGGTCAGAATAAGATTGAATTCATCGCCACCAAAACGGGCGACGGTATCCCCATCATCCAGTTGTTGGTCAATTCGTCGGCCAATCTCTTTGAGCACTCTATCGCCGACCTCATGACCATGGAGATCATTGATCTGCTGGAAAAAATCCACATCAATATAAGCGACGGCTACCCGGTGACCATGCTCTTTGGCATAGCCTAAAGACAGCTGCAGGCGGTCATTAAATAGCTTGCGATTAGGCAGGCGCGTCAGCTCGTCAAAATAGGCTAGCCGCTTGATGCGCGCTTCCGACTTTTTAACCTCTGTCAGGTCGGTAAAGATGGAGGCGTATTGAGATATTTCACCGTTATCATCTTTGATGGCGGTGATACTGAGCCATTCAGGGTAAACCGATCCATCTTTGCGGCGGTTCCATATCTCACCTTGCCAGGAACCATGCTCGGTGAGGTTTTGCCACATGCTTTGATAAAACTCCGGTTGATGTCGGCCGGAACTTAGAATATTAGGGTTTTGTCCTAGTACTTCGCCACTGGTGTAGCCGGTAATCTCTGTGAACGATGGGTTTACCCGTAATATACGCGCATGGCGGTCGCAAATAACGATCGCTTCCATCGACGCTTCAATCACTTTATCCGCTAGCTTGAGGCTATGCTGAGATTTTTCTAAAGCGCGATCCCGTTCGCTAAGGAGTTCGCGTAGACGGTCGAGATGGTCATTCTCGACAGTTTTTAGAATATCTGAATAGGAGATGACACCGGTAATACTGCCACTATGATTAGTGATGGCGAGGTGTTGAACACGATGCTGATTAAATACCTGACGGGCGTTATATAAACTTAAGTCCTCTTCAATGGTGACCAGCAATTGGCTGCAAATATCGATGAGAATGTCATTTTGACGGTTCTGAGCTAATAGTTTGATCGCATCTCGTTCAGTTAGTATGCCCTTAACATCGTTATGTTGGCGGACGAGTAGCGCTGAATCATTGGACTCTTTGAGTATTTTCAAGGCCGCTAGAACGGTCATGCTGCCATCGACGATGATGGGCGTGTGATTGGCTATTTCATCCACTGAACGCATAAAAAGATCATGTTCAATGCTATGGCTGTTCACCACATCTGTTTCAGAAATAATCCCGCAGGCTTCCCCTGAGGTCTTGATGACAACTAAATGACGTATCTTATGGTTAAGAAACTTTTGTCCGGCGTCATCTACAGATGCCCATTCAGAAATAGAGATAACAGGCGCAGACATAAAATGTCGCACCGCGGTAGAGGCCATCGTTTCATGTTCTAACCAACGGTTGATCAGATCGTGCCGGGTGACAATACCGATGGGCTGGTGCTGTTCGCAGACCACAATACTGCCAATTTTTTTCTCGTCCATCAGTTGAACTAGCTGATCGGCCTTAGTATCCGGCTGACAGCTGATTAGATTAGGTTGGGCAATATGCCTAACGAGTAATCGGTTATTAACCTGTGGAGGCCTGGACATCGAAAATAAATCCTTTCACCAGAAGCTTAGATAGAAAAAGAGGGCCATCTTAGCGGGTGTTTCTAAACGGGTACAGATGGTGGATACCCAAAATGGTTGTTTATCGTGTTTAGTTTCAAACAGAATAGGGGTTTCTTGATATAGGTCGTGTTTAACCATTATCGACGGTGAAATAAAACCACTGATCTTTCTCTTGCTGATTTACGTAAGCAGTGTCAGAAGAGGTAATGATAATGAACAAAACAGTCTCAGAACATACATGGGTTAACCTGCTCGGTTTTCAGCTGGCTTGGTGGTGTGCCATTTTATACACGACCGACAGTGTGCCTGTTTTGATCGTGTTATTAACGCTGCATCTGCTGTTTCATTCTCAGTCTTTACGGGAGCTTTACGTATTGCTGCTATGTGGCCTGATAGGCTTCGCAGTAGATCTGTTGCTTACAACTCTAGGGCTCTTTCACTTTGAATCACCGGGTTTACCCCTGTGGTTACTGTTCTTATGGTTCTGTTTTGCGGCTACGCTGCGTCAGAGCTTAGCTTTGTTTGCTTCGCATCTGCCGCTCGCCTCACTCTGTGGCGGACTGTTTGGCAGCCTGACCTATCTAGCGGCCGCCAATTTAGACGCGATGATTTTAGGATTGTCGCTGCTACAGAGTGGCTTGCTCTTGATGCTCATCTGGATGGCGCTATTTCCACTGTTAATCGGTTTGAGTAACGGTCGTTTTAGAGGGCTAAATGATGCGGCTTAATCTGTTAGCGATTTCATTGATTCTGTTTTTTACCGGCATCACTCATGCTTTAGCAAAACCCTTACCCGACAATATGCAGATAGTTGGCCAGGCAGAGCTGAAGATACTGTGGTTCAAGGTCTACAGTGCCCGACTTGAAAGTCTGGCCGGACGTTATGATTCAGCAATATCCCCTTTAGTACTGCATCTGGATTATCAGCGGGATATCAGTCGCCAGCAATTACTCGATGAAACCGCCTCTCAATGGCAAAGGGCGAAGGTGGATCCAGCCAAACAAGCTGGTTGGTTAGCATCCTTAGCGCAGATTTGGCCGAATATTCGTCAGCACGATTCCCTGACCTTTTATCAAGCCAGTGATGGCGGTCATTTCTATCATAATCAGCGTTATATCGGTGCGATCAATGATGTCCGCTTTAGCCAAGCCTTTCTGGCTATCTGGTTAGCGGATAACAGTGATTTCCCCCAGTTAACCCGGGCGTTAACCGGTAAACAATAATCGTATAAGAGCAACAGGATTATCAACATGACACCGACGAGTCTTACATTAATGGCTTTGTCCTTACCGCTTTTACTTATCTTGCCGGGGTGTGCCCGCAGCGTGGATGAGTACCGTGATGAGCAACCGGCGTTGGCGCTGGATCGTTTCTTTAACGGCCAACTGGTGGCCTATGGCATGGTGCAGAATTTCTCGGGTAAAGTGACCCGTCGATTTCGTGCAGATATCACCGCGCATTGGCAAGGTGAGCAGGGCATCTTAGATGAGCGCTTCGTGTTCAGTGATGGTGAACAACAGCAGCGCTGTTGGCGCTTAACCAAACAGGGTAATCACTATCGTGGCACGGCCGAGGATATTGTCGGTGAAGCCCGTGGCGAAGTGCAGGGTAATGCCCTTAACTGGCGTTACACACTGCAGGTGCCGGTGAATGGCAAAGTATGGGATATCGCCTTGGATGATTGGTTATATCTGATTGATGAGAATAATTTAATCAATCGAACCAAGATGAAAAAATGGGGCTTGCCAGTGGGGGAGTTAACCCTGCATATCCGCAAACTGAGCGATGCAGAAAGCGTCGCTACTGCTGTGTCGGCTACACCGGGTTGTGTGATTGAGCCACCGGTTTGAATATTGAGATGGGCTTAGCGTTTGGCTTAGAGAGTTGAGCATAAAAATAAGCCATAGCGATGACATATTTCAGCACCGAAGCTTGAGGGATTACCGATGAAAACTAACATAGGGAGTGCAAACCTGCCTTGGAAAAGTGCTTGGATAACGGGAGCAGGAAGGGGTATTGGGGCTGAATTAAGCCGTCTGTTATGCCGTCATGGCGTAACAGTCTACGGTTCAGCCCGCAGTACAGAACAATTAGCTCAGTTACAACAGGAGCTGGCCTCTTCTTCTGGGGCGTTTATCCCCGTACCGGTTGATATTGGCGATCTCGATCGTTTACAGCAGCAGTTTAAGCGGTGGGATCAGCAGGGAATTATGCCTGAGTTAGTGGTCTTAAATGCCGGTACCCATGATGCATTTTTGGCATCTGATTTTTCGGCACAGCGTTGTAAGGCATTGCTGGATATTAATTTACAGGGGACGATTAATTGTCTTGACCCTGTTTTATACCGTTATCTTCATAGGGATGGCGAGAATAATATCGCCAAGCGGTTAACAGTGGAGCAGGAGGTATCTGGCAGTAGAGGGCATATCGCGGTGGTAGCGTCGGTTGCAGGTTATCGAGGCTTACCAACTGCGGCGGCCTATGGGGCCGGCAAGGCCGCGTTGATTAATTTGTGCGAAGCGCTGCGGCTTGATCTGCAGGGCAGTGGGGTTAAATTACAGCTGATCAATCCTGGCTTTGTGCGAACACCGTTAACCGAGCAGAATGATTTTGTGATGCCTGCGCTGATGGAGGCGGATGAAGCCGCTCGGCGAATCGTTAAAGGCCTTTTAAGTCAGCGATTTGAAATTGTTTTTCCCCGTCGCTTTGTTTATCTGCTAAAACTATTCAGGCTGCTACCCTATGGTTGTTATTTTAGTTTGATTAAGCGGATAACGGGAGGATAAAACGATGTCTGAAACGACGACTGAAATAGAGACTGAAATAGAGACTGAAATAGAAAGTGCGGATCGTCCTAACCCTGAACTGCCCATCGCGACAGTATCTTATACTGAGTGCTTAAATCACTATGCCTTGTTGTTTTCGAAGCTCAGCCCGACTAATGTTGCCGCACTCGGCCCACTCGTCAGCGAAACCATCTATTTTACCGACCCCTTTAATCGGCTGAAGGGCAAGGCTAACTTTCTGGGGCTGATGAGTGAGATGTTTGATCAGCTAAATGATGTAGGGTTTGAGGTGCTTGAAACACAAATACAGGGCCAAACCGGTTATCTCTATTGGCGTTTTTCTGCATCCTCCTCGCTAACCGGATCTTTTTCGACCGAAGGCACCAGTCGGGTCTGTTTTAATCATCAGGGATTGGTGATCAGTCATCAGGATTTTTGGGATGCCAGCGTCTTGATCGAACAGTTTCCACTGCTGGGCCGGCTTATTCGCTATATTCGTAAGCGTGGTGCCTATCAGGCGAAATAACACTCAGGCTTAAAGGGACATCTTTGTTTGCCTGTTTCGATCGCGACTGTTTCTATAGCGACTGATGGTATCGGGGCTGTTTGTATCGGGGCTGTATCCATAGAGACGTTTCTATAGGCGCAGGGCCTATCGCGACAGTCACGTCCACGACTCGACTTCATCTGCTTAGCTATTCATGTGTAGCGAGGTATCTATGTCTATCGAAGCAGCATGAAGAGCGAACCGCATGCTGCTTGTCGAGCTTAAGAGTTGTTGTTAACGAGTTGATACAACCCTACATCGATAGAGCCTTCTTCAAATCCACCCTCGCAATAGCACAGATAGTAATGCCATAACCGTCTGAACTGCTCATCATAACCGAGCTTTTCTAAAGCCTCCGTTTGCTGCTCAAAGCTGGCTCGCCAGTGGCGCAGTGTGCGGGCGTAATCCTTACCAAATAACTGTTTATGCTGCAGACTGAAGCCATGCTCGGCGAATTTTTGTTCGAGTCGCTCGATGCTTGGCAGCATTCCCCCAGGGAAGATGTAGCGTTGAATAAAGTCAGCTTGTTTACGATAGCTGTCAAACCGCTGTTCCTCTATGCTGATCACCTGCAGTACGGCGACCCCACCGGGTTTGAGGCTGTTTTTTAAGGTGCTAAAGTAGGTATCCCAATACTGTTCGCCTACGGCTTCAAACATCTCAATAGAAACGACGCCATCGTATTGCTTCAGTAAGTCTCGGTAATCGGTCAGGCTGATATCGGCTTGTTCACCGAGCCCTTTGGCTTTTAGCTGCTGACGGCTCCATTGACGCTGCTCTTTAGACAGGGTGATACCGTGCAACCGAGTATTATGATTTTCTAATAGTTCGCTGGCAAAACCACCCCAACCACAGCCAATTTCGAGAATATGATCGTTTTTGGCGGGTTTTAAAAGATTTAATATTCGCTGATATTTCGCCCGCTGTGCCGCTTCCAGGGACTGGCTGTCAGATTCAAACAGTGCGGCAGAGTAGGACATACTCGGGTCCAGCCAGAGCTTATAAAAGTCGTTGCCTAAATCATAGTGGGCGGCGATATTACGGCGGCTACCGCTGGGGCTGTTGTTATTGCGCCAATGATGAAGATTATCAAATAGCTGTTTGATAAAACTGGCTTTTGATAAGCCCTCCAGTGTGGCTTCGTTTTGCAGTGCCCAGCGCACTAGGCCGGTGACATCCGAGCTATCCCACTCACCGGCGATATAACCCTCAGACCAGCCGGTGATCCCACCACTAACGAGGCGTACAAGGCAGCGCAGAGAATTCAGTGTGACACTCACCTGTATGGGATCATTTAGCGCATGCTCAGTGCCAATCTCAGCGTCAGTTAAGCGGGTTAGTTGGCCGAAGCTCTGCTGATAACCACTGGGCATGGTCAAGTGTAAACGGCCACGGGTTTTACTCAGCGGCCCTTGAAGGCGTTTGAGTAGCTGTTGTTCCAGCCAACGGGGCTTACTGGATCTGTAATGGTGTTGTTGGGCAACCGGTTTAACCTGTGCTTGGCCCGAGGCGGTCTTATAGTGACAGGTTTTCATAGTGATGTTCTCCGTTGCGATCTGACCAGCTAATGCTGTAACTTTTGGTGGTGTGACGCGGTTGTAGTTTTAGACCTTTCAGCCACAGTCTGAGTGCTTCCCAATGTATCGCCCCGATCACTTTCAAAGTCATGAG
Organism: Amphritea atlantica; assembly: GCF_018860855.1. GTDB lineage: Bacteria > Pseudomonadota > Gammaproteobacteria > Pseudomonadales > Balneatricaceae > Amphritea > Amphritea atlantica_A. The sequence goes on from NZ_JAHKQE010000004.1 coordinate 196,958, forward strand.
AGGGTGGCTGAAAAACAGTGTTAATAGGTCGCGGTCGGTGAGTTTCTGTCGCTGACCGCTAAACGTTGCATTGAGTATTGGGGTCGCTTCTGCCGTTTTACTGCATTGTAGAATGGCGACGGTAACCCGTTCGCCGGGCGGGCGAATGTTGAATTGATAGGCGGTATCCATCGGCATAAAAGGGCTGACATACATCTGCTTTTGACAGCCCTGTTTGATGGCTTGGCCGCTTGTTTCGGTACTCAATAGATAGCTGTGCCGTTGCCCAAAGGTGTTGCTCACCTCATAGATAATCACCTCAACCTCATTGTGCTGGTTGTAACAGAAGTAAACGCTCAGAGGGTTAAAGGTGTACCCCATAATGCGGGGGTAGCAGAGCAGCTCTATTCTGGCGCTCGCACTGCTGTAGCCCCGCGCTGACAGCAGGTCGGTGATCTCACTTCGGAGGTGGCCATCGCCACGGCCATGATCTTTTTCATGAAAGGAAAATAAACCGAAGCGGTTAATGCCCATGAATTTTAATCGCTGTAATTGCGGTAATTCATCGAGATCAATACAAAGCGAAAACACCCGGTAGGCAAAGCGATGCTGTTTGGGCGTGAACCGTTGGTGCACCACCGTGCCGGTATAAATTGCTGATGCATACTCAGCCATTAGCGCTCTCCCGAACATCCGTTGTTGGATGATCACTTGATGCGGGTGCCGTGGCATAAATACGACTGTTAGGCTCGTCTAAATGCCAAGGGCGGGGGACGCCACCTAGTTGCTCGGCAACGGCTAAACCGGATTGTAAGCCATCTTCATGAAAACCATAGCCGAACCAGGCGCCACAGAACCAAGTGTTTTGCTGCCCCTGTAGGCTCCAGAGTTTTTGTTGGTTGGCGAGCGAGTGGCGATCGAAGGCAGGATGATCATAGAAAAATGTGCGGATCATCTTGTCGGCGGCCGGCTCTTTGAGTGGATTAAGCGACACGATCACCGGTTGTTCGGTTGCCAGCGGTTGTAGGCAGTTCATCCAATAACTGATCGATACCTGACGGTCATCAGGGCCGCTACCGGTAGCCATGTAGTTCCAGCTCGACCAGACCTTAGGGTCACGGGGGAGCAGGCTTTGGTCTAGGTGTAAATAAGCTTTGTTACGCTGATAAGGGAAGCTGCTTAACAGTTGTTGCTCTGCTTCGCTCGGATTGTCCAACAAGGCGAGTGCTTGGTCTGCATGGCAGGCTAACACCACATCATCATAGTGTTCCTGTGCGCCGTGTAGATCTTCGATAATGACGCCATCAGACTGGCGGATAACCTTATGAATACGGCTGTTGAGCTTTATGTTGCCCGCCAATGCGGCGGCTAGCTTGTTGACATAGCCGATGCTGCCACCGGGAATAGTGTGCCACTGCGGGCGATCTTTGACCTGTAATAAACCATGGTTTTTGCAGAAGCGTAGGAAACTGAGAGCAGGGTAGTCGAGCATCTGTTTGACCGGCGTCGACCAGATCGCAGCACCCATGGGTAATAGATGGTCGTAAATAAAGCGATCGCCATAACCGTGCTGGGTTAATAGCTCCCCCAAGCTGATATTCGCTAATGAGGGGTCTAGCATCATGCTGTCGGTGTTGCGATAAAAACGCATTAAGTCTTTGATCATGGCCCAGAACGAGGGGCTGATGATATTGCGGGTTTGGGCAAATAGGCCTGTTAAACCGGAACCACTGTACTCGAGTTGGCCATCATCAATCGATACCGCAAAGGACATATCAGTGGCACAGGTGGGCAGGTCGATATGTTCAAAAAACTTAACCAAATTAGGGTAGTTCACCGGATTAAAGACAATAAAACCGGTATCTACATCTACTCGGGTGCCGTTAAGATCAAAGTTAACGGTATTGGAATGTCCTCCTAAACGATCATCTTTTTCATACAGGGTTACCTGATGGGCTCTATTTAACAGCCATGCGCAACTGAGGCCGGAGATGCCTGAGCCGATAACGGCAATTTTTTTCGGGCGGATGGCGGTAATATTCATGTGAGCAGTCCATACTGTAATCTGTTTGCAGCACTTTACGTGTGGCAGCAGAAATAGGATCACCGTTGTTTTTATTGATATATCAATAGGCGTCGATTGTTTTTAGCATTCGACTGATCCGCTTAACTCGGCAAGACGTATAGGAGGTATATGAATAAAAGACCACCGGGAGACGATGTGGATAACATCATACAACTGAAGCAAGCGGAGATGGCCAGCGCTGACTGGAGTAATCTGCTGGGTCATCTAGCGGTTAAGCCTGATAAGCGTTTATATGCTCGGCTGTTTAGCCATTTTGCCCCTAAAGTGAAGGCCTATATTGTTCGTTTAGGGGTGGCACTGGCAACAGCCGAAGAGCTAACCCAAGAAGTGATGTTGTCGGTGTGGCGCAAAGCGCACATGTATCACCCGGAAAAAGCGGCCGCGAGCACTTGGATCTTCACCCTCGCACGCAATCAAAGCATCGATTGGATGCGTAAACAGAAATACCCCCAATACAGTCTGGATGAATGGAGCGAAACCGCCTCTGAGCCGGGTCAGGGCGAACAGAAAGTCCTATCGGATCGGATTGCGGCCGCTATTAAGTTACTTCCTGAAAAACAGGCGCAGGTTATCTATATGTCTTATTTCGAAGGGCGGTCACATGGTGACATCGCCGGTCGTCTCGATATTCCCCTTGGCAGCGTCAAATCTAGAATCCGTTTGGCGTCAGAAAAACTTAAGCAGATCTGGGGAGGTGATCGGTATGAACATTAATCACCACTTGGATGATGCAACCCTGATGAGTTATTCCGCTGGAAGCTTATCTCAAGGAATGGCATTGGTGGTGGCATCTCATCTGGCGTTTTGTTCTGCGTGTCGTGAACGTGCGGAAATGAATGATGCGGTGGGTGGTGTGTTGCTAGAATCCCTTGATGCCGAAACTATCGAAGATGATATGTTGGCTGCGATATTGGCGCAGATCGATGAACCTTTAGAACGCCGTATAGTTGAGCCTCGACAGGCGATACCGAGCCTCAGTGATCCTGAGATTCCCGTGCCGCTAAACGAATATGTGAGTGGCCCTCTTGATCAGCTGGAATGGAAGCGTATTGTTCCCGGTGTGGCATATTACGATATGCCTTGGCAGGGACGAGGCGTGTCACGGTTATTACGGATAGCGCCGGGCAAGTCGATGTTAACCCATACACACAACGGTAACGAACTAACGCTGGTGTTACGCGGCTCGTTTTCCGATGAGGTAGGCCGTTTTTGTCGTGGTGATATTGCCGACTTGGATGATCAGATTGAGCATCAACCGCTGGTGGACAGTGACGAGGATTGTATCTGCTTAATAGCGACCGATGCGCCGTTACGGTTCACCACCTTGTTTGGCAAGCTAGTACAGCCGATGACTGGTTTTTAGGATGGTACAAATAAATCCTAACAAGCTTAACCTCAGTAAGTGGACGGCGGTTAAGCCAGAGCAACGCGAAAAGCATTTTTTGGTGACTGCGTTAATCAGGGATGATGACGGCGTGGTACAGCAATGTGTATTAGAAGCGGTGCTCAGCCGTCGTGAGCAGCGTATTCCTTGGCAGGAGCTTCGCAATAGTCAGCATTGGGCCCAAGGCTGGTGTTAATTCATAATGGCTTTTAAGTCGTCTCTTTCTATAAACACTGTCATTACTCTTCAATACCATAGCCCGCATCGTTCTCCTTTATAATCGAAGATGATGCGGGCGATCTCCATCCCTCTCTAAAAATACATCAGCCGTTGTTTGGTCAGTGCGGCTTTATGTCTGCTCGAATATCTTTGTTTCCCCAGTATAAACAGTCAATATAAAAGACCGGACAATATCGCCTATTGGCGGTGATCTGGCTGTTGCTATATGATTGCGCGCCCGATAAGGGGTAATATCAGCTATCTCGATAAGGGTCACATGCCGTTATCTTGACCTACGCCACAAGCGTAAATAAATAAAGGGCCTCTCATCGAGGCTGTTTAATAATAAATAATAATAGGAAAAAATATGAATATGAGTGCTGTGGAATTAACGCTATTGCAACGGCTAAGTAAATTTTTTGTTACTCTGTTGCAGCGTTACCTTCCTGATCCGTTTATCTTTGCTATCGTGTTAACCCTAGTGGTTTTTGTGTTGGTTATGCCAGCCACAAACCAAGGACCCATGCAGGTTGTTGATGCTTGGGCCGGTGGGTTTTGGAAATTATTAACCTTTGCTATGCAGATGGCGATGGTTGTTGTTACCGGTCATGCGATGGCCAGTGCACCTGCGTTTAAAAGCAAGTTAGCCATGTTGGCTGGTATTGCTAAAACGCCAGGCCAAGCCATTATTTTGGTAACCATGATCAGTGCCGCTGCGTGTTGGGTGAACTGGGGCTTTGGTTTAGTCGTGGGTGCTATTTTTGCACGTGAAATCGCGGCTCGCGTTAAAGGCGTGGATTATCGCTTGTTAATCGCATCGGCTTACAGCGGCTTTCTGTTTTGGCATGCGGGTCTGTCAGGCTCGATTCCTTTGGCTATTGCCAGTGGTACTAAAATTGAAATCGTGACTAACGGTGCAGTAACAGCGCCAATTCCAACGTCTGAAACCCTGTTCTCTACCATGAACTTGGCTATCTTGGCGGTGATGTTTATTACGATTCCTTTGTTGAACCGTTTAATGCATCCAGCGGCTCAAGACACCATGGTGATTGATCCAGCATTGCTGGCAGAGACTGCCGCGCCAGAAGCATTGCCAAACAAAGAGGATATGACGCCAGCAGAACGTCTGGAAAACAGCCGTATCCTGTCTCTGCTATTGGGGGCGATGGGCTTTTCATACATTATTTATTATTTTATCAATAATGGTTTTGCACTGAATCTAAATATTGTCAACTTCACTTTCTTGTTCTCCGCTATTTTGTTGCATGGAACACCTAAAAGTCTGTTGAACTCGGTATCTCAAGGCGCGAAAAACTGTGCCGGTATTCTGCTACAGTTTCCGTTCTATGCCGGTATCATGGGTATGATGACGGCCACCGGTGATTCAGGTGCCTCTTTGGCCGGTATTATTTCCGAAGCCTTTGTGTCTATTTCAAACGAAACGACTTTCCCGCTGTTCACTTTCTTGAGTGCCGGTATTGTTAACTTCTTCGTCCCATCCGGTGGCGGTCAGTGGGCTGTTCAGGCGCCGATCATGATGCCTGCCGGTGCTGCACTGGGGGTTGATGCGGCCAAAACCGCGATGGCGATTGCATGGGGTGATGCTTGGACTAACATGATCCAGCCTTTCTGGGCACTTCCGGCGCTGGCGATTGCAGGTTTGGGAGCTAAAGATGTGATGGGTTATTGCATCATGGCCTTGCTGGGGTCTGGCGTAATTATCTCGCTTGGTTTGCTGATTTTCTAATCACAAACGCTTGATTGTTACAGACAAAAAAACCAGCGTATTGCTGGTTTTTTTTGTTTTTGGGTCAATAAACCCAGTGACGACCGGATTTAAATCTTATCGTTTATAGGGCTAGGGGTATTTTGGTTGTATCGGGCTGCTGCTTTAAGCTTGAATACGCCGTTAATGCCGCCTGCCGTGATTGCTTTAGATCGAGTATTGGGTGGGGATAGGTGCTGCCGAGTTCCACCCCAGCATCCTTAAGTACCTGCTCAGGGGCTTCCCAAGGGGTATGAATATATCGACTGGGTAGTGTTTTTAATTCGGGAATATAACGACGAATATAGTCACCCTGCGCATCAAATTTTTGCCCCTGCAACACAGGGTTAAAAATGCGGAAATAGGGGGCTGCATCGGTACCGCTGCCAGCCACCCATTGCCAACTGGCACTGTTAGACGCTAAATCGGCATCCACTAGCGTATCCCAAAACCACGCCGCGCCAAGGCGCCAATGCTGGCGTTGATTCTTTACCAGAAACGAGGCGACCAACATACGCACGCGATTATGCATATAACCGGTCTGCCACAGTTGCCGCATCCCCGCATCGATCATCGGAAAGCCGGTCAGACCCTGTTGCCACACTTGGCATTGTTCAGGTTGATTTAGCCAAGGGAAACGATTGAAACGTTGATTCAGATTTTCATTCGTCATGGCGGGGTTATGATAGAGCTGATAATAGGAAAACTCGCGCCAAGCGAGTTCTTTCAAAAAGGTATCTAATGCATCTTCTAAGCCGGGTTGGCTGCCTTGTTGCTGACTGTAATACCAAATCTGACGCGGTGAAATCTGCCCCCACTGAAGGTAAGGCGAGAGACTTGAGGTAGTCTCTAGGGAGGGAATATCACGGCCTTGCTGGTAGTCTTGCAAACGTTCGCCGATGAAATGCTGGAGGTGTTGCCAAGCGGCTTCTTCAGAGATCGTCCAGTGGTCGGTTATCTTCTTCGTCCAGCTATGTTCATCTAATGTCAGTTCAGCCACGGGGATCTGTTTTAGATCGCCTTGACTGATAATAGCCTCAGAAAACAGTTGGATCGCTGGTCGAGGAAGTGGTTCTGACGGAGGCGCTGCATTGAGGCAGCCTTTACGATAAAACGGGGTAAATATTTTATAGGGTTTGCCGTCGGCTTTACTGATGGTCCAAGGCTCCCACAATAACGAGCCGTTATAACTGTGTATCTCGGCTCCGGCGCTTTTAAGAGCAAGTTTGATTTGACTGTCTCGCTTGATGGAATGGGGTGTGTAGCAGCGATTCCAGTGCACCTCATGGGCGCCGGTTTGCTTGGCGAGTGATAATAAAATCTGCAGTGGGTCGCCCCTGAAAATACGTAACTGGCCAGACAGTTGATCATTGAGATCAGCCAAACTGTGCTGTAGCCAGCAGCGGCTTGCGGCCCCAAGGCTCCATTGATCAGGCGTGGTGCTATCATCGATAAAGACGGGTATAACTCGGCCAGCCTGAGCAGCATAGTAAAGAGCAGGATTATCCGCGAGTCGCAGGTCGTGGCGCAGCCAAACAATAACGGGCGTGTTCAAGGTGTTCTCCTTATACCTGATTACGTAGCCCAAGGTGTGCTGGGTAAGGTTCTAGGTAGCGTTGAGCGCGGATATAGTCGCTGCCATTTTGATTAATATAATGGGAGAGCAGGGTCATCGGGGTGATGAGGTTAACCTCCTCGAGTCGGTATTGCTCAAACACGGCTAGAATCGCCTGCCGTGCGGTACTATCAACGCTCTGTTTTAGGTAGCCCATAATATGCTGCATAACATTACAGTGAGCACCTCGAGAGGCGGGTTGGTTAATAGCCGACATAAACTGATCAAAATAATCTGCCATCAGTTTGTCTAACGGTTCATGGTGAGCATCGGCGAGCATCTTGCCTAGCGTTCGATAGGCGACTTGATTGTGGGCCATCAGTAGATATTTATAGCTGCTGTGAAACTGTAATAAATGATGGAAGCTGGGTTGTTCGACCACCTCTTTGCGAAAATGATGATGGGCAAAGACTCGCATCACGAAGTTTTCCCTCAGTTGGGCATCATTCAAGCGACCATCTTCTTCGATGGGTAGGTTAGGGTACTGTTGCATTAATGCTTGGGCGAATAACCCCGATCCCCGTTGTTCGTGAGGATGGCCAGATGGCTGATAAACTTTCACGCGTTCCATACCACAGCTAGGGGAGTCTTTCTTAAGGATAAACCCATCGAGTGCGTGACAGCGCTGTAGCATTGGCTGGCAGGCCGCAGTGAGCTGTTCGGTAAGATCCTTCGCAGGGCCATCATCAGTTGTTTTAGAGAAGATTAACGTCGGCTTTGTTGGATCACCCGTCAGGCGCATGGTCGGGCGAGGGATGCCAAAACCAGCGGCGACTTCTGGGCAGAATGTTTGATATTGAAAGTGGCTTGCAAGCTGGTTACGGCAGATTCTTGATTGGCTGTGACCACCGTTAAAGCGGACTTCTTCACCCATGACACAGGCGCTGATGCCGACGGGTATGTTAGTGGTTTCGGAGATTGAATTCATGCTCATTCCTTGGCTGTAAGCTCGATTAAATATGTGTACGTAAAATACTTTGCAGTGGATCAGCCATGGGGTGATTTTTGAGAGGTGTGGTGTGGTTAAAAAGTAGTCAATAAATTGTTGACTGAATTAGTAGGGTATATATAATTAAGCCGTAATTGATTCGGATTGTATCAGCGCTGTTGGCTCATCTGCTCTCTCACCAGATATAACGTACTGATACCTTTCCCCGATGATGTTCAACTGCTGTGGTCAATTGATGCATCCGGTAACACTGGGTTTTCATTGTCCTTTTTTCAGGCCGCTGTTTGTACAGCGGCCTTTTTTTTTCCAATATTGACGGCATTTCTTCCGTTGGTTATTCGTTGTTTTCACAGGCTTTTGCTTGTATCGCCGTTAACGCGATTGTGAAGACGATATCGTCTACGAGCGCGCCTCTGGATAGATCATTCACCGGCTTTCGCATCCCCTGTAACATCGGACCGATGCTGATCACATCGGCGCTACGTTGAACCGCTTTATAGGTGGTATTGCCGGTGTTTAAGTCGGGGAAGATAAATACGGTTGCATGGCCGGCCACCGAGCTGTTGGGGGCTTTAGATTTCGCGACACTTTCCATCACGGCTGCATCATATTGCAATGGACCATCGATCAGCAGATCTGGACGTTTTTCGCGCGCGATACGGGTCGCTTCCCTAACTTTATCAACATCGGCTCCCTTGCCTGAAACGCCTGTGGAATAGCTAATCATCGCTACTCGAGGCGGAATGCCAAAGGCGGTCGCTGAATCCGCCGACTGGATTGCAATATCGGCTAATTGTTCGGCGTTAGGATCGGGGTTTATCGCACAGTCACCGTAAATCAATACCTGTTCCGGCAGGCACATAAAGAAGATGGATGAGACTAAGTTGCTGCCCGGGGCTGTTTTAATGAGCTGCATGGGCGGGCGAATGGTATTGGCGGTGGTATGTTCCGCGCCGCTGACTAGCCCATCAACATGACCCATTTCCAGCATGAGGGTGCCTAGCACGACATTGTCCTGCAAAAGTCGCTTGGCAATAAATTCTGAGACGCCACGTTGGCTCCGCAACTCGACCAGCCGTTTAATATAGTCATTACGGATGAGTTGTGGATCACGAATGATGATCTTATCGTTGAGGGTGATCCCTTGGTTCTTGGCGACCTGAGCAATCTCTTTGATATTACCGAGCAGTAGGCAGCGAGCGATGCCACGTTCGGCACAGATCGCTGCGGCTTTAACAGTGCGTGGTTCATTGCCTTCTGGTAGCACAATTAATTTATCTGCTTGGCGCGCTCGGTTGATCAATTGATAGCGGAAGGCCGGTGGGGACAGGCGGCGCTGATAACTATCATCCACCATGGTGTTAAGCCAGTCACGATCGATATAGGCGGCGGTCGCTTCTTTGATATCACGGATGCGCTGATGATCATCGATTTGGGTGCGTTGGTTCATCTGAGTCATCGCCAGTGCCGTTTGCCAGCTGTTCAACTGAATACTGAGAATTGGTAAGCCCGTTTTAAAGGCGCCGGCACAGAGTTTCAATACCGGCGAGGAGGGGGTGAAACCACTGGTTAACACCACTGCAGCTAATTCAATCCCGTTGACGGCGGCCATGCAGGCGGCAATGATCATATCGTCCCGGTCTCCGGGGATAAACACTAGGGCACCTGGCCGCAATTCGTCGACTGAGTTAGCGACACTGCGGGCGAATAGTGTGATGCGGCTGGCGCGGCGAGTGTCGATATCTCCCGTGTTGATAATGGTCGCATTTAGGTAGGAGGCTATATCCTTGATACGGGGAGTGATGAGGTCGCGGTTCCACGGAATACAACCGAGCAGGCGAAACTGATCGCTAAAGATAGTGGCGTGTTCGCGAATAACCTCTTCGGTTATGCTGTGAATGACGGTTTGGCCGGCGCCGAGAAATGGCTGCATATGACCATCGCGGTCAACGGGCGCACCCAGCTTGCTTAAAATACAGCCGACTAGCTGTTTGCTTTTAATGCCACCGTAAGCACGAGCCGTAATATCAATATGATCCTGCAGGGCTTCAATACTGTCTGTGCCCGGGGTTGCCACCAAAATTACTTGGGCATCCAGTGCTTTAGCTATCTCATTATTAATACGGGTTGCATAGGGCTGATGTTCGGTATGCACCATTCCCTCGATAATCACTACTTCATTATCGGCGGGTAGGTTTTGCTCATAACGGGCAACCAGCTGCTCTAACAACTCATTACCTTTATCTTGGCTGACGAGTTGTTCAATATCGCGAATCGATACCGGTTCAGCGATGGAGGCACAATCCCCCTGCAACATGGCGATGGTCGAGTCGACCCTATCGTTCTCTTCTTGGGCGATCGGTTTAAAGAAATGAACCTTTATGCCTTGACGGTTCATAGCCTGAAAAAGGCCCAATACGGCGGTGGTTAAACCTGCGCCTACACCGGTGGGAGCTATCAATAGTGCTTGAGACATCAGAGTTCCTTACGGTCAGTAGCGACCTGTTGTTCATTCCTAGCAGGTTGCCGTGTGTTGAATCGAGTTTTCAAAAAGGAACCAGGTTTAGAAGAATTGTTTTTGACTGGTATGAGATAGATTCTACGGCGTTGGTGAAAAAATTTACAGGCTTTCGTTTTATCCTCTTGTTACTTAAATATATAGATTTAGGTCTCTCTGCTGAGGGCGGGTCGGTTAACCATCATTGGGTATTATGACGGATATTTATCAGCCTTTTTGTCGATCGCTTTTGGGTATTACAAACATGGCTCTTGGTATTTGGGATGACGACACGACTGTGTGTAATAGACGAAATTATAGTTGATAGCTATTGATGTTGTTGAGTTTATTGCCGTTCTGAATATCAAACAGAGGGTATCCCCTGAAAGGGGTAGGCAGCAAAAATGTTAATACAAAGGTCATTGTTTTGCGCTATCAGTGTAATGTTTTGTTTAATGATTTATATCATTAAAACAATGAATTAGCGTTGATTTGGTCGGTTTGTGTTGGTTTTTGTTAGAGGCTGTTCTATCAGGGGTAACGCCGCTGATTAACAGTGCTTGCAGCCGTTGTCCGAATATCTAGTCTTCCTATTTATAATAATGGGTGTTAAAAATAACGAACATCTATCCGCTAAGAGATAGATTCGTTATTCAGGCGTCACGGGACAATCAATTAATTGATTGCCGGAAGGCAGATGCCTGCCTGAGTTATAAGAATTTATAAAAAATAGGAAGACGATAGTGAAAAGAAGAGACTTGCTTAAAGCTGCAGCGACCGGTATCGCAGCAGCACCCTTAGCCCTTTCCTCAACAACCGCTCACGCAGGTAAAAATGTTCGACTGCGGATGCAGACGCTCTATGGCACCGAGTCTGATGATCTTTATAAAGAGTTCACTAATGATGTAAAAGCGGTATCGAATAAGAGCGTACGTATTCAACGTTTCCGTGGGTCAGAGTTGGTACCGAATGATCAGATGTTAGATGCGGTGTCTAAAGGCACCTTGGATATGTGTCAGGGATATGCCGGTTATTGGGCGGGTCAGTTAGATATTGGTAAGATCGAATCAGGTATTCCTGGCGCTTGGGCAAGCTATGATGAAGCGATCTATCTGCATCAAGCGAAGGGGCTGACGGCGTTACTCGAAGAAGCCTATGCCGAGAAAGGGGTTAAGTATTTAGGGGCTGTCTTTGGTGGGCCTTATGATCTGCTGACCACTAAGCCTGTGAATAGCCTTGAAGACCTGAAAAAACTGAAGATCCGCGCGACTGCAACGGTCGCTGGCATTCTGGAAAAATTTGATATTCCTACCGTGTATCTGCCAAGCCAAGAGCTCTATGTTGCCTTGTCGACCGGTGCGATCGATGGCGTTATTTATGGCGGATCATTGGAGTATAAAGCGCTTAAACTGCACGAATCTGCTAAATACTACACCTACCTGAATATGATCAACCCAGGCTATGCCGACGGTATGTTGATCAATATGAAAAAGTGGGAATCTCTCACAGAAGATCAGCAAAAAGCACTGGAACTGGCGACAGCGAAGCACGCCGTTAACATGCATGCTTGGAACGTGAATGGCTGCTTGGATGTGAATGGCGAAGGGATCTTTGAATTTTCCTCATTGCCTGAAGCCGATTCTAAAGCACTGACAACGGCGGCTATGGACGTTTGGAAAGAGGAAGCGGCTAAGTCTCCTCGTAACGCCAAGGCGATTGAGGCGATCACGGCGACAGCGAAGGCAACAGGGAGAATCTGATGTCCAAGCTTTCTCAATATCTTGCTTTTCAGGACAGGGTATCTGAGTGGATCGGCCGGACTTTCTGTTGGTTATGTCTGGCCATGATTGCAGGGCTTTGCTACGAGGTAGGGGCGCGTTATCTATTTAACAGCCCGACCTCGTGGGCACACGAATCGACCACCATGTTGTACGGCACTTTTTGCATCTTAGCCGGTGTTTATACCCATAAACACCACGGTCATGTACGTAGTGAAGTGATCTACAACCTCTTTCCCGAGCGGACACGAGCCGCGCTGGATGTGATAACCGGTGTGATCGGTTTAGTGGTGTTTGCGGTGTTTTTCTACATTACCTTTAATTTCGCTGCCGATTCTTGGGCGATTAGAGAGGTCTCGTCAAAAAGCACTTGGGGGCCTGTGATATACCCATTTAAGTCTGTACTGCCTTTGGCGGTAGGGTTGATGATTTTGCAGAGTATTGCTGAGCTGATTCGCAGCTTTATGATCATGATCGGTATACAACCAGAACCACAGGTTTGATACCGATATTGATTTGCAAGCTTGGTAACGCTCTCTGTCTGATTCGGCAAGCCTTTTGTACTTGCCGCTCAGACCCTCAATTATAACAAAGGTGTATGTGTGTTAGATCTAGATCCCTTACTGGTTACCTTCGGCATGTTCTTTTCTATGCTGATTCTGTTGGCGATAGGTGCTCCGCTGACTTGGGCTCTGCTCACCGTAGGTGTGGGTTCGGCTTATTTTCTTTGGGGTCCAGCAGGACTTGAATTATTAGCGACGAGTGCCTTTTCGGCGATGGATAACTTCCTGCTGGTTGCTTTGCCGATGTTTATTTTCATGGGCCTGATGTTGCAGCGTTCGGGTATTACCGATGATCTCTTTGATATGATCAATAAGCTCATGGGTGGGGTGCCTGGCGGCTTAGGTATGGGTACGGTAATCATCTGTGCGATTATTGCGGCGATGGCGGGTGTGTCCGGTGCGGCGACAGTCAGTCTGGGTATTATTGCTCTGCCATCGATGTTGAGTCGTGGCTACGATAAGAAACTGGTGACCGGCACGATCATGGCTGGCGGTGCATTGGGCTTTCTGATTCCACCGAGTGTGTTGATGATTGTCTACGCCTTTCTGGCGCGGGAATCCGTTGGCAAACTGTTTGCTGCGGGCATGATGCCAGGATTGATGTTAGCCGTTATTTATATGGTGTATATCTTCCTGTTTGCGGTGAAAAATCCGGATAAAGCGCCGCCGATTGCCCTATCTGAACGCTTGGGTGCAATAGATAAGATTAAGGCGCTCAAGGCGTTGATTTTGCCTGGCGCGCTGATTACAACGGTTTTAGGCTTTATTATTGGTGGAATCACCTCACCTTCTGAAGCCTCCGCTGTTGGTGCTGCGGGTTCCTTGGTTTGCGCCGCTATCTATCGCACGCTTAACCTGAAGATGCTTAAAGAGGTGTTGATGAGCACCACGCAGCTGATGGGGATGCTCTTGTGGATTACGGTTGCGGCGGTATTCTTCAGTAAGATTTATATCGGCCTTGGTGCCGGTATGTTGATTACTGAGCTGGTGCAAGACTCGAACTTGTCCCCTTATATGGTGATTGTGGCGATGTTGGCGACCTACTTTATTTTGGGTATGTTCCTCGATGATTTTGCCATTGTCTTTATTACTGTACCGCTGTTCGTGCCTATTGTGCAGGAGTTGGGTTTTGATACCGTTTGGTTTGCCGTGCTATTTATTATCAGTATGCAGACCGCTTATCTGACGCCGCCCTTTGGCTATAATCTCTTCTATATGCGTTCGGTGGCGCCACCATCGATTACCATTTACGATCTGTATAAGGCGGTAATTCCGTTTATTATTCTGCAGGTTATTGGTTTGGCGTTGGTGGTTATCTTTCCGCAGATTGCACTTTGGTTACCGAATCAGATCTTTGGTTCATGATCCGTTAAACATTAAAAAGCCGCTCACTGAGCGGCTTTTTTAGGTCTACTGTTTAGTTGTCCATCACTGAGCTTAATAACGAGTAGTGGAGTACATCGCTTGCAGCCATGCAATGCCATCTTGTTCGGTTAAAAAAGTACGGAAATTAATACCATGTCGCATGGCGGATTGTTCAGCAATGATATTATCTTTTCGGTTGACTGGGTTGGTATCCACATAGGCGATCACGAGTTCTGGCCAGATCCATTCCTTGACACCGGCAACAATATTAAAGGTATCCATCAGTGAGCGTGTGCCGTCTAGATGAAAAACGGCGAGTACCATATTCAAACCTTTGCTCTTACAGTGTTTGGCCACACCTTCCCACATCTTTAGCGACTCTTGTGTAACGTCGGCTTTGTTGCGGCTTCCCTGTACTTCGATACGGAGATAGTTGCCGCATTCGGTAATGGCATACTGATATGACATCGATAATCTCTTTTCGGGCTAATGAATCGATTTAAACAACTGTTTTATTATAGCCGTAATGCAGGCCACTTACTGCGCCTTAATTGCATTGCGGATAGATTGGCTTCTCCTGGTGATCTTCGCCAACTATTTACATGTGCTATACGTAAACTATAGCACTCTAGTCATGTCACCATCTGCTTACTCAGCTGCGACATTAGTCGTGAACCTCTTGCAGCGTTTATGGCCAGGGTGCCGTTGAGTTATCGTGCGGGTGGTTTTAGGTAGTTGGTCAGTGGGTCAGGGGGGGAGTCTGGGGTGACCATGCGTAACGAGTCAATAAAGAGATGAAACATCTCCGCCTGTGAATTGATATCCAGCTTTGAGTAGATGTTTTTACGGTGATGCTTGATGGTTTCTGGGCTGATTTCGAGTTTCTGCGCAATATATTTTACCGCGTAACCTCTTAACACCAGCTGTAAAATCTGGGTTTCTCGTTGGGTCAGCACTGAGCGGCCAAAATTGCTTAGTGCACACTCTAGGTGTGATTCTAGAAAGGTCTCTTTTTGCTCATGTTTTGAACTGGTCCACCATTTTAACAAAATGGCCTTAACGGTTGAGAACACCCGTTGAATTAGATCTTGCTGTGCGGCGCTGAATTTAGGCTTATTGTCTTGGCGGCTAATAGATACTTGAATACTCGCATTTTCCGTGGGAATGATCAGGCAAATCTCGTCACCAAAATTAACTAACTGGTAGTAGACGCGATAAAGCTCACTCTGTTTGAAACCATCCGGTGCGACTTGAGCAAGGCTATAAACCCCTTCGGCTGGCCCCTCGACTGCTAAACGATAGAAGGGGTCGAGTAGATAAGCACTTTCAATATAGCGGTCAATATGGATGCGCGGATCTTCGCCTTTGCGGCGTTTACGCGACGGACAGTAGGGTTGGCTGCCTTCAGGGTAGACAATCAGCGTGCTGCCATCGGCATCAACGATTCTACGCAATGAATCCATCAGGTTGTCGACGGCATCATCCGTAACCCCGTGGGTAATAATACCGGCAATAGCGTCATGCCACAGCATGAGGGGTTGTTTAGCGACACGATGAAACTTTGACAAATCAGCGAACCTTAATCAGCAATGTTTTGAATCGCTTATTAAAGCCTGCTTTCTGTGTGGAGACAATAGTTTATGTCCTTGAAACACTAATGATAATGGCTTTTATGAGTCTTGCTGCTTGAATTTTTTGACACTGATTACTGTTTTTAGTTTTCGGTTACGATTTTTATAATCTGATTGAAACTGAAGACTAAGTTCTCTGAGGTGCAAAGATTAAGTCGCCGTTTATCAATATGTATTGTTGCCTGCTTCGTAGAATGATTGATATTCAGGTTATCCACTCTGTCGTCATTTAGCAGGGTGGGTAAACCTTATTATCATAAAATCAAATAAGGGGTGCAGCATGTCGATAAGTGTCGATCCAATCACACTGGCAGTTGTTCGCGGAGCGCTTGAAACGGCGCAACGTGAGATGACTTTGACATTAGAGAAAACCGGGCGTTCGAGTGTCTTTAATTTAGCTCACGACTATAGTAATGCGTTGTTTGACCATTACCCCGAGATGATCTTACAAGGGCAAGATATTCCTATTCATCTTGGATCCTTAATTCCAGCCATGAAAGAGGTCGCTCGTTTTTTTGGTGATGATATCCATGAAGGCGATGTTTTCTATCATAATGACCCAGCTTATAAGGGCAGTCATATACTTGATTGTTGTATGTATAAGCCGGTTTTCTATAACGGTGAGCTCGTTTTCTGGACTGTTTGTAAAGGTCATTTGACCGATATTGGAGGACCCGTGCCCGCAGGTTATAACCCGGACGCGACGGAAATCTATGCGGAAGGGCTACGGATTCCTCCAGTTAAGCTTTGGGATAAGGGTCAACGTCGCGAAGATGTTATTAACTTGCTACTGACCAATATGCGTGCTCGGCGTGATCAAGAGGGTGACCTAAATGCACAGTATGGTGCCTGTCGAGTCGGTGAGCGGAATTTGATTGCACTGCTGGACAAGTACGGCATAAAACAGCTTCAGGCT
This sequence comes from Amphritea atlantica, assembly GCF_018860855.1. Lineage (GTDB taxonomy): Bacteria > Pseudomonadota > Gammaproteobacteria > Pseudomonadales > Balneatricaceae > Amphritea > Amphritea atlantica_A. The sequence goes on from NZ_JAHKQE010000004.1 coordinate 213,705, forward strand.
TGTATTGCAGAACTCAAGAATATGGCTGACAAGCAGATGCGTTCACTCATAGAAGATGTTCCTGATGGTGAATACTTCGGTTCGGCGGTATTAGAAGATTCAGGTCATGGTTTTGGTGAAATGGAAATTACTTCTAAAGTTACCATTACAGGCGATAGTGTACATATTGAGGTGCAGAGCCCGCCGCAGATTCCTTACTTTATCAATTCTTATGAAGGCAACTCAATGTCTGGGGTTTATCTCGGATTGATGATGTTTGCTCAGTTACCGCCTCCTTATAACGAAGGCCTTTATCGCTGTGTCACCGTCGATCTCGGCAAGCCAGGCACACTGTGTAACGCACAAGAGCCGGCCCCACATGTGAACTGTACCACTACCCCGATGGAAACGCTGACGGATGCGGTCCGAAAAGCATTAGAGCAAGCCGCACCAGAACGAGTAGCAGCGTCTTGGGGGCATGCCAGTGGGATCAATATTGCGGGTATTGATCCGCGTACCGGTGAACAGTATGTAACGATGGTGCTTGCTTCCATTATTTCAGGTGCTGGTGCAACTCAAGTGATGGACGGATGGCACGCTTGTGGGCCTCTGTGTTGTTTTGGAGCGCTTAGTTCAGGTGATATCGAGTTATTGGAGTATTCATACCCCATCATTATTCGGCGCTACGGTTTGATCCAAGATAGCGGCGGTGCAGGGATGTATCGTGGAGGGTCAGGCACGGTCTGGGAAGTTGAACCCATCGACCATGATATGACGGTTATTGCATTTGGAGAAGGTCGGAAAATTCCTACGATGGGGGCTGCGGGTGCGGAAAATAAACTGCTTGAACCTAAGTTAGGTAAGCTGGTTGTTAAAGGTGAACAGGAAGACGTTTATAAGGCTAACACGATTATTACGGTTAAACCGGGGGTGCGGGTAGCAAACTTTAACCCTGGTGGCGGAGGTTTTGGCGATCCGAAAAAGCGTGTGCCGGAGGCTGTTCTTACCGATTATCGCAATGGTTTGGTTTCGCTAGAAGCTGCCGTGCAAGAGTATAGCGTTGTGATTGATTCCCAATCGGTGAGCGTTGATCAGCAAGCGACCGCTGAGCTACGTCAGCAATAAATCGATAGAAATAATAAGTAAGGAATAAAATTATGCGTAATAAATATCGTTTGGGTATCGATGCCGGTGGTACTTTCACAGATTTTGTATTGGCTGAAAATAATGGTGAGTTACGGGTGTTTAAAAGTCCCTCCACTCCACAGGATGGCACGATTGCTATAAAAGCAGGGTTGACGCAAATATCGGAGGCGGTTGGCCGCTCTATTGAAGAAGTGGTGCAAGATTGTGATCTATGTATTAACGGAACAACGGTTGCCCTTAATGCTTTGATTGAAAAAAAGGGAGTTAAAGTCGGTTTGCTTTGCACCGCAGGCCATGAAGATAGCTTAGAAATCCGTTTAGGGCATAAAGAAGAAGGTTATCGTTATGAAGCGGACTTTCCTCCAGCTCACATGATTGTGCCCCGCCACCTGCGTCAGCCTATTAATGAGCGCGTGATCGGTACCGGTGAAATTGATACACCGATGCTTGAACAAGAAGTGCGGGATGCGGTGAGTTACTTTAAAGCTCAGGGTGTTGAGAGCGTTGCTATTTCTTTTGTTTGGGCGGTGAGAAATTCAGCCCATGAGAAACGCGCTAAAGAGATAGTTCAGGAGATGATGCCGGGTGTTTTTGTGTGTACCGGCAGCGAGGTTTATCCACAAGTTAGAGAGTACACCCGTACCTCGACAACCGTTGTTAATGCCTACCTTAGCCCTGTTATGCGCCGTTATGTTCAGAAAATTGATGAGTACTTTCAGTCTCTAGGTGCAAAATATCCGGTGCGTTATTTTCAGTCTAATGGTGGCTTAGCGATCGGTGAAGCAATGCAGGGGCGAGCTGTTAATGCGATTAATTCCGGTCCAGCGTCAGCACCTCAAGCGGGCCTCTTTGTCGGCCAGCCTTTCGGTATTAATAATGTTATTACTGTTGATATGGGGGGGACATCGTTTGATATAACTTTGACTAAGGATGGTCATACCAACCTGAATAAGAATATTGATTTCCTGCGTTATCGTATTGGTGTTCCGATGATTCAGGTAGAAACTTTGGGGGCCGGTGGTGGTTCACTTTGTCAAGTGGATCAGTATGGAATGTTGCAAGTAGGGCCTGAAAGTGCAGGAGCTATACCTGGCCCTGTCTGTTATGGTAAAGGCGGCACGATACCTGCTGTTACGGATGCTAACTTAGTGTTAGGTTATTTGAACCCTGATGCGGTGTTAGGCGGTACAATCAAGCTTGATCGAGACGCTGCCTTTCAGGCGGTTAAAGAGCATGTTGCCGATCCTCTGGGTATCAGCGTCGAGAAGGCGGCTTACGGTATCAGCACCATTGTGAATTTAAATATGGTTAATGGTATCCGTAGAGTCTCGATTGAACGTGGTTATGACCCTCGTGATTTTGCTTTGCTCTGTGCTGGTGGTGCGGCAGGCATGCATATCACCGCATTGGCGGAAGAGATTGGAAGTACGACGGTATTAGTACCCAAAGTATCATCTGTATTTTGTGCTTTTGGTCAAATTATTTCTGATGTTCGTTATAACTATTTAGCATCTGAGCCTATGCGGCTTGATAATGATGCCAATCTAGATGCTTTGAATCGTAAATTTGAAGATTTAGAGCAGCAAGGGCGTGAGCATCTGATGTCTGATGGCTTTAATAGCGAAGATATTAGTTATACCCGCAGTGTCGAGATGCGTTATGTAGGGCAGATTCATGAATGTAATGTTGAAATTCATCCAGGTAAAATTTGTCATGAGAAGATGTTAGCCATTCTAGATGATTTTCATAAAAGGCATGAAGAGCTGTATACCTATTCAGAAGAGCATAATCCAGTGGAGCTTGTTAATATTGAATCGACCATGGTGGGCCATGTTGTAAAACCTAAGTTTCAAACCCTTGTGTCTCAAGGTGGTACTGCGGAGGATGCTTTGATCGGTTATCGGCCTGCTTTATTTGATGCGGAAGGGCACTGGATCGATACAGCTGTTTATTCAGGGCCTAAATTAGATGTTGGTGTCGAGATTAGAGGACCCGCCGTTGTTGAGGAACCGACAACCAACATTGTTGTGCGTCCAGGTTGGAAGTTGGTCCTCGAACCAAACCAGTGCTACAGATTAACTAAATCTTAATCAAGATATCCTTGGTGTATAGAATAAGCTGAGGTTATCTACGAGGTAATGAAAGTTTTCACTACTCTGGCAACAGGGTTTTCGGTCAGGGGCGTTACCGGCGTTCTTGACTGCTTTTTGGTTTGAAACGGTGTTGCTACAAAGGGGTGTTTCTGATTCAAATTTAAACAAGGATGTAACTAATAAACGTATAGGCTCTACAACAATAAAGAGGGTGTTATATATGAATAATCGTTACAGTACTTACCTGTTACCTCAGCAAGAGCGGCAGGGTTATTGGCGTAATATAATAAATAAGGCCTATTTTCCTCTTGAATTGGATTTCAGAGGTAAGGTTGAGTTTCATGGTCATTTGAGTCAATGGAATATGGGGTGTTTGAATATCTCAAGGATGGAAAGCTCAGCGACTTGCTTCAAGCGAGTGAAGCAGCAGATTGATGAATCTGAGGCTTATTTCTTGATTACTATTCCAGCACAGGAACAGGTTCATTTTTCTCAAGCTGACCGGAGTGTCGTTTGTAATCCTGGTTCATTTATTCTTGAACGCAGCGACCTTCCTTATGAATTTAGCTATAGTAAGAATAATGCTCTTTGGGTTGTGAAAGTGCCCGTTTCGCTGTTACAAACTCGGATTCGCCAACCTGAAAAATTTCTCTATATGGAGTTTGATAAAAACAAAGGGATAGGTAACGTTTTTTTTAATTTTTTAAGAACAATGGTACAACAAGCTCCTTATACGAATGAGGCTACGCATAAGATCCTAAGTAGTCAGTTGATCGACTTATTAGCTTACAGTATGGAGAGTGATGATCGAGTACTGATGAGTAATGAGGCAGGGTTACGCAGCATTCATCTGAGCAATATTGAGTTGTTTGTACGAGAAAATATTCAGAACCCTGATCTATCTCCTGATATGATAGCTCTGTCTTGCAATATATCGACTCGTTATTTACATAAGCTTTTCAAAGATTCTGATCAAACGGTTAGTCAATGGATTAAAGAATTACGTTTGCAATCGGCTTTAAATGATATAAGAGCAGCCACCGGCCAAACGACATTAGCTGAAATTTCTTATCGCTGGGGGTTTAATGATCAAGCTCATTTCTGTCGTTTGTTTAAGTCTCGATTTGGCTGTACACCGAAGGATATGAGAAGTATCTGATAGAGTTATTGGTATGTTTTTTGACTCGATTATTACAGTATTAAAGGCATGTTGTTAGACGATATTCTCGTTGCTGAGAGGTGTTGTCTTTTTTAATATAGACGGTTTTAAGAGCTGCTTTAGTTTAGATTTTGAGCCACTATAGGCAACTGCTTTGATGATTGAGCAGCTTTGATAATCATGGTATTCAGCAGTTTTAGCAGCATTTTTTGTATAAATAATGAATGTATGCAGGCAGTTAGTCAGGAGCAAGTGATACGACTATCAGCTCTTAAAAAAATCAATTCTATTCGGTTGTTTATTATCTTTTTATTTGTTCATTTTTAAAATTCATCCTCCTATCTGTCAAGCTATATCTTTACTTTAGAGAACTCGTTAGCGACCTCCTTATTTCTTATATTTCGATAGCAAAACTATTCTAGTTTGAGGTGATATTATTTTCCTGGGAAGATTACTTCCACGGTTACGGGGATTCATATAATAAG
>NZ_JAHKQE010000049.1 GCF_018860855.1 Amphritea atlantica
CTGGCAAACTGGATAGACCCAGCGCCCGAAACAACCATTCCACTGGTTAATGATCTCGACATTACCTTTCACGCCGCGCAACACTCTGAACTCTGCTTTGGCTTTGTCATCAGTCGTGCTGACATTCCTCTGATTGGTTACACTGCCGACAGCGGCTGCTTTGCACCTTTATATGAAACCCTCTCTCACTGCCAGGTAGCCATATATGATGCACGTCCGAAAGGAAGCCTCTGGCATGCCGGACTCGATGAAGTAGCTCCTTTCCTTAATGACCACGCTTATATTATTGGCCACGACATGGATGAACAAAGCATCCCTGAAGGCAGCCGACTGCTTCGACCCGGACAGTACATCAACCTTGCAGGGGATCATTAAGATGAACTTCGCCGAGAGCGTTAAGCGAATGATTCAAGCTATCTTTATGCTGTCTCCCTATTACTGGGCTGACCGTTATCTGAAGATGCGTGAATTTAGTTTTGCAGAGGGTAGCGACGAACAGAAGTTATGGCGTAACCGTCGGTTAATCGTTTCGGAAAAGTACATTGTTTACTGGCTGTTTGGCGCTATCGCACTGTTCGTGCTTTCGCCGGCGTTGCCGCAATGGGCTGCTATTCTGCTACTACTTCGTGCACTGGGCATCATCAATAAAGAACTTGGGGTGCTTCTATTTGGCACCTGCAAAATAACCGAAGGCACTATGGTGGCCGCTTCCGGCCGAGTCATTGTGTTGGGCTTGGTCAACTTTTTAACCGCCATGTTTCTCTTTGCTGGCACCTACGCGCTGATCGGCACCTTTGATAACATTCCTGCCTATACCGAACGAATGCTACCCCTGTGGGCACTCATACAAGCGATGAATGTGCAGTTCACCTTGTCGAGCGCCTTCGAACCAGCCAACCTATTAACCTGGTTTATCTCCTTATTCCAAAGCGGCTTCTGCTTTCTATTTGGCACCATCGTTATCTCGATGTTTGTTTCGTTATTGAATATTCAGCCACTGCATAAGTGATACCAACAACAAACAGTCACTAAACCGTCGCCATGATCACCCACTTAATAACGCTGACGGCGGTCCAATACACCTTCGACCACGGGATTATCTTTAACCTGTTTGATAAATAGAGCCAAGACAATTAAAACCATTGCGGTCAGCTCTAATCGATCTAAGTGATCGCCCAATAAGATAGCGCCAGTGAGCAGGGCAACCACCAGCTCTAATGAGCCAGTTAAGGCATTCTTATCGGCACATGACCGGGGCGCGCCCATCATAAACAGTACTTGCGGGATAGCTGCTGCCAGAAGGGCAATGCCTAACACCGCCAGAATACCGATCGTAGAAACCGGTAAAACTTGCGCTGGCGCAACCCAGATAGCAATCGGTAGCAACACCAATACGTGACCCATGGTTATCCAAGCCATGCGATTACGGGTAGGAATCACTGCCCTCGGATTGGACAGATACTGCACCTGTGTCGCGACCACTATGGGTGCCAGAAAGCAGGCGACAACGGCTAATAGCGAACCCGCGGGTAAAGCTTCAGGCCGTATCGTTAATGAAGCGGCAATGGCCACTAACGCCGCCGAGACCAGTGCATTTTGAGAGGGTCTTCGGTGAAACACTAACCAGCCGATCAATACGCTAAACACAGGGTAACTGTAATAGATCAGAATAGCGGTCGCGGCAGGAATCGTATCCAGTGCATGAAAATAGCCAAAAATGGAGATCCCACTGAACACCCCCAATATCAAACATCTAACCGCTTCGGCTAAGTTCACCCGCGGCGTACGCAGAAAAAACAGGAGAAACATGGCCGGCAGAATAAAACGATACAGACTGACCATCTCTGCGCCCAAACCGTCCTTGAATAACAGCTGAGCAAAAAAGGGGTTAAGCCCGTAAAGGCAGGCGGCCATTAGCACCAGATACTGACCATCGATGGTTGATTTACTGTTCACGTGAATCTCATTCCATTGGATTGAAACAGAACAATAACGCGACACTGATTAAATAAATAGTGAATAACTTACCTTGCTGATTAAGTTTATGCATGTATAAATAACGCTTCATCAACAATAAAAGCTTGGGATAAATCCATGCGACTAGATACCAAACATTGGGAGATGCTCAATGCCATCGATAAAACAGGAACCCTACGGCAAGCTGCATACTTATTGGGCATAACACAATCAGCGATTAGCCACCGACTGGCCGAAGCCGAAAGGCGTTTGGGTGGTTTATTATTTGAAAGAGAGGGGCGCCGACTAAGGCAGACGGCGGCAGGGCGCGCCATAACTCAGACAGCCAATCAGATTGTGCCGATATTACAACGGGCTGAATTTGATTTTCAGCAAATGGCCATTAGTGAAACGACCGTGGTCCGCTTTGGTGTTGCTGCTTATAGTTGCTATCACTGGTTACCTGCTTTTTTGCAAACCATGGCCAAACAAGAGCCGGACATTCAACTGGAACTGGTCGCCTCCGCCACACAGAATCCATTGCAAAACCTACAGGATGGCACCGTCGATGTTGTCTTAGCTCCTGGGCATTTGGCGATCCCGGGTATCGATTCCATTCCGGTGTTTAAAGACGAGCTGGTACTCATCACACCTCGCCAACATAGCTTGGCAAGCAAACCTTTTATTGAAGCTACCGATCTTGAAGGGGAGCACTACCTAACCTATAGCAAATCGGCGCAACCAGGGTTTGAATATGAACGTTTCATTCGTCCCTCCGGCGTTATACCTCATCTCCTCACCGTAGTGGAGGTAACCGACGCCATCATCGAACTGATCGCCGCTGGCTTTGGCGTTGGTATCCTCTCCCGCTGGGCCGTTCAATCCGCCATTAAAAATGGCAGCATCGCCGCCATCAGTGCTAGTGAAGCTAAACTAGATCTTGATTGGTCCGCACTTATCCGTGAATCAGAACCTTCAACTGCCGCGGCAAGGGTTGTATCACGCCGACTCGCCGAGTGGTTTCAAGCTTAGCTGAAATAACCAAGCGTCAAATAAGCCATAACGGGAACTGACAACGACCTACAGGCTAAAAACCAAAAAAGCAGCCGAAAAGGGCTGCTTTTTACTCGCTAGAGACAATCTATCATCTCACACAATAAATGACAGATACTCTCATCAGATATCCAAGTTAGAGACGTTCAGGGCGTTGGTTTCGATAAATGCACGACGCGGCTCTACTTCATCGCCCATCAGGGTGGTGAACAGTAGGTCGGCGGCGATCGCATCATCGATAGTAACCTGCAACATCCGGCGCTGCTCTGGGTCCATGGTGGTTTCCCATAGCTGTTCTGGATTCATCTCACCCAGTCCTTTGTAGCGCTGGATATAGTAACCACGCTTAGATTGCTCCATCAGCCAGTTCAGGCCGGTGGTGAACTCCGTGGTGGGCAGGGTACGCTCGCCACGCTTAAAGTAAGCGGTCTCTTCCAGTAAGCCGTCGAGAGTATCGCCTAGGTTGGTTAGCGCAGCGTAGTCTTTCGATTCAAAGAAGGATTGATCGAAGGTGTAGTTATGGCTAACACCATGCTGAACCACATTGACGCTCGGTAAATAGGTACCGTGGCGTTCTTGGTTTTCAGCCGCCGATGAGGTGAATACATCGCCGCCATCAAGAGTATCTCCTAGACCATCACAGACCTTATCGATCCACTCCGCAACAGCCTGTTCATCTTGCAACTGTTCGACGGTTAAACGTGGGGTGTACACCATCTGACGCAGAATCTGCTCTGGATAAACACGGGATAAACGGGTCAACATTTTATCCACGGCGCGATAGCGGTTAACAATCTCTTCAAGGCCGGTGCCCGCAATCGGTGGCGCATCAGCATTCACATGCATAGAAGCCCCTTCAAGCGCGCCCTGAAGCAGGTAGTTATCCAGCGCATCATCATCTTTCAGATACTGCTCTTGCTTACCTTTTTTGATCTTGTAGAGCGGCGGCTGGGCAATAAAGACATGACCGCGTTCTATGATCTCTGGCATCTGCCGGAAGAAAAAGGTGAGCAGTAGGGTACGGATGTGTGATCCATCCACGTCGGCATCGGTCATGATGATGATGGAGTGATAACGCAGTTTGTCCGGATTAAACTCTTCGCGGCCAATACCAGTACCTAGCGCCGTAATCAGAGTGCCCACTTCGGCGGAAGCCAGCATCTTATCGAAACGGGCTTTCTCGACGTTAAGGATCTTACCCTTAAGTGGCAGAATCGCCTGAGACTTACGGTTACGGCCCTGTTTGGCAGAACCACCCGCAGAATCACCCTCCACCAAGTATATTTCAGAGAGAGCGGGGTCTTTCTCTTGGCAGTCGGCGAGTTTGCCAGGCAAGCCGGCAATATCCAGCGCGCCTTTGCGGCGAGTCATTTCACGGGCCTTACGGGCCGCTTCACGGGCACGGGCCGCATCGATCATCTTCGAGACGACCGCTTTAGCATCCTGCGGGTTTTCTTGCAGATAGTCGTTTAGCTGCTCATACATCGCTTGCTCAACCGCGGTTTTCACCTCCGAAGACACCAGTTTATCTTTGGTTTGCGATGAGAACTTAGGATCGGGCACTTTCACCGAGACAATGGCGGTCAGACCTTCACGGCAATCATCACCGGTGGTTGACGCTTTACCATTCTTATTGAGCTTTTCCGCTTCAATATAGTTATTCAAAGCACGGGTAAGGGCGGTTCGGAAACCGGCCAAGTGAGTACCACCATCCCGCTGGGGAATGTTGTTCGTAAAGGCGTGGATACTTTCTTGATAGCTATCATTCCACTGCATCGCCACTTCCACACCCACGCCATTTTCATGCATGACGTTAACGTGGAACATCTTGTTTGCCGGTGTTTTGTTCGTGTTGAGGTAATCAACAAAGGAACTCAGACCACCTTCATAAGCAAACAACTCTTCATCGCCGCTACGTTCGTCTTTCAGACGAATAGCCACACCGGAGTTAAGGAAGGAGAGTTCCCGTAGGCGCTTCGCCAGGATATCGAATTTATATTCTAAGTGGTTATGGAAGGTGTCTTCGGAAGGCCAAAAGCGTACCGATGTACCGGAAGTTTCTGTCCGGCCAACCACTTTCAAGGGTTCATCAGGTACACCGTGACGGTAGGTTTGCTCAAACACTTCACCTTTACGGCGAATGGTCAGCTTGAGTTCCGCGGAGAGGGCGTTAACAACCGACACACCCACACCGTGCAAACCACCGGACACTTTATAAGAGTTATCATCAAACTTACCACCGGCATGCAGTACGGTCATGATAACTTCGGCAGCGGAAACGCCTTCCTCTTCATGCATTTCGGTGGGAATACCCCGACCGTTATCCGAAACAGTCACACTGTTGTCCGGATGAATAATCACTTGAACCTCGCTGCAATAACCCGCCAGAGCTTCATCGATGGAGTTATCCACAATCTCGAAAACCATATGATGCAGACCAGTACCGTCGTCGGTGTCGCCTATATACATTCCTGGGCGCTTACGAACCGCATCCAGCCCTTTTAGGACTTTAATACTGGAAGAATCGTATTCCTGATTTTCGCCGCTCATTCAAATCTCCTGGCTGTATTACTGAGTGCTAAACGCACCCTCTTGTATATTGAAAAAACGTAACTCGGCCTGGTCGGACCAGTAACCGGTGAGTGCCTCTTTATCCACACTGGTGATAAAGCATTGGCTCGCCGTTTTTTCTAAATAATGACAGAACAGTCTGCTATGCTGCTGATCTAGCTCTGACGGAAGGTCATCAATCAGATAGATGCAGGCGCGACTGTTCAACTTGTAAAATAAAACGCCTTGCGCCAACTTGAGGCTGCTCACCACTATCTTCTTCTGTCCCCTTGAGAGACGTTCTGCAGCGGTGTGGCCATCAACTTTAAGTCGCAAGTCAGCCCTTTGAGGTCCGGCGCTGGTATAACCCTGACGCAAATCGCGTTCAAAATTATCATCCAATACCTGATCAAGGCCGCGTTTTTTATCCCATCCGGGACTAAAACTCAGATCGATGCTGACGCCTTCAAGCAGATCAGCAAGGATCAGATCAAATTCGGGTTTTAATGCTTCAATATACAGCTCGCGAAGCGTATTTAACTGTTCGGCGTAGGTAATAAATTCCTGGTCCCAGACTGCCCGAATTCGTTGCTCAATTTTACCATATTTCAGTAAAGAATTTCGCTGTTTTAATACCCGCTTAAAACCACGCCAAAGCCTTATAAATTCAGGATTTGAATGGAATGAACCCCAGTCCAAAAACTGGCGTCTAACCGCTGGGCTACCCTCCAAAATCATAAAGGTTTCGGCGTTGATCACCTGAACCGGTAACAGCTCTGCTAGCGTGGTTATATCGATGTTATTTCCGGCATAACGAATACGACAATCGCTTTCGAGATTACGCTCAACCCCCAATGGCTGACTCATACCACTACCCATCGCATCCACTTGAGCAAACACCGTGCACTGGGTCTCGCCGGTTTGTATCAGGTGATTTAATTTATTGGTACGAAATGAGCGGCATAACCCGAGCATATGGATCGCTTCAAGCACACTGCTTTTACCACTACCGTTTGGGCCGTGGATAATATTGATACCGGGTGAGGGAGACAGGCTCAGCTCGCTAAGATTGCGAACGGCGCGAATATTCAGCTGGGTTATTGGCATATAAAGGAGGTAGAAGAAGGGGCCTAAGGGCCCCTGGCAGGATCACATCCGCATCGGCATCACAACATAGAGAGAGTTGGCATCATCGAGGCCCTCAATCAATGCACTGCTGTTTGAGTCGGCTAGGGTGAAACGTACCACCTCTGAACTGACGATTGATAACACATCCAGCAGATAGTTAACGTTAAAGCCTATTTCTAGCGTATCGCCTTCATAATCGACGGCAACGGTTTCTTCCGCTTCTTCCTGCTCGGGGTTGTTCGCCATCACCTGTAGGTAACCATTGGTTAAAGACAAACGAACACCACGGTATTTCTCGTTCGACAAAATAGCGATCCGGCTAAACACCTGACGCAATTCTTGCCGAGTCCCCAACATGAACTTATCGCCACCTTGAGGGATAACGCGCTGATAATCGGGGAACTTACCGTCAACCAGTTTAGAGGTGAAGGTGAAATCACCGGCATGGGCACGGATATGATTCGCACCGACCACGAGTTTGACTTGCTCATCACCGCTTTGCAGTAGACGCGCCAGTTCAAGAATACCTTTACGTGGCACGATAAACTGATGATTCGCCGGACCATTCGTATCGACTTCAGCCACACTGGTCGCCAGACGGTGACCATCGGTTGAAACCGCCCGCAGGCTGTTTTCGGTAATCTCGAGCAACATACCGTTAAGGTAGTAACGAACGTCCTGCTGCGCCATCGAGAAGCCGGTCTGATCAATCAGGTGACGCAGCTGGCTTTGCAGTACATTGAGCTCAAATGATTCAGGACTATCCTCAACATTTGGAAACTCAGCCGCCGGCAGGGTAGAGAGAGTAAAACGACTGCGGCCTGCTTTAATAACCATTTTCTGGCCTGTCAGCGTCAACTCAATCTGAGCAGAGTCTGGCAGGGATTTACAGATATCCATCAGCTTACGGGCTGGGACAGTAATCGAACCCGCTTCAGCCGGCTCATCCAACTGCACCCGACCAACCAGTTCAACTTCCAGATCTGTACCGGTCATCGACAACTGATCACCTTCAGCGACCAGCAGGATATTGGAAAGCACTGGCAGTGTCTGACGACGTTCCACAACCCCTGCAACCAACTGCAACGGCTTAATTAGCGCTTCTCGCGAAATAACAAATTTCATCTTTTGCTACCCTTAATTGATCAGACCACTACGCCGTCAGATGACGCAATAAGTTCTGATAATCCTCTCTTATATCCGTATCGGTCTCACGCAGCGAAGCTACTTTACGACAACCATGCAGTACTGTTGTGTGATCCCGTCCGCCAAAAGCGTCACCAATCTCAGGCAAACTGTGATTGGTCAGCTCTTTAGACAGAGTCATAGCAACCTGTCTCGGCCGAGCCACAGAACGACTGCGTCGTTTCGAAAGTAGATCCGATACTTTGATCTTATAATAATCGGCGACAACCCGCTGAATATTATCAATACTAACCTGTTTATCCTGCAATGCCAGCAGGTCTTTCAGTGATTCTTTAATAAAAGGCGTGGTTATTGCATTTCCAGTGAAGTGAGCATTCGCAATCACTCGCTTCAGCGCCCCTTCAAGCTCCCGCACGTTGGAGCGAATCTTTTGTGCCAAGAAGAAAGCAGAATCATCCGGTAGGCGTACCTGCGCTTCTTCGGCCTTTTTCATCAGGATCGCCACACGGGTTTCAAGCTCTGGCGGCTCAATAGCCACCGTTAGGCCCCAGCCAAAGCGAGATTTAAGCCGTTCTTCAACACCATTAATCTCTTTCGGATATCGGTCACTGGTCAGAATCATCTGCTGACCACCTTCCAACAGCGCGTTGAAGGTATGGAAAAACTCTTCTTGTGAACGCTCTTTACCGGCAAAGAACTGAATATCATCGATCAACAGTGCATCGACCGACCGGTAATAACGTTTAAAGTCATTAATCGCATTAAGTTGTAACGCTTTAACCATATCGGCAACAAAGCGCTCGGAGTGCAGATAGACGATCTTGGCCTTCGGATTTCGCTGCAACATCTCCATACCCACCGCGTGCATCAAGTGGGTTTTACCCAAGCCAACGCCGCCGTAGATAAACAGTGGGTTATATGAACCACCCGGATTGTCCGCCACTTGCTGCGCTGCCGCTAATGCCAACTGGTTAGACTTACCCTGAACAAATGAGTTGAAGGTAAATGATTGGTTCAAGTTGGACTGATGCCGAACACTACCTTCTACATCAACATTACGTGAGGGCGAACCAGACATCGTTGTCGGAGTAATAATTTCACGGTGGTTGATCGGCTGGAAACTACTGTCATCAATCGCCAACTGATAGGGTGGGTTTTCCTCTATCGGCGGATTAACTGGCTGAGCGGGGCGATTGCGCGGTGCTGAAGAAAAAGACTGACTATCATCAAAACGAGTATCTGCGCGGCGGGCCGGTGCCGGCGGTGGAGCAGGGCGAACCGGTCGCTGTGAAAAGCCGCTAGCTCGCCCGGCGATATCGATACTGACCGTGCCAGCAATATCACCACTAACCGCATTCACGACTTCGTTAATACGTTTAAGGTATTTATCGCTCACCCAGTCTTTGACAAAACGATTAGGCGCCAGCAATACCAAACCCGCGTCAGACTCCGAAGACACCTTCAGAGGCCGGATCCAGGTATTGTATTGTTGTGAGGGGAACTCATCTTGAAGATTTTGAAGACACTGTTCCCACAACTCAGCCGACATAGCTAATCCTTAAACATCCTCTGTTTTCACTCTACTTGAGTGATCGAGAATAAGATCGAATACATAAAAAATATCAGCAGATAATACCCTGTAACAGCCCGCTTATCCACAGTTAGAATCAATCTGTTGCTAATTCTTTTTCCGCCTGTTTTTCAATCAGTTAGCCTCAAATCCAGATATTATGCGGGAAACAGGTCGATCGTTTAAAAACTATCCATACTTTAAATACAGTTAATATTCAGACATATCAACAAACTATATATATGATTTATAATAAGTTTATTGACTTAATAACAAATTATTATGCATATCTGAATAGATTCTTAAATCATTAAAAAACAGCTGCTCCTTCTTCCATATAGGTAACTTCGATTTAGCGTTGAAAACGATTTAGAACCGCTTTTTTAACTTTATTGTCAGTAAGGGTTTGCAATGCCAATATGTTTTCCCTATAATTTCGCGTCTGTTTTTGACCGTGGGATTCAGCCAACCTTACTGATACCACCACACTGTATGTTAGTAGGACTGACCAATGAAAAGAACATTTCAACCAAGTAATCTTAAGCGTAAACGCACTCATGGTTTTCGTGCCCGTATGGCAACTAAGAACGGCCGCGTTATTATTAACCGTCGCCGTGCTAAAGGCCGTAAGCGTCTGTCAGCATAATTTTTGCCTGTCAGGCTCTCTGAATGAATGAATTCAGCTATCCCCGTCAGTTGAGACTTTTGACTGGTGGGGATTTTAAACAGGTATTCAGCCGAGCCAGCCTCAAGGTATCAGATAAGCATCTGTTGATCCTTGCACGTCCAAACGAGCTAGAGCATTCCCGCGTTGGCTTTGTCTTCTCCAAAAAAAATATCCGTTTAGCTGTTAATCGTAACCGCGTTCGGCGTATTATTCGCGAGTCTTTCCGTCTTAATCAGTATAAGTTACCCAACGTTGATATCGTCATTCTGGCCAGACCCGGTTTAGGTGATCTCGATAACAGCGAAGTTCAAGCGCTTATTTTAAAAAGCTGGAACAGACTGATTGGCCGGGCCAAGGCAAAATCCGATAAAACAAAATCAAACTCATAACTGAATGGTCCAGAAACCATGGATGTACAGCGCATTATATTGATCGCAGCACTGGCAATAATCTCCTATATGCTGGTGCTTCAATGGAACCAAGATTACGGTGTTAAAACCGTACCTGTTGCCCAAGCAGAATCGGTTTCAGCTTACGGGTCTACAGTAGATCCAGTAGCAACAGCAGGTAGTGACCTGCCGACAACAGACGGTGCAACCTCTGCCAATACTGATCTGCCAGAAGCGAAAGCTAATGCTGCAGCAGCACAGCAGCAACTGGTTTCAATTAAGACCGATGTGCTTGAACTGCTAATCGATACCAAAGGTGGTGACATCATTGAACTGGCCCTGCCAAAGCACAAAGCAGCGCTAGATAATGATCAGCCTTTTGTCTTGCTTGAGCAGAATGGCAACCGTACCTACGTTTCCCAAAGCGGTCTGATTGGTAAAAATGGTCTCGATGCCAGCCCGAGTGGTCGCCCACAATACACCTCCGCTAAAAACAGCTATCAGCTGGAAGGCGATGAACTAGTCGTCGACTTAGTTCATAACGGTGATGATGGTGTGGTGATTACTAAACGTTTCCGCTTCACGGCTGGCAGCTACAAGATTGAACAGGATTTTCTGGTCAATAATGGCTCTGCTGAAGCGTGGCAGGCGAAACTGTTTGGTCAGATCAAACGTGACGGTTCGAAAGATCCATCACAAACCACCAGTATGGGTATGCAAGCCTTCCTTGGCGCGGTGTTCTCCACAGAAGATGAGCACTACGAAAAAGTAACTTTCGATGATATGCAAGAAGCTAACATCAAGAAAGTCAGCCAAGATGGCTGGGTGGCTATGTCACAACACTATTTCTTGAGTGCTTGGATTCCAGCGCCTGGCGCAGAATACAGCTATAGCAGCCGCGTTAGTAACGGTAACTATATCGCCGGTTTTGTGTCTCCAGAGTTTACGGTTGCTCCTGGCGAAACGAAAACGGTTAACGCCAGCTTCTATGCCGGTCCTAAAGATACCGACTTGCTCGAACAGGCTGCGCCTAACCTAGAATTGACCGTTGATTATGGCATTCTCTGGTTCATCGCTACACCGCTGGCTTGGTTGCTAAAAACCATCCATGGCTTTGTAGGTAACTGGGGTGTTTCAATCATCTTCATTACCATCATTGTTAAAGCGCTGCTGTTCCAAGTGAACGCGAAAGCCTTTAAATCGATGGCGAAGATGCGTAAATTTGGCCCAGAGATGACTCGTCTGAAAGAGCTTCACGGTGATGACCGTCAGAAGATGTCTCAAGCGATGATGGAACTCTACAAGAAAGAGAAGATCAACCCGCTAGGCGGCTGTCTGCCTATCGTGGCGCAGATGCCGGTGTTTATCGCCCTGTACTGGACCTTGATGGAATCGGTTGAGCTACGTCATGCGCCATTCGCATTGTGGATTAATGACCTTTCCGTCATGGACCCTTACTTCATGCTACCTATCCTGATGGGTGCTACGATGTTTATTCAGCAACTGCTGAACCCAACACCTCCAGATCCTATGCAGGCGAAGATTATGAAGATGCTACCCATCGTCTTCACCTTCTTCTTCCTATGGTTCCCTGCAGGTCTGGTTCTGTACTGGTTGGTTAACAACATCCTGTCGATCACTCAGCAGTATATAATCAACAAACAAATTGAAGGCGAAGGCAGTAGTAAATAAGCCTACCCGCTGCTTGATAAAAAGGTCTCTTCGGAGGCCTTTTTTTTGCCCATTGCTCTCCTACCTATGCAACAGCGTTATTTCCAATCGCTATGTTTAAACCCTTACTGAAACCATTTAACAATGGCTTTTTCGAACAACGGGCAAGTCACACTTTTTGTGACCTTGATACAACGAGCAGCGGCGCTTGACGTCTCTTAAGTTCGAGCAACAAGCGACTCATATGCTAAAATCCTCAGCTTCAACTATATTGCTTAACCATTTTCCGAGGTATCAATGACGCTGATTAACCAGGACACCATCGCCGCTCAGGCAACCCCTCCCGGACGCGGCGGCGTTGGTATTGTTCGCGTGTCAGGCAAGCTCGCTGCCACCATTGCCGAACAGGTGGTCGGATTTATTCCCAAGCCTCGTTATGCTCACTATGGCCCCTTTTTTGATGCCGAAAAGCATCAACTAGACCAAGGGCTGGCCCTCTATTTTCCAGGCCCGAACTCCTTTAC
This sequence comes from Amphritea atlantica, assembly GCF_018860855.1. Classification (GTDB taxonomy): domain Bacteria; phylum Pseudomonadota; class Gammaproteobacteria; order Pseudomonadales; family Balneatricaceae; genus Amphritea; species Amphritea atlantica_A. The sequence continues at coordinate 12,655 of NZ_JAHKQE010000049.1, forward strand.
CGGCGAAGATGTGCTCGAACTTCAGGGCCATGGCGGCCCGATTATTATGGATTTCATCCTCCGTCGCGTCGTCGAATGTGGCGCCCGACTGGCTAATCCCGGTGAGTTCTCTGAACGCGCCTTCCTCAATGACAAACTCGACCTCACCCAAGCAGAGGCGATTGCCGACCTGATCGACTCCAGCTCTGAACAGGCTGCCCGTTGTGCTCTGAAATCCCTACAAGGGGCCTTCTCTGATCGCATTCATCAACTTGTGGAAGCGCTGACACAACTGCGTATCTATGTTGAAGCGGCAATCGATTTTCCCGAAGAGGAGATCGATTTTCTCGCCGATGGCAAAGTGGCGGGGGATCTACAACAGATCATCGATAAACTATTGGAAGTTAAACAGGAAGCTCGTCAAGGCAGTCTTATCCGTGAAGGGATGAATGTGGTCATTGCAGGCCGGCCTAATGCGGGTAAATCCAGCCTATTAAACGCCCTAGCGGGTAAAGAATCGGCCATCGTCACCGATATTGCCGGCACCACTCGGGATGTTTTACGCGAACATATTCATATCGACGGTATGCCACTGCACATCATCGATACCGCCGGTTTACGGGATTCCCCTGATGAAGTAGAGCGGATCGGTATCAGCCGTGCTTGGGATGAAATTCAGAAAGCCGACCGCGTACTGTTAATGGTCGATGGCAGCACCACGGCTACCGATGATCCACAACAGATCTGGCCCGAGTTCGTCAGTCGCTTAGACGATCAAAGCAAAATCACCGTTATCCGCAATAAATGCGACCTAACGTCAGAAGATCCAGTTATCGGTGAACATCATGGACATACTTTGATATCACTATCAGCCAAGGCCGATATCGGGGTTAACAACCTACGCCAGCACCTTAAGGACTGCATGGGTTATGCAAGTACGACAGAGGGAGGCTTCCTCGCTAGACGCCGCCATATCGATGCGCTCAACCGCGCAGAGAGCCTATTATTAACCGGACAAGAGCAGCTTATCTATGGTGGTGCAGGGGAGTTACTCGCAGAAGATCTACGCGAGGCTCAGCACCACCTGAGTGAGATTACTGGCGAATTTAGCTCTGATGACCTTTTAGGTCGGATTTTCAGTTCGTTTTGTATCGGGAAGTAAACCAAACCAAGGCTTGTTTTAACAATCGATAACAAGCCTTGGGCTTTAAAACGTACCTTTCAATAACGACCAATACCCGTGCGCAAAAATATTACCTATCAACGATTTTCTGGCTTAAAAACCCGATTAACCCACTCAATATCGTTATTTTTTATCTACTCTGCGCAGCTGAATCTCTATTGATAATGGATAAGAAGAGGGTCGTTAACAGCGATAGACTAATCAGTATTCTCTGTGGCCAACTAAAAACAGGGAAAAGCATCACTTAGCTTTTCTGCATAAGTACATTAAGCATTAATACGTAACTTTGATCAAAACGCCGTTTATATATAAAAACAAGTCGATTGCGTATCACAGACAATGCTTTACCTCGGTATAAGATAATTCCACGATTACATAAAAAAAACGTCGAATCTTATTAGGATAGTCTAATGCAGTCACTTGATAACACTTTAGAAATAGCATCCTTTACGCCCTATCATATTAAACAACTCCCTATCGACGTGAGCCTCAATGATGCGTCACTGACGATTACATGGGATGATGATCATAAGAGTGAGTTTCACTATTTATGGTTACGTGATAACTGTCATTGCTCCAAATGCATCGCTCAACTGACCAGAGAGCAAATGTTTGAGATCTGTGACGTCCCATTGGATATAAAACCCGCTGAAGCCTATATCTCTGACGAACATCGATTAGTGATTACTTGGGATCATCAAGCGCATATCAGCCACTTCCACCCGGGTTGGTTACGAAGCCATTGCTATAGTGAAGCGAGCCTACAAGCCAAACAGTGGCAGCCAAAGATATGGGACAAAGCGCGGATTCAGGCAGAACTGCCTAAGCATCAAGCCAAAGAGGTCCTAGAAGATGACCCATCGCTGCTTAACTGGTTAAAAGAGCTAAGAGATTACGGCCTTACGCTGGTCGAGCAAGTCTCAACCGAACCCAATTCTTTAGTTAACGTGGCTAACCGAATTTCATTTATTCGTGAAACTAATTTTGGCACCATTTTTAATGTGCAAGCAAAGGCCGACGCCAACAGTGCAGCTTATACCGATTTGCGACTCCCTCTGCACACCGACTTGCCAACGAGAGAACTACAACCCGGCCTACAGTTTCTGCATTGCTTAGTGAATGATGCTGAAGGAGGGGAGTCCATTCTGATTGATGGCTTCAAAATTGCTCAACACATGAAAGAACATTACCCAGATGACTTTCACAGCCTGAGCACCTTCCCGATGTCGTTTTACAATAAAGACAAGCTCACTGACTATCGCTTTCGAGGCACGGCCATCGTGACAGATAGTAATAATGAAGTCGTAGAGGTCCGCTTAGCCAACTTTTTGAGAGGCCCTATCGATGTGCCTGCCCATCAAACAGTTCCTCTCTATCAAGCTTACCGACGCTTCATTGCCTTAACTCGAGACCCTCAGTTTCAATTCTTTTACCGCCTGAATGCCGGTGACCTCATTGTGTTTGATAACCGTCGTGTATTGCACGCACGCAACGCCTTTAATTTAGAAAAAGGGCACCGACATCTGCAAGGTTGTTATGTTGATCGCGATGAATTGCTCTCGCGTATCCGTGTGCTAGAAAGAGAATAGCGGCCACTTAATAGCAATCAATCTTCAAGGTTGTTCCCAATTCTGGGAGCTCAACCTTGAAGATTATTTAATCATCGAACGATATTTAGACGCGGTCATGCCGTAATGCTCTTTGTAACGACAACTAAAGTGAGCCGTTGAACTAAAACCTGTGGCCAACGCAATTTCTGTCACGCTTAAACTGCTGTCCGACAATAAATGTTTACCATGCTCAACACGTAAACCTAAATAGTAAGCAGCAGGGGTGCACTTAAAATATTGCATAAACAGACGCTCTAACTGTCGACTGGAAATACAGAGAAGAGTCGATATCTCTTTCGTCGTCAGCGGGTTTTCAATATTTTCAGACATTAGTTTCAATGCCTTAAGGACTTTTGGATGATGAATATTCATTCTTTTCATCCAATCCATTTTTTGGTTATCCGAACGATTGCGCATGCCATTCTTAATCAATTGATCGCATACTAATTTAGCTAAATCAGAGCCTCCGTATTCAGCAATTAGATACAGCACCATATCGCTGGCCGCCGTACCTCCAGCACAGGTCATGTAGTTGCCATCGATTTCAAATAGCTCATGGGTTACCTCAATTTGGGGATACCTTTCCTGAAACGAGGGTAGCGCCTCCCAATGGAGAGTGACTTTGCGATGATCTAACAATCTAGCCTTTGCTAATAGATAACAACCGGTATCTAAAGCGCCAATGATGCCACCTTGATGCTGTAGCGTTCTGAGCCATTGAATCGTTCTCTCATTGATATGGCGTTCCGGGTGAAAACTGGCATTAACAAACAGATTACGGGGTGCGCTAACTTGCTGAAAATGATGACTCGGTTGCAACGCCATACCGTTGCTGGCCGTCACCAATTCGCCATCATCACTTAAACATTGCCAACGAAAAACCTCTTTTTCGAGTAAACGGTTAGCAATACGTAACGGCTCAATCGCCGATAATAAGGACACCATTGCGTACTCTGGTAAGAGTAAAAACGATAATGTAAAAGCACCGTCATCATCAGCCACTAATGTCGATAATGCGATTGGAGAATCACTATCCATACCTTTATCTCACATCAAAAAAAACGACACGCGAAAATCACGTGTCGTATTGGCTAAAACCGATCAAGCTCGATCCAATCGATCCTATACAGCTTGCGATTCCACTAGTTTTTTTGGCTCAGTCAGTAAGGATTTTAAGACCCCTAACGTCATGATAATGATAATAAAACTTAAGGGTAGAGCAGCCGCTATATTAGCCGTTTGCAGGGCGCTTAGCCCTCCCGCCACCAGCAAGGCAGCAGCCACAAAACCAATAACAATACCCCAAAAAATACGGAATGCTTTGGGTGGCTCTTCATTACCTAAAGACAGAATAGTCGTTAATACCAATGTACCGGAATCTGATGACGTTACGAACCAGCTCATTAACAAGAAGACCATCATAGCTGAGACAAGCCAACCCACCGATCCATCACCGAAAATACCATCGGAGCTAGCAAATAAAGCCGCAGGCAAGTTCCACGCATTTACCAGATCAATAATCCCAGCGGTACCAACACCGTTATCGGCAGCCAACTCTTGATAGAGCGCTGTGCCACCAAAGATACCTAACCAGACAAAGATAATAATGGTCGGCACTAACAACACACCGATCACAAACTCTCTCATGGTACGGCCACGTGAAATACGCGCAATAAACAAACCAACAAAAGGAGCCCAAGCTAGCCACCAGCCCCAATAAAAGACAGTCCAGCCATTTTGCCACTTCGCTGGGCCTTCTTCTTCAGGAAACCAAAGCCCCATAGGCACAAAGTTAACTAAATAATCACCCAAAGAATCCATAAAGATGCCGACTAACCAACTCGTTGGTCCTCCGAATAAGAAGAATGCGACCACCACAAGGGAGATAATAATGTTCCATTGGGAAATAATGCGAATACCTTTACCCACGCCTGATAAAGCAGAGAGGATCGAGATAATGGAAATGATAACAATTAAAACCAACTGTGTGGTCAAGCCAGAATCAACGCCAATCAGTCGCTCTAAACCAACCGACATTTGACTGACGCCTAAGCCCAAAGATGTCGCGACACCAAAGACACAGCCTAACACGCCGAATATATCCACCGCATGACCTATGGGCCCATAAATACGATCGCCAATAAAGGGATACAAAGAAGAACGTAATGCGAGCGGTAGTTTTTTACGGTAGGCAAAGTAGGCTAACGACATTCCAACAATCACATAGACGGCCCAACCATGGAACCCCCAGTGAAAGAATGTCACTCTTAATGCATCGACAGCACGTTCATAACCCATTTCCCCAGCACCGGCTAGGTCGGCATAAGGGTTATTGGGATAACCAAAAGCGCCGCTGTTATCGAGGTAAAAAATAGGTTCAGCGACACCAAAAAACAAGATACCGATGCCGATACCCGCTGAAAATAACATTGAAAACCAAGCAAAATTACTAAAATCTGGACGACTGTCGTCGTCTCCTAAGCGAACACTACCGAAACGACTAAAGACCACAAACGCACACATGGCAATCAAGAAGACGATGGTTACCATGTAATACCAACCAAAAGTCACTTCAATCCATGTTCGAATCGTGCCAAAAAGCGATCCCGCTAGCTCCGTATTCGTTCCAGTAAACAGTACAAATAGCAGGACTAGCAGGGTAGACGAAATTGTCATACCTTTATGCATACCTTTAAAAAGGCCATGTTTTGCTAATGTATCCGATTTAAACACCCCTGATTCAGATGATTCAAAACCGGATTTAAGATTAGACGACATAAGCGTATTCTCCGTTTTTATAGTGAGGCTTTTTGTGATTTATTTTCTGTTTATAACAACGTACCTTTGTCGAGAGCATCCTTGCTTGTAAAACATCCCATAACGGAAAAGTCCGCTAACTTAACGCTTAATACCTTTTTCTTCTCGGTATTCGTTGAGTGTCTGCATAATGCGAATTAAACAATCATCTCGTTCTTGAATAAGCTCATTAATCGAGGCGCCGTTTGCCTGCGTTAAACAACCTTCAACCATGTCATCTTTAAGTTTTTGTGTTAATTTCGGCGCTTTCAGACGGGTCCAAGGCTCTTCTAAGGACTCTTCAAAATGATCCAATAAATGTGCCATCCCCCCCTGTCCACCACCGAGATGATACGTCAAACAATGACCCATGATTGCCCAACGTAAGCCAGGTCCATAAGCGATCGCCTTATCGATGTCTTCCACAGAACATTCGTTATTCGCCACCATATGTAGCGCTTCTCGCCACAACGCTTCCTGTAGGCGGTTACCAATGAAGCCCGGCAGCTCTTTATCCATTTTAGCGACTTGTTTTTCGGTGAATTCATAAAATTCAGCCGTCCAATCCACGACGTCCTGACTGGTTCGTTCGCCACCACAGACTTCACAAAAAGGCACTAGGTAAGGCGGGTTAAACGGGTGTCCAACCACAAAACGTTCTGGTTGAAGTTCAAGATTCACCGCCATATCCGTCATAGCAAAACCCGAGGTGCTCGAAATAATAACCACCTCCGGTGGCGCAATTCGATCAAGCTCGGCGAATAATTGCCGTTTCGCATCCAGTTTTTCTGGCGTACTTTCTTGAATCACTTGGACGCTGTTGGCCAGCTCTTCTAGTGAATCAACAAAGCGTAAATTCTGTTTACTGGCACCTTCTCGAAGGCCTAATTTGGTGATGGTAGGCCAGATGTGGTCAACCATCGCTAATAGCTTTTCTTCGGAATTTGGGCCTGGATCATAAGCAACAACTTCCATGCCCATGCGTAAGTAATGCAGTGCCCACGCACCACCGATCACTCCCGTACCAATGACACCTACTTTTGTTACTTCGTTTGGATTAGGACGAGCCATCATTCATCTCCTACACTTTAAATATTATTGAATGCCACTTAGGCCAAGTTTTTCACGAGCTTCGGTCGGATTAAGAATACGAGCACCCATGTTTTCAATAATATTGACTGAACGTTCAACCAACTGACCGTTGGTCGCAAGCACGCCTTTTCCTAAATACAGATTATCTTCTAACCCAACGCGCACATGGCCACCTAATAACGCCGATTGTGCAACCCAAGGCAATTGGTTGCGGCCTAATGCAAAGGCGGTCCAATTTGTATTCGCCGGTAGCATATCAACCATCCCTTTTAGCAAAGCAAAGTTGGGTGGTGTTCCCCAAGGGATGCCTTGGCACAACTGGAACATAGCATTGTCGTCCAATAGGCCTTCTTTCATCATTTGTAGGGCGAACCAAAGGTTGCCGGTATCAAAAATTTCTAGCTCAACGGTGACCCCTAATTCTTGAATACGAGCGGCACCAATGCGTAGCATCTCAGGCGTCGACACATAGACTAGATTGCTATCACCAAAATTTAATGAACCACAATCTAAGGTACAAATTTCAGGTTTCAACTGTTCGATATGTACCAAACGTTCATGAGCACCGACTAAATCAGTATCCTGAGTAAAAGCCGTCGGGTTTTCATCTGGGCCGATATAGAGATCACCACCCATGCCTGCGGTTAAGTTAATAACGATGTCGCAGCTAGAGGCTCTTAATCGCTCACAAACTTCGGCGTACAGCTCAACACGTCTAGAGCCTTGAGTCGTCTCAGGATCTCGTACATGGATGTGAGCAATAGCCGCTCCGGCATTCCAAGCTTCAATAGCAGAATTGGCTATTTGCTCAGGCGTCACAGGGACATGTTTATTACGTTCTGCGGTATCCGCTGCACCATTTATAGCGCAAGTGATAATGACGTCTTGATTCATCATTCAAAGCTCTTTTATAAGTTCAATACACACTAAAGCGACGCTACTGTGATCGCTCTAACCATCAACAGTTATAAAAGTTACAGATTAAATGAGTTCAATTTTGTCTAAAGACGATGACTCTTAGCTTAAAAAAACAACATTGACCAAGTAACAGGCTAAATAACACCTACAGATAAAGCCCGAAGATCTCGCGGGTGAATAGGTGAATGAACAAACCGTTAGCGTTCATCGCTGGGTTTTTTACAAAAGGTCTGTTGATAGCTACGGGTAAAATGGGACAACGAAATGAAGCCACATGCCATCGCAATCGAGGTCACACTGCTTCGGGTTTGTTGTAGCATCCAACGGGCTTTTTCTAGCCTTAGGTTGCGATAGAAAGACTTTGGCGTCTGCTGTAAATGACTCTTAAATAGACGCTCTAACTCCCGGCCCGAAATGCCGAGATGGTCGGCAAGCTCCGTTATTAACAGAGGCTCTTCAATATTTTGCTCCATTAGCTGCACGGCATCTATTAGATGAGGATTGCGAGTGTCTAATCGTAATTGCATCGAACGGCGCTGCGGCTCCGTATGGGCTCTTTCATGGGTATAGACCAACGCATCCGCGACCTGTGAGGCTAACGCTTTACCATACTGGGTCGATACCAAATAAAGCATCATATCTAATCCAGACAGCGCCCCAGGGCAAGAAAAGCGTTTTCGATCTATGACGAGTAACTCTTGAACAAAAGTTACTTTTGGAAAAGTCTGCGATGCACTTTCATGGTTCTCCCAATGTATGGTGGTTCGGTAACCATCTAATACGCCCGCAGCCGCGGCAATATAAGCCCCCGTATCCTGGCAGCCAATGTCCGCACCAAAGTTATTCTGCTGTCGAATAAAACCGAGTAAAGCCGCCGTTTTCGATAACCAAGGATCGCGCCCCGAGCAAATAATCAACGTTTCACATTTATCGACGTCCTTAATGCTCACATTGGTCATAATATCTATATTGTCACTGCTACGAATTAAGCCTCCGGATTCAGACACGAGAAACCATTCGTACAGATCATCATCACTAGTCCCGTTCGCATGCCGTAAAGGACCTAACATGGAGGTTAGGCCAAACAATGAAAAACCCGGAAGCAATAAAAAATGAATTTTTTGTGGCCCAGCCTTTAATCGATCACCAAACACCTAGCCCCCTCGTATTTACAGACTGCGCTTAATTTCAGTCTATAAAAATCAATTAGTATGCGATTTTAGTCAATTCTATTTAACATTACATTTTATGATTGGCCACTGAACTCCCACTTCTTACTGTTTAGGAATCATAATGTCGCAACTAATAAATTTATTTGAAAGTGATGTACTCACGGATTGGATAGACTATAACGGTCATATGAACGATGCCTACTATGTCGTCGCTTTTAGTCAAGCTATTGACGCTTTTATGGTTCACATTGGCCTAGATGAACCTTTTCGAGCAGAGCATCAGGTTTCTATCTACACCCTACAAAGCATGGTGCAGTATTTAAAGGAAGTGAGTGAAGGTGAACCTCTTATCATCAAAGGCCAATTGCTCGAGAGTGACAACAAAAAACTGCGTCTCTATATGACCATGTTCCATGGCCAAACCCATGACGAACTAGCCACAATGGAAACCTTACTGCTTCACATGAATATGGAACTTCATCGAGCGGCACCGTTTCTACCTGTCACCCAGGCCATTGTCGATAACATTCAAGCATCTCATAATGAACTGGAAACACCCGTCACAGCGGGCAAAGGAATTAGCTTAAAACGTAAGTGAGACCTCGGTATTAAAAGCGCTCACAACACAAATGAGCGCTTTACTTGCTACACCACTAAACAGTATCAGCTCTGAAACCCATACAATATTTCGCCTAATATAGGCGAACCCTTTTTTCCTACTCGTCTAATGCAGCCGCTCAAGCTCAAATGATCCCGATATCACTAACCATAAGCCGTCTATGACTAGGGAATAACCTCTAGACTCAGCTGTCCATATCGCTAATGCATGCTGGTGGCTAATCCCGCCCACCCCTGATGGAAACGGAGCAAACTCACACAAAGTAATCCAAAACGTTAACACTAATGCCAAGCAAACCGGTTGAACCCGATGCTTAGCATTTTTACGTTGGCTCTTTATCGATAAGAAATACGCTACCCTGACATGTGATTTCGGAGTAAAGTCTTATATAGCACATTGCTAATATGAGTAACCTATTGAGAAAAACCGATCGATAGGCTAGATCACTAAGTACGTTTAGTTAGTAAGGACTCACCATGACTACCAGTATCTGCTGTCCCAACTGTTCAGCCACCAATAATGTTCCCACCGCCCGACTCAGTGATGGTCCCAAATGCGGTAAGTGTAAACAACCGCTGTTTCAAGGATCTACCACCGCTCTAACCGCCGCTAATTATCAGAGCATGATTAACCGCAATGATATCCCTGTTTTAGTGGATTGCTGGGCGAGCTGGTGTGGACCCTGTCAGCAATTTGGACCTATCTTTGAACAGGCCGCAGGGCAGTTTGAACCCAAAATCCGATTAGTAAAACTCGATACCGAAGCAGAGCAGACCATCGGTGCTCAATTACAGATTCGCTCGATCCCAACGTTAATCCTATTTCGTCAAGGCAAAGAGGTCGCTAGAGTCAGTGGCGCACTTCCGTTAGGACAGCTAAAGCAGTGGTTAATACAAAATGGGGTCGATCTTTGATCGCCCCTGAATAAAATTCACTTATCCACCTAAAACCTGACAAAAATAGATTTGCCAGGAACATCGCTAGTTACCCACAGCTTATATTCAGCTTCATCCCATCAGCCTTCCAAGCACCTTCCCCTAAAGTTACGAACAGTTCTCAAAAACAGAACGTTAATATTTTATCTATATTTATCATATAGTTAGATAATAAACTTTATTAACACCTTATAATTACTCACAGCAAACTGTGGATAGCCTATGGATTAAGGGTCTATAAAGTGTGTAGATCCGGTGTTTAGCTGATAACAATAATCACGGTGCTTCAGCTACTGAAACAATCAAGCCTTATCGCCGGTACCTGGATTGCATCACTAAACACAGAGTAAGTTATTGTTAATCAATATATTTATCCTAAAAAAACCCTTGGAAGTATCTGTTATCAGTCTTAAGTAGCTTTGTTAGTTATCCTCAGCCTAAAGATCCTTACCAAAGACTTTGACAGTGGATCAGATGAACTCAGCAAGGGTTCATTTTTATCCACCAAACCCTGTGCGTAAACTGTATAACTATCGTGGAGTAACCGGTTGATGAAGCTGTGCATAATATGGCCTGTGCATAAACAGCCTAGTTACGCACAGCTCTGTGACACCCTATCCATCGGTTAATCGCAGTTATACAACAGCCTTTTATTCGTTGTAACTATCTGAAAACAATATTCTTTATAGGCTTATCAACTGAAAAGTGGCTGCTTAATAGTAATCATAAAAATAAAGAACATATCTTAAGAACATATTTAATTAATATATATAAAAACATAAAAAGAGAAGTTGATTAAAAGGTGTTCAAAGTTTAACCATTTCTATATTGACCCCTTAGGTTTATACTTAGCGCCTTTTTCTGAGCCACTGCCTACAGGCATAAAAATTCAGGCTCTCTTTAATTAGATAATGAGGTTAAGCAGTGGATTATCCTGACCACTTTGATGTGATTGTAATTGGTGGTGGCCATGCTGGAACGGAAGCAGCACTGGCTGCTGCTCGTACAGGCGTTAAAACACTTTTGTTAACCCATAACATTGAAACGTTGGGTCAGATGTCTTGTAACCCTGCTATCGGTGGTATTGGTAAAAGTCATCTGGTGAAGGAGATCGATGCGTTAGGCGGAGCAATGGCTATTGCCACCGATAAAGGTGGTATTCAATTTCGTACGCTTAATTCTCGAAAAGGTCCGGCTGTTCGAGCAACCCGTGCTCAAGCGGATCGTATTTTATATAAAGCGGCCATCCGTGAAATTCTAGAGAACCAGCCAAACCTACAGCTGTTTCAGCAAGCCGCTGATGATCTGATTATTGAAGGTGATGACGTCAAAGGGGTGGTTACCCAAGCGGGATTACGTTTCTTTGCTAATAATATTGTGCTGACGGTTGGTACCTTTCTCGGAGGTAAGATCCATATTGGGTTAGACAACTATTCAGGCGGTCGAGCTGGAGATCCCCCATCGATTGCATTGGCTGACCGTTTACGTGAATTACCGCTACGGGTTGACCGTTTAAAAACCGGCACCCCTCCACGTATTGATGCTCGCAGTGTTGATTTCAGTTTGTTACAGGAACAGCCTGGCGATACACCCACACCGGTTATGTCGTTTATGGGATCGGTCGCGGATCATCCCCGTCAGATCAGTTGTTATATTACTCATACCAATGAGCGCACCCATGATATTCTGCGCTCGGGTCTTGATCGCTCACCGATGTACACCGGTGTGATCGATGGTGTTGGCCCACGTTACTGTCCATCAGTTGAAGACAAGATTGTTCGCTTTGCGGATAAAACCAGTCATCAGGTATTTGTTGAACCTGAAGGGCTGACAACCCATGAGCTGTATCCCAACGGTATTTCGACCAGTTTGCCATTTGATATTCAGCTGGCGGCGGTGCGGTCGATCAAAGGGTTTGAACATGCTTTTATCACCCGACCAGGCTATGCCATTGAATATGATTTCTTCAATCCGCAGGATCTAAAGCACACCTTAGAGACCAAAGTGATCAATGGTCTCTATTTTGCCGGTCAGATCAACGGTACGACCGGTTATGAAGAAGCTGGGGCTCAGGGGTTACTGGCGGGTGTTAATGCCTCCCTGCGTGCTCAGGAGAAGGATCAGTGGTATCCACGACGTGATGAAGCCTATCTCGGTGTGCTAGTCGATGACCTTATTACCATGGGCACGTCAGAACCTTACCGTATGTTTACCAGTCGAGCGGAATACCGTTTGATTTTACGAGAAGACAATGCGGATCTACGTTTGACCGAAAAAGGTCGTGAGTTGGGCTTGGTCAACGATGAACGCTGGCAGCGTTTCTGCGATAAGCGTGAAGCCGTTGAGCTGGAAAACCAACGTCTGAAAGAAACTTGGATACAGCCGGGCACACCGGAAGCCGACGTGTTGAATGCAAAATTACAACAACCGATTAACCGTGAATATAATCTCAAAGACTTGGTTAAGCGCCCAGAATTGAATTACGCCGCGGTAGCGGGTTTGAAAGGCGTACCGGTAACCGATCCACAGGTGGCTGAACAGGTTGAGATTCAGATCAAATATGCGGGTTACATCGACCGTCAAAAAGAAGATATCGAAAAAGTGCGGCGTCAGGAAGATACGCTGTTACCGCTCGACTTTGATTATGCCTCGGTTGGTGGTTTGTCCAATGAACTGACGTCTAAGCTCGAACAGGTCAGACCCGAAAGTATTGCTCAAGCGGCACGGATTCAGGGCATGACACCCGCGGCCATTTCGTTGTTATTGATTCACTTGAAGAAGAAACAGATGACCCAGAAGAAGGCGTTGAATTGATGCCGCAGTACCGTGATTTACTCGAACAACAGTGCCAACAAATTGATCTACAGCTCAGCGATGAGCAGTACATCCAATTGCTGAAGTATCATGCATTACTGGTTAAATGGAATAAAACCTTTAACCTCACGGCAGTGCGCTCGCCTGAAGAGATGATCAGCCGGCACCTGATCGATAGCTTGAGTGTGTTGCCCTATATCGATGTTGAACGTTTAATTGATGTGGGCAGTGGTCCAGGACTGCCGGGAATACCGCTGGCGATCTGCCGTCCTGATCTGCCGATTACACTGCTGGACAGTAATATTAAAAAAAGCCGCTTTCAGTTTCAGGCGAAAGCGGAGCTTGGGTTGGATAATGTTGATGTAATCCATGAACGGGTTGAGAAATACACACCTGACGTACTCTTTGATGGGGTGATATCAAGGGCATTTGCATCATTACAAGATATGCTTCACTGGACAACGCACCTGTGTGCCAACGACGGTATTTTTCTTGCAATGAAAGGCATGTATCCTGTTGAAGAGATTGAGTTATTACCCGAGTCTATTAATCTGCGTCAAAGTGTCCGTCTGAATGTGCCAGGCACTGAAGGCGAGCGGCATCTGCTGATGTTAGGGAGAACTTGAACGTGACCAAAATATTAACCATCACCAACCAAAAAGGTGGCGTAGGCAAAACAACGACCTGCGTTAACCTAGCGGCGTCTCTCGCTGCCACCAAGAAACGGGTGCTGATGATTGATATGGACCCACAGGGCAATGCGACCATGGGGAGTGGGGTCGATAAGCATCATCTGAAAAACTCAGTCTATGAGGTGCTTATTGGTGAAGCGACCATGGAAGAGTCTATTATCACCGATGCACCCGCTGGATATGATCTGGTTGGGGCTAATGGTGATTTAACCGCCGCCGAAGTCGAGCTATTACAGTTGCCGCGCCGTGAATTCAGAATGAAAATGGCGCTGGAGAAAGTAAAGGCTAACTATGACTTCATTCTGATTGATAACCCGCCTTCACTTAATTTATTGACGGTCAATGCGCTGGCCGCCTCTAGCGGTGTGATTATTCCGATGCAGTGTGAGTACTATGCATTGGAGGGGATCAGTTCACTCGTTGGTACCATCAATAAAATTAACAAACGCTTGAATCCCTCATTGAAAATTGAAGGTATTCTACGCACCATGTTCGACCCTCGAATGAGTCTGACGAAAGATGTTTCAGATCATTTGGTTGAATACTTTGGTGATCAGGTTTACCGCACGGTTATTCCTCGGAATGTTCGTTTGGCGGAAGCGCCTAGTCATGGGCTACCGGCGTTGATGTATGATAAAAACTCGCGAGGCTCGGTGGCCTACCTAGCACTAGCGGGAGAGTTGATTCGTAAATCGAAGCAACATGATAAAAAACAGGCAGATAAACAGGAACAGGAAGACTGATTGATGGCGGCTAAAAAGCGTGGTTTAGGACGAGGACTGGATGCACTGTTATCAACCAGTACTAAATATGCAGAGGAAGCTGTAACAGAGATTCAACAAGACGGTAAAGATGGCTACTGTCTGATGTCGGTCGATCAGATTCAGCGAGGAAAATATCAGCCCCGTCGCGATCTTGAGCCGCAAGCATTAGAAGAGTTGGCCAACTCCATCAGAGCTCAAGGTGTAATGCAGCCGATTGTGGTGCGTCCGATTGCGGATAATCTGTATGAGATTATTGCTGGCGAACGTCGCTGGCGCGCGAGCCAGATGGCTGGCTTAGAGACGATTCCTGCGATTATTCGTGATGTACCCGATGAAGCAGCGATTGCGATGGCGCTAATTGAAAACATCCAGCGTGAAAATCTTAACCCGATGGAAGAAGCGATCGCACTCGATCGACTGAAAATAGAATTTGAGCTGACGCAGCAAGAAGTGGCTGATGCAGTCGGCAAATCCCGCTCAGCGGTGACCAATCTGCTGCGCTTGATGCATCTCTCTGATGAAGTAAAGAAAATGCTTGAGCATGGCGATCTCGAAATGGGGCATGCGCGCGCATTACTTACATTAGATACAAATGCTCAGTTAAAAGCCGCCCAAGGTGTCGCTGGCCGTGGACTCTCTGTCCGTCAAACCGAAGAATTGGTACGAAAGTTACGCGAATCAGAAGGGCAAGCGACACCGCCGCCGGCAGCAAAGAAAAAAGATCCTCAGCTTGAACAGTTAGCAACGGAGCTATCGCAGCGTTTTGCGGCGAAAGTTGCGATCAATCAGAATCCTAAAGGTAAGGGCAAGATTACTATAAATTACGAATCTGCCGATGCTTTAACGGCCATTTTGGCCCACTTAAGGTAATAAAGTATCAAGTAGTATCGATCCGCTTAATACATTAGTGCAAAACCCTTATTGACTGGTTGAGTCTGAAGCCTTAACCCCATATAATCGGCTCGCTGATTAGGATGATCTATGCAAAATTCGGCATTTAAAGAGCTAAGTATTCGAACGTATCTGTGAAACAAGTAAAAAAAAGAGTACCTGGAGCCAAGTTTACTCAGTGGACACGGGCGAAGGTAAAGAGAATTTTTCAGATACAGATGGCGGTAACATTAGCCATCGCTTTAGCGGCACTGCTACATAGTGTTGTTGCGGCATACTCGGCTTTAATCGGTGGCATTTTATATTTGTTGCCGAATGCTTTTTTTGCGTGGCGAGTCTTGGGTCGCCAGACGAATACCCCTAGAGGGGTGCTGGCGGATATGTATATTGGTGAAATATGGAAAATGGTGATATCGATTTTCTGCTTTGCAGCGGTCTTTATCTTGGTTCAACCAGTGAGCCCATTTCCCTTATTTCTTACTTTTATTTTGTTACAGGTGCTTAACTGGTATCTGCAAATGAAAGTAGACGACCAATTCCTAAAACTTTGAAACGAGAGAACTGAGAATGGCGAGTAGCGGTGACACATTAACATCCTCAGAGTATATATCCCACCACTTGACGAATCTGACTTTCGGCTACCATGAGGGTACCGATAGCTGGCGTTTTGTTGATACCTCACACGGTATCATGCCAGAGGATTTTGGCTTCTGGGCAATACACGTGGATACAATGCTCTGGTCTATTGGACTGGGTTTGTTTTTTATCTGGTTATTTAAGAAAGTTGCAAACGCTGCAACCTCTGGCGTACCGGGTAGCGTACAAAACTTTGTCGAATCGATAGTCGAATTCGTTGATGACAATGTAAACAGTATTTTTCATTATAAAAATGCGTTGATAGCGCCGCTGGCGTTAACCATCTTTATCTGGGTATTCCTGATGAACTTGATGGATTTGGTACCGGTCGATTGGGTACCTTTCATAGCGCAAGAAATGGGCGTTGGTTACATGAAAATGGTGCCAACGACCGATCCAAACGCAACGCTGGGTATGGCTTTCAGTGTATTCTTCCTGATCGTTTACTACAGTATTAAGCAGAAGGGTGTTGGTGGATTTTTAGCTGAGTTGTCTTTCATGCCTCTGGGTAAATGGTTCTTACCATTTAACCTGTTCCTTGAGGTTGTCGGCTTGTTAGCAAAACCGATCTCTCTGGCACTGCGTTTGTTCGGTAACATGTATGCGGGTGAAATGATCTTTATCCTGATTGCAATGTTGCCGTTCTGGGCACAATGGATGTTGTCTGTGCCTTGGGCTCTCTTTCATATTTTAGTTATCACTCTGCAGGCCTTTATATTCATGGTATTGACGATTGTCTACCTGGCTATGGCTCACGATGATCACTAAGTAGTGTGCGGGTTTAACTTTTTACTTTAACTTTAACTTTGAAACTTTAATGGAGAAAAACTGATGGAAATGGCTAATGCTGTAGTATTTCTAGCTGCTGCGATACTGATGGGGCTTGCTGCAATTGGTGCCGCTGTAGGTATCGGTAACTTGGGTGGTAAATTCCTAGAGGGCGCTGCCCGTCAACCTGAGTTAGTGCCTTTGCTGCGTTCTAACTTCTTCATCGTAATGGGTCTGGTTGATGCGGTTCCTATGATCGGTGTTGGTCTTGGTATGTACCTGATGTTCGCTGTTGCGTAATTCTCGGATAGAAACTATCTACATCGAGTTATAACGTAATAATGAACAGCGAGGGGTAATGGCGTGAATATTAACTTAACCATCATCGGTCAGGCCATCTCATTCGCAATCTTTGTAATGATCTGCATGAAGTACATATGGCCACCAATTACTGGTGCCTTAGCAGAGCGTAAAAAGAAGATTGCTGATGGTCTAGACGCTGCTGACCGCGCTCAACGTGATTTGGAACTAGCTCAAGAAAAAGCTGTTGCCGATATGCGTAAGAGCAAGGAAGAAGCCGCCGCCGTCATTGAACAGGCTAATAAGCGAGCTAACCAGATCGTTGATGAAGCTAAAGAGAAAGCTCGTGAAGAGGCAGCTCGCCTTGTCACAGCTGCTAAAGCTGAAATCGATCAGGAAGCTAACCGTGCCAGAGAAACTCTACGTGCCGATGTTGCTGCTCTTGTAGTAGCCGGTGCTGAGAAAATTCTTGAAGCGTCTGTTGACGCTAATGCGCACGCACAGCTTGTTGAAAAACTAGCTGCTGAGCTTTAAGCGAGGTTTACGATGGCTGAACTCAATACAGTTGCTCGGCCTTATACCAAAGCCGCTTTTGAGCACGCTGTGGCTAAGGGAAGTCTTGACCAGTGGTCTGAAATGCTGGCAACTGCTACGGCAGTCGCTAAGCATGAGACTATGAAACTGGTACTGGATAACCCTAGCTTTACACGTGAGCAAAAAGCTGAGGCAATGATCTCTGTCTGCGAAGAGCAGATGGATCAGTCAACAAAGAACTTTATCCATTTGTTGGCAGAAAATCAGCGTTTGGCTTTGTTACCAGAGATCTCTGAACAGTTTGAACAGTTGAAAGCAAATCAACAACACAGTGTTGAAGTGAATCTGACAACTGCCTTTGATCTGGGCGAGCAGCAGCAACAAAAATTAACTCAGGCACTGAGCTCCAAGCTTGGCCGCGAAGTGAGTCTGACTACCGAAGTGGACAAATCCATTATTGGTGGTGTGATCGTTCGAACCGATGATATGGTTATCGACGGCTCTATTCGTGCTCGACTGGCTAAGCTAGCCGAAGCAATGAACTCCTGAGTGTGAGGATTAAACATGCAGCAACTGAATCCATCTGAGATCAGCGAGATTCTTAAGAGCCGCATCGAGAAACTTGATGTCTCTTCTGAAGCACGTAATGAAGGTACTATTGTCAGCGTTTCTGACGGTATTATCTTGATTCACGGCCTAGCTGACGTAATGTACGGGGAAATGATTGAATTCCCTGGCGGTATCTACGGTATGGCGCTCAACCTTGAGCGTGATTCTGTCGGTGCTGTTGTACTGGGTGACTATCAGGGTCTGGTAGAAGGTATGACCGCGCGTTGTACTGGCCGAATCTTGGAAGTACCTGTTGGTCCGGAATTGCAGGGTCGCGTTGTAGACGCCCTGGGTATTCCTATCGACGGCAAAGGCCCAATTGAAACTAAATTGACTGACGCTGTAGAAAAGGTTGCACCGGGTGTAATCGAGCGTCAATCAGTTGATCAGCCTGTACAAACAGGTCTGAAATCCATTGATGCCATGGTGCCAATTGGCCGTGGTCAGCGTGAGCTGATCATCGGTGACCGTCAGATTGGTAAATCTGCGATCGCAATTGACGCTATCATCAACCAGAAAGGCACCGGTGTTAAATGTGTCTACGTAGCAATCGGGCAGAAACAGTCCACTATTGCCAACGTAGTACGTAAGCTGGAAGAGCACGGCGCAATGGAACATACCATTGTTGTTGCTGCGGGTGCTTCTGATCCTGCAGCGATGCAGTTTCTAGCGCCTTATGCTGGTTGTACCATGGGTGAATATTACCGTGACCGCGGTGAAGACGCTCTGATCGTATACGATGATTTGACTAAACAAGCTTGGGCTTACCGTCAAATCTCCCTGTTGTTGCGCCGCCCACCGGGTCGTGAAGCATATCCAGGTGATGTATTCTATCTTCACTCCCGTCTGCTGGAACGTGCTGCACGCGTTAACCCAACCTATGTTGAGAAATTTACAGAGGGTGAAGTTAAGGGCAAAACAGGCTCTTTGACTGCTCTACCTGTTATCGAAACACAGGGTGGTGACGTATCTGCATTCGTACCAACCAACGTTATCTCCATCACCGATGGTCAGATTTTCTTAGAAGCGGATCTGTTTAACTCAGGTATCCGTCCAGCTATTAACGCTGGTTTGTCTGTATCCCGTGTAGGTGGTGCTGCTCAGACTAAGATCATCAAGAAATTGGGTGGTGGTGTTCGTTTGGCTCTGGCTCAGTATCGTGAACTGGCGGCATTCGCTCAGTTTGCCTCTGATCTGGATGATGCGACTCGTGCTCAACTTGAGCATGGTCAGCGCGTCACCGAGCTGATGAAGCAGATGCAGTACTCACCAATGTCAGTTGCTGACATGGGTTTGAGTCTGTTCGCTGCAAACGAAGGCTTCCTGAACGATATCGACCTGAGCAAGATCCTTGATTTTGAAGCGTCTTTGATCGCTTATTTCAACAGCGAGTATGCTGATGTAATGGCTAAGATCAATGAAAGTGGCGCTTTCAACGATGAGATCTCGTCTCAATTTAAGGCTGGTATCGAAAAGTTCAAATCTACCCAAACTTGGTAATTGCTCATTAGAGTGGGGGTCTGTATGAACGATTGTGCAGGCCTGAACTAAGTAAAGGTTTAATAGGTGGAACTATGGCAGCCGGAAAAGAGATAAAGACACAGATAAGCAGTATTCAGGGTACACGTAAGATTACCAGCGCTATGGAAATGGTGGCTGCATCTAAAATGCGTAAAGCTCAGGATCGCATGCAGGAAAGTCGTCCTTACGCTCGGAATATCCGTAGCGTAATTCAGCACCTGGCGAAATCCAACCCTGAATATAAGCATCTGTATCTGCAACAGCGCGAAGTAAAGCGAGTCGGTTTCATTGTATTAGCGACTGACCGTGGTCTCTGCGGTGGCTTGAACATTAATGGGTTCAAAGCAGCAATTGCCAAGATGAAAGAGTTCAAAGACCAGAACATCGAAATCGATATCTGTGCTTTGGGATCTAAGTCTGTAAGCTTCTTCAAAACCTATGGCGGTAATGTAACCGCAGCAAAAGCTGGCTTGGGTGATAAACCTGAATTAGTTGAGCTGATTGGTACCGTCAAAGTGATGCTGGATGCTTACGATGAAGGCAAGCTGGATATGCTGTTTATCGTGTCTAACGAATTCGTTAATACGATGACGCAGCATCCACAAGTAGAGCAGATTCTTCCGCTGAAAGCAGAAGACGATGATGACCGTCTTAACCATCACTGGGATTACATCTACGAGCCCGATGCAAAAGAGCTGTTGAACGGCTTACTGGTTCGTTATATTGAGTCCCTCGTCTATCAGGCGGTGGTTGAGAACAATGCCTGTGAACAGGCAGCACGAATGCTGGCGATGAAGAATGCAACTGACAACGCCGGTGACCTCATCGATGAGCTGCAAATGGTTTATAACAAGGCTCGTCAAGCTGCGATTACTCAGGAAATCTCTGAAATCGTAAGTGGTGCTGCTGCTGTATAAGGCAGTTAACAGGTTTAAATGTTAAGAGGATCCGAACATGAGTAGCGGACGTATTGTTCAGATTATCGGCGCAGTCGTCGACGTGGAATTCCCACGAGACAATGTACCGAAGATCTATGATGCACTAGTAGTTGAGGCAAAAGGCCTCACACTTGAAGTTCAGCAGCAGCTGGGTGATGGTGTTGTACGTGCAATCGCTATGGGTCAGACGGAAGGCGTTAGCCGTGGTCTGGACGTAGTTAATACTGGTGCGCCAATTTCTGTACCTGTCGGTACAGCAACACTGGGTCGTATCATGGATGTATTGGGTAACCCAATCGATGAGTGTGGACCTATTGGTGAAGAAGAGCGTATGCCTATTCACCGTAAGGCACCTTCTTATGCTGACCAAGCAGCTTCTAACGAACTGCTAGAAACCGGCATCAAGGTAATCGATTTGGTATGCCCATTCGCGAAGGGTGGTAAAGTTGGTCTGTTCGGTGGTGCCGGTGTAGGTAAAACCGTTAACATGATGGAACTGATCCGTAACATCGCGATCGAGCACTCTGGCTTCTCCGTATTTGCGGGTGTAGGTGAGCGTACTCGTGAAGGTAACGACTTCTACTATGAGATGAAAGAATCCAATGTATTGGATAAAGTATCTCTGGTATACGGTCAGATGAATGAGCCTCCAGGTAACCGTCTGCGTGTAGCGCTGACAGGCCTGACCATGGCTGAGAAATTCCGTGACGAAGGTCGTGACGTACTGTTGTTTGTTGACAACATCTACCGTTACACACTGGCAGGGACAGAAGTATCTGCACTGCTAGGTCGTATGCCTTCTGCGGTAGGTTATCAGCCAACACTGGCGGAAGAGATGGGTGTTCTTCAGGAACGTATCACCTCGACTAAGACGGGTTCTATCACGTCTATCCAAGCGGTATACGTACCTGCGGATGATTTGACCGATCCATCACCAGCAACAACTTTCTCGCACCTTGATGCAACAGTTGTACTGTCTCGTCAAATTGCCGAGCTGGGTATCTATCCTGCGGTTGATCCACTGGATTCTACTTCACGTCAGTTGGACCCACTGGTTATTGGCCAAGAGCATTATGATACTGCTCGTAAGGTACAGGGTGTATTGCAGCGCTATAAAGAGCTGAAAGACATCATTGCTATCCTAGGTATGGATGAGTTGTCTGAAGAAGACAAACAGGTTGTAACGCGCGCACGTAAGATTCAGCGCTTCCTGTCTCAGCCATTCTTCGTAGCTGAAGTATTTACTGGTTCTCCAGGTAAGTACGTTTCTCTGAAAGACACTATCACCGCATTCAAGGGTATCCTTGCAGGCGATTACGATAGCCTACCAGAGCAAGCGTTCTATATGGTTGGCGGTATTGACGAAGTGGTTGAAAAAGCTAAGAGCATGTAAGTGCGCTTAGTTAATCTTTTAAAAGGATAACAACATGGCTATGACTGTTCATTGTGACATCGTAAGTGCTGAAGAAGAGATCTTCTCTGGTCTTATCGAGTTCGTTTCAGTGACAGGTAGCCTGGGTGATCTGGGTGTTTACCCAGGTCACGCTCCGCTTCTGTCGGAACTGAAACCAGGTCCTGTAGAGCTAAGGAAACAGGGTGGTGAGCAGGAGATTTTCTACGTTTCTGGTGGATTCATCGAAGTTCAGCCACACAAAGTCTCTGTCCTAGCGGACGTTGCACTGCGTGCGGGTGACATCAATGAAGCTGCTGCAGAAGAAGCGAAGAAGCATGCTGAACATGTGATGGCTGACAAGAGTACCGAACTGGATTATTCCCGTGCGACTGCTCAATTGGCCGAAGCTGCAGCTCAACTGCGTACTATTCAGCAGATTCGTAAGAAATTGGGTAAATAATCCAGTCTTACTAAACTGCTACTCGAATAAAAAAGCGACCTTAGGGTCGCTTTTTTTTTGCCAAAACTTTAAAGCAGTGACTCGATTGTTACAAAAAGTTGACTTGCTCGTTGTTATAAACCGCGTGTAAACGAGTGAATAAGCACCGACTTCGGTCTATCCCTTAAAGCAGTCCCCATAGCGTATCAAAGATAATCTTCTGAGCGGTGGCCACCTCTTTTGATTCAATCACCACAGCAGTGGGGTAGTTAGCTGAGGCTAGGGAGATAATCGCACACTTGGGCGGATAAACAGCGATATAAGCCGCATCGACTTTACCTTCCGTTTTAATCCACTTTCGTTCACTCAATTCGGCATCTTCGCCGCCTTCGCCAATGGCGATCACTTTTACCTCGATACCTTTCAGAATCCGTTGTGAGGTAAAGTTGGGGAAAGGTCGGTACAGGTGATTACGAATGGGTTTTGACGAAAACACTGAATAGCGTTTGGGCTGCTGAGTTTCAACGGTATTGAGAATATCCCGGAGTACCTGCTCGATGCCACTATCGCCTTCATAATAACTGACATTGGCGGTATTAAAGTCGGGCATGAGATGGTGCAATTCTGGTACGACTTTGGTTTTTAACTGATCAATGGCTGAATTCAGAGAATGACGACGCTCCTCCGCTAATTGTAATAGCACCTCGGGCTCTCGAGCGCTGAATAAGCGGCGTTTACCTTTGGGGAGATAGGTGACAATACCTTTTTGTTGCATCTCTTTTAGGCAGTCGTAGGAGGTGCCTCGATTGATGCCCGCTTTTTCGGCAATTGTTCGGATGGCACTCGGCCCAAGCGAGAGCAATGCTCGGTAAAGAGTGATCTCACGCTTGCTCAGGCCGAGTAGTTCAAACAGTTCGTCATTCATAATTGTCAATTTTTCTCTGACATTTGATATTGCATATACAACCAATTAGATTAAAGTTCTGTTAAATCACCGTTTGTGTCAACAGCTGACAGCATCATATTGGATCGCGGCTGTAATTAACTAGGGAAGTCACCGCTTTGAATACCCTTGATATCGTTATTCTGGCTGCAGGTCAGGGTAGCCGAATGAAATCATCTTTACCAAAAGTACTACATAGCATCGGTGGAAAATCGATGTTACAGCGTGTGATCGACAATAGTCGGTCATTGGATAATGCCAATATTCATGTTGTCGTTGGACATGGCGCAGAGCATGTTAAGACCGCTTTGTCAGGCCAAAATGTACAGTTCGCCTTACAGGCAGAACAGCTAGGCACCGGTCATGCGGTCGCTCAAGCAATGCCCAATATTGCTGATGATGGGGTAGTGCTGGTGCTTTACGGTGATGTGCCACTTACTCAAACTGAAACCATGGCTGAGTTGGTTAAGATCGCTGAACGTGGTCAGTTTGGTTTATTGACGGTTAATCTCGATGATCCGACCGGCTATGGGCGTATCATGCGCAGTGATGCCGGTGATGTGGTTGCCATTGTTGAGCATAAAGATGCCAGCGAAGCGCAACGAGCTATCTGTGAAGTGAATACGGGTATTTTGGCGTTACCGGCACAACTATTGAGTGACTGGATACCTCAGTTGTCTTCTAACAATGCTCAAGGAGAATACTACCTAACCGATATTATTGCGATGGCTGCTGAACAGGGTGTTCGTATTCAGGCGATTCAACCAGCAACCGAGCAAGAGGTTCAGGGGGTTAATAATCGTTTACAACAAGCTGAACTTGAGCGTTGGTATCAGCGGCGTCAGGCGGAAGCTTTAATGCTGGAAGGGGTTTCTCTGGCTGATCCGGCGCGGCTTGATGTGCGCGGTGAGGTGAGTGTTGGCCACGATGTCGCTATCGATATCAATGTTATTCTCGAAGGCAAAGTGACTATTGGCGATAATGTCACGATTGAAGCCAACTGTATTATTAAAGATTCCATTATTGGCTCTGGTAGTCATATCAAAGCGAACTCAATATTAGAACAAGCGGTGGTTGCTGATCACTGTGATATAGGTCCTTTTGCTCGGTTACGGCCCGGAAGTCAGTTGGCGAGCCACGCTAAAATCGGTAATTTTGTCGAAACTAAAAAAGCCTTTATTGGTGAAGGCAGCAAAGTGAGCCATCTGAGTTATATCGGTGATGCGCAGATTGGTGCTGAAGTGAATGTTGGTGCGGGCACGATTACCTGTAACTACGATGGGGTGAACAAATCGATTACCGAGATTGGCGACGGTGCTTTTATCGGATCGAATAGTGCGTTAGTGGCGCCGGTTAAAATTGGCGCAGGTGCCACGGTGGGCGCTGGATCAACGATCACTAAAACGGTCGAGGCTGAGCAACTGGCACTGACCCGGGCGAAACAGACAAACCTGAATAACTGGCAGCGTCCAGTTAAAAAATCTTAAGGGAGCGGAATCATGTGTGGAATAGTAGGCGCTATCGCCGGCCGGAATATTTCAGCGATTCTGCTGGAGGGCCTTAAACGACTGGAATATCGGGGCTATGACTCTGCTGGAATGGCGGTTTTAAACAGTGAAACTGGTCAACTTAATTGTCTCAAACGGGTGGGTAAGGTCGCTCAGTTAGAGGCTGCGTTAAGCGGGTCGCCCTTGCCGGGTCATCTGGGAATCGCTCATACCCGTTGGGCAACCCACGGTAAAGCGGAGCAACGAAATGCCCATCCGCACCTGTCTGACAACCGTATCGCGGTGGTTCATAACGGTATCATCGAGAACTACACGGCACTGAAAGAAGAACTGAGTGCTGATGGCTATGAGTTTCTATCGGATACCGATACCGAGGTGGTCACCCATCTGATTCACCGGGAAGTCATCGCCGGAAAAGAGTTGAAAGAGGCGTTGCAGATAACCTTAACCCGGTTAGATGGCGCCTATGCATTAGCGGTGATCGATCAGCAGCAACCGGATCTCTTATTGGCGACCCGTATGGGCAGTCCGCTGGTGATTGGCGTAGGGGTTGAGGAGAGTTTTATTGCCTCTGATCCACTGGCACTACTACAGGTGACCGATCGTTTTATCTATCTGGAAGAGGGTGACCTCGCTGTTATCAGTCGTTGCGAGGTTAATATTGAGAATGCCGCTGGTGAAATCGTTGAGCGGGATATACAGCGATTTGAACACGGCCACGATGCCGCCGATAAAGGTGAATATCGTCACTATATGCTCAAAGAGATCTATGAGCAGCCTCAGGTAATCCGCAATGCACTGGAAGGTCGGATTCACCAAGGGCATGTGTTGGAGCAGGTGTTTGGTAGCGATGCCTCTGCACTGTTTGATCAAGTAAAAGCGGTACAGATTGTCGCCTGTGGTACGAGTTATAACGCTGGGGTAGTCGCCCGTTACTGGATCGAAAAACTGGTGGGTATTCCCTGCATGGTCGAAGTGGCCAGCGAATTCCGTTATCGCAAAACAGTCTGTATGCCCGGCACACTCTTTATTACCCTGTCTCAATCGGGTGAAACGGCTGATACGTTATCCGCTCTTAGGGAAGCTAAAGAGCAGGACTATGTTGCCTTTTTGTCAATCTGTAATGTGGCTGGCAGCTCATTGGTGCGGGAGTCCGATTTGGCGATTATGACCAATGCGGGTCCTGAGATCGGTGTGGCCTCAACCAAAGCGTTCACCAGTCAACTAGTGGTATTGATGCTGACGACCTTAGTCTTGGGGCGTCGCTATGGTTTGGAGGGCGAAGCAGACTTTGTAGCCCAGTTAGAGCAGCTTGCCGGATTAACAGAGCAGGTATTAACACTGGATTCACAGATTCAGAAAATGGCCGAACACTTTGTCGATAAACACCATGCGCTATTTTTAGGGCGCGGTACTATTTATCCGGTGGCGGTCGAAGGCGCTCTCAAGCTTAAAGAGATCTCCTATATCCATGCAGAAGCCTATCCCGCCGGTGAGCTGAAACACGGCCCTCTGGCATTAGTTGACGAAGATATGCCGGTCGTCGCGATTGCTCCGAATAACTCTCTGCTAGAAAAACTACAGGCAAACCTTGAAGAGGTGCGCGCGCGGGGTGGCAAATTGTTCCTATTTGCTGATTCCAAAGCTCAAGTTAAACCTGGCGCTGATCTTGAGTTGATCACTTTGCCGGATGTACCGACGGTGATGGCGCCGATCATCTACTCGATCCCGCTTCAGTTGCTGGCCTACTATGTCGCCGTACTTAAAGGCACCGATATTGATCAGCCACGCAATCTAGCAAAATCAGTGACGGTCGAATAGACGCTTCATCATAGTGTTTGTCCTTGTGAGATGACAATAAAGTTTGATAAATTACAATAAAGTTTGATATTTTACAATAAAGTTTGATATTTTCTGGTCTCTTGCTATTCTGAGTCAATAGTAAGGGGCTAAGATATGCTAGATACAGAAAGGCCGTTAGATCCGAAAGATGAAAAGCGACTTAAAACCAGAGGTGTTGGATCTGGTAAGGATTATGAGCCTTTCATCAAAGTACATGAGATAAGTAGTACGGGTGAGAGTTATCGTATATTCGGTAGGAACTCAGCTCGTTCACATCATTTGCTATCCCGACTGGAGTTATCTGCCTTCCTTGTTTTTGATCGCTATCAACTCACAACTGATATAAAGGAACAGTTTCCTTTACCCATTGCAGATAGTTTAAGCATCTGTAAGCGATTAGGGATCAAGCACCCTCAAATGTACGGAAAGCTGAAAGTTGTTACTACAGACCTTGTTGTAGAGTTTGCAAATAGGTCTGGCTTAGCTATTGCTGTGAAGTATACCGATAATTTAGATGACCCAAGGGCCGTCGAAAAGCTGCAAATTGAAAAAGTCTTTTGGGAACAGCAGGGTTATGAATGGAAGCTGTTTACTGAATATCAAATTACGCCTGCTATCAAAGAGAATTTAGAGTGGCTTCATGCCGCACATCGAAATTCTAATAGTCTTTATACCGAATTATCTGATCATGATATTCAATTAGTTGTTGAGCGACTGAGTGGTCTCAATAAACGGCTATCTACAGCTTGTTCTACACTTGATGATGAGTATTCATGCGAGCCTGGGTTTCATATGGGGGTTGTTCGTAAATCGATAGCAGCTAACTTAATTGATGTGCCTTTAGATAAAGCCTTTAGGCAATGGTTATGTTCTGATATTGCTCTCGTTCAAAGCTTTGATTCGATCGATAGAGGAGTCTTCGGTGTATCTTAATCGAGTATATATCGACCCTTACTCTGAGCCTCCTTCTCAGCTGAGAGTTGTCTTTGATGATATTGATTTCTTAATGTTGATAGATATTAATGATGATAAAACATGGCCGTATCGGGTTGAGGCTTCTGAATTTGAGAGGTTAGGATTAGAGGAAATACCTGATCCAGTTATTTTGATAACTCCTGAGCCAAACTCAAAGTCTGAAAAAGCGAGAGATCGTGCTTTTCAGACTTTATTGCCTTTACTTGATGATTACACAGAGTTGTTTGATAAACGATCACGTAATAAGCGTATCAAAGCTCTTCTTGATAGTGTGGGAGGGTCACGGCTCTATATCACTCGTCAATTAAGGCGGTATTGGCAAAGAGGCATGACTCCAGATGCTTTAACACCAAATTATAAAAATTGTGGAGCACCGGGCAAAGAGCGAAGAAACACCACAAGTAAGCTAGGACGTAAGCGGACGATTACGTCTGGAGAAGGTACGGTTATTACGGATGAGATAGCTGAAATCTTTCGTTTAGCAATAGAGAGCTTTTACCTCATTAGAGATGATATTTTTTTGTCAAAAGCTCGTATTAAAGCTATTGGTTTGATTAAGTCTCGACATCCAGAAGTTAGTTCCGAAAACTTGCCCACGATGAGGCAGTTTCGTTATTTTTTCGAAAAAAATTACAGCAAACCTGATGTTGTAAAGGCGCGTACATCCAGTATTGAGTACGAAAAAGATATAGCACCTCTTAAAAGCACCTCTGTGGCTAATAATTTTGGTCCTGGAGCTCGCTATGAAATAGATGCCACGATTGCTGATATATATTTAATTTCCGAGCTTGATCCTAATCGAATCATTGGCCGCCCAATTATTTACAAGGTAAAAGACGTATTTAGCCGAATGACGGTTGGGTTATATGTAGGTTTAGAGAACCCCTCATGGGCTACTGCTTCAGTTGCGTTAGCCAATGCTTTTTGTGACAAAGTTGAGTATTGCCGTCGATATGGAATAGAAATTTCTTATGATGATTGGCCTAGCGTAGGGACACCTGCGACCATTACAGCTGACCGTGGTGAGTTGTTAGGTAAGCATGGGGATATATTGGTTAATCGGTTTGGTATTACGCTCTCTAATACACGAGCCTATCGCGGTAACGATAAAGGAGTAGTGGAAAAATCCTTCGATATGATGCATGTGGATATATTGCCTTATGTACAAGGCAAGGTTGAACCTCTTAATGGTAAAAAGAAAGCCGGTAAACGTAATGAGTTATCGGCAAACTTAACATTATTCGACTTTACAAAGATGGTCATTATTTCAGAGATCAATCGCAATACGACTGTCCCATTAGAAAAATATGATTTTGAGTTTGATATGCCAACAGACCTCCCTCCGATTCCTGTTCGGCTATGGCATTGGGGAATCAGTAACCGCACAGGCGTATTGCGAGAAGTAGATCAAAAGCTAACGGCTATTAACTTACTACCTCACGGCAGGGCGACAGTTTCAACGCTAGGTATCTGTTTTAAGGGGTTGTATTACACTTGCTCTGAAGCGGTGAGCTTAGGTTGGTTTCATAAGAACAAAGCCTCTAAAAGACCAAAGAGCATTACCGTTGCCTATAACACGTTAGATACCAATATTCTTTATGTTCGGCCTGATCGGCAGTTTGATAGTGTTTGGGTGTGCTCATTACAATCGCGCAGTCGTCGCTACCAAGATATGAGTCTCATAGAAGCAATGACTATTCAGAAGGAGTCTAAGGGAACGATTGCTAAAGCGAAGCAAGAGGCGGATTATAAAGCGCCGGATGTGCAGGGAGAGCTAGAAAAAATCGCTCTGCTTGGCAAAAATAGGCAAAAAAATGCTGATTTAACTAACGACTCACAAAGGCTGAAGGGGATTAGGGATAATCGGCAGGGGGAAAAAGAACTAGAGCGTCAAAAAGACAGGGACTCTGATAAGAAGCAGTCGAGTAAGGGGAAAAGAGCAACAGTAACCCCCATTCATTCAGAAAATAGCTCTGACCAAGGCTTTGATTTTCCTGATTTGGATGACTTTTAAGGGAGCAAATATGGCCATTTTTGAAACAGCTTCTTATATAGATGCAGAGATCTCTGAGTATGAAGATCACCCGTTGATTAATGCGTTGCCTCCTATCAACTCTCCACAGCAAACCGCTCAGCTTATTCGTCGTATACCTGAAGTGCATCCTGAAGAGGTCACTCTGCCTGCGCATATTAGGAGGCATGCAATGCTGCGGATTATGGATAGTTTCTTATATCCTACCAAAGCACATTTGCAGCTTGAGCAAACCGTCTCGTCGATGATTAGACAGGGTTACTTGAGCCGAAATATTGCGGACAAAAGCTATCAGGAAACTTTAAATAAAACAGCAGACCTATCTAAAACGGTTAGCCGTAATGCTGGTAATGAAGCATTGGCAAGCTCTGTTATTGGTTGTTCTGGTGCAGGGAAGTCGACAGCCGTTGAAGCTATTTTAGCTGGCTATCCGCAAGTGATTATGCACCCTCAGTATCAGCATGTGCAATTGGTATGGTTAAAAGTAGAGTGTCCTCACGACGCATCTGTAAAGAGTTTGTGTATCAACTTTTTCCGAGCTCTAGATATTGCATTGGATAACAATGGCGAATACGAACAACAGTATGTAAAGCCACGGTCTAATGTTGAAATGTTGCTGGGTGACTTCGCGCGTATCGCGGCATTGCATTCGATAGGCTTACTTGTCATTGATGAAATACAACATCTTGAACGTTCTGTTTCGGGTGCTTCAGAAAGAATTCTTCGTTTCTTTGTTCAGTTAACCAATACGATTAAGCTTCCTATTTTATTTGTCGGAACACCAAAAGCTTATGATATCTTTTTGCCAAGCATGCGTTCGGCTAGACGAGCATCACAATTTGGAAGCATTAATTGGAACCGGTTCAACACAGCCGATAAAACAGGGAAAGGTAGTGATTGGGACCGATTCTTTAGCCAACTGTGGGCCTTGCAATGGTTTAAGTCCCCACAGCCGCTCACAGATGAGATAAAAGGCCTTTTTTGGGATTACTCTCAGGGGATTGCCCATGTAGCAGTAACGCTCTTCTACCTATGTCAGACGCGCGCTGTGGTCATTGGTCGTGAGCTTATCAATAGGGAGTTGGTCGATACTGTTTTTAATGATGAACTTCATATGATCCGACCGATGATTCGAGCCCTACAGAGTAGACGCGAAGAAGAAATTCAGAAGTATGCGGATCTTGAAATACCAAAGGCAAGCTTAATTCAACATGAGCCTATTTATTCACATGGAGAGGGAAATACTCATGCAGAGGCTCGCCAAAGCGCTGAGAAAGGCAAATTACAAAAGCTTGTGAATATGCTTGAGCAAGCAGGTGTTGGTGAAGATATTGCTCCCATTGTAGCCGAACAGGCTGTTTCTGAACTTCCTAATGGCAACTTATTTGAGCTGATAGCTCATATCAATAGCTTAGAAGAAAAGTCTCCTAAACCAGAGAAGAAAAAATCTAAAGTTACCAAGCTGACACCTGCTTATGTTGAGAATGATCTTCGGATGATGGTTAGCAGTAAAGGCAATAGTTACAAATCTATGCAAAGTGCCGGTGTTATATTGAAATTATCAGATTATTTGTAACCGCATCTTGTCGGACAGGGCATCCGCTGCCCAAACCAGCCGCAAATGCGGCCGTTATGCGTTTTTGAAGGAACATCAATGTCGATAGAATTAATCAAAGATCTAATATTTCAGTTTTTATCCTCAGATCAGCTGTAGTGTTCAACAAAAGGAGATTGCTAGTAGAGCTACCGAGGCACTTCGAAGAATTGCCTCTGAGAGTGAAATTAACAAATGTAGTGGCACAATAAATTTGGCCTCCTAACTGGACGTTCAATACGGTAGACAAGGAATGAACCGACGCTCACGTTTTGCCATCCAGCTATAGTCGATCAAGAGGCTAATCTCAACTCGATAGCAGATTGTTCGATTTTAGCAATAAAGCACCTGTCTGGTAATAATAAGGCGCTCTACGTGCGGCAAGCCGACAGCAATCGCCGCTACGCGATCACTAGAAAAAACAGAACAAACTAGCCTTTGTAGTCATTAATAAGCTTCTAGGATATAGTTATACACGATGGGTACTGGGAGTACCTGTATCATAGTCTGTTATTGCAACTAACCTGCGCGACGTAGGCTGCTCAGACGGGTATTCAGGATGAACACCACTAATCCTTTTCCCTATCTTTCTGACAGCCTTTGCCTTTGCGAACTGAGCCTCAGACTCCTGATACTTAGAGCTTCTTCGATACATAGCTTCTCCCATCCATGGGTTTACAATGACTTTATGAGCCATACAAGCTTACTAGGGATTAAAATAAATTATACGACAGATAAAAAGGCTGTCCTACATGAATAACGATTGAGGCGAATATGGAGTTCTGGTTATTAATAGGAGGTACAGTGATTTTGTACTACGCGATCAAAGCAATGGCAACGCCCTCAAAACAGCAAGCTCATAAGAATAATAGATCAAGTTCCGAAAATGAAATTCGTGTAACTGTAACTACAAATAATCGGGATGTTGCGAACAGTAATCGTGACGATGATCTGGCTACCTTCAGTATTTCGTACGGCTATGAGGAGGAAAGAAGCAAAAACAAAACGCCGGGAAAATGGATAAAATCCGGTGAATCTATCACCATAAAGGGACAAGCATTTACTAGCGGTAATTTTTATTTTGGAGGGAAGCTCAGTTCGTTAGATGGGTACGGAACGGAAGCATCATTAGTTGATGATTCGCTAAAAATTGAAAACAAGCCATCAAATTATGAAGATGAAAGTTTAGGATATTGGCCGAAATTTATCTCACTAACACCTAAAGGGCGTGGTGCTTTCCTTAGTTGGCTATCCAGTAATAGAAGTGATCCAGAGACACCTTTAGGTTATGTGTTTATTTATTTCTATGGCATTGAAAGGCGTATTACTGTTGATTCAATTAAACAGGCGGTGGATGACACGGAATTTAAATCGTTGTTTGACGAAATACTACGCTTAAAAGGCATTTACGGTAGTAGTCGTTCCTTTTCAAATTATGCTACACGTCTTTTAGAAATAATGTGTCTATTACGGCCTCACGTAGTGTCACATCCGGAACTTGAAAAAACACCTCAAAGAGATTCACTGCTATTTAAGCATCGTCTAGCCAGAACGGTAAATGAAGAAAAGCCCGTGTCTGCTGAACTAGCGTTGGCATGGGTTAGGTTTTATCCGGATTATAATCTAAAGAAACCGGCGCGGCGTTGTAGCTATGAGTTCAGCCAGATGTTTACACGCCTCTATAGCAAAAAATATGGGGACGGCATTATCGTCAAACCCAATAAAACACGGTTAAAGATTGAATATCATCCTGCTAGCTCTTCTTTGCGTGGAGTATCATTTCCTCAACAGGATCTTCCCGACCCAAGCAGCTTGAAAGGCCCTGTAAATAAACTTATTGTTATTGCAGATGAATGTACTACTGAATTAAATGCGTATAGCCGCTACCTTGCTAAACCCGACACATCCCGCACCGATATTGAAGCCGTATTATTACTGCCGGACGATCTTAGTGACGTGGGTGCTACGCTAGGATTAGGAAAGTTTAAGAAATGGGCGGATGATGCCATTTCAACGAAAAATGGGCTGGTAAGTGTTGAAGAGTTCTGGACATATACCAAATTGCCATTACCTGCCAAGATCAACAAAAAGGAAGCTGAATTAATTCAGAACCTTGCACAAAAAGCCGGTTACGGCATAGCACCCGATACACGTTACCACCATGCTAAAACAAGCGCAGATGGAAAGCTGGTTCTATTTCCTGAAGGACATGGTAAATACTTTGAACCCTCCAAAGCATTTAGTGAAATGGGTATGGCACTGCGTCTAGGCGCCATGATCGCCACCATTGATTCACATGTCGATCAGGCGGAATTGCATTTATTAACTCAACTCATTGACCACGATACTAATTTATCGCCTACCGAGAAACGATCACTACATGCCTATCTTGTATGGAGACTTAATACACCTTCAAATGTCACGGGCTTAAAAGCTAGAGTGGAATTGCTCGGTAAAACAGAAAAATCAGCAGTTAGCCGCATATTGGTCAGTGTTGCGATGGCTGATGGAAAAATTGATCCGGAAGAAATCAAACAGCTTGAAAAGCTCTATATCTTACTAGGATTAGATAAAACCCTTGTTACTGGAGATATTCATGGAATGTCATCAAGTAAAACGGGAGCACGATCCATCAGCCCTCAATCAGAAACTATTTCGCCAGCTTCCACTACATTCCAGCTCGATGAAAGTATCCTCGCAATACATGAATCAGAAACCAAAGATGTACAAAGCATGTTAGGCGCTATATTTGTAGAGGACGAACCCGAAGATGAATCCAGTGATTCATCTATGGATAACTCTGTACCAGATGAAGAAACCGGAATTGATAAACCGCATTATGCGTTGTTTGAAAGCCTGATACGAAAAGATAAATGGGCTCGTGAAGAAGTGGAAGCACTATGCCGTGATTATGGCCTGATGGTTAGTGGAGCATTGGAAACTATTAATGACTGGTCATTTGAAAAAGTGGATGCAGCTGTACTTGAAGAGGACGGTGACGCTATTTATGTCGATCAGGAAATCCTAGAAGAGATAGAAGGTTAAACCTATGGAAAAACGTATCCGATTAAAAGAACGTGACGCAATCATTCAATCACTGAAGTCAGGTGTGACCCCCAAAATTGGGATTCAGCATATTCAGGTAGGGCGAAGTAATGAAGTCAAAGCGTTGTATAAGGACATTGAAAGAATCTCTCAAGGCGGCGCAGCATTCAGGCTCATCATTGGTGATTATGGATCAGGCAAAACATTTTTTTTGAGTGTGGTACGCTCTATTGCTCTTGAAAAAAAACTGGTCACGGTCAATGCGGATCTTTCGCCGGATCGGCGTGTGCACGCCTCTTCAGGGCAAGCACGTAATCTTTATTCCGAGCTTATGAGGAATCTGGCTACCCGTAATAAACCGGATGGAAATGCTTTAGCTAGCGTTGTAGAGCGTTTTGTAACTCAGGCTCGTAAAGAAGCAGATGAAAAGAACACTGATGTTTCAACAGTAATACATCAAAAACTGGCGTCCTTGTCAGAATTGGTTGGCGGATATGATTTTGCAAAAGTCATTGATGCTTACTGGAACGGTCATGAGCAGGATAATGAAGAGTTAAAATCAAATGCCATTCGTTGGTTACGTGCTGAATACACTACTAAGACAGATGCGAGAAGGGATCTTGATGTCAGAACAATTATTTCAGATAACTCGTTTTACGATGCGTTAAAGCTTATGAGCCTATTTGTTCGTCAAGCGGGTTATGAAGGTTTGCTTGTTAATCTGGATGAGATGGTCAATCTTTATAAATTAAGTAGTACACAAGCACGTACATCTAACTATGAGCAGATTCTTCGGATGCTGAACGATTGCCTTCAGGGTTCGGCTGAATATCTTGGGTTTTTATTGGGTGGAACGCCGGAGTTTTTATTAGATCCACGCAGAGGATTATATAGCTATGAAGCACTGCAATCCCGTTTAGCTGAAAATAGCTTTGCGCAACGTGCAGGTGTTATTGATTATTCATCTCCAGCACTACATCTAGCGAGCTTAACACCAGAAGAGCTTTATATTCTCCTGAAGAACCTGCGTCATGTATTTGCCGAGGGTGACACATCAAAATATCTCGTTCCAGATGATGCACTAAAATCATTTCTTCATCATTGCAGTCAGACTATTGGGGATGCCTATTTTCGAACACCGAGAAATACCATCAAAGCGTTTTTGGATATGCTGGCAGTACTAGACCAAAACCCTTCTATGCAATGGTCACAGTTAGTTCAATCCATTGCTATTGAGGATGATCGTCCAAGTGATACAGATGAGATTATAATGAATGAAGAGACAGGCGAAATATTGAATTCTGATGGACTAGCTGATTTCAAATTATGATAGAGGAATATCAGCGCCTTGATAAGCGTGTACAAAAATGGTTATTTAATCAGGGATGGCCTGATTTAAGAGAAATACAAAAACGGGCAATTGGACCTATTCTAGCCGGTGATAGAGATGTTCTGATTAGTGCATCAACGGCGGCAGGAAAAACAGAAGCTTTTTTTCTGCCAGCATGTAGTGC
The DNA here is from genome assembly GCF_018860855.1 of Amphritea atlantica. Taxonomy (GTDB): domain Bacteria; phylum Pseudomonadota; class Gammaproteobacteria; order Pseudomonadales; family Balneatricaceae; genus Amphritea; species Amphritea atlantica_A. The sequence goes on from NZ_JAHKQE010000049.1 coordinate 48,711, forward strand.
AATTGCCGAAGAGGAAAACGGCTTTGGTATTTTGTATATCAGTCCTTTAAAAGCATTGATTAACGATCAGTACCGTAGGCTAGAAAGTTTAAGTGAAATGCTCGATATGCAGGTTACGCCGTGGCATGGTGATAGCCTCCAATCCAAAAAGAAGAAAGCCAGAAATAATCCTTCCGGCATTATTCTTATTACCCCTGAATCCTTGGAGTCACTCTTAGTCAGAGAGCCGGGATGGGTTAAGCAATCCTTCACCTCACTCAAATATATTGTCATTGATGAATTTCATGCGTTTATCGGAACAGAGCGAGGTCAGCAGTTACTTTCTCTACTTACCCGCCTAGAGCATATTACTGGTCGAATCTCTAATCCCATTCCACGGGTTGCGCTAAGTGCGACACTCGGAGAGCTTGAAAAAGTACCGTTATCTCTCAGGCCGAATAAAAGTCTGCCTTGTGAAACCATTACCAGTAGTCAGCACCAAAGCACTATTAAGGTTCAGGTTAAAGGATATTTAGAACCGGTAGACATCATGGCAGATGAAACACGTACCTCCGCCGAACAGCAGATTTGTCAGGAAATTTATACACTTTGTAGAGGCGACTCACATCTGGTTTTTGCGAATAGCCGCAGCCGGACGGAAAGCATAGCTGCGCAACTAAGTGACTTATGCGAACAGCAGGTCGTACCGAATGAATTTTTCCCTCATCATGGCTCATTAGCTAAAGAACTTCGAGAAGATTTAGAAGCAAGATTGCAAAAAGAAATACTGCCAACTACTGCTATTTGTACCATGACATTAGAGCTAGGTATCGACATTGGGAAAGTGAGTTCTGTTATTCAGGTTACTGCTCCACATTCTGTATCAAGTTTACGTCAGCGGTTAGGTCGCTCCGGCAGAAGAAATTCACCATCTATTTTACGAATGCTTATCGCTGAAAATGAACTGAGTGATAAATCCAATATAGTAGATGGTCTTAGATTAGAGTTGGTTCAATCACTAGCAATGATACGGTTACTCATCGTAGAGAACTGGTTTGAACCGGCAGATACAAAGCAAATGCATCTTTCTACGTTTTTACACCAGATTCTTGCTGTAATTGCACAGTGGGGAAGTGTCAGAGCAGACCAGTTGTACTCTTTATTATGTGAGCAAGGACCCTTCAAAGAAATATCTATTCAGCACTTCAAACAGCTACTATCCCATATGGGAACAATTCAGTTGATACAACAGCTCAATAGCGGTGAACTAGTCTTAGGAAGTGAAGGCGAGCGTCTTACCAATTCCTATACCTTTTATGCGGTATTTAAAACACCAGAAGAATTTCGCATTGTTGCCGGAAGCAAAACACTCGGAACATTACCCGTTGATTCGCTAATCCTCAAAGATCAACACATTATATTTGGTGGCCGTAGATGGAAAGTCACGGATGTTGATGATGAAAAGAAAGTCATCTATGTCACTTCTACAAAGGGCGGCAAGCCCCCAAAGTTTAACGGTAGTGGCATGTCTATTCATGACAGAGTTAGACAAGAGATGTTAAAAATCTATCGAAACGGTGACTACCGCATTGAGGTTGGCAATCAGAAAATAGATTTTTTAGATAGTCTCGGAAGACAGCTATTTCAAGAAGGAGCATGTCTTTTTAAAGAAGCCGACCTTGAGAAACAACCTGTTTATCAAAGCGGTAAGAATAGTTATATTTTCTCATGGATGGGCGACAAAGTAGTTAACACGCTTAGTGTTTTACTTATTATGAATGGATATATATGCACTAATTTTGCTGGTGTTATTGAAGTTCAGAAATCAAATATAGATGACATAAAAAATTACTTAATAGAAATAGCAAAAGATAACCTACCGGATGAAGCCGAGTTGGCTAGAACACTTTCATTGCAGCAAAAACTTATCGAAAAATATGATGAATACCTTCCTGAAGAGCTACTAACCGAATGCTATGGACGAAAAGCATTTGATTCCAGATCGGCTAAACAGTGGATATTAACTTGCCTTAAATGACAAGCTCCACCCTAATTAACAGATGAGAATTTAACGGTAAATCATTCAAAGATTAGAACTATTTTTCACACCCCAAACGGGAGCCATGTGCAATGGTTTCTACTCCTTCCGCTATGACTTGTCGGAGGAAAGCTGAAGCTAGGCCAATTACCGCCTTAACGATGGCCTGCTCATCTGGGTTTTCTAGCAGTTATAGCATGAGCGACTATTATGAAGGAGTACTTAGATAAATACCGAAGATGAAAAACTTATCTAGCAAACCATACTCTAGGAATTATGGGACATTAGGCTCGAGAAAGACAGAGTAAATGACGAGACCTTGTTTGGGTCTCGTCATATTGAGTATTAAATTTGAGCGAATGCTTTAATGAAGGGTTTTTGATCCTGATGAAATCGGAGATGCCCCTCTGAATTTAATCTTTTTTTACTTTCACTAAATGCGGGCACTATATAGCCCCAGTTTGAGTTCCGGCAAAAGTAAATGACATAATCGATACAGACCTCTCCCCACTTATTTTCAACAATTACATTGTCGTTAATAGCTTCGATCGTTTTAATCTGAATACGATAGTAATTGGATTCATCTGCAATGACTAAATCAGTTTTCATACCATGATCAACCAGAGGTATGAGAACCTCCCAACCGTCGCCGGAAAGCCAACTGGCTGTTAGTGTCTCAAAAGAGACATTTTTATAGTATTTAGATGCATCAGGAGTACGGGTAACATTCTTAACAGGCATAGTGACACCTTTACTAAAATTGATGTCGTATGCCAAGTATAGGTCACCTGTTTACGAGCCGGAGTTCTCGATGGGAAACTCCCCAATTTAGTATCACCATACAAACGATAGCTTGTATCGAACAACAAAGGCTACCAACCTCGATGATTCCCAGACGGGGTTTTCATCATTAATGATGCTCTCAGACTCTAATGAGCCGTGAACTGTTGTATTTAACTCAAAATATAATATGGCCAACAAGAATAATTTTCAATAGTTAACCGAACCGGTTGTTGGGACACGAAAAATCGGCCAGTTATGGCATGAGCGACTATTATGAATGGGTACTTATGCTTCTAATGAGGAAGCACATGGAACAAATACTGAAGATAAAAAGCGTATCTAGCTAACCTCATTCCCCTGTGGCTCACGAAATCAGGCTGATCTCGGGCTTTTGTGACTTTTAGATCTTCTAGTGAGGTAGCCGATGATACTTCAGTTTCCATTAGCTCACGAAGATGAACTGCTCGTCAGTGTTTTAGCTCGCTTTATTGCACGGCAAGGCTTGAGAGATGATAAAGTAGCGCTGGAGGTGCTGTTTGGGTCTCGTAATATTGTACCGTCAGCCTTATTACAGGGGCATATCGGTGAGTTGTTGATACGAGTTGGCCATCTGTGGAGTATCACTAGCGATGAATTGATTTTTCGTCATTCCATCCTTCCTATTTACAAGCCATTTGTTGAGAGAGATAGGTACCTAGCTATCAGTGAAGAGATGGTAGTTGATGATAAAAGTCGCTCAATGGTTAAAATTGGTATTAATGCATCATCTCTTAAATATCCGCGTTATTACCGATACTGCCCATTATGCGCGAACGAAGATCTTCAAAACTACGCTTATCAATACTGGCGTCGTCAGTTTCAGCTACCTGGGGTAAAGGTTTGCTCAAAGCATCGGTGCTTACTCAGAAATACAATATTTGAGTTGAAGCCCAGCCGGCGTCACATGTTTATCGATCCAACGTCGATCGATATTCCTAATACACCTATTGTTGTAGAGGTTTGCCAAGAAAAAAACCTTATTACCTTAGCTCAGGACATTGTAGAACTATTACATACCGATTTTGCTTATATTTCCCCTGAGCAGTGGACCGTCTTCTATGATGAAAGGCTTCGGGAGTCTGGGTTAAAAAGTTCAACAGGTGTGCATCACAAGCAGGTAGGTTTTTTGGTTGAGCAGTTTTGGGGGCGGGAGCTATTGTACGAAGTTGGTTTGGAATTCAGCGGTGAGGTAACATGGCTGCATACCTTTTTTAGAAAGCAGCGAAAACATTTCAGTTATCTCCACCATTTGTTCTGCCTTAGGTCTCTTTTTCCTGAATACAGCCTAATGCATGCTATTGATGCGGCCTCCAAGGTTAATGTTCAGTTTAAAAAGCATCGTTACTTTTCTTCTAAGGCATTCATCCGGTCACCTGAATACCGTCACTTATGGGTGGGGTTACGGTCGCAACATCACACGCTGAAGGAGATTCGAAAGACAAGAGAAGGCGCGCGAATATATTCATGGCTGTACCGGTATGATAACAATTGGTTAACTGATAATTTGCCAAAGCGAGCCACTAATAATGTTGGGAGGGTTGTGGATTGGCAGCAAAGAGACCTTCAGCTTGTGAAAGAGTTGCTTAAGATCCTGCAAAGTGTAGAAGAGCAATATAGCCTACCAAGAAATACGATCAGTTGGTTTATTTCACAGTTAGGGGTTCGCTGGGGTGTTCGAGAGCACCTGGACAAGTTGCCTCTATGCCGTAGCTTCTTTATTAAATATGCTGAAACAGTTGAGGAGTACCAAGTTCGACGAGTTCTAGCTATTATGGTTAGCGCCATCGATAACCGAGAGCCATTCCCCAAAACGTATGAAATTGAACGCCTTGCTGGACTCAGCAAAAAACGTATTCGACGACCTGCCGCAGAAATTCTCAAAATGGATTTCGATAAATTTTCCAGCTATACGGCAGTTTCCGATAGGTTTAGAGCTTTATAAGGTTCATGGTGTATTCCGGTCAAATGCTCTGCTTCAGAGTAAAAATTTATTCATAGCTGTTGAGTGGATGAATCGAAGGTACACATCTATACCGATTGAACTGGCTACTCTAATTGCTCCAGGAAGAGTGTTTGCTGATAAAAAAGTGATTAAGCAATCAGAACTAGAGCGCCTGGAGGTTAAAATTATCCGAAAAGTAGGTGTTGACCGCTTTTCAGAGAATTATCATTTTAAATACGATACAGATAAAGGAGTCATATCTGTACTAGGATTCGAGCTTGCCCGAGTCCTTTTCTTTCATAATCGACATTTAGTGAATGCTGCATACTCGGCTAATGGCTTAGCAGAGTTAGCCTTTATAGATCGAAGTTCGCAGCCAATAAAAATCAGATTTCCAGATAGTACGAGTTATCCAGTCAGCCATCTTCAGACGAAGAAATCCAGAGCACATCTTGCGTGGCTTATGTTGGATGAGAGGGCTCGAAGCAGTTTTTTCACTATTTACCAACGATTTAATGGAAATGGTAATCGCATTGCTTTTGACTTTTCACCTCCCGATCTCACTGATTGGATACTGGAAGTATCCATCGAAAGAGATATCTCAACAGGTGATATGAATGTGAGGCGAATTGAGAATATTACTGTAGGGGGGATATCAGAGAGTATTTTTCGTAGTGAAATCTATCATCCAAAGCAAAAAACAAGAGTTCGATTGAGTAGCGCAGGTACTGGGAAGCGTGGAAAGGCCCCTGATGTAGACATTGATCCTGAATTAGATATGGGGGATATTCCCGCCTTTAGTGCACGGCGGCACAATCAAAAGGAAGAAGGCTTTTCATTCAATATTCCTGATAGCCCTGATGTAGTATTGGTTGATGTAAATGAGTCCTCTGTACCGTCCCCGATTGCTATTGAGGGTATCGATACTGAACCTGAAAAGGCAGGTGTGGGTATGCCGAGCAGGGATGGTACAGCCCAAGAATTTGATCCAGTGTTAAACCAAGTAGATGACGTGATTGATGAAGCGAAAGAGCTTCCGCATAAATTTTTAATATTCGAAGAAGTTGTTAACAAGCTAGGCCTAGCAAAGGGAATAAAGCTGGTGTCACTCAAATGTGGCAACTTTCCGGTTCCGACCAACAAGAGTGAAGTCATATATCAAACTAAAGATAACAAACCATTACGTTACTTTATGGCAATACTTGAAGTGAACCAAAGAAAAGTTATCATGCTGGAAGCTGATATGACTAGCCTTACTAAGACTAAAGGTGCCAGCACCTTAATTCTTGGTCTTAAGGACGATACAGGTAGAAATTTTCATGAGATCGTGCAGCATTTTTCAGATAATAGTGCATCATGGGGTCATACGTACATACGTCAGCGAACTAACTTCCTTAAGCGGTGTAATCACCCTAGATGGAAAGAAAAAGGTAAAACGCTGACCGAAGCAGAATATCTGCACAAGTGGGTCGACGTGCTTAAGCGTAAACTATCTGAAGTCCCTAGAGTAGAAGAATCAACCTAATACCGTTTTCCATGAGCATGGATGATGTTGGCGAATCCGGAAAATATCAAACTTTATTGTCACTCTGTGGTGGCTGCAATACCATCAAACAGTCAAACATTAGCCAGTGAGTGCCGTTTAGAGGGGCTTATTTTGATCAAACTTTATTGTCATCGCACAGTCCTTGTGATCAATCGTTTTAAATAAAAAGCCCACAGGTTAACCACTGACGGGCTTTTTGTTTTTTGATCTAAGCGAAAAATCTTTTTCACTGAATTAATGATAGTAGGTACCCGTAAGTAGCCAGGCGTTGGTTAACTCGGTTCTGAAAGTGATGATAAAAACACCCAAGGGTTGCTCATACGCTCGATGATCATCTGCCGAAATGCACTAACGCGGGCAGAGACTAATTTACGGTCGGCCCAAACGATATAGACGATACCGGTAGGGCATTGGATATCCGGTAGTAACTGAATCAACTGATTGCGTTCGACTAACGGTTCTAAAATCATTTTAGGAATTAAACAGATACCCACGTCGGAGCAGGCGGCTTTGATAATAAGACGTAAACTATCGATCGCGTATTTGGGTTTGACCTGAATCCGAATCGGTTGAGCGTTCTGTTTAAACTCCCAATGGGGCAGGGTGTTGCCAGCAAGTAAGTCATGTTCCGTTAATTGCTCAACGGTCGTTAATGGAGTGTGCTGAGCGATATAGGCCGGTGACGCGGCCAATGACAGTTGCATGTCGAATAATCGGCGCTGCACGAGGTGCGGTATTTTCGGTGGGTTGGTCGATATTGCTAGGTCGATCTGATCATTGAAGAAATTATCGGTGTCGGATGAGAGTTCTATTTGAATATTAACGTTAGGGTGATGAGTCATAAACTCAATTGCTGCTTGCTGTAAAAAACTGTCGGCAAATGATTCTGGGCATGAGATAGAAATATCACCGGTTAGTTGAGTTTGGTGGTTGGAAAGTTGATCCCAATGGCCGTCCAGCTGTTGTAACAGTGGCGCGAACTGCTGGTAATATTTTTCGCCTGCGGCGGTTAGTTTGAACTGTTTAGCATTACGATGTAGCAGCTTCTCACCGAGTGTTTGTTCCAGTTGAGAGACAGCTCTTGAAAGCGTGGGGGCTGAAACCTGTGCGACTAAGCTTGCAGGGGTAAATCCTCCATACTCAACCGATTGACAGAACCAATATAGATTACTGATCTCTTTAGCTTTCATATATGCACGCTTAAAATTCATTACTGGTTGTTTTTGCAAGATATTTGCAATGGTAAATTGTGTGTTACATAAAAACAATCGGAGTTCCCCGATGAAAAAATTTCCCAGAAAGCTTCAATATCCGTTGATGATGTCGATGGTAATGCCCACCATGTTAATGGGAATGCCGGCTATTTTGACGTATCAGACATTAGCCGAAGGTGCTTCTTTCTTGAGTGCTTGGATGGAGATGCTAGGGCGGATTGTCCCTTTTGCATTGCTGCTATTCTTGGTGGTGGCACCGATAGTCCGCTTATTTGTCATCCGCGTGTTGTTGGAGCCAGAGGAATAAAGTCACAACTGGCTTAGACGCGATTGTTTAGCTGATTGGGGCGAGTTGCGGTTGTTTGGCCGGCTCGCGTGATTTGAGCACTAATAACAGCACGCTACCGAGAGCCATAATAAATGCAGCCATATAAACAGCGTTGGTATAGCTGCCGCTGTGCTCTGCTAATAACCCCGCTAATGCGGGTGCGATGATCTGTGCCGAGCCAAACGAGAGTGTCATCTTGCCCATCATTTTAGCTGGGCGGGTGGGGTAGTAACGCCCCGCCATAGTGAGCACTAGACAGACCATACCAACAAAGGTACCGCCATATAAGATAGCTCCGATCATGGTGAGTATGAAGTTGGCTTCGATTACGGGGAGTAGTATGCCGATCACTTGCAACATGCTACAGGTGATCAACGCGTTGAGTGGACCAAAGCGTCTCGCAACCAAGTCCCAACCGATCGCGCTGGGGATGGCGGCCAATCCCATGATAAGAAACGCCCAAATACCTTGTCCCTCAAGCCCTGGTAGTTGGTCGATAATCGCTACGATAAAGGTGGCGCTGATAACATAACCGACACCCGCACAGAAATAAGCCACCTGAAAAATGCGCATAAATGCCGCACTGGGTGGCGAATCAATCAATGCTTCGCCGCTGGTGGTATGTTGGGCTTTATCCGGCGGTGGCAGCCAGCGCCAAGCCGGTATTATGATCAGCACGCCAATCAGTGTTAATAATCCCCATTGTTGATGCCAATCGAAATAAGGTTGCATCCATTCGATAGCGATCGCACAGAGGACAATACCCAGACCGACACCGCAAAAATGAATGCCAAGCTCACTGCGGTGACCGTGACGAATTAACCAGTTAAGAACCAACCCAGCCCCAAGCAGTATGCCTGCTGCGCAGCTAAGGCCTGCGAGAAAGCGAAACAGGGCCCATAGCCAGATGTTTTCAGTTAACCCCATGCCGATGGTGGTGACCAATGCCATCACGAGCCCAATACGGTAGAGGCGGTCTTTGATAACAAGGTCACTGATCATGGCCACCACCAAAGCACCACAGAGGTAGCCCAGATAATTAACGGCTGCCAGCCCGCCGCCTTCTGATATGCCCAGCCCTGCGTGTTCTTGCATGATAGGCAACATAGGCGTTAAGGCGAAGCGGCCAATCCCCATGGTGAGTATCAGGCTAAGGATGCCGGAGCTGAGCACTTTTAAACGTTGGGCTTTAGTGTGCATGGTGTGTCCTTTGATTAATCTTTGATCAATCAGTTTTGCTTAGCAAAGTGCTTTTTCGACCCATTCAAGACGATCTTGGCCGAAGAACAATTCGTCGGCGACAAACATGGAGGGGGCGCCAAAGACACCCCGTGCTGTTGCGGCTTGGGTGGCGTCGATTAAGGCGGTTTTCACGTCAGGTTGTGTGATCGCGTCCATCACGATGGCGGCATCAAAACCGGCATTGTTTAAAACCTCTTCCAAAACGGGCTTGGCGGACAAGTCTTTACCGTCGACCCAAGCGGCAGTAAACATCGCCTGATTGTAGGCTTCTAGTTGATCGTGAGCCTGCGCCCAGAGAGCCCCGCGCATGGCGTTAACGGTGCTGAACGGGAAGTGTGGGTTCAGTTGATAAGGTACGCCGTAATGATCGGCATAACGTTGAATATCTTTTTTAACCCAAGCCCATTTGGCGGGAATCGTTATCGGGCTAATATTGTCACAGGCGTTAAAAACACCGCCTAATAACATCGGTTTGTAATGAATACGAGCACCGGTGCGTTCAGATATTCCTTCTAGTTGAGTCCAGGCGAGGTAGGAGGCGATACTGATATAGTCATAATAAAAATCGATTGTTTTTGTCATGGTGTATTCCTTAAATGATAGCGATTACCAAGGCTCAGCGAAGGGCCGGACATCCTGTTCGAAGGTCCAAGCATTCGCTGGTTGGTGGTGAAGTTGCCAGTAAATTTCGGCTAAATTATCGGGGTGTATGATGCCGTTCTCTCCTTTGCTGGCGTAGAGATCGGGTAGGTATTCCGCGGTGGCTTGGTTTTCTATAAGACCGTCAATGACCACGTGAGCGACATGAATACCCTGTGGGCCTAGCTCTCTGGCCATACTCTGAGCCAGTGCGCGTAAAGCGTGTTTGCCGCCAGCGAAGGCTGCGAAGCCACTGTTTCCTTTTAGGCTGGCCGAGGCGCCGGTAAACAACAGGGTGCCCTGCTGACGAGGAAGCATTTTTTTGGCTAATTCACGTCCAAATAGAAAGCCTGCAAAGGCACACATCTCCCATACTTTGCGATAGATGCGGCTGGAGGTGTCACAAATACCATAGCGCACATTGCCGCCGACATTGAATACCGCTACCTGAATGGGGCCAAGCTCAGTCTCGATTTGATTGATTAGATTAATAACCTGTTGCTCATCACGGGCATCAGAATGGAACGGGGTCGCACTAGAGCCTAAGGCTTCTACTTCAGCGACGAGCGTACTTAAATCGCCACGGCGGCGGGTGGCAACGATATGAAAACCTTCCCGTGCGAAACGTTTGGCAATGGCCGATCCGAGGTGGTCTCCTGCCCCGATGATTAGCGCAATGGGTTTATGAGTTGCGTTCATCTACTGTTCCTGAATGATCGTGATGAATAGCAAAAGCTTAGAGTGTCTCTTATAATAAATAAAATCGATTGTTCCTATGATTGTCATAAGCAGAGGTTATGGTTTGGAGCTACAACAGCTACGCTGCTTTTTAGCCGCAGCGGAATTAGAAAGTTTTACTCAAGGCGCTAAGCGTGCTTTTGTGTCGCAACCGGCACTCTCGGCTTCAATCTCAAAGTTAGAAGCAGAGATGGGGGTGAAGTTGTTTACGCGTAATAAGCGTAATGTGATGTTGACCCCCGCAGGGCGGATGCTACTGAAGCGGGCGAAACGGATCGTAGAAGAGTGTGCCCGGGCCAAAGATGAGCTGAAGCATCACGAAATGCCACGAGTGTTGCGTTTGGGGGTTATTAATACATTGTCGATTACCCATGTTGCTCGGCTTATCGAGCAATACCGTCGGCAAAACCCTCATCTTCGCTTGAATGTCTTTGACGCCAGCGAAGCTGAGATGGAGCGGCTTGCACAGGCTGGGCGTATTGATATGGCGCTGACGGTATTGCCGCAACAATCGGATAATGGCAAACCATTCAGCCATTCACAGGCGCTATTTTCCGAGTCTTATGTGGTGGCGATGGCAACGGATCATCATTTGAGTCAATCGCCTTCAGTTAGCCTAGCCGACTTAGAACATGAGCCTTTTATTGCGCGCTCTCACTGTGAATATCGGCGGATATTTCAAGAGTTGCTGAAAGCCAATGATGTGCGTTTGAATATTGCCTATGTCACGAATCAAGATGACCGAGCGTTACGGCTGGTGGAAGAGGGCGTTGGTGTGGCCTTTATTCCGGAGCATTACACTTCAGCAAGCATCGTTAAACGGCCGTTACTTCAAGCACCGGGGCAAAGAACCATCGGTTTTGAATGGGGTGCGGGTGAAAATCAGTCTGAAATCGATCAATTAGTGGCCTTTGCCTGTACGGCTCGCTGGCCATAAAGGGTGGTTGAGATTGTGTTGAACAATTGCTCAGGCTATACTTGAACAAATGCTCAAACGGATTGGTAATCAAGGTGTCAAACGTAAAATATGATCGGCAAGAGGCTATTAACAGAGCGACGGATCTGTTTTGGGCTAAAGGCTATCACGCTACCTCCATGCGTAATCTTCAGGAGGCTATCGATATGCGACCAGGCAGCATCTATGCTTGCTTTGGTAGCAAAGATGGGTTGTTTAAAGAGACGTTGCAACACTATGCTCAGATGAGTCAGCAGCGGCTCAAAGAGTGCCTTGCTACTTCTGCATCGCCTATCGAAGGGTTGAAACTGTTTGTTCGTGGGGCCGTCAGTCATTGCGATACCTCTGCTCCGAGCGGTATGTGTATGCTCGTGAAAACGATCTCTGAGTTGACCCAAGAAAATACAGAGTTACTCGTTGAGGCACAGCAGTTATTACTGCGTATCGAAGGCGCTATGGCGGCCATCTTACTTCAGGCTCAAGAGCAAGGTGAGATTAGTCGTGCTAAAACACCCGAGCGTATGGCGCGTGCACTGCAAGTGCAGCTGATGGGGTTACGTGTATATGCCAGCGCGAGCGCAGATAACAAACAGGTCGATGAGTTGATCGACGATATGTTTGATAGTCTGCGCTGAGCTGATAAAAGGCGATTCTAAGCAAACTTAGGCCATTGATTAAAATGCTGTTTTTCTAACTGCATCTCGCCTTTTTCATCTTTATAAATATTGATCCAAGCCTGCCAGTTTTCGTTATCAATCTCGGGATAGTCCAGTCGGTAATGGCTGCACCGACTTTCGGTCCGCATCATTGAGGCTTTAAGTTTCATCTCGGCAGTGATGGTCATATTCATGGTTTCATGGGCAAGGCGTAGATGATGCCGATCAGACGCCATCAGCATGGGTCCGTGATGCTCTTTTAACTCTTCAATATAGGCTAGGGCGGCTTGTAGCATCCGTTCTTTTTTAATGTACAAAACAAAGTTAGGAATCATCACACTTTGTAGTACTTGGGTGGCCCAGGCTGGGCTATAGCCCGTTTCGCGTTTTAACGGCGCGAGAATCTCCGCTTTAGTTTGTGCTATTTTTTCTGCGGGTATTGAGATCGAAGTGACCGACTGACTCGCCTTCGCCGCAGCTTCGCCGGCCAGTGCTCCTTGAATAGCCGAGCCGGCCATAGAGCTACCGATTTGTGTATAGATACCACCAGACATATAGGAGCCCAAGGCATCGCCTGATGCCCATAAGCCAGGAATAGAGCTTAAACCCGTTTCATCGACAGGCACGAGACCTTCAGATTTGTGTATCGCCATGCCGGCGGTTGATCCGCCGACAGACTCTGAACCCATACCCGGAGGGCCCTGAGGCTTGTCTTTGCTAAATATCGCTAACAAGCCTGAGGGTCTTTCGGGTTGAGGCGGTGGCCCCGCTTGGCGGAAGGCTTCGGGTACGTAAGGGCCTGCGGGAACATCCGTTGTTTTTTCTTCTGATTGACTAGCGGGCCCCATACTGACGGGCCCACCATTAACATAGGCGGCATAGTTCATATCAACGCCTAGGTGATGATTCACTTGTTCCGATGTTGTGCTGGGACGCTCTTCTATTTGGCCATGCCAATTGTCATAACATGAGCCTGAGTTTTTGGCCGAGGCAGGGTGACCATCATTCCATTCTTTGCCGGTGACTTTAGCGCCAATGTTATAGGCCATAATGGTGCCATCATGGGTTAAGTCACACAGTGGAAAGCCACTCGCTTTAAAACCGCCGGAGCCGGTACATAAGATGACGGTTTTAGCGGAAAAGTTGAATATCGTATTATGATCCAGACTAAAGCCTGAAGCGCCGACAACCCGATCCTGTTCTTTATGCAGGTGAGTCATCATGATGCGTTCCATGATGGGAATATCCCGCTCACGCATCGGCTTGGAAAAACTTTCAAAGCATAATGCTGAGTCGAAGAACCCCCACTCTCTTAATTCAGCTACTCGGTCGGCAGAGTGATCTAAAAGCTGGCGAGTAAAGACGGGGTTATTGGTGCCAATCGCAGAATCGGCTATTTTGGCGAGGTATTCATCAGGGGTCATTTTGGCGTTATCTTTATCATAACTAAAGATACCTTTACCAAAAGGCGTTAACCCTGAGCTACCTAAACGGCCCTTTGATACCATTAATACTTTAGCGCCGGCATCATGGGCTTTCACGGCGGCAAAGAGCCCCGCAATGCCGCTACCAATCACTAATACATCGGTTTCTAGCGTTTCTTCTTTGAAACTATCGGCATCGATATTGGGTTGGTTTCGGGTGGGTGGTTGATCCATCGGCGGCATAGGTGGCATGTTGCCGGCGATGGCTGTTGCACCGATAGCGCTGCCGGCAATCCCGAGAAACGTCCGCCGCGAAATAGTTTTAGCATCAGACATGATATTACCTCCAAGCAACAACCACAGGGATCGATTTTTCCGGTGTGATAGTAATGGCATCTACCGGACAGTAAAGGCGACATAAATGACAGATCTGGCAATCTTCAGGATAAGCGATGTACGCTTTTTGCTGATCATAATCAAACTGGATGACGTCGGTTGGGCAGGTTTGCACGCAGGTTTTACAACCGATACACCCCGCAATTTCACTAATGGGCATGTTGGGATCCTCCTACACCGGTTAAAATGAGAGTTGTTCGTAATGAATATGGGCGGCCGGTATTTTCAATGACTTCAGGCTCTTATTAACCGCGGTAATCATCGGTTTTGGCCCACATAAATAGACCGTCCAATCGTACGGAGCGATAGCGTTGATAACCTGCTCCAGACAGGGGGTATCGATAACGCCTTGATAGATATCGTTGTCATCCGTCGCAGTGGCACAAACTAACTGTTGTTTAAAGTTAGGCATGGTTTTCTCTAAGTGTTTGATCTCGTCCTGCAGTACCATCTGATCGAGATGGTTATTACCGTATATCAGGCGTATCGGCCGCGGATCATTCTGTTGGGCTAAGCCTCTAAGTAGACTTAACATCGGGCCGATACCCGCGCCGCCTGCGATTAATACGATCGCTTTCGCGTTAGCAGATTCCGCTAAACTAATGCTGCCGTAAGGGCCATCGACATAGACATCTTGGCCCACCTTGAGGGTATTCAACTTTGAGGTGTAATCACCTAGGTTACGAATAATAAAGGAAATCTTTGGTAGATCTGCGTGGCATGACGCAATCGAAAATGGATGCTCTTTTACGCCGCCACTGTGTTGGCTGGTGTTTAACCACACAAACTGACCGGCGGCAAAGGTAAAATCTGAAGCACCTTGTTTCTCGATGGTGACCTGCCAATCGGTACGGCTAACCTGAGTAACATCAAGCAGCTTAAAGGGCTGTGAGCGCAGTGCTAGCGGTTTAATGAAATAGTTATATAGCACCATTCCTACAGAGGCGGAGCACAGAGCCCACCAAATAAGATTGAAGCTTGCCTGAAACTGGCCATGACTACCGACGGTTGTTACATGCAGTGTGGCGAGTATAGTGATGACCACAAAACCTAACATATGGGTAAAACGCCAAGTTTCGTAACGCATCTGCAGGCTATCTTTAAAGATTGCGGTGAGTATCCAGATAATCATGCCGACCCAAGCGATCAGTCCGGTGAGCATTTGTGGGGCGGTAATGACGGATATTAAACTGTGTACACCATCGTTGAACGACACCATAAAGCGGGGAGCAAGAATGAGCACCGGATGTAAGAGAAAAATAAGCCCCAGCCATTGACCGATTTTCTTATGATGCGAAATGTTCCAATCAATATTGGCGAACAACGGGATGCGCTTTAAGCGGCTAGCCAGTGGAAATTGCAGATAAAAAGCCATCATGGCTAGGGTGTTGATGATGGTCAGGGTTGTGGCATACAGCGTTTTATCTTCCATATCCAATGTCAATGTGGCGAGGAAGGGTAGCGACATTAAGCTTAAATACCCCAGTATTAGCCAACGTTTCTGACCAAATTTAAAGGCGAAACGGTCACTGGACCGACCTAAAAGGGTTGATAGAGTCGTCATTGTTTTCATCCAACGTAATAGATTGTCAGGCACTAAGTGCTAGATGCAGATTAAATTCCTCTCTAATAATGAATTATGGGCTCCAAATGCAATATAACCATGGATAGATTGTGGATTAAATAAGGAAATTACTCAGGTAACGCCGACCATCATGATTGGCTTGTTGGTTAATGCCTGATTTAAAAAGCGATAACCGTGTCTAAGTTGGCTATCATCATCAGGGTTCTGGAATGGAATCCTCATCGCTAGATGGCACAAAATGATGATTGCAGCCGTAGGCAATGACGGTCTAACAGGATAGGATTGGCGCTGAGGTATATACGTGCCGATAGACAATAACAAGGAGTATGGAACATGACTGATCCCGTCAGCAGCTTTGCGATTAATTTCGTAGCAATTCTTGGCGGCATTCTGCTGTTGACCATTATTGGAGGGCTGATTGCAGGGCTGATTATTTATCAGATTGATAAAAATCAGACGAAACAAACCATCCGACGCAATTATCCGCTGTTTGGTCGTTTCCGTTATATGTTTGAACACCTAGGTGAGTTCTTTCGGCAGTATTTCTTTGCGATGGATCGTGAAGAGATGCCATTTAACCGGGCCCAGCGCAGTTGGTGCTATCGGGCGGCCAAGAATATTGATAACACTATCGCCTTTGGTTCTAGTCGTGATTTGCGTACCCCCGGAACCTACTACTTTCTTAACTGCCCATTTCCAACCTTGGAAGAGGATGCAGTGAAAAATCAGCCATTACAGATCGGGCCTTTCTGTCGCCAGCCATACGACGCTAAATCCTTTTTTAATATTTCCGGTATGAGCTTTGGGGCGATTTCTAAGCCTGCGATTCTGGCGCTTTCGAATGGTGCTCGGGAAGCGGGCTGTTGGATGAACACCGGTGAAGGGGGTCTATCGCCTTATCACCTCGAAGGAGGCTGCGACATCGTCTGTCAGATCGGTACAGCTAAATATGGTATGCGTGATGAGCGCGGTTTGCTGAGTGACGAAAAACTTAGAGAAAAGGCAGCCTATAAACAGGTGCGGATGTTTGAGATTAAACTGAGTCAGGGAGCTAAACCTGGCAAAGGTGGCATGTTACCAGGGGCGAAAGTCACCGCAGAGATTGGTGCTATTCGTGGCATACCCGAAGGGGTTGCTTCGATCAGCCCGAATCGTCATGTCGAGGTTGATTCGGCGGATGACCTGTTGGATATGGTCAGCCATATTCGCGAAGTAACCGGCAAGCCGGTGGGCTTTAAGTTAGTGCTGGGCTCGACCGGTTGGTTGGATGAGTTTTGTCAGCGAGTGGTTGCTCGGGGGCTTGAACAGGCGCCGGACTTTATCACTCTTGATAGCAGTGATGGTGGAACCGGTGCGGCACCGATGCCGTTGATGGACAGTGTGGGTCTGCCATTGCGGGAGAGCTTGCCAATCTTGGTGAACAAACTGATTAAGTACGGCTTGCGTGAACGTGTGCGAGTGATCGCGTCAGGTAAGTGCATTAACCCAACGGATGTAGCAGCAGCCCTGTGTATGGGGGCGGATTTCTGTGTCAGTGCTCGAGGCTTTATGTTCGCCCTCGGTTGTATTCAAGCATTACAGTGCAATAAGAATACCTGTCCGACGGGGATCACCACCCACAATAAAGATCTGCAGCGGGGCTTAGTGCCTGAAGATAAAGCGGTGCGGGTGACTCACTATCACAACAATATGGTTAAAGAGTTAGAGATGATCGCGCACTCCTGTGGCGTGCCTGAGCCGAGAAAGCTGAAACGTAAGCATGCGGCGATGGTGGTTGATAGTGGCCGGTCAGTACCGTTGGATGTGCTTTACCCCGAGGTATAGTCTTTACGGGATGTAAAAAAGCCTGCACTCGATGCAGGCTTTTTTATGTGGTGAGTTTAGGCTTCATCGACGAGGTCATCGAACCAACGTTCATCATTAATTTGATATTCGAGTTCTTTTCGTTGTCTGCGCTCTTCAATGGCGCGTCTAACGGATAAGCTTTTTTGGCTGGCTTGTTTTTGTTTAGCTTGCTTTTCATGCTCATCAATACCAACGATGATATCGAAGATTTTGGTTTGGATTTCGTTTAGATCCTGGTCTTTTCGTATAAGCATCGCAATGACTCCTACACCTTCTGCAAAGCTTACCTGAAAGCCGTTTAAGTGAAGAGACTAACAGGCCGTTTAGCATTTCTGATTAACAGGGAATCTCTTTTTTATAACACTCAAAAGAGAATATCAATAAATTATAGGCCTAAGCGGAGGCGCTAACGGATACTGATCTTGCCGTACAAGTGTTACAGAAATAGGAAAACGGGGGGCGATTTATTCTTCAGGCTTGCGTAAAGGGAGGCGTTTATCGTTCTGGCGCAGGCTTTTAAGGCTACGTTTGATCGTTTTGAGATGATCCAACAAGCCCGGTCCGAGCTTCATGGCAACACCGACCGCCAACACATCGATAACGACGAGGTGTACCACTCGGGATGACATCAGTGTGCTGAGGTCTTTATCTTCTTCAAGATCAATATGGATAGCGATACTGGCTAAATCAGACAGCGGGGTGTTACTCGGGCAGAGGGTGATAACGGTTACACCGGCATCTTTAACCAGTTTTACTGCATGTAACAGATCTTTGGTCCGGCCGGTTTGGGAGATAGCAATAACCACGTCCCGTTCAGTGAGCGTTGTCGCAGAGATCATCTGCATATGTGGATCGGAGTAGGCCGACGCAGCAATTTTAAGCCGGTGAAACTTATGTTGGGCATCATTACACACGGGTGCTGAGGCGCCAAAACCGTATAGCTCTAACCGGTTTGTGCTAGCGATGGCGTTAATCGCTTCTTCTAGAGTGTTGGCGTCGAGTTCTTCTCTGACTCGCATCATATTGCCGACGGTCGAATCGAAAATCTTCTGCTTAAACTCACTGACGGTATCTTTCGTATTAAGAGAGAACTGCTCAAAGTTGGCATTACTTGCCAGCCCTTGGGCCAGCGTCAGTTTGAAATCCTGAAAACCATCGTAATTAAGTGCCCGACAAAAACGGACAACAGTAGGCTCGCTCACATTCGCTTCTGAGGCTAGATCGACAATCCGCATATGAATAACGTCGGAAGGGTTTTCCAAGACGTAATCAGCAACTTTTTGTTCTGATTTTCGCAGACTGGGTTTAGCATCAGCGATAGATTTAAGTAGATTAAGCGACTGCAAACTGGTTTCCGTTTTCTGATTATGCGTAACAGAAAGAGTATATCAGTAATTCCGAGCAATAGAATAAATGGCTCTATCATTATTGCTGCATTTTATGTTTGCGAAAACAAAACTTCGGGCCTTTGCTTACTATTTGAAATTGCAGCTATTATAACTTGGTGCTATGTTCAAGGGCTCATTAAAAAACATACAATAACGTTAGATACCGATAGAATTAGAATGACGAATATGGAGAAGCCTTGTGAAACGTCGTGATATTGTCAAAGTCCTCGGTTTAGGGGTCGCTGCTGCAGGTTTAGCGGCCTGTACTGAGGAAAAAGAAGCGGTGGCTGCTGATTGTGCACAGCCCGCTGCTGCTATGCCAGAAAAACCGGAAACCGTTGAATGGAAAATGGTAACGGCTTGGCCGAAGAATTTCCCTGTTTTGGGTACGGGTGCCAATGAACTGGCTGAATTGATTGGCCAGATGTCCGGTGGTCGGATTCATGTCAAAGTGTATGGCGCTAACGAGTTGGTTGGTGCGTTGGAAATTTTTGATGCTGTTTCCCGTGGTACTGCGGAAATGGGTCATGGCGCTTCTTACTATTGGAAAGGCAAAATCCGTGCGGCGCAATTCTTTGCTGCGGTTCCGTTTGGGTTAACGGCTCAAGAGATGAACGCTTGGCTTTACCAAGGTGGCGGTATGGAGCTTTGGGAAGAAGCGTATGCTGAATTTGGTCTGATTCCTGGTGCTGCGGGTAACACCGGCGTGCAGATGGGTGGCTGGTTTAACCGAGAGATTAACAGCGTTGCCGATCTAAACGGTTTGAAAATGCGGATCCCTGGGCTAGGTGGTGAAGTGCTTAAGCGTGCGGGTGGTACACCAGTATTACTGTCCGGTGGTGAAATCTTCCCGTCGCTGCAGTCTGGGGCTATCGATGCAACCGAATGGGTTGGGCCTTATAACGATCTAGCATTTGGTCTGCATAAAGCCGCTAAATTCTATTATTACCCAGGCTGGCATGAGCCAGGCACCACTCAGGAGTGTTTCATTAACAAAGAAGCTTTTGAGAAATTGCCAGCGGATCTGCAGTTGATTGTACGTAGTGCGCTACGCATCGCTAACCAAAATATGTTGGCTGATTTCACGACGAAGAATAATCAGGCATTGCAGCAGTTAGTGGACGAAGAAGGCGTTGAATTACGTAAGTTCCCTGATGATGTACTTAGAGAGCTTAGAACGTTATCGGCTGAAGTTGTTGCTGAAGAAGCAGCAAAAGATCCGATGTCACAAAAAGTATACGATTCGTTTGTGAAGTTCCGCGAACAGTCGATTAAGTGGCATGCGGTTTCTGAACAGGCTTATCTCAATGCTCGTTCAATGAATTGATTTGCGCTATAAAAAAACCCGCTAATTAGCGGGTTTTTTTATGTCTGTCGTGCGGTTAAGCTCCGTGAGTTTAACCATAGACCAGATGGGGTAGCCAAGTCGCTAGGGCTGGCCATTGTGCCAGTGCCATCAATGCAACTAACTGAATCATAATAAAGGGAATAACTCCTTTGTAGATCTGCATAGTTGAAATACTGGCGGGTGCTACACCACGAAGATAAAAGAGAGCAAAGCCAAACGGCGGTGTCAGGAACGAGGTTTGCAGGTTAAGGGCGATCATGACGCCAAGCCAAATAGGATCGAGTCCCATGGCGAGTAGTATCGGGGCAACAATCGGCACGACCACGAAGGTGATCTCGATAAAGTCCAAGAAGAAGCCGAGTAAGAAAATCACCAACATGACGAGTGCAACAGCACCAAACACCCCACCCGGTAGGTCGGTTAGGAAGTTACGCACCAGATCATCACCGCCAAAACCACGGAACACCAGTGAAAAGATTGAAGCGCCCACGAGGATGATAAACACCATCGAGCTGACTTGAGTCGTGGAGCGCATCACCTCTTTCAGAATTTGTAAGGTGAAGCAGCGACGCATCATGGCTAACAGGATAGCGCCCAAAGCACCCACTGACGCGGCCTCTGTCGGAGTCGCCCAGCCACCTAGAATAGAGCCTAACACCAAACCCACGAGAAACACGGGCGGAAGCAGAGCAAAGAGAACGCGCTGAAATAGGTTGTCTACGGCATCCCGTTCTTCTTTGGGAATGGCTGGCACGGTTGTTGGGTGGAAGATCGCTTTAAATATGAGGTAAGAGATATAGGCGCTTACCAAGAGAAGGCCGGGCAGCAGCGCACCGAGGAAAAGATCACCCACCGTGACGGTTTTTGGTGAATAAATACCTTGGTCCAGTTGCGATTGTTGGTAGGCCGACGAGATAACATCCCCTAGTAATACCAGCACGATCGATGGCGGGATAATCTGTCCCAGTGTACCGGAGGCACAGATGGTGCCTGTAGCAACACCTGGATCATATCCGCGACGTAGCATGGTTGGCAACGAAAGCAGGCCCATGGTGACGACGGTCGCTCCCACGATACCGGTACTGGCGGCCAGTAACATACCGACAATAGTGACGGATATACCTAAACCACCTCGAACAGGGCCAAACAATGTGGCCATGGTATCGAGCAGATCTTCCGCGATTTTGGATTTCTCTAGCATCACTCCCATGAAGACAAACAGAGGCACGGCGATCAATACCGAGTTATTCATAATACCAAATAAGCGGTTTGGTACGGCTTCAAGGAAGCTCGCTTCAAAATGACCGGTCATAATGCCGATTGCCGCAAAAATAAGACCGGTGCCCGCCAGTGAATAAGCAACGGAGTAGCCGAGTAGAAGAACAAAAATAGCGCCGAAAAATAGCAGCAGAGGGAGAAGTTCTATCATATTGGATGCTCCTGAGAGTCCTCATCGATCAGGTGTGCCTGCCCGGTTAAGACGAGAATATTACGTCCGAGTTCGGCGATGCCTTGTAAAATCATTAGTACTGGCATAATTAATAACGAGGTTTTTAGAAGGTATAACGCTTCAATACCGCCCGCTTCTTGTGAACCTTCCATGGTATGCCATGAGAAGGCGACATAATCCCAAGAGATCCAAAAAATAAAGACGGATACGGGTAATAGCAGCATCAAAATACCAATAAGATTGATGATAGCTTTGCCGCGCTCACTTAATGGCCGATAAAAAATATCGACCCGTACGTGCCCGTCATGCTTGAGTGTATAGCCAGCCCCGAGGAGGAAGACAAAGCTATGCATGTAGATAATAGACTCTTGTAATTGGACATTGCCGATGTTTAAAACATAACGCATCACAACGACAATAAAGGTCACCAGTACCATCAGCAGCGTCAGCCAGGCAATACTGCGCCCAGTCCATTCGCTGAAGCAATCCAGTCCTTTTACGAGGGTCGCGAGAGGATTTTTGTCATTCATGGTTCATCTTCCGCTAGGTGCTTGCAATTCAGCGGGGGAGTATACAATAAAAAGAGATAGCGAATCAGAGGATTAATGCTTGAGAAGCCGGATAAAAGTGGTTTAATGCCGGAATCTTTCAATCCCGTATAACAGCTGCAAAATGATTTCGGCGCTGTACAATAGGGGAAAATAGAGTTTTGGAGTTTATCTGATGTCACAATGGTCGCTAGAAAAAGAGCTTAAAGCGCTCGATGGCTGGCAGTTAAGTGCTTTCT
The DNA here is from genome assembly GCF_018860855.1 of Amphritea atlantica. Taxonomy (GTDB): domain Bacteria; phylum Pseudomonadota; class Gammaproteobacteria; order Pseudomonadales; family Balneatricaceae; genus Amphritea; species Amphritea atlantica_A. The sequence continues at coordinate 71,033 of NZ_JAHKQE010000049.1, forward strand.
CGGTTGCTATCGCAGAGCGTATGTTTCCTAACTTTGCGCTGTTTTCAACCCTGCTTGATTTTGGTGATCGTGATCAGGTGCGCAGTATCATTGATGGTGTGTGGAATAAGCTGGGAAACACCGGTGCGACGATGAATTTTGAGGTTCAGCAGGCGAATGTTGAAGCCAATATGCCGGATCTCGATATCTTTGAAATGTATGGTGCCTCACCTGCGCTGGATGCGATGGTGGCGTTAGACTTAGCCATCAACTGTTTATTAGAGCCTAACCGTACTGATGCAGCCAATGTAGGTCATCTATCACTGGAATGTGTTGCGACCTTTATTGAAGTAACCGCCGATACGGATATGTCTGATGAAGCGTTGCTACGCTACATCGGTGATCACGATATGATGCTGCAGGAAGAGAGTTTTCAAGAAGAAGTCATTCAGCGTCTTGCCGGTGTTAAAAATGCCAGTGCTGGATTGATCAAGCAGCTGAAAGTGTTATCGGCTAATGATGGCATCAGCAATATCGGGGTTAGTGAAGAATAATGCTGCGCTTGGGTTTATTGTTATTGATTCTGCCGGGTGTCGTGTTGATGGGTGTATTCTGGTCGGAGCTGAGCGACGTTAATGCGTGTTTATCAGCGGGTGGCTCGTTTGACTATCACGCATCTGTTTGTGATATGAATAGCAGTCACGCGTTTGTTCCTTTTGCTGCCCGAAATCCTCTGTTTGTTAATTTAACTATGCTGGCCTCTGCGGTTGGTTTTTGCTGTTGTCTTTTCGGCCTTTATGTCCGAGGCCGCTGAATAAAAGGATTTTTCGATTATGCGACGTTTTTGGTTGGGCCTGTTGTTGGTGGTCATTGTGGGGGCTGTCTATAGTTGGTTGAATGCACCTCAGTGGCTCGAAGGCTGGAATGAAGAGCATCAAGAGATGCTTAATAGGCAGCGTCAGGCGGGTATCTCCGCTGGTGAAACGACCGATCAGCAAGGTTGTGTTTCTATGGCATTGCAGCGGGTTGAACATTGCGATGATTCTGAATACCGCTGCACGGTGGGTGGTGGCACCTTCTTTAAAGCCTGTTGGCAGCAGAGTCAGCCATCGGCAACGGTGTGTAACGATATCCCGCCTTACCATGAGAAACCGACCGAGGATGATAAAGCCTGGGTTAAAGACCGCTGTATTGAACAGGGCTTTCTGGCGAAAGGTTGCCGTTTGATCATGCGCCAGCAACAGCAACTGTGTAGCGCGAGCGCTGGGTAATAAACAGTCAACAGGAAAGGTAAGGTCGCTTAAACGGCCTTACCTTTTTACTTCCTAGATGGTCAAAATAAGTTTGCCGCAAACGTGACCACTCTGACTCAGTGCGAATGCATCGGCGGCGTTCTCCAGTGCAAAGGTATTACCAACCTGTAGTTTAAGTTGTCCGTCGGCCACTAACTCACCAATTTTATGCAATTGTTCGGCCGAGGGTTCACAACGAATCGCTTCGACTCGGCGTCTTTGCGCCTTGCCTGCAGCGATAACCTGATCTTTAGTCACCGATGGCAGCGTTACGAGAATACCGTCGGGTTTGAGACAGGGCAGGGCTTGGATGCCGGTTTCTCCACCGACACAGTCGATCACGAGATCAAAACTATTGGTATACTCAGTGAGGCTTTGATGGCGGTAGTCGATGGTCTGTTTACAACCGAGAGACGCCAGAAGTTCATGATTATGTGATGAGGCGGTGCCTGATACCTGAGCTCCAGCCCATTGAGCGAGCTGAACCGCGAGATGACCGACGCCGCCCGCAGCACCCAATATCAATACTTGCTGACCGGCTTTCAATTCGCCTTTATCAAACAGCGCCTGCCAAGCGGTTAAGCTGGCTGTTGGCAAGCCTCCGGCGGTAACAAGGTCGACAGCATCGGGCAGTTTGGCTATCTGGTCTGCTGGGGCGGCAATATATTCGGCATAACAACCGGCTGGCTGAGGGAAACGGATCATACCGAATACGGCGTCACCCTTTTTAAAATCGGTATCGCCTGCCTCTTCGATAATGCCCGAAAACTCCCAACCGGGAATAAAGGGCATCTCTTTAATAAAGCTGCTGGCCCCGCCACCGGAGCAGGTTTTCCAGTCGATGGGGTTAACCCCAACAGCGGCTGTTTTAACCAATACTTCGCCAGAAGCTGGCTGAGGTCGAGATTGTTTACTGTAGATCAGCTCATCAAGGCCACCAAACTGATGTATTGATATTGTATGCATAAGAGACTCCGGTGAATGATGGGTGATTTTTATTCGTAGGCGGTTTTGATCTGCACATAAAGTTATAGGCTAAAGCCACCACTAATGCAGTTTATTTCTGTTAATCTTAGCATCCTAAATAGTAATTGATGGTGATAAAAAAATGACTCTGGCGGTGTTGGAACAGCTGTTAATGATGGTAGGGTTTGGTGTCTTTTTGGTGTCACTGATACTCTATGTTCTGCGAACCAGTGATGTGAAATCGATACTGGTGTTTTGGCAGGCAACCATTAACTTTACTAAACGAGAGTTTATGATTAACCGGGTCGGCTTATCGATGATGCTGCTAGCCGTTATCGTACGTTTTTGTAACCACTTTTTTGCCTGATTCGGATCGTTAATCAATTGAGGGAAAGATGAAAGGAAATCCATTACGCGGCGCAAATTTTTTATTGCGCGGCTTGGCTATGTTGCCAGAAAAAGGGATCCGACACTTTGTCGTGGTACCGTTGTTAATTAATATCTTTATTTTCACCGGTGCTATTTGGTTGTTGTTTGATCAGATGGGCTATTGGATCGATTACCTGCTGAGCGCTATCTTACCGGATTGGGACTGGCTACAATTTTTACGCTATCTGTTGTGGCCATTGATTGCGGGACTCGTGCTGATTTTGGTGTATTACAGCTTCAGTGTGGTGGCGAATATTATTGCCGCCCCGTTTAATGGCATTCTATCGGAGAAAGTAGAGCAGCGGCTGCGCGGTGTAACGGTGACCGACTCGGGCTGGAAAGAGATCGTGGCGTTGATTCCGCGGACGATCGCTCGAGAGCTTTCTAAGCTGGTCTACTATCTGCCGCGCCTACTCTTCTTGATCATTTTGGCTTTTATTCCGGTGCTGGGCATGATTGCACCTATTTTATTATTCCTGTTTGGTTGCTGGATGATGGCGATTCAGTACTGTGATTATCCGATGGATAATAATAAAGTCAGCTTTCGACAGATGAAAGATTCCCTTAAGCAGCGTCGTTTTACCTCTTTGGGCTTCGGTGGTTTGATCTCGTTGGGAATGATGGTTCCGTTGCTTAATCTGTTGCTGATGCCAGCGGCTGTTGTGGGTGCGACTATCTTTTGGGTTGAAGAGTATACCAATGGCAGTGAGATTGATTTAAGCGGTCTAATGGGTCAGGAGCAACTGGACGATAAGCGTTAATCAGGGGTTAAATTGACCGATTAACTCAAAGCGCACACCTACTCGTTAGGGTGCGTTTTTTTATGCGTGAACCTTGGGTATCGTTAGTCTTGTTCGGTTTCTTCGACGTCGGCGGGGATGATCAGTTCATTCGGGAAGTGACAGGTGAAGGTACTGCCTTTGCCTAGATGGCTACTGATCGTCAGCTTACCACCGTGTCGCAGCATCACATGTTTGACGATTGCTAGGCCTAAGCCGGTGCCGCCACTGTCAGATGAGCGGCTCTCATCAACCCGATAAAAGCGTTCCTGTAATCGAGGAAGGTGGATGCTGTCGATACCGGGCCCGTTATCTTGTACCGCGAAGTGGCCACCCTCTTTATCGGTCCACCAGCGTAGTTTGATCGTCCCTTTCGCCGGGGTGTAGCGCACCGCATTGAATACTAAATTCGAGATCGCACTATAAATCTCGGATTCCTGACCTAACAGGGTGCTGCTGTTTTCTAGATCCAGTTTAATTGTCTGGTTTTTGTCCTGCCCTAGCACGAGGCCATCTTCGCGGATACGGGTGACGATAGCGTGGAGAGGGATCGGTAGCTCATCGGCGACGTGGGCGCTGGTTTCCAAGCGGGATAACAGCAGCAGATCCGCAACGAGATTTTCCATCCGCCGAGATTGACTCTCCATCTGACTCAGGCCGCGTTGTAGCGGGCGTGGCAGATCTTGGTCGAGAAAGGTCTCAAGATAGCCACGGATCACGGTGAGTGGTGTGCGCAGCTCGTGAGAGGCGTTGGCGACGAAATCCTGACGGGTTTGCTCCAGTTGTTTAAGGCGAGAGATGTCTCTGGCAACGAGAATACGATCACCGGCACCGAAACGGGTAATGCGGTATTCGAGCACCATATCTTTCTGAATCGGCGAGGTTAGCTGCAGAGGGTCGTCATACATATTTTTACGGTAATAACGCACAAAGCGCGGATCGCGTAGCAAGTTCATCACCGAGCGGCCCCGATCTGTCTGGGCTTTCATGCCGAGTAGCTTTTCGGCGGCTCGATTCCACCATTCCAAGTGGTTCTGCGCATCGATAATCACGATGGCATCACTCAGGGCGGCGGATGATTGCTGGAAGCGGTGGATGACGTTGCGTAGCGATTGGGTTCGTGACAGCTGACGCTTTTGATCTCTGGACAGTTCGTCGAACAGTTCGCCCCAATAACCTCGGCTTTCAGGCACATCGGTATGGTCGCTACGCATGAGCCACTGCTGCAAGCGATTAAACTGCTTAACTTGATACAGGGCCCAGCCCAGTAGCGCCAGTGCTAGCGTCCATCCGGGATAGCCGATAACAAAGCCAACCACTAAGCTAACCGTTGCGGTGAGCGCAAGATTGCTGGTGATTGAATGGCCGGAATTGTACATCAGTCAGGCTCAGGCTGACTGGGATGAAAAGCGGTAACCCGTACCGCGAACGGTTTGGATTAGATAGTCATGGCGTTCGCCGAGTGCCTTACGCAGCCGCCGGATATGAACATCAACAGTACGCTCTTCGACATAGACGTTACCGCCCCATACTAGATCAAGCAGTTGGCTACGGGTGTAGGCACGATCTTGATGGGTCATGAAAAACTGTAGTAGGCGAAACTCTGTTGGCCCAAGTTCCAGTGGCTTGAGTTCAGAACTCACCCGATGGGATACCGGATCTAGGGTTAAATCATCGACTGTAATCGGCTCTTCGATACCTTTCGGCGTGGTGCGTCGCAGTACGGTTTTCAATCGGGCAACCAGTTCCCGAGGGGAGAAGGGCTTAGTGATATAATCATCAATACCGGTTTCCAGTCCTTGGATCTTATTATCTTCATCGGTTTTAGCGGTTAGCATGATGATGGGAATATCCGCTGTCATCTCATCCTTTCGCAGACGCCGTGCGAATTCGATCCCGCTAATGCCAGGCATCATCCAATCCAGTAAAACCATATCTGGTTTACAATCTACAATCATTGGATGCGCGGCTTGTGCGGAATCCGCTTCGACACAATCGTATCCAGCCATTTCGAGTGCAACAGCGATCATCTCGCGAATCGGAGCCTCGTCATCAACAATCAGAACGCGTTTACCCGACGTCATGACCAATCACCTCATTTATTTATAATGTATTAAGACGGTCATTAGATTATGAAACTGTTACAGAAATATGACAAAGTCGTCCGCCATGCAAGAGTATTTGTTTTTAAATGGTTAGGTAGTGCAGAAATAGGCCGATAAAAACCGCCATCCCCGCATAATTGTTGTTGAGAAAGGCGGTAAAACAAGCTTCCCGCTGACGCTCTCTGATGAGGTATTGCTGATAGATAAAGAGTCCCGCCATCACCGTCACACCGAGATAGAACCAGATCGATAGATGTAATTGAGCGCCAACCATAAGCAAAATAATCAGGGTGAGTAGCTGCAATATGCCGATAATCACTTTATCCATATCGCCGAATAACACGGCGGTGGATTTAACCCCGATACGAATATCATCGTCCCGGTCGACCATGGCATACATGGTGTCATACACCACGGTCCAGATAACCGCTGCGGTATAAATGAGCCAACTGATGAGTGGTACTTCACCAAGGGTCGCACTAAAGGCCATAGGTACAGCCCAAGAAAACGCCATACCCAATACCACCTGCGGTAGATGGGTGTAGCGTTTCATAAAGGGATAGCAGAACGCGAGAATAACGGCGCCTATCGATAGATAGACGGTGGTGGTATTGGTAAATAGTACGAGCGCAAAAGAGGCCAGCAGTAGAACAACAAACAGTATTAAGGCTTCTTTGGCAGAGATTCTACCGGCAGGTAGCGGGCGTTGTGCCGTTCGCTTTACATGAGCATCAATATTGCGGTCGGCAAAATCATTGATGACACAGCCTGCGGAGCGCATCAGGAATGTTCCCAGAATGAAAATAAACAACAAGCCGTATGAAGGAATGCCCTCAGCGGCAATCCATAGAGCCCAGAGGGCCGGCCACAGCAGCAGAAAACTGCCGATCGGTTTGCTGATTCGCATAAGGTCGCCACAGGCTTTCAACTTCTGCCAAGCGGGGCTAGTGTTTTGAGTACCGGGTTGCATCATTAATGATCCATCGTTATTTGTGCCGATAGTTTACCTGTTGCAACGCTGGCAGGAAAACTTCAGCAACAAGAAGAGGTTTATTCGCTAAGTAGAACAACGAGCGGCGTGCCCAAGTGGTTTCGCCATTGCTCAGCGATATGCGGCTGATCTCTAGAGGGGAGCGTTTCATGGTGGGGTCACGAAATAAAATACTTCCCAGTGAGCGAGTTCCGAGGGTATGGAGTTTGCGCTGTTTACCGGTCAGAGTGGAGGCTGGAATAATGGTTCGGGCAAAAACCCAAGGCTGATTATGGCCAAGTAATTGGACTTCCCGAATCAGCACTTTTTGTCGTGTTGGGATTTTTAGCGCTTGAGCTTCAGCGCGGCTGGGCCGTCCCCAACATTGGCGTAGCACTTTGACTCTAAAATCACCCTGACTGGCGTGGATCAGATGCTGTGTTAACGAGCCTTCATCCAATAGCCATTTTCGCCAGATACGCGGCGCATCGGTTGTTGCAGGGCGTTTTAAGGCATGCCAACAGGTAGCAAAACGGTTCTGATTGAGAGCGACAGGCACAATAATTTCTCAGCAAAAAAAGTGGCCGTATAGTACCCTAACCGGAGGTAAAAGTATTGGTTTGCATCGCTCAGGATTAAGTGGAAAGTATGGTTAAAACGCAGCAAGTCTATTCAGCGGAACAGGTAGAACAGTTGACCCGTCAGTGGGTCGAGAGCATGGTTGTCGGTTTGAATCTATGCCCCTTTGCCGCCCCAGTGGTCAAGGATCATTCGCTGCGTTATGCGGTGACGGAGGCTGAAGGTGGCGAAGCGCTGGTCGCGGCTTTTTTGGCTGAGGTTGAGCGATTGGTTGAGGCCGATGAGCAATCGCTATCAACCACACTGTTCATTGTGCCGACGGGGCTGGCAGATTTCTATGATTACCTCGATCAGCTGCAGTTGTTTGAAAACTTACTGCAAGAGGCGGGTTTAGAGGGCGTACTGCAATTGGCTAGCTTTCATCCAGGTTATCTCTTTGCGGGGGTGGCGGAAGATGATCTCAGCCATTGGAGCAATCGAGCACCTTGGCCAACCTTTCATATTATCCGAGAGGCTGAGATGAGTCGGGCATTGGCGCACTATTCACATCCAGAACAGATTCCAGAGCGAAATATTCAACGGTTAAGAGCGTTAGGCCGAGAGGCTCTCATTAAACGTTTTCCGCCTTTTGCCGATTATTGCTAGATCGATTGATAACGCTTTCTTCGTGCCTCAATTGTCGGTGCTCTTTGTGTGAGGATTTGTGGCACGTCACTTGTTTTTCTATCCGCATAAAAATTCATCAAAATCGGCCTTATCCCCCATATATGTTGGCTAATCTGGCTATCTTGAGTACCCGATAGCGGCGAACTACGTTAAAATTTCTGAGCAGCATCTGCGTCTGAAATCAGGTAATGCTGCGTCAAAATAATAATGCTCAGCGAGATAAGTTGTACGCCGAACGAGAGATAACCAATGTAGGATGAAGGCGTGTCAGTTGATCTAAAGAGGGGCTCCCAGAATATGGGAAATAAGCGTCACTCATCGCGTAAAGTGGGTGAAGCCGTTTGTGATATGCAAGGTGATTTGTGGGACCTTGACGGCATATTTTTGATCTCGATGAAACAGCTAGTGCCGGGCTGGAGTGGTGGTACTTTACCGTCAGAGATCATGCCCGAGTTAAAAAATACCGGTAAGTTTCATGCGCATGGGTTTTTACTCACGGCTGAGCCGGTTGCTGGTGGGAAGATTGGTTTGCGCATCTGTGTCTTTGATGACTAAGGGCACTTGATCTAACGCGTCGTGAAATAGAAAAGGCAGCACGAAGGCTGCCTTTGATTTATCGAATGATACGATTTACTTCTTATGTTCGACTTCGCGGACTGTCCGTTTAATCTCTTTCAAGCTGCTATGTCGCACATCCGTGCCGCTTACCAGATAGATAAGATGTTCCGCCATATTACGGGCATGATCACCAATCCGCTCAATACTACGTAATATCCACATGACATTCATGATGCTAGTGATATAGCGTGGATCTTCCATCATGTAGGTCATCAATGAGCGCATTGCGGTGCGATACTCAGAATCGACTTCTTTATCCTGCTTAGCCACCTTATAGGCCATCTCCGCATCGCTGCGGGCAAAGGCTGTGAGGCAGTTCTGTAACATATCACGTACCAAGTTGCCGATATGCCGGACTTCTTGGAAGCCGCGGACATTTTTGCCATCATCCGCCAGTTCAATGGCATAGCGACAGATGCGGCTGGTTTCATCGCCGATGCGCTCGAGGTCGCTAACCGCTTTACTGACGGAGATAATCAGCCGTAGATCGGCGGCGGCAGGTTGACGACGGGCGATAATCAGCGTGCACTGTTCATCGATCATCATCTCCATATCATTGATGCCCTGATCGCTTTTGCGGGCTTGTTCAGCCTTATCGGTATCACCCGTGACCAATGCTTCTACGGCCTCGCTCAGTTGACGTTCAACGAGGCCTCCCATGGTTAGCAACTCGGTGCGGATCTGCTCCAGCTCTTCATTGAAGCTCTGGGAGATGTGATTGCTATGACGGTCCTGTTCGTAACTCACTATAATTCTCCCCTAATTAACCGTAACGACCGGTAATATAGTCTTCGGTTTGTTTCTTTTCTGGATTGGTAAACAGACGATCTGTTACCCCGAATTCGATCAGATCGCCCATATACATAAAGGCGGTGTAATCAGACACCCGAGCCGCTTGCTGCATGTTGTGGGTGACGATCACGATGGTAAAGTCTTTCTTTAATTCGTTGATCAGCTCTTCGATCTTCAGTGTTGAGATCGGATCCAGTGCGGATGCTGGCTCATCCAGCAACAAGACCTCTGGTTTCACCGCGATAGTACGGGCGATGACCAGACGTTGCTGCTGACCGCCGGACATGCCTAAAGCGCTCTCGTGCAGACGATCTTTGACTTCATCCCAGAGAGCGGCGGATTTCAACGCCCACTCAACGGTTTCGTCGATGACACGTTTTTTGTTAATACCCTGAATCCGCAGACCGTAGGCAACATTTTCGTAGATGCTTTTCGGAAATGGGTTGGGTTTCTGAAACACCATGCCAACACGACGACGTAGATCAGCAACATCCACACCGCGTTCATAGATGTTTTGTCCATATAGGCTCATCTGGCCTTCGATACGACAGCTATCAACCAGATCGTTCATCCGGTTAAAGCAGCGCAACAGGGTGGATTTACCGCAACCGGATGGGCCGATAAAGGCAGTCACCCGATTTTTAGGGATATCCATGGTGACGCCGTGCAGGGCACGTTTGTCGCCATAGAATAGCTCGAGATCACGCACTGTCAGGGCAATGGTCTCATCTTCAAGGCGCAGACTCTGATTCTGGCGCTGAAGAGCGGAAATATCGATTGAATGGGTCTTAGCTTCCATAGTCATCATTAAACCTATCTAGTGTTCGGCTTACATCTCAAGCGCTTTGTATTTTTCGCGTAAATGGTTACGGATAGCAATGGCTGACATGTTCAGCAGTGCGATAACCAAAACCAGCAGCAGAGCGGTGGCATAAACGAGCGGCCGAGCTGCTTCAACATTGGGGCTCTGGAAGCCCACATCATAGATGTGAAAACCCAGGTGCATAAATTTTTGATCCAGATGGATGAACGGGTAGTTACCATCTAAAGGTAGGCTAGGCGCTAGCTTAACAACCCCCACGAGCATTAGCGGGGCCACTTCACCGGCCGCCCGAGCAATCGCCAAGATAACACCGGTCATCATCGCTGGGCTTGCCATCGGTAAAACCACTTTCATCAGTGTTTCAAACTTGGTTGCGCCGAGCGCTAGGCTACCTTCACGCAATGCTCGAGGAATACGGCTGAGGCCTTCTTCTGTTGCCACAATCACCACCGGTACCGTCAGCAGTGCTAGGGTCAGGGAGGCCCACATTAGACCTGGCGTACCAAAGGTCGGGGCAGGCTTAGCGGCAGCGAAAAATAGATCATCAATATTGCCGCCAAGAAAGTAAACAAAGAAGCCCAAGCCGAATACACCATAAACAATGGAGGGTACACCGGCGAGGTTATTGACCGCGATACGGATGAGTCGGGTGACAAAGCCCTGTTTAGCATATTCGCGCAGATAAACCGCGGCGATAACGCCAAAAGGAGTCACCAGCAACGACATCAGCAACACCATCATCACGGTGCCGAAGATAGCGGGGAATATACCCCCTTCGGTATTCGCTTCGCGGGGCTCATCACTCACAAACTCCCAGAGTTTAGCCGCATAATGGAGCATTTTCTCTCCAGTATTCATCGCGTTAGGGCGGAATATACGCACGATTTTAGCCAGCTGAATCTCAACAACTTTGCCGCCGGCCACTTCTGCGGTTAAGGCGTCCCGGTTAATCTGTGTATAAAGGTCTAGCAAACGTTGTTGCATTCCTTCATAAGCAGCATCGAGCTCTTTACGACGCTGATTGATTGCTGCGTATGGCGCCTGATCGGTCACATTATCGAGTTGTAAGCCTCGTTCTTTCAAACGTAGACGCTCCAACTCGTAATTGATAGCACCGATCTCATGCTTCTCAATGACTAAAATATCTTCACGAATTTTCAAGGCACGTTCAACGCGCTTATCAAGCTCTGCCCATAAGGCAATATATTCCGCTGACTGATCATAACCATCGACACGGGCGATCTCTTTACCTGACTCTTTGAGCGAGCGGAGGTAACCATAAAGGTTACCCCATTCCCGTCGTTCAGCGGTGAAGAGCATGGCGGGCTTCGATTGGTCTGTGAAAAACTGTTCCAGCGCCCAGCTAAAGTCAGAGCCGTACACATCACGGTTACCGACTTTCAACAGATGTCGGGTAGAAAATTCAGTATCATCCGGAATTTTAATACCCGCTTCAATCAACTGTTTAGTGAGCACTTCATTGGTTTCGACAACCTCACCGGCAATCGTTTTAGACTGTCCATCGACGGTATAAGTGCCCTGAACAATGTCGGCTGGCCAGAAGTGACTCAGGCCACGTACGGCAATTAGCCCTAGCAGGCCGACCACCATAATCAGGCTGATCGCAACTGCACCGGCATTCAGCCATACCCAGGGTGAACCGGATTTAAACCATTCTTTTACTGAGATGTTCATATCTGTTATTTCCTCAACAGCCCAGGTTACAGGGAGCCATATTTATTGCGTAGCCGCTGACGTATCACTTCTGCCATCGTGTTAACGGCAAAGGTGAACATAAACAGCACAAAGGCGGCTAGGAAGAGAATTCGGTAGTGAGTACTGCCGACTTCAGATTCCGGCATCTCGACAGCGATATTCGCCGCTAGCGTACGCATCCCTTCAAAAATATTGGCGTCCATAATCGGTGTATTACCGGTCGCCATCAGCACGATCATTGTTTCACCGACGGCTCGGCCCATACCGATCATCACGGCCGAGAAAATACCTGGGCTTGCGGTCGGTATCACCACCCGTGTCAGGGTTTGCCACGGTGTTGCTCCGAGTGCTAGTGAGCCATAACTCAGATGCTTTGGTACGGCAAAGATGGCATCTTCGGTGATGGAGAAAATAGTCGGAATGATGGCAAAGCCCATGGCAATACCGATGACCATGGCATTACGTTGATCGTAAGCGATACCTAAGTCATTCGTGAGCCAGTGGCGCATATTGCCGTCAAATAGCGTCAGCTCAATCGAGGGACTAATAGAGATACTGAACCAGGTCGCTAGCATAATGACAGGAATCAGGAGTAGGGCATCCCAGCCATCGGGCACCAGCCAACGAATCTGTTTAGGCATCTGCGCCCAAGCATAGGCAAAGGCTAATACGGCCAGAGGTATCATGAGCAAGGTGACAAAGATACCGGGTAAGTTTTCCTCCATGAACGGTGCCAACCAGAGGCCAGCAAGAAAACCTAGGATAACGGTGGGGAGGGCTTCCATTAACTCGATAAAGGGTTTCACCTTACGGCGTAGCGTCGGCACCATGAAGTAAGCCGTGTAGATCGCGCCACAGATCGCTAAGGGTGTAGCGAGTATCATCGCATAGAAAGCGGCTTTCAGGGTGCCGAAGGCGAGCGGCATTAGGCTGAATTTGGGCTCAAAGTCGTTGTTGGCTGCCGAAGACTGCCAAACATATTTAGGTTCCTCATAACCTTCATACCAGACTTTGCCCCAGAGTGAACTCCAAGACACTTCAGGATGTTCGTTATCGATATGCAGCAGTGTTAATTTGCCACCTTCTTCAATCAGGGCCGCATTAGCTCGAGGTGCGAGCGTGATCATCGATGCGTTCGCTTGTGCGACTTTTTCGGCCAAGACATTGACGTTGGCGGTGGTGTTATAGAGGCGTAGTTCACCGGCGGCATCAATAGTAGCGAAGCCTTTACGGCGGTGCTCAATCGCTAAATCTGAAACGGAGGTATTGCCCGTATCGAATGAGCGGATTTTAGTCATCTGCCACTCGCCTTGATCATCACGCACCAAGAACCACTCTGAGACGTCACCCTCGGCGTTACCCAACAGAAGCGCGTTGCCGCCAAGGAGTAGGTCAAAGGTGGTGATTTTGCTAGATGAAGCTTGTAATACTTGGGTAATGACGGGCGCATCTTGATTACGCAGATTTACCACCGCCATTTTGCCACTCTCGCCGGCAACAAATAACCAAGCAAGATCTGGCATGAGCAGCATTTTTTTAATCTTAATACCGAGATCTGGCAGTTTAGTCGTCGACTCTTCGAGTTCTACGTCACCGGTAAACATGTTCTCGGTTTGCGAGATAAAGATCGCCTGTAGATTTTCTTGATTGCCGCCGATGAGTGCATAGCTGCCTTCACTACCGCTGATGGTCAGATGCTCTAAAGCCGTTGATGCGACATCGATAGGCTGTTCACCCAAAGGGTAGGCAATATTCGGCAGAATAACCCGCTTACCATCTGGATAGGTCGACTTATAGGTATGCTTGAAGACCAGCGCTTGGCCGTTACTGAGTCCGAGAGCAAACATACGGCTGTTCTCGGATACCATGGCGAAGCTGGTAATGGTTGCACCGACGGGCAGTGAGGCTTGAATGCTTTTAATCACCTCACCAGAGGTCGTACTAAAAAAGATAATATTGCCCTGATCGGTAACCCGAATGCCGATCTCAGCTTGCTCTTCCATCGCCATATAAAGCGTTTTTCCAGCACCGGGAACCGCATAAGGCTCAACAACCTGATCGTTGTGTACCCAAGGCTGAACTTCAGCCGAACGAAACATCGGTATGACTTCATAAAGAAGATAGAAAAAGATCAAAAGGATCGCGATGATGACGCTGACGCCACCGAGACCGATGCCAACGCTGGCCACCTTGTCTTTGAGTGCCCGGAGTTTACGTCCACGGCGTGCTGCCGGCGTATTAAAATCCAGATCAGGAATAACGGAGCTGTTCTCTATACTCATGACAAATTTCTACAATGATAAAAGTTATGGCGCCAAGATAAACGCAAATGATGACAGAAATGTTACAAAGCGGTAATAAAAGCTTTAGACATAAAAAGGAGCCCTAGTGGGCTCCTTTTTATGTGATGCATGAGCCTCGGGAGAGGCGCAAAGCTAAAGACTCAATTATAGGCCCAGTTCTTTCATCTGCTTTTCAACCAGAGCCGCTGGCAGAGGGATGTAACCATCCTTCACAACCACTTCTTGACCGACTTTAGCCATAACCATTTTCAGGAATTCACGTTCCAATGGTGCTAGGTCCTGGCCTGGTTTCTTGTTGACGTAAACATACAGAGCACGCGCCAGTGGGTAAGAACCGTTCAGTGCGTTTTCTGGTGAAGCCGCAACGAAAGGTGTACCGGCTTTTTTAGTCAGTGGCAGAGCACGGACAGAGGATGTTTTGTAACCGATACCTGAGTAACCGATACCGTTCAGCGAAGTTGATACAGACTGTACAACAGAGGCAGAACCTGGCTGCTCGTTTACATTGTCACGGAAGTCACCTTTACACAGAGCTTTGCTCTTGAAGTAGCCGTAAGTACCGGATACAGAGTTACGACCAAAGATCTGGAAGCCTTGCGTGGCGATAGAACCGGTAGCGCCTACATCACCCCATTTGCTCACTTCTTCAGGTAGTCCGCACTTACGAGTGGAAGAGAAGATGGCATCAACCTGAGGAATCGTTAGACCTTCGATAGCGTTATCTTTGTTAACGAAAACGGCTAGAGCATCGATAGCAACAGCAACTGGCGTTGGTTTATAACCAAATTTCTTTTCAAATGCGCCCAGTTCTTTGTCTTTCATCTTACGAGACATTGGACCGATGTTTGAAGTGCCTTCAGTCAGCGCTGGTGGTGCAGTAGAAGAACCAGCAGCCTGAATCTGAACATTGACGTTAGGGTAGTTACGTTTGAACTCTTCAGCCCACATGGTCATCAGGTTAGCCAGTGTATCTGAACCAACAGAAGACAGGTTACCGGAAACGCCAGATGCTTTGGTGTAGGTTGGTAGGTTTGGATCCAGCAGATCGGATGCAGATGCAGTCATGCAAGTTGTTGCTAGGGCAACGGCTGCAAAAATTTTCTTCATTGGTTTCATTACAAGCTCCACAGAGTATGGTTTGAATTCGCTTTTAAACGTTCAGTGTTAATTCGATGATGGAAATATAAGCGGCTTGTGTGACAGTGATGTGACAGCGCGAAACATTTTTTATCGGTCTGGAATAGTAATCACTCATATTTTAGCTAGACCTATGTCGGGTAGTTAATAGTAAAATACGTGCTGATAACAATAATTGGATCTTGGAACCTGATATGAATACCGATAAGACATTGCTCAAACCCGAAGGCGAACTTAGCCTGCGTTGTCCTGCCTCCGGTGCGGCGGCTAACATGTTTGGCGATGTATATGGTGGCTGGGTTGCATCACAGGCGGTACTTGCCGCTGAAATTCGTGCGGGTGAAGTCGCCGAAGGGCGGGTGGCAACGGTTTCCATTGGTGCAATGAGCTTTATGGCACCAGTGCTTGAGGGCACTATTCTGAGTTTTTACACGCGGATCAAAGAGCAGGGCACCAGTTCATTGCGTATCAAGGTTGAAGTGTGGGGCTGTTGTCCTGATGGCCGCGACCTGCGTAAGGTGTCTGAAACCGAATGCGTTCAGGTGGCTATTGATGGGCACGGACATATTCGGGCACTCGATTTCGGCCATTAATCGGCTCAACTTGTGCTTTTAGCGTGCGGTATTGCTTAGCCAAAGAACCAATAGCCCACCAAAATAGCACTGATAATGCCCACGAAGTCGGCGGTGAGCCCGCAACTGAGTGCGTGGCGGGTATGGCGAATACCGACTGAGCCGAAATAAACCGCCAGTACGTAAAAAGTGGTTTCCGTTGAGCCTTGAATAATCGCGGCTACCCGCCCGGCAAAAGAATCGACGCCATGAGTGTTGATGGTGTCGAGCATCATCGCACGGGCCCCTGAACCACTCAGCGGTTTCATCAGCGCGGTAGGTAGTGCATCGACAAAGCGGGTATCGATCCCGAGCAGTGAGATCCCTTCGCGCAGCAGCCAGATCGCCCCATCCATCACGCCGCTGGCGCGAAACACACCGATGGCCACCAGCATCGCCAATAGATAGGGGATAATCATGATGGCGACCGAAAATCCCTCCTTCGCGCCTTCCACAAAGGTTTCGTAAATATTCACCCCTTTCAGGTGGGCCGCCCCGAGAAAGCAGATAATGGCGCTGAAAATCATCAGATTACCGATCAAGGATGACTGTTGCTGTAACTGTGCCACGGTCAGGGTGGCGAAATAGCCAATAAACGCGAGCAGTAGGGCAAAAAAGCCACCCAAGTAGAGCAGAGTGACCCGCTCCCAGAGACGAATTTTTTGTACCCATGCCACCGCCAATAAACCGGCCAGTGTCGAGCTACAGGTGGCGATTAGAATGGGAATAAAGACGGAAGTTGGGTCGGTCGCGCCCTGCTGGGCTCGATAGAGAAACACGGTGATGGGAAACAGGGTCACGGACGAGGTATTGAGTACCAGAAACAGAATCTGGGCATCCGTAGCGCGGCTCTTATCGGGGTTTAAGCGTTGTAGATCCTGCATCGCCTTGAGCCCGAGCGGGGTGGCGGCATTATCTAGTCCAAGCATATTGGCCGATAGGTTCATGGTCATTGAGCCGATTGCTGGGTCTCCTTTTGGGACTTCCGGCATCAGGCGGGTAAACAGTGGACTAAGACCGTTGGCCAGCTTGGTGATTAAGCCGGCAGCTTCGGCCAGTTTCATAATGCCTAACCAGAAGGCCAGTGTACCAATCAGTCCCAGTGCCAGCTCAACGGATAGCTTAGACATATCAAAGGTGGACTGCACCATTCGCTGAAAGACAGCGCTATCGCCACCGATCAGCCATTGGTATAAACCACCCGCAAAAGCGAGCAGAAAAAAACCAAGCCAGATTCTGTGTAACATTCCGCTTCCTCTCAGGCTGTTTCAACACTAGGTATCTTAGGACACAGTATCGCTGGCCGAGTAGGCAAAATCAAAAGTGTTAGTTCTAGTACAGGTATTACACCGCCTGTAGATTGGCGTATCCCACGACTAACCACTTACTACCCTCGGAATCGAAGTTGACCTGTACCCGTGCTTTAGGCCCAGACCCTTCATAGTTAACGACAATACCATCGCCGAAGGTGGCGTGTGATACCCGTTGACCGAGAATAATCTGCGTATCCGGCACTTCGGCGTTAGCAAACATCGCTGGGCGCTGTTGCTGACGGGCGGTGACCGGCCGACTGACACTGGCATTTAAACGCACCTCTTCTAAGCAGCTATCCGGAATCTCGCGGATAAAGCGGGAGGGGCGGTTAAAGGTTTCATTGCCGTGAAGGCGACGGGATTCCGCATAGGTGATATACAGTTTCTGCATCGCCCGGGTAATGCCCACATAGCAAAGGCGGCGTTCCTCTTCGAGACGATCGCCCTCTTCGAGTGACATCTTGTGGGGAAACAACCCTTCTTCCATACCGGCGAGAAATACCAGTGGAAACTCTAGCCCCTTAGCGGAGTGTAGCGTCATCAACTGAACTGAATCTTGATGTTCGTCTGCTTGCGCTTCACCGGCATCCAGTGCTGCATCATCGAGAAAGGCTGAAAGAGGCGTGCTGTTTTCGTTGCCCTCTTTATCTGGTTGCCAAGTTGATAGGTATTGCCGTGCCGCGCTGATCAATTCCTCAAGGTTTTCGATGCGGGCCTGCGCCTTTTCACCTTTTTCTTTGAGATGATGATCAATCAAGCCTGATTTTTGAATGGCATGTTCGGTTTGTTCATGCAGGTCGGTGCCTTCGGTGTCCTGCGCAATCTGGTTGACGAGGTCGATAAAGGCTTGCAGCGCATTAGCAGCACGCGCGGTGAGTTTATTAAGCTCGATCACTTCATTAGCGGCACGCCACATTGAGATACCTTCGGTGCGGGCATGTAGACGAATCTCTTCGATCGTTTTGCCGCCAATACCACGCGTCGGGACGTTAATCACCCGTTCCATCGCGGTATCATCTTCGCGATTGTTCACTAAGCGCAGATAAGCGAGCGCATTTTTAATCTCTAAGCGGTCATAAAATCGCTGACCACCGTAGATACGATAGGGCATGCCCGCGCGAATCAGTGATTCCTCAAGCACCCGTGATTGGGCATTTGAGCGATACAGAATGGCACTTTCGCTGCGTAGATTGCCTTTATTTACCCAGCTTTCGATTTGATCAACAATGAATCGTGATTCATCCTGCTCATTAAAAGCGGCATAGAGGGAGATCTGCTCGCCATCGGGCTGATCGGTGTGCAGCTCTTTACCTAAGCGGCCTTGGTTGTTACGAATCACATCATTGGCGGCTTGCAGAATGGTGTTGGTGGAGCGGTAGTTTTGCTCCAGTTTTACCACCATGGTGTCTTTGAAATCTTGATTGAAACGCTGGATATTTTCAATTTTCGCGCCCCGCCAACCGTAGATCGACTGATCATCGTCACCCACCGCCATCAGTTTTTCTGGCTTGGGTTTGCGGGGATCAAGGGGCTGGCAGAGTAGTTTTAGCCAAGCATACTGAATCGAGTTGGTATCCTGAAACTCATCCACCAAAATATAGCGAAAACGGTCTTGGTAGTGTTCTAGCAATGAGGGATTGTGATCGCGC
Organism: Amphritea atlantica; assembly: GCF_018860855.1. Taxonomy (GTDB): domain Bacteria; phylum Pseudomonadota; class Gammaproteobacteria; order Pseudomonadales; family Balneatricaceae; genus Amphritea; species Amphritea atlantica_A. Next base: position 89,760 of record NZ_JAHKQE010000049.1, read on the forward strand.
AGTAGCTCGAGAGAGCGAAGGAGTAGCTCACCAAAATCGACCATGCCGCCGCGATCACAGGCGTCTTCATAGGCAGCATAAAGTTTTACCATAACCTGCGCGTGAGGATCGCCGCCGGCATCAATATGTCGGGCGCGTAGGCCTTCATCTTTCTGGGCGTTGATATACCACTGAAACTGACGGGCCGGCCAGCGGCTATCGTCCAGATTCATCTCTTTGGCTAGCCGTTTAATCAGGCGCAGTTGATCATCGGAATCCATAATCTGGAAATTCTGCATCAGCCCCGCATCATGCCAGTGGGCGCGGAGTATCCGGTGAGCCAAGCCGTGGAACGTACCGACCCACATGCCGCTGGGATTTAGTCCCATCAGTTCTTGAATTCGGCCACGCATCTCTTTGGCGGCTTTGTTGGTGAAGGTCACCGCCATAATAGAGTAGGGTGAGAGCCCCTCGGTCTGTACCAACCAAGCGATTCTGTGCACCAGCACCCGGGTTTTACCGGAACCGGCACCGGCCAGTACGAGCATATTGCAGACTGGCGCAGAGACAGCTTCACGCTGGGCTTCATTGAGTGAATCGAGTAGGTAGGATACGTCCATAGGATTTCTTCAGATAGCTGTATAAATATTCAGTAAGATTATAGCGACCAGAACGGCCAGTGGCTATTAAAAGCCGCAAGCGGCTGCGGTGTAGGAAAGAGAAATCGCCTTTGCTCGGTATTGGCAGCCGCTGATCTCTCTTTTCATGCGTCAGATCTTCCTTAAGGCAGTTTGGCAGGATGGTCGATGCGATATTGCAGTATCCGCCGGAGTTCATTGGGGTCTTTAATTTTTTGTGTGGTGTCTGGGTCTAGTGCTGGAATCAGTCGGGATAGCCAGAAGCGCATAGCAGCGGTGCGCACCAGTTGTGGCCAGGCTAAGTATTCATTGTCTTCGAATGGGCGCACGGCAGCATAGGCGTTCAACAGTGCGTTTTCTCGTTCTGAGTCGATAGACCCGTCGGCATTGACGCACCAGTCATTCGCCACAATGGCCAGATCAAATAACAGGTAGCCGTTACAGGCGTTATAGATATCGAGAATCGCGCTGAGTTGATCACCTTGAAACAGCGCGTTATCAAAGAACAGATCCCCATGAATGACCCCTTGTGGCAGATTCCAGGGTTGCTCACGAAGCTGATCAAACAGATCGACTTCATTGCGCAATAGTTCTGCTTCGTCAGCGGATAATTGGTTGGCAATATGCTGTGATTCACGACGCCACCAAAATACGCCACGATGGGCTTGACGTTGCAGGTAGAAATCTCGGCCGGCCTGATGGAATTTAGCCAGTGCGGTACCGATCTGACGACAGTGGACATCGGTCAACGATTCAACATGGCTGCCCATTAAGCGGGGTTGTAGTAGGGCGGGCCGGTTATGCATCGTCTTCAGGGCGATGCCGTTTCTATCTTTAAAGGGGAACGGAACCGGACAGCCCCGATCGGCCAGCCAAGTGGTTAGCTCAACAAAATAGGGCATCTCCTCTTGGTTGAGCTCCTCGAAGAGAGTGAGTACATACTCCTCTTCTTGGCCACTACTATCACGTAGTGTGACAAAATAGTTGGTGTTCTCAATGCCACCGTCTATGCCTTGAAAATCTACCAGCTGACCCCGCTGGAAATCCTGTAACAGGTTTTCCAGGTCAGTCCGGCTAATATTGGTGTATACAGCCATAATTACGCTTCGTTAGTTACTGCTTAAATCGAGTTACCAGCTGAATAGAATCCATTTAGGTAGCATCAGGGTTGAGTCTTCAAAGCGTTGAAAGTCGCCATCGTCTTTCGGTACTAGGTAATAAGTTTTACCGACCACAGGCTTAACTTTGATTTCTTTCAGTTTGCCATTGATTCGATATTCGTAATAGGTCGCTTTCTGCCCGTGACGAATAGTGACAACTGGGTCGTTATTATCAAATTCTGGCAGAACATCGGCGCTCACTGTCGATACCATCGAAAACGAGCAAAGCAGAGTTAACAACAACACTATTTTTTTCATAACCACTCCGTGAACTGGGGTCGCCCCTTCTGTGTCAGAGGCTAATCTAATATGATGGTGTCTTCCGGACACCAAACCCGCTAACAATATCTCCTGACGGACAATGACTGCAATACCATGACCGCAAATACTTCCCCTATTATCTTAGTCGATGGCTCTTCGTACTTATACCGAGCCTTTTTTGCTGCCCAACAGGCCGATATGCGCACCTCTGAAGGGGTTCCCACGGGAGCCGTCAGATTGGTGACGAGTATGTTGCGGAGTCTGATTAAGCAGTATCCGCAGAGTCCGGTGGCTGTCGTGTTTGACGCCAAAGGCAAAACCTTCCGTGATGACATATATCCTGAATATAAGGCGCATCGTCCATCGATGCCTGATGATCTGCGTACCCAGATAGAGCCGATTCATAAGATCGTTAAGGCCATGGGCTTTCCGCTGATCTCTGTCGAGGGGGTCGAGGCTGATGATGTGATCGGCACACTGGCCCGTGAAGCGAGCGCCAAAGGGCTGGATACCATTATCTCCACGGGCGATAAGGATATGGCACAGCTGGTGGATAAGCATGTCACCTTGATTAATACCATGAACGATTCCCATATGGATATCGATGGGGTTAATGAAAAGTTTGGTATTCCACCGGAGCTGATTATCGATTATCTGGCGTTAATGGGCGATAAAGTCGATAACATTCCCGGTGTGCCCGGCGTCGGTGAAAAAACAGCGTTGGCCTTATTGCAGGGGATCGGCGGTATTAAAGACCTGTATGCCAATCTGGATAAAATCGCCGAGTTGGGTTTCCGCGGTTCCAAAACGATGGCGAAGAAGTTGGAAGAAAACCGCGAAGCGGCGGAGCTTTCCTACCTGTTAGCGACCATCAAAACCGATCTCGAACTCGAATGTGGTATCGAAGATATTCCGCTGCCGGTCGCCGATAATGAGCAACTACAAGCGTTGTTTCAGCAGTGTGAGTTTCGTACTTGGGTCAGTGACCTAGGTGCTGCGGCCGCCGATGATGCGCGGGCGGTGGAAAATCAAGCGCAACTACCGGACGAGATTGTTTATGAAACCATTCTCGATCAGGAAAGCTTCGACCGCTGGTTTAAGGTGTTGGAGTCTGCCGAGTTATTTGCGTTTGATACCGAAACCGACAGCCTTAATTATATGGAAGCTAATCTGATTGGTTTGTCGTTCTCAGTAGAGCCGGGTAAAGCTGCCTATCTTCCCGTTGCACATGATTATATGGGCGCGCCGGCTCAGTTGGATCGTAATGCGGTGTTACAACAGCTCAAGCCGTTGCTAGAAAGTGAGACACACAAGAAAGTGGGTCAGCATATTAAATACGATATGAATGTGCTGGCACGTTACGATATTGAGCTGAAAGGGGTCGCTTTCGATACGATGCTCGAATCCTATGTGCTGAACTCTACGGCGAGTCGGCATAATATGGATGCGTTAGCGGATTTCTATCTAGGGGTGAAAACAGTTAAGTTTGAAGAGATCGCGGGCAAAGGCAAAAAGCAGCTCACCTTTAACCAGATCGAAATGGAACAGGCCAGTCCCTATGCCGCCGAAGATGCGGATATCACATTGCGCTTACATCAGCAGCTCAGCGCTAAGTTAGCGCAGATTCCTACCCTCGAAAAAGTATTTGCGAATATAGAACTGCCGTTAATTCCCGTATTGGCTCGCATGGAACAGCAGGGTGCGATGGTTGATGCGGCGCAGTTGGCTATTCAGAGCCGAGAACATGGCATTCGCTTGGCCGAGTTAGAAGCCAAAGCGCATGAGCTGGCGGGCGGGCCGTTTAATTTAAGTTCGCCGAAACAGCTGCAAGAAATTCTCTTTGAGCAGCAAAAACTGCCCATTCTTAAGAAAACGCCGAAAGGTGCACCGTCTACGGCGGAAGAGGTCTTGCAGGAATTGGCTCTGGATTATCCATTGCCAAAAATGATTATCGAACATCGCAGTCTAAGTAAGTTGAAAAGCACCTATACCGATAAGCTACCGCAGATGATCAATCCCGCTACTGGACGGATACACACCTCATATCATCAGGCGGTGACTGCGACGGGGCGACTCTCTTCATCGGACCCTAACTTGCAAAATATTCCGATCCGATCAACGGAAGGCCGACGTATCCGTCAGGCATTCGTCGCTCCGAAGGGCTATAAGCTGGTGGCGGCGGATTATTCTCAGATAGAGTTGCGGATTATGGCTCACCTATCGCAGGATAAAGGCTTGTTGAATGCTTTCGCCCACGGTGAAGATGTCCACAAGGCAACGGCTGCCGAGGTGTTTGGCGTCGAGCTGGCAAACGTTACCACGGATCAGCGCCGCAGTGCCAAGGCGATCAACTTCGGTTTGATCTACGGGATGTCGGCTTTTGGTTTGGCTAAACAGCTGGGTATTGGCCGGAATGAAGCGCAAACCTACATCGATCATTATTTTGCCACTTACCCAGGTGTGCAGCGTTATATGGACGATATTCGTCTACAGGCGGCAGAGAATGGCTATGTCGAAACATTGTTTGGTCGACGCCTCTATCTGCCAGAAATTAAAGCCAGTAATGGTATGCGTCGTCAGGCTGCTGAACGCACCGCGATTAATGCGCCGATGCAGGGCACGGCGGCGGATATTATTAAAAAGGCGATGGTTGCTGTCGACCAGTGGCTGCAGAGCAGTGATACCGGTGTGCGGATGATCATGCAGGTACACGATGAATTGATTCTAGAAGTGCCCGAGGCGCTGGTGGACGAGGTATCGGCTCAACTGGTTGAGTTGATGCAGGGAGCCGCTGATCTGGATGTGCCACTGCTCGTGGAAGCGGGTATCGGTGATAACTGGGATGAGGCTCACTAAGCTAAGAGCACATAGAACTCAGTGCCGGAGTGCGGCACTGAGCTTTTGTTTATTCCGCTTCTGAACTGTCTTCTTGGTCGCCTAATAGCCAATGATTAAGATGTTCGCGTAGCTGATCAACCCCGGTGGTTTTCAGCGCCGAGAATGTTTGGATGCTGAGCAGAGCATTATTTTTAACATCCAACGCCTGCTTCATTTTTAACAGTGCATTTTGCGCCGCGCCTCGGTTTAACTTATCGGCTTTAGTCAGCAAAATGTGTAACGGCATCTCCGCTTCACTACACCATTCAATCATCATCTGATCGAACTCTTTCAGCGGGTGGCGGATATCGACCATCAATACCACGCCCCGTAAACAGTCACGATTTTGCAGATAATCATTCAAGTGTTTTTGCCAATGCTCTTTCATGGCGATAGGCACTTTGGCATAACCGTAGCCGGGGAGGTCGACAATACGCACGCCTTCGATATTGGTATCGAAGAAGTTTATCAGTTGGGTTCGACCAGGGGTTTTACTGGTACGCGCCAGTTTAGCATTGGTTAATGTATTGATGGCGCTGGACTTGCCTGCATTGGAACGACCGGCAAATGCGACCTCGGCTCCGGTGTCTTCAGGACACTGGCTGAGTTTGCTGGCGCTAGTGTTAAAGCGGGTCATATGGTATTGAATTTGAGGTAAAGACATATACTTTTTGCCTATCAGCCTGCTAATGCAGACATTTATCGTTCCAGTTTGTGTGGATATTAGGTTATAATCTCGCCGGAATTCTACCTGTGGCTGGGATATTACACCAGTCCGGGTGTTGGTTCGGTAGCCCTGTTTCAATCTGATTAGCTTCAGGTTGCGGCAGAAACCGTTAGCAATCTATAGCAAGAGTCTGGGTTAGTCGATGAATAAACTACTGATCGCCATACTGGCAAGCGTGAGTATCATAAGTGTTGCACATGCGGCGGGAGATGCTGCTGCAGGGCAAAGTAAAACAGCAGTCTGTGGTGCATGTCATGCGCCTGATGGCAATAGTGCTGTGGGTAACTTCCCTAAGCTGGCAGGCCAGAATGAGCGTTACCTGCTTAAGCAGCTGCAGGATATTAAAGCTGGCAACCGTCAGGTTGTTGAAATGACAGGTCTTCTGACCAACCTGAACGATCAAGATCTGGCCGATATAGCGGCTTATTTTGCATCGAAGAATATTCAAATTGGGGCTGCTAAAGCAGACTTGGTTGAAGCGGGTGAAAAAATCTACCGTGCGGGTGTTGCCTCTAAGGGTATCGCTGCATGTACTGCCTGCCATGGTGTACAGGGTAAGGGTATTGCCACTGCGGGTTATCCGCAACTGGGTGGGCAGCATGCACAATATGTTGAAACCCAGCTGAAGAACTTCCGCGTAGGGGCTCGTAATAACGATCCTCAAGCGATGATGAGTACTATCGCGGCTAAACTGAGCGATAAAGAGATTCAGGCTGTTGCAAGTTATATCCAGGGTCTGAATTAAGTTAAATTCAGTTCCGAGTCAGGAAAGGCAGCGTAAGCTGCCTTTTTTATTGGAAAATATATTTGCGGCAAGGATGAACTTGACGCACATTGGCCGGTCTTATAAGACTGAATTTCTCAAAGGTTGGAGATAGACATGTTAAAAAAGCTCGCTATTGGGTTAGTTTTTGCCCTTACTGCAGTAGTAGCACAGGCTGAAGACTATAAGGCTGGCATCAATTATGATGTGATTGCTATGCCAGTGCCTACCGCTGATAAAACGAAGGTTGAAGTTGTTGAAGCCTTTGGTTATCTCTGCCCTCACTGCGCTAGTTTTGAGCCTATGCTGCATAGCTGGACAAATCAGCTGCCCGCTGATGTGAATTTTGGGCGTGTACCGGTGGTTTTTTCCCGTTCTTGGGAGCCATTAGCTCGAGCGTATTACTCCTCAGAACTTCTTAATGACTTGGATAAGACCCATCAAGCTACATTTACTGCTTTGCATAACGAGCGCCGTCGTTTTAATAGCCTAGAAGATCTAGCTGATTTCTATGCAGATTTAGGTGTTGATAAAGAAAAGTTCATCAAAATGAACCGTTCTTTTGCGGTTAATATGCGTATGAATCAAGGTGTTTCTAAATTAAAAGGCTATGGGGTACAGAGTGTACCGACGCTAATCGTCAATGGTAAATATCGTATTACTGCGGATAAAGCGGGTGGCCATGCCGGTATGCTTAAGGTCGCTGAATACCTTATCGAGCAGGAAAAAAAGACGCTATAAATTTAGCGCTGTCTAAAAAAGTCGCATTATGCGGCTTTTTTATTGCCTATTTATTCGACAACCGAAGTCTGGGGCTGGCTTGTCAGGCCTGAACTGGCATAACATTGAGCCAATAGTTTATTGACTGGCCGGGTTGTAGGGATTTGGGATGGAACAGGACGACTGGAAAGAACGTTATAAATTACTTTCTGATCAGATGGATGCGCTACAGGCTCAGCTTGAAGATCAACCTCTTCAGCATCTAGTGTGTCAGATGACTGTTGCTCTCGATGGTCAGTCAGCGGTACTGGACCAAGCACTTAATACGCTATGTGTTCAGCTGAAAAATAATCAAACGGCATCGCCTGACGTTATTCAACTGGTAGAGAAGCAGCTGCGAGGTTTGGATATTGAGCAGGAGTTGCATCGTAATGAGCTGTTGCTCGGGCTGCGTAAGTGGATCTATCAGCTACAACTTAATCTGACTTCCGAGACTGCCAATCAACGTCTGAGTGATATTGAAGAAAGTATGCGGCCGTTTACGGGGCAGCTCGCCGTTGTTTCAAAAATCATCAATGGCTTAGTTCAGCTCCAAGAATCGGTGCTAACGGATGATTTTAATCGTGGTCGTCAGCATGATGTACTTGAAGACGACGAGTTGCTGCAGAAAATAGGTGTTGAGTTACTCAGTCTTATTTCGGGCTTAAATATACCGCCGGGTGATATGTCCTTGGCGCGAGAGTTGGTTGGCCGAATAGAAGAGGGCGTCACGCTGAGCGGGCTTTCGAGTATTGTTCAGGATCTTGTCGGACTGGTGTCCCGTTTTAATGCCTATAACGGCGCGGAGTTTGAAAATTATCTGCAAAACCTTACGGGCCATCTGGCGGAAGTGCAGGCCTATGTAAAGGCGGGGCAATCCGACGAGTTAGTCGCAGATGAAGTGGCTCTGCTGACCAATGGTATTCAAAAGGATGTTCAGTCTATTCAGACGGTTATGCAGGAGTCGAATGATCTACAGCAGCTCAAGAGTAACGTCTCTTCGCAGTTACTGAGTATTGTTAAGTCGGTTGATCTGTTCAAAGAGAAAGAAGAGCGGCGCGAGCAGCGTTTGTATGAGCGTTATCTGCAGTTACAGAGCCGTTTTGAGCAGATGGAAGAACAGACACATCAGATGAAAGTGCATATAGAGTCGGAGCGGCATAAGGCTCTCACCGATTCGTTGACCTCTTTGCCCAATCGGGCGGGTTATGATGAGCAGTTACATGCAGAGTTTGAGCGTTGGAAGCGTTACGGCCAGCCCTTTTCGTTAGCCGTTGCCGATCTTGATTTGTTTAAGCGAATCAATGACACCTACGGTCACCAGGCGGGCGATAAGGTTCTGCGTTTAATCGCGAGCATTCTCACTAAGCAGAGCCGCTCGACAGATTTTGTTGCTCGGTACGGGGGGGAGGAGTTCGTTATTCTGATGCCTGGGACGACTGCGAAACAAGCGATGGTTGCAGTCGATAAAGTACGTCAAGCGGTCGCGCAAAGTCCATTTAATTTTCATGGCGATCCAGTCCAAATTACACTTTCTCTCGGTTTAACCGAGGTGAGGTCTAACGATTCTATCGACAATCTGTTCAGTCGTGCAGATAAAGCGCTCTATACAGCAAAACGTTTAGGGCGAAATCGTATTGAGCTGGGTTAACCTTTTGTTCTTCGGTATGATGCAGCTCTTTACCTTCGATTCCGAAGTGGGCAATATGCCTGCCTTATTCCAGAACTACTACCACGGAAAATAACAGCGGTGCGACGTTTACTCCGAATTTTCAAAATTGCACGGGTTTTTGCACGATACCGGCTCGATACTTTTTTTGAGCAGGTCAGTCTGCACTGGTATGCCCGACTGCTTTTAAAATTGATGCTATGGCGCTATTTCATTCCCGTAGGGCCGCGCTCACAGGGTGAGCGATTGCGATTGGCGCTAGAAGAGCTGGGTCCTATCTTTATTAAGTTTGGCCAGATGTTATCTACTCGGCGTGATCTGTTGTCGGATGATTTGGCGCTGGAGCTTAAAAAACTACAGGATCAGGTTCCACCTTTTGCGAGTGCCTATTCGCAACAGCTAATCGAAGAAGCGTTAAACGCTCCCGTAGAGGAGTTGTTTGCTGAGTTTAATGCTGAGCCTATGGCCTCGGCCTCAGTGGCACAAGTGCATGAAGCTTTGCTGTATAACGGCGAAGAGGTGGTTATTAAAGTTATCCGTCCCGGTATTGCTAAAACCATCAAAAAAGATATGGCTTTGCTTTACACCTTAGCGCGGCTGGTTGAGGCGCTTTGGGCTGAAGGGCGTAGACTGAAACCGGTGGAGGTGGTTGCCGATTATGAAAATACCATCTTCGATGAGTTAGATCTGCGCAAAGAGGCCGCTAACGGCTCGCAAATTAGACGTAACTTTGAAAACTCACCACTGCTTTATGTTCCAGAAATCTATTGGGATCTAACCCGTCAAAATGTGTTGGTGATGGAGCGGATACACGGTATCCCCGTGGCGGATATAGAACAGTTAAAGGCTCAGAATACCGATATGAAAAAATTGGCTGAGCAGGGCGTTGAGATCTTTTTCACTCAAGTATTTCGCGATAGTTTCTTCCATGCGGATATGCACCCAGGAAATATTTTTGTCTCCCGTGAAAACCCTTCATCACCACAATATATCGCCGTTGATTTTGGTATTGTGGGTTCGCTGTCACCGGAAGACCAAAGTTATCTAGCGCGTAATTTCTTAGCCTTCTTTCAGCGGGATTATCGTCAGGTTGCACAATTACATATTGATTCTGGCTGGGTACCTGCGGATACCAATGTGCAGTCATTTGAAACGGCTATTCGTAGTGTCTGCGAGCCTATCTTTGAAAAACCGCTAAAAGATATCTCCTTTGGGATGGTCTTGATGGGCTTATTTCAAACGGCCCGCCGTTTCAATATGGAGGTTCAGCCTCAGTTGGTGCTGTTGCAGAAAACCTTGCTGAATATTGAAGGCTTGGGACGACAGCTCTATCCCGAGTTAGATCTGTGGCAGACTGGCCAACCGTTTTTGGAACGTTGGATGAAGGAGCGTATGGGGCCGAAAGCGGCTTATCGTTCGATTAAACAACAAGCCCCCGATTGGCTTGATAAAATGCCTCACCTGCCGCAGATGGCATACGATGCACTGAATCAATTAAAGAACATGGATGACACTCGCCGGCGAGATATGTTGGCCATGAGCGTGGCTCGGCAAGAGTTGCAGCAGAAGAGTAGTCATCAATGGCGCTGGGTCGGTGTTGTCTGCCTGATTGTAGCTGCGGGCCTTTCATTGGATGATCCGTTGTTAGCGTTTCAGGAGTTGCCAGCGATCAGTTGGCTATTGGGCGGCGTTGGCGCGGTCTTATTGCTGCGTCACTGAATTGAAACAATAAACGATTAGGCTAGCGGCCTCCCATATTTCGGGGATAGTAGAGTCGTAGAGGATCAGGTATCCTTGCCTGCTTATATGATAAAGAATACTGATATGTCAGAACCCTGGTTAGAACAGATTAAATGGAATAGTGATGGCCTAGTGCCTGCGATTGCTCAGGATTTCACGTCGGGCAAGGTGTTGATGGTTGCGTGGATGAATCGTGAAGCGCTGGCGTTGACGGTACAAGAGAATCGGGCTATTTATTGGTCCCGTTCGCGGCAGAAATTATGGCGTAAGGGTGAAGAATCCGGTCACGTTCAGCAGTTGCACGATCTTCGCCTCGATTGCGACGATGATGTTATTCTACTGAGTGTCGAACAGTTGGGTGGCATCGCCTGTCATACTGGGCGCCAACACTGTTTCTTTAAAGCCTTGAAAGAAGGTGAGTGGGTGGCTGTTGAGCCTGTTCTGAAAGACCCAAGTAAGATTTACGATAAGTAAGGTCAGATATGAGTGATGTATTAACGCAGTTGGGCGATATACTCGAGCAACGAAAAACGGCAACGACTGAAAAATCCTATGTGGCCAGTCTACATGCTAAAGGGTTAAATAAGATTCTAGAGAAAGTGGGTGAAGAAGCCACAGAAACCATTTTGGCGGCTAAAGATGCTGAAGTGAGTGGTGATAATAGCGATGTTGTTTATGAAACTGCAGATTTGTGGTTTCACTCACTAGTCGCTTTATCCCACTTAGGTGAGCGACCTGAAGCGGTAATTAATGAACTGGCACGTCGTTTTGATATGTCAGGTTTAGAAGAGAAGGCCTCAAGGTCAGAGCAAAAATAAATTGGGTCATGTTGGTATAGCTGAGTAAGCGTTCGCATAATCTGAAATCATTGAACGGGCGGTTTAGATCGCTCATGTTGTAATACGGAGCACAATAATATGTTAGGTGGCATTAGTCTTTGGCAGTTGGCTATTCTTTTGGTAATCGTAGTACTGCTGTTTGGTACTAAGAAGCTGCGTAATCTAGGTGGCGATCTAGGTGGGGCAGTGAAGGGCTTTAAAAAAGCGATGAACGAAGAGCCTAAAGAAGACGATAAAAAAATTGAAAGTGATGCCGACTTTGCTGAGACGGATAAAACGGCAGCGAAAGAACAGAGCAAAGACGAGCCAAAAGCTGATAAGTAACTGGCAGGTAGCTGTAAATGTTTGATATCGGTTTTGCGGAATTACTGATTATTGCAGTCGTCGGATTAGTAGTACTGGGGCCAGAAAAGCTGCCGGTTGCTGTCCGCACTGTTGGCTTATGGGTGAGTAAAGCAAAACGTACTCTCAGTGGTATTCAATCAGAAATCAGTGAAGAGTTACGCTTAGACGAGATGAAGCGGCAGATTGCAATGCAAAAAGATGAGCTTGATCGGGAGCTTAACGAAATGCGTACGCCATCTTCAGAAAGTGTTACGGGTTCTCCTAAAACTGATAGTACGCCAGCGCCTAAAGACAATCTTAGTCAGGTAGAGCGCGAGTCGCATACCGTCGTAGCGTCTGAACAGGAAAAGACCAAGACTGATGATAGATCCTAACCCGCTTGATGATGAGCAACCAATAGTCTCTCATCTTGTAGAGCTGCGCAGTCGCCTTATGCGCGCGCTATTGGCAATTCTTATTTTATTTCTCTGCCTGTTCTATTTTGCTAATAATCTCTATGAGATTGTGTCTGCACCGCTAACGGCATTACTGCCTGCGGGCACGAGTATGATTGCAACAGATGTAACATCGCCATTCTTCGCTCCCTTTAAGCTGACCCTAGTGTTATCTCTCTTTTTGGCGATGCCAGTCATTCTGCATCAAGTATGGGGGTTTATCTCTCCAGGCTTATATAAACACGAAAAACGCTTAGCTGTGCCGTTATTAGCATCGAGTATTGTTTTGTTTTATTCGGGCATCGCGTTTGCGTACTTCGTTGTATTCCCGTTGATCTTTGGTTTCTTTACGAGTGTGGGGCCGGAAAATGTTGCGGTCATGACGGATATCAGTAGCTATCTTAATTTTGTCCTGAAAATTTTCTTTGCTTTTGGCGTTGTCTTTGAGATTCCTATAGCAACCTTGCTGTTGGTGTGGAGTGGCATAACTGATGTACAAAGCCTCAGGGCAAAGCGAGCCTATGTTATTGTTGGGTGCTTTGTTCTTGGCATGCTATTGACGCCACCTGATGTCATTTCGCAAACATTACTGGCAGTACCAATGTGGTTGCTGTTTGAATTGGGTATTATTTTGGCGGTTGTTGTTAAAAGGAAGAGCCCTGAAGTCGAAGAATAAGCTATTTGATTGAAGTATTGATGGGTGATGAGTCGTCATCTGTATGGCTCGGCTGTGAAAATTGTTTTAACGCTAAAGTCAGTAACCACAAAAACCGCCGTTAGGCGGTTTTTGTGGTTTTGTTGGAGTCTCTTCTAGGGGCGATAGGTTATTGTCTTGGTCTTGATTTCTTAACCGCAACAAGTCGTGAAGTGGCGGTCTAGCGGCTCATTGTAAAAAGTTGGCTGCTTTTCATTAAATTGACACTTTTTCGTGCTGGCTCTGTTGACTCACTGGCTGTGCGGTGTAGAATGCGCCTCCTCGCTTGAGACAGCCACCGGAAACGGTCACTGAAACAGGTTGAGCTGTTCGATTAACCCATTGAAAGCACGGCGTTTAACGCAAGCTTTTAACAGCGGAAAGTTGAACCGGAAGTCACCGACTTCATTTGAGAATTTGCTAAAAGTTCTTAAATAAAATGGTTGACTTCATCAGGGTGTTGAGTAAAATACGCACCTCGCTTGAGACGACAGCCCAAACGGCTGAACGT
>NZ_JAHKQE010000014.1 GCF_018860855.1 Amphritea atlantica
GAGCCAGAGCCAGAGCCAGAGCCAGAGCCAGAGCCAGAGCCAGAGCCAGAGCCAGAGCCAGCACCATTAGTCAGACCGGTTGAAGCAAAGCATCAGCCTGATATTGATGATATGTTCTCTGCAGAGCCCGTTGTTGAGCGTAATCGTTCTGCATCCTACTCCGTAGAGGAGGACGATCTGATCGATTCGTTGCCGGATGGTTTTCGTCTCGACACTCGAGAAGATATCGCAGTTGATGAAGATGAGCATGAATTTGATTATACCCGCCCAGTAAGCGAGCTTATGCGGCCGAAACGGGATGATAATCATCAGTTGCAACAGACCATGATGGATCTACCAGAGCATCAGGATCAAACCGCCTTAAGAGAGGCGGAGTCTTCTGCTCGGCCGAAAACTGCCTATACACAACCGTTAGAACCCGCTCATTTTTCGGCTATCGATGATGAGCAAACTGAGCTGACCGGCCTGTTTACGGATGAGCAACCTGTTGCAGCGTCAGCACCAGCGCCTACAGCAAAACCGATACCTCAGCCGCCTGCGGCTAAAGCTAAAGAAACGGTCGATGCAGACAGTAAGGCCGATCCGGCTATTGGCATCAAAGGCCAATCGCTTCAGAAAATCCCAGAAGCCGATAAAGTGTTGGTGATCTCTGTCGTAGCAACCGAGGGAGAGCAAAGTTTTTCTGGTCGTAGCCTGCTGCAAATTTTACTGGCCTGCGGTATGCGCTATGGCGATATGAAAATCTTTCATCGCTATGAAGACGGCATCGATAAAGGGGCAATTCAGTTCAGTATGACCAACGCACTGGAGCCGGGCTATTTCGATATCGAGACGATGGACAGCATAGAAACCCGCGGTGTTACCTTCTTTATGTCGATGGAAGAGCCTCGCGATGTGATGAACGCTTACGAATGTATGTTAGCGACGGCTTCGGCGGTTGCGACTAATCTAAACGGTGTTCTTCTGGATGAAAATCGTTCCACCATGCGTGACCAAACCAAAGAACATTATCGTGAACGTATTCGTAAATTTGAAATGCGTAAGCTGAAAAAAACGACAACCGCCTGATAGTCCCAGATAAAAGCCGATGAAACCTGATACCTCTATGACGCAGTTGCTTGAGCAGCTGCGCGATCAATTGCGTCACTACAACTATCAATATTATGTACTCGATGATCCTCAGGTGCCTGATGCTGAATATGATCGAGCCTTTCGTCAGCTCAAAGCGCTTGAGGATGAGCATCCGGAACTGATCACCTCAGATTCTCCTACCCAGCGGGTGGGCGCAGAACCTCTGGCGGCCTTTACTCAAGTGCGGCATGAGATGCCGATGCTGTCACTGGATAATGCTTTTTCTGCCGACGATATGTATAGCTTTGAAAAGCGACTGCGTGATCGCCTCAAACTGAGCGATGAGATACCGCTGGAGTTCGCTTGTGAGCCGAAACTGGATGGTATTGCCGTCAGTCTGTTGTATGAAAATGGCCAGCTAATCCGTGGTGCAACCCGTGGTGATGGCAGCACCGGTGAAGATATTACCCTCAATGTCAGAACCGTTGAGTCGATTCCGCTACGGTTGATAGGCTCCGGTTATCCTGAGCGGCTGGAAGTCCGGGGTGAGATCTATATGCCCCGAAGAAGCTTTACGCGGCTCAACGAAGAAGCGTTGAAACGTGGTGACAAACCCTTTGTGAATCCCCGTAATGCCGCCGCGGGCAGTCTGCGTCAGTTAGACCCTAAGATTACTGCGCAGCGGTCATTAGAGATGTGTTGTTACTCGGTGGGTATTGTCAGTGGTGGAGAACTGCCGAATAGCCATGAAGCGATCTTGCGTAAACTGGCGACCTGGGGATTGAAAATCAATGCGGAAATGGCGGTGGTGCAAGGTGCTGAAGGTTGTCTGGAGTATTTCGAGGCGCTCTCAGTGCGGCGTAACCAGCTTGCTTATGAAATCGATGGGATAGTATTCAAGGTTAATGATATTGAGCTACAGCAGCGCTTAGGCTTCGTCTCAAGGGCGCCTCGCTGGGCGATTGCCCATAAGTTTCCGGCACAGGAAGAGATTACCATCGTGAATGCGATTGAGTTTCAGGTGGGACGCACCGGTGCGATCACGCCCGTGGCTCGCTTGGAACCGGTCTTTGTCGGTGGTGTTACCGTGAGTAATGCCACACTGCACAATATGGATGAGGTGGAGCGTCTCGATATTAGAGCCGGTGACAGCGTGATTATTCGTCGGGCCGGTGATGTGATCCCGCAAGTGGTATCGGTGGTGTTGGAACGTCGCCCCGCCGACACAGAGGCCGTTCAACTACCGCAACGCTGCCCTGTGTGTGATTCTGAAATTATTCGTGTGGACAGTGAGGCCGTAGCGCGTTGTTCGGGAGGGCTGAGTTGTGCCGCCCAGCGTAAAGAAGCCCTCAAACATTATGTGTCACGTAAAGCGATGGATATCGATGGGCTGGGGGAAAAACTGATCGATGGCTTAGTCGAGAAAGAGTTAGTTCATAGCCCTGCGGATCTTTATCGGTTACACCATCTGCAATTAGCCAGCATGGAGCGGATGGGGGATAAGTCAGCCGCTAAACTGTTGCAGAGTATCGAGAAGAGCAAGGCGACCGAACTAGCCAACTTTATCTATGCCTTGGGCATTCGTGAAGTAGGCGAGGCCACCGCAAGAACCTTAGCCATGCATTTTGGCTCGCTTGAAGCGGTAATGAGTGCCGACGAAGAGCAGCTACAGGCAGCACCGGACATCGGCCCAATTGTGGCGCAGTATATCGTTAGTTTTTTCCATCAGGTGCATAACCGAGAAGTAATCGAGGCGCTGCGTGCTGCGGGCGTTCATTGGCAGGATGTTGAGGTAGATCATCATGAGCTGCCATTAGCGGGGCAAACTTGGGTGCTGACGGGTACACTCGAGCAGATGCCACGCAGCGAAGCTAAAAAACAGTTGCTGGCGTTAGGGGCCAAAGTGGCCGGCAGCGTCTCGAAGAAAACCGATTGTGTGGTGGCAGGTCCCGGGGCCGGCTCTAAGTTACAGAAAGCCGAAGAGCTTAATATTCCAGTAATGGATGAGCAGCAACTAATAGCATTGTTGGCGGAATATAACCAATAAGAGAGATAGACCCATGCGCAGATCGACGTTTAACCGATCAATCCCTTTGTGTTTGCTGAGTGCCTTGTTGTTGCAGGGCTGTAGTCAGATTGCTGACGTCGTGCCGGAGCGGTTTGCAAAGCCCGATAATCCATTTTGTCGCGGGCTCTATCAGGATAATGATTGGCTCGATGCTGCGGTGGCTACTGAAAGCCGCTGGGGGTTACCACTGCATATTGCCTTGGCCGAGTTAAATATGCCGGTGGGTACCGTTGCGAGTGAATATATCCACCCGCCCTATGCCGATTGGGAAGAGTATCGTCTAGCGAGCGAGAACTGGTCAGGATCGGTTGCCGAGATCGATACTGCGCTGGATTATCTCGGCTGGCATGCGCAGATGGCCAGTCAGCGCAACGATCTAGCAATGAACGAAGCGGGTAAGCTCTATATCGCCTCAAGAATTGGTCATGGCGGGCTACGTCGGTTGGAATATCACCCTGACCCTGTGTTGATCCATCAGGCTGAACAGGTGGAGCAACGGGCCGAGCAATACCGAGAAGACTTGAAGTCTTGCCCCCGTATACGAGAGCGTGCCGATAGCTTCTTTCGCTGGCCTTGGTAAGCATGATTATTCCTTGGGAACAACTACAGCCCGACACCTTAACTAGCCTGATAAAAGAGTTTGTTACCCGTGACGGGACAGACTATGGCTTTAATGAAACCAGTATTGATACGCGCATCGATCAGGTGAGAGCTAAACTGAGAAGCGGTGAAGCCGTGGTTTTGTTCAGTCAGAGTACAGGCCTGTGCAATATAGTGGCTCGTGAACGTTTATAGTTGAACGAGGTATCGTCATGGATCAGTTAGAACAGATTACCGCATTGATCGCGCTGACCATGGGGGTCGGCTGGGCCAGTGGTATCAATCTTTATGCCACCATTTTGATGCTTGGGTTAGCGGCGAATATGGGCCATTTTCAACTGCCTAGTGGGTTGGAGATCGTTGCCGATCCTATGGTGTTGATGGCGGCTGGTTTTATGTACTGTGTTGAGTTCTTTGCCGATAAGATTCCCGGCGTTGATACCGGCTGGGACACCTTACACACCTTCATTCGTATCCCCGCAGGGGCTGCATTAGCCGCCGGTGCGATGGGTGATATGAACCCCGCGGTGATCGTTGCCGCAGCCTTAGTCGGTGGCTCTCTGTCGGCGACCAGCCACGCATTCAAAGCGGGCGGACGGGTCATGATCAATACTTCACCTGAACCGGTGAGCAACTGGGCCGCATCAATCACCGAAGATCTAGCCGTTTTTGGTGGTTTATGGGCTGCGCTAAACTATCCCATTGCCTTTCTTATCGCACTGGTATTGTTTATTGCGCTAGTGATCTGGCTACTGCCGAAGATTTGGAGAGGTATTAAAAAGGTTTTTGCCTTTTTAGCCGGTTTGTTCGGTGGCCGAGATGATGCTATCCAGCTCAATGAGGAAAGTGCCTTACCCCATCGTAAACCGTAATAGAAGGGGGTTGTTAGCGGCTGTCTAGCCACTCGTTGTTAATCAGCGATTGGAGTAGATCGGTACGGGTGATAATGCCTTTCAAATTACCGTTATCCTCCACAATAGGAATGCAACTCAGGTGGTGTTCCACGCAGCTGACCGCCAGTTGTCGAATATTGGTATCGGGAGTAGCGGTGATCACTTGAGTGGAATAGCAGCGTTCGATGGTGTCCTCAATGGTATGTTCTTGCGCCCCTTGATAGCTCAGGTATTGCAGCAGAAGTTTTTCCGTCACCACTCCCATGAGCCGTCCTGTCCCAGATAGCACCAGCAGGTGACTGATCGAATACTGCTTCATTTTGTATAGCGCCGACTGAATTTTACTGCCCTCTAAGACCGTTTGTATCGGATAGGACATGATCAGCGAGGCCGGTATATAGGCGCGCGGATGTTCTAGGCTGGTGCTGCCACCACCGGTTTGGCTATAAACAGACGCAGCTTTACGGGCATTTCCCTGAGAATGTCCTTGGACGGTTGGCCCGATCTCATGATGTTGTGACTGGTCGATCATCTCTTTCTCGTGATCTCGCTCACCACCGGCAGGGGCCGTATGGGTAGACGCACCGAGTTGTTCTACTCCGCGAGGAGCAAACAACGATTTAACCGGTGTCTTGATGCGGTATCCCTGGTCGTAAATAACCAATGCCATGACAGTTCACTACGCCTTATACTGAATGATTCATATTATATCGCCCGCCTGATCAAATTCTTGATGATAAATCGTGCTGGATTGAGTTTATCGATGAGTTCTTTTTCCAGCGGTAACGGTTCGTTTTCAAGCATAGTAGCGATAAGCTCTCCACTAATAGGACAACTAATCAGCCCTTTAGATCCGTGGGCGAGGTTAACGAACAGTCCAGGGTAGTGTTGTGGTGCGGTATCGATTACGGTTTTTGCATCGTGCCGTAGCCGAGCATAATCCTCTATGAAAGTGCTAAAAACTGGGGCTGGGCCGACAATCGGCAACTTATCCGGCGATGCGCAACGAAAACCCACACGACCGCTTAGAGGGTTGTGTACATGATACTGTGCCAGTGCTTCGCCGAGATTGGGCGCCATATTGGTGATTTTTGTAAGGTTATGCTGGTGGCCAGATTCGCGGATATCCGTTGCTGGGTCTTTAAGTTCGAAGGTCGCGCCGAAGCAATAGCGCCCTTGTTGGGTGGGGGAGATATAACCCTCACTACATAGGACGGTATCGAGCGCAGGTAAGTCAGCATTTTTAGCGGTGATAGACACCTGGCCGCGAATATTCTGTACCGGAAGATGGTTGGTCTGCTCAAAGGCCACACTATCGGCGGCTGAGGCGATGATTGTCACCGCTGCAGTCAGTGCTTGCCCATGTTGGGTATAGCAGTGCCACTGGTGATCATCCCGAACGAGTCGCTTGATCTGAGTGCTAGTTATGACTGTAATGTTAGGGTGTTCGCATAACCACTCACACAGCAATGGTGGCGTCACCCAGCCAGCTTCAGGAAAAAACAAACCACTGTTGCTAACGGCAGTGCCTGCAATCTTAGATGCTTCGGTTTGCTCGACATAGCGGACCACTGAGCGAGGGTAGTTACCGGATTCAGCCAGTTTTTGATGCTTCGTTTTTTCTTTGTCATGGGCAGCCAACTGTAATAGGCCACAGGGTGACCAGATATCGTTGCGATCAGCTAAGTTTTGCGTAAGAAAATGACTGCTATAAAGAAAGCCCGACAGATGGATGCGACTGGTGGGGATTGGCTCTATCGGCAGCTTTGCATACAGAGCACCTTGATGATTGCCTGATCCTTCAGCGGCAATCTTTGAATTCTTATCCACAAGGGTCACTTTCCAACCACGCTTAGCCAGTGAGTGGGCTGTCGAACACCCTGCGATACCCGCACCAATCACGATAGCCGTTTTGTCACCCGTATGTTTGTAGGGTAGTTGAAACCAGCTAGGGCCCTCTGCAGGTGCCGATCGAGTTTCGACCTCAGGGGAATAGGTGCCAACGAGCATTTCACGTTTGCGCCCAAAGCCCGCCACCTTCTTGACCGGAAAACCGACATCCCGTAAGCCGCGTTTAACAATCCCTGCACAGGTAAAGGTGGCAAAGGTTGTATCCGTGTGACTCAAACGGCCAATCTGTTGAAACAGCTCGGCACACCACATTTCCGGATTTTTTGATGGAGCAAAACCATCGAGAAACCAGGCATCGACTCGAGCTTCCAACTGACGATAGCAATCAATCGCATCGCCCAGCATTAAGGTAAGCATTATACGACCGTCATCAAAAGAAAGTTGATGAAACCCCGGCGAATGACATGGATACTGGACAATCAGTTGCTCCGAGAACATGCTAAGCTCTGGCCATAGAGCGAGGGCTTTAATCAGATCATCTAATGCGATAGGGTATTTCTCAACACTGATGAAATGTAGCTTGGCCGATGCAGGTGCTTGTTCACGAAACAGCTTCCAAGTGGCGAGAAAGTTAAGGCCCGTACCAAAACCTGTTTCGGCAATGGTAAAGGTGCTGGCTGTGGCAAAACGCTCTGGCAATTGATTGCTATCGAGAAATACGTGGTTGGTTTCGGCCAAGCCGTCATCGATAGAGAAGTAGATGTCTTCGAAGAGGGGAGATGTCGGGGTGTCAGACAGCCAATTGAGGGTAGATGAGGAAAATTTAGGCATAATGATCATTGCTGATGGGTTTGGGTGTTATTATAATGATTTTGACTGCATTATTGTAATTATTATTAATACCTAAAAATCTTTTTTATTAACCTTGTTATTAGCTCTTTTATTTCTGTTTTTGAAGCAGTTAAGATTGGTAATGCTATAGGATAGTTTTTTAAAATAAGAATTGATGCTTTTTTTAGTTCAGCATCATATTGTTTTAATAGAGCTTTGTTATTTACATGATAGCAACTCCAAGAAAACTGTTTTTGATACATTTTTATTATTTCATATAAAATATAGTCATCATTTTTGTTAAAAATACTGACAGCTAGGGATAGTGATTTATATAATTCGACGTATGCTTTTACTTTGTTGATCTGTGATGTAATGCTTTTTCTATTATAGACGTACTCATGTAATGAGTCACTTAATAGGTAAATACTTTTGGCCTGATAATAGCAGCCAATGTTTAAAATTAAATCTTCGTTAATGCTCTGTCGCCAAGGGAATTTTAGATTGAAATAAGGTTCTATAACTTTTCGATTATATAACTTATTCCAAAGCATTCCCGTACCGAATTCAAAAGCACAAAATTTCTTGAATATATCATTTTCAATTTTCTTTGATTTTCGAAATTTAATTTTTGACGCTATAACTTTACGTTTTTCTGTTACTCTATCTGAACCACAGACGACAATGTCAACATTGTTTTCTTCTGCAGCAGATAGTAATGTAGAGAACATTTTAGGACGAGCAAAATCATCTGCGTCCAAAAAACCAATCCAAGGTGCGGATGATATTTTTAAGCCTGCTAATCTTGCTTCATGAACACCTTTATTTTCACTGAAATTAACAGTGACTATGTTTTTATGTTTTTCAGCTAATAGTTTGATTATGTCGCCTGAGTTATCCGTGGATGCATCATTAATAATAATGATTTCTAAGGTTTTTAATGTTTGATGTAAGAGTGAGTTAATAGTTTTTGTTAATCGTTCGCCCATGTTATAAACGGGAACTATTACTGATACTTGTGGCTTATTCATTGTTATTATTCATGAGAGAGTTGCATTTGATTAAGAAATTTCGGCTTTGGGTTAGTAAAGGTTCCAATGTTTTTTCAATATTAGTGTAATCCGTTCTTGGGGTATGACCTGCGGATAAATAACCTTTGTCAACTAGGCAGCCTGATAAATCGAGGGATTTAAGTAGGTGCTTAACTTTTTGCTTATGTCTACCATAACAAATGAAATTCTTTTTATACTTGATTGAAAAAATAGAGCCATGAAAAGTATCTGTAATTACGTATTTAGCATTCTTTATAAGTGAAAGAAACTCAAACGGTGAACAAGGTTCGTTTATATCAACCCATGAGTGATAAAATCCAGCAGAAACTAAGATAAGATTGTTGTCAAGGGCGAATTTTTTTATTTCTTCTGTAATGCCTGTTTCAAAACCATATGTATAAATAAGAATATAAGATTTTTCTATATGGAAATCTACTTCGTGAGGCGAAAAGTCATGTAAAAAGGTTGGGTCAAGTACAACGGTCACATCATTGCTAGTAGAGTTTTTAACAATATTCAGTGACTCTCTATCTCTAACACTTATCAGGTCAAAACTATTAATGCCTGCTATATAATCAGGATGACGTAGCATGTCTTTAACTTCAGAATTTCCCACACTAGGAGCATAAGAAAATGTTAATAATCCTGGAAGGTTCAGGCCGAAGAATTCAGGGACACTGTTAAATGTTCCATTAGTAACACTCCATATTTCATCGGATCCAATAAAAGCTACTTTAAAACTTGAAATGTTACCTCGACGAACCATTTTAAGTTTTTTTTCTGCAGACCTAAATGAAAATATTTTTTTAATATTAAAGAAAATGCTCATAAAGTTTTTTCGTAAACCTCGGAAAAAAAACTTGTATCGTTTAATGTTATTTTCTATGTCATATATATCTAAAAATCTTACTTTATATCCATACTCACTCAGTATTTCTTTTAATGCAAAAGCCTGAAGGTATGCACCATAGTTCGGAGATTTGCAAAGTGTGACTATAATGCAGGGTGTTGTTGATTTTTTATTCATAATATTTACTCAGAAAACAACCTTTTAATGATATTTAATTTATTTTTTCTAAGTAGTCGTTTAATGATGACTTTGAGATGCTGTTTTTTTTCTTTTTTTATATTTCGAATGACTTCCAATGCTTTGCTTTCTTCTTCACTGTCCGTAAATACTTCAAATACGATTGAGCCGTTCTCAACCCCCTTAGCAAGAAACTGATTATAAACAGATTCATACTCCTCTTTTGAAGAAGCGCTAATATAATTAAAGCCGAGATTTTGTGCATAATGTTTGATTAAGGTAGTAGATTTATTGCCGTAATGGCCTGATGCTGCGATAAACTCATCAGCTTGATCTCCAACTTGAGCAGCAACACTATTGTATTGCCTAAACTCGGTTCCTTTACCGTTATTGACCACCATAATCCGCAGATTGTTACCAACATGCCTATTACCTAACGCATTCATATCATAGAAAAAGGCCAAATCACCAATAATACAAAAGCAGAGTTGGTCTGACTTGGCCAATGATGCCCCAAGAAAGCTGGAAAGCCCACCATCGATGCCAAACCCACCGACATTTGATATTGACCTAACAGAAGAAGGCAAATCATAGAAGTTCCAAGATCTTAAACTATTCAGAATACCAAAATGAATAACCGAGTCGTCAGGGATTTTATGCGCGGTACGTGCTGCTATCCAGATATTAGAAAAGGGAATATCTGGTAGCTCAGATCTGATATCAGCCAATGTTGCTTTACATTGTTTTAAGTACTTATCGGATAACTCTCTAGATGAGTCGGTATAGCTCTGAAAAAACGTTTTTTCATCCATCTCGAACACATATCGTAGTTTGCGAAAGGTATCGCGTATTTCGCCATCGTCACTAACACGCCAGACTTCTTCTCCTACCATTTCCATAGTCGCATAGTCGCCAGAAACTTCTCCTATATGAATGGTGATATCCGGTTTGTCCGCCTTCTGGTTCGTTAAATCTTGGCTGGCTGCAAGAGAATAAAGTAAGCTATATTTGCCTTTATACCCACTGGTATGATCACAAAAAACTACTGCATCATTAGCACTACAAAAATCATCTAGAATCCTTGTATCTTCTACCGAAAAATCTCGGTGAGCACCAATAAAGACAGCAACACGTCCTTTTAGCTTAGGCAACTTATCCGTTGCCGTGAATCGATCCATTACCCGACATGTCGGCAGCGCTTTCGTACCATAAGACTGGCTGTAACGAGTTGGCAGATTAATATGTACCGGACCTCCACCAGCCCGCTTCAATTCAAGGATAGCTTTGTTGACTTCTATCTCACATTCCCAAAAATCATCAGCATCTTTCACTATAGGAAGAGCAACACTAAGTCGCTGGGTATCATTAGGCTTGTTACTTCGATCCGTCACCTGTGCTATATGGTGACCTACTCTTGCAACAGATTGTGTTGATGTAATAGCAAGCACGGGAAGTTTCCGATAGTAGGCTTCGGTCATACCGGGCATGTAATTTCTTGAAGAGGTAGCCCCCGTACAACTTATAACAACTGGCTCACCTGACTCATGCGCCAAGCCACATGCCATATAGGCTGCAGAACGCTCGTCCACAGCAGAATACACTTCAAAAAATGAATCATTCTGAACACTTGCAACAAATGTCACATTAGTTGCTCCTGGTGAAGCAATAACCTTTCTAATGTTATTTGCTTTTAATAGAGCAATGATAATTAGGACATTCTTTTCGTCAGTATAAAATCTACTCATAACTTCACCAGAAAACATTAACATTATAAAAAAACAAAGATGAAATTTACATTCTATTTTCAACGAATTAAAAATAAAATTTCGATTACAATATTGTTCACTTTATTGAATATCCTCCATCGCATATAATGGTCTGCCCAACAATAAAGTTCGAGGCATCACTAATTAGAAAAACACCTAACTCTGCAATTTCTTCTGGAAGAGCGAATCTTTTCAATGGATTATATGGACTGAAAATATTGTTATTTTGTTCTAAAGTCATCGGCTGCATTTTTGTTGATATAATCCCGGGAGCTATTCCATTAACCAATATACCTTTCTCACAGAGATTAACTCCCAAACCCATTGTTAATCCAGCGACATCCCATTTACTCATCCTATAGGGATAAGTAGCTCCTACAAAGCCTCCCTGAGATGAAATATTAATAATTTTCTTTGTTGATTTATTATTATCAATCCAAAAACGACAGACCGCTTGCGTTAAAAAGAACAACCCTTTCGAATTAGTAGAATAAACTTTCTCCCATTGACTTTCAGAAACATTCAAAAAATCAGTTGTATCAATAACACCGGCATTATTTACAAGTACATCTATATTACCGCCTAGCAATTCAATACAACTTTTCAATCTACTTCCTGTAATGGATACATCACTTACATCCCAGACCAACCACTGAAGACGAGGATTATTTATTTTCAAGACAGCTTCACTTAATTTTTTTTCATCCCGGCCTGTTATTATAACCGACGCTCCCATAGTTACGCATTTATTTGCCAGCGCATAACCTATGCCAGACCCTCCGCCTGTTATCAGGATTTTTTTACCTTCTAAAATATTTCCATATTCAATCTGAGCAATAGAATATGTTGAAACTCCCCCATACTTATATATTTTTGCCAGCGTTTCAAAAATCAAAGTAGTTTTAACAAAAAAGCTACGTATTTTCCTGAAAAACACACACAATAAATTATTCATAAAATCAACCTAATAGAATAAAAAATCATTTCAATTAAAATAAATTTTTGATGAGATTTTATTTTTTATAATTTTTCGCCATCTTTCATCCAACCCAATACTATACATAGCAGCGGTAATAAAAATAACAGAAAAACAAGAAAAACAAAAAACTTCAAAAAAACCATTTCCGCTATATCCCCCTATCGTGAACAGAAAAAAAGAAGTAAAAAAAATCATATATAAAATAGGAATAACAGCCTTCCTAATATACAAAAAAACAGGAAATTCTATCAACATTCGCAAGAGATAAAGCCTTACAAAAAACATCACACAATTAGCAATTATAGCAATAACAAAAACACTATACGCAGGCAATCCAAAACCAACAGCGATCCATGACGAAAAGAATAGAACCAATTGAATCGAGCCCATTATAAGCTCATAAGCTTGCATTTTACCAGGAGCTCTTGCAGCTGTTGTCAGAGGTAAACTAACTGCAAGTATTAATGCTTCTATTAATGAAAGTTGTGCAAAAATAATGGTATTTACAGGAACATTTGTAAGCCAAAAACCGAGAATACTTTCCATTTTAATAAGCATTGGCAGCGCAAAAACCCACAAAAGAAAAAAAGTAATTTTTGAACCACCAATAATTAACTCAAACATTTCCTCTTGCTTTTCTGCCGCATAATTTTTAATTATCGGTGGATATAAGCTTGTATTAAAACTCGCTGCAAACATATTCACACTATTAGAAATTTGTACGGAAAGAGTTCTAGCTGCAACAACCGCTGGACTGTAGTTTTGATTCAAAAGCAAAGTAATTGCATGAGTTCTTGCTGCATTCGTTATCTGACCAAAAACAGTCCAGCCAGTAAAACCTATAATTTCTCTCAATAAGGAAGAATCCCAGTAGATTTTTCTTAACTGACACTCGTCATATCGGTATAGACAAACCCCAATATAAATCATTGCATTGACAACACCCACACATAGCACTAAAAGCCCGTATAGTTCGAGCTTGTCCCAAGTAATGTATTGCAGCAAGAACACAACACCCAGCTTCATAAAAGCTTCAAGGATAGATATGTAAGCATAAAGTTTCATATCTTCGTGGGCCATAATAATAGCCATAAAGGGTGTAGTGAACACACTCACTAAGAATGTCAGTGTCGCGTAATGGTATAGTGTTTTTGCTGCCTCAAACCGACCATCAGGCACCGCTAGTTGGGTATTTACAAACCAGAGACCAACCGTTTGTAAAATAGCAAAGGCAATTAATGCTACTGCACTGTAAAGTGCAAGGTTGACGGAAAAGGTTTTGTTTAGTCGATCTTGATTTTGTTCGCCTAATGCAAATGAAAAAAAGCGCTGCGTTGCTTGTGCCAATGAGCCAGGCAAGAAAGCACTCAAAGCAACTAAGCCAGCCACAGCACCATAGACACCATAGTCGTCAACCCCCAATTCATCAAGGATAACTCGAATGGTGTACAAGCTAACAAATAATATTAACAACTGACGAAAGTAAAGCATCAGAGTGTTTTTCGCTATTCGTTTATTTAATTCTGGTGACATGTAAGCTCGGACTTTGAGTTTTCTTTATTTTGTCTTTGACTAATTATAACATTGAAGCGGGAGTCGATATAGGTAACAATAGTTTATTTTTGATGATGAGATTGAGTTGTCTGAGTATGTTTTATATTTTTGCGGCTAGTTTTTGGGTAGTAACTTATATTTTTATGGGTTGATAATGGAAATTGGCAGTATTTTAGCTGTGGTTTATAGAAATGATATTTTGGTATGTGCTTAGAGTGATTATTAATTATATCTTTTTTGTAGATTGTAAGATGTAGTGTTTTTTAGTAGTGTTTTGGCTTCTGTGGTTAGTAGTGTGTTGATATATTATTTTAAATAAAACTAGATGTAGCAAAGAGGAATGCATGAAAGTCGTTATTTTGGCAGGAGCGTCATCTATACATACCATTCGATGGGCTAATGGTTTGTCTGCAGCGGGCATTGATGTACATGTTATCTCTCAACATCCAGAGATAGAAGCATTGAATGAAAATGTTCATTTGCATCTGCTGCCTTTTCACGGTTATCTTGGTTATTTTACTATTGTTCCCCAAGTTAGGCGATTATTAAAAAAAATCAAACCTGATTTGCTCAATGTACATTATGCGAGTGGTTATGGTACAACGGCTCGTTTAGTCGGTTATTCGCCATGGTTACTCTCGGTCTGGGGAAGCGATGTTTATGATTTTCCTGAAAAAAGCTTTGTTCATAAATGGCTTGTGCGGAAGAACCTTCTTAGTGCCGATGCTGTCGCATCGACGAGTAATTGTATGGCAGAACAGGTTCGAACGATTGTTCCTGAGTTAGGTGAAATTTCGATTACACCTTTTGGTGTGGATATGCAAAGCTATAAAGACAAGGAAGGCGCTTCATTTGTGAGTGAAAAGGCGGCTGGAGAGTTATGGGTCGGTACTGTAAAAGCTATGTCTCCAAAGTATGGTGTTGATACATTAATCAAAGCATTTGCTATTACCCGTCGACAATTAATGGAGGAAAATCCTAAGCTAGGTGCTTGTTTGCGTTTACGCTTGGTTGGGGGGGGAGAGCAAATAGATGTCCTTAAAAAGTTAACCGTCAGTGAAAAGGTCGCTGAGGTAACTTCATTCCTAGGACCGGTTCCGCATAGTAAGGTCCCTTCTGTATTATCAGACTTGGATATTTATGTTGCGTTGAGTCGGGCTGATAGTGAAAGCTTTGGTGTTGCAGTTATAGAGGCTGGGGCGGCTGGGTGTCCTGTCGTTGTTTCTAATGCTGGAGGGCTACCCGAAGTTACATTGGATGGGGTTACTGGGTTTGTCGTGCCGCGTGAAAATCCTACTGCTGCTGCAGACGCTATATATAAATTGGTTCTGGATTTTAATTTGCGTGTTAAAATGGGCAGGGCGGGGGCGAGTCATGTTGCTGAAAATTATGATTGGCAGACTTGTGTAGAGATAATGAAAAGCCTATATAGTAAAGTAATAAAAGAGTCTAAGGTGTAGTTTTTTGTTATGTAATTATCAGCTAGGAGTGTTGTTTTTATGCCGACTGTTTCTATAATTACTCCTATGTATGATTGTGAAAGATATGTTTCTTTATGTATAGAGTCTGTTTTGAAGCAAACTTTTTATGATTGGGAGTTGTTGGTAGTTGATGACTGCTCTACGGATGCTAGTTATCAAATTGTAAAAAGTTTTTCTGATCATAGGATTAAGCTTTTTAAGCTAGACGAAAATTCAGGGGCTGCAGTTGCTAGGAATTATGCAATTAGAAAAGCATCAGGGCGTTTTATTGCTTTTCTTGATAGTGATGATTTATGGTTGCCATGTAAGCTTGAGAAACATATAAACTTTATGCTAAAAAAATCTATTGCTTTCAGTTATAGTTCTTATTATAAAATAAATGATAATGGTGATATGTTAACTGAAATTTCGGTTCCTTTGTCGGTTTGCTATTCTCAGTTGCTTAAAACTAATGTTATCGGCTGTTTGACAGCTGTTTATGATACAAAAGTATTTGGTAAAGTGGAAATGCCACAGATCCGTAAACGTCAGGACTTTGGGTTGTGGTTGAAGTTACTTAAGAGAACTGGTGAAGCTGTTGCGATTGACGAGTCCTTATCACTTTATCGCACAAGGGCTAACTCAATTTCTAATAATAAATTAGATGCTGCTAAATATACATGGCGTTTATATCGTGATGTTGAAAATTTACCCTTGTTAAAATGTGTTTATTATTTTTGTTTTTATGCTTTAGGTGGTTTTCTTCGATCTCGTTATCCTAAATTAGCTAAAGCTCTCGGTTTTTTTTGTTGATGATGGAAATGACTATTTTAAATACAAATATTTTTTTGACTGGTGCTAATGGTTTTGTTGGTCGAAAAATATATAACCTATTATCCGCTAGTCACAATGTTCATGTCTTGGGGTCGATAAGGTGTACAAATACAAGCCAAGGTTCGGAATTCGTTGAATGTGGTGATATAAATGCTGCTACTGGCTGGTCTAGGTTAATATCAGGATTTAATGTTGTTATTCATGCTGCTGCATTAGCTCATGTTAATTCAAAAGTTAATGTTAATTCCCTAGAGACATTTAAGTCTGTCAATGTTGATGGAACTCTCAATCTGGCCCGGCAAGCCGCTTCTGCTGGTGTTGAGCGTTTTATTTTTATTAGTTCTATCGGTGTTAACGGTAATCAGAATCAAGTTCCTTTCACTGCTGATGATGTCCCTGCACCTCAAGAGTCTTATGCGCGATCTAAATATGAAGCAGAGTTGGGTCTAATCGCGCTGTCTAAAGAAACTGGTATGGAAGTTGTCATTATCCGACCTCCGTTGGTTTATGGGCCTAATGCACCGGGTAATTTTGGCAGGTTGGTTCGGCTAGTTGAAAAAGGAATCCCATTACCTCTTGGTGCCATCCATAACAAGCGTTCATTTGTGGCGCTTGATAACTTGGTGGATCTCATTGTGACTTGCATCGATCACCCTGCGGCGGCGAATCAGGTGTTTCTGGCGGGTGATGGCGAAGATCTTTCTACTTCTGAACTGTTACGAGGCATCGCTACTGCGATGGGCAAGCCTTCACGGTTGTTGCCGGTTCCTGAAAGTTGGTTGCGTTTGGGTGCTAATTTACTGGGTAAAAGAGAAGTGGCTGATCGTTTATTAGGTTCTTTACAGGTCGATATCAGTAAAACACGTGATATGCTTGGTTGGAAGCCGCCCATCTCTGTTGATGAAGGACTGAGGCGGTGTTTCGATACGGAGCGTGATGGGTGATTCGTTTTCTCGATATTGTTTTTTCAATGATGGGGCTGATTGTTGGTTTTCCTTTGCTGTTGTTGTTGGCGCTGTTAGGGTTGTTGGATACAGGCTCTCCTCTGTTTCTTCAACAGCGAGTGGGGCGCGATAAGCAGCCTTTCACATTGGTAAAGTTTCGTACAATGAAATTGGATACCCAATCTGTTGCCACCCACCTTGCTAATCGGACTTCAATTACCCGTTATGGCCATTTTTTACGTCGGACTAAACTGGATGAGCTTCCTCAGCTGTGGAATGTGCTGAAAGGTGATATGAGTCTTGTGGGGCCGCGGCCAGGATTATTTAATCAACAGGCACTTACCTCGGCTAGGGATAAATTGGGTATCTATGATGTTCGCCCGGGAATAACCGGTTTAGCACAAATTAATGAGATTGATATGTCGACACCTGAGCGGTTAGCAGAATGGGATGCTCGTATGATTAGCACATTATCTCTCAAAAATTATTTTCACTACCTCCTATTAACGGTGGTAGGGCACGGCTCAGGTGATCGAGTCCGATGATTTCACAATTTAGGGACTAATTGTGCTGCAACTATTGCTTAACTCTACCCGCAAACAAAAAAAAGCGGTGTTTGTTCTTTTTGATTTACTAGTGCTACCGGTTTGTTGCTGGTTTAGCTATGCCTTACGTTATGGTGATTGGACTGCCGTCAATTTTGTTCACTGGCCTGCGTATCTTCTAGCGCCGGTGATCGCGATTCCTATCTTTGTCAAAATGGGCATGTATCGGGCCATCATCCGTTATATTGGTTATCGAGCCCAGTGGACAGTTATCAAAGCGGTATCGTTGTCGGTGCTGATTTGGGCGGTGGCCGTGTATATGCTGGCGCTGGATTATAATACCCCCCGATCGGTTATTTTGATTTTTGGCTTGGTCGCTGTGCTGGTCATTGGCGGTAGCCGGATGTTTGCTCGGTGGATTATTCTTCATCAGTTTCCCGGTGGTGATAGTAAAGCGCAGAAGCATGCCGATCGTGTACTTATTTATGGTGCAGGTTCGGCAGGCAGGCAACTAGCGACGGCACTTGGTGAGTCGGGTGAGTTTTCGGCAATCGCCTTTGTAGATGATGATAAAACTCTTCGTGGCATGGATATTAATGACCTGCGAGTCTATCAGCCTGATGAAATTGCTGGGCTTATTGAACGTTATGATATTGATTCAGTTTTACTGGCGATTCCCTCTGTTTCCCGCTTGCGGCGAAAAGCAATAGTTGATTCTCTTAGCATCTTCAATCTGCGAGTGCTAACACTGCCTGCTTTATCGGATATTGCCGGTGGTAAGGTGAGTATGAGCGATGTGCGCGAAGTGGATATTGCCGATCTCCTTGGTCGTGAAGAGGTGCAACCAGATAAAGCATTGTTAAGCGCCTGTATCTTGGGTCAGAACGTGTTGGTAACGGGTGCTGGCGGATCGATCGGCTCTGAATTATGTCGTCAGATTGTTAATCAGCGCCCTTCGACATTAATTCTCTATGAGCAATCAGAATTCGGGCTTTACAGCATTGAGCAGGAATTAAAGCAACTATCTCTTGAAGGTGTTGATGTGATTCCTGTGTTGGGTTCAGTGCTGGATTTTCCCTACCTTGAACGTGTTCTCCGCCAGTACCATGTGAATACGATCTATCATGCGGCGGCTTATAAACATGTGCCATTGGTTGAAGCCAACATGATTGCAGGGGTGCGTAACAACCTGATGGGTACTTGGAATACTGCTGAAGCGGCTATTGCTTGTGGTGTTAAAAACTTTGTTCTCATTTCTACCGACAAAGCAGTACGTCCAACCAATGTCATGGGTGCTAGTAAACGGTTTGCTGAGCTGGTATTACAGGCTCTCAGTCAGCGAGAGAAGAACCGCGGCATTCGCTTTGCCATGGTCCGCTTTGGCAATGTGTTAGGGTCTTCTGGCTCTGTAATTCCATTGTTTCGTCGACAGATTAGAGAGGGCGGCCCTGTCACTGTTACTCACCCAGAGATTACCCGTTATTTTATGACCATTCCTGAAGCTTCTTCGCTGGTAATTCAAGCTGGATCGATGGGTTCTTCCGGTGATGTGTTTGTTTTGGATATGGGTAAGCCTGTAAAGATTAAAACGCTAGCTAAGCAGATGATTAACCTGACAGGGCTATCAGTTAAAGATATCAACCATCCTGACGGTGATATAGAAATTAGTTATACCGGTCTGCGTGATGGCGAGAAGCTCTATGAAGAGTTGTTAATCGGCAGTAACGTGCAAGCGACGGATCACCCAATGATTATGCGTGCAGGTGAAGCGATGCTTGAATGGGATGAGCTTAAGCCGATTCTTGATCAGATGATCGAGGCCTTAAACCGTTACGATTACATTAAGGTGCGTCAGTTGCTGCTGGAAGCTGTTGATGGTTATGATCCTCATCATGAGATCGTCGATCCCATGTATTCCTCCATCACATAATCTTTCGTAGGGTGCTAGTGAGCTTGGCCGGGTATTGCATTATTGGTGCAGTTCGTCCCTCACTGCACCCTACGTATCTAAGCATGGCTCTAAACTCCCTAGGAGTCGCCTTTAGTAGCGATATTGCAGCCGGATAAAATAGCGTGACTGGTAGGGTGCAAGTGAACTTGCGAACTGCACCATTTGGTTATTGCATTACTGTTTGGGATTTGTTTTTATAGAGCCGGAGTTGTTGGTGCGCATAACTATTGATCAAGATCGACAATAACAATGGTGCGGTACATTCTTCATCAACATTCTACGTAAAATGGAGCTTAGTTGGCATTTTAGCACTAGATTGGTGTTTGATTTCTCTCTGCAAAGGGTGGCTCGATTTTTTCCTTTTATGTCAACATAATGGGTATCAAAGAGACCTTCTTACGGGTGTTATTTTATGACTGCTGTATTAGAATATATAGAACTTTAAGTAATGATCATCGTAGGGAGTCGCGAAGTGCGAACAATCAAGGATAGTCGGGTTCAGTCTTTAGCTTGTCGCATGATTCATAGTACAGCTAAGAGCATAGTTGTAATGTTTGCCGTTGTTGCTATGGTCGCATGTTCGCCTATCCAGAAAAAAGCAGAGTATTCTCTATTTTCCCCTTCTGAAAACCAACTCATATCAATAGATGTTTCTGAATTTCTTAACCATTCAGCACCCAGTAGTTCAGCCTTTTTCGCAGAGACTCTTTGGGGGCAGGATGTCACCGTTTTTGCTGAAGCACCTTATTTTTCAGCCAGTGGCGCTAAGTGTCGTCAGCTAGTAATTGGTAGCACGGCAAGTAAGCAAACTGGGTTGGCGTGTACTCATAATAATCAAGATTGGTATAAAGCACGCGTTCTTAGTGTTGTCGCTACGCAGTAATTGGTTCTTTTTTAGCTAGGCTTTAATATCATCAGAATAGTGAAATAATATGTATTCAACGGCACTGTATTCATCTCTTTTGTGTTCAAAAACATCTGTCTTGCGACACTCCCACAAAAATAATTTGCTGGGTAGTGTGTTAGCCACGCTATTAAT
The DNA here is from genome assembly GCF_018860855.1 of Amphritea atlantica. GTDB lineage: Bacteria > Pseudomonadota > Gammaproteobacteria > Pseudomonadales > Balneatricaceae > Amphritea > Amphritea atlantica_A. The sequence continues at coordinate 20,466 of NZ_JAHKQE010000014.1, forward strand.
GTCTATTCTCACAGTTGGCAGTGCACAAGCCGTTTCTATAAACACAGGAACTGGAGGTTTGGATTCGCAGGATCAGGCTGCAGCATTGGCCGAATCAGCAGTCGATACTCCGAATACAAATTGGAAAACGGGTACTTATGGCTCAAATATAAAAGGATTAAAAAAGCCATCACTTTCTAATGACTTAATGCCCTATGGTGAGCACCTCTTTACCGGAGGCTTTCGTGGCATGCGTGCCGATGGTCTTAACCCTGATTATAAAATAGCCCCCGGTGACTTAATTACATTACGCCTCTGGGGCGCGGTTGAAATTGAGAAAGTGTTGCCGGTTGATGCCCAGGGTTACATCTTTATACCCTCCGTTGGTCCCGTAAAAGTACAAGGTGCTTCGCAGCAAAATCTCAATAGCAAGGTTAAGTCTGCTGTTCAGTCTATCTATCCTGAAAACGTGAATGTCTATACTAATCTGCAAGGTGTACAACCCGTTGCTGTGTTTGTCACCGGTGAGGTGGAAAATCCTGGTCGCTATGCAGGAACACCAAATGATTCGGTTCTGTACTTCATTGATCAAGCCGGTGGTATTGATGCGCAACTAGGTAGTTTTAGATCGATTCGCGTTATTCGCAATGATAAAACTATCATAACTGCTGACTTATACCGCTTTCTCAAAGAGGGGGAGTTGCCTACACTGCAGTTTCGCGATGGTGATACGGTTGTCGTCGGGCGTCGCCAGTCGGCAGTGAGTGTAGCGGGTGATGTCGAGCGAGAACTGCAGTACGAGTTAACTAATAAAGAAAATACCGGACAAAGCTTACTTCAATATGCACGTATTAAACCCGGTATTACACATGTGTTGGTGCGAGGTGTACGCGACAGTGGGTTATTGGCCGAATACTACACACTGTCTGATTTTCAAAAAGTGCATTTAAAAAATGGTGATGAAGTACTATTTAGTGCAGACCAGAAAGATGAAATCATTGTCGTTCAAGTAGAAGGTAGCTATTACGGCCCGTCGCGCTATGCGGTACCTAGAGATGCTACGCTGACTGAACTGCTGAATAATATTCAGGTGCCTGAAACATTAACCGACACCAATAGCATTTCGATTCGGCGCTTGAGTGTAGCTGAGCGTCAGAAACAATCTTTACAAGATAGCCTGCGCCGATTGGAAACAACCTACTTAGGTGCACCATCGTCCACTCCTGATGAAGCTTCCATTCGGATCAAAGAAGCAGAATTGATCTCTAATTTCGTTAAACGTGCATCGCAAATAGAGCCTAATGGTCGAATGGTTGTTGCTAATAACGGTAAAGTAGCTGATATTCGCTTGCAGGATGGCGATATTATTACTATTCCTGAAACATCAGATTCATTGCTAGTGAGTGGCGAAGTGTTAGTGCCGCAGGCAGCTGTATTTACGGAAAGCAATAATGTGATGGATTATATCGAACGTTCTGGCGGTTTTACTCAGCATGCGGATGCCGAGAATATTCTGGTGGTACGTCTAAATGGAGAAGTGCGTCAAGCTACCGATGTAGAGTTGCGGCCAGGTGATGAGATTTTAGTATTACCTGTCGTGCCGACTAAAAATCTACAGTTAGCGACTAGTTTGACACAGATTATTTATCAACTGGCTATTGCGGCTAAAGTGGCGATAGATCTTTAATGAATTATAAAGTCAGAACATCATGGCAGGTCACATGGTCAGTTTGGCACGCAATGTTTATGCGAGAGATTTTGGCTAGAGCTACTGGTAATCGTATGGCATGGTTTTGGATGCTTTTTGAACCAATAGCTGTGATTGGGTTGATGGTTTCCATAAGAACACTTGTATTAGGACGCGAACAGGTTGTTTTAAACGCAGAGTTTATCCCATGGTTGATCATTGGCTTAATGGGATTCTTTCTTTTTAGAGATAATATGATGCGGCTTATGGGCGCTGTGGATGCAAATAGAGGGCTATTTGCTTATAGGCAAGTTAAGCCTATCGATTCCGTTATTGTTAGATCCTTGGTCGAAGGCTCGGTACGCTCCTTTGTTTTTTTGCTCTTTATTGCTGCAGGTATGTTACTTGGGATGGAAATGAATCCAGATACACCCTTACTGGCAATATGGGCATGGTTTTCATTATGGATGTTTGGCTTTGGAATTGGTTTAACTCTATCCGCAGTCAATAAGTTAGTTCCTGAGTTAGGAAACATTGCGCGGCTTCTTTCTTTACCTTTATTATTAGTTAGTGGTGTGATTATTCCCTTTTCTGTTGTTCCATATAATTTACGAGAGTATTTTTTATGGAACCCTATCCCTCATGGGTTAGAAACTCTTCGAGAGGGGTTTTTTAGTAGTTATCCTGTCGCTGACGGAGTTGATCTTTTATATTTGTGGTACTGGATTCTGGTGACGCTAGTACTTGGACTAATACTGCATCTTCGATATGAAATGAGATTGAAAGCGAAATGAAAGAAAAATTAGAAAATAAACGCTCTTTTGTTGAAATATCAAGAAGTTATCCTGTCTGGTTTATGGCCGGTTTTTTTATTCTTATGATGACTATTTACTGGGGGGTTATTGCAACTGATCGATATGTATCTGAAAGTAGTATTGTTTTAGATAGTCCACAAATAAACAGTCCTAGTCTTAATTTTCAGACATTGCTTACGGGTGGAGGCTCTGCTGCTCGCAGTGATATGCTTTTATTGCGAGATTATATGCTTTCAGTCGATATGTTAAAAAAATTGGATAAAGAACTGGATATTCGTAATCATTATAATAGCTCAGAGATTGATTGGTTTTCTCGATTGAAAGATAAGCGCAATTCAATTGAGGAGCTGCATGAATATTATATTAAACGAGTAACAGTAGATTTTGATGACTATTCTCAACTATTGCGTATAAAAGTAGAAGCCTTTAATCCCGAAATGGCATTTGAAGTAGGAACTTTTCTTATTAATGAGGGTGAAGCTCATATGAATAAGATGGGCCAGCGGCTAGCGACAGAACAGGTAGATTTTCTTGAAAAACAAGTTAAGGTGTTGAGAAAAGGATTTGATGAAAATCTGGCTAAACTTATAGATTTTCAGAATGAAAGTGGATTAGTTTCAGCGGAAGGCGAGATAGAGAGTGTAGGGTCATTAATTGCTAGCCTACATGGACAATTAGCGAGTTTAACAGCACAGCGAACCGCAGCCTTGACATACCAAAGTTCTAGCTCGGCAGAAATTATTCGTTTACAAGCAGAAATTGAAGCGCTTAACGATGAAATTAATGAGCAAAGAGCCAGTTTGGCGAAAAAATCAGGGGGTGCACTTAATGTTCTTTCATCTGAATATCAAATTTTGGATATGAATGTTCAATTTTCTAGAGAGAGTTACTCTAGTGCATTGGCTGCACTGCAGTCCACTCGTATTGAGGCCGCACGCCAGTTAAAACAGGTATCAATAATACAGAGCCCTACTCAACCAGAATATGCGGTTGAGCCAAGGCGTATTTATTCAATCATAGTCATTATAATAATAACTATGCTGATAGCTTTGATTTTACAAATGGTGGTAATGATTATCCGAGATCACCAAGACTAAAACCTGGATAATAAGTAAAATGATAGAGATCAAAAATCTTTATAAGCGCTATCATAACCATCATGGAAGTGACTGGGTGTTAAAGAATATCAACCTAGTTATACCTAAGTGTGTAAGTGTTGGTCTGATAGGGCGTAACGGTGCAGGTAAATCAACTTTACTGCAACTAATAGCGGGGATGGATACGCCTGATAAAGGAGAAGTCATTAGGCATAGCCGCGTTTCTTGGCCGGTGGGTTTGAGTGGTGGTTTTCAAGGAAGTATGACCGGCCGGCAAAATGTTAAGTTTGTGGCGCGTGTTCAAGGGGGGAGCAGGCAAGAAATTTTAAGAGTCATTGCTTTTGTTGAACGCTTTGCAGAAATAGGTGATGCTTTTGATGAACCTGTAAAGACATATTCGTCTGGTATGAGGTCACGTTTTGCGTTTGGATTGTCGCTTGCTTTTGATTTTGATGTCTATATTTCTGATGAGGCAACAGCTGTTGGTGACCGGTTATTTAAAGAAAAAGCTCGTGAAGCCTTTGCAGAAAAAGTAGGTCAATCAAGTCTTATTATGGTTTCTCATAGTGAAGGGGTTTTAAAAGAACTATGTGAGGCTGGAATATTTATTAACGATGGTGAGGCTCAGTGGTATGATGATATTAATGAGGCTATTGATGCGTATCACAATTCTTATCCTGTGGTGGCTCCCATTAACGATTTAGAAAAATCAGTTGATTCGTTTGATTTTAGCGGTTTTGTAAGTGCTAAAAAAGAAATGGAAAAGGCGAGAATAAATTATCAGCAGAAACGTGATAAATATGCTCAATTGCGCGATATTAGAAATGAAAGGTTAAATGACGGTTATGCATAGCTTGCCAAAACAGGTAAATAAATTAGTACGCTTTTTGGGGAATAAAAAGGCGGTAAAACCAAAAGGTAAGCGAAAAATATTCGTTATTGGCTTTAGTACTTGGAAAACTTATCTGAGAAAATATTTCGATGAATATGAATTATTTTTTTTACCCAAAGATGTTAGTGAAAAACAGTTCAAAGCTGAATATCGACGAGAAATATTAAAGTATAGAAAGTCTTGTCAGGTCTTTATATGGGGTTTTAAGGCTCCAAATTTTATATTTGATTTTTTGAAGGATGAAAAAATCGCTACTAAATTTGTTGAAGATGGTTTTGTACGTTCTATCAAGTTAGGGGCGACTAAAGCACCACCGATGTCTTTATGTCTAGATTCTGTTAGCCCTTATTTTGATGCTACCAAACCAACTGACTTGGAGATGTTGCTAAATAGCTTTGATTTTACTGAAGACTCAAGCCTATTAAAACGTGCAGAAGCGGGAATAAAGTTAATTTGCGATACAGGTATTAGTAAATATAATAATAGCCGCCCTGTAGATATAAGTAAATTCTATGGGAAAAAAGTAAGCAGACGTATTCTGGTATTAGGACAAGTAGAAGATGACGCTTCGATAAAATTCGGTTGCGAAAAAAATCTAACCAATAATGATGTTGTACGGTTGGCTGCTGAAGAAAATCCTGACGCACAAATAATTTACAAGCCTCATCCCGATGTATTAAATGGGCATCGAGTTTTTCAATCAAATCCACAAGAAGTCGCTGATATTTGTTTAGTGTTGACAAAAGATATTCCATTGGCTAATGCTTTAGAAACTATTGATCATGCTTATACCATTACATCGCTAGCTGGTTTTGAAGCGTTGATGAGAGGGGTCAAGGTCACGACATTAGGTTGTCCATTTTATTCTGGTTGGGGGTTAACAGATGATAGACAAGCAAACGAACGACGTCAGAGAAAGTTAACCCTCGAGCAATTATTTAGTATCTCTTATCTTTTATATCCTAAATATTTTGATATATATAGTGGTGCGGAATTGGCTTTTGAAGATATAGTTAATTCTATTTATGATGAAAAAAATACCAATAGCATATTAACCAACGTAAGTATTGATAAAGTAGTAGGTGTTGAAGTGGCAGTAGAAGTTGGTAACGCAGTAGAAGATGATAAGGCTGTAGACATTGATAAGTCAGTAGAAGTTGGTAAAACAGTAGAAGTTGATAGAGTAGTAGAAGGTGAAATTGCAGTTAATATAAAAGAAAAAGAAGGTAGTAAAGATTTACTGGATAGTGTCGATACAATAATAATTCAAGATTCATCGCTCTTTAATGTTATTGAAAGTTATTTTAGTGATTTTAAATTTTTGAAATTACCATCGAACATTACGGCGCAAATTTATAAAAATGAATATAAAAAAATAGTTGAAAGTGTATCTGGAAAAGCAGCTTTTTTTTCGTGGGGCTTTAAATATAGAGGCTATGTTAAGCGTCATATGGATAGTCTTGGGATTGAAACAATTTACTTGGAAGATGGTTTTCTTCGGTCTGTGAGCTTAGGGCGTAGTGGTGATAAGCCTGTGTCTTTGACTTTAGATTTAAGAACTCTATATTTTGACTCGAATATGGAATCTGACCTAGAAAGGATGTTGCTAAAAACAAAGTTTGACGACGATATTATTTCTCGGTCAAAATTGGGTATAAAGAAGCTGTTAGGTAATGGGTTAAGTAAATATAATAATTCAAGCGTTACAAATATTGTTGATATTTATGGCCCTAAGGATAGAAAACGAATTCTCGTTATAGGTCAAGTAGAGGATGATGCGTCAATTAAGTTTGGAATGGCGCAAAAAATGTCTAATAATGATTTGGTAAGGTTAGCTCACAAAGAGAACCCTAATGCTCAAATTATCTATAAGCCACATCCTGATGTGCTTGCTGGTCACAGGGCCAAACGTAGTAACCCAGAATACGTTTCTGATATTGCCTTAATTCTAGTAGAAAATGTATCTTTAGCCTCGGCGTTCGAAACGATAGATCATGTATATACTCTAACTTCACTAGCCGGTTTTGAGGCACTGCTAAGAAAAATTAAAGTTACTGTATTAGGATGTCCATTTTATGCAGGGTGGGGCCTTACCGATGATCGTCAATTTAACCCACGAAGAAATAGAACTTTAACTATCGAAGAAGTATTCGCGGCTGCCTATTTATTATATCCTAGATATTTCGATCCGGAATCATGCTCACCAATTAGTTTTGAAGATGCTGTTAAATATCTAGAGGAGCGTTTAACTTATAAAAAAATTGGAGAGTTAAAGGCACATGGTGATTATGAAGAGTGTATTGCATTGCTAGATTCTGCGTTGAATCCTAGGAATATAGAGCATTTGGCATATAAAGCTGATTTTTTAATTGAAATTAAAGAGTTTGAAAAGGCGTATGAAACTTTAAAAAATCTTAGTTATCTTAAGCCAAAGGCGGACGTTTTTTATAAAATAACGCATGTTTTACGCCGTTTGGGGCGTTTTTCTGTTGAGATTGAAAAGAACTTTGAGAAGTGTATTTGTATTAGTAAAGGCAGTTTAAATTATATCTATCATTATATTAACTACCTTTGGGAAAAAGACTCTGTATCCATCAAGTTGCTAAATAAATTGGAATATTACCTTTCTAATGTAAATCTGGAAAAGAGAAAAAGTATACAGTATGGAAAGATAAAACTGTTGCAGGCAGCTTTTTATGCAGATTCTGGTAATTTGTCTAAAGCTAAGGCCGCAATGATCAGTGCTAAAAAAACAGGAGCAAAATATAATAATTTTATGTTTTTGAGATATTATCTCTATAAGAATGGTTATAGCGATTATTTAGATAAAGATTCTTATGATACTTTTTGTCGAATTAGAAAAAGCCAAACAAAGTTGAAAGAGCTTATTTTAATGTCAGGCGGTTCTGTATGTATAGTTGGTAACTCACCATCATTGTTAGGTAAAAAGCTAGGGGGGGAAATTGATAATACTAAACTTGTTATTAGGTTTAATAATTATTCAACTGACTATCCTTATTCTGAGGATTATGGTGTTAAAACAGATGTTTGGGTAAGGCTGCCTTTTGATTCTTATGTAAAGAAGGATTTTCAAAAAGAGCATTCTCTTACTGTTTTTACCGGATGTAATAGATACTCTCGACCGTACTCGGAGTGGGAAGCTATTTTTAATTTAGTAAATGAAGGCTATCCAATTGCTTTTTTTGATGCTTCATTATTCTATGAGGCACAAACAATATTATCTGCTCCACCTTCCGCAGGTATTTTGATGGCTTATCAGTTATATAAGTTAATTGGACCTTTATGCCAGAATAATTATTATGGGTTCTCATATTTAGATGATAACTGGTTGGCTGAAATGAAAACAAATTATCATTATTCAGATAAGCAGGCTTTTTCTAGCGATAGACATGACTGGATTAAAGAAGCCGAGTTTTTCAGAACACTGCTTTGCGATAATGATCATCAGAAAACGCCTACTAGGATACAGCGTGTTTATGAAAATAAAATAACAAGCTCTACTGATATAGCAACGCGATCCGGTCCAAATTTAGAGCATCCTGTTGGTTCATTAATCTCTATTTCTCCAGGTCTTAAGGATTATGAAATTTTTGGCAGTGACATTTCTGTCGTATCTTCTAAAAATGCTGAAAATTATATTAAATATCTAGACAGCGGTGGTGTTGAAGGTCAATGCGATAAAATACTTGCTAGACTTGGGCATTCGGATATTTTATTTGGGTTTGGTCGAGGAAGAACTGGCGAGATATCAAGGAAACTATCAGAAAGACTAGATATTAAAAACTATCTAGTTGAATATGGATTTATTTCGTCAATGTATTTACCTAGTGAAAAAAGATTTAATTTTTCATTGGTTTTGGATGATGTTGGGATTTTCTACGATACAACTAGGCCTTCAAGGATTGAGAGTATTTTGAATGGCAGTGACGATATACTTTCTGCTCATAGTGATATCCGGGCTAATGAGTTGATGACTAAAATTGTTAATAACAATATCACCAAATATAATAATTCAGCTGATGCATTGCTGCCCAAGAAAAAAGCTTTACGCCGTATCTTGGTGATAGATCAGACAGCAAATGATAATTCCATATTGCTTGGTCAATGTGAAACTTATCAATTCGGGGATATGTTGCAGTATGCCCTCGATCAACCAGATTCTGAAGTTTTCTTGAAGCTTCACCCCGAAACGGTTGCGGGTGCTAAGGATGGTAATTTGGCAGAAATTAATAAGCATCTTGATAACGATAAGCTCACGCTAATTGACGTGCAATGTAATATCATCTCGTTGATTAAACAGGTTGATGAAGTTTTTGTTATGACTAGCGGTGTCGGTTTCGAAGCTTTGATGGTTGGAAAGCCTGTACGCTGTTTTGGCGTTCCGTTTTATGCCGGTTGGGGACTAACATCAGATATGGTTTTGGTTAAAAACCCTCGACGTTGTTTATCTATTGAGGCGTTGTTTGCGGCAGTCTTTTTTCATTATAGCATTTTCTTTAATCCTGAAACCCAAGAACCATGTAGTATGGAAGAATGTATTGACTGGATAGTTAATAATAAGCCGTCATTACCTTTGGTTGAAATAGGTGGGCAGCATGTCTGAAGTAATGATTTTGGATTGTACGTTACGTGATGGAGGCTATTACAATAAATGGAACTTTCCTCTTGATGTTACTAATAACTACCTTACTGCCATGCAAGCTTCTGGTGTTGATATTGTAGAGTTAGGGCTACGCTCCTTAAATAATCGAGGATTTAAGGGGGCGAATGCTTTTACTAGCGATAGTTATATTCGTTCATTGACCTTACCGTCGGGGCTCGATATTGCAGTCATGATAAATGCGAGTGAGTTGTTAGGGGACTTACCGCTTACCTCTGCTTTAGAAAAGCTTTTTCCTAGTGATGCAGAATATTCGCCTGTTTCAGTAGTACGTATCGCCTGTCATGTGCATGAGTTTGTTAAAGCACTCCCTGCTTCTGATTGGTTAAAAGCGCGTGGTTATATTGTTGGTTTTAACTTGATGCAAGTCGCTGATCGCTCACAAGAAGAGATTGAAGCATTATCTCTTGAAGCTAGTAGATATCCGCTTGATGTACTTTATTTTGCTGACAGTATGGGGAGTATGGATCCAGTTCAAACTTCACTGATTTTGTCTTGGTTACGTAAGCATTGGCAAGGTGCTATGGGTATTCATACTCATGACAATATGGGGTTGGCACTGCCCAATACGTTACAGGCTGCAAAAGAAGGTGTTACTTGGCTCGATGCGACAGTAACAGGTATGGGACGAGGGCCTGGTAATGCCCGCACAGAAGAGCTAGTTATCGAAGTTGCCGATCTTCGCAGTCAATCAATCAATATGGTTCCTTTAATGGGGGTAATAAAAAAATATTTTCAACCATTAAAAAATAAATGCGGTTGGGGTTCAAATCCTTATTATTATTTATCTGGAAAGTACGGCATCCATCCTACTTACATACAAGAAATGCTCAGTGACTCTCGGTATACAGAAGAAGATATTCTGGCGGCTATTAGTCATCTAAAAGAGGAGGGTGGTAAAAAATTTAGCATCAATGATCTTGATGCTACTAGGTGCTTTTATCAAAATGAGGCCAAGGGAGATTGGGCACCAGCAGGGCTTATCGAAGGCCGTGAAGTTTTAATCTTAGGAGGAGGCCCTGGGGTGGCTGAACATAAGGCAGCAATAGAAAATTATATTAGACTAAAAAAACCTATTGTTATTGCACTGAATACACAGTCATCAGTTGAGCAGACACTTATTGATATTCGTGTAGCTTGCCACCCAATGAGGTTGCGTGCAGACTGTCAAGTGCATACTACGCTATCGCAGCCACTTATTACTCCAGCGTCAACATTACCCGAAGATGTCGTGAATTCACTTGAAGATTGTGTATTGTTTGATTTTGGCTTAACTGTTAAGTCGGACACATTTAGTTTCGGCTTAACTAGTGCAGTAGTACCAAACTCGCTAGTAATCAGTTATGCCTTAGCAATAGCCACTAGTGGCAGAGCAGAGCGCATGTTGCTTGCAGGTTTTGATGGTTACGGTGCAGGAGACCGAAGAACATTAGAAATGCAAAAGTTGTTGCAGACTTATAGTGCTGTTTCAAGTAAAGATATTTTTTCTGTTACACCCACTATTTATAATATACCAACAATATCAATTTATGCCATGCAGGAAAACACATGAGAGCCGTAGTACTAATCCCCGCACGATATACGTCAAGTCGTTATCCTGGTAAGCCGCTTGTTCCTTTACTTGGAAAGCCAATGGTATTGTGGGTAGCGGAGTTATCAGCTAAAGCCGTTGGTGTAGAAAATGTATATGTAGCAACAGAGGACCAGCGTATCGCTGATGTTGTAACTGCGGCTGGGTTTAATGCGGTTATAACTACGAACACCTGTTTAACGGGCACGGATAGGCTAGCAGAAGCCGCCTTGCAAATAAATGCTGAGATATATGTCAATGTACAAGGTGACGAGCCTCTAGTTAATCCAGACGATATTCTCTTAGCAATTAAGGCTAAGCAACATAACATGGAAGAAGTTATCAATGGTTACTGCTGGATATCTGAAGATGAAGATCCGGATAGTTGCAATATTCCTAAGGTGATTACTACGGAGGATAACTTATTAGTTTATATGTCAAGAAAGGCACTGCCCGGCTATAAAGATATTAAATGTGCGCCTAAACGTTATAAAAAGCAGGTATGTATTTACGCCTTTACTTCTGAAGAGCTATCTTGGTATAAATCTTTTGGTCGTAAGAGTGAACTAGAGTTTAGTGAAGATATAGAGATTTTGAGATTTCTGGAAATAGGAAAAAAAATTCGAATGTTTGAGACTCAACCAGGCAGTCTTGCAGTCGATGTTCCTGAGGATGTTGCTGCAGTTGAGGCCGCATTAAAAGTGAATAAGGTGCACTATAATGCTAAATAAATATAAAACGTTGGTGTTTGATTGTGATGGCGTTGTTTTGAATTCTAATAAGGTCAAAACTGAAGCATTTTATCAAGCAGCACTACCGTATGGGCAGCCTGCTGCACAAGCACTTGTCGACTTTCATCTAGAGCGTGGAGGGATTTCCCGTTACGAAAAATTTGAATGGTTTTTGTCCACGGTTGTTCCCGGAGTAGAAGGTCCTGATTATAAAACTTTATTAAAGAGTTATGCTGAAGAAGTCATGCATGGGTTGCTTCGGTGTGAAGTAGCAGATTTAGCTTTGTTACGTAAAAAAAACTTAGATGCAAATTGGCTTATCGTTTCAGGCGGTGATCAAGATGAGCTTAGAGATATTTTTAATAAGAGAAATTTAATATCATTTTTTGATGGCGGTATTTTCGGAAGCCCTGATAATAAATCTGAAATTTTAGAGCGAGAAATAGCTGCTGGTAATATCAATTATCCGGCACTTTTTTTAGGTGATAGTCAATATGATTTTGAATCGGCAAAGCAGGCAAAGTTAGATTTTATGTTTGTTAGCGGTTGGAGTGAGTGGGGGAATGCTTTAGATAGTCAAAAGTTTTTTACTTTCGCAGTAGGCTCATTATCTGAATGTATATAGTAAAAAACAGTAAGTTGTTGGACGATTTATAAAATGAAAATTGATGACGAAAAGAATATTGATATTTGCTTTGGTAGATGCAAGATAGCTAAAAATAAAAAAGTATCAATTGAATATCCCGTAAGACTTATAGGTGGCGTGATTAATTGTAATTTAAAAATCAGGGCTTACTCATATTTAAGGCAGGCCCAGATTAGATCGCTTCGTAGTATAGGTCGGTTTTGCTCTATTGCTCCAAACTTAAGGGTTGGCGATGGCGAACACTCTTTAACTTACTTGTCGACTCATCCTTTTCAATATAATGGGAATGACTTTAGTTTTGCACAGGAATATAAAAAGTATTTAGAATTGTCGCCCGTAATAGAATCTCCAGTTCAAAAAAAATCAGGTGTTATTGGACATGATGTCTGGATAGGAGCAAATGTCACTATTATGAGGGGAGTAACTATAGGCCATGGTGCTGTGATTGGTGCAGGAGCTGTTGTTACACGAGATGTTAAGCCATATGAAATAGTTGGCGGAGTCCCCGCTAAAACAATTCGTTATAGGTTTGAACCAGAACTTATTAAGCGACTACTAAAGCTAAAGTGGTGGCAGTATTCGCTAGAATCGTTAGCTGGAATCCCATTTTATGATCCTGTTAAAGCCTTAGATGAGCTAGAGCGTAGATCTATTGCAAGCGAGCTAGTTGTAAGGCCTGATGCTATGTTCGCTTATCTTAACGGGATAGTAACTAAAATATCGTAGACGATATGGTACCAGTATTAAGGATTTAAAATAAATGGGTAAAGATATTAGTTATAGTAATGCAGAGGACTCCTATAATAAAAAACAATGGCCATTAGCATATGAGCGGTATGCAGCGTTATTAGAAAAACCTGATTGTGATAAGCGTTTAGTGTTGCTCTTTCTCGCGGATATCGCCGAAAAGCTAAATGATTATTGTTTGGCCATTAAAAATTATAAAATATTAGTCAGTTGCTTTGAACCTGATATTTTATGGTTTTTTCGTATGGCTGAAAATTATAGGTCTTTAAATGAGTGGGAAAAATCTATCCTAGTTTATCAAAAAGTTATTGAGGCTAAATCTACACATTTAGGTGCTCTTTTTGGTTTGAGTAAATGTTATTATTCACTAGGTAAGTTTAAAAATTCTCTAATTTCAATAGAAAGTGCCATTGATATTAAATGTAATTCCCAATATTTTGCACAAAAAGGCCTGGTACTGATGAAACTGAAAGAGTGGCGAAAAGCCGCTTCTAGTTATCAGGAAGCTATCGATTTCGAGCTTGGAATAGGAAAGTCTATTTGGTTTGTCCGACAGGCACAGTGCTATGCTAAATTGCATGATTATAGTAATGTTATTAGATGTTATCTTGCTGCCTTGAATAAAGAACAAGAAAAGGGAACACCAGCTTGGTATGCTGAATTAGCTTCTGCTTATTTAAAAAGTGGACAAAAAAAACTAGCTATTGGCGCATATCGTAGAGCTGTTGAATTAGATGATAGCCATGTTAATTGGTACGCAGAGCTTGGTCGCTTACTTGCTGACTCAGACAAGAAAGCGGCAATAGAAGCTTATCAACGAGCTGTTGACTTAGGGTATACCTCTTTAACCTATGAAGTAGCTATATTGTCATCCGACAGTAGTCATTTGAGTTATGTTGCGCCGGAGGTACTTATGTCTCCGTGGCGCTTCGATTTATGTGCGAAAATTTTATATGCACGGTTCCTACTTGGATTTACATCTAGTCATTCAGGTGTCGATATAGAAGGTTTGTATTTACGACATATTTACCTAAGAACTAAAGGGGATGAGCCGGGTAACCTAGCAAAGATGAGTTTACAAGATTATCGAGAAAGCTTTATTCAGTTAGTAGCTTCAATAGAGGAACATGGTTTTTATGATAACCATGCAATACCGCTGGGGCAAGACGCTGTATTGATGAATGGAGCTCATCGTAGTGCTGTCGCTATGGCACTAAACTTACCAACCGTGCCCGTTATGTTTATGGATAAGCCGGTTGGAACTCGCTGGGATTTTACTTGGTTCGTCCAGAGAGGCTTTGATCTTAATGAGCTTAATGAATTAATGTTATGTTGGCTAGAGTCTACGCAGAACAAAAGCCACATTGTTATTTTGTGGCCAGCTGTGATTGAATATTGGGATGAGATAACAGAAACTATAGCTAGGGATGTAAACTTGGTAACACAACGAGATATACTGTTTACAGAGCCCGGAATGTCTGAATTAATCAAAGATATTTACAGCATTGATAAAGTAGCCGAATTTATGCCTAGTATAATGGCTAAAGTGGAGCGTTTAGCAAGCTATTCGTCTAAGGTGAGAGTGTTGGTGGTAGGTTGCGATACTGCAAGAGTTAACACTTTAAAGACGGACATTCGGCAAAAGTATGAAGCCGTCATGCCGGAGAGTTGTTTTTGCACTTTGCATACTTCCGATAATTTTAAGGAAACTATGCATCTAGCGCGAATTTTTTTCCACGCTCCTACTTTAAATATGCTGCGTCAAAGAAAAAAAACTTTATCTCCTCATTTGAGTAAATGGATAGCTCAAGTTAAAGCTGAATTGTTGAAGCGTGGGGAAAGTATTCTTGATGGCTGTGCTGTTGGGGGAGCTGTTCTGGATGCCTATGGAATTAGGCAAGCTGACGATTTAGATATTACCGTTACTAACTCTGTGCGCGAAATGCATTTTTCAGATAAAGCAAGTGCTTTAACAGAGTCAGTAGATATAGTAAATAAGAATTATGCGAAAGATGTTACAGGTATTATAAGTGATGATACTCTTCTTTCTGATAGGGCCTTGCATCTTTATATTCGTGGCTTTAAGTTTGCTAATCTCGATATTGTTCGAAAGAGAAAAACATACTCACAAAGAGATAAAGACCTTGACGATTTAGAAAAAATTGGTCGCTATTTTTTAGATATGTAATTTCTTTAAATATATTATTAATAGGTGTTTTATTTTGAAATGGTTGAGGATGTTGTTGAAGGGTAAGCCAACGGTCGAGACTGAAAAAAAAATAGTCGATATTATGCCCGTAACTCCGGCCAGAAAAAAACCTAAATTGATGAAGTCTTTAAGTGATAATAATACAGTTGATATAGACTCTGCTCTTGATGTTCGTGGAAGTATTATTGTGAAAGGTACTGGGAATCATATATATTTTGGGCCTGGTATGAAGTTTAATGGCGACTTAACTATCCAAGGGGATAACAATGAAGTTGTGTTAAGTGAAGCCTGTATTGTACGTGGACGTATTTTAATTAAAGGTAAGGGCCAACGAGTGAGTGTCGGTGAAAAAACAACTTTTGGCTCGGTATATATGCTTTGCCAAGAAGGTTGTAATATTGATATTGGGCATTGGTGCATGTTTTCTCGAGATGTGGAAATACGTACCACTGACGCGCACTCTGTAATTAATCTAAAAAATCGTCGTCGTATAAACATGCCTGCTTCGATTATAGTTGGTGATCATGTTTGGGTTGGTGTTGGCGCCCTGTTGAGTAAAGGTAGCGAGATCGCGTCGGATAGTATTGTCGGAGCCTATGCTTTCATAAATGATTCATTTAATGAATCCAATGTTATTGTTGCCGGAACACCTGGGAAAGTCGTCAAACAAGATGTGACGTGGAATAGAGGACGAAAGTCTAAATTTACAGAAGATGAAATCAATCATTGGCGTAAATAGTAATTAAAAATTAAGCATAAGTAATACATTTTAGTTGTTACAAATATGTATCTGAATGTTCATTAATTTAAAGGGGATTTTCTTGAAAAGCTTTATCGATTTAGCAAAAGATGTTTTTCAAATAGAAGCAAGTGCAGTGTTGGTACTAAAAGATAAGCTTGACTGTGATTATATTAAGTCAATCGATGAAATAATAGCGACAAAAGGAAAAGTTATTATTTCGGGTATGGGGAAGTCTGGGATTATTGGAAAAAAAATCGCTGCTACATTGGCGAGTACTGGTACACCGAGCTTTTTTATGCATCCGGGTGAAGCTTATCATGGTGATTTAGGTATGGTAACCAGTGATGATATTTTTATTGCTATATCCAACTCGGGTGAAACAGAAGAAGTTGTTAAATTAATTCCTTTTTTAAAAGATAATAATAATTTCATAATAGCGATGACGGGTAATCCTAAGTCGACGTTAGCACTAGCCGCTAACACACATCTTGATGTTGGAGTTGAAGAAGAGGCTTGTCCGCTGCAGTTAGCACCAACGGCATCAACTACGGCAACACTGGCAATGGGAGATGCACTTGCTGTAACGCTAATGAAAGCAAGAGATTTTAGGCCAGAACATTTTGCGAGATTTCATCCAGGTGGATCTCTAGGACGTAGATTACTTTCTAGAGTTGAAAATGAGATGTTTACGAAGAACCTTCCATTTATATCAAGCTCCAGCTTATTACTTGATGTGATCGGTGTAATGACCACAAGCGGATTAGGAATAGCGATTGTTAATGATATTGAAAATTATGGAATAGTAACTGATGGAGATATAAGACGACTGATAAAAACCCATCAAAGTGAGGTTTTTAAAATGAATGTTTCTGAGTTTGTGACAAAAAATCCATTGTCGGTTAATGTCGGTACAAGAGTTGAAGATGCATTGATTTTGATGGAAAATAAAGGAGTCGGCGTTTTGCTTATCAAAAAGAATGATGAAGTCGTTGGCGTGTTTAAGAAATAAAATACTCTTTGGTTTTTGCGAAGTTTTTCAAAGATTATTGTTTATGAATTTGTAAGTTTTTTTATTAGAATTAATGTTTTTTGTGGTTTGGAGTTTGTTTTTTGTTTGATAGTATTTTGCTAATGTTTGTTGGTGTTACGTGCTTTCAATAAATCATATACAAGAAATAAAACTGCTTCCTATGAGTTTAACTTCTAATGAAGTGTAGTTGATGATTAAAGCCTGTTTGAAATGTTTTTATATTAGTTAAATGAATGTACGTTGTTGTATATACGGGATAATAGAAATGAAAGTGGTCATCATAATACCAGCTCGTTATGGTTCTTCAAGGCTACCTGGTAAACCACTTGCCGATATTGCAGGCAAGCCAATGGTTCAGCATGTTTATGAGCGGGCATCAGCCGTACCAAATGTCGACCGTGTTGTAGTCGCAACCGATGATAGTAGAGTATTAGATGCGGTTGAGTCATTTTCTGGCTGTGCACTTATGACATCCTCTGAGCATGCTTCGGGTACTGATCGTTTAGTAGAGGTGATGAATCAAGTAGATGCGGATGTTTATATTAATGTTCAGGGTGATGAGCCTTTGATTAGGCCGGAGGACTTAAATGCATTAGTAAACCTTATGCAAGATGAAACAATTGATGTAGCAACATTGTGCCATGCTATAGATTCATCTGAGTCGAAAAACCCTAACACTGTGAAAGTGGTTAGAGCGCATGGTGGGGAGGCTTTATATTTTAGCAGGTCACCTATCCCTTATCCTCGAGAAGCGTCTTATGATAAATATTTCAAACATGTTGGGGTATATGCCTACAGAAAAGCAGTATTGGAACAGTATTCAGACCTGCCCGACTCTGATTTGGAAACGGCAGAAATGCTCGAGCAATTACGCATGTTGTCAGCGGGTATTCGAATCAATGTGTTAGAAGTTCAACGAACGGGTCCAGGGGTTGATACACCTGAATGCTTAGAAAAAGTGCGTGCTATTTTTCACGGAGTCGCGCACACAGCAAAACCTGAAAATCCTTTGAAAAATATTAGGCTTGTCATTACAGATGTTGATGGTGTTTTGACGGATGGATCTATTTTTTATGATGTATCAGGAGAGTGTATTAAGCGTTTTCATGTTCGCGACGGTCTGGGTATCAGAATGCTTGAGGAGTCCGGCATTCGTGTGGCGGTTCTTTCAGGACGTGACTCTGAAACATTACGTAAACGTATCCAAGATTTAGGTATCTCCATGTCGTTGCTAGGTGTTAAAGATAAATTAGCTGCTTGCGATGAGTTAATGCTGCAGGCTGAGGTCATTCGTTCTGAAACGGTTTTTATCGGTGATGATACTATTGATCTACCTGCGTTTTTAGCATGTGGTTATTCATTTGCTGTTGCAGATGCGCCAGATTACGTGAAAAATAAAGCTTCTATGGTCTTAAGCAAAGCCGGTGGGGATGGCGCATTTCGTGAAGTGTCAGATTTGATTTTAGATGCACAAAATAAGTCTGATGTTTATAGTACGGCAGAAGGTTTTGCTACTGTTATGTCGGGTGCCGCACAGTGAGTATGCATAAGGATATATAATTAATATGATTGGTTATGTATCAAAAGGCATTGCGAAAATACCTTTTCTTGAGTCATTTACTGGGATGCCTTGCTCATTATTGACACACAATGTTACACAAGATGTCTCATATATAGCGGGTTGGGGATTAAAATCCTCAGCTAAAAAGGCTCGAAATTTGGCGCTAAAGTTTCACTTGCCATACCTTAGCTTAGAGGATGGGTTTATTCGTTCTTTAGGACTGGGTGTTGATGGTTCGCTACAGCATAGTATGATTATCGACAAATCAGGAATCTATTATGATGCTACTCGTAAAAGTGATTTGGAAGATCTTATCTATGGCTTAGATAAATTATCTGCTGTTAATGATATTCGTGCTCATCGCTGTATTAGCGATTTAAAACGTTACCAACTTTCTAAATATAATCAGTCTTCTGATAAATTCTTATGTTCTTTATCTTCGGGTAAACCGGTTGTTTTAGTGGTTGATCAAACGTTTGGTGATGCTTCTATTGAATATGGCATGGGTTCTGAAGACTCTTTTAAAGAGATGCTTGAAACTGCTATTGAGGAAAATCCTGATGCTGAAATTCTAGTAAAAATTCATCCCGATGTTTTAGCTGGCAAGAAAAAAGGTTATTTGCTAGAAGTAGCAAAAAAATATAATTGTCAGATTTTAGCTGAAGATATAAACCCTTGGTCAGTCTTAGATGTTGTTGAACATGTCTATGTTGTTACCAGTCAACTTGGTTTTGAAGCGTTAATGGCAGGTAAAAAAGTCACCTGTTTTGGGATGCCTTTCTACGCGGGATGGGGGCTTACTGATGATCGACAGACTTGTAATCGACGTGGTGTATCACGTTCATTAGAGCAGGTATTTTATGCTGCCTATATTCAATATTGCCGTTATATTAACCCTTATACAGGTGTGCCTTGTCAGCTTGAAGATACGATTAAATTGATTGCTCACCAGAAACAACACCTAGAAAGGTATCGTGGGAGCTGGTTTGCAAGCGATTTTTCTAATTGGAAGATTAAATTTATACCTCATTACTTAGGGTTAGGTGCAGCTGTTACTTTTACAGAGAACCTTGAAAAGGATATTAATAAATTACAGTCGGGTGATAACCTCCTTATTTGGTCTAGTCGAATAAGTGATAGAGCTGAGCTGCTTTGTAAACGGAATAATCTAAAGCTATGGCGTATGGAAGATGGTTTCATTCGCTCAGTGGGCTTAGGTACTGATCTTGTACCACCACTTTCCTTGGTGATCGACTCCTGTGGTATCTATTATGATTCGACTAAACCGAGTGATCTTGAGAATATATATAATACCTATACATTTGATGAGAGTTTATTGCTACGGGCTGAAGAGATTTGTAACCGATTAGTAGAACTTAAACTATCTAAATATAATGTTGGCGTTTCAACCCCTCTTGTATTACCTAGCGATAGAACAATAATTTTGGTTCCTGGGCAAGTAGAGACTGATGCCTCTATTGCTAAAGGCTCTCCCGTTATTAAAACAAACCACGCTCTATTAGATGTGGTTAGAAAAGAAAATCCTGATGCTTTTATTATCTATAAACCTCATCCTGATGTTTTGAGTGGAGGTCGCTTTGGTGATCTGCAAACCACAGCAGAGACCCTATATGATTTGATGGTTACAGATATTTCAATTACTGATTTGTTCGATGTTGTAGACGAAATTCATACCATGAGTTCATTGTCTGGGTTTGAGGGCTTATTGCGGCAGAAGAAGGTTCGCACTTATGGAATGCCGTTTTACGCTGGGTGGGGGCTTACTAATGATTATTTATCGTGTGAGCGTCGCAACAAAAAATTGACACTGAACGAGTTAGTTGCTGGAGCACTGATTTTGTATCCTATTTATGTTGACTCTGAGTCAGGCGACGTTATTGATATTGAGACGGCTATTGAGCTGCTTAGTAAAAAATTGGGTAGCCCGCAACGCCCTAGTATTAAGACACGAATATATAGAGTTATCAGAAATAGATTCTTGAAAAGATGAAAAATTATAGTAACAAGTAATGTCGTCATTGTTTTTTCTCTTCGTATTTTCTATTTTAAATAACGTGGACTTTTGTCCTGTATTAGAAAATAAATGTATGCTCAGAAAGTTATTTAATATGGGGCTGTAGTAAATTGAAAATAGTGATCACTGGTGCAACGGGGTCAATTGGTGGGGCGTTAGCGCGTACCTATGCAAAAGACGGCTGCTCTTTAGTTTTACAGGGGCGTAATGCAGATCAACTGGCTTTGTTAAGTAAAGAATGTATTGCCTTAGGTGCTGATGTATCGGTCGTTAGTTTTGATTTAAGTGATTTGGAAATGACGCAGCGTTGGTGCGGTGAACTTGTTGCTGGCGGTGTGCCTGATATTGTTATTGCTAATGCAGGTATAAACATTAATACAGGCGCAGAGCAGTCGGGAGAACAATGGTCGCAAATGGAGGATTTGCTCAATCTGAATGTTAAATCAACTATGATGTTAATTCATCATATGGCACTAGCGATGAAGCAACGAAAAGCTGGTCAACTAGTCTTAATGAGCTCGCTTGCTGCTTATTATGGTTTGCCTGTTACGCCGAGTTATAGTGCTAGTAAAGCAGCACTTAAGGCGTATGCGGAAGGGATTCGAGGTTGGTTAGCACCGCATAATGTCGGTGTTACGGTGGTTATGCCTGGTTATGTTTCCTCCGATATGTGTCATGCGATGCCGGGTCCGAAACCATTTATGTTGGCACCCGAGCGAGCAGCTAAAGCTATTAAGCAGGGTGTGGCTAAAAACCGTGCTCGTATTAGCTTTCCATTTCCGCTTAATTTTGGCTGTTGGTGGCTGGCTGTGTTGCCATCAGCTATTTCGCAACGCATTGTAAAATGGATGAATTATGGAGGCTAATTCAGTTTTTTTAGCATCAGGGTTGTCATTATTGACTGCGCCGCTATTGGTTGGTCTGTTTCTCTCTTTTGCTATGGAATGGTTGTTACAGCCTCGCGCTATTGTTTTTTGGAGACGACCATTCCCTCTTTTATGCTTACACGTGGGAAGTTTTATACTGCTGTTCAGCTTATCTCTTTTAGTATTTTGGCGTCCTTGGTTTGCATTGGGAGTTGTGTTGGCATTTCAGCTGCTACTTGTGCTGGTCAATAATGCTAAATATCACTCGATGAGGGAACCCTTCCTAATTTATGATTTTGAGTACTTTACCGATGCGATTAAACATCCACGGCTGTACTTACCTTTTTTTGGTATTTATAAGGCGATCCTAGCTGCTATCGGTTTTCTCGGCGTTGTAACGCTAGGGTTAAGCCTAGAAACTTCATTATTGGATACAAGTGATTGGCATTATGGATTGGTCATATTTTGCATTATAGTGATTTCATCTGCGCTGATTGTTATAGGGGTTGTCTCAAATAAAGTAAAAATGACGCTATTACCAGAAGAGGATTTTTTGAGGGTCGGCCAGGTCGCTTTTTTATGGCTTTACGGCATGGAGCATCTTTTTTTTAAGCCCTCTCAAGCTTCAGTTCGGATGAGTCTTACGGATGACAGTCTGCATGAGAGGCTCTTACCCTGTTCATCTTTACCAAATGTGGTTGTGGTGCAGAGTGAGTCTTTTTTTGATGTACGTAAAGATTATGATCTTCTGAAGCTTGGGGTGTTGGCTCAGTTTGATAATATCTGCCAAGAGTCGGTGCAGTTCGGTCGGTTGTCGGTGCCTGCTTGGGGGGCTAATACGATAAGAACAGAGAGCGCCTTTTTAACGGGCTTGCCTGCTCGTTTTTTTGGCGTTCATCAGTTCAGCCCTTATCGTTATTTTATGAAGCATCAGCCGTTTACTTTGGCGCATGCGTTAAAAGAACAGGGTTATCGTACCATTTGTATTCACCCCTATGAGGCGAGTTTTTATTTTCGAGATCGGTTATATCCACAGTTAGGCTTCGATGATTTTATTGATATCAATGCTTTTTCTAGCGACCAAAAAGAAGGGCAGTATATCGGTGATGTGGCACTTGCTGAGAAAGTTGCTGAGATACTTGCAGAAGCCGAACAGCCTTTGTTTGTGTTTGTGATTACTATGGAAAATCATGGTCCATTGCACTTAGAACAACCATTAGTGACTGATAAAAAATTATTTTACAAAATGGGCAAGCAACCGGAAGGGTGTGATGATTTAACTGTCTATGCTCGTCATTTACACAATGCGGATAAGATGGCGTATATGCTACATGAACAGTTGCAGCATAACGCCAGAGAAGGAGTGCTGTGTTGGTATGGTGACCATGTGCCCATTATGGCTGATGTATATAATGGGCTGGGAGAGCCTAGTGGCTTAACTGATTATTTTGTATGGAGTTCTAAGCATAATAACGCGAGTACCAATACTTTTTCTAAAGAAGGTCAGAAGATGGATGTCTCAGATCTCGCTGCTCTCGTGTTAGAACAAGTAATAGAAAAAAACATGTGACAGCTAGCTTAGGGTAAGTTAACTGGGTGTTGTTTCAATAGCGTTGCCAAGGGGCATACGGGCATGGCTAAGCGTTTAACGGCTTCCTCTACACCTAACTTAATGCCGTACGGACTAAAAAAACCGCCATTAATTTGTGTCGTATGAATAACGGTGTTTCTAAACAGCTTAAATAACTTTGCGTCTGGTTTTTCTGTATCCTGCCAAAATTTGTCGAGGCTGCACTGTGCGGTTAACCCTGGGAGGTTATATATAGGGTCAGATAAGGTTAACGTTCGACAATTATGTCCTAATGCGCTACCGCCTACAGTGCTATTAACAATGATCACCGCTTCGCAATGGTGTAGTAGAGTGGGCAGGTGCCCGCTTTCTATATAGACGGTTCTACCTTCTATCCCCATCTCTTTTTCTAAACGAGCAATGATTTTATCGAAAGTTGTAAAGCCTGTATCTAGCGGGTGGTTTTTTATGAGTAGTCTGGACTCAGCTGGCGCTGAACGTGCAAATGATTGCATCACTTGGCGTATAACATTAGCCATATTCGCAAAAGGTGAGTGCACCTTGATCTGACTGTCACTGTCCAACTGAAGAGGCAGTATATAGAAAGGTTTTTTACTCGTTAATAGGTTTTCTATTCGTTTTTTATCTCTACGTTTGTAATACGGCATCTTAGCAAAACGAATCCCCCAGCCTAATAGCTCGATTCCCGAGATGTATGGCCGATGTGTTTGGTAACCTTTATATAAAATAGGATTCAGGATATTAGGCAGGTGATAGCCAATCTCATGTATAGCTAACAGCGATGTAGGGTTTGTTACGGATTTTCCGTCCCTATAGGCGGGGATGTTTTTACTCACCTCACGATACCAGTTGGGATCACGAGGAAGGCGAGAGTGGCCATTAATTCCCTCTTCTTCCATGGTTAACCAATTAGGTCGAAAGTAACCCTCATCAAAAATATGTAAGCGTATAGCATATTTTTTTGACAGCGAAATCGCTGGAGAATGTACGGGTCGGGTATCGCCCATCATGATGATATCGGTAATCTGATAAGAGTTAAGCTTCTCTTCCAGATAGTCTGGAAATTGTGTAGCGTTTCCGCGAAAACTCCAAGCAGGTTTGTTGATCCAGTAGACTGCGTCTCCGGGGTTAAAGTTTATCCGGTGTACCTGCGCGCCCAGAGATAAAATTTTGTCTGCTAATTTGGAAAAAAACGGGCTTGTCGGCCCTTGCAGAAAGAGGAACGTCCTGTGTTTCAATGAATATCGTCCGATAGATGTTAGATAAGAGACTTGAGAGTCTCTAGTGTGTACTTAATTTGTTCTTCTGTGTGTTCGCATGATAAGAAAAAGCGCAATCGGGCACTTCTTTCGGGCACGGCAGGATAAAGAATAGGCTGCACATTAATGCCTTTTTCAAGCAGCGTCGCAGACAGATTAGCCGCTTTGACTGAACTGCCTAAAATAATAGGTATGATGGCAATACCAACGCTTTCACCCGTATTAAACCCTAGCGCTTTAGCTTGTTGAATAAAGCTTTGAGAAATGGCTCTGAGTTTCTGTATCCGTTGTGGCTCTTTGTGAATGAGTTGTAGTGACGCTAATCCAGCGGCGGCGATTGGCGCGGGTATACCGACACTGTATAAAAAACCCGGTGATAGGTAACGGAGATTTTCAACTAATGCAGACGAGCCTGCAATATAACCTCCACAGCCAGATAAGGTTTTACTTAAGGTTCCCATCCATATATCAACATCTTTACCGGCGACGCCTGATTCTTCACGTAGCCCT
The DNA here is from genome assembly GCF_018860855.1 of Amphritea atlantica. Lineage (GTDB taxonomy): Bacteria > Pseudomonadota > Gammaproteobacteria > Pseudomonadales > Balneatricaceae > Amphritea > Amphritea atlantica_A. Next base: position 45,114 of record NZ_JAHKQE010000014.1, read on the forward strand.
TTACCGGTTTTGCCTAGAACACCGAAGGAGTGTGCTTCGTCCACCATGAGAAAAGCGTGATGTTGGCGTTTGATATCAACCAAGCGTGCTAGGTCAGGGTAATCTCCATCCATGCTGTAAAGACCTTCTACTACGATAAGCACCTGTTCATATTGGTCACGGTTTTCAGACAGAAGGTTATCTAGCGCATCGAGGTTGTTGTGGCCGAAGGGGATGCGTTTTGCGCCAGAAAGTTGTGAGCCGACCACAGAGCTGTTGTGGATGTATTCATCATGAATGATCAGGTCTTTAGGGCCGAATAAGTATCCAATGGTGGATACATTAGTGGCGTGGCCACTGACATATACTAATGCGTCTTCTACTTCATAGGTGGCGGCGATCGCTTGTTCAAATTCCTGATGAATAGGGCGTTCGCCGGACACAATACGGCTGGCTGATACCGATGTACCGTATTGAGCAATGGCATCTATGGCAGCCTGATTTACATCGGGGTGTCCTGATAGATTAAGGTAGTTGTAGCTGGCAAAATTGATGACTGTTTGGTTATCGATTACTGTTGTTGCTCCAGCACAACCTTGGTGTGCCTTAAAAAAAGGACTGGGTATGCCCAAGGTTGTAGCACTACTCTTAATGATTTGAAGTTGTTTATATCCAGGGTGTTGTTCAAAGCTATTGTATTGACTTAACTTATTGTTGGCGCCTTTTTGAGGCGCCGGCTTCCAACCAGCAGATGCAGTGCTCTTTAATTTTTTATCCAGTGTTTTTTGGATAAGTTTTTGCTTTAGGCTTTGAGCTAAGTTTTTAGATGTCACTTGGGGCTATCTCCCTCTGCCATGTGTTGGCCGATGACGTGGTTGACCATATCAGCTTCTTCCTGATGTTCCCCACGTAACTGCGCCACTATGCGTGCACTTAATTTCGCTAGTGTTGGCGTTTCACTGAGGGCCATGACTGAGATAGTCACCCCCAGCAGTGACTCGATAGCAGACATCAGCTCAACACCCATTAATGAGTCCAGCCCCATATCGTACATCGAGCGGTTCATATCGAGTTTCTCTTCTGAGATCATCAATATCTGGCTTAATTTTGCAGTCAGTAAGGCTTGGATTGTATCGGTTAATTCGGCATCGGTCATAGTGAGTAATTCTGATAACTCAAGGCGGCTATCGTCTTCGTTTTCACTGTCATGACTGCTTAACGCGACTTCCCTAAATTTCTCTTGGTTTGATGTTGGCAGGAAGCGGTTTAATGGCCCCCAATCGAATTCAAGTACACCCATACTGCCTATATTATTGAGTAACATTTGCTCAAGCGTATTGAGGGCAATCTCAGAGGCAAGTGCTTTGCCACCGATTCTGCTTTGTAGAGCATCTTTTATTTTTTCGTTACGGGCAAGAAAACCTACATCGTCAATGGCACCCCAGCGAGGGCAGGTGGCGGGTTTTCCCCGTAATCTTCTATTTGCGGTTAAGGCTTCCAACGAGTGATTGGCCGCTACATAGCTGCTTTGACCCGGGTTACCCAGCAGTGTTGTCGCAGATGAGTAGAGCACAAAGAATTCAAGATCTAGGCTGTCGGTTAACTCATCCAACCACTTCGCGCCAGCAATTTTAGGGGTTAGCACACGGTCAATTTGTTCGTTACTTAAATTGGCAGCGAGACTGTCTTCAATAACGGCAGCAGCATGAACAAGTCCTTTAATAGGCGGCATTTGTTTTGCTGCTTTTGTTAGCAGAGCCGATAGAGCATCACGGTCACTGACATCACATGCTTCAGCCATAACGCTAATACCTTGCTGTTCAAATTCAGCCAGTGCAGTTAGGGCTTCATCTGAGCGAGGACCGCCACGACTGATTAAAATAAGGTTTTTAGCACCTAGTGATACCAGCCATTGTGCTGTCTTAAGACCAAAGCCACCTAAGCCTCCAGTAACAAGGTAGCTGGCGTTTTCAGATAATTTGAGTTTTTGTGGTTTTTTAACCGCTTCTTTTGGTGCTCTGGTTAGCACTTCTTGTTCATATGAAACAACAATTTTGCCAATTTGCTTCGCTTGTTGCATAAAGCGGAAAGCATCAACCACATAGTTTGCATCAAACCGTGTATAAGGCAGAGGGAAGAGTATCTCGTCCTTAAATAGTTGCATCATCTCTTGGAATAGTCGATGGGTTAAGGCTGGTTTTTCTTGCATTAACTGGTCGGCGTCAATACCGAAGTAACTGATATTATTACGGAAAGGGCGCAAACCTATTTGTGTGTTTTCATAAAAATCACGCTTACCTAGTTCAAGGAAGCGGCCAAAGGGTTTCAAAACCCTAAAGTTTTGATTTATGGCTTCACCGGCTAATGAGTTGAGAACAACATCAACTCCGCGCTCATCAGTCGCCACTAAAATCTCTTCAGCGTAGGTTAGAGAGCGAGAGTCATAGATGTGTTCAACACCCATCATTGTAAGGAAGTCGCGCTTACTATCTGAGCCAACAGTGGCATAAATTTCAGCACCAATCCATTGCGCAATTTGTATTGCAGCAATACCGACACCGCCAGCCGCACCATGAATTAAGACTTTTTCGCCTGGCTCTAAGCGACCGAGGTAGTGCATTGCATAATAAACAGTGAAGAAGGTGCTGGGTATGGTGGCTGCCGCCTCAAAGCTGATGCCCTGAGGTATATGGGCAATGGCGCTGGATTGGGTTATTACCGAGTTACTGAAGCTGGCAGGGCCAAAGCCAACGACCAAATCACCGGCTTTATAATCGGTTACGGAACTACCGACTTCTGTTACTTCACCTGCAAACTCAAAGCCTAGTGTTGGCCCTGCAAAACCGTTCTCAATGGCTTCGTCTGATAGTAACCCGAGTGTGTACATAATATCGCGGAAATTTAGGCCCGTAGCCTTAACGTTAACGCGGATATCTTGCGCTGAAAGGCTATGTGTTGGTTTAGTAAACCAGTGCAAGTTTTTCAACTGTCCGGGAAGCTCGAAGCCAAGATAGAAGTCTTGTTTATGCGCGGCGCTTAGGGAGTCGGTCTTGTTGTGTGTCAAAGACTCTTTTCTCAAACGCGGCGCATAACGGCAACCCTGCTGATCAAGAAATAGTTCATTTTCATGGCTGGGGTTAAGAAATTCTGCATGTAAACTACTGAGCAGGCTGGGTGAAGCGGGTAAAGTCGTAATATCAATCAGGCGAATGTTTACCTGAGTTGCTTCATTCATCAGTGTACGAGCAAATCCCCATAGGGCTGCATCATCTGCCGTTGTTGAGGTATTAAATTGAGCGTGTGGATCATCACATGGATAGGTGCAGGCAACGCCTTGGGTTATTACCCATAAAGTAATAGGCTCTGGAGCGCTTTGTGCTGCATTAAATAGGGTGTTGAGTGCTTTGCAACGCGATGATAAATGCTCAAAATTATTGCGTTCATGTAGGCCTGATAGGAATAAAATATTCTCAGTTTTTGCGCCATATTTTTCTATCCACGTAGACAGTAGATCTTGAGCATCAGTTTCGGCTAATGTTTTAGTTGAGATGCTCTGTTGCTGTAAAAGTGAGCTCGATTCAGTTAATGCCGCTTTGCTGTCTTCAACAAGAGCGCTCTGAACAAGCGAATTGTTTTCATCATGTATTATCAGCCATGATTGCACTTTTGTTGCTGTATTTATAGCTATCGGATGTGCTGCTACCGGTGATTCTTTAGTGGGAGCTTGGGCACAGATAATACTGACGGAGCTGTTTTCGTAACGCTCAATAGTGTGTAAGTTTTGCAGACCTGCGGTCGTAAAAATGTCTAACCACTCGTCAGCAGAGTGTTGCTGGTTATTGTTATCAGGCCACCACTGAGGATTGCCGGCCATTAATAGATCAATCCAGTCAGCCTGCTTGGGTGCAATGATAAGTATTATTGCATTACTGTCTGTGATGGACTGTAAGTGGCGCATGAAAAGGTCAAAATCAGGTTGGCAGGCACCATTCAGGTTAATAATAACGAGTTGATGATAAGTGCAATGCGCAGTATCGACATCGAGTAATGATTGGGTTCTGAGTAAGGGGTAGTCTTCTTGTAGTTGCTCTGCTTTATCGATTGCGTCTTGTTTGAGACTGCAAAACGTATAGTCGCTACGGGTAAAGTCGAGCTTAGCGCAGAGCTGGCGTGCAAACTCTGGCGATTCAATGCCGGCTTCGAGGACTCGGATTCGTTGTCCTGGCTGCTGATCTTTTAATTGCTCAATCAGTTGATACAGCTGCGAACTTATATCATGGATAATTAACGAATTTTGCCGAGCATTCAGTAGCTCTGCATAGGTCGTTAAATCAAGGTCTAAGTCATCACAAGAGCGTTCAGCCGTGAGTAACTTTTTCAGGTGTAAGCCAAACCTGCCCATTGTTTGCGTAATAAAAAAGTAGTCAGGATAATCACGCGTCATCATCTTCCAGATCACATCGGAATGAACGGTATCATCCGCACTTTGATGAACAACTTGCCACTCATCTTCTGTCGCTCTAACCATCTCCCTTTCAAGGGCGTAATGAATAATATAAGACAATAGTTGTCCTGCATCAGGACTCAACAGGCTGAGTTGTTCTTTATAAGATTGCGTGAGGTTATTCTCACACTCAAGCTCAATGAGTGTTTCATATACAAAAGCCGACCCTAGTGCCTCAAAAAGAGGCTCCACTTCTTGAGTATACTGTTGTGATTTGGCTAATGATGCTTCTGTTAAGGTGTTGCCGATCTGTGCTGTTATATCGGGTAACAGAAACCTTCCAGGAATTTGGGCGGGTACAGCTGTTAAGTGGTAATCGAGAAAGTCTACCCGTTGGGCTGCTGATTTATTGACGCGAACGGCTCTAAAGCGGGTTTCTTTCAGCGCAGCAACCTGCACACCATTCTCATCAAAGAGTGAGAATTCCGCTGTGATCGAGTGCGGCGAACGCTTTAGTAATGAGGCTTTAGCCAGGTGCAGTTTATGTGCACCAGTGCGTACAAATATTCGGCCAATTTTGGTAGGGACATAAGCAATCCCTTGGTTGGTTGATAGCTGATCTTTCAGGAAGTGAATGATTAGTTGGAACGCGCAGTCGAGTTGACCTGGGTGTAGGGTATATTCTGGGTGTAGCTGCGGCGTAAATACAGCGAGGACTTCTGTGCTGTCTACCCAGCCATGGCTGATTGTCTGAAATGCAGGGCCATAATTAAGCCCTGCTTTACGGTTGAGCTCTAGATGAGACGCCAAGTTGAAGTCAGGGTTTGTTATAGGCAATACTGGCGATTTCTCTGACAGATGCAGGCTGGTAGGCGCTTTAAGGTAGCGCCCAGTTGCATTCTCTGACCATGCTTCTCCCGTCACATATTCACGACTATTAATAGTGATATGACCAGTATTTGGGTTTAACGATACCCTGATTTTTTTGCAGCTATTATCATCGAGCAATAGTGGCGTTTTGATCTCCAACTCTTCAAGTTCAATAACAGATGTCTCTGTTTTTGTGGTTGTGAGTGCTGTCGCTGCAAACATTAACTCAGCAAAACCAGCACCTGGGAAAACTATATTGTCTCCCACGGCATGGTCTGCTAGCCAAGGGTAATCTCCGGTATCAAGGGTATTTTCCCATGTGTTTTCTATCTGCTTAACTGGATAACCAAGAAGAGGGTGCTGCTTATCACGCATTAGCATGCCGCTAGCTTCAGCGGTCGTTTTATGCCAAAAGCGTTCACGTTGCCATGGATAAGCCGGTGTTTGAATGACTTTGCCAATGGTAGGAAATAGCTGGGCTATATCTGTCGATTGCTGATCTGTTAGATTAATAATGACATTGGATAAGGTGTGTTCAATGTTCTCAATTGAGTCATTATTTCTAGTGATAGTGCCTAATACTAGACCGTCGTGATCGGTATTTTTTAAGGCATCATTTAAGTAGCTTTTGAGTACTGGGTGGGCACCTACTTCGATAAAAGTAGTAATGCCTTCGTTAATTAGGTTTTCTATTGAACTTTGGAATTGAACGGGCTTTCTAATATTATCCCACCAATAATTGGCACCTAAGTGTGTGCCTGATAGAAATTCACCCGTGACAGTGGAGTAGAAAGGGAGCGTACTAACATTAGCGTTAATCTTAGCAAGGCTATCGATCACTTGTGATTTAACACTGTCCATTGCTCGGCTATGGAATGCGTAGTTAAGGTTAAGGCGACGATAGAAGGTACCTTGCTGTTCTAATAAGCCTTCGAAGATAGATAGTTGCTCTGGGTTACCGGCTAAAGTGATGCCTCTGAAGCTGTTAATACCGGCTAACTCGACGTTGTCGAGGTTATATTCTTGTAACCATGCGGCCGCCGTGCTGGCGTCTAGGCCTGCTGCTGTCATCTCTCCTAGGCCTGCCGTAAGTCCCTGATATTTACTTCGATAATAAATAACATGGACAGCATCTTCGAGAGAGAGTGATCCACTAGCCCAAGCGGCAGCTACTTCGCCCACACTATGGCCGGTGACAGCGTTGGCTGAGATCATCTGCTCTTTAAGGATCTCAGTGATGCCGACTTGGAGTGCAAATAGTGCTGGTTGCGCTATTTCTGTTTGAGAAAAACGCTCCTTTCCATTCTCGCCTGATAGTTCACCACAAAGAGAGAAGCCTGCAAGAGGCTGGAAGATCGTATCGATTTTTTTGATGGCAGCACGAAAAGTCTCTGAGGTTTTTAACAGAGTACGTCCCATTGTTTCCCATTGGCAGCCATTACCAGAATAAACAAATGCAATATCTGAACGTGGTTTGTCGAGATAAAAAGGAGGTGTTTCTTCCACTGTCAAAGCACGAAGTTTACGTAATGCGCTTGATTTATCTTTGGCCCAAACAACATGTGCAATGGAGTGACGTTCTTTACGGAAAAAGTAATGGTAGGCCGTATCGTAAAAAGAGATATCATCGGACTCAAGCAGGGTAGCCGTTTGCTTGAGTGAGTTCTGTAGCGCTTGGCTGTCGCGTGCGCTGACAATTAATGGCAAAGACTGCGCTTTCTCGAACTCTTGTTTTAGTGTTTGTGCTTGGTTCGGTAAGGCTTGGTTAGCAGCATCTGTTTGTGGTGGCGATTGCAGTATGACATGCGCATTGGCACCACCAAAACCAAAGGAGTTAACACCAATAGTGATTAAGCCTTCGTTTTTTAAAGGCATATTTTCAGAAACAACTCGAATATTCCATTCATCAAAGTGGATGTTCGGGTTGGGGGTTTTCATGCTAATTGTTGCTGGAACTAGCCTATGCTTTATAGAGTAAAGTGCTTTGGCTAGACCCGCGACCCCTGATGCGGTCTCCATATGTCCAAGATTACTTTTTATTGAACCGATAGGAAGAGGTGTGCTTCTATTTTGAGCTAAAGCAAGGCCTATCGCACGAGTCTCTATAGGGTCGCCGACGGCAGTTCCGGTACCATGAGCTTCAAGGTAATCGATTTGCTCTACGGAGATTTCAGCATTTTGATAGGTTTTTGCCATTAATGTTGCTTGCGCATCTGGGTTAGGTAAGGTCAAGCCAGACTTATAACCGTCAGTGTTAACGCCGGAACCCGCGGCTATCGCAATGATCTCATCGCCATCTCTTAGGGCTGCCTCATAATCTTTAAGGAAGAACAGCCCGCCTCCTTCAGAACGAACATAGCCATCAGCAGATTGATCAAAAACTTGGCAGCGACCTGTCGGAGAGAGCATGGTTGCCTTTGAGAATGCAATAAAACCATAGGGGTGCAAGTGGAGGCAAATCCCACCGGCTAATGCTTGCTCTATCTCTCCGGAACGAATGGCGTTGCATGCTTGGTGAAAAGCGAACATAGATGATGAGCATGCGGTATCAATGGCAAGACTAGGGCCATGTAGGTCAAACAGGTATGATATACGGTTGGCTGCTATGCTGGTGGTGTTTCCTGTAGAAATGGATGAATCACCAATTGTTAAGTCTTCAGCAAAACGGTAGGCGTAATCTGATCCTGAAATACCTACAAATACTCCGCAATCACTTCCTCTTAAGCTAGAGGGAGTATGGCCAGTGCTTTCAATCGCTTCCCAGGCGAGTTCCAGTAAAATTCTTTGCTGTGGGTCGATTAAAGAGGCTTCTCGAGGAGAAATACCAAAAAAACTAGCATCGAAGCCGGAAACATCACCTATTGAACCGGCAGCGAATGTATAGCTTGTACCGGGATGTTTCTTATCTGGATGCTCATAAGCATCGGACCAACGGCCTTCTTCAACATGAGTAACAAGGTTTTTGTTTTCGACAAGGTTATCCCAGATAGTGTTATTGGGGGACCCAGGAAACCTGAATGAGGTTCCAATAATAGCGATGCGTTTTTCCATGACTGTAATTTGCATTCCTCTAAATTAGCTGCGCGTATTATACGTGGAATTAGTGAACTTATAAGCCATTGCTAGTTGTAGTATAAGTGTATTTACATTGGCCTGATATAAATGAAAATAGACCTCAATATTAGCCAGCCATAACGATTTTGTTTGTGCTTTGCTTGTTCATACTTTACCACTACGTGAAGTTTATTAAAGGATATATCCCTTTTGATATGACTGAGCAGTGTTAGTAAGTGTAGTCGTTTTGAATAGGTAAGCGTGTAACGAGTAAGAGAAGGATCTCGTTTGAATTTTTCAAGGATTGCGGCTATCCATGTAGCAAATGTACGAGCACATAAAATATATATCCCACGACAACAAGTTACGAGATTAACACGCATATTATCGGCATGGTTCGCTTCTATGGATCCTATAAATACGTTATGTACTTTCTCTAAAAACACTCGGTTCCATCCGGTTGTTATCTACTAAAGGAATTATCTCACTTCGATTCAGTTTTTTATATGGGTAGTGGAATCGTATTACTGTTTTTATCTCTTGTTTTTTATGAATAATTTTTTGGCTTGTAGCTGCCAGAGAGTGAGTCGAGCTTTTTCTATTGGGTGTTAAGAGAAGGGTGGGCCTTGCAGGACTTTAACACTGTGACCGATACATCTCTATTGAAGAGTGAGTCGAGCTTTTTCTATTGGGTATTAAGAGAAGGGTGGTGGGCCTTGCAGGACCTGAACCTGTGACCGATACAGCTCTATTGAAGAGTGAGTCGAGTTTTTTCTATTGGGTGTTAAGAGAAGGGTGGTGGGCCTTGCAGGACTTGAACCTGCGACCGATACATCTCTATTGAAGAGTGAGTCGAGTTCTTTTTCTGTGAGGATTATAGAGTACAGTAAAGGTGGTGGGCCTTGCAGGACTTGAACCTGCGACCGATCGATTATGAGTCGAGCGCTCTAACCAACTGAGCTAAAGGCCCCCATGGGATTTGGCTGTGATTACTTTCGTGCTAACGGTAAGTCGTATGACTGTTATGTTAACTAAGGTAAAAGCCACTCTCTGGGAGAGGACGCCCATAATACCACAGGATATTATGGGCGCAACGGTCTGATTTAAAAGATTTTAATGTTCGTCAAGGAAACTGCGCAGATGGTCTGAGCGGCTAGGGTGACGCAGCTTGCGAAGTGCTTTAGCTTCAATCTGACGGATACGCTCACGGGTTACATCGAACTGCTTACCGACCTCTTCAAGGGTGTGGTCAGTATTCATGTTAATGCCGAAACGCATACGCAGGACTTTGGCTTCACGGGCTGTTAAGCCTGCTAGAACGTCTTTAGTCGCTTCACGTAGACCTTCACCGGTGGCAGAGTCTACAGGGGAATCAATAGTGATATCCTCGATAAAGTCGCCTAAGCTTGAATCTTCATCGTCCCCGATAGGGGTTTCCATGGAGATAGGCTCTTTGGCTATTTTCAGCACCTTGCGGATCTTATCTTCCGGCATATCCATGCGTTCGGCCAGCTCTTCCGGAGAGGGCTCGCGACCCATTTCCTGAAGCATCTGACGGGAGATACGATTCAGCTTGTTGATCGTTTCGATCATGTGTACCGGAATACGAATAGTCCGTGCTTGGTCGGCAATCGAGCGAGTAATAGCCTGACGAATCCACCAAGTTGCATAGGTGGAGAATTTGTAACCACGACGGTATTCAAACTTATCCACTGCTTTCATCAAGCCGATGTTGCCTTCCTGAATAAGATCAAGGAATTGCAAACCGCGGTTGGTGTATTTTTTCGCGATAGAGATAACCAAGCGAAGGTTGGCTTCAACCATCTCTTTCTTCGCTCTACGGGCACGGGCTTCACCGATCGACATGCGACGGTTAACCTCCTTCATCTCGTTGAGTGTCAGATGGATATCTTGTTCTGAATGAACCAGTTTTTTCTGTGCACGGCGCAGTTCAATCTCATGACGTCGGAGTATTTTTGCGTAATCCGTATCAGCGTTAAGTAGATTGTCTAGCCATTCACTATTGGTCTCGTTGCCCGGAAACTCTTTGATAAACTGACGACGGGGCATTTTTGCACGCTGGGTGCAAATCTGCATAATCGTACGTTCCTGCTTACGAATCTTATCAATAGAGCTGCGCACATTCGTTACTAGCATATCGTAATAACGTGGCGACAGCTTGATTGGTGAAAAGGCACCTGCTAGTTCTTCAAAAGCTTTGGCAGCGGTTTTGCTATTACGACCTTCTTTTGCGACGGCTTTTTGGTAAGTGCTAAACGTGCTGCGCAATAGTGTAAAACGTCGCTTGGCTTCTTCTGGATCCGGGCCGCGTTCTTTCTCTTCGTCATCATCGTCATCGCTAGCCGCTTCGGCTTGCTGCGCTGCAGATGGGATTTCGACACCGTCATCAGGATCGATATAACCACTGAAAATATCGCTTAAGCGACCTTCTTCTTCAACGGTATGATCATAGGCGGCAAGGATGGCATCAACGGAACCCGGAAATGCAGCTAAACCGGCCATCACTTCACGTAGGCCTTCTTCGATCCGCTTAGCTATCTCGATTTCGCCTTGACGCGTCAGGAGTTCAACCGTCCCCATTTCACGCATATACATGCGTACAGGGTCGGTAGTACGGCCAGCGTCTGACTCCACCGCAGCCAATGCGGCAACGGCTTCTTCATCTGCTTCTTGAGCGGAGTCGCCTTCGGTCATCAGCAGGGTTTCTGCGTCTGGCGCTTCTTCGGTGACCGAGATACCCATATCGTTGATCATACGGATTATATCTTCGACCTGGTCCGGATCAGCAATATCTTCTGGCAGATGGTCATTAACTTCAGCATAGGTAAGGTAGCCTTGTTCCTTACCTCTTGCGATCAATTCCTTGAGGCGTGACTGCTGCTTTGAGGTATCTGACATAATTGCCCTTCAGTGATGACAAAAGTGAAAAAAATTAGCCCGATATTATAGCGATTTCGGGTGGGGAATTCTACAGACGGCCTAAACTTATAAGGATCATTCCCCTATAAAAGTAGACTATTTTCAATGCACTGGGGCAGAAAGGTGAAAATAAGTCTGAGTTTTCTCTGTGGATTAATTATGGGGGTGGTTTGACTAATTTCAAGGTGGAGGGCTATTTTTCGGGTGTCTTTCTTAGTCGGCTGCCGGCTTGTTGCATGATTAATTGGTTGAGACGTTGTTTATCGTCTGCGCTCAGGTGGCCTTGAGACTTGAGTTGTAGGATCTCACGGTCAAGGTGTCGCTCTTGTAATCGGTTTAGGCAATCGCTTAATACTTGCTGAGTATTACTCGAATCAATGATCGGCGTTTGGTGGGCGATCTCATTAAGTTGCCGGATGAGCGGTTTGAGATGCTCATGCTCCTGCCAGTCGACCGCTAAAATGCCCGGCGTGACGCCCGGGTGTTCTTGTAAGTAGGTCGCTAGCTGATAGAGCAATATTTCAGCACTGTCATCGGAGCTGGCAAGTATCTCAAGGTTGCTGCATTGGCTGGCCAGCGAGGGCAGGTGTAGCAAAATAGATACGGCTGTGCTGCTCGGGTTAAAGTGTACTGCTGAGCCGCCAGGTGGTGCTGGGCGGAATTTCTTATTGCCTTTGCCGAACTCTTTTTTTGACTTTCGATTCTGGCTGTTTTGGCTAAAACTGCTGTTCTCAAAGCTATTGAAATCAGGTGGTTGATCAAAATAGCCGTCGTCTTGATAGTTGGCTGCTTCGTAGGCGTAATCGGGCTCTGGCGCCGCGTGGCTGACAGTGGTTTCCTGAAGATTGTTAACGCTCACTAACTGTTCAAGGCTAAGTCCGGTGAGTTCTGAAATTTTTTCCTGCATCATCTGTTTAAGGATACCAGGCTGCATCTGATCAATCAGTGGTAGTGCTTGATTGCTAAATCGAGCACGGCCATCGAGTGAGAGCATGTCGGCCCCATCTTCCAGTGTTTTAAAGAAGAAATCAGACAGTGGTAATGATTCGCTGAGGCGCTGTTCAAACTTTTCACAGCCTTCTTGGCGCACTAAACTATCGGGGTCTTCGCCTTCGGGGAGAAATAGAAAGCGTGCCTGTTTGCCGTCCGTGATAACCGGCATCGTGGTGTCGAGTGCTCGTTTTGCTGCTTTTCGTCCTGCGGCATCACCATCGAAGCAGAAGATGACTTCGGGGACCATCTTCAGTAGTCGTTCAAGGTGTTGTGCGGTGGTGGCGGTGCCTAGGGTGGCGACCGCATAACCAATGCCATATTGGGCTAAGCCGACCACGTCCATATAGCCTTCGACGATAATAAGACGGTCGAGTGTTTGGTTAAATTTGCGGGCTTCATATAAGCCGTAGAGCTCGCGGCTTTTATGAAAGGTGTCGGTTTCAGGCGAGTTGAGGTACTTGGGTTTTTCATCGCCGAGTACACGGCCGCCAAAGGCGATTACCCGACCACGCATATCCCGTATTGGAAACATAATACGTTCCCTGAAGCGGTCATAATAGCGATCGGTTTCCTCTTTTTTGATCAGCATGCCGGCTTGTTCAAGCCTGACTTTAGTTGCTTCATCTTTGGCGAGTTTTTTGAGTAGGTTGTCCCAGCCAGGTGGTGCGTAACCAATACCGAAGCGGGCGGCAAATTGCCCAGTCAGGCCGCGGTCTTTAAGGTAGTTAACGGCGATCTCTTTATTTGAATGCTCTCTAAGCTGTCGCTGGTAAAAAGCGGAGGCTTCTTCCAGTAGGGCGTAGATATCTTTGATGCGCTGCTCTCGTTGGTGATCAACGGGGCCGTCAGCTTTTGGCATCTCGACGCCGGCCAGCTTGGCGAGCTCTTCTACGGCTTCCGGAAAGCTAAGACGGTCATGTTCCATTAAAAAGCTGAGCGAATTACCACCTGCACCGCAACCAAAGCAGTAATAAAACTGTTTTTCATTGTTAACGGTAAATGAAGGAGATTTTTCTTTATGGAACGGGCAGAGGCCTGAATAGTTTTTGCCGCTACGTTTGAGCTTTACGCGGGCTTCAACGATATCGACAACGTTGACGCGTGCAAGGAGATCATCAATGAAAGATTGCGGTATTCGTCCGGCCATAATGTCAGACTACCTGCTAATTAGGGGTGGGGTCAGCAGTTATGTTAACTATTTAATGCGTTTTTGACGAGTTGGCTGATAGCGCCCATATCTGCGCGACCTTGGGCCTGAGGTTTTACCAAAGCCATGACTTTGCCCATCTCTTGCATATTTTGCGCGCCGGAATCTGCTACGGCTTGCTCAATAATGATGGCAAGTTCTGCTTCTGTCAGAGGCTGAGGCAGAAACTCCTTGATAACAAGAAGCTCCTGTTGCTCAATATCGGCCAGATCATCACGACCAGCAGTGTTAAACTGCTCAATCGAGTCGCGGCGCTGTTTTTGCATTTTATCCAGCGTTGCGATTACTCGTGCATCATCTAATTCAATACGCTCATCCACTTCGATGCGTTTGAGCTCAGAGAGGATCATTCGGATAGTACCCAAGCGCTCTTTTGCTTTCGCGCGCATGGCTGCTTTCATCTCGGCACTGATGCGTTGCTTCAGTTCGGACATACCGATCTCCTATCTGTATTGAGCTAAGTGATGCTGGGTAAAGATCTTAGTACAGACGTACGCGGCGCTGGTTTTCGCGCTGAACTTTCTTCAGGTGACGCTTAACAGCAGCAGCAGCCTTGCGTTTACGGATTGAAGTTGGCTTTTCGTAGAATTCACGACGACGCACTTCAGCCAGTACACCGGCTTTTTCGCAAGAACGTTTGAAACGACGTAGCGCTACGTCAAATGGCTCGTTTTCTTTAACTTTAACTGCTGGCATATAATACCTTACCTATCCTGTAGAAATTTAATGTCTGTTCCGCTGAGTATTAGACACAGCTGGCCAATAAGGGCCGGTATTTTATTCTTATGGATCGACAGTGTAAAGCCTAAATACGATGAAATGATTGTTAAAATGGATGATAATAGCTCGATCTCAACTGTCCTGCGGCTTTAGGGCAGGCATTTATCCATGATTATGAGCGAGAACAGTTAACAATGCGTGTGTTAGGAATCGAAACCTCCTGTGATGAAACCGGTGTGGCTATCTATGATAGTGAGGCTGGCTTGTTGGGTGATGCTCTCTATAGTCAGATTGCAGTGCATGCTGAATATGGTGGTGTTGTGCCTGAGTTGGCATCCAGAGATCACGTGCGTAAGTTATTGCCGTTGGTCAAAGAGGTTTTGCAACAGGCGAATATGACAGGTAGTGAACTGGATGCGGTTGCTTATACAGCAGGCCCAGGCCTTATTGGTGCATTAATGGTGGGGGCTTCTACGGGGCGGGCTATGGCGCTGGCGTGGGATATTCCGGCGATTGGTGTGCATCATATGGAGGGGCACTTATTAGCGCCGATGCTGGAGGAACATCCACCGGCGTTTCCATTTGTCGCACTGTTAGTGTCTGGTGGGCATACGCAGTTGGTGCAGGTTGATGGCATCGGTGAATACACATTACTAGGCGAATCCCTCGATGATGCCGCCGGTGAAGCCTTCGATAAAGCCGCGAAGATGATTGGTCTTCATTATCCAGGTGGGCCAGAAGTGGCTCGTCTGGCTGAGCAGGGAGATCATAGTCGGTTTCGTTTTCCACGGCCAATGACCGATCGTCCGGGCTTGGATTTCAGTTTCAGTGGTTTGAAAACATTCACGCTGAATACGTCCAATGACTTGAAGGTTGATGGCGAGTTGTCAGACAAGGATCGATGCGATATTGCCGCGGCCTTTGAGGATGCGGTGGTTGATACTTTGGCGATTAAATGCCGTCGAGCGTTACAGCAAACGGGTTTTAAACAGTTAATTATTGCCGGTGGTGTGAGTGCCAATCAGCGCTTGCGAGATCGATTAGAAGAGATGGTTAAGAAAGAGCGAGCCTCTTTATTTTATGCCCGTCCTCGTTTTTGTACCGATAATGGCGCGATGATAGCCTATGCCGGCTGTCAGCGTCTTATGGCGGGGCAGAGTAGTGATTTGTCGATCCAGTGTCAGCCCCGTTGGCCGATGGATAGCCTTGAGCCTATCGCTAAAGGTTAAATTAAGAGGTTAACGGGATCATAAGTTTTTTTACCCATGGAGCCGTTTTTTTCATCCGCATTACCGGTGCGGTTCATTCTTCACCGGCACCTTACGGTTATGGCGGTTTTTCATCCGTATTAGCGGTGCGGTTCATTCTTCACCGGCACCTTACGGTTATGGTGGTTTTTCATCCGTATTAGCGGTGCGGTTCATTCTTCACCGGCACCTTACGGTTATGGTGGTTTTTCATTCGAATTACCGGTGCGGTTCATTCTTCACCGGCACCTTACGGTTATGGCTGTTTTTCATCCGTATTATCGGTGCGGTTCATTCTTCACCGGCACCTTACGGTTATGGCGGTTTTTCATTCGAATTACCGGTGCGGTTCATTCTTCACCGGCACCTTACGGTTATGGCGGTTTTTCATCCGCATTGCCGATGCGATTCACTCTTTACCGGCACCTTACGGTTATGGCGGTTTTTCATCCGTATTACCGGTGCGGTTCATTCCTCACCAGCACCTTACGGTTATGGTGGTTTTTCATTCGAATTGCCGGTGCGGTTCATTCTTCACCGGCACCTTACGGTTATGGTGGTTTTCATTCGAATTACCGGTGCGGTTCATTCTTCACCAGCACCTTACGGTTATAGCGGCGTTTCGCAATGGTTTAATAGGTTGCGGATATTTTGATGATGGGTGGCTAATATCAGGCTGCTCATGATCAGTATCGGTATAAATAATGCAGGGATTAGCACCCAGCAGAAAATGGGGCTCATCAGTGCCATGCATACCGCTGCCAGCGATGAAATTCGGCGGGAAGCTAATAAAATAAGCCAGATAGTGGCTTGAAACAGCGCGAGTCGATAGTCCAAAAACAGGCAGCAGCCGAGCATTGTTGCCACGCCTTTGCCACCCCTGAAACCTAGAAAGATCGACCAGACATGGCCGATCAAGGCGGATATTCCTACCAGTGCCTGATCAAATAGCGTTAGATCCATCCATTGTGCGATGGATACCGCTAGCATGCCTTTACTCAGGTCTCCGGTCAGCGTTAATAGGGCAGCCGCTCGATTACCTGTCCTTAAAACATTGGTTGCCCCAGGGTTGCCTGAGCCGAGTTGACGAGGATCGCCGATCCCCATAAAGTGGCAAACAAGTACCGCATTGGAGATCGAACCCAGCAGATAGGCGATGATCATCACGGTGAGCGTTGTTGCGGCATCTGCTTCGATCATAGTCCTGTTCTGCTGCTTTTTATGGGTTAGACTATTTTTTATAGCGTACTTAAGCAGAGGATGAAAGAAATATAAGAAGGTTGAGGTATTCAAGGATGAATAAAATAATAGTATTAATGCTGTTGTTACTGTCAAACGCTTGTTCTGCTGGCTTACGAATGGAAGATGGTAGTTTGATTAGGGCGGGTGATAATATTGCGCTTCTCCATGCTCGGTGGGGTAAAGAAGATATGAGGCTCACGAGTGAAAGAACCTGTAACCACATCATTCAGTTAAAGCGGCGCTACTGTTCTTCTCTGCGTCTCGTTTGGCGACGTGATGGTCGATATATACTGGTGCAGGTGTCAGGGCGTATGATTATTAAAACAGGTTGGACTCGATCAAAGAGAGTGCTTAAAGAGGCGCTTTAAATCGTTTGTGAAAAATCTGACATCAATTACTGGATCTTAAGGGTTTTGTCTTGGATATTGTGTACATAGAGGGTTTAAAAGTAGAGACCGTCATTGGAATCTACGATTGGGAACGCGAAATCCGCCAGACGGTATGTCTGGATATTAAGATGGCGACAGATATTCAGCAGGCTGCGGCGGCTGAGGATATTGATAGCACCCTTAATTATAAGACGGTGTCTGATCGTTTAATCAGTTTTATTGAAACCAGTGAATTTTTGTTGGTGGAAACCATGGCTGAAGAGATTGCTCAAATTGTTTTGGATGAATTTGGTGTGCGTTGGCTCAAACTTAAACTGGGTAAACCCGGTGCAGTGCCGATGGCACGAGATGTGGGTGTAATTATTGAACGGGGAGAGCGCTTCTGATGGCTGAGGTGTTTGTGAGTATCGGTAGCAATACCGAACGTGAAGTCTATATTAAGCGTTGCCTTGATGCGCTGGATGCACAGTTTGAAAAATTAGCATTATCGTCGGTATACGAAAGCGAGCCGGTCGGTTTTGAGGGTGATAGTTTCTACAACCTCGTGGCATCGTTTAAAACGGATCTGTCAGTCGCTGAACTGAGTAAAACGTTGAAGCAAATTGAAGATGATAACGACCGTTGTCGTACCGCTGAAAAATTTAGCGGCCGAACGCTAGACGTAGATATTCTTACCTATGATGCGCTTATCGGTAAGATTGACGGTGTTACGCTGCCACGTGGAGAGATCACAGAAAATGCTTTTGTGTTGTGGCCGCTCGCGGAGTTAGCACCGAAAGCTCGGCATCCTGTGCTAGCGGAAACTTATCAACAGCTGTGGCTCGATTACGATAAAGAGAAACAGTCGCTGTATCCAGTGCCGTTTATCTGGCGGGAGAACGATCTTTCAGCTTGATTGCACTGCGATATTGATATCAAAAAGGGGAATAAAATGGGTATAGGTTCACTGGTTTTTTTGGTCATTGTTGCTGCATTGGTATTCTATGTGGTGGCGATCTACAACCGTTTAGTGACGCTGAAAAATCGCTTTCAGAATAGCTTTGCGCAGATCGATGTGCAACTTAAGCGGCGTTACGATCTTATCCCCAATTTGGTAGAAACAGCTAAAGCGTATCTTGAGCATGAGCGGGGTACACTGGAAGCGGTTATTGCTGCGCGTAATGAGGCGGTAGCGGGTCTTAAAGCGGCTGCGGCTGATCCGAGTAGTGGTCAAGCGTTATCTCAACTGGCGCAAGCTGAGGGCGGTTTGCAGAGCGCACTGGGTAAAATGAATATTGTGGTTGAGGCTTATCCTGAACTCAAAGCAGACGCGAATATGCGCCAGTTGAGTGAAGAGTTGACCTCAACGGAAAATCGAGTGGCCTTTTCACGGCAGGCCTTTAATGATGCCGTCACCGAATACAATAGTTATAAGCAAAGCTTCCCGCCGGTGATTTTGGCTGGAACCTTTGGTCATGTTAAGGATGCTTCACTGCTTGAATTTGCTGATCGTGAGCAGATACAAGCTGCGCCGAAAGTTAGCTTTTGATTAGCGGTGATAAGGATTAGTGATCGGCGCTGTCTATGAATTTCTATACTGCTCAAGATCAGGCACGTAAACGCAGCCGTCTTTTGTTGTTGCTGTTTGTGCTGTTAAATATTGCCTTAGTGTGTCTGATTAACCTGCTATTTGCCTGGTATCTCTGGGTGAATGATGATCCTCTCTTACAGGCCGATCGGGTCTTTCTAGATTACCTTAGTTGGGAACGCATATTGGTGGTTGCTATGGCAATCGCACTACTGCTGCTGTTTGCTGCTTGGCTCAAATGGCTCGATGTGAAACAGGGCGGTGGCGCGGTGGCTGAACAGCTTGGTGGAGAACAGGTATTGCCGCTGACCACCGATATCGCTGAGCGCCGTCTGATCAATGTCGTTGAGGAGATGGCGATTGCGGCTGGAGTACCGGTGCCACCGGTCTATGTGATGCGCCGAGAAGCAGGTATCAACGCTTTTGCGGCAGGGCTGGGGCTCACTGATGCTGCGATCTGTGTCACCCGAGGAGCGCTAGATAGCCTTAATCGAGATCAGCTGCAGGGGGTTATCGCGCACGAATTTAGTCATATATTGAACGGCGATATGCGTCTTAATATGCGTTTGCTGGTGATGCTTCACGGGATGGTTTTTTTTGCTGAGCTGGGTCGTGTGTTTGCGAGTAGTCGCGGCAGTTGGTGGGTCGATTCCACTAAGTCACGTAGTTCCAGTCGTGGTTACCTCGTCTTGTTAGGGGTTGGCTTGATGGTGGTTGGCTGGTGTGGCGTGATGGCTGGCAATATGATTAAAGCGGCGATTAGTCGGCAGCGTGAGTTTCTGGCGGATGCCTCTGCGGTGCAGTTTACCCGCAACCCTGAAGGGATTGGCGGGGCGCTGAAAGTGATTGGCGGTAGCCATGTGCAAGGGCATTTAGAGCATCCGGAGTGTCAGGAAGCAGGCCATCTGTTTTTTTCGGCGGTCATGCCGAGCTGGCTTTGGTCGACACATCCACCGTTAGATGTACGTATTAGAAAGGTCGACCCTCATTGGGATGGCCGCTATCTTGAGCCTCAAGCCTCATTATCCGAAACCAAAGCGAATGCGGATAAAGCGATCAAGGCCAATCGTCCCGAGAAGCGAGTGCTTGAGGGCTTGCTAGGAGGTTTGGCGGGTGTTGAGCTGATGACTGATTATCACGCGCCCGAGGTTGTTGCGGGGCCATTGGAAGACTCGCTGTATCAGTTGGCAAGGGATCCTTATGATGCCCGCGTCGTTCTGCTGGGGTTGCTGATCGATGGGGATCAGGCGATACGACAGCGGCAGTTGAACCTAATAGACGGCGAAGAGCATGCTTTGGCTGATAGGCTAAGGGGGCGCTTTGAACAGTTTGAACAACTGTCCCGCGCTGAATATTTGGCTTTGATCGAGCTGACTCTGCCTGCATTGAAGGCGCAGTCAGCGACACAATATAAAGCGTTTAAGCGATTATTGTTGCAAGTGGTGCAGGCGGATCAGCAGATTGACCTGTTCGAGTGGGTGCTGTATCAGTTGGTTAGCCGCTATTGTGACGCGCACTTTGGCGCAGTGCGGCCACGGGAAAATCGACATAAGCAGATCGATTCATTAGCCGATGAGTATGCGGTGGTGATTTCGATGCTGGCCTATCATGGTGAAAGTTCGGACGAGGTAACGCTCACCGCTTTTAATCGGGGTGCTGGGGTGGCTGGGCTGTATATACTCAAGATCGTTCCTCGATCAAATTGCACACGTGAACGTTTTTCGGCGGCGGTGGTTGAGTTAGCGGCGGCCACACCATTTCTACGTCAGCGGATGCTTAAAGGTATGGTGCAGGTGGTACGCCATGACGGTCAGATTTTACCACTCGAACGGGAACTCATGACCGCGATTGCCGCTGTAATGGAAAGCCCATTAACAGGGCTGGATGAGGATTAAAACGATACTAGGGCTAAGCTTAGTTAAGTTTAATTCGCGCTAAGTTTAAGCAAGAGCTATGTTAAACGGAATGCTTAGTGAGTGCGGCGTTTAAAGCTAGTGGCTATAGAGTGATTTTCCGCCATCCACCGCAATAATTTGACCGGTGATAAAGTTCTGCTGTGCCAGAAATAATACGGTCTCGGCAATATCTTCAGGGGCTCCCGCCCGTTTTAGCAGCGTTTTATCCACAATAGCCGCCTGTTCTTCTGAGCTGATAGACGCTGCTTGTTCCGGCCAAAGAATCGGTCCTGGTGCCACACCATTGACGCGTACCTTTGGTGCTAGCTCTTTGGCTAGACTGAGGGTCATCATCTGTAGACCCGCTTTGGCGATTGAGTAGATTGGATATCCCGGCAGTGCGCGTTGGGCGTGGATGTCGATCAGATTGATAATACAGCCCTGCTGCTGAGTCAATGAAGCCGCCAATTGGGCTGACAAAAAGTAAGCGGCTTTGAGGTTACTGTTAATCAGGTCATCCCACTGCTGATCGCTGCTCTGCTCCAGCGGGGTGGGGTAAAACGAGGATGCATTATTGACCAGTAGGTCGAGCTGGCCCCAGCGCTTGAGTGCTTGAGTAGCCAGCAATGAGACCTCTGCAGAGCTGTTCAGGTCTGCCTGAAGCACACAGGCACTATCGGCTTTCGTGCCGTTGAGTTCTTCTGCGAGTTGCTGTGCTTCTGCTAGAGAATGATGGCAGTGAATAACAACCCGATAGCCCTGTTGCCACAGATGGCGGGTGATAGCGGCACCAATGCGGCGTGCGGCACCGGTAATCAAGGCGACAGGTTGGCTCATTATAATTGCCCATCGATCTGTTGTTGGCAGGTTTGTAATTGTGCCTGTTGAATAGCTTTACCTAGCGCCTTACCCTTAAACCCCTGTTGCATGAGTTGTTTGGGGTCCACTTGCTGTAGCGCTTGCAGCAGTTCGGGGAGAAGAGTTGTTACGCTTAGGTCCTCAGAGCAGATCAGAGCGCAGCCCTGCAAGAGTAGGTTAAGATGCTCAGAACGTCGCAGTAGATCGAGATCTTTGACTAACTCAAGTCGTTGCTGGGCATCGAGTTGAGCAAAATGGCACAGTCGATCGGCTTGGGCGCTAAACTGTAGCGCTAAATCTCGGTACGCATTAGGGGCGCGATGAACATCACAAAACGCCTTGATCTGTTGATAGCGTTCGCTTTCAGAGACGTTAGCAAAGGCGCTGCGCAGTAGTATGGCGAAACGTGTCCGAGCGTCGGCGGGCTGGCTGATGGCGCTGAGTGTCTGTGGGTCATCTACCGCAGAAAGTAGCTCAGGGAAGAGTACTGAGAGAGCATTCGCCTGTTTTAACGTTAACAAAAACTGCTGCGGTGCCGTTTCACCCAAGGCCCGCTGAAACTCCTGCCATACCCGCTCAGCGGTGAGATGTTCCAGTTCATCGCTGGCGGCGAGTTGCTGCATTAGTTTCAGGGTATCGGGGGCAATGGTAAATCCCAATGGCGCATAGCGTGCTTGAAAACGCGCCACTCTAAGCACCCGAAGGGGATCTTCAGCAAAGGCGGGTGAAACATGACGGAGGATTTTTTGTTGGAGATCCTGCTGGCCATGATAAGGGTCGATGATGTTGCCCTGAGTGTCCATCGCCATCGCATTGATGGTCAAGTCTCGGCGAATCAGATCCTCTTCTAAGGTAACTTCTGGGCTGGCATGGTAAAGAAAGCCCGTATAGCCTTTGCCTGACTTTCGTTCGGTGCGCGCCAGTGCGTATTCTTCGCCGCTCTCGGGGTGAATAAACACCGGAAAGTCTTTGCCGACGGGGCGGAAGCCCTGTTGCTGCATCTGTTCGGGTGTTGCCCCGACGACCACCCAGTCTTTATCGTAGATGGGGTAATTAAGTAATCCGTCTCGAACCGCGCCGCCTACCAGATAGATCTGCATGATTTATTGGTTAGCGCACTGTTCGGGGCGGCTTGCTTGCCAGAGCTCGAAGCCGCCATCGAGGCTATACACTTGGTCAAAGCCTTGTTGGATGAGAAAGCCTGCGGCCGACTGACTGCTAAAACCGTGGTAGCAGCAAACGATCACCGGAGTATCCATATCGGCGGACTGAATGAAGTCGTGTAGCGTTTCATTATTAAGATGAATGGCGTTTTTGATATGGTTCTGTTGATAGCTTTGTGGATCGCGAATATCAGCAACCACCGCGCCCTCAGCGATAAGTGTTTCTGCTCGAGGGATATCGATACATTCAAAGGTGTCCATCAGTTGCCGTACCTCATTTTACTATTAACAGAAAATAGCTGTTGATCTTCAAGTCGAAGGGCCGTGAGTTTACCACCCCAAACGCAGCCGGTATCTAAGGCATACACGTTTGCCCGATCGGCTTTACCTTCCAGAGCAGCCCAGTGGCCAAAGACGATACGCGTTTTTTTCAGCGCCTTGCCCTCATGGCTGAACCAGGGCAAAAAGCCTGTAGGCTGGCTAGACAGTGAGCCCTTAGCGGAAAACTCCATCTGTCCCTTGCTATCGCAAAAGCGCATACGGGTAAAGTAATTGGTGATGGTTCGCAGGCGGTCAAAACCTTCTAGATCGTCAGACCAGCAGTTAGGTTGATTGCCATACATGCGCTTGAAAAATTCAGCGGCGAGGGTGCTTTGTAGTATCGCTTCTACCTCTCTGGCGCGTTTATGAGCTTTTTTGAGCGACCATTGCGGCGGAATACCGGCATGCACCATGGTAAACCCAAGTGGTTCATCGGTCACCAGCAGCGGTTGTGAGCATAGCCATTTCATCAGTTTGTCGGCATCAGGCGCTTGCAAGATATCATTAAAGGTATCTGAGCGTTTACTCTTGATTGTGCCGCTGTAGACCGCCAATAGATGCAGATCATGGTTACCCAGTGTGACCACAACACGGTCACGAATGCGATAAAGGAACCGCAGGGTTTCGAGTGATTTAGGGCCACGGTTAACGAGATCGCCGGCCAGCCAAAGGCGGTCGTTATCGCTAAAGTTGATATGCTGCAACAATGCCTGTAGCTCATCATAGCAGCCTTGGATATCACCAATTGCGTAGGTTGCCATTTGGTTACCTCAGTGCAGTGCGTTTGGCAAGGCGAGGGTGAAGGGTTCAATGTCGGCATTGAAGGTTTGGCCGTCATGGGTCTTCATCTGATAGTGTCCCTGCATACTGCCGACTCGCGTGGCCAGTACGGTGCCACTGGTATAACTGTAGCTTTCCTGGGGTTCGATGACGGGTTGTTCGCCAATGACGCCTTCGCCTTCCACTTCCTGAACCTGCTCATCGCCATCAACAATCAGCCAGCGACGGCGCAGCAACTGCACCGGTTGAGGCTCAAGGTTGGTGATGGTGATGTGATAGGAAAAGACAAAGCGCTTTTTTTCCGGATCGGATTGCTCCGGAAGATAGGCGGTTTTCACATTAATGTCGATATTATGAGCGGTGTCTGAGTAGATCATATAGTTTCGTTATCAGTTGTTATTTACTGCTCAGATAATCACTTATCCGGATAAAGTCAGTCAGTGCTAGTCGTTCGGGGCGAAGGCCGGGATCGATACCCAGTGATTCGATTTCATCGACGGCGAGCAAAGGCTTGAGATTGTTACGCAGGGTTTTTCTGCGTTGCCCAAAGGCGGTACGAACCACGGTTTCGAGTTTACTAATGTCCTGCGCTTTATGCGGCAGTTCTTTGTAAGGGATGAGACGCACAATGGCGGAATCAACCTTAGGTGCAGGATCGAATGCGTGGGGCGGTACCAAAAACAGAGGTTCGATTTGGCAATAATACTGAGCCATGATACCGAGTCGGCCATAGGCGCTGTCACCCGGTTGCGCCGCGAGTCGATCGACAACCTCTTTCTGTAGCATAAAGTGCATATCTTCGATCTGATCAGCAAAGGTGAGTAGATGGAAGATCAGCGGTGTGGATATGTTATAAGGCAGGTTGCCGACAACGCGAAGCTGTTCGTCCTGTTGTTGCAATGTGCTGAAATCAAACTTCAGCGCATCACCCTCATGGATAGTGAATTTATCCGCATAGCTAAAAAACTTGGTGCGCAAGATAGGTATCAGATCACGGTCGAGCTCGACCACATCAAGACGCTGACATAGATCCAGTAGCTCTTCAGTGATGGCACCGAGTCCAGGCCCAATCTCTATCAGGTGCTGTTGTTCGCCGGGCGCAATAGCGCGGATAATACGGCGAATAACGCCCTGATCTTGAAGGAAATTCTGACCAAAACGTTTACGTGCTTTATGACCTGTAGGCTTATTACTCATTCACTGTTCCGGTATGACGGTTAGCTGCCATCTCGGCAGCGTAATTGATGGCGGTTAGCAAACTGCCGTAATCGGCTTTGCCGGTGCCGGCTAGGTCCAGCGCGGTGCCATGATCAACCGAGGTGCGGATAATCGGCATCCCTAGCGTGATATTAACTGCTTGGCCAAATCCTTTGTATTTCAATACGGGTAAACCTTGATCGTGATACATCGCCAGTACAGCATCGGCGGTTTTCAGTAGTTTATCCGTAAATAGGGTGTCGGCGGGCAGTGGGTCGCTGAGATTATAACCTCGGGCGCGCAGACGATCGATGACCGGCTGAATGACGTCGATCTCTTCTCGGCCCATGTGGCCGCCTTCACCGGCATGCGGGTTGAGTCCGGCAATCAAAATTCTGGGGTTATCTAAGCCGAAACTTTGCTGGAGGTCTTGGTGTAGGACCTCTAGCACTTGTTCTAATAATGGCTGGGTGATGGCGGCTGGGACTTCGGACAAGGGCAAATGCGTGGTCGCCAGCGCAACCCGTAATCCTTCGGTCGCCAGCATCATAACAACCTTGCGGGTGTCAGTTAGTTGTTCGAGAAACTCGGTATGACCACTGAACGGGATTCCGGCATCATTAATAACCGCTTTATGTACCGGGGCGGTCACTAGCGCTGCAAATTCACCACTTTGGCAGCCGCGGGTTGCGCGGGTCAGCGTGTCCAAAATATAACGGGCGTTCGCGGGGTTTAACTGTCCGGCGACCGTCGCTTTGACCAAACTGATCGGTTCTATCCACAAGGTACCAGGCGCTGTCGGAATGACGGGCATAGTGGCATCGTATGGCAGCAGCGTGATCGGCAGGTTAAGCTGACGCGCTCGCGCCTGCAGCATCAAAGGATCCGCAATAACGACTAATTGATGATTATGTCCCTGCTGGGCGATCTGAATACATAGATCCGGCCCTATGCCGGCAGGTTCGCCCGGTGTTAGGGCCAGTCTATATGTTTGCATCGGTATTATTTAAGCTCGATATATGCCTGAGAACGAATTTCGCGTAACCAGTTTTGCAGTTCTTCATTGAACTTGCGCTGACGGATTGTCGCTCGGGCCTGATTGGTTTTCATCTCTTCGCTCATATCCTGCTGTCGACGATCGTCTACTTTGAGAATGTGCCAACCAAAGCGTGATTCAAATGGTGCGCTGATCTCACCCTTCGGAGTGCTGAACATCACTTCTTCAAATTCAGGCACCATCTGTCCGGGTTGAGCCCAGCCGATTGAACCGCCTAATGAGCCACTAGCTGGATCATCACTGAGTTGTTTGGCCAGTTCTTCGAAAGGAACACCCTGTTGCAGCTTCTGGTATATAGCGTCGATCTCGCGACGAGTTTGGGCGGCAGAACGGATCTCATTCGGGCTGAGAAGGATATGTCGCACCTTAACCTGATTGACCAGTTGGACCGTATCGCCCTGTTTGTCATTGACCTTTAAAATATGGAAACCGCTAGGGCTACGCAGTGGTGCGCTAAATTCGCCAGGGTTTAACTTCTCTACCACCGCAGAGAACTCTTCAGGCAGTTCATTCAGTTTACGCCAGCCAATTTCACCGCCTTTTAAGGCATTAGGACCCTTGGATTGGGCAATTGCTGTTTCAGCGAAATCAGCACCGTTTTGTAATTGTGCTGAAATACTGTCGGCTTGTTGTTGTGCCGCTTGAAGCATTTTTGAGGTTGCCTGCAGCGGTACGGCGATCAGTATTTGAGAGATATTATAGCTTGCGGTATTGGCCTGTTCGCCCTGATGAGAGCTGAGGAAATTATCTATTTCCTGCTGAGAGACATTGATACGGCTGTTGACGATACGTTGCTGAATTCGCTGAATGAGCATCTCATTGCGAATTTGTTGGCGTACCTGAGCGTAATCCTGTCCTTCCGCGATCAGTGCTTGGCGAAACTGATCCAGTGTTAGTTTTGAACTGGCTGCGATACGTTCGATCGAAGCATTAAGTTCGCTATCACTAATGCGAATGCCGCGTTCTTTACCGATCTGTAGCTGAATATTATCCAGTATTAAGCGGTCTAGCACTTGGCTTTGTAACGTTTGCTCATCCGGTAAGTTACGTCCCTGAGCGTTGAGTCGGCTTTTAATGATCGCCTCCCGTTCGCTCAGTTCGCTTTGTAGAACGATATCATCGTTAACAATAGCGACAATTCGGTCGAGTGGAATATCTGCGGCGCTGGCCGAGACGCTGAGGCCTAAAAATAGGGCAGCCAGTGATGGCTTTAATTTTTTTATGAGCTTAGTAGTCATCATTCTCTTCACGTTCTTGAAAGCCAGCAATATCTTGTAACGCGCTACTGCCGTTACCAATTGCGCCTAATCCTTTCAGGATAAATTGTAGAAACAGGGCGGTATCTTCTTGACCATCGCTATCATCCTCTATCCATTGGCGTGCAGCAACCCGAACTTTCCAGCAACAACTAGCATACTCCAAGCCAAGCATGGCTTCAGGAGTCTGTGAGTTCTCGAAATCTTCCTGCCAGCGTCCCATGGCGGTCCATTCCGGTGAGAGTGGCCAGATAAATGAAACTTCAGTTTGGTTACGGGTATCTTCCCGGTAACGGTAGCTGACATTGATCACTTTATCGATCGCCGGAGTGTAGCGTATTTTAAAGTTGCTCTCTAATGGATTTAGATTGTTCTTATCCAACTCGGTATCGATTGAGAAACGAAGTTTTGAGTAAGGGTTCCAGTCGACTTCAGCGGCAAAGTTCGATTGTGCTTCTGTATCGACACTGGTATCGCCATTAAGTTGCACTGTGCGGTCGGCAAAATAGTAGGCTTGTGCCAGCCCTACATGGGCCATTTCACTGCCGTCTTCACGGTAAAAGCCGGAACCGACCCCTGCCGTTACTTGCTGGGCATCACCAATCTTATCGAGACCGGTAAAACGGTTTTCTCTGAATAAAGCGTCATAGCTGAAGTCTGCTTCAGCGGTATCAAAGTCTGGAATGCCCTGCTGATCCTCTTCTTGGCTATAGAGCGCGAATAGGCGCGGTTCAAGAGTTTGGGTGTACTCGCCGGCTTGACGTTCATACAGTAGTCCGGAGTCAATACTGAAGACCCCTGTCGCGCGGCTGATGCTGTCATCTTCTCCCGCTATTTGATCTTCTAGTTCATATTGGCTTAACCAATAGCTCAGTTTCGGTGTTAGGAAGCCCCAAGATGAGATCATGGGCATGCTAATTGAGGGTTGAACATGGAAACGGGTGCCGGTGACTCGATCAATACCTGTGAGATCTTCGATATCACGATCAAACTGTGTTGCATCGGTTAGGTAGCTCAATACGACTTCTTGACCCAAATCATAGCTGTAACTGCCTTTAACTCGTAGCTGTGGCATTCGTTGATAAGGAGAGTCGCTATCGTTGATGGTTTGGTAGCTGTGCGCTCGCAGCGTGGCTTCCCAGTTTTGCTGGCTATAGGTCGCTTCTGCCAATTGATCCAGATGGTTAGAGCGGTCGACTTCCAAGCTGGAGCCAAGATCATCGAAGTAATCGTCATCACTGACCGCATTAAAGTCGATCTCGCTGCTCCACGCACCTTTGTAACCGGTATGATCGATGCCGACCAGCCAACGATCACGGTCTGCCTGACTATCATCGAACATCAAGCCAGTGCTAAGCGTTTGCTGGCCATAGCCATTCATATGACGAAATTCATTTTCTAGCAACAAACCACGTTCGGTGAACACTTTAGGTGTCAGCGTATCATCATAATTGGGTGCTAGGTTGAAATAGTAAGGGGTGGCTATTTCAAGCCCATCATCATTGGAATAGCCGAATGAAGGGAATAAAAAGCCTGAGTGGCGAAGATCATCAATCGGAAACTCTAAATAGGGAAAATAAAATATTGGCGTGTCACCCACTCGAAGCGTGGCATGACGGGCGGTACCAAAGCCTTTATTTGGATCGAGCACTAGAGAATCAGAAGCAATCTCCCAACTTCCATCTGCTGGTGGGCAGGTGGTGTAACTACTCTGTTCCATCCGTATGCGATTGTCTTGCAAACGAATAATACGCTTAGCTTCA
The DNA here is from genome assembly GCF_018860855.1 of Amphritea atlantica. Classification (GTDB taxonomy): domain Bacteria; phylum Pseudomonadota; class Gammaproteobacteria; order Pseudomonadales; family Balneatricaceae; genus Amphritea; species Amphritea atlantica_A. The sequence goes on from NZ_JAHKQE010000014.1 coordinate 74,056, forward strand.
CCCCGTAGCGATTGTTCATGAACGATGTAGTCAGCATCGCTGATAACGGTTTCACCGGTGAGCGAATTGGTCTGCGCCTGAGCGCCCCTTAGTAGTAGACCAGGCTCTCGGTAACGGATATCCCCAGTCATGGTGATCTGGTTTGATACCTGATCCACTTCTGCGAAATTACCCCGTAGAAAATGACCCTGTTGACGTAGTTCTACATTACCTTCTAACTGTGTGAGTCCGCCAAGCTCAGTTTTTGAGCTGTCAGCATCAACGGTGAGCTTTTGGCTGTTGTCTGTCGCTATTTCAGTACTTGGCTCGATATAAACGCCATAACAAGCTTTTGACGCTCCGGTAATGGGATACCAATCTTGGCTGGCGTAACGAATATCACTTAGATCGGCTTGATCTTTTAGAGCCTCTAGGCGTTGCTGTTTCGCCGTTTGCTTTGGCTGACGCACGACAGGCGCTGAGGTCTTTGGTGTCGCTGTGGTTGTATCTGAAGTCGCTACGGTGTTTGTTACTGCGGCTGTAGCCGGTTGGCTTGTCGCCACCGGCGAGCTTGGCTCATTGCCTGCACATGCCCAACCGCCGGTAGCACTCGCCTCGCAGAGCCAAGCACCATTAACCTGTGGTTTGGCTGCGTCTACTTGAGTCATGATGGGCGCGACTTTGACCTCGGTGCTTTTGGTTGCGACGGTTTGCGTCACCGCGTCTTCTGCTGGAGACAGAAGAGCCTCCCTTTCGGGCTGATCGCATTGCCAGCTTTGACCATTTTCCATGGTGCAGGTCCACAGGGCATCACGGATATTGGGGTCCGTTTCTGCGCCAAGGAGCATTGTCGGCGTTGCAGCAACAATCGCCAGTGTGAGTGTGTAGGAAGAACGTCTTGAGAACGGCATTCAGATTGTCCATTAGGAAGCGTAGAAAAAGTGTCTTTTCTCTTATCGCTAAACCTTGATTCGAGTAACATAGCCCATTGAGCATGGCATGATAAAACATTCAGCTATAACAAGGCTAGGGGATTGATAGATATGGGACAAAGGCTGGCCGGACTCAGGCAGTGGATAGAGCAGGTTTTTGCCGAGCTAAAGATCGATCTGGCGACGGATTGGCAGTGTGTTCCAGTGTCGGGAGATGCGAGTTTTAGACGTTATTTTCGCGTCATTAGTGGTGATCATAGTTGGATTCTGATGGATGCCCCGCCAGAAAAAGAGGACAGCCACCCCTTTGTTGCCATTGCCAACGCCTGGCAGCCGCTAAAGATTAATGCACCGGTGGTGCATGCAGTGGATTTTGATCAGGGCTATATGCTGCTGTCAGATTTAGGCGATGATCTATATCTCGGCGAGTTAAATGATGACAGTGCCGATGTGCTTTATCGGCAGGCTTTTATGGCATTGACTCAGTTACAGCCCTGTCAGACGATCGTTGGCCATGATTTGCCAGTCTATGATCGAGCGCTGCTACAGCGAGAGATGGATCTTTTTCGTGATTGGTTGGTGGCCGATCTGCTGGGAATTGACCTAGGGCCGGGGGTTAAGCATCTGTTTGCTGAGGTGTCTGAGTATCTTATCCAAGCAGCACTGGAGCAGCCGACTGTCTGTGTTCATCGTGATTATCACTCGCGTAATTTGCTAGTGGATGGTGACAATACGCCGGGGGTGATCGACTTTCAGGATGCGGTAATCGGTCCGGTGACTTATGATTTGGTGTCACTGTTGCGAGATTGTTATATCGAATGGCCGGATAAACGGGTGTATGGCTGGGTCGATGAGTTTGGTGAGTTGCTGGTGGCCGAGGGGTTACTTGCCCATTACGAGCGGGAAACTTTTTATCGCTGGTTTGATCTGATGGGCGCGCAGCGTCATTTGAAGGCGGCAGGTATTTTTGCTCGATTATGGTTGCGAGACGGTAAAGCCGGCTATCTTGAAGATATTCCCCGCACCCTGAATTACATTATCCGAGTTGCCGGGCGTTATGATGGGTTATTAACCTTTGCGGCTTGGTTGCAGGACGTTGTGGTGCCGGCCATGTATGCCTGTGAGCAATTCGAGCCGAAACATCTGGATAAGTGGTTTAGCTGATGCGGGCGATGATACTGGCCGCGGGGTTAGGCACTCGGATGCGTCCTTTGACTCTGACAACGCCAAAGCCGCTACTACCGGTGGCGGGGAAGCCGTTGATTGAATACCATATTGAACGACTAGTCGCAGCTGGGGTCACGGAGATAGTGATTAACCATGCTTGGCTAGGCGAACAACTGGAAGCCTGGGTGGGTGATGGTCGTCGTTGGGGAGCGAGTGTGCATTGGTCTCCTGAGACTGAACCGTTAGAAACCGGCGGGGGAATCTTTCGAGCACTGCCTTTTTTGAGTGATATGGGGGAACCCTTTCTCTTGGTGAATGGGGATGTCTTTACGAACTACCCCTTTGCTTCCTTGTTGTCCCACTCATTTGGCTCTGATGATCTGGCCCATCTGGTTATGACGGAGAATCCCGCGCATAATCCCGCCGGTGATTTCCAATTACTGCAGGATCGCATCGTTGAGCAGGGGGATGCTAAAACAACGTTTAGCGGGATCAGTCTGCTTTCCCCAGAATTGTTTGAAGGTTGCCATGAGGGTAAATTCCCGCTGGCACCGCTGTTGCGCCGAGCCATGCAGTCACATTGTGTGACGGGGGAGTTTTTTTCGGGGTATTGGCGAGATATAGGGACGCCTGAGCGACTTCAGGACGTCAGTGAAGATATTAATAAAGGTCGGATAGATGGCATTTAGAAGTGAGAAGGCAGGGTTTAGCCTGGGTCAGTTGGTCCGCAGAAACCGCACCGCTTTGATTATAGGTGGTTTTATTGGCTTGCTGAGCGGTGGCTTATTTGGTCTGTTATTAGGTGCGGGTATCGGTGTAGCACTGTCGGCCGCGTTGAAAAATGCCTTAGGCAACGCTTTGAATCCGCAGGATGCCTTTTTTAAGGCCACCTTCACGGTGATGGGTAAGCTGGCTAAAGCAGATGGTCATGTCAGCGAAGCGGAGATCCAATACGCCCGGGAAGTCATGAGCCGGATGGGATTGAGTGAAGAGCGTCGTCTTGAAGCGATGGCGCTGTTTTCGCAGGGCAAAGAGAGTGATTTTGATATCGCTGAGGTGATGCGCCCGTTGAGTGCGCTGATTCGGTTTCGTATCCCGCTGAAATTGATGTTTGTCGAAATACAATTACAGGCGGCAATGGCTGACGGCCAGGTTAGCGAAGCTGAAACCGTTATTATTCGCGAGGTCTGTGGGCTGCTGCAGATGTCTCAAGCGGAGATGGCGGCACTGATCGCGCGGATGCAATCGCAGTTCTCTTATCAACAGCATAGTTATCAGTCTCATCAAGGTGGTTATGTCTCAGAGCATGAGCTGCTAAAAGAGTCTTACGGTGTACTAGGGGTCGATGAATCGGTGTCAGATGCCGAGCTTAAAAAAGCTTATCGCCGCTTAATGAGCCAGCACCACCCAGATAAGTTGGTCGCCAAAGGATTGCCTGAAGATATGATGCAGCTGGCGAAGGAGAAAACTCAAGAGATTCAGGGTGCCTATGACCGGATACGAACGGCTCGGAAAAATCGCTGAGTGACGCGCTGTGCTTTAACCGGCAGACCGGTTGAACACGGCAAGATAACTGCCCAACAGTTAACTTCCCGGCGTAAGCTCTCCTGCGGTCGCTGGGTTTGAATTTTTCTGGGGCTGAATCGTTATCAAGTGGTTTTTAAGAATACCTCTAACCTGACGGGTCAGCCACAGAGGTTCCTTTCTCGGATCGTTACTGCGTTGGTTTAGACGGATCTGCCGATAACCCGGGTTGCCACTTCGTAGCGCAGTATGTTTACGCAGAGTGGCTTGTTGCTGTTGATAGCGGTTGTTGTTGAACCAAAGATCTAATATCGGTGCTTGGCTGTCTTTGATCATCTGTAGCAGTTCTGGCGCGTTGATCCCTTCGGTTTGCATCGGATCGAGTAAGACTAAAAATCGGTTTTCTTGCAACTCATCTTGTGCAAAATAATGCATCGCCCAAACTGCACCTTCTCCTACCCCTAAAATAACGGTTATCTCTCCGGGTACTTCAGCTAGACGATTAGCGGCTAAATTACCCAGCGTCACGATCTGCTGTTGATAGTTGTTGATAAGTTCTTCCGGCGATGTTGTTTCGGTGCTATTGGCTGCTGTTTGGCTGTCATCAGCCGTTTCAGCGTCGGAATTTGTCTCGGCATTAGGTGCCGCGCTGCTCTCTGGGGTTGTTTCAGCTGTCTGAATCTGATTTCGATTTTGTAGGCTCGGCAAGGTGCGTTCGGGAATGGCGACCGAGGGCGGTGTTGGTAGTGATAGGCTGAGAGTGTTCCAGCCATATTCAGTTAGTTGGGTTCTCAGGGGGTGAATCAGGTCGGGCCAGTCTGCTCCTGTGGTGGGATCGGTGAAAATGAGAATGCTGCCGGTCGGGGTTGCGGTTGTCGCTTGTTGCAGCAGTGCTAATTGTTTTTCATCATCGAGTTCTAGCCAGACTACTTCGGTTTCTGGCGTTTGTGCCAGCGCGAGGTCGGCCTGTCGTTGCCGAGCGGGATCGAGCATAACGCGGCTAGCGATTTCGCCACCGGTGTCTGTTGTCGCGTCTTCTGTGCCGAGGTTGCTGCTATCGCTGTTTTCAGTCGTATCGTTCTCGGCTGCTGAAACAGAGGTGGCAAGGCTAAAAAACAGTGTGAAAAACAGGGGTTTAAGTTTCATGCTTCGATTATTCAAGAGCGCCGCAATATTAGCAAGGGCGAAAGCTGGTTGAGTTTCAATGTGTGCAAAGTACAATAGCCGAATCCTCCACCTTTTACTTTCCGAGTTACGTTCATGGCTGATTATAAGATTGCTCCATCCATTCTTTCTGCAGACTTCGCCCGCCTAGGTGAAGAGGTTGAAAATGTGCTCGCTGCGGGCGCTGATTATGTCCATTTCGATGTGATGGATAATCACTATGTGCCTAATTTGACCATCGGGCCTATGGTCTGTAAAGCGCTGCGTAAACACGGTATCGAAGCGCCGATCGATGTGCATCTGATGGTTAAGCCGGTGGATCGTTTGATCGGTGATTTTATCGATGCCGGTGCTAGCATTATTACTTTTCACCCAGAAGGTTCTGAACATATCGATCGTTCATTGCAGATGATCCGTGACGGCGGTTGTAAATCAGGGCTGGTATTTAATCCTGCGACCCCGTTGAGCTATTTGGATTATGTGCTCGATAAAGTGGATATGATTCTACTGATGTCGGTTAACCCAGGGTTTGGCGGTCAGAAATTTATTCCGGGTACGTTGAATAAGCTGAAACAGGCCCGTGCGATTATTGAACAAAGTGGTTACGATATTCGTCTCGAAGTGGATGGTGGTGTTGGTATTGCCAATATTGGTGAGATTGCGGCGGCCGGAGCAGATACCTTTGTGGCGGGCTCAGCGATCTTTAACACCGACGACTACAAAGCCACCATCGATAAGATGCGGGCTGAGTTGGCAAAAGTTTAAGTAACACGCCTAGAACGTTTACTCCGTATTATTGACTCACAGGTTGGCCCGTCGCAATGCTTATGACTACCCATTATGATGCTCAACTTCCCCAGCTGGTGCTGTTCGATCTGGACGGTACTTTGCTGGATAGTGTGCCCGACTTAGCTCTCGCGGTTGATCGAACGTTGGCTGCCTTAGCGCGACCATTAGCCGGTGAAGCCTCGGTACGTGACTGGGTCGGCAATGGCGCTCAGATGTTGGTCAAGCGGGCATTAGCCTACGGTGACGAGAATAATGAGCCGGATGACGCGTTGTTTGAGCAGGCATTTGCTCTGTTTTTGCAGCATTACGGCCAGTGTTGTGCGGAGCAAAGCCGGTTATATCCTGGTGTGCGAGAGTATCTGGACTTTTTGCACGAGAGTCAGGTTGATATGGGCTTGGTAACCAACAAACCGATCAGTTTCACCGAGACCTTACTGGATGAGTTTGATCTGCGGCGCTATTTTTCGGTTGTCTTGGGTGGCGATAGTTTGGTTGAGAAAAAACCTCACCCATTACCGCTGCTCCATGCGATGACCGCACGCAGTGTCGCGGCCGAACAAACCCTGATGGTGGGCGATTCACGCAGTGATATTAAAGCGGCGCAAGCCGCCGGTTGTCGAGTGGTTGCTGTTACCTACGGTTATAACCATGGCGAGCCGGTTTCACTATATCAGCCGGATATTATTGTTGATGATCTGATGCAGTTGACCCGCTGATTAAGGTTTTGTCTGACGGCTCAATCTCATCAAAGAAAGCCATTCTGGCGGCATTACAGACCGCTAGTACACCAGGGTGGCTTACTCGACGTTCCAATGAAATGGCATAAAAACGTTCCCGAATATCATCCATCCTGCCGATCACTTCCACACCGTATTGCCGAGTCATCTGTTGTTCGATGACGGTTGGCGCGCAAAATATTCCGGCTCCGGAGAGGCCAAAGGCTTCGATTAATGCGGTATCGGCACACTCCACCCGGATATCTGGGCGAATCTTATACCGTTCGAACCAGCGTTTCAGACCCATACCGCGCTCTGTTTCGGCGGAGGGCATCAGCATGGGTGCGCCTTCTAGTGAGGCGGGAAAGTTAGCTCGGTAAGTGGCGGCAACGGCGGTGGTGGCGAAAAAGCTAAGGCCGCATTCGCCCAATAGATGGTTATACCCGCGAATATGGAAGCTAGCATCGAGAGGGCGGTCAGCCAGTACCAGATCGAGTTTCTGGGTGGCAAGATCCGCCAGTAGGCTGGGCAGCGGGCCCTCTTCGCAGATCAATCGACTCGCATCATTGAGTTTAAGTGCCGGCTCTAACAGGTGGTAGGTGATCAGTTTGGGCAATACATCGGCAATGCCAATATTAAAACGTTGCTGTTTATGGGGCACTGGATTGTGAATGCTCTGTTGCAGTTCATCCCCGAGCTGAAAAATATCTTCGGCGTAGTTGAGAGCGTGTTGTCCGGCTTTCGTTAATATGAGATTGCGGCCGCGTTTTTTAAACAGCGCAGCGCCCAACTCATGTTCCAGCAACTTTAACTGGCCACTAATGGTTTGAGGTGTCAGATGGAGCTTCTCGCTGGCTCGGTTAATACTGCCTTCCTGGGCAACGACGAGGAAATAGCGCAGGTGTTTAAAGTTCATGTTGATACCTGAATAGAAATAAAGCTCGAATAAATCTTACTATTTACATAGTAAATTCGTATTTTATTTATAGTTTGATTGACTATACTGTGACTTATCGGCTTTGTCATGAGTTCTCAGGTTCCCCCTCAGGCTTATGCTTACCGAGTTGTTAGATAGGTTGTTACAAGGTTGTAGTAAGTGTTACACGGTTAAGTTGTTACAAAGATAGGCTGTTATGTAAGTAAGTTGTAAGGCTCTCTAGTCTTAAGTAAATGGACTCTCATCCAATCATTCACCCGGCTCCCAAGGCCGGGTTTTTTTTGTCTAAAAATCAACCATGATTCTGGCAGCGGACATTGTGATGCCTGATATCATGTCTGGGGAACGAGAATATGCACCTGAGAAGGCCATCGAGAAGCCTTTAGGCTGAAAAATATAGTCTGTAAATAACGACTCGGTTGATTCAAAGAGAGGGCTGCTATAAGGTTGGATCTCTGAATTAACGATTGTCTGGAATCACTGTGTCAGATTTGCTATCCCCTATTGAAATTAAGTTGTGTACCCACTATGTCGGGGATCGCTGGCGATGGCGTAACTGAGCCCTGCTTATCAGTTATTACGCGGGCTGTATTGGTTATCGATCCAGCCGAAATAGATTTCAAAACTCTGTTCTATAAATGACAGAGTCGTTATGAGAACACACCATGACCCCTGAACAATTTGCTGAGCTAGCGGCTCAAAACTTCAATCGTATTCCCGTCGTTCGCGAAGTATTGGCGGATTTGGATACACCACTATCCACTTATATGAAGTTGGCGAACCAGCCATACACTTATCTACTGGAATCCGTTGAAGGCGGTGAAAAGTGGGGACGATATTCGATTATCGGCCTGCCCAGTCGGACGGTGTTGAAAGTCTTTGGGCACAGTGTTCGGGTGGAAACGGACGGTGAGATTGTAGAACAAGCTGAAGTTGAAGACCCACTGGATTTTGTAGAACAATTTCAGGCGCGTTATTGTGCTGCAGAGCTACCTGATCTGCCCCGTTTTAACGGTGGATTAGTGGGCTATTTTGGCTACGATAGCGTCCGTTATGTGGAACAACGGTTGTCTGATAGTGCGCCTGATGATGTGATCGGCACGCCGGACATCCTGTTGATGGTGTCTGATGAGGTGGTGGTGTTTGATAACCTCAGTGGCAAGCTGATTCTGATTAGCCATGCCGACCCCGCTGATCATGATGCGTTGAGGCAGGCACAGCTGCGCTTAGATGAATTAGTTACTCGGTTACGTTTCTCTGTACCACACCCAGAAGCCTCGCCGTCTGAGCGTCGTGAGGTATCTGAGTCAGAGTTTAAATCCAGCTTTGGCGAGCAGCAATTTAAAGATGCGGTCGCTCGGATTAAAGAATACATTCTTTCAGGGGATGTGATGCAAACCGTTATCTCACAGCGGATGACGATCCCTTTTACCAGCAGTCCGCTGGATCTGTATCGCGCATTGCGTTGTCTTAATCCCTCGCCTTACATGTATGTGCTGAATTTAGGTGATCACCATGTGGTGGGTTCTTCGCCAGAAATTCTCGCTCGCGTTGAAGATCGTGTTGTCACGGTGCGACCGATTGCCGGAACCCGTCCTCGGGGCGAAACCGAGGCTGAAGATATAGCACTAGAGAAAGATCTGTTAGCAGATCCAAAAGAGTTGGCAGAACATCTGATGTTGATCGATCTTGGTCGCAATGATGTTGGTCGGGTGTCGCAAATTGGTCAGGTGGAATTAACCGCTCAGATGGCGGTTGAGCGTTATTCTCATGTGATGCATATCGTCTCGAATGTGATTGGCCATCTAAAACCTGAGGTATCGGTGATGGATGTGCTGCGAGCGACCTTGCCGGCGGGTACGCTCAGTGGTGCACCCAAGGTACGGGCGATGGAGATCATTGATGAGTTAGAGCCGGTGAAGCGGGGCATTTACGGCGGTGCCGTAGGCTATCTGTCTTGGAATGGCAATATGGATACCGCGATCGCTATTCGTACCGCGGTGATTAAGGATGGTGAGCTGCACATTCAGGCCGGCGCCGGTATTGTGGCGGATTCTGTCCCTGATTCCGAATGGGATGAAACCATGAACAAGGGTCGAGCAATCTTTAAGGCCGTTGCGATGGTTGAGCAGGGGTTAGATAATCTTTAAATTTAATCTCTGTTGATAGAAGCCTCCTGCGGGAGGTTTTTTTATGTCTTTTTTAAAGTTAAAACGTTCTTTGCCAGCATGTGTTGTTCGTTATCGATTTTGTTTTGAACGTTATGATGTCGCTGGCTTGTTTGTTATATTGTAACAAATATTATTTTGCAGAGTTGACCATGTTTACACAGATCCCTACCAATATTATTACCGGCTTTCTCGGCGTGGGTAAAACCACCGCTATTCAACAGCTGTTAAAGAATAAGCCAGTGGAAGAGCGTTGGGCAGTGCTGGTGAATGAGTTTGGTGAAATCGGTATTGATGCGGGCTTGTTGGCGAATGAGCAGCAGGCAACGGGTGTGTTTATGAAGGAGGTGCCCGGTGGTTGCATGTGTTGCGCCGCCGGTATTCCGATGCAGGTTGCACTCAGCCAGTTAATTCGCCAGGCAAAGCCCGATCGTATTTTGATTGAACCAACCGGTTTAGGTCATCCATTAGAAGTCATCAAGGTGTTGCAGCAGCCTCATTATCAGGAGGTTTTAGATCTGCGCACAGTGATAACGCTGGTGGATGCCCGTAAGCTGGCGGATGCTCGATATACCGAGCACGATACCTTTAATCAGCAGTTACAGGTTGCCGATTTAGTGATTGCACATAAAGAGGATCTCTATAACGGGACGGAAATGGCCCAACTGACCGATTACCTGTCTCAGCTTGGGAGTCCGGCGCCGATTGTCGGTAGCTCAAACGGTTTGCTTGATCTGTCGTGGCTGGAAGTGGCGTCTAAACACCGTGCAGCTAACACACCGGCTGAACCATCCCATCAACACCATGATCATTACCAAGCCGATGACGAGATCCCTGCATGTGGTTATCTACGCAAAGATAACCAGGGCGAGGGTTATCGTAGCAGTGGTTGGATTTTCAGTCCTGAATTTGAGTTTTCTTATGCCGCGTTAGAACCGTTGTTGATGGGGGTGGAATCCGAACGCTTGAAAGCGGTGTTTATTACCGATGAAGGGATTTTCGCGTTTAATCAGGTCGATTCAGTTTTGAAAGTGCAGGCGCTTGATGAAGTAATGGATAGCCGTATTGAAGTGATTGGTGAGGAGCCCCGCCAGTGGGCCGAACTCGAACAGCAGTTATTGGCGATGGCGGTGCGTTGCTAGGACTCTCCATCACGGCTTGGTGCGGCGATATCTAGCAATGGCGCTGCATCGAGTGTTTCAGCGTCCATCATCCCAGAAACCTGTTGTAGGGCCGCGAGTATATGCAGTTGCTCTGCATTGCCTAAATTTTCAAAGCGAGTGATAAAGGACTCATGTAACAAAGTCGGCACGGTTTGAAAAATTTCGTCACCGGTTGTTGTCAGCCGAGCATTCACTATGCGGCGATCAGTATTGCTGCGTACCCGTTCGACCAGTTGGCGCTCTTCTAAACGATTCATAATAGTGCTGACGGTCGCTTGGCTTAACGAAACATCATCTGAAATCCGCTTAACGGTAACATCCCCCAAATCCTTGATGGCGCGTAACACCATCACCTGTGGAATCGTCAGACCACAAGCCTTTACTACCCGCTTTGATTGAAGGTCGGTCGCCCGAATGATTTTTCTCAGTTCAATCAGAACATCCTGCCAGCAGGGCATATTATCAATCATTGTCTCTGAAGACCTCTTAACTCGTTGAAAGCCGAGCGAGTATATAGCTAGGCAAGCATGCAACACAAACAACCGTGCGTCGAAGCAAACCATTATAAACAGAAAAATAGTTTGAGTTCTAATTATTACAGGACTAATATAATCACATCAAACTATAATAGTTCAAAATAAACGTGGAGACGTCATGAGAAAATTGATTGCTGCATCGGCAATGCTGTTGGCCGTTACGCAAGTACAGGCGGCAGACGAGTGCGGAAAAGTCACCATTGCGGATATGAACTGGAGTTCGGCAACACTGATTGCCAATGTGGATAGATTTATCCTCGAACACGGTTATGGCTGTGAAGCTGAACTCGTGCCAGGGGATACCATGCCAACGGGCACCTCGATGATCGAAAAAGGCGAACCTGATATTGCTCCAGAGATGTGGAGCAACGCCATGCGTGAGGCGCTGGATAAAGGTGTGGCTGAAAAACGTTTACGCTTTGCCGGTAATTCATTATCTGATGGTGGTGAAGAAGGCTTCTGGATACCGGAATATCTGGTTAAAGAATACCCTGAATTAGCGACCATTGAAGGTGTGAAGAAGCACGCAGCACTGTTTAAGCATCCAGAAGATCATAGTAAATATGCATTTTATGGATGCCCAGCGGGTTGGAACTGTCAAATAAGCGCAGGTAACCTGTTTAAAGCATTAAATCTGGAAGATGCTGGTTTTGATCTGATTGATCCAGGTTCAGGTGCTGGCCTGTCAGGTTCTATCGCCAAGGCGTTTGCTCGTGAAGAACCATGGTTTGGTTACTACTGGGCACCTACAGCGGTGCTGGGTAAATACAAAATGGTGAAAGTTGATTTCGGTTCGGGTGTTGATAAAGATGAGTATATTAACTGTACGTCATCTAACGAATGCGAAAATCCTAAAGTAACCATGTATCCGCCTTCACTGGTTCAAACGGTAACGACTGAAGAGTTTGCGACCCGTGTTCCGGCGGCTTATGAGTATGCGTCTAAGCGTTCGCTGACGAATAATCAGCTCAACACGCTGTTGGCTTGGATGGAAGATAATCAGGCTGATGGTGAGGTAGCTGCTGAGTATTTCCTTACTGAGCATGAAGAGCTTTGGATGCCGTGGGTTTCGGCAGACGTTGCTGCAAAAGTGAAGCAAGCTCTGCAATAATCGTTGCGGTTGAGTGCTAAAAAATCACTGCCTGATTGCCTACAGTAATCGGGCAGTGTTGTTTCTGAAAGAGGTTATATATGGCTGATGCAAGCTGGTTGAGTGAGATACCCCAACTGAGCCGAGGGAATCTCCGGGATATCCGTAAATTTTTGGATACCGAGTATCGTGACTTTTCCCGTGAATACGGCGAGATGATTGAAGGGTTTTTCGACCCTTTGTTAACATTTTTAGTTTGGTTTGAAAAACTGCTATTAGCAACGCCGTGGTGGTTGGTGATTGCTATTATTGCGGGTCTTGCGTATCTATCCAGTCGTTCATGGAAGCTTAGCTTAGGTGTGGTGATATCGTTCTTTATGATCGGTTATTTCGGCATGTGGGATAATACCATGCGCACCATGAGTATTATTCTGGTGTGTACCTTTCTCGCCGTTGCCTTAGGGGTGCCGATAGGAATAGCAATGGCGCGTTCTGATCGGGTGCAGTCGGTGGTGACGCCGCTGTTGGATATCATGCAAACGATGCCTGCCTTTGTGTATCTGATTCCGGTGGTGATGTTGTTGGGGATTGGCAAGATACCAGGAGTGATTGCGGTGATCATCTATGCGATACCGCCGGTTATTCGCTTAACTAATTTGGGTATCCGACTGGTGGATAAAGATGTGCTGGAAGCGGCGACAGCTTATGGTGCCAGTTCGCTACAGCGTTTAATGGGCGTGCAACTGCCTTTGGCTATGCCAACCATTATGGCGGGTATTAACCAGACCATTATGATGGCGCTGTCGATGGTGGTTATTGCTTCGATGATCGGTGTGAAAGGGCTAGGACAACCGGTATTGAAGTCGATTACCAATCAGTACTTCACCTTGGGGTTATTAAACGGTTTGGCGATTGTGGCACTGGCGATTATTTTTGACCGGGTCTCTCAGGCATATGCCAAGCGGAGTCAGCGATACTTAGAGGGCATGGATAATGGCTGAAGCAGATAAAAAAGCAGCCCCTACGACACTGATTAAAATCGAGGGGCTATATAAACTTTTTGGAAATAATCCGAAGAAGTTTATGCCCTTAGTGCATGAAGGAAAAAGTAAGGATGAAATTCTTGCGGAAACCGGTCATACGCTTGGTCTGAAAGATATTAATCTGACGATTAATAAAGGCGAGATTTTCGTGATTATGGGGCTGTCAGGCTCCGGTAAATCCACGTTGATTCGTCACTTTAACCGGCTGATCGATCCGACTGAAGGTGTCATTGAAGTCGAAGGCACCGACGTCATGAAACTCGGGCCTAAAGAGTTAGAACAGTTCCGCCGCCACAAAATGTCGATGGTATTTCAGCGCTTTGGCTTACTACCGCATAAATCGGTGGTTGATAATGTTGCTTATGGTCTCTCTATTCAGGGGGTCAGCAAGGCTGAGAGTAAAGCGAAGGCGACTGAGTGGTTAGCCACCGTTGGCTTGGCTGGCTATGAAGAGCAGTATCCGGCGCAGCTATCGGGTGGACAGCAGCAGCGAGTCGGGTTGGCGCGGGCGTTGTGTACCGATGCTGAAATTCTGTTGATGGATGAAGCTTTCTCGGCACTTGACCCTCTAATTCGTTCCGAAATGCAGGACCAGCTGATTGAACTGCAGGAAAAACTGCATAAAACCATTATCTTTATCACCCACGATCTTGATGAAGCACTGCGTATCGGTGACCGTATCGCTATCTTGAAAGATGGTGAAATGGTACAGCAGGGTGAGCCTGAAGATATTCTGCTCAATCCCGCTAATGATTATGTTGAAGCCTTTGTCCGCGATGTAAACCGTGCTCGTGCGCTGACCGTCGAAACCGTGATGAAGGCACCAGCCTCACGTATCACCGCTGATACCATTGAAGAAGCCTTGAAACAGATGAAAGGCTTTAAAGGTGATTATGGTTATCACATCAATGATGAGGGTTATCAGGGTGTTCTGACGGAAGAGACCTTGCAAGCTGCTTTTGATGACGATAAAAAAGCGGATCTTGATTCTCTTCAATACGAAGACTTGGATGCTATTTCGCAGGATGCGGTGCTAGAAACCGTTATTCCCGAGACCTTGAATGCGGAATACTCTCTACCGGTTATCGATGAAGAGGGCCAAATGACAGGGCAGTTATCCCGTCAGACATTGGCCGAAGTGTTGGGGAATGACGATACATCGGAAGAGCAGAAAAAGAGCTAGCCTCTTGGTTAATCTTTCAAAAGGCTGATGCTTAACGCGTCGGCCTTTTTTGTGGCTGAGGCTTGCCAGCTAGAGCCTGTAGCATGGTGACTTTTATTGAGTATTGGCGCCCTCTAAGGCGAATATACGTCCGCCGTTGCTGACCGAATGGGATTTGCCCAGTAGTTGTAGTGCATGCCAAGCCATCGCTTGGTTACTGGTGATTACGGGAATACCCAACAGCTCTTCTAAGGTTTCAATGACCTCGATGGAGCGCAGTGCGGTACAGGATATGAATAAGGCTTCAGCGTCTGGATGAATCTGTGTTAACGCGGCTTGCTTGATTGCTTCGGGGTCTATTCGGGTGATATCGGCGTCGGCCATCACATTAAAACCGATGATATTGAGGATGTTTAGCCCCTTGTCGGAAAAGAACTTTGCCACCTCTGTGTTAACTTCAGTGATATAAGGGGTGATGATGGTGAGTTTTTTGACACCTAACGCCGAGAAAACAGCGGTCGCTGCCGTGACCGGGTTGGTTACTTGAGATTGCGGCTTAATTTTTTGTATTTGTTCTTTCAACGGCTGCTCGCCAATCGCGACGGTGCCGGAAGAGCAACAAAAAGCAATCACGTCGACCTGCTTTCCCGGTAGTAAGTCCGCGGTAGCACGGTTTAAATCCTGCGCCATTGCTTGAAGGTTTTTTGTATTCACGGGGTCATTGAAGGCGATTCGATTGGTGATGATTGAAACATCAGCGTCGCAGAGCAATGAGCGCATGGCATCCTCAACTAAATGATCTGTCCGTAGGGCGATAAGGCCTATTTTGCAGCCGGGAAAATATTCGCTTTTAGTATGCTCAAAGCCAACCTCTTCAATTTTTGTCATCGCTATGTATCTTATCTCTTTTTAATTATCGCACTGTATTATGCGCCAATTGTCGGACACATCCATTAGCGAGAGGTTAAAAGTCGCTGTTAAGGAGGGCGTGAGTCATCCCTTGAGACGGGGCAAAAGCGTTCTTCGCAGTGAGTAGACGGTATAAAAGGGTTTAAAACAGCGGGGTATCTCTCTGTTCGAGGATCTGTTGAATGAGTTGTTGGGCAGCCTCATTTGCTAGGTTAGGGGCTTGGTGTAATGAAATCTCAGATTCACCCAAACGCGGGAACCCTTCCTTTTCATCCAGTATCCTCATACCGGGTCGTAAGTCTTTTTGAGTCAGAACGGTGACTGCGAGCCCAGATTCTACGGCGGCTTTTATGGCTTCGTGACTGTGGCAACTCAGTGCGATTTGCCAAGCCCTGCCCGCTTTTTCTAAGGCTGTTAGCGCTGTTTTTCGGTAGAGGCAGGGAGAAGGAACCAGTGCCAGTGGTATCGGGCCATTTGTCGGTACTTGAAAGTCTTTACTGGCCAGCCAGACTAATGGGTCTCGATAGAGTGGGGTGCCCTCGCCTGTTGGGGGGATCTGCGAGAGGATGGCAAGATCAATCGCGCCGGCATCAATCTCTGGTCGAATGTTACTACTTAAACCAACGGTGATTTCGATCTCTACATCTTTTTGAGTGCGAGCAAAGCGCGCCAGTACACGGGAGAAGGGCAGTGACAGGTAATCTTCCGGAGCGGCAAAGTTAATATGCCCCTGTAATGGCTTTTCTTTGAATCGCGCTTCTACCTCGTCGCACAACTGAATAATTTTCTTCGCATATTGATACAGCACATCGCCATCATCGGTCAGCCGACAACTTCGCGTTGTCCGTTGTAATAGTTGCTGTCCTAGGGATTCTTCAAGACGTTTGATCTGATGGCTTACGGTCGATTGGGTTAAATGTCTGCTCTTAGTTGCTGCGGTAAAACTTTCGCCTTCGGCAACCGTAATGAAAGTGCGCAACAGCTCAAGGTTCATGGGCAGTCATCTCTTAATATATGGCGAAAATTAAACAATGGCTTTTATTTATATCATTTTTAAAATTTATATCAATGTGATTGAATCCATTAACGCAAAAAGGAATCAAACATGAATACATCGAAAGTTAATAAAGAAAAACCTGCTGTTGAGCCCCGTCATCAACATTCAGCTAAACCGGTTATCTGTTATGACGTTGAGTGTTTGCCTGTCTATGATGAAAACCTCTATCAGCAAGCAAGGCAAGGTATGGAAAAAGTGTCCGAGGTTGTCGTGCCTCCTCGAGACGGCGCTTCTTTTACGGTGCCGGCGGGGCATTTCTTTCGTATTGTCAGCATCGAAGGTCCTCAGGTCGGTGATCTGAATTTGTGGAATGCGAATGACTTATCTGAACGATTTTACAGTGGAAAAACACGCCAGTTACATGCCAGTCATGTAAATACTGGCGATCGCTTATGGAGTAGCCTTCCGGCACTGCGTCCAATGGCAACCATTACCCATGATACTCTGGATTGGTATGGCTGGGATGAAGATGGGGCGGGCGTGCACGATGTGATTGGTACACGCTGTGATCCTTATACGAATCATATGCTTAAAGGTGTCGATTATAACCATTGCTGTCATTCGAATCTGACCCGCGCGTTGGCGCACGCTGAAGGGGTGAGTCCTGAGATCGCTGAACCGCATGTACATGATGTGCTGAATGTTTTTATGTGTACTGGATTCACGCAGGACACACATCAATATTTTATGAAAGCGAGCCCAGTGCGCCCAGGCGACTTTATTGAATTTTTCGCTGAGATCGATCTATTAGGAGCGTTATCTGCCTGTCCTGGTGGCGATTGTGGCAGCAGCCATTCCGATGACAGCACCGCATGTTATCCACTGCTGGTTGAAATTTATAAGCCGACTAATGATGCCTTAGCGGACTGGCAATCACCGCCTAGAAGTGGTTATAACGGTAAACATGCTGTTTAAGTGATGTGTTGGCAGCGACACCAGGTGTCGCTGCCTTGTTGTTTTGAGGCGATTTTATTCGACGTTAACGGTCACTGCCGCGGCAGTCGTTAACGCCTTCTCTACCGCATGATTGATATCGGTTCCCCGTGCTAGGGCGACACCCATACGGCGTTTGCCGTTGATGTTAGGTTTGCCAAACAAACGTAGTTGAGTATCGGGGGCAGCGAGTGCGACTTCGAGGTTAGCGAAGCTTAGCTGGTTTGATTTTGCTTCGACTAAAACCACTGCCGACGCCGATGGACCATGCTGCACGATGTTCGGGATCGGCAAGCCTAAGATCGCCCGAGCGTGCAGGGCGAACTGCGATAGATCCTGAGAGATCATAGTCACCATACCGGTATCGTGTGGGCGAGGTGAGACTTCGCTGAAATACACCTCATCACCTTTGATAAACAGTTCAACACCGAAGATCCCTCGGCCTCCCAGTGCGCCGGTGACTTTTTCGGCGATCTCTTTGGCTCGTTCGAGAGCTTTGTCGCTCATCGCTTGGGGCTGCCAAGATTCGCGATAATCACCGTCTTCCTGTCGGTGTCCTATTGGCGCACAAAAACTGGTGCCCTGAATATGACGGATGGTGAGCAGGGTGATCTCATAATCAAAATCGACAAAGCCCTCGACGATCACCCGTCCTGCGCCCGCTCGGCCACCTTCTTGAGCATAGGTCCAGCTGCTGTCGATATCGGCCGCTGTTTTGATGGTGCTCTGGCCTTTACCAGAAGAACTCATAATCGGTTTAACGACACAGGGCATACCGATCTCAGTTACGGCGTTTTCAAAATCGGTGCGGTTATCGACAAACTGGTAGTTTGAGGTTGGAATGCCAAGCTCTTCGGCGGCTAGACGACGAATCCCTTCGCGGTTCATGGTGAGTCGCGCAGCATTGGCGGTCGGCACTACATTGAAACCCTCCTGCTCCAGCTCAACCAGAGTATCGGTCGAGATCGCTTCGATTTCCGGCACGATATAATCGGGTTTCTCCAGTTCAATCACCCGTCGTAGCTCGGCACCATCGAGCATTGAAAAGGTGTAAGAACGATCGGCAACCTGCATGGCTGGCGCGTTCTCATAACGGTCGCAAGCAATCACTTCGCAGCCATAGCGCTGCAGTTCAATCACCACTTCTTTGCCCAGTTCGCCAGAGCCACAAAGTAAAATTTTAGTTGCAGACGATGAGAATGGTGTACCGATATGAGCCATGAGGAGAGTCCTACTCTTTAAAAAAATAGGGATTATATTTCAAGAATGCGATGGCCCCTAATCTTTAAGCGGATTAGAGCGCCAGCCAGCCGAGCAGACCTTTGATGCTGATGAACAGCGCAGAAGCAGCGGAAACGATTAATAGCAGCGGTTTTGCTGAGGTTGTGGATAACTTGCCATCAATTTTGCGGGCCAAAAAGAAACCGAGAAACAGTCCCGGAACTATTTTCAAACTAAGCTGGGCGCTGTGCCAGTCAAGGCTGCCTTTATAGATCAGCATTAACAGTGAAACTGGCGTGCCGATTAGCAAAAAGGCGGCGATCTCGCTGCGCGCGGTAATCCTATCCTGCTGCTGGTAGACCAGCGCTATCGGTGGTCCCCCTACCGAGGTCGCTGTGCCCCCCACACCGGAAAAGAAACCGCCGATGATCAGATTGACGGGGGTGGCTGAAATATTGAACCGCCATAGGCTAAGCAACACGGCGGTGAGTACGGAAAAACCGAAAAAGAGGCTGAGGGCATATTGTGGTAGCGCGACTAACAACGCTGCACCGCACCAAGCACCGGGGATTCTCGCGATAATAGCGGGCATGACCCGTCGCCAGCGCAGGGCATTACGCTCCCGTATGACCATCATTAAGGCTAAACCAAAGCCGACTAACAAGACTGGACCAGGCACATAGGCGGGGTTGATCAGATAAAGCAGCGGCGCCGCCAGCAAGCCATAGCCGATGCCCACGACAGTTTGCAGGGCGATGCCGCAGGTGACGATCAAGACGGCCAGTAGTTCCGGGAGGGTATATAACATGGTTTCCAGCTATTCACGAGTGAGGTGACAGTATGCCTGTGGATAGAGCGGACGGGTATGGTAGGATGAAAAAATGATCCGGCAACGGAAGTGCAGTCAGCGGCTGGGTCATGGGCTCGATATGTATAGCGCTATCATGCGGCGGTGCCTAGCGCTTGAATAGAGCCTTGCCCTGAACTTGTGATATGTCTTAAAAAACCGCCTTATGGCGGTTTTTTAGTTGTAGCTTTATTGATGCCGTTTTTTATTTACGCCATTTGGCCCATGGGTCATCATCGTTATCGGATGAAGCTTGGGTTGGTGTTGTGGTTTTTCGTTCCGGCTTCCAGCGTTCTTGTTTGTCCCGAGCATTTTCCTCTTTACTCGAATAGCCCTGCTTGCCGTTAGAGCGGCTGCTGCGGTAGCTTTTGGTTTTGCCATGCTCAGCCGCTTTTAGCGCCTGTTTTTCACGCATCCGTTCGGCATCTTCGAGGCTGAGTTCTGCAGGTTCTCGCGGCGTTTGGCCTTCGGGGATAATACGGTCTCTCGGTGATAGGGCAAACTGCTCAGATGAAACTCGGGGCAGGTTCTTAAACTTATACAGGTAAAAAATTTCTACCTTCTCCCGTGCCCAATCGGTTTTCTTGAGAAATTTTACACTGGACTCAATGCTTGGGTTGGTTTTAAAGCAGTTGATGTTGAGGTAGGCATACAGAATCTCGAAGCCGTAGTGATCGACTATCTGAGTTAATAACTCTTTTAAGCCGAGACCGTGTAGTGGGTTGTTTTGGTAATTGATCTCGTCAGTCATAATAATGTCCGGCAATAGCGGCCTGTGGATGTTTTAAGTATAGATAAGTATGGGCATCATACCTGTCAGCGTCCAGACAACCTAGCCTAAAGCGGTGATTCAAGTCTATTTATCAGCCAACCTTCATCCGTTGCCGAGGCAGTGAACCTTTTTCGATGATATTACGTAATAAATAAGCCGTTTAAAATTGATGATTTAGCCTCGGTGTTATTGGGTCTATTGTCATCTGGCGACTTCATTCTGTTCTGTTAGACTAGGAACCGATCAGTGATAAAAATAATTGAAAAGGATTCATATGCCATCAGTCAGCAACGCCATCATCCGCATCAAAAATCTGCGACTGCGTACCTATATCGGCTTTAACCCTGAAGAACGTGAAAAGCTGCAAGATGTGGTGATCAATATTGAAATTCATTACCCAGCGGCGAAAGCGGCCATCAGTGATGATGTCGAAAAAGCGCTGAACTATAAGGTTGTTTGTAAGGATATTATTCAGCATGTTGAGGAAGGCCATTTTCTCTTGTTAGAGAAGCTGGTGGGGGATGTATTAGAGCTTTCCAGTGCTCATCCCTGGGTGACCTTTGCCAGTGTCACTATTGATAAACCGCACGCGCTAAGGTTTGCCGACTCAGTCTCTTTGACGCTGGAAAAACACTGCTGTTGATTGACGGCTAGGCTAAGCGTCATGTCCGCTTTTTGTTATGAAAGTACAACCTAGACGGTACTGTTTAAAGCACTACCGTCATATAGGAAAAGAGTTGTAGCGTTCATCCTTTTGTTTGTCTGGCGCTGATAGAGAAGAGTGTTAGACGTTTAGGTTTATTGATCAGCCCCGCCATAAAATCTTAGCTATATGAAACGTGCATCGAATTTTGGTAGTGCAGTTATAAGCTGTGATAGAATTTGAACCCTTAAACTGTAGAGATTCCACTTTGTTTTTATGGCTAACATCGCTAAACCGACTCTACATGAAACCAATATACGACTGCTCAACATGTCTCTAGGCTTGTGCTCCGGCCTGTTTACAGTTTCCAATTGAGAGTATGAATGTGGATATGGCCATGATGACTTCATAGCCTATCCAGCATTGTCAAAGAGGTAAAACTTGTATGCTACTGATGATCGATAACTACGACTCGTTTACCTATAACGTCGTGCAATATCTGGGTGAGCTGGGCGCTGATGTTCAGGTGTACCGTAATGATGAAATTACGATTGAACAGATCGAAGCGCTGAAGCCCGATCAGTTGGTCATCTCTCCCGGTCCCTGTACGCCGAATGAAGCGGGTATCTCGGTCGAGGCGATCAAGCATTTTGCCGGTAAACTGCCTATTTTTGGCATCTGTTTAGGTCATCAGAGTATGGGACAGGCGTTTGGCGGTGATGTGGTACGTGCACGCCAAGTGATGCACGGTAAAGTGTCACCGGTTTATCATCATAATACCGGCGTTTTTAAAGGGCTGGAAAATCCAGTTTCTGTTACCCGCTATCACTCCCTGGTCATTGATAAAGACACCCTGCCAGACTGCCTTGAGGTCACCGCCTGGACCCAGAATGATGATGGTTCGATGGATGAGATTATGGGCGTGCGGCATAAAGAGCTGGATTTAGAGGGGGTGCAGTTTCACCCCGAGTCGATCCTGACTCAGCAAGGCCATGACCTGCTACAAAACTTTTTGAATCGAGGATAACTACGACACAATGGATATCAAACAAGCGCTGGCGCGGGTGGTCGATCATATCGATCTGAGCCGCGATGAAATGGTTGACGTCATGCGTCAGGTGATGACGGGTGAATGTTCGGAATCACAGATTGCGGGTTTTCTGATCGCACTACGCATGAAGGGTGAATCGATTGATGAGATCACCGGTGCCGCTCAGGTCATGCGAGAGCTGGCCACGCCCGTTAAGGCTACGGCAGCTCCGTTGGTGGATATTGTGGGCACCGGTGGCGATGGCGCAAACCTGTTTAACGTGTCATCCGCCAGTGCATTTGTGGCTGCGGCTTGTGGCGTACATGTGGCTAAACACGGTAACCGAGGTGTTTCTTCAAGCAGTGGCAGTGCTGATCTGCTTGAGCAAGCGGGTATTAATTTAGACCTGAGTGCCGATGCTGTTGCTAAGTGTATCGATGACGTCGGTGTCGGCTTTATGTTTGCTCCAGGTTTTCATGGTGCGATGAAACATGCCATTGGTGCCCGTCGTGCGCTGGGCACTCGAACGTTGTTTAACATCTTGGGGCCTATGACCAATCCCGCCGGTGCGCAGCGCCTAGTGATTGGTGTCTTCAGCAAGAAACTCTGTCGGCCGATGGCGGAAGTCATGCAGCAACTGGGTGGCGAGCATATTATGGTGGTGCATGCTGAGGATGGTCTGGATGAGATCAGCCTAGCCACCCATACCTATGTGGCTGAGTTGAAGGACGGTGACATTACTGAATATCGGATTACCCCTGAAGATCTGGGGATTGAAAGCCAAAGCTTGATCGGTTTAGTGATCGATAGCCCGGCAGAGTCACTGGCGTTGATTCGAAAAACGTTCTCCGGTGCCGAGGATAACACGGCTAAAAAAGCGGCGGCCATGATCGCCCTGAATGCCGGTGCAGCGATCTACCTGAGCGGCCAAGCGGCGAGCCATAAAGAGGGGGTTGCCCTTGCCTTGGACGCGATTAAGTCCGGTGCCGCACTGATAAAAATGCAAGCGTTGGCTGACATGAGTCAGTCGCTGAAGAGCTGAGTAAAGATGACTGATACCCCAACTATTTTAAAGAAGATTATCGCCCGTAAGCACGAAGAAGTTGCTGAGCGTCAGCCAAAGGTGAGTATTGCTGATCTGCAGGCAACCATTGCGCGCCAACAGGGATCTGCCTTTGATCCGCGCGGTTTTGCTGCGAGTATCGGCCGTACATTAGCTGAGGGGCGTTCTGCGATTATTGCGGAAGTGAAGAAAGCCAGTCCATCTAAGGGGGTTATCCGAGATCCGTTTGTACCGGCAGAGATCGCCCGTTCATATCAGGCCGGTGGTGCGAGCTGCTTATCCGTGCTGACCGATGCTGATTTTTTTCAGGGCAGTGAAGCTTACTTGATGGAAGCCCGAGCGGCTTGTTCGTTACCGGTTATCCGTAAAGACTTTATTGTTGATCCTTATCAGGTGTATGAAGCCCGCGCGATGGGCGCCGATTGTATTTTGCTGATTGTGGCAGCATTACAGGATGCGCAGATGGCTGAGCTAAATGCCTTAGCCACTGAGTTGGGGATGGATGTCTTGATTGAGGTGCATAATCAGCAGGAGTTGAAACGCTCACTGCCGTTAGGTAATCGCCTTGTCGGCATCAATAACAGGGACTTACACAGTTTTGAGGTTTCCCTCGATCATACCTTTGATCTGTTGGATATGATTCCTGATGATCGTATTGTGGTGACTGAGAGTGGGATTCAAACCCGCGCGGACGTGATCGCCATGCGAGAGCACAATGTAGATAGTTTTTTGGTGGGCGAGACCTTTATGCGGGCGGACGATCCGGGCGCGAAACTAGCCGAACTGTTCGCTAAATAATAATGATTTGAAGAAGGTGCCGCGATTATGCAAGCAAAAGTAAAATGGGACGGCGATGTTCGTTTCAAAGGGACGACCGGTTCGGGCTTTGATGTCACCATTGATGCCGAGCAGAAACAGGGCCCACGGCCGATGGAGTTGTTACTGCTCGGACTCGGCGGCTGCACTTCTTACGATGTGGTCGGTATTCTTAAGAAAACCCGTCAAGATGTTGTCGATTGTGTTGCTGAGCTTGAGGCCGAGCGTGCCGATACAGTACCGGCTGTTTTCACTAAAATTCACGTGAAGTTTATTGTCTCAGGACGCGGCTTGAATGAGAAAAAAGTCGAACGTGCGGTGAAACTGTCGGCAGAGCAATACTGTTCGGCGTCGTTGATGCTGGAAAAAGGCGGCGTTGAAATTACGCACAGCTTTGAGATTATTGAAGTCGAGTAACGGTCTTGGCTCACTCAATCTAAGATAAAGCCGCTTTCATCAGCGGCTTTTTGTTGTTCGATATAGTGGTCAGCATAGAGGTTGTAGGGTTCCGTTTTTTCAAGGTAATTCTTCTTGCCGGCATCCCTCTCCTACGGTCGTGCTGCTCCTGTCGTTAATGGTTACTTGTCTCAGCGGTATCAACGGCTGTAGGGGTGAACTCACCTTGGTGTAAGATGTAACCGCGCTCATCATCCCATTGCAAAGACATCAGTGTGTTGTCGTGCAACAGGCAAAGGTGTTGGCAGAAAGGTGTTGGCATCTGCCCCCGTATGAGAAGGAGGGAGTCTTTATCGAGCAGATAGTACTGCTGTTCTCCGTTGTAGATGCGTTCGATCAATCGCAACCCATTTTCGCTCACACTGCCTGTATAGAGGTGCTGAGTACTCTCTTCCACAAGGTCAACTAAGTTAATTAACTCTCTATCATGAGTGAGTACCGCATTGAACGGCGTGCTTCGCTCGCGTATTTGATGGCGCATATCGCTCAGCATATCATTGTAGATACCCCGTAATAATGGGTTATCAAGCATACGTTGATAAGAAGGTGTAAGTTCATCTACCGGGTTTGTTGGCCGGGTAACACTTTGCAGATAATTTACTTTTATCTCGGCGAGTAGACTCTTTTCTCGGCCATAGAAGCCCTGTATTAACAGGTTTTTATCGTTATCTCTGTAAAAGGTGTTGATGTAATAATCGGCATATTGATCCAGAGTGGGATGGAGAAAAAAACGTTCTAAGGGCTTTTCTCCTTTGTCGATAATGAAAACAGAGTCGCCTCCGCTAAGCACAAAAGAATCCTCATATTCTTTGCTAAGACTGAGTACTTTGTAAACGAGATTGCCACCAGGGTGATTGGCTAAGAGCAGCTCATTTTGTAGGCTGCCATCGGCGTTGAGAATATAGGCATATTGTCGCAGGGTCGTGCTTGATGAGTCTTCTGAGGCTTCACGTCGAACAACGCCAGCGAGGATATTGCCTTGCGAGGTGAGCAATAGTGAGTTGATCAGTGTATTGGGGAGTTCGCGGCGTTGTAATGTCTGGCCATCGGCTGAAATGAAAAAGAGGAAAGAGGAAAAACCATTTTCTTCATCGAGCATGAGCGGTGTCATCGCCAGTAGGGTTCGTCCATCGGGCAGACGAACCATTGGCCCTGAGGAGACAATATCATTTTCAAGCCGGTTGACCCAAAGCAGTTCGCCTTGCCGGTTGAGATGAAACAGACTGACGGCGATTTTTTTATTGGTGCTAGTAGAAAAAAGCTCCTTATCCGTCGAAGCAATATAAGAGGGGCTGCCGAGCAGATCATCTATTTCGTGTCGATTAAACTGGACGTTGATATCTTCCGAATGCAGCGTGGTGCCCGCAATATAATAACCGGAGTCATCGGCAATTAGCGCGCTAATTTGGTTGATATTATCCAAGGGATGTTGCCAACCATCGGTATATTCGCGGGTATTGAGTACGGGTAGGTTGTCCAATGTCAGAGAGGGGTAATGGGGTAACCCGTCCAAGGGTTTGACCTGGATCTGGTGATACAGGTTTTCGGGAATGTCATCGCTACTTGCCCAAAGCGATGGCGTAAGCAAGATAAGGAGAAGAATAAGAGTGCGCATTAGAGCTTCCAATCGAATGAGATCTGACAGGTTTCGGCATTGATTCGGGCGAGCATCGCGTTAGAGTTCACCGAACCTTCGTTATCCTTAATGTAAGCAACGACAAGGCCATCTTCCCAAGGTTCAGCCGATAGCAGGTTATCGCCAGGCTCGCCTATTATTTCAGCGTTGAAAGTCGTTTCATCCGGGGCAAGACAGTAAAGGAAATGTTGGATGGCTTTATCGTTTCTGCCACTGCCGTAGCTTAATTCCTTCTCACCAAAACCGACGATGCGTCCCTGAGAGGTTCGATATAGCTGTGTTAGCCCTTCAGGGGTTGTTAGTTGCTGCATGATAGAGCCGTCCTCGAGTGATAGTTTCGCGATGGAGTGTGCGCCGTCAATGCTATAGAACAGATTATTAGCTTCATCGATTAATAGACCATTCATGCTGTCCATATGGTGATAAACCCGGCTCCAGATAGGTTCGCCTTGGGGTGTTAATAGCGCAGCGTATGTGCGGAAAAAATTAAAGTGCTGATACAGGTGCCCAATAACCAGTAACCTACCATCAGCTAATGGCTGCAGCTTATTGATACGTGATCGGGCGTAGCCGAAGTTCATTTCGTAATGGCCTAACAGATCGCCCTTGTCATTCAGTACTTCATAGGCGGCATCATTGTTATGGTTGCCGATAGCATAGATATTGCCGTTAGCGCCAGAGACTAAATCAAGGGTGCGATCTAACAGGATTGCGTGACCTTTGGCGACGGGTTGAGCATGTTCAAAACGTAGTTGCTGAAAGCCTGAGATAAAATCTTGTTCGTTATCTCGGTTTACCAGCCAGCCGGGTTCATCATCTAAATCGTTGTCGAAGCTATCATAGCGGATATTGGTGATGGTGAGTGTCTGTTGTCGAGACCCCGGTATCGTTCGTAGTAAGGCTAGCTTATTGTTGCTATTCCCTAGAAGGGTGCAGCCGGTGGTATCACATGACATGCTATTGAGGGTGGTAGAAAAAGGTGAGTCATCTAACGTTAGGTAATGTCGAGATTCTATTTCAAAATCGGCAGAACGTTTTTCAATCCTCACATCATCAGCATTCGCTAAGATAATGTAAGCATGGTTATCGCTTAAGGCGTAATCGAGCGGTGTTAGATTGCCGCCACCAATGAGCGATGTCTTGGCAATCTCACCGGTGCGATTCAATATGGACGCGAGATAGCGGGAAACCATACGTTTGGGCTTGGATGATGAATACTGTGTTTCTGGACGGAAAAGCACCAGTGTGCGATCGGGGTAGTAATCTTGTTTTTGAAAATCGTAAGCAAAGTAGCGATGAAAGCTTCGATGGCCGACGGTCTCCATAGGAACCGCAGGAATAAAGGCTTCTGGTTGACTGGTGATATCGCCTATCGGTTGTAGCCGAGTGTCGTAAAGTGCGGTTGCGCGTTGGGTGGTGAGTGCGTAGCTTTGCGATTGTATGATGAGTGACTCAAAGGTGCCTAAGATATCAACCTGTTCTAGTCGCTCACCATTTTCGTTGAAAAGAGTTAGACGTGTTTTTTGGCGGCCATCAATAAATCGATTTTGCGCTAATAGTAGCTTGCCATCGTTAAAATATAGGCCTGCAGGTTTGTCGAGTATATTAAAAAAACGTTGTTCCCCGAGTGTTATATCCCAGAGCATGGAGCCAGTGGCGTCTTGTTTAGATAATTGATAGCGCTGCTTTTCATTGGAATAGCGCAATACATAAAGATCATCCTGTGGTGAAACGGCTAACTTCAACGGGATAGTGGCTAAGGTATGGTAGTGATCAAATTCATTCCCAAAGGCATGTATCATGCTATAAAAAATATTGATGTCTGTTTGCGTCGCGGCACCGTTATCGATTAATAGTTTGGCCATCTCTAATGATTCCATTGAGCTGTAACTCAACGCGAGATCCATCGGTGATTTTCCGTAAGCTCGGACTTTTTTAGGATCAATGCCCGAGTCGATATAGTGTTGAACCAGCGCATAGTTATGTTCGTCAACCGCGTTAGTAAATGGGTGGTCGAATGCACATTCGAGACCGAGATCAAATAGGACGACGCCACTCGGATCTGACATATCGCAATATTTTCGTAGGTGATGCTGGAATTGATCGTGGTCGGGGTGGGTGATAGCCAGATCGAGGGGCAGCCTCTCTATTAAATCTAAAAAGTCCCAGCTGTTTTCCTCGGTATAGGGAACAGCAGTGAACAGCGTTTGCATCATGATGCGTTGCTTGGGTGAGGCGCTATCGTAATCTACCGGATTAAACAGATTATCAATGCTTTCCGGGGAAAACATATCGGGGTATAAAAGGTAAAGCTGAAAGTAGGCATCCCCATCAAGGTATTCATTAAACATGGCGGCGGCTTCTTCAGGGGACGGTTGGTAGCCTGCTGCCAGAATCTCATTCATTAGAGAGCTGTCTGACGGATCATAAAGGACGTGGAGCTTCTGAGGGTCGGCAAGTGGTAAGTGATTCCATAGCCACCATTGGACTTCATCTTTATCGGTTAGATCAAGGGTGTTGGATAAGCGCACGAAAGCCTCGCGATCAACGATAACGCCTTTTTTCATCAACTCACTGGCTAATGAATGGTGACCACCCTCCACAGCGGCGACTAAGGTATTATCGCCGTTAGCGTCGGGTAGACTGAGGTTATGTCCTTTACTCAGCTGATAAAGCTGATTGAGACGCTCGGCGTCGCCGTCAAAAGCTGCCTGAGTCAAGGCCGTTTTACCATTAGGCAGTAGGGTATGAGGATTTTCGGTTATCTCAGCTGGCGGCAGACTATAGGCGTTTAGGCCGATTTTCTTCGGCTCGTCCCTTGGTTGAATGTCTACCGTTGCTGAGGTCTCTATGGTGTTAGGTGTCGAGATTGACGTCGCGATTAGAAGGAGCAGACCGATCACAGCGAGTAGTGTGAGCGCGTTTTTTAACATGTGATGCCTTAGGCTAGCTATTCGAGGAGATAAATCATACCCCGAATGCCTTGCCTTTTTATATTATCTAAGCCATTTTTGACGATTCAAATCAAACAATTAACTGATTTCCGCTAATAGAGTTTTCGTGTTCTCAATACGTGCATAGGCAAAGGCGAGTGATGCCATAAATGCTGCATGGGTCTGTTGTGCGGATACGGTGATCCCGCTGAAAACTTGATCCCGAGTGGTACAAGCATCTTGTGCCACGCTGACGTTATAGCCTATATCCGCTGCCGCTCTTACCCCCGCATCGATGCAGATATTACTCATTGCACCTACGACGATCAGGTTTTTAATGCCCAGTGAATCGAGGTCAGCTTGTAATGAGGTATTTTTAAACGAGTTGGCGGCATGTTTCAGTATCACCCGTTCACCATCTTTGGGGGTGAATATAGAGTGTATTTTGGCGCCTTCGCTAGCGGCCAAAAAGAACGGTGCATCGGCACTCTCAAACTCATGATAAACGTGAATCACGGGCAAATCCTGCTGACGAAACGCCGCCAGTAGTTTGGCGCCGTTAGCGGCCGCTTTATCAATATTGTCGAGTTCCCATTTACCGCCGGGGAAATAATCGTTTTGGTAATCAATTAACAGTAACGCTGTCTCTTTGTGTGATTTGTTCATGGGTATCTCCTTGGTGAGTCATTCAGTTGATAGGGCTATTATCTAGCGGGTTCGCTTCGTATACTGCAGTCGTATTTGACATATTTAAGGCAATAACTGACATATGGCGTTGTATCGATGAAAACCATTAAGATTGTGATTCTGTTGTATCCGGGAGTGATGAGATCTGCCGTGGAGGGACTACGTGAGCTGTTCGAGCTGGCTAGCCGTTTGAATCCGGTAGAGCAGGGGGAACTACAGTTTACTGTTCGCTTATTGGATTACACCGAGCTAGAACAGGGTGAGGGGGCATCAAACGCGGAGTTGGATCGTCCGCAGGTGGTGATTCTACCGCCCTGTATTACCGATCAGTTTTACCCAACAGAGCAGCCGCAACTGGCCGTCTGGTTACGTGAGATGCACGGTGCGGGCGTTCTGCTTTGTTCGGTATGTGCTGGGGCGTTTATTTTGGCGCAATCCGGTCTGTTAAATCAGCGTCCGGCGACGACCCATTGGTTGCTAACCGAACGTTTAGCACAGCAGTTTCCAGAGGTGTTGGTCGACGGTAATAAAATTCTGATTAACGATGGCGATCTGATTACCGCCGGTGGCTTGATGGCTTGGTTGGATCTGGGCTTGGAGCTGGTGGCGCAGTTTGCGAGTCCGGCACTGATGCGGCGGTTAGGTAAGCAGTTGGTGGTTGATACCGCTCCCCGCGAACAGCGTTATTATCGCTGCTTTATACCGCCCTTCAGTCATGGCGATCGGGTGATACTTAAGGTTCAGCATAGTTTACAAAATACTTATCAACTTCCGCTCACGGTAAGGAAGCTGGCGCTCGATAGTCATCTGACCGAACGGACTTTTCTGCGTCGGTTTGTTCGGGCAACGGGCTATAAGCCCAAAGAATACCTACAGCAGCTGCGTATCAGTAAAGCTTGTGAAGCGCTTGAAGCGTCTCTAGACAGTGTTGAAACAATCTCTCGGCGGGTAGGCTATGACGATGTCAGTGCTTTTAGGAAAGTCTTTATTCAGATCATGGGCCTTACACCGCGTGAATTTCGTGCCCGTTTTAGTCGCTAAAGGGAGATTCAAGGTTTGCATCACTTCAGTGTTGCGATAGGCTGGGGCTTAGAATTACATAACTTAATCATTAGGTTATCGGCGTATTCGTTGAGCGCTTATCAATATTCGATAGGTATTCCTGTTGATCAAAAGGATAAACATGCTATTTAAGGGCGTACTGCTGGGATTACTGATGTCTCAGTGTACCTTTGCCGCCGAAACGGAGATCCACCTGTTAGGGCGGTTTACGTATAAAGGGACACCGGTGAGTCAAGCCGTGATATTAACGGATAAGCGGGTGACCGGGTTAGAGCAATGCCGTGATTTTGTGCGTTATCAAGTCCGAGGCACTGAGCGGGGCAAAAATTACTATCGACATTATATTCGCGCGCAGCGTAAAGGCATCAATATTGTTACCCATTACACCTGCATTGAAACGTCGTTACAGGTGAGTCGTTGGAACGCCCATGATTTTTACGACAAGGTCTATTTAGTTGATCTACGTAATGGCCAACGCTTTACCCGCTATGCAGATACCAATAGTTGTTGGGCGGCGATACGTAAAGACCCAGACAAGCATAGCCGTAAGCTGTATTGCGCTAAAATGAATCAAACGCTATCACCTGCAGAATAGCGTAGTTATGTTTGTGTTTTCTCGATATTCGCGTATAATTTCGCCTCCCGTTGGCTATGCCATTGAGGGAACTCACTTTAACTCCTTGCTTTCTACCGTTTTTCGATGCGGCTGAAGGCTGTATAACCCGTAAGGAGCAATTAATGCGTCATTACGAAATCGTTTTTCTGGTTCACCCGAATCAGAGTGAACAGGTTCCAGCTATGGTTGAACGTTACACCAAGCTAATTGAAGAATCTGAAGGTCAAATCCACCGTCTGGAAGATTGGGGCCGTCGTCACCTGGCTTACCCAATTAACAAAATCCATAAAGCTCACTACGTTCTGATGAACGTTGAATGTGCTCAGGAAACACTGGACGAGTTAACTAACATCTTCCGTTACAACGATGCGGTTATCCGTAATCTTGTTGTACGTCGTAAAGATGCTGTTACTGATGTATCTCCAATTAAAGCTGCTGAAGGTCGTGAAGAGCGTCGTCCACGTCGTGAAGAGCGTTCCGATAAGCCTGCTGCACCTGCAACTGAAGCACCTGCTGCTACAGAAACACCTGCTGCAGAAGCACCGGCTGCTGAAGCTGCTGCCGAGTAATCGGTTTAATTTTTATTTAGAGGAGATATACCATGGCTCGTTTTTTCCGTCGTAGAAAATTCTGCCGTTTTACCGCTGAAGGTGTTACCGAGATCGATTATAAAGATCTAGATACCCTGAAAGGTTACATTACTGAAACCGGTAAAATCGTTCCTAGCCGTATCACTGGTACTAAAGCTCGTTACCAGCGTCAGCTGGCAACTGCTATCAAACGTGCACGTTACATAGCACTGCTGCCATACACTGACAGCCACCAGTAATAACGGTTAACTTACTGCACATTGAGACTGATTAAGTCGATGTGCATAGGTGATTAAACAAGTTTCAGCCCATAGATGTTTAGCATCGCTGGGCAAGCGTAAAAAATAGAGGTTTGCGAGATGGAAGTTATCCTGCTCGAGAAAATTGGCAAACTGGGTAGCCTAGGTGACAAGGTTACCGTGAAGCGTGGTTACGGTCGTAACTATCTTCTTCCTTTTGGGAAAGCGGTTCCTGCTACTGCAGCTAACCTAGAAACCTTTGAAGCACGTCGTGCTGAATTGGAATCTGCTGCAAATGAAAAACTGAACAGTGCTCAGACTCGTGCTGATCAACTGAACGAAATCGAACTGTCTATCGTTGCGAAAGCTGGCGAAGAAGGCAAATTGTTCGGTTCTATCGGTACTTCTGATATCGCTGATGCGATAAGTGCTTCAGGTATTGAAGTTGCGAAAAGTGAAGTTCGTCTGCCAGAAGGTGCATTGCGCACTACTGGTGAATTCGAAGTTTCTATTCAGCTTCACCCTGAAATTACTGCAATTGTCGGCATCATTGTTGTTGGCGAATAAGTATTGCTTTAATCTGGCGTAAGTCAGAGATGAGTTAAAAAGCACTGCGTAGTATTATACTGCGCAGTGCTTTTTTCGTTTTAGGCCAGTGCGATGGTGATACTGGTGTTTTGTTTGCTGAGGTAAAAGAGTTTATGGATTATCCGGATCCCAATGCTGCCGATATGGAAGGTGTAAAAATCCCTCCCCACTCACAGGAAGCAGAGCAATCAGTGCTCGGCGGCCTGATGCTGGACAATAATGCCTGGGATGCGGTTTCAGAAATCGTGCTGGAAGATCAATTTTATCGTCATGATCACCGGCTGATTTTCCGTACGATTGAGAAGCTAGTCAGTAATATGCAGCCGATCGATGTGGTGACTATCTCAGAGGAGTTGGATCGCACCGGTAATCTCGATGCCGCCGGTGGGCTAGATTATCTGATCGAGCTGGCGCGAAACACACCGAGTGCCTCAAATATTCGCGCCTATGCCGAGATTGTCCGTGACCGTGCGCTACTGCGTAAGATGATTACGGTGGCCCATGAGATCGCTGAGAATGCCTTTATGCCCGAGGGGCGTGCGGGTACCGATATTCTCAGCGAAGCCGAGCAGAAGATCTTTCAGATCGCCGAAGACCGACCCAATGAAGGTGGGCCGATCGGTGTTAATCCATTGCTGAAAAAGGCTGTGGATAAGATTGATGAGCTGTTCAACTCTGAAGGTGCGATGACCGGTGTGACCACCGGTTTTGATGAGCTTGATAAAGCCACCGGCGGGCTCCAGCCATCGGATCTGATTATTGTTGCCGCGCGTCCATCGATGGGTAAAACCACCTTTGCGATGAACCTCGTCGAAAACGCCTTGATGGCACAGGATAAGCCGGTGCTGGTGTTTAGTTTGGAGATGCCTGCGGATCAGCTCGTGACGCGGATGTTGTCATCCTTAGGACGGATTAATCAGACTAAGGTGCGTTCCGGTAAGTTGGAAGAGGATGATTGGCCGCGTTTGACGACTGCGGTGAATATGTTGCGGGATAAGCCGCTGTTTATCGATGACACGGCGGGTATTAGCCCAACCGAGATGCGTAATCGTGCACGACGTATTGTTCGTGAACACGGTGATATTGCTATGATTATGGTCGATTATCTTCAGTTGATGCAGCTTAAAGGCGGTAATAGTGAAGGTCGTACGGCGGAGATCTCTGAGATCTCTCGCTCGCTTAAAGCGTTGGCGAAAGAGCTGGAGTGTCCGGTGGTGGCGCTGTCTCAGTTGAACCGTGCGTTGGAGCAGCGGCCGAATAAGCGCCCTGTGAACTCTGACTTACGGGAATCCGGTGCGATCGAGCAGGATGCCGACGTGATCATGTTTATCTATCGAGATGAAGTGTATAACGAAGACTCGCCCGATAAAGGTATCGCCGAGATTATTATTGGTAAGCAGCGTAACGGTCCTATCGGTAGCAACCGTTTAGCCTTTATTGGTCAGTTTACCAAGTTTGAAAACCTGGCGCCGATGGGTTATCAAGAGTACGAATAAACGGCTAGCGTCGCCATGTGATTGGATGCGGTTTTTCATGCCGGAGAGGATTCTGGTGTGGGAACCGCCTCTAGCGGCGATATTATGAGGCTCTATCTTGACCTAACAGCTATGATGCGGTTTGCACAGCTCACCGCATCCTACGGGACTGCGTCTTATCGCCCCTAGAAGGTGCTCCTACACCGACTGTCAATTACGGCTCCAAATTCCTCTGTAGGAGCCGCCTCTGGCGGCGATATTATGAGGCTCTATCTTGACCTAACAGCTATGATGCGGTTCGCACAGCTCACCGCATCCTACGGAGCCGCATTGTCGGTGATGACTTTGGCGCTGGCCAACTCGATAGCTTCTGCCAGTGTGGGTGTGAAGACAAGTTTGTTATCGATCGGTTTGAGACCCGCTTTAGCGATGTTTTTCAGCGGCTGAAACTGTAGGTCAGCGATAATCACAAAGGCATCGTCTTGAAATTTTTCGTCCAGAAAATGATTCAGCGAGGAGAGTCCTCCAGCATCAAGAATCGGCACTGCGTCCATGTAGAGCACGATGTGGTGCTTATCTTTAGAAATCTCCAGTATCTCTGAAAAAATACGATCAGCAGCAGCAAAAAACAGTGGACCGCTAATTTTATAGACGGCCCAGTCTTCGGGCAGTATTGCAGGCACGTGCTTACGATTATCGCTCACGTCAGTTACCCGCGTCATCTGCGCAATATCACGCATAAAGAGTATCGATGCGAGGATAATACCAAAAGAAATTGCTACCACCATATCGATCATAACCGTCAGTGAAAAGCAGGTGACGAGTACGAGAATATCGCTGGTCGGGGCTTTTTTTAGTAACGAGACCACTTTAGGTGCCTCGCTCATATTCCAAGCGACCATTAATAGCATTGCGGCCATGGAAGCCATTGGGATATAGGCCAACCAAGGCGCCAGTATCAACAAGCTGGCAAGCACCACTAAGCCATGTATCACACCAGCAATAGGTGATTTAGCGCCCGCGCGATAGTTTGCCGCTGAACGGGCGATGGCTGCGGTGGCGGTGATGCCTCCAAACCATGGAGTGACGATGTTGCCGATCCCTTGACCTAACAACTCGACGTTCGAATGGTGACGGGTGCCGCTCATACCATCGAGTACCACCGCGCACAGCAGGGATTCAATGGCTCCCAGCATAGCGATGGAGAAGGCGATCGGCATGAGTTCGGTAAGTTTGTGGAAATCCCAGTCGATCAGTTCACCATCCGGGCCAGGTTGTAGCCAAGGCCAATTGAATTCAGGTAGCGCAGGAGGAATACCCTGTCCGACGGTACCATCGAGCAATTCATAGCTGAAACGGGAGCCAATGGTTTGGATATCAAACCCTGTTGAGGTTAATACCAGTGATAGAAGTACGCCGATAGCAACGGCGGGTAAGTGGCCCGGAATAGGAATGCGCAGTCGAGGCCACAAGACTAAAACGATAAGCGTGGTGGCGCCAATAGCGAACTCAGGAAGCATTAGCGTCGGTAACGCATGACCGAGTGCTGCGACCTTATCGATATATTTTTCCGGCATCTCATCTAGCTGAAGACCTAGAAAATCCTTCATCTGTAGGGTGGCGATCACCACCGCGATACCGGATGTAAAGCCGAGGGTTACCGGTTCCGGAATATATTCGATTAGTCTTCCTAGACGGCTTAAGGCCATGATAATCATCATGATACCGGCCATCAGTGAAGCGATAAGTAGCCCGCTGAGCCCGAACTGTTGGGCCACGGGATAGAGAATCACAACAAAGGCGGCGGTTGGGCCTGAGATGCTGTAACGCGAACCGCCGGTTAGCGGGATTAATATCCCTGCGATGATTGCCGTGTAGAGGCCGTATTGAGGGGGAATACCACTGGCAATAGCCAGCGCCATCGATAGGGGTATAGCGATGATGCCAACGGTGATACCGGCCATGATATCGCGATAAAGATCGGCGACACTATAGCCCTCCCTAAAGGTTTCACGTAAGGCGCTAAAAGGTTGAATACTATGCAGATGTAAACGATGCGACATGAACAATTGCTCT
Source organism: Amphritea atlantica (assembly GCF_018860855.1). GTDB lineage: Bacteria > Pseudomonadota > Gammaproteobacteria > Pseudomonadales > Balneatricaceae > Amphritea > Amphritea atlantica_A. The sequence goes on from NZ_JAHKQE010000014.1 coordinate 110,075, forward strand.
TGGTAAGGCGCGGTAGCTGACAGGCGGCTTGCCGGCCGAAATGAGAAGTGGCCTCTGACTCTGCTGAGTGGGGTCGTTACTATATGTAACATTACATGTTAACTGCTATATAAATCAATGTTAATATGATTAACATAAACTTAAGTTAAGGAATGGTAATGGAGCAGAGAACTGCGCGATTGACACTGTTGATTGATCCAAAAAAGAAAGCGACGTTTGAGAAGCTTTGCAGTGCGGATGACGTCACACCTTCGCAGATGGTGCGTAAATTGATTCGTGACTATATCGAAGAGAAGCTAGGGCCTGATTGGCGAGACGAGGTATTTAGTAAAGAGAAAGACAGTCATCGCTGAGTGGTAGATGACTGATTTTCTGCCGGTGGATCTACTTATTAGGTTATAAACAGAAACAGTGTCACAAGACTGTGTGTAACTCGAGGATAACTCTCTGAAAGCCCCTTGTTACGGGGCTTCCCATCGGTGGGTTAAAATTCGTTCAGTGTTGCGTTTCTGTCTATTTTTCAATCGTTTATCGTGATGTCTTGAGTGTTTTTTGAGCATTTACTCGACGACTTTCATAATGCTATCTTTAAATTTCTCGGGTACAGGTACGACTTTTCCGGCACTGTAATCAAAAAAGACAATACCGGTCTTCACATGGGCCATCTCGACAGCGGTTTTCTTATTGCTCAGTAGATAATAGATATCACAGCCATATTTATTAAAATCCCCCACGGTGACATCGATCTGAACTAGGTCGCCATGAAAACCTTCAGCCTTATACACAATGGCTGAATCGGTCATGATAATGCCTCTTCCTTCAATATCCAGTTCGGTGTAGTTACGTGATTTCAGGTAGCGTAGGCGGGCTTCATGTACTATTGATAACACAGAGTCGTTGCTGAGATGGCCGGCATAGTTAATATCACGAATCTGCACGGGGATCTCGGTGGTGAAGCTATAGTTTTCGGGCATATCAATTTTGATACGTGCCATGGGTAAACTCCTGTAAACAAAATAAATAATGACGCAATTACAACTTATAAGAGAATAGTGGAAGCCGAGCAATGAGTCTACGCAGTTATAACCCCTATTATCGTTGGCTGTTTCCTTGGCTATTGGATCGAGTATCTGCCGCGGTCGCTGATGAACGCAGTGAGCTATTAGATTTGGCGCAGGGTATCGTGTTAGAAATTGGTGCGGGTACCGGCAGTAGCTTTCACTGTTATCCTGATGCTGTGGATAAGTTAGTTGCGTTAGAGCCGGATATCGCTGTTATGCATTTGGCGCGTAAGCATCTGAATAAAATGCCAGCGTTGGTGCAAGCAAAAACCGAGTTATTACTGGCGGATGCCGAAGCTATTCCATTGGCTGATAATAGTGTTGATACCCTCGTCTCTTTTTTGGTGCTCTGTTCCGTACCACATCCGCAGCATGCGTTAGCAGAGATGCGTCGAGTGCTTAAAGCCGATGGTCAGTTACTCTTTTTTGAACATGTTTTAGCCGATGACCCTAAAGTACAGCGCTGGCAACATCGCCTCAACCCTTTTTGGCACCGTTGTGCTGGCGGTTGTCAGTTAAATCGAGAAACGGCTGAGCTGATTCAGCAAGCGGGTTTTAGTCTGCCAACCTACCAACGTTATCAGCATCAGTCTTTTCCTCGTTTAGTGGGTCAGCTAATAAGCGGAAGAGCGGTTAAAGCGAATGACTAGAGGCTGTTTGCTACCGTATGCTGCTGAATCACTGCGCAGATCCCTGCGGTTAGTGTTTTCAAATCTTCATCAGATATGACGTAGGGCGGCATCACATAGATAAGTTTGCCAAAGGGGCGAATCCAGATCCCTCGTTCGACAAACAGAGGTTGTATCTCGGCGGTGACCACCGGATGCTTCATTTCCACCACGCCGATGGCACCTAGGCAGCGAACATCGGCGACCGTGTCTAAATTCGCGCAGGGGGCTAGTCCGGTTGTTAGCTGCTGTTCAATGCGTGCAATATTACTTTGCCAATCAGATTCACGTAGAAGTTTGAGGCTGGCATTGGCAACTGCACAGGCCAGAGGGTTGCCCATAAAGGTCGGCCCATGCATAAAACATCCGGCTCCCCCTGCGGAGATAGTTTCACCGACATCCGTGGTGGTTAGGGTCGCCGCTAGGGTCATATAACCACCGGTAATCGCTTTACCGAGGCAAAGAATATCGGGGATGATCTGGGCATGATCACAGGCAAATAGTTTTCCACTACGACCGAAGCCGGTAGCGATTTCATCGGCAATGAGCAGGACATTATATTGATCGCATAATGCTCTTGCTTGCTTTAGATATTCTGGATGATAGAAACGCATCCCGCCGGCTCCTTGAACAATTGGCTCGAGTATCAGCGCAGCAATCTCGCCGTGGTGATCGCTTATCAGTCGGTTGAGTTCATCGCAATCACTGGCATCCCAGGGTTGGCCATATTTTATCTCTGGCGCTGGGGCAAAGAATTGCTGTGGCAGGACACCATTAAAAATTTCATGCATACCGTTGACGGGGTCACAGACGGACATCGCGCCAAAGGTATCACCATGATAGCCGTTACGAATGGTGATAAATTTGTGTTTGGCTGGTTGTCCTTTGGCATGCCAATACTGAATCGACATTTTTAGTGCGACTTCTACTGCAACAGAGCCGGAATCGGCTAAAAATACTTTTTGCAGCGGCTCTGGCGTCATCTCGACAAGTTGACGGCATAGTTCAATCGCCGGCTCATGGGTTAGACCACCAAACATAACATGGGACACTTGATCTATCTGGGCGTGGGCGGCGGCATTCAGACTTGGATGGTTATAGCCATGGATGGCTGACCACCATGAGGCCATGCCATCAATCAGCTCAGTACCATCAGCTAATGTTAATCGAACGCCTTTTGCCGATATCACCGGATAGGCTGCTGGAGGGTTGATCATTGAAGAGTATGGATGCCAGATATGTTGCTGGTCAAAACGGATCTGATCGCTGGCAATACTCATACTGATGCTCCGGTGAATGTGCTGCTGAAGTGCAGCGATAGAGTGTTTTTTAACGGTTTTTTGAATAAAAAAAACGAGCTATTACAGCCCGTTTTTCAGAAGAAAGCAACTTGCGGTGAGAGCTTTACTCCGGCACGCAGAACTCGTTGCGGATCACAGCCAGTAGGGTGCGGAAAAATAGCAGTACAATAATGACACTTGAAAGCGCGATAAGTACCAGCGATAAATAATAGAAAAATGGCTGTCCTAATTGGCTATACATTAACTGAGCAGCGATGGCTGCGGCGGCCAGTGGAAATGAATATGCCCACCAAGACATAAAGAACTTGATACGGGTAAAGCGAGGAGCCTGAACCAGTAATAGAACCACCAGAAACATGGCTGTGTAGAACAGAATGCGAGCAAAGTTATCCAGTTCACCATTGAGTTTCATATAGGAGATAAAACCAACGGCGGGTGGAGCAATCAAGATAAACATCGTTGGTAGCAGTTTATGAGGGATCGGATCATGAAATATCATTCGGTTCAGTACCAGTGTTTTTAGCACGATCCAGTAAACAATCCCAATGGAGAAAAAGAACCAGCTAATTTCGGTGTATCCGTGCTCAACGCCAGCAATCGGTACCAGAATATTACCCACCACAGGGATGAACCAAGCGGGGGTCATATGAATAACTTTGAATTTGGGGTGGTGAATCCACTGATTCAAAACATACACGGTGAGCAGCAGATGAATAACGCTACCGCTACTCCAGAGTATAAAGGAGAGCTGCTCTGATACATCCAGTGTTGCGATACTTAGCAGGAGCATGCTGATACTAAACGCAGGGAAAAAACTAAGTTTAATGGGATGATTAAACTCTTCGAGCACCGCGGGAGCTTTTAGCATGATCTTTAAAAGATAAATCAACGCTAAGATTAAAAATAGGCATGCGGTGACGATTAATAAAACATGGCCAATAATGGGGGGGGTTGAAAACACATGGCTGGCTTTTTCCCAGACCAGCGTCAAACCCGTCATGCCCATAATCATGGCGAAAAAGGTGATTGGAAAGTGCTGCAACTTAGAAGCGCTTGTTTGTTCTAGCTGGTTACTCATGTGATCATATCCTGAAGATTCACTTATCAAGGTACTGGCTGAATGGCTGGTGGAGTACTGTTATGTTTAGCAGGCCAAACGCTCAAGGACTTTACAATAGTGGAGCTTATCTTAAAACGATAAAGTTTTATTTAAAATACTACATTAGTGATATCTAATATAGTAGATTATTCATCTCCTTAAATCGAATTAAATTTTGTGTCTTTCAGTGTGATTTCAGTTACCGCGTCTATAGTCGCTTTAATGAAACAGCATGCAGGCACAGCCCGCTGCTGTTTTCGCCCGAGGACTGATCTGAACATGAGGCATAATGTCTGCTCACATTACTCATGGCCAGTGACGTCTCGGTGATCGTTTATGTGGATTTAAAGCAAAGTTTCTCTCTTTCGCAGCGCTTAGCGCTGCTTTTTTTATCTGTTGGTTATGTTCTAAACATCGTTATCGGGATTAATCTCGATCTGTAAAACGAGAATCGCCCGATCGTTGATCTCCCAGCGAATATTTAGATCATGCAAGCGAATCCCGTAGGTGCGTTGCTGCGCTTTTTGTTTATGGTAAGCAGGGCGAGGATCGCAACGTAACACCTCTTCAATCTGTTGCTGTAAAGGCAGATTTAACCTTTGGCTCTGTTGTTCGAGTGCAATTTGGGCTTCGGCTGAAAACTGTACCGGTAAATTCAATGTGTCGATCTTGCTAGCGATATCATAGTGGGCCTGCGGAAGACTATCTGAATAGGGAAGATAGGGTTTGATATCGACAATCGGTGTTTTATCCAGTAGATCAGCGCCGCTAACATCGAGAAAAACCTGCGCTCCTTCGCAGCGAACGCCCTCTAGTTTCACCGGAGATAAACCAATAGGGTTAGGCCGAAAAGGTGATCGTGATGCGAATACACCTAACTTTTCGTTGCCGCCGAGCCGAGGGGGTCTAACCAGCGGTGACCAGCCTTTATCTACGCAAGCGCTAAATATAAACAGTAGCCAAATATGGCTGCACTGTTCTAGTCCTCTAACCGCATCGGTACTATTGTAAGGCGGCAGTAATTCAATGCTTGCCGTCATTGAGCGAGCCAAGCCTGGTTGCCTCGGAATGCCGAACTTTTCTTTATAGCCGCTGTGGATAATGGCAATCGGTTCAAATACTAACGGTGAGCTCATGTTTAGGTATCAGTGACAGAGAAAAAAACAACATCGGCACTGTTATTGAGTGCCGATATCCTGTTAGGACTATTCTGCCCTCTGTGTTAGTTAACTGCCAGTTCTTCTGGAGGCAGAGGGACTTTTTTCGCTTCTCCCGTTGTCTCATGATGATCGGGTTCCGAGGTTTTCCGTTGCTCCGGTGCATCTGATTGATTGATGATCGGCGAGCGATGTTCAATAGGTGTCAGGCTACTCCAGTAGCGAGTGCTTTTTTCTGCTTGCTGACCGAGCCGGTGAACATGGCTGAGTGAGTCGAGCAGATCAGTCCCTTCGTCAGGGCTGAGTCGTCCATCAATCATCGCATCTAACACATGCAGTTTGATTTTATGGTAGGTCTTTTCTAATTCATGCAGCAGCAGGCGGCTCTTATCAGACGAGGTGTATGAATCATCGTCTATAGCGGCAGCATCCAGTATTTTACGGGTGATATCTTTCAGTTCATAAATGTCTTTTTGGGTATTGCTGTCACTGACCTGCTCAAAGCGCTCACAGTATTCGGCGATTAGGTTTGAAAGACGAGCGATCTCATTGAAATAGCGAGCGACCCGCATTGTGTTGGGTAAAATTTGGGAAATCTCTTCGCTGAGCGGTTGTTGCCCCAGCTTCTGGCTAAATTTACCTACCTCAACGATCAGCTGATTGATAATAAGTGATTGAGCGCGGATGGGTGTTCTGTCAGATAGATCCGCATCAAGGGATTGCTTGGCTAGGGAGGTTGCCATGCGACTCACTCGGCTGAGCTCACGGGTCATCGCCTCAATGGCTAGCAGGGGTGTTTCAAGAATATTGTTGTCCAGATAGCGGGGTTTGGCCAAGTCTTCATCACCGCGCCGAAAACGTTTCTCCAAAAACGCCACCATAGGATTCGTTAGAGGCCACATGATCAGCACGCCTGCGACATTGAATAGCGTGTGGAATAGGGCCAGTAGAATAACCAGATCAAAGTACCGGGTGAGATTTGAGCCGTTAATGATGCTGGATAAACTGATCAGTAAAAGTAAACCCGCAGCGCCGGTAATCAGGTTGAAAAAGACATGGGCGCAGGCGATTCGTTTAGCATTAGAGGTGGCACCGATAGCCGATAACGCTGCTGTAGAGGTGGTGCCTAGGTTTGCACCAATCACCAGTGCACCGGCGGTTGCGAGTGGAATAGCGCCGCTGGCTGCCAGCGATAGCGTGATGGCCATGGCGGCGCCGGATGATTGAATCAGTACGGTGAGAATAAACCCTGCCAGCACAAACAGCGCCAAACCATAACTGGTCTGACTAATGGCTTCAAAGGGGATGCTGTTCTCTAGGCCGCTAAAGGTGTCTTTGAGAAACGATAAGCCAACAAAAAACAAGCCAAAGCCGGTGAGTGTGGTGCCTAAGTGGGCATAGCGTTTTTCACCGCCGATCAGACGCATGATCATACCGATGCCGATTATGGGCAGTGCGAACGCACTAATATTAAAGTTAAAACCAATGGTGGCAACCAGCCAGCCAGTCATGGTGCTACCAATATTGCAGCCATAGATAACCGCGATCGATTGCCCTAAATTGAGCAAGCCGGCATTGACGAAACCGATGGTGGCCACTGTGACAGCGGTGGATGACTGTACCAGTGCGGTAATAGCAGCGCCAGAAATGAGGCCTCTAAAACGTGAGCGAGTGGCTGCTTCTAGGGCTTTTCGTAGAGAGTGACCGGCGGCCCGTTTCAAGCCGTTGGTCATCAGTTGCATGCCGAGTAGAAAAAGTCCGATGCCTCCGATCAGATCACCAATATTACTCAGATCCATGATGGGCTCCTTACAGGGGGATAACGGGCAGGTTTATTATTATCAAATTTTGAGTGTTAAGGCCTAACCTAATAACGAGCCCCTTAACGCTCGGGCTGCACAATAATGAAAGCGCTAATTCAGCGTAAATGCAACTCTTTTGCCGTGCGGGCAATAACCCAGATATAAATCTGCTGAGCCCCTGCCTGCTTTAAAACTCGGCTGATTTCTGCGGCGGTGGTGCCGGTAGTCATGACATCGTCGACAACCGCAACTGAAGTAGGTGGTGTGCCGACACATTGAAAACTGTTGCGTAGGTTTTTCCGTCGAGCTTTGCGGTCGAGGTCGGCTTGATGTTGGGTGTTTGCCGTTTTAATCAGTAAGGTGTTGCTGAACGGGATGTCCAGCTTGCGAGCCAAATGTTTTGCCACTAACGCGGCCTGATTGTACTGCCGTTCCTGTAGACGTTTAGAGTGTAGCGGAACGGGGATGATCAGTTCGGGCATAGGTGCTGCTTGTAGCCGCTGGCTTAATAACTCAGCCAGTGGGTTGAGATAGTGTGTTTGGCCATTGAACTTGGCCAATTGCACCAGTTGATCGATCGGGAAACGATACTCAAAGGGGGTGATGACCTGATGAAAGGGTGGTGATTTCTGTTGGCATTGAGGGCAGATAAAGGAAAGCGCTGTGTGGTGCATGGGTTCGGCGCAGCGTAGGCAGGCGTTACCAATCCAAGGTAGATCATCAAGGCAGGCCTGACAGATTTGAGCCTCTGCTGGTGGCCGTAAACCACAGAGGATACAGGGCTGACTTAGATTAAATAATAACCAGTTGTTTTTATATTGTTTAATCATAGGTTGACAGATCCTTCTGTCCTATTAAAATTAGCCTTTCACTAAATCCTTATCATTCGGATCTATTACAGGATATATACGGCGATGCAGCAAGACCAGACAGAGATCAGACACGATTGGAGCGAGCAGGAAGTTCGTGCGCTATTCGAACTCCCTTTTAATGACCTGCTATTTAAGGCTCAGTTGGTTCATCGCCAATACTTTAATCCGAATGAAGTGCAGGTGAGTACTCTGCTCTCGATCAAAACCGGCGCTTGCCCTGAAGATTGTAAGTATTGTCCACAGAGTGGTCATTATAATACGGGTCTTGAGAAAGAGCGCCTGATGCAGGTTGATGCGGTGCTGGAGAAGGCTAAACAGGCGAAAGAATCGGGTTCTACTCGTTTCTGTATGGGGGCGGCTTGGAAGCATCCTGCCGATAAAGATATGCCCTATGTCATCGAGATGGTGAAAGGGGTCAAAGCACTCGGTCTAGAAACCTGCATGACCCTAGGCATGCTGGATGAGGGCAAAGCAGAGCAGCTAGCAGATGCAGGGCTAGATTATTACAACCATAACCTCGATACCTCGCCAGAGTTTTACGGCAATATTATCACCACTCGAACCTATCAGGACCGTCTTGATACCCTGCATCATGTGCGTGAATCCGGTATGAAAATTTGTTCTGGTGGTATTTTAGGTATGGGTGAAACCGCCACCGACCGTATCGGCTTACTACGCCAACTGGCGAACCTGCCTAAACAGCCTGAAAGTGTGCCGATCAATATGTTGGTTAAAGTGAAAGGCACACCGCTGGAAAATGCGGAAACCTTAGATAATCTCGATTTTATCCGCACCATTGCGGTGGCGCGGATCATGATGCCGCAATCCCATGTGCGTCTCTCGGCTGGCCGTGAAAATATGAGTGATGAGATGCAGGCCATGACCTTTATGGCAGGGGCGAATTCTATTTTCTACGGTGAGTGCTTGCTGACGACACCAAACCCTGAAACCCATCGCGACCTGCAATTATTTAAACGTCTGGGGATCAATCCCGAACAGCGAATTTCTGAAGCGGATGATACTCAAGAGCAGGTGATCATTAACAATCTGCAGAAACAGCAAGATAAGTCGTTCTTCTACGAAGCCTGATTTACGCTATCCGCTGGGCTGTCATGGATAGCCCAGCAAGGAAGTGACCATGTCTTTCGATCAATTGCACGCAGAATTGCAGGCACGCAAAGCACAGTCTTTGTATCGTCAGCGGCGTATTTTACAAAGCCCGCAGTCACCGCAAGTAATGGTCGACGGTAAGGCTTGTCTGGCTTTTTGCTCTAATGATTATCTCGGCCTTGCGAATCATCCTGAAGTTATTGCTGGGCTCAAAGCAGGTGCCGATCGTTATGGTGTCGGTGGCGGGGCATCTCATTTGGTCAATGGCCATAGCCAGGCTCATCATGCCCTTGAAGAGGAGTTGGCAGACTTTACGGGTCGCCCTCGTGCGTTGTTATTTTCTACCGGTTATATGGCCAACATTGGCGCCATAACGGCGTTGTTGGATAAGCGGGATGGGGTGTTTCAAGATCGAGTCAATCATGCCTCGTTATTGGATGGGGGCTTACTGAGTGGCGCGCGCTTTCAGCGTTTTTTACACAATGATGCCGATAATCTAAACACCCGACTACAACGCACCGATGCACGACGTAAGCTGGTGGTCTGTGATGGTGTTTTTAGTATGGATGGAGATCTCGCTGAGTTACCCACAATATGTGACACGGCCGCACAGCATAAAGCTTGGGTGATGGTTGATGATGCCCATGGTTTTGGCTGTATTGGTGCTCAGGGGCGAGGTACGGTTGATCATTTCGGGCTGGGTAATGACGATGTGCAGATTTTAGTCGGTACGCTGGGTAAGGCTTTTGGCACCTCCGGCGCTTTTGTGGCTGGCTCAGAAGAACTGATCGAAACCTTGATTCAGCATGCCCGAACTTATATCTATACCACCAGTATGTCGCCGGCGGTGGCAGCGGCAACGCGAGTCAGTTTGAAGTTATTACAGCAGGACGAATGGCGTCGAGATAAGCTTAATGACCTGATACTGCGTTTTCGTCAGGGTTGCGAGCAACTGGGTTTGCCTGTTATGGCATCAGCGACACCGATTCAGCCGATTATGGTGGGGGCTGCCGATAGGGCGATGGCAATCAGTGCCGCACTCGAAGCAAAAGGTATCTATATTGGCGCGATTAGGCCACCAACTGTCCCCGAGGGGGGCGCTCGTCTACGAGTGACGTTCAGTGCTACCCATACCGATGCACAGCTTGATCGCTTGTTGGATGCGCTGGATGAGGTGATGGTTGGCACGTCAGGTAGAGCAAATTGATGCTCTATTCTCAGCAGTATGGTTCTCAGCTGAATTCAGACGTCCCCTCTTTGGTGCTGTTACACGGTTGGGGGATGCACAGCGAGATTTGGCAGACATTAATACCCGAGTTACAGCAGCAGTATCAGGTGACGGTTATTGATCTACCGGGGTTGGGCCGTAGTGCTGAATGTTTACCTGAGGTTTATGATCTTGAAGCGGTCGTGGCATGCTTAGCCGAGGTTGCGCCGGCATCGGCTATTTGGTTTGGCTGGTCGTTGGGTGGCATTATCGCGATGGCGTTTGCGCAGCGTTATCCCGACAGGGTTTCAAAGGTGATCACTTTAGGGAGTAGTCCCTGTTTTGTTGAGCGTGAAAATTGGCCCTTTGGTATGGGTGAGACCACCTACGGCCAGTTTGAGTGTGACTTGCAAACGAACTCTGCGAAAACCCTACAGCGTTTTAACCGCTTGCAAGTGCATGGTAGCGCCACTGCTCGCGCGGACCTGAAAATACTCAAACAGATTGTGGCAGATGTTCAGTCTAGTGAACGAGGCTTAAACGCTAGCTTGGCGTTACTGCGACAAGACTACCGTGAGCTGTACCGAGCTATCGACTTACCAACGCTGCATCTCCTGTGCGAACGGGATACGCTCGCGTCAGCGGCCATGATCGATGCACTCTCTCAATTGCAGCCCGATGCAAATGTTGCCGTGCTTGCAGAACAATCCCATGTTGGTTTTCTGTCTGCCCCCGCGTGTCTAGCTGAAAAAATTCGGCAGTTTTGCCCATGAATACTCAATTTTTGAAGCCTCAGATTGCCGAGTCATTTAGCCGTGCGGCGGTCAGTTATGACGGTGTGGCGCAATTGCAACGGGATATCGGTCATCAGCTACTCAATCAATTGCCTCACTCATCCTCAGAGGTGGTGATGGACTTGGGTTGTGGTACGGGGTACTTTGCACCCCTGTTAGCAGAGAAGTTCAAACCGCAGCAACTGATCTGTTTGGATTTAGCTCAGGGGATGTTGGCCTACGCGCGCGAACATCGGGCGACCCCTAATGCGCTTTGGCTATGTGGTGATGCGGAGAATTTGCCGTTGGCAGATAGCTCTATTGATCTGATCTTTTCCAGTTTAGCGATTCAGTGGTGTGAGGACCTCCCCTCATTGTTTAGCGAAGTGGCTCGGGTGCTAAAGCCCGGTGGACGCTTTCTGTTCAGTACCTTAGGGCCGGATACGCTGTATGAAATCCGTGAATCTTGGTCGGCGGTTGATTGTTTTCAGCATGTGAATCGTTTTATTAGTTTTAGCCAGTTGCAGGCGAGCGCTGAGGGTTATCTGCAACAAGTGAGTTTGAGGCAGGCACCCGAAGTGCTGCTTTATGACCAGTTACGCGAATTGACCGCTGAGTTGAAAGGGATTGGTGCGCATAATATTAGCGCTGGTCGCCCCAGCGGTTTAACCGGCAAGGCGAGGATGATCGCTTTTAAACAAGCGTACGAACAGTTTCGACGGTCGGATGGCCAATTGCCGGCGACCTATCAAGTATTTTATGGTGAGTATATTAATGGCTAAGCGTACTTTTTTTGTCGCTGGAACCGATACCGATATGGGTAAAACGCTGGTTTCCGCGGGCTTGTTGGCCGCTGCTAATCAGCAGGGGTTGTCTACCGTTGGTGTGAAACCGGTTGCGGCGGGGTGTGAGAAAACAGAGGCAGGTCTGCGTAACAGTGATGCACTTTTATTACAGCAGACAGCCTCCATCAAGCTGAGTTATGAACAGGTTAACCCGATTGCTTTTGAATCTCCGATAGCGCCTCATATCGCGGCGCAGTTATTGGGGCGTCGATTGGATGCCGATCGCATCGCAGCCCTGTGCCGTGGTGTGATGATGCAGCCCGCCGATTTTATGATCATTGAAGGGGCGGGTGGTTGGCGTGTGCCCTTGAATAATCGGCAGACTTTGGCTGATGTTGCTAAGTTGTTGCGTACCCCTGTGATTCTGGTAGTCGGCATGAAACTGGGCTGTATCAGCCATACTTTGCTAACCGTCGAAGCGATTGTTAAGGATGGACTGCGATTAGCGGGCTGGGTTGCCAACCAAATAGAGCCGCAGATGAGTTGTTACGATGAAAATCTGGAGACGCTGAAATCGATGTTATCAGCGCCACTGTTGGCTGAAGTCCCTCATCTTGAGGCGTGTAGTGCTGAAAAAGTAGCCAGCTATATTGATTTGGCATCGCTAATGACTGATCAATAAATGAACTATTTGTTCGGCTGAGCTATAATCAACCAATATTGCTAAATATTATGATCAATTATTACGGTGATATTGGCTGGTTAGGCTGAATTGTTAGTCGTCTGGCAAGTGAAATAGTCTGGCAAGTGAAATAAGAGGTGCTTTATGAACGTTACATCAGCGCTGAGTACTGGGGTTCTAGGATTAAATCGGGGTTTGGACGGCGTCCAAAAAGTGGCGTCTGATATCGCCGGAGCTGGGAAGTCCGATACGCCAGAAGAGGGAACAGGGAACGACCTAAATCAGTCTTTGGCTGATCTCGCTGTTGAAAAGAATGCTGTTGCCGCATCCACTAAAGTTGTGCAGTCGGTGGATGAGACGTTGGGGACATTGATTGATATTCGTGCTTAATATTTAGCACTGTTTTATAACTATTAGGCCGTTATTGCCGTGGTTTATATCAATTCCTTAATGGCTGACTTGGCGGCTATCTATGTCATAACCGCGATCGCAAAATATTTATGTTCTGAAGAAGGTGTTTTTAATCAGTAACGTTAATAAGTAACGGGAGGTAGACGTGATGCAGGTATCTCTGGCTACCGGTTCACATGTTCTGAATACGAGTGATTCATTCAAGGCTGCCGAGCGGAATCCATCTACGGTGGCGAACAGCGTATTACCTTCTGTGTCGCCTTCCGATACAGTGCAAACGTCTCCTTCTACTCCTCCGGTGCAGCCTTCTCATGAGGCATCCGCTGCCGATACGAATCCAAATACCAAAGACCAATCCCTCGGCGACTCCGCAAATCGATCGTCTAACTCAGCGGAGGCCGAAAGTGAGTCTCAGTTGTTAACTGAATTAGCCGCTCGTGATATGGAGGTGCGTCAGCATGAGCTAACCCATGCCGCGGCAGGTGGTCAGTATGCCGGTGCTCTTACGTTTGAGTATCAACGAGGCCCTGATGGTAGGCTCTATGCGGTAGGTGGCGAAGTTAGTATCGATACTTCGTCGGTGCCGAATGACCCTCAAGCAACGTTAGAGAAAGCTGAAGTTATTATGCGAGCTGCGCTAGCGGTAGCTGAACCCTCCTCTCAAGATCGCTCTGTTGCGGCGCAAGCAGCTGCGATGGCGGTAGAGGCGCGCGCAGAGCTGGCACGGGAGAGCAGTGAGCCTGACGATAGCAGTGAGAATCAGCGCCAGATGGAATCACTTAGCGATGAGCAACGTGCAGACGCGTTGGAAAAACAGAAAAAAGAGCTGGAGGAGCAAGAGCAGGGTCAAGCAGATAAGCGTGCTGAGTACAGTCAACAGCTGGCCGAGGTTAACCTAAAACTGGCTGAAATTAATCAGAAATTGATCGATGCTGGGGTGTTCAAAAAGCTTTTTAATGAAGGCTTTGTCTTTGATGAAAGGGTTTAGTTGCACTGGGTTTTGGTCCCAATAGAAAGTGCACGCTAAGCTAAAAAGCCGATTACATAAAAATAGTTATAAAAAAAGCACGTGTTATAACGTGCTTTTTTATTGCTGCGCTCAGTCGAACGCAGCAATTGACTGCAATACCGCGTGTTTATTATTTAATAAACAGCATTTCACGGTATTTAGGCAGAGGCCAGAGGCTATCATCAACCAGCATTTCCAACTGATCGGCAGCGCTACGTACTTTCAGCATTAGGCTACAAACATCCGTTGCAAGGAACTGCATATGAGCTTCAGTAGATTCAAACTCTTCTGTTGCCAATGCTGCGCTGAGTTCTTCAACCGCAGCCATCATCGCATTGGCGGCATCAGCGACTTTCTCTGCAGGAGAGAACGTCAGTGTCACACCGGTCGCGGCGATATTCGACAAGTAGTTAATGGCTGCTGGGTAGATGATCGTGGTTGCCATTTCGACAACCAGTTTCGCTTCTACTTCAATAGAAAGAACATATTGCTCGGCATATACTTCAAAGCGGCTAGCCAGTTCTGCTGGTGTAAAGACGCCAGTATTGGCGAACAGGTCGATCACTTCCTGAGTTTTAAAGGCAGGTAGTGCATCCGCAGTGGTTGGGATGTTTTTCAGACCATGCTTCTCAACAGCGTCTGTATGCCACTGGGAAGAGTAGCCGTCGCCACCAAAGACAACTTTGCCGTGCTCTTCCATCAGCTCTTGCAGCACAGTAAATACAGCTGCTGTTTTGTCGGCGTTAGCCGCCAATGCTGTTTCGAGTTTCGCTGCAATCCATTCAAGTGAATCAGCCAGCATGGTATTCATTGCGACCAATGGGCCAGAGACCGATTGAGATGAACCGACTGCACGGAATTCAAAACGGTTACCGGTAAAGGCAAACGGTGAAGTACGGTTACGGTCGCCTGGGTCACGATCAAATTTCAGGATCTGTGACAGGCCAATATCCATCTGTCCACCCGTCGTTGGCACGTGAAGCGCACCGGTTCTGATGTCATCAAATACTTTTTCCAGTTGATCACCCAGATAAACAGATAGGATAGCTGGAGGCGCTTCGTTAGCACCTAAGCGATGGTCGTTGGCAGCGGAAGCAATAACAGCCCGCAATAGTGATCCATATTTGTGCACGCCGCGAATTACCGCACCACAAAAGAGCAGGAAGTTTAGGTTTTCGTTTGGTGTGTTACCAGGATCGAGCAGGTTACCTTGGGTCGCATTGCCTACAGACCAGTTAACATGCTTGCCTGAGCCATTAATGCCGGCAAAAGGTTTCTCATGTAATAGGCAGATAAAGCCATGACGTTTAGCGGTATTTTTCAGCAAAGTCATCAATAATTGCTGATGGTCAGAGGCTACATTGGCCGCTTCAAAGTACGGAGCGATCTCAAATTGGCCTGGAGCTACTTCGTTATGGTGCGTTTTAGCCGGAATTCCCAGACAATAGAGTCTATCTTCCAGATCTTGCATGAAAACCTGCACACGTTCAGGTATTGCACCAAAATAGTGATCATCGAATTCCTGACCTTTAGCAGGTGAAGCACCAAACAGTGTTCTACCGGCTAGCAATAGGTCGGGACGAGCGTTGGCGAATTTTTCATCAATCAGGAAGTATTCCTGTTCTGCACCACAGCTTGAGTTGAGGGTAGCGATCTCTGTTTCGCCCATCAACGCCAATACTTTTTGTGCTGCGCTATCCATTGCAGCATTTGAGCGTAGCAGTGGAATTTTCTTATCCAAGGCTTCACCTGTCCAAGACATGAAGACACTTGGAATCATCAATACAGCACCGTTAGCGGTATGCATGATGTAGGCTGGGCTGGTTGGATCCCATGCGGTATAACCGCGAGCCGCATTGGTCATCCGCAGGCTGCCGTTCGGGAAAGATGAACCATCTGGCTCGCCTTTGATCAGCAAACTGCCGGTAAATTCTGTGATTGCGGTGCCATCAGCGTTGGTAACGACAAAACCGTCGTGCTTCTCTGCGGTGGCATTGGTCATTGGATAGAAGATGTGTGAGAAGAACTTAGCACCTTTAGCCATGGCCCAGTCTTTCATAGCGGCTGCGACAACATCAGCAACGGCTAGCTCTAATTCAGAACCGGTTTGTACTGTTTTTTTGATAGCTTTAAAAGCAGCTTTGGAAAGCGATTCTTCCATCTGTTGCAGACCAAACACATCAGACGCCCAGATCTCTTTTAGTGGGGCTGTCATGGTGGTGGTGTAGGGTGCAGCATTGGTGATTTCTTTAACTGCACTCAAACGTGATTCATTTCTGCTCATCTTTTTCCCCTGCATCCAAATTTTCCAGTGGATTTTAGTTGGTATGGGTTTTAGCAACCCAGATATTTAATGTGAATTAATGATAGGTATTAAAGTAAGCAATAATCGAACCAATCTTATGATTTGTATCGATTCGATTGGCGGGAAAGGCAGGTAGTTTGTTTTGGGTACTTAGAGCTGACCGAGAGCTGATCGATAATTATGGAAGGACAGGACATCGGTATTGCGAATGCCCTGTTTTTGACGAAGGTGTTAAGCCTTACCGAGTTGCATCTGTGGATCTCGTATAAAGCTCACTGTCGCAATCTCCTGTGCCTGAAAGCTTTGTATAGTTAACTTGGCCGCCTCAATTTTTAGATGGTTGCCGATCTCTAATGGTTTAACCGTCTGTTTTAAATAGTCACTCAAGCTGGTGGTGTCGCAGGGACCAATAATGATGCCGTAGGACCTGAAGATATCTTCAAGGGTGGATGAACCCTTTAATAGTAGTTCTTCATTAGGCAGGTCGGTGGCTAGGCTCGGGGCTATGGTTGAAAAAATACAGTCAACAAATGGCCGCAAGCCGGGTTTCAGCACAATAAACAGATGATCCTCTGTTTGTAGTTTGCTGGAACCTCGTGGCGGGAATACATCATTTCCTCTGGTTATCATGGCCACTACAGCCCCCTCGGGTAGAGCCAACTGAGAGATAGTAAGATCGAGTGCTTTCGAGTTTTCTCCCAATGTATACCGGACGATTTCAGTATCGATATTGGCCAATGCCGCTATTTCCAGTGTCGCAGAAGGCGTAGCAGGTGGCGGCTCAATTAGCTTCAGTTTTCGTGCCATCCAAGGGAGTGTTGAGCCCTGTAGTGTGGCGGATATTAACACCACAAAGAAGACAACATTAAAGAGCAGATCTGCTTGGGGTAGGCCAAATATGAGTGGGAATATGGCGAGAATAATCGGCACCGATCCTCGCAAACCCACCCAGGAAACTAAGCCTATTTCTCGTTTATTAAAACCAAAGAAGGCTAGCAGAGGAGCGACGGCGAGTGGGCGGGCGACAAAGATCAGTACTAAGGCGATCAATAAGCCTTCGCGCCAGACCTGAATCAGCGAAGTAGGTGTTACCAGCAGACCGAGCATCACGAACATGCCGATTTGGCTAAGCCAGGCTAAACCGTCGTGAAATAGAAAGGTTGCCCGTTGATAAACAAATCGACCATTACCAATAATGACGCCGGTAATAAAAATGGAGAAGAAGCCGCTGCCGCCGAGTGTTGCTGATACACCAAAAGAGAGTAATCCGCAGGCTGACACCATGACCGGATAGAGGCCCGGGGCTTGCAGTGAAATACGGTTAAATAGCTTAACTGCGGGATAGCCTATCGCTAAGCCAATAATACTCCCCACACCCATCTGTTGGACAAATAAGATCAGTAGTTCTGTGCCGGGCATGGCATTGGTGGTGACGAGTTGTAATAGACCGATGGTGAGGAAAATCGCCATCGGGTCGTTGGATGCACTTTCTATTTCTAGAGTAGATTTTAGGCGCGGGCTTAGGTGGATGCCGGCATTTCGTAAAATCGTGAATACCGCAGCGGCATCGGTTGAGCCGACAATTGCTCCTAATAGGAAGCCGACAGGCAGTGATAGGTCTAAAATATAGGCGGCGGCCAGTCCAGTGATACCTGCAGTGATCGCCACGCCTAAGGTTGCCAGTGCGCTGGCGGGTTTCCAGACCAGTTTGATCGACGATAGCGAGGTTTGTAAGCCGCCATCAAAGAGAATGATGGCCAGCGCTATTGTGCCCAATGCATGAGCGGTATCCACATCGTTGAATTGAATTCTACCAATGCCATCTTCACCCGCCAACATGCCGACTCCGAGGAAGATCACCAGTACCGGCAAGCCAATCCGAGGGGAAAGCTTACTGGTAATAACCCCAGTAAACAGCAGCACCGCAGCAATAAGAATCTGATGATCAATGGGAAACATGAAGCGTCCTTTCGTGAAAAATGGCAAAAATATTATCGAATCACCGTTTGGTGAGCCTAATAAAAATCTGCGAACTTAGCTGCTATTGTTAGTCCGTTAAAACCGCTTAGTGTTCAACGTGCGTTATATATAAGGGCGTTTACAGTTTAACCAATCCATGTGATGAATTGTTTTCAGTTTAAAGTTATACCGCTTGCGAGGAGAGCGGCCGGTGTGATTGAGCTTTAACATGAGAATTAAGCTGCCCTTAATTTTGCACCGCCTCACCGATGCAGCGATAACCCAGTGGTAAGCTAATGGCACGTTGTTGCATGAGGCATGGCTGCGTTTATCTATTTTCCTGCTCTATTCGCTGAATGGCTTAGCGATCAGCTTTACTTCATTAAATAGTTTAAAACCAATTTAGTAAAGATGGCCGCTTTTTCCGCATGGGGCCAATGGCCTGATCCTTGAATCATTCGATAGTCGGCTTTAGGAAACAGCGCCAGTATCTGGTCACGGTAATCAGGGGTGATGTAGTCGGAATTTTCGCCTTTAATAAACAACACGGGTTTATCGAATGCGGGGCCGCAAGGGGCTTTGCTGATCTCGTCGTAACAGGCTTCCAGCGTTGGTAAGTTCATGCGCCAAGCAAACTGTTTTGCTTCGTTGCGATATAAGTTCGTGAGGAGAAACTGCCGCACAGCGAGTTCAGGAATGGACTGGCTAAGCTGCTGGTCAGCTTCTCGGCGAGAGGTTAGGTGTTCTAGGTCGACAGCATTGAGTCCGGCGAACACTTCACTGTGATGGTTCGGGTATTGAACTGGGGCAATATCAACAATGATCAGTTTGTCGACACGCTGAGGGTTATTCATCGCTACTTGCATCGCGACTTTTCCGCCCATTGAGTGACCTAAGATATGGGCGCTCGTCAGTCCCTGTTGATCCATCAGTTCGATGATGTCAGCGGCCATTTCAGGGTAGCTCATAGTCTGCGTATGAGGTGAGCGGCCATGGTTACGTAGGTCAACGGCATAGACGGTGTAATGTTCCGCCAGTGCTTTGGTTTGTCCGCTCCAGTTCTGCAGCGTGCCAAACAGGCCGTGAATAATAATCAGCGGTGCTCCGCTACCGGTAATCTGCAGGTTTAGGTGCATTGTTTTCTCCATAAAAAAAGACCGGGGCATACGCGACCGGTCTTTATTACATCAGATGTGAGTTCCCAGTTACAGGATTTCTAACAGCTCAACATCAAAGACCAGTGTTGCGTACGGTGGGATACCGCCGGGTGAACCCTGTGCGCCGTATGCCAGTTGATACGGAACAGTCAGACGCCATTTGGCACCTTTAGTCATCATTTGTAGTGCTTCAGTCCAACCAGCGATAACGCCGCCGACTGGGAATTCTGCAGGCTGACCACGCTCGTAAGAGCTGTCAAATACTTTACCATCGGTGAATGTACCGTGGTAGTGAGTGCGAACAGTCGATTCAGCGGTAGGGCTTTCGCCACCTTCTTCACCGGCAGTAATGATTTCGTACTGCAGGCCTGAATCCGTCACGAAAATCTCTTCACGCAGGGCATTTTTTTGCAGATACAGTTCGCCTTCAGCAGCAGCTACTTTCGCCTGCTCTTCAGCTTTTGCTTGCATGCTTGCTTGGATCTCGTTAAACGCAGCCTGAATTTTATCGCCTTCGATGCTCAGTGCTTCACCGGCAAATGCTTCTTTAATACCCGCAATAACGGCATTTAATTCTACGCCGTCGAAGCTTTGGGTTGCGATGTGATCGCCCATCTGACGGCCGATACCGTAGCTAGCGATCTGTTCAGTTGTTTCAAATTTAATTTCAGACATGAGTACTCTGTCGGTTCGATTTTAAAGAACGGCGAAGACTACCATATTCGCCTGCTTATATCTTGCTTACATACGGTTGATTGCGACCTACTGGGCCACAAAGAGTAGTGGGTCTACCCGAGTATTGTTCAGGCTAACACTCCAGTGAAGATGAGGACCCGTCACGCGGCCGGTTTTGCCAATCTTGCCGATACCGTCGCCGGTATTAAGCTGATCGCCGACCTTAACGTCGATTTTACTCATGTGACAGTACATAGTGGTCAAGCCATAGCCATGATCAACGATGACGGTGTTGCCGTTGAAGAAGTATTCGCCAACAGCAACCACTTTTCCCGGAGCAGGCGCATGGATAGGACCGCCCTGTCCGCCGGCGATATCGAGACCGCTGTGGGGGTTGCGGGGCTGATCATTAAAAAAGCGTTTCAAGCCGAACGGGCTACTAAAGCGACCGGTCGCAGGTAGATTGAATTGGGCTGTGGATATTGCCGGCGTACTCCAAGATTTAAACGCAGCCACCATCTCTTCTTTTTCTCTTTTATAGCGCGCGAGGTCTTGAGTATTGGGATTAACGTGACGCTTGTTAGTGATTGTCAGGCGTTGTTCTTTATAAGCCTTGTCCTGAATCTTAAAAGGGAAGCGTTTGCCATCGGCTTTCATCAGTTGCTCTTGGCTGGGTTTAGCCGATAGTGGGATACCAATAACGGCTAGCCAAGAAGCTTGATCCGCATACGTGGTGTCTTGGGCAGGGATAACCATGACACGGTTGCCGCGGTACCAAGCCGATGGGGCTGCTTTCGTGTCTAGCCCACTGAGCGGTATGAGGGCGATCCCCCCAGGTACTCGAGATTCTGTTGGTAGGTCGATCGCTGCCGCTGAAAGACTGAATAATAGGGCAAACATAAAACTGACAAAGCGCATAGGGCGTCCTTATTCCTTAATAACCTGAGTGACTCTGCTGATAAAACGGCCGTTGGCGAGCCGAGTTTCAACGCTGTTATCCATTGCTACATGGTCGATATCTTGTATAACTTTGCCCGTTTGATCCTGAACAATAGCGTAACCCCGATCGAGCGTTGCTAAAGGGCTGACGCTGTTAAGAGTAGCGGCTAAGCCGGATAATTTTAGCTGGTTCTGTTTTAGTAAACCTTGCATCAGTGTGGTTAGCCGATGTTGCAGTTCATCCTTGCGTTGCTGCCCAGCGGTTATACGGGGCTGGGGGGAGCAGCGTTGGTAGCGTTGTTGCCATTGACTGAGCTGCTGTTTATGTCGCTCCACGTTGAGTCTGACCGCACGCTGCATGCGTAGTTCCAGCTCGTCGAGCTTCTGGGCTTGCTCTTTGAGTTTATCACCGGGGTGGCGCAGTCGGGCGCGAGTCCATTGGAGCTTCTGTAGATGCTGCTGATGATTGCGTTTCCAAGCTTGGACCAGCCGCTGCTGTATCTGTTGTAGCCGCAGCAGTATTTGTTGTTGATCGGGGCTAATGAGTTCAGCTGCAGCAGAAGGGGTCGCGGCCCGCAAGTCTGCAACGAAATCGGCGATCGAGACATCCACTTCATGACCGACGGCGCTGATAATCGGAATATGGCTATTGAAGATGCAGTGTGCAACGATCTCTTCATTAAAGGGCCATAGATCTTCCAGTGAGCCGCCACCACGGCCGACGATCAAAACATCGCAGCGACCATCTTCATTGGCTAGCTGAATCGCGCTAACGATTTGAGCCGCTGCATCATTGCCTTGAACCGCAGTCGGAAATAACGTCACCGGCAGTGACGGGAAACGTCGTTTCAATACCGTAAGAATGTCGTGTACCGCGGCCCCAGTAGGGGAGGTTATCACTCCGAGATGCTTTGGATGCGTAGGTATCGGCTTCTTAAAGGCCGGATCGAACAAACCCTGCTGTTGCAGTTTCTGTTTCAGCGCTTCATAGGCTTGCTGTAGCGAGCCAACACCGCTCTCCTCAATAAAGTCGCAGATCAGTTGGTAATCACCTCGGCCGGGGTACAGGCTGACTTTGGCGCGGACGACCACCTTGTCGCCATTTTTGGCTTTGTATTTGAGGTACTGATTACGGTTGCGGAACATCGCGCAGCGCACTTGGGCATCTCGGTCTTTTAGAGTGAAGTACCAATGGCCTGAACTGGCTTTAACAACGTTCGACAGCTCACCTTCAACATGAATGGTCAGGAAGGAGCTCTCTAAAAGAGATTTCACCTGACGGTTCAGTTCGGTAACGCTGAGCGCTTGTGGTGCAGCGCTATGGCGGGATAAATTTGGGGTGTGTGAGTACGATTGCATAGTGTGCATCTTAAACCAACCGATCATCGGTTTGTAATGACTGTTTGGCAGAATTGATAAAATGGATAAAAATGGTTGGGAATAGCTGCATTTTGATTGTCGGACGTGCGACAAAAGGCTATAATCCCGCGTCTTATTTTTTTAGACACTACAGGCAATCTCACTCATGTTGCGAATCGCTGAAGAAGCCCTCACTTTTGATGATGTTCTACTGGTTCCCGGTTACTCCGAGGTTCTGCCTAAAGACGTTTCGTTGACGACACGCCTGACCAAAGGCATTAAACTGAACGTTCCCCTGGTCTCTGCTGCAATGGATACGGTAACCGAATCTGGCCTAGCGATTGCGATGGCACAGGAAGGTGGTATCGGTATCATTCATAAAAACTTAACTATCGAGCAGCAGGCAGCAGAAGTTCGTCGCGTTAAGAAGTATGAAGCAGGAGTGGTTAGTGATCCTGTTACCTGTAGTCCCGATATGACCGTTGGCGAGTTGAATGCACTTTCTGCTCGGCTTGGTTTTTCCGGTTTCCCCGTAATAGATAATGGTGAGCTAGTCGGTATTGTGACCGGCCGAGATGCCCGTTTCGAGAAGAAACTGGACGCGTCTGTTGCCTCTATTATGACGCCTAAAGATCGTTTGGTGACCGTGCTGGAAGGCGCTGATCCCGATGATGTTCGTAATCTGCTACGCAAGCACCGTATCGAAAAAATTCTGGTTGTCGATGAAGCCTTTGGTCTGCGCGGTATGATGACCGTTAAAGACATGAACAAAGCACTGACACATCCAAATGCCGCTAAAGATGGCGATGGTTGCCTGATTGTCGGTGCTGCTGTCGGTACCGGCCCTGAAACAGAAGATCGCGTTGACGCATTGGTTAAAGCCGGTGTTGATGTGATTATCGTTGATACAGCCCATGGTCACTCAAGAGGCGTTATTGATCGTGTTGCTTGGGTGAAGAAAACTTACCCAGGTGTTCAGGTGATTGGCGGTAACATTGCTACTGCTGATGCCGCTATTGCGCTGGCCGAAGCCGGTGCCGATGGTGTTAAAGTGGGTATTGGCCCAGGTTCTATCTGTACTACCCGTATCGTTGCGGGTGTTGGTGTTCCACAGATTACAGCGGTTGCGAATGTTGCCGAAGCATTGAAAGCCTATGATATCCCTTGTATCGCCGATGGTGGTGTACGTTTCTCTGGCGATCTATCTAAAGCGATCGTGGCGGGTGCGTCAGCGGTGATGATCGGCTCTATGTTAGCCGGTACAGATGAAGCGCCGGGTGCTGTGGAACTGTATCAAGGTCGGGCATACAAGTCTTACCGTGGTATGGGCTCTATTGGTGCGATGGCACAGAGTTCAGGTTCTTCTGACCGTTACTTCCAAGACGCTTCGCAAGGTGCTGAGAAATTAGTGCCTGAAGGTATTGAAGGCCGCGTTGCTTGTAAAGGGCCGATGGGTGGTGTTGTGCATCAGTTAATCGGTGGACTGCGCTCTTCCATGGGGTACACTGGCAGCCCAGATATTTTGGCGATGCGGACTATTCCTCAGTTTGTGCGTATCACCAGTGCGGGTATGGCCGAGAGCCATGTGCACGATGTTAGCATAACTAAAGAAGCGCCGAACTATCGCGTTGGATAATCCTTTTTAAATGACTAAAACAGGTGGGATGGCTTCGGCCCTCCCACTTTTTCTTTTTTAACACGCGGCTAAAACAGCCAATCGCCGAGGTTAACCTGAAGCAGGTACCGGCGATGATTTCGGAGTCATCGAAATGTCACAAGATATTCATGCTCAACGAATTCTGATTCTGGATTTCGGTTCACAATATACTCAATTGATTGCCCGTCGGGTACGTGAGATTGGGATCTACTGTGAGATTCATCCATGGGATATGGATGACTCTGCGATCCGTGAATATAACGCCAAGGGTATCATTCTGGCCGGTGGTCCTGAGTCGGTTACTGAGTTCGATTCGCCCCGCATACCTGAAGTGGTATTCGAGGCAAATGTACCATTGCTGGGCATCTGCTACGGTATGCAGGCGATGGCTGAGCAGCTGGGCGGTAGTGTCGTTTCTTCTGATCTGCGTGAATTTGGTTACGCCAAAGTTCGCTTGGAAGACAGCCCTAGCCGTTTGTTGGAAGGTATTGAAGATCAGGTTGCGAATAACGGCTCGCTGATGTTGGATGTTTGGATGAGCCACGGTGATAAAGTAGGTGATCTGCCAGAAGGCTTCAATGTTATCGCTAGCACCGCGAGTGCGCCTGTTGCCGCTATGTGCCATCCAGGTAAAAACTACTACGGTGTTCAGTTCCACCCAGAAGTCACACACACCAAACAGGGCGGCCGTATCCTCGAACGCTTTGTACGTGAAATCTGCGAATGCGATGCGTTGTGGAATCCTGCTAACATCATTGCTGATCTGATCGAAAAAGTTCAGCAGCAGGTCGGTAGCCAGAAAGTATTGTTAGGTCTGTCCGGTGGTGTTGACTCCTCCGTGGTCGCAGCACTGTTACATAAAGCGATCGGCGACCAGTTGACCTGTGTGTTTGTGGATAACGGGCTGTTGCGTAAGAACGAAGGCGATCAGGTCATGGAAATGTTCGCCCGCAACATGGGGGTCAAAGTGATCCGTGTTGATGCGGAAGACCTGTTCCTCGGACGCCTAAAAGGCGAAAGTGATCCAGAAGCTAAGCGTAAGGTTATTGGCAACACCTTTATCGAAGTCTTTGATGAAGAAGCCACTAAACTGAAAGATGTTAATTTCTTAGCACAGGGCACAATCTACCCCGATGTGATCGAATCCGCGGCATCTAAAAATGGTAAAGCGCATGTGATCAAATCCCACCATAACGTCGGCGGCCTGCCAGACGATATGAAGATGGATCTGGTTGAGCCACTGCGTGAACTGTTTAAAGATGAAGTGCGCAAAATCGGCCTAGAACTGGGTCTGCCATACGATATGGTTTACCGTCATCCGTTCCCGGGCCCAGGTTTGGGTGTGCGTATTCTGGGTGAAGTGAAGAAAGAGTATGCGGACATTCTGCGTGAAGCCGATGCGATCTTCCTAGAAGAGCTGCACAAAGCCGATTGGTATCACAAAACCAGCCAGTCTTTTGCTGTTTTCCTGCCGGTTAAATCGGTAGGCGTTGTGGGTGATGCTCGCCGTTATGAATACGTGATCGCTCTGCGCGCCGTTGAAACGATCGACTTCATGACCGCTCGTTGGGCGCACCTGCCTTATGAACTGCTGGAAACCGTCTCAGGTCGAATCATCAATGAGATCGCCCACGTTTCACGGGTGACTTACGATGTAAGCTCTAAGCCACCGGCGACTATTGAGTGGGAATAACTGCTCGCCAGCACTAACCAGCTAGAAACCGCTAAGCCCGCATTGTTGCGGGCTTTTTTGTTTTTATCGCTAGCCATGTCGATAACGTTTTTTTAATTGTTATCCACAACAGATGAATGACAAATTCTCGGTTGAACGCCATTAATTTGAGTAGCTAAAAGATCATCGGTAGTGAAGGACTGGCTAACGAGTGCGCTTTACGTAGATCGCGGCGATAAACAGCAGCGGCACCAGTATCGCTAAGATGAGTAGCAGTTGTATTGCACTATTAGGTGTGCCTGAATGGGTCCAGTAGGCGGCGATAGACCATGGTGCGGCGGCGCGTGCAAGTGACATCGGCACTAGCATAATACCGTTGATGGTGCCGTAGTTGTGGCGTGAAAGGAGTTCTGGCACAGCCATACCCCGCACAATCGTGAAGATACCATTGGCTGCGCCATAGAGAATACATAAACCTGCCAAGGTGAAGGCGGAGGGCGGTAGTTTGAGCATCAAGATCGCCAGTGGAAATGCGATACCCGCCAGTAAGCCAAGCCGCTTGATACTGATCTCTTCGAACAATAGTAGCAGCGTGCGCGCGCCAACTTGGGCGGGGCCAATCAGGGCAATGGCAAAAACAACGGACTGAGTGTCGCTAGATAGAGCGATCAGCAGTGGATAGATGTGATAGGTGAA
Source organism: Amphritea atlantica (assembly GCF_018860855.1). Classification (GTDB taxonomy): domain Bacteria; phylum Pseudomonadota; class Gammaproteobacteria; order Pseudomonadales; family Balneatricaceae; genus Amphritea; species Amphritea atlantica_A. The sequence continues at coordinate 136,431 of NZ_JAHKQE010000014.1, forward strand.
ACCGGAAAAGAGCGCCATGTAAGCACAGAAAGAGGCGCTAAGTAAGTAGAATCGTGGGCTGCGTAATACCGCTCTAATGGGGCTTTCTTCTGGGTTTGGTGTTTGCTGTAGAGGATGATTGTCAGCGTTGGCCGGCCAGATGGCCCATCGATAGAGTGGTGCGGCGATGGTGATATTGATCATGGCTAAGCCTAGCAGTGCATCACGCCAACCCCAATTATCGAGCATGAATTGCAGTAAGGGGACGAATACGGTGCTGGCAAACCCAGCCCATAGCGTGATGGCCGTGATCGCTGAACGTGCTTGCTGCGTGCCCAGTTGCCGTACGGTGACCGCAAAGGCTGGTTCGTAGGATAGCGCCGCTTGAAGCACCCCCAATGTTATGATGAGGGCATAAAGCGACAGTATGCTGTCAATATTAGACCAGCCTATCAAGACAAAAGAGGCCGCGACTGTTGCCCCGACCATCAGCTTGCGTCCATGGCCGCGATCAATCATTGCGCCAATCGGATAGGTGGCCAACGCAGAGGCGACTAAGCCGAGTGTGGCGGCACCATAAATATCAGCGCGGCTCCATCCCAACTCAGCGGCCATAGCTTCGGCAATAAGGGGAAAGCTGTAATATAGCGTTCCCCAAGAGACGAGTTGACTGAGGCCAAGCGCAGAAATAAAGCCGCGCTTGGGTGCTAACCTATTCATCCTTGGCAAGTAGAAACTACGGGGGCTGCTGTATATGTCTGACAAATGGCCGACATTTCGGGTGTACCCAGCGCAGAGACAACAGCGGTAACTTGTTTATAACCCGTTCTCAGCAGAAAGGTTGGTGCACGGCCATAACTCTTGATGCCCAAGATAAACAGGCCAGATTCAGGATGTGACAGTTCGGCTAGGCCATGTTCAGGCACTGAGCCGCAGCTATGTATATTCGGATCGATAAGTGGCGCCAACTGAATAGGGCTTTGAGTCGCAGGGTCCAACGAGGTGCGCAATTCGGCAAGCAGGTTAAGGTTTGGCCGAAAGCCGGTGGCGGCGATGATACGATCGACGGGCGGTAACGTTTTCGATCCACTTTGTACGATTAACTTGCCGTTTTTGCGTTGAATTGTATCAATCTCAAGTTCGGTAAATACTTCGATACGTCCCTGCTCAAGTAACTCCTGAATCCGTACTTCGAGGCGTCGGCGCTCTTGCAGTTCATCATTTTCGGGTGAGCGAACAACGTTGCTGACTGAACTATTTCTCACTCCCCAAAGCACGCGCATATCTTGATGCTCATCGGCGAGTTGCACTAAATCCTGTAGTGCATTGAAAGCGGAATGACCACCACCCACAACCAGTACCGATCTGTTTTTATATTGCGCTCGTGCAGAACCAAGAATATTGGGAACACCGTAGGCGATGGCCTCTGCGGCTTCGGTTTCCCCCAATGCTGGAATGCCATGTGTACCCAGCCAATTAGGCATTTGGTAGGTACCTGATGCATCGATAACCGCCTGCACGATCATATCTTCTTCACCTTCAGGGCTTGATACTCGCAGCACGAACGGCGCTTCATTGCGACCTTTAGTGCGTAACAGGTCATGATTGAGTCGGCTAACATATTTAACTTGTGTGTTTAGATGCAGGTGAGGGCTGATCTCTGGGTGAGAGGCTAATGGGGTGACATACTGCTCTAGCAGTTCATTACCGGTGGGGAAATCCGTCGCCGTGGGTTCACTCCAACCGTTTTGTTTTAGTAGTTCTGCCGCTGCAGGGTCTACGTTGTATGCCCAAGGGGAAAACATACGCACATGTCCCCAGCGAGCGATATTAGCGCCTGCTTGATTACCCGCTTCAAACAGAACGGGAGTGTAGCCCCGCTTGAGTAGTTGTACTGCGGCACTCAATCCTATGGGGCCAGCGCCAATAACGGCCACCGGTAGGTTCATTGTTTCGTTGTGCATAAGTCTGTCCTCCATGATTAATGTTGTTACTGACAACTAATAGGTTAAAAAAAGTGCGTTATGAGCCTAAGCGAGCACGTGCAGCCTTTGTTAGCTGCTGAATAAGGGTTAATGTGCCATCAATCACTTCCGGCGAAACATCTTTAATGAGCGAAGCCTCTTCTAAAATCAAGTCTTGATGAATGGTATGGTATAGCGCCTCACCTGCGGGTGTTAGTGACAGCTGGATTGCTCGCTGGTCTGCGGGATCCAGAAGCTTGAGCACATACTCTTTGCGCAATAAAGAATCTACCACGCGGCTGGTGGTGCTCTTATCTAGATACATCTCATCAGCGAGTGCCTGCAATCTCAAAGGGCCACGTTTTACTAAGGTTTCAAGCGCATAACACTGTGCTACCGATACATCGTGGGAGCAGATGTAATCCCTATCCCTGAACTGATGAACACGGATAAGTTGGTTGACGGCTTCATATAGCGCTTCAGCACGCTCTAAATTAGCGGGCATAGAGTTAAACCTTGATAATTTATGTTGTTAGTAACAACTATAATCATTGTTGTCTCAGCTTGCAAGTTTGAATGACCGCTTTGTATTGCTCAACCGTTTGATTAGGGCCTATATTGATACTGGATGGGAATTTGATAGCCGCTGAGTGTTTGTTGAAATCCTGCATGATTTATTGTTCTGTATTATTCGATATATTAGGGTTTATGCCGCTGTTGTTAGCCGATCGTTGTTAATTTATATATCGAATAAAGCAGAGTAATATCGGCATAAATGAATGAATAAATAAAAGCGAAAATATGAAGTTAAGGCGTTTTTTTTGATCAGTGCTGCAATACTGTGTATGAATTTAATAGCGAGGATAAGTCCCACAATGGCAATCGGTGATGATCCGATTAGTGGCATCGACATTTTATCCAGTGGCCAAACTACCCATAACAGAACTAGGGTTTTATCTGGCTAGGTAATAACGGTATGCATGTTCATATGTGGAAAATGGCGCGTATAAAAAAATTACCATGAGAGGTTGGTCATCATGGTAATTATCAGACTGTATTAGTTTTTAGATGGTTTTTGTTTTTGCGGGATAGTGCACAAAGTGTCCCAGTCTCTTAACCAATAAAGGGCGAGGCAGGCCGCGAGCATAGGCCAAGCCGCAAAAAACAATAGATTATTAAAAGGATCCATATATTTATTGTAAGCCACTAAGGTTGATAGCGTATGGAGCACTAAAATGCCCATGTATGTCCAGCGACGCCAGAGTCCGGCAACAAAAGCCAGAATAAACAACAACTCTGCGGCGCCTATGATGTAAGCAAAATATTGGGTGAGCCAGTCAATGCCATAAAATTTATTCATCATTACGCCCGTGTGGGCAGGGCTAGCAAACTTATCGAGAGTCCATACAAGCATGACGACAAAGACACCTAAGCGCAATGCCAGCAAAGAGCGCGATAGTGGCTTTTGCAGGGTTTCGGGAATCGAAGCTTGAGAATTCATTAATGATTTACCTTTTTTAAATTATTTATATCAGGGTTTTTTGTGTGGATAATATATGGTTAAATTTTTTACAGTAGATAGACTCTATGGTGAAAATAAAAGTTCCGCTGTTTTATTTTTAATATTTAAAAGTAACGGTGGGGTAATAAATAAGGAATTAGCTTATTATTGTTTGTTATAAATGATTTTGAATATATCGATGGAATACTCCAAAAATATCGCTGCAAGCCGTTAATTAAGCGAGTGTTTTTTTATTTATGGTTATGGGTAAGTCAAGGCAGGTTTATCGAGTCCCTGTAATGTCGCCTGAGACTGCGCATAAGAGATTCAGAGAAATTTTTATCAAAAAAAAGCAGGTAATTACCTGCGTAATTGCCTGCCGTAGTCATGTATGAGTGGTAATGGTCATCCCTGACGATATGACATACTTAACAGAGCGGTGAGTGCTCAGTTACTACCTGTGGTGCGTTTAGTGCCTATCATTTCGATATCAACACGACGGTCGAGTTGTAAACAGGCGATCGTTCTTGAGACTTTCATCCCTTTGCATGCACCTGTTTCTGAAGGGGATCTTTCGCCCATACCCTTCGCTGTAATACGCTCGGCGGGGATGTTTTTGCTAACCAGGTAATCTTTTACCGATTGTGCTCGGCGTTCCGAGAGTTTTTGATTATAGACGTCGGAGCCGATGCGATCAGTGTGACCTGTGACCTCAATCGTTTCATAAGCTGTATTGTTTAGTTGTTGTACTAGGTTGTCCAGCAGCGCCATCCCTTCAGGTTTTAACGCGGACTTATCGAAAGCAAATAACGCACTGCCCGAAAAGCTGATTTTTTTGGGTAGCGGAGCCGGTGGTGGAGTCACGGCGGGTTCTGGAGCGGCGACTAGGACAGGTTTGTAAGACGGGTCGCAAGGTTCACGATAGCTTGCCGGCGTCCATTCACTGATATGCCAGCACTCATCGCTGCTGTTCATCACGTTTTTACCGTTGCTATCGACCAGATAACCTTCGGCCATCGTGGTCAGCGGCATCAGCGCTGTTGTTACAACGGCGGCAATCGCCAGTGGTGAAATGAATTTTCTAATTGGTTTCATGCACTTATTCCTTTAATAAACTTCAAAATGAGAAAATATCCGAACAATTGGCAGTGCAGAGATATGTTGCCAGGCGGCACCATCCTGAGTTAATACGTTTGCTGCTTGCCCAACGCATGCATAAGTATAGTCTACTGATCAATATTCGCACGATCTGTCTGCTACCGTACAAAACTCAACAATAATCATAGCCCGTTTGTTGACATCATTTTTTCCTCCGTCACCTTAGCTGTGCTTAGATGCGGTCATTAAGCCTTTCTTTTTGCATACCAGTAAACGCAAATGCGCTAATCACCTTGTCTTCTAGGGTTATGGTGATACATGCGGTAATGAATAGACTGATGTTATTCACGCGGATAAATTGTGATCTGACTGATTGTTGAGAAACGGCTGGGTAATATTGTGGGAATAACTCTTTAGCGTTTGGGTTTATTCACTCAGAGATAGATGAGGTGTCTTTAGCATCCCGTATGTATTTAATATATAAAATAGTGACGGTCAGCCTTTATGACTAATGTTAGCCATCCGGCGAATGGGGGCAGTTATAACGTGCAGATTATCCTTCGACTATCAGCACCTTCCAGCGAGAAGGTCATCTAGAGATGACCTTGCCCTGTTATACAAATAAGGCGTTTGAGTAACCTCCTCAGCGGTGATTTAGCGGTAAAATTGACTAATTATGTTATTGGTGACACAAAGCCTTTGGGTTTGATCGCGAGCACAGAGCATCGCAGCTGGGGCAGCACGTTCTCTGCTGTATTACCAATAACGACACCGGCAATACCCGTACGCGCGATGGTACCCATGACAACTAAATCAGCGTTTAGCTCATTGGCTAGCTTAGGTATTTCACGCCCAGGAGGTCCTTGAGTAATATGGGTTTGGGGGGATAAATAATCGTAGGATTGCGCCCCGATCTTCGATTTTAAATCATCCATCAATACTTTGATTTTGTGCTGTTTTTGGCGCCCTTCAGCGGCAAATAACTCCTCTTTTACGATATCCGCTTGCTCTGCCCATAAGCTGATAAAACCTGCTTGCGGGACATCGTAAGCATTGACCACATGCAGTGTTGTAAAGTCTGCTAGCGATAATGAATAGGCAAATTCGAGTATCTCGCTGTTTAGTTCATCGTTAGCGGTATCGGTTGTATCAGTGAGGTCAACCGCGGCCATAATATGTTTATATTGCGGATCGGCATCTTGTTTCATCAACCAGACTGGGCAGGGGCATTTGCGCAATAGGTGCATATCATCGCTGCCTAATAAGCGGTCAAGCCAGTCAATATCGTCGATTTCCTTAATCACGAGGTCGAAGTCTTGCGCCTGAACAAGCCGAATAATCTCAACATAGGGCTTGCCCGTTCTTTGTTCGGCCTTCAAACTGAAATCAACATCGAGAGAGTCGATCAGCGTTTGTAGCTTTGCTTTTTCTTGCTGCTGCATTTTATGCGGCAGTGTTTCAGTGCTGATACTGCCGTGATCATAGGGCTGAATAAATGATGCAGCATCGGGCAATATTTGTAACAACGTTAGGTCTGCTTGATTGGATTTTGCCAGAGCGATAGCACGCATCAGTGAAACAGAAGACTTATGGGTATGGTCATCAAGCACATAGAGTATGTTATTAAAATGTTTCATAGCCAGCTCCTATGATGGGTGTGATTGAAGGGATGGGTTATTCAAGCCTTCGAGTAATAACTCAGTCGCTCGGTCGGCAGCATCTTGAAACGGTTCCAATACTAAATCGACACCGAGTAGTTTTAGCTCTTCTGTATCTACTTTACTGTGTGACACGGTCGCTAATCGGCCCGTAAAGCCAGCGGATCGTGTTAACTGAATAATGGTTTTACGGGTGTCCTCCGAGGCAATGCCTATATGGTGTTGTGGAATGGTGGAGATCAACCACTGGGTATGTTTAAGGGGTAGCTCGGTAACGAATTCTGGGTCGGTGACATCACCATATTCGGTATCGAGTCCTAGATATCGCCAGTGCTTAATGGCAGCGGGGTTGAAGTCGAGGCCCAAGACGCTGACCCCTTTTTCTTTCAAGCGATTAGCGATCTCGGTGCCGAGGCGACCTAGACCAAAAATGACCACTTGATAGGCGTTGCCGGAAGGGAGTTCAGTGGCTTGTTCTCGGGGTGTACCGGAACGTTCAAAGATGCCAATAACGGGTTCAAAAAAGGCATAAAGCTGGTGGGAATAGGTGATCATGTAAGTCGATGCGGTAATCGTTACGATACCCACAAGTGTGACTAAGCCTAGAATGTCATGATCAACATGCCCTAAACTGACCCCCATGGTGATGAATATGAGTGAAAACTCGCTGATTTGCGCGACGGTTAGGCCTGCGAGAAAGCCGGTTCTTTTGCGATACCCCATGGCTCCCATAATGGCTAAGACGATGAGTGGATTACCAATCAGCACAAACAGTGAGAAAATTGCTGCACCGGACATATGAGCGCCCAGCAGTGATAAATCCAATGTGGCACCTAAGGCGATAAAGAAAAAGAGCAGTAAAAAATCTCGCAAAGGCGCCAATCTTGCTGCAATACTTTCTCGGAAGGGTGTTGACGCTAGGGAGACCCCCGCGAGTAACCCACCCACTTCCATGCCTAGGCCGATAATATTGCCGATGGCTGCAAATAAGGCGGCCTGTGCGATCGCATAAATAACCAATAGCTCTGGCGTTTTGGCCAGTTGCTGAGTGAGCGGGTTAGCGATATAGCGCACAAAAATGATGACAAACAGTAACAAGCCAGCCCCCGCGATCCCGACTTGCCAGATAGAGGTATTGGCATCGCCACCATGGCCGGAACCGATGCCGATGGTTGCTAGGACAATCATCGCTACGACAACGACCAGATCTTGGACAATCAGAAAACCGAGTGCGATTTTGCCATGTAATGAGTCGATCTCCCGTTTATCGGAGAGCAGTTTAACGATGATAATAGTGGATGAGAAGGTGAGTGCCACGGCAACATAGAGGCTGGTAATGTGATCCAAACCAATGGCTAGACCGATGAAATAACCCACAATTGATGTGAAGGCCACTTGTCCAAGCCCTGTCATGATTGAGACAGAGCCGATAGATCGAATTAATTTCACATCCAGTTTTATACCGACGAGAAACAGTAAAACGGCTATGCCTAACTCTGAGAGCAATTGAATCTGCTCTTTCGAGTGAACAATATCCAAAACGGATGGGCCTGAAATTAACCCTACGGCAATAAAACTAACGATCAGTGGCTGTTTGAGAAATAAGCCAATAAACCCCATCACCGCGGCCAACACCAGCAAGGCTGCAATTTCAGTAAAAGACGACTGCGTAATCAACTCGATCAATTGGTGCTCCTTATGACTTATCTGTAATCCATTATTAATTGATAAATTTATACGAATCATGACTTCTCAAGAAGTTTATGAAATCGCTAACAGTTGGTAAGTGAGCTCCTTTTATTAAATTTCACCGCATTAAGCTTTATCTGAACGCCTGAGTATTTCGTCTTTCAGGTTGGCAGTTTAGCGTTATTCGTTTGAATCTTAATTGATCCTAAACAAGGAGGCTTGAATCAGTTCTTTGCTCGTTGAAACAGGTTAAGACTCTGCCTCGATAACACACCCATAACGACCTCTATAGATATTGACCCTCTAAGGTGAAAAAGATTCCCAGCCTTGGCACTCTATTTGAATGGGTTGGTGTTTAGAATGAGAAGCGCACTAAAAGCGAGTGAGGGTCTGCTTGATGTTTTCTGTTTTACTCGCTTGCCTATAACAGAGGACTCCTGGCTTCTTCCTTTTTTTTTGCCCATTTCAATGCATACTAGAGGCGACATTATCACTTTGAATACTAATCATTATGACGATTACCCGAAGACTCCTCTTTATTCAGTTATTTATTGCGCTGGTACTGGTTAGCGGTATGTTCCTGTTTATTCAGTGGTCTTTTGATCGTGGTTTTCTTCGCTATATTGATGAGCGAGAGCAACAGATTACCGACAGTCTCGCTGAAGAGTTAGGCGTTATTTATGTGACGGATGGTGGTTGGGAGCGATTGGCTGCCTCGCCAGAACGGTGGTTGCAATTAGTAACCTCGGTTGCCGGTGTACCGTTAACCGGCGAACGCTTAGCGCGTGGGGCGAAGCATATAGAGGAAACAGGCTGGCCGCCACAAGAGGCAGAAAAGCCTCCAGCAGGGTTGCCTGAGCCGTTAGAGTGGCGTATTCGTTTATTGGATGCTCAGTCGGTGATGATCTACGGCCCTGCCGAAGAACCGTTGTCTGCGCTTGAATTACATCCGATTATCACGGACAACGGTGCAACGGTGGGCTTTCTTGGCTTAGTTAAGGACAAAGCTGCTTTTTCAGCCGCCCGTGATCTGCAGTTTTCAGAGCAGCAGAATCAGGCTTATTTTATAATCGCTCTGGTGATGTTATTACTATCGGCAGGTGTGGCGTTGCCGTTGGCGCATCACCTTGTTGGACCGATTAAAGATCTCACTCTCGCAACGCGGCGCTTGGCCTCGGGTGATTACACTGCCCGTATTCAACATCAGAGTAATGATGAGGTGGGGCAGTTAGCCCGCGATTTTAACGAGCTTGCCCTGACGCTTAGCCAGAACGAGGTACTGCGTCGCCGTTGGGTAGCGGATATCTCTCACGAACTACGTACACCATTGTCGATTTTATTAGGTGAGATTGATGCGCTACGGGATGGTGTGTATACCTTAGATGATAATGCGCTGAATTCACTACATCAGGAAGCGCAGCTTATGTCGCGCTTGATTAATGACCTTTATGAGCTGTCGATGTCGGACATTGGTGCACTGGATTATCATAAAGTGCCGCTGGATCTAGGGGCAGCGGCACGGGATGCTCTGGAAGGTTTTCTACCACGGTTTATGGAAAAGTCGATTCAAGTTGAAATCCATGGCCTTGATGATGTTAAAGCGGTCGTGTTTGCCGATCCCGATCGCATTGATCAATTACTATCGAATCTATTACAGAATACCTTGCGTTATACCGACGCCAATGGCTGCGCTCGCCTATCGTTGATACGGCAAGGCAAACAGGCTTGTTTGACGCTGGAAGATTCCGCGCCGGGAGTAGATGATTCCGAGTTGCCGAAGTTGTTCGATCGGCTGTATCGTGCCGATTCATCCCGCAATCGAAAAACGGGCGGTACAGGCTTAGGTTTGGCGATCTGTCAGAACATTACAGCAGCGCATGCGGGGTCTTTGACTGTCAGAGCGTCGCCACTAGGCGGCTTATGTTTTACCCTGAAATTACCGTTGATCATGGAGGAAGCCGTATGAGCGAAACCATACTTGTGGTTGAGGATGAGGAAAAGTTGGCGCGCCTGTTGGCGAGCTATCTTGAACAGGGTGGTTTTGCGGTGCATCAGATTCATGATGGGCTGGCAGCGACGCCTTGGATTCGCCAGCATCAACCGGACCTGATATTGCTTGATTTGATGTTGCCAGGGGCGGATGGATTAGATATCTGCCGTCAGGTGCGTTCGTTTAGTAATGTGCCCATTATTATGGTGACGGCGAGGGTCGAGGAGATCGATCGTTTATTAGGACTGGAGATGGGTGCGGATGATTACATTTGCAAACCCTATAGTCCTCGAGAAGTGGTTGCTCGCGTCCGCGCGGTATTGCGACGGGTCAATCAGGTTTCGCCGCCCGAGCATGCTCAACTGCAGCTGCTTGAAGATCAGTTACTGGTGATGGTCGGTAACCAGTCACTGGAGTTAACCGCAGTGGAGTTTCATCTACTGCAGACGCTGAGTCAGTCCGCTGGACGGATTTATTCCCGTGATCAGTTGATGGATCATATCTACGCGGACCGGCGTATTGTGAGTGAGCGGACGATTGACAGCCATATCAAAAAGTTACGCCGCAAACTTGCTACCTTATTACCTGAGCAGGATGTGATTCAGTCAGTCTATGGTGTGGGTTATAAATATGATCCCACGGCGTGATATTGATTGGTATTACCCTGCGTAGCAACGCTAAATCAAGCCAGACTTTGCTTTTGTGATACCGGTTGAATTAGTCGAATGGTTGGTTATAGCAAGAGTAAGAGCTCACAGAACGTATAGCTTGTGGCGTTTTTGTGCTTTGAGGTTAATCGGCAGAACCTCTGTTCTGCCGTTATTCGATGGGACTTAGTCTGTTTAGTTACGCGCTGGTGGGTTCTCAGGTGCACAGACGAGTTTGTCGTCACGTTTGCTTTCGCAGGTGCCGGGTATCGTTTCTCCCTGACGACCACTAAAACTACAGCTGTCACCTGTCTTCGCAGAAGCACAGGCTTCAATCGCTTCTTTTGGTGGACCTTGACGCTCTGGGGCGGCCATTGCTGTTGTTGATAAAAGTAAGCCCAGCGCTGTTGCCATGATAGATAGGTGCTTCATGTTGATGACTCCAATAAGCGGATTTAACGGTCAAAATAATTCGGCTTTTTGTCGCCGAGTCGAGTTAAAAAGCAGTTTACGTGAAGAAAGCGCAAGCAGTGTGCAAGCATTATGGAAAGATCGAGCCACAATGGCATATCAGAACAGTTATATAGAGCTGCTGTAGCCGGCACTTTGTCATGGTGTAAATATTAACATCTAAAAGACGCTGATAACGCTCATCTTTAAGGTTTGTATTTGCTATATTCCCTGCATGAATGAAAATCAAGATTTACACTGGATGGCACGTGCGTTGGCATTGGCTGAGCAAGCTGCGGCGCTGAATGAGGTGCCGGTGGGTGCTGTCGTGGTGCTGGATGGACAGGTCATTGGTGAGGGGTGGAATCAACCCATTTCAGGCCATGATCCGACGGCCCATGCTGAAATTATGGCCTTGCGTGATGCCGCGGCAAAAACCGGTAATTACCGACTGGCTGGTGCCACGCTCTATGTCACCATCGAGCCCTGTACCATGTGCGCAGGCGCGATAGTGCATGCCAGAATTAAACGCGTTGTTTTTGGTGCGGTTGAGCCAAAAGCGGGAGCTGTTGTGAGTAATAGCCAATTGTTTGGGCAGTCTTGGCTTAATCACTGGCCGGAATTTACGGGCGATGTGATGGCGGAACAGTGTAGTGAAGCGATTAGCCAGTTCTTCCGTCGTCGCCGCGCAGAAAAGAAAGCGCTAAAGCTCGCGGCCAAAGCCATTGATAATAAACTGGAGTAGTACCGATACCTTTTATTACAAGGTTTTGGCTTTACGGGCCAATAGTGTTCCATCTCCCTCTGTGCGTAGTTTTATCCAGCGGATCAGGTCCGTCCACATGTGATCGATATCCTTTTTGCTTGGCATAATGCCTGCGTGTTTCAACTCAATCGTCATTACTGGGGTTTGCTTTACAAACCAACCGTAATTACCCAGAGAACCAGGGTAGGTGCCTAATTGTCTTAGACGTAGCGGCCCAAGTTTTTGTGGCGGTGTGATACTACCGTCATAATCGAGAATTCCATGGGGCGCATGAACCGAAACGATAATGTCAGGCTTGAGTTCATTGATGAGCTGATGAATCGCCTGGGTTTCTGGTTCGCTAAGCGGCTTGGTGCCGGGGTAGTAGCGAGCGCGTTTTTTGGCGTAGGTTTGCCAGTGCTTAATAGGATCAACTGATGTTTCTGAAGGAATAAAATTACGGTTCAGATCAACATTACGGGCGTTGACCCGGGTTGATTTTTTTTGCAACAGCCCGTCAGGATTGGTAAGGGGCATGAAGTGCCAGTCGTAAACACCTCTATGATTCTGCTCGAGTATTTTTAACCATTTAAATGACAGGCTGACGCTCGAATACTCATCACCGTGGATGCCGCCTAAAAATAGAATACGGGGGGCGTTAACTAATCCGGGGCTGGCATAAAAGTGTTTTTCCAGCAAAGGGCGATGTTTATTTGAGTAAAAACGTGGTTTATCGAAGACGGCATCGAGACAGTCGCTACTGGAAACGCTGCCGAGTTTATTGCCAATCTCATTACAGATGGTCACAATTTCTGGGTGAGGTTCCACTATCAAATAAACAGGTGATTTTATCTCGGCTTTGTTTTGACTTGGCTTGGTGATGGAGGCACTGACGTCAGTTTGAGTCCCATTATCTGTTGCTTGAGGGCTCGTTTTGAGGAATGTTTTTTTATCGACCGCAGAGGTAGGTTCACTTTGAGGCTTAATGACGCTGGGTTGCTCGTCGGTCGTTTTGGCATGACTCGAGTAATAACTGAGCGGGTCTTCGGGTTCACCAAAAGCAGTAAGCGGCATACACAGACTGAGTCCGGATATATAGAGAAAAAGAAGACGTCGCAACATTGGATCAGACTCACCCACCGATAATTTAGTCAGTCATTGTAAAGTTCTTTTTTGTATATGTGGAGATCTGCAACGGCTTTTGCTAAAAAATCGTTTTTTCGTTCGTGTGTAGTTCGCTGTTATTTATTTCAAAGGGTGGAGGGGATGGAGTCGATAATATCCTTCGCCGCTTCTATGCCTTTGTCGAGGGTATCACTGGGAATGGTGAGGATAACACTCTCGCTTTCGGCAGGGCTGATGGGTTTAGCCGCTTCAATTCGTGCTTTCTGTAGTTCCCAATCAAGTAGATCATAATAGTTGCGGATATTTTTCACATATAACACCGGCTCATAGCCGCGGGCATATCCGTAGCGTACGGTTGAGAAATGTTTGCGTTGCGTTAAAAGGGGCAGGAACTCTTTCACATCGCTCCACTTATCGGGGTTTCTGCCGGCACGGGCGGTGAGTACACGAGCATCTTCGAGGTGACCATAACCAATATTGTAGGAGGCTAAGGCAAACCAAATGCGCTCTTTTCCCTGAATGCGGTCAGGTATTTTTCGCATCACCTGTTGCAGGTAACGGGCGCCGCCCATAACACTTTGTACGGGGTCGGTTCGATCTTTTACACCGACCTCTTTAGCCGCGTCTCTGGTCAGCATCATGATGCCTTTCACGCCGGTGGGTGACACAGCCTTAGGATTCCAGTGGGATTCCTGATAGGCAATGGAGGCCAATAAACGCCAATCGATATCGGTTTCCTGCTCTGCCAGCATAAAATACTGCTCTAATTTGCAGAAACGTTTTTCTAAATCACGGCGAAAGGTTTGAATATCGACATAGCCAAGCCGAGTTTGGCGAGCGAGATATTTTTTCTTTAACGTTACCAGCAGATCCTGAGTTTCAGGCAGCTCAAAGAAACGCTTGATTGCGCGTTGTAGGCTTTGATCGTTCTGTCTCACCAATAACCACGCGACAGGTTTAGGTTGACTGAGCGCCAGTGATTTTTTTAAACCGGGGAAATAGGATTTCTGCGCATCGAACACAAAGTCGTCGCTAACGGTGTAGTCGATCTCCTGTTCGTAAACATCTTCAAGCAGCTCAGTCACACTGCTGGTGGAGGTTTCCTGCCAGCTTAAAAGGTTATGGGTCTTTTTTAAATTGCGAAACAGCTCTGCATGGCTGCTATTGGCAATGAGTTTAATATTTTTGTTCTCGAGGTCGGCAAAGGTTTTCGGCGCTTTTTTTCCCTGAGTTTCACGGTAGATCAATGTGGGTGTTGAATAGGCATAAGGAGGGGAGAAACGGAACTGCTTTTGGCGTTCTTCGGTGATCGTTAGTCCGGCTGCGGCGATATGAGCACTACGATCTTTAACGAGTGTAAAGACCTCGCCGAAGCTATCGGGAATGATCAGTTTGAGTTCTACCCCGAGGTAGTCGGCAAAGGATTTTAACAGTTCATATTCAAAACCAGCGGCTTTGCCATTGTTGTCTTGATAATAGGTTGTGGGGGTATTACGGGTGGCCACTCGTAGCTCGCCCGTTTTCTGAATTGCCTCAACCTGAGTCCGATGACCCTCGTTAAATAGGTATATAGCTAAAAACAGGGACACTGAAATCAGCAGAAAAACGAGTTCTTTAACGTGAAATGAATTTATTCTCATAAGAAAATGGGCTTTCTCTGGTAACTAATCTGCTATTTCAGTAAAATTCGGCCTTAATTTTCTCCTACATACAACCTATCTGTTAGACAGACTCAAGAGGCTTGAAACTAACATGCTGGTACTGCGTGGAGCGCCTGCTCTTTCTGCTTTTCGACACGATAAGCTGCTATCTGTCCTAAAATCCCGAATTGCCCATATCACTGGTATCTACGGTGAGTATATGCATTTCGCTGATTTGGAAAAAAACCTGTCTGATCAGGAACGTAACACGCTGGAGCGTATCCTTTGCTACGGCCCTAAAACTAAAGCGGAAGAGCCATCAGGTCAATTGGTTTTAGTTGTGCCCCGTCCAGGAACGATCTCTCCTTGGTCATCGAAAGCGACTGATATCGCCAGAAACTGTGGCCTACAGAGCATTAAACGACTGGAACGTGGTACTGCCTATTTTGTGCATTCTGAACAGCCATTAACCGCTACCGAGCTAGAATTAGTGCATGCAACGCTGCATGACCGCATGGTTGAGGCGACATTTGATGCTGTCGATGACGCTGCTCAGCTGTTCCGCACCGACTTACCCGCTCCGTTAACGCTGGTGGACGTGTTATCCGGTGGGCGCGAAGCGTTGGCAAAAGCGAATACCGACTTGGGCTTGGCCTTGGCTGATGATGAGATCGATTATCTTGTTGCCAGCTTCATCGAACTGGGGCGTAACCCGGCGGATGTCGAGTTGATGATGTTTGCCCAAGCAAACTCAGAGCACTGTCGTCATAAGATCTTCAATGCCTCATGGGATATTAATGGTGAAGCGCAGGATAAATCGCTGTTCGCGATGATCCGTAACACCAATGAGCTGGGCGGTGAAAATATTCTGTCGGCTTATTCCGATAACGCTGCCGTGATGGTGGGCTCAGAAGCGGGGCGTTTCTTCCCTAATCCTGAGACCAAAGAATATAGCTATCATCAGGAGAGTATTGAGATCCTGATGAAAGTGGAAACCCATAACCACCCGACCGCGATTGCGCCACACTCAGGTGCGGCGACCGGTTCCGGTGGTGAGATTCGTGATGAAGGTGCGACCGGTAAAGGGTCTAAGCCGAAAGCGGGTTTGAGTGGTTTTACGGTTTCTGATTTGAAAATCCCCGGCTTTGTTCAGCCATGGGAATCTGATTACGGTAAGCCAGAGCGTATCGTATCAGCATTAGACATCATGCTTGATGGCCCGATTGGTGGTGCCGCGTTTAATAATGAGTTTGGGCGTCCGGCCTTGAACGGTTATTTCCGTACCTTCGAGCAGAAGGTTAACGGGGCCGCCGGTGAAGAGATGCGTGGTTACCATAAGCCAATTATGATCGCGGGCGGTTATGGCAACATTCGTACCGACCATGTGGATAAAGGCGAAATCGAGGTCGGTGCTAAGCTGATCTGCCTCGGTGGTCCAGCTATGCAGATTGGTCTGGGTGGCGGCGCAGCCTCTTCTATGTCATCCGGTAGTTCATCGGCTGATCTGGATTTCGCTTCAGTACAGCGTGACAACCCAGAGATGGAGCGTCGTTGTCAGGAAGTGATAGATCAATGCTGGCAGCAAGGGGATACCAACCCGATCGCCTTTATCCACGATGTGGGTGCCGGTGGTCTGTCGAATGCCTTCCCTGAACTGGTGAAAGATGGCGGTTGTGGCGGTGATTTTGAACTGCGTAATATCAACAATGATGAGCCGGGTATGTCGCCGCTGGCGATCTGGTGCAACGAAGCACAAGAACGTTATGTGCTGGCGGTTCAGCCAGAAGATATGCCGCGCTTTGAAGCGATCTGTGCCCGTGAACGTTGCCCTTATGCCATTGTGGGTACGGCGACTGACGAGAAACACCTGATTCTGAGCGACGCTCACTTTGGCAACAAACCCGTTGATCTACCGATGAGCGTGTTGTTTGGCAAGCCACCTAAAATGCACCGTTCGGTTGAGCGTATCAGTTATGAGGTGCCAGTCTTTGATGCTTCCGCTATCGAACTGGAAGAAGCGGCAAAACGGGTTCTGACACTGCCGGCAGTGGCTTCTAAGTCCTTCCTTATTACCATTGGCGATCGGTCAATTACCGGTCAGGTCGTTCGTGATCAGATGGTTGGTCCATGGCAGGTGCCGGTGGCTGATTGTGCGGTCACTACCGCCTCGTTTGATACCAACGCCGGTGAAGCGATGGCGATGGGCGAGCGTACACCGTTGGCGCTGGTTGATTCTCCTGCTTCCGGTCGGATGGCAGTGGGTGAAACCGTAACCAATTTAGCGGCGGCGCGTATCGGCGATATTATCGATATTAAACTCTCGGCTAACTGGATGTGTGCTGCTGGCCACCCCGGTGAAGATGAGAAACTTTACGATACGGTTCAAGCGGTCGGTATGGATCTTTGTCCAAAACTGGGCATTACGATTCCGGTGGGCAAAGATTCCATGTCGATGCGTACGGTCTGGAATGACGGCGATGAAAAATCGGTTACTGCGCCGACTTCACTGATTATCACTGGTTTTGCAGCGGTTAAAGATGTGCGTAAAACACTGACTCCGCAACTGCGTACGGATGCTGGCGAAACCGACCTGATCCTGTTGGACTTGGGTAACGGAAAAAACCGTTTGGGTCTGTCTGCGCTGGCGCAGGTCTACAACGAAGTCGGTCAAGATGTCCCCGATGTTGATGATGCCGATCAACTGGTGGCGTTCTTTACTGCGATTCAGGAACTTAACGAGCAGGGTCTGCTACTGGCATACCATGACCGTTCTGATGGCGGTTTATTTACGACGGTTGCAGAGATGGCCTTTGCCGGACATACCGGTGTGGATATTAATCTGGATATGTTGGCGACCGGTCGCACTGAGTTTGCAGCGGCGCTGTTTGCTGAAGAACTGGGTGCAGTTATTCAAGTTAAACGAGCTGATATTCAGCAGGTACTGACCGAGCTTAATGCCGCAGGCCTTGCTGAAGTGACTAAGGTGATTGGCTCGGTTAATCTGGATGATGAGTTACGTGTACATTTCGATGATGAAGAGATCTACGCTGAATCGCGTACCACCTTGCAACGCATCTGGGCGGAAACCTCTTACCGGATGCAGTCGCTGCGGGATAACTCAGCCTGTGCACAACAAGAGTTTGATTCTCTGTTAGATAAAGAAAACCCAGGTCTAAATGCTGAACTGACCTTTGATGTGAATGATAATATCGCTGCGCCCTATATTCAGACGAGTATCCGTCCAGAGATGGCGATCATTCGTGAACAGGGTGTCAACGGCCAGATAGAGATGGGCGCGGCTTTTGACCGAGCGGGTTTCGCGGCGGTTGATGTGCACATGAGTGACATTCTCGCCGGACGGGTTGAGTTGGATCGCTTTAAAGGTCTGGTTGCCTGCGGTGGTTTCTCTTACGGTGATGTGTTGGGTGCCGGTGAAGGTTGGGCTAAATCAATACTGTTTAATGGCCGTGCCCGTGATCAGTTTGAAGCCTTCTTTAATCGTGACGATACATTCTCATTAGGTATCTGTAACGGTTGTCAGATGCTGTCAAACTTACATGAGTTGATTCCAGGTGCTGATCTGTGGCCGCATTTTGTACGCAACATGTCGGAACAGTTTGAAGCGCGGGTAGCTATGGTTGAAGTGCAGCAGAGTCAATCTGTCTTCTTGCAAGGCATGGCGGGTTCACGGATGCCGATTGCCGTAGCTCACGGAGAAGGTCGGGCGGAGTTTACTGATCAAACTCACTTAACTAATCTGCAAGCCTCGAATGCGGTTGCGCTGCGTTATGTGGATAACTATGGCAAGGTAACCGAACGTTATCCTGCGAATCCGAACGGTTCTCCCGAAGGTATCAGCGGTGTCACGACTACTGATGGTCGTGTAACCATTATGATGCCTCACCCTGAGCGTGTGTTCCGTGCGGTAACAAATAGCTGGGCACCAGAGGAGTGGGATGAGGATGGCGCTTGGATGCGGATGTTCCGTAACGCGCGCGTGTGGGTTAACTGAGGTTAATGACACATGTGGATAAGCTAAGAGGCTAGTAGTTGCTTTCTTAGCGATCTATCTAAGTTGTTCTATTAAAGCGCCTGCGGGCGCTTTTTATTGTCTCTTTGGCGTGTAAAAATGAGCTATTCGCCACGTATCGCTTGATGCGTCGGTGATATATAACAAGTGAGCTATTTATACAGCTTATTTACTCTATCGGAAGCTGACGTTTCCACCATGCCAACATCCCACCTTGTAGCTCTTTTGCATCAAAACCTGACTTGATGAATCGGCGCGTGGCTGGCTTGCTGCGATGGGCCGATAAACAGATACAGACAACGGGTTTGTCACTCGGCAAGTGGTTGATACGTGTATGATTCAACTTGTGTAATGGCAGTGATATTGCACCGGGAAGGTGACTTTTCTGATATTCCTGCGGCGAGCGTACATCGACAATGAGATAGTGATTCAGCGTTAGCGCTAGCTCTTCGGGTGAAATATTGGGAACTGCCCCAAATGGTAGCCAATTAAGCCAACGGGGTAGCGATGTCTGTCGGGGCTTAATAGGCGTGTTCATAGGAGGTTAAAGCCTTTTTGTCATGAGCTAAAAGAGGTTGAGTGTCTGGAACGATCATTGGTATCTATGATAGACCATTTACAGGCGGCGCTGCAGCTTAACTAATAGTCGATTATCGAGATGTTTCTCTGGATAAAAAACAACCCGATCAATGACCGGGTTATAAATCGATACTGTGTGATTAAGCTGACAATACCGAGGCGACACAGAGCCGCTTAGTCATCTGATTTTAACAACGCCCCTTTCGGATCGTAGATGCAGCCTTTTGTTACGGTTGCGGAATAATCGTTGCCGAGAATTTTAACCGTTAGATCTGACGTTAATGCATCTACATCGATGTATGCCAGCGCCAGGCTTTTTTGCGTTCGGTGGCCGAAACCGCCGGAACTGCATTGGCCTACGACTTTACCATCCGCATAAACCGGCTCCATGCCATTGGCGGCATCAACATCTGTGGTGTCGATATCTAACAGTACCAACTTGGTTTTAAGCCCTTCTTCTTGCTGTTTCACCAGTGCTTCGCGACCCTCGAAATAACCCTTATCCATTTTAACAAAGTAACCTAGGTTCGCTTCGAGAATGGTGAACTCGGTGATGAGGTCATGAGCCCAGATAGGGTAGCCTTTCTCCAGTCGCATAGAATCCATTGCCCGCAGACCAAAGTTGGCAATATCGAACGCTTTACCGGCTTCCATCAGCGCATCGTACAGGGCTAATTGTTGATCGATGGGGTGGTGCAGTTCCCAGCCGAGTTCGCCGACAAAGTTCATGCGTAACGCTCGCACCGGTACACCGGCGACATCAATCTCTTGACCGGTAAACCAAGGGAAGGCGGCATTGCTGAGATCCGTGTCGGTTAATTGGCTGAGTACTTTACGCGCGTCGGGACCCGCAATGACGAGCGTGCCATATTCAGGGGTGATGTTTTTAATGGTAACGCTGCCATCTCCCGGTAAACGCTGAGTCAGCCAATCATCAATTAAATCTTCAGCAGCGGCCGGTGCCATCATGTAGTAGCTACCGTTCTCCAAGAGGGTGATCGATAGCTCCCAAGCGATGCCACCTTCTTTGGTGAGGGCATGAGCCAAGGCTGTGCCACCGGTCTGGGTTGGAATGCGGTTAGGCGAGAATGATTCAAGCCAAGCATGAGCGTTCGCACCAGAGATCTCAAATTTAGTGAAGGGGGTAAGATCTAATAAGCCGACATGTTTTTGCACATGTAAACATTCGTTCGCGACAGGTTCAAACCAGTTGCCCCGGCGAAAACTGTGTTCTTCTACCGCAGGGGTACCGGCTGGTGCAAACCAACTCGGACGTTCCCAGCCAAAATATGCGCCGAAAACCGCATTATGTTCTGCGTGACGCTCGTAGGTGGGTGATTTTTTAATGCCGCGTTTGGCAGGACGCATCGCATACTCATTAGGGAAGCCCAGTTGATATTCGTTGGCGTACACCTCAGTCGCTTTAGCAACACAGTAATCATGATCGGTGTAATCACCGAAACGACGAGGATCTAACTCAAACAGTTCAAGCTCTGGATGACCATTCACGATCCATTCGGACATGAATTTACCAGCCCCACCGCCCTGAACAATACCGAAGTTAAAACCACTACAGACAAAATAATTCGTATAACCATGTACCGGTCCGATCAACGGGTGGCCATCAGGGGTATAGGTGATAGGGCCATTAACAACGGTTTTAATACCTGCCGTGGCGATCAGTTCAACCTGTTCCATGGCGGTGCACATGATATCTTCAATACGATCTAGCGCAGGTTGTAGAAGTTCTTGACCGAAGGTTGCAGGCACACCATCGACCGCCCATGGAATGCCCCCTTTTTCATAAGGCCCGAGGATAAAGCCTTTGCCTTCCTGGCGCAGATAGTAGGAAACATCGGGGTCGCGCAGCATTGGCAGCATGTTGTCACGGGATTCGAGTTCTGGAATATTATCCGTGACCACGAATTGGTGTTCCATTGAGGTAATCGGTAGTTGATGGCCAATCATCGCCGCGACTTCGTTGGCTCGGAAACCCGCTGCGTTAACAATGATACCAGCATCAATTATGCCTTTGGCCGTGGTGACTAACCAGCGCCCATTGATCTGTTGTTCAATCGCTTCAACAGGATTGTTACGAACAATGGTTGCGCCTCCGTCTCGGGCCCCGGAGGCCATCGCGTTGGTGACACTCGTTGGATCGATATGGCCATCCGCAGGATCCCATAAACCCCCTAACAATCCGGTTGTATCGAGGTAAGGGTACAACTCTTTTAACCGTTCGACTGATACCATCTCTAGGTCAAGTCCTGCCAAGTCAGACATAGCACAGACACGCTCAAATTCATCCATACGGTCTTGAGTGTGTGCTAGTCGTACCGCACCGGTTGGGTGGTGATCAACGGCTTGTCCTGTTTCTGCCTGCAAACGGCTATATAGATCAATACTATACTGCTGCAACTTCATGATGTTATAGCTGTTGCTGAAATGAGGTAGGTTACCGGCAGCGTGCCAAGTTGAGCCCGAGGTAAGCTCCAATTTTTCGGTTAGCATCACATCGGACCAGCCGAGTTTTGTGAGATGGTAGAGTGTACTTACACCTGCAATGCCACCGCCAATAATTAATACTTCAGTTTTATTCTTCACTGTTTTATTCCCGTCGGTCACAAAGTGGAACAACCACTAGATTGTCTTGTAAATGAATGCAATTTGATGGTATGAATGTATTCGCATCATGACAAACGATTAAAAACATCCTTTTGGATAAGCTGTACTAATGAAAGAGATTTTAACCAATAACATTCAACTCAATTGGCTCAGAACCTTTGAAGCGGCGGGCCGTAAACTGAGTTTTACCCTCTCGGCACAAGAGCTCAATATGAGTCAATCGGCGGTGAGTCAGCAGATTCAGCTACTCGAGCATCATCTGAATCAGCAGTTGTTTGTACGAGCGAACCGGTCGATTCAACTGAGTGATACGGGGCGTTCGTTCTTACCGTTGGTGCAGGAATGTCTACGACAGTTAAATGCCGGTGCGGCACAGATCTTTACGCCATTGAATAAAACCGTTATTGAAGTCAATGTGAATACCACATTCAGTGTGTTGTGGTTATCAACGCGTTTGCAGCGGTTTAATGAGATTTATCCACAGATAACGATTCGTCAGTTAGGCACGAACTGGCCGACTGATTTCAATATATCCACTGCAGAGCTAGAAATTCGATATGGCACGGGACATTGGCCAGGATTTGAATCACACCCTCTGGTTTCGCCTGTTTTGCGTCCCTATTGCTCAATGGATACCGCGAATCGATTGCGTAAACCGGCGGACTTAGAAGGCATGCCACTGTTGGATGTGATAGGGACTCCGCAAGGGTGGAGTGGTTGGTTAAAAGAGATGAAATTAGATCATTTACAGGGCCAAACGCGACAGTTTATGGATAGCCATGCCGCAGCGGTGACGATGGCTGCCAATGGCTTTGGTGTCTGTTTGATGTACGATGAACTGATGGGAGAGGGGGTGTTAGCGAAACACTTAGTTGCCCCGTTCGATGAGAGTATCACCACTGAGGGTAGTTATTACTTATGTTATCAAGGGGATAAAGATCTATCCGCTGCGTCACGTATTTTTCGTGATTGGTTATTAGGCTCAAGAACGCATCGTTAGTGCATTAATACCAAGACTCTAGTGAGAGCATAATCATCATATGAATATAAGACGGGTAAACAGGTTGTTCGATGGGTTGGAAGCACTTTCATGAGGCGTCATATACCCTCATTACAGGCGTTAAAAGCGTTTGAAGCTACGGCGCGGCTGCTGAGTTTTCAGCAAGCGGCGAAAGAACTGAATGTGACTCACTCAGCGGTCAGTCATCAGATCAAAAAAATGGAGCAAGATTTAGGTCAACCTCTGTTTGAGCGGCTAGGGCGGAGTATCGCCTTGACGCAGGTAGGGGGGCTCTATGCGTCGGAGGTGCGTCGTGCGCTTTATAATATTGAAACCTCGACGCAACGTATTTTTGGTGACCCCGATAAAGGGGATTTGTCGGTACAGGTTTATATGGGTATCGGGTCCCGTTGGTTGGTGCCAAGGCTAGGAGACTTTAGAGATCAATTTCCGGATATCAATATTGAACTCTGTAGTACCTATTATCATTGGGAGTTTGATGAAAATACAGCGGATATCGGTCTTGTTTATAGTCGCAATACCGCCTCAGGTTTAAACTATCAGCCGTTATTTAAAGGCACACTGATACCGGTATGTAGCCCCGAACTGATACCAGAAAGTGGCCCCATGACACTTGATCAACTGTTAACGATGCCGTTTCTTAATATTGCGGAATCCCCATCCAATTTACCTAACTGGTTACACAGTGTTGGCGCAGGCGAACATAGGGTGAATATTGTCAGTGAGCATGACAACCACCTGTTAGCGTTAGAAGCGGCAATAGCCGGCAAGGGCGTTGCCATCGTTCATTCATTTTTCGCCAGCGGTGATTTTGCCAATGATAAACTGGTGATGCCGATGGATCTACAGATGCCTGAAGCGGGTTCTTGGTACTTAGTACAGCCTTCCGGCAATGCGTTTGATTCAAAGGTGAACCACTTTGCTCGCTGGTTACATCATCAAATATCAGAAGATAAAACCTTGTTGCGTATAACTTAAAAAAGGAAAGGCCGATTTCACGGCCCTTCCTTGTTGGATTATCAATATTGAGGTTGTTCTGTTTTTACGATTTTCCTTTCCATGGAATGAGCTTAGACTCAAGTTTGCGCATAAGAATATCCATCGAATAGCCAATGATACCGACAATGATCACGCCTAATACGACGATATCGGTGGCGAGGAATTTACTGGCAGCCATAATCATAAACCCAACCCCCGATTCTGCCGCTACTAACTCGGCAGCAACAACGGTTCCCCAGCAGATGCCCATCGCTACACGCATACCCGTAAATATTTCAGGTAAAGCATTCGGTAAGATGACATTTTTCAGTATCTGACGCTTATTAGCACCGAGCGAGTAGGCGGCATGAATTTTAGAGAGCTTTACGCTTCCTACGCCGGCCCTAGCCGCGATGACCATGATCCAAAGCGCAGCAAAAAACAGCAGTAGGATTTTTGAACGCTCGCCAATACCGGACCAAATGATAACGAGTGGGATAAAGGCTAGTGGGGGGATCGGACGGAAAAACTCAACGATAGGATCAAACCAGCCACGTAAGATTTCAGACAGCCCCATGGCAAAACCAAGTGGTATACCGATTAAGCAACCGAGTGCGAAGCCGACGAATATTCGATAGAGGCTGGCCCAGATATGTTCCCACAGGGTAAAGTTTCGATAGCCATTCTGAGAAATATTAATAAATTGATCCCAGACGGCTGAAGGGGATGGCCAGAATATCGGGTTGACGAGTTCGAGTGCGCTCCCTAAATACCAAGCTAGGGATAACGTGATAACAGAGATGATACTCCAGATGCGGCCTTTGCCAACCGCCGAGGTGTCACCAAAGGTCACTGTTTTACGTTTGGTTAGGCCATCTTTTTGCAGGCCTATTTTGTACTTAAATGATTGCATAAGTGACATTGATTAGACTCCTGCCGTTTCAGTCTGGCCCATAATTTCCTCTTCCATCTCCCAAATCATATTCAGAATCTCCTCTCGCTTAGCGCCAAAGGCTGGATCGGCTTTCACTGCTCGAGGATCTTGCGTTACCCCGGCTTCAGCAAAGGGAAGTGTATATTCTTGTTTTATACGGCCCGGTCGAGGCGCCATGACGAAGAGTCGTTCACCAAGAAACAGGGCTTCTTCGACACTATGGGTGATTAAGATGATCGTTTTTCCAGTTTCCTTCCAAAGCTTTAACACCAAGCCTTGCATCTTTTCACGGGTGAGCGCATCCAAGGCACCGAGGGGTTCATCCATCAGGATGACATCAGGATCATTAGCAAGGCAGCGTGCTAAGGCGACCCGTTGTTGCATGCCGCCAGACAGTTCATAGGTCGCTTTTTCACCGAAATCGTGCAGGCCCACGGTCTCTAAAAGGTGATCGACGGTTTGCTTAATCTCAGACTTGGGCGTTCCTTTCATGGAGAGGCCGAAGCCTATGTTTTCGGCGACGGTTAACCATTCAAATAGAGCCCCCTGTTGGAAGACCATGCCGCGATCTGAACCGGGGCCATGAATTTCTGTTGATGCCAATACAACCTTGCCGTGTGTCGGAGCGAGAAAGCCGGCGATAATATTTAATAGTGTACTTTTACCGCAACCTGACGGGCCTAAGATGGACAACAGCTCACCCTGTTTGAGTGAAAAGGAGACGTTTTCGAGAGCATGAACCTGCTCACCACTCGGTGTCTCAAATACCATGGAGACATCATTAATAACTAGGTCGGACATCGCTATTTCCTTAAAGCATCAGAATAAATAAAGAGTGGGGCAACAGATATCTGCTGCCCTTATTTAGCTTTTTATGACCGATCTGCTTACTTTACTTGTTCAAAAAAGCGGCTATCAATGGTGGCGCTATAGTCGGGTAGTGCTTTAGGGATTTGATTGTGCAAGACAAAGAAATCAGCGACTTCTTTGGTGAACTGTTGCACTGCCCCGCCCAGCCATTGTTCAGATAACTGCTGCTCTTTTAAGGGGAAATCAAAGAGTGCTAGAAGTTGTTTGGCGTCATCGACTTCAAGACCTGAAGCTTTAGCAATAAGTGGCTGATATTTCTTTGGATCATGCGCATAAGCACTATTTGAATCGTTCGTTACTTGAAGAAATTGAGTGATTAGTTCTGGGTTGTTTTTGGCAAACTTATTGTTGGTAGAAATAACGTCGAATACCCGAATGCCTAATGCTTCCTGTTCGGCGGCAGTCATAAGCACTGAGCCGTAGTTTTTCATGCGCCGCAGTGCGCCACCCCAGCCGCACGCCATGGCGATATCACCACGAGCGATCGCCGCAGCACTATCGGCCGGTGCCATATCGAGTAAGCGAACCTTGGTGCTATCAACATTCAAGTGGCTCATGATACGTAGCATTTTGTAGTGTGCGACAGTACCGAAAGGCACGGCAACTTTTTTGCCTTCAAGCTCTTTCGCATTAGCCTGGGTGATACCGGAGTGAGTACTGACAACGCAGTTATCGTTTTCAGCATAAGACACGGCAATCCCTACCATCGTGATTGGCAACCCTTGCGATACGGCGACGGTGAAAGGAACGAGTCCTTGTGAGTAAGCCATATCGACATCACCGGAGGCCATCGCGGCTGACATAGCGGTGCCGGAGTCGAATGCACGCCATTCCATATTGACGCCCATGGCTTGGTCGTAGGTTTTTTCGATCTGCGCAATCTGGTTAGCGGTTGGCCATTCTAGGAAGTAACCAACGGTTACGGTCTCTGGCTTATCTGCC
Source organism: Amphritea atlantica (assembly GCF_018860855.1). GTDB lineage: Bacteria > Pseudomonadota > Gammaproteobacteria > Pseudomonadales > Balneatricaceae > Amphritea > Amphritea atlantica_A. The sequence continues at coordinate 162,896 of NZ_JAHKQE010000014.1, forward strand.
GCAAGCACAGATCCTGCTATCAGGACAGAAGCGCTTAAAGTCATTGTTTTTAATGTGTTAGAGACGATCGCTTTCATAATTACCTCGATATTATCGCTAGTGCGAATGTGTAATTTGATGGTTCGATTCACCTTGAGTGGATCGGCTGTGAGTATCATTAAATTAAATGAACTTCATTCGATACTGCCCCAGACGTTGTGGATGGACAATTGAGGAAAATTTCCATGTTGTTACTTTTCCTAACAATAAACTAAGGACACCATCAGGAAATTTGAGTGGATAGGTTGCTCTGATTTATCTGCGTGCTAGGAAATGAATATTTTTTTATTTGCATTGTTGACATGAATATAAAAACATATATAAATACCTATATGAAAATATTAACTATAATTTCATTTCATATTTTTAAGCCACTTCCTAGCTGAGGTCACAATGAAAGTACTGGTCGCGATAAAGCGCGTTGTCGATGCCAACGTAAAAATACGAGTTAAGCCTGATAATTCCGATGTTGATTTAGCTAACGTGAAAATGGCGATCAATCCGTTTTGCGAAATTGCTGTTGAAGAAGCGGTTCGTTTAAAGGAAAAGGGTATTGCGAGTGAAGTTTTAGTGGTCAGCGTTGGGGATGATCGTTGCCAAGAGCAGCTGAGAACAGCGCTGGCGCTAGGTGCTGATCGGGCCGTACAGGTTAAAACTGATTTTGCAGTTGAGCCGTTAGGCGTCGCCAAGTTGTTGAACGCTATTGTGGCAAAGGAAGAGTGCGGCCTCGTTGTATTGGGTAAGCAGTCTATCGATAGTGACAATAATCAAACAGGACAGATGCTCGCTGCTATCGGCAATATGCCACAAGGCACATTTGCTTCTGACATTGAGCTCAAAGATGGTGAATTACGGGTAACACGTGAAGTCGATGGTGGATTGCAAAAGGTCGCGTTGACTTTGCCGGCGGTCATTACTACTGATTTACGTTTGAACGAGCCCCGTTTTGCTTCTCTGCCGAACATTATGAAAGCGAAGCGTAAGCCTTTAGAGGTGATATCCCCAGAAGAACTGAACGTTGATGTGACGCCTCGTCTCACCACCCTCAGTGTGGTTAGCCCATCGGAGCGACAAGCCGGTGTTATTGTCAGCAGTGTTGCTGAGTTAGTTGAAAAGCTGAAAACAGAAGCGGGAGTACTTTAAGATGACAGCCTCTATTTTAGTGATTGCCGATCACAATAATGAACAATTGAACGCCGCTACACTGAATACCTTGCAAGCGGCGGTTGAGCTGAAAGCAAAAACAGGATCTTTGATTACTGTTCTAGTGGCTGGTGGCCAATGTGAAGGGGTCGCTCAGCAGGCGGCTGAGGTATCCGCTGTCGATCAAGTTGTACTGATTGAGGATGATACGCTTAGCAGCCAATTAGCAGAAAGTGTTGCCCCTGCGGTGATTGCGCTGACTAATGAAGCGACGTATAGCCATATTCTTTGTGCCGCCACGACCTTTGGTAAAGACCTGTTGCCACGGGTGGCGGCGTTGTTAGATGTTTCTCAGGTATCTGAAATTATCGAAGTCGTTGATGCCGACACTTTTGTGCGTCCGATTTATGCTGGTAATGCTTTGGCAACGATTAAGAGCAGTGATGCGATTAAAGTGCTGACCGTACGTGGTACGGCATTCGATGCCGTTGCTGCCACGGGCGGAACAGCCGAACTGAACCGTTTCATCGTAACCCATAGCAATGAGCTGTCGCGCTTTGTGAGTGAAGAGAAAACGGTGTCTGAACGTCCTGAATTAACCTCCGCTGCGATTATTATCTCTGGCGGTCGAGGCATGCAAAGTGGTGATAACTTCCCGATGTTAGAGAAAGTGGCCGATAAACTCGGTGCTGCGGTGGGTGCATCCCGTGCTGCTGTTGACGCAGGTTTCGTCTCAAATGATATGCAAGTAGGTCAGACCGGTAAAATTGTTGCGCCTGATCTTTATTTTGCGGTGGGTATTTCCGGTGCGATTCAGCACTTGGCCGGTATGAAAGATTCTAAAGTGATTGTCGCCATTAACAAAGATGTTGACGCGCCTATCTTCGGCGTCGCGGATTATGGTTTGGTAGCGGATTTGTTTGAGGCAGTGCCTGAACTTGAACAATCACTGAGCTAATTGGTTTTATCAATTATACGGTGTGGCAGCGTTAGAGGTTTAAAGTGCTGCTGCATTTAAGGATAAATAGCATGAATCGTACATATCGTTTAATTCTCGATTGCCCTGATCAAGTTGGTATTGTTACTCGCGTCGGCGAAATGATTACTCGGCATGGTGGTTGGATATCCGAGGCGGCTCACCATTCCGATGTCGAAAGCCAACGGTTTTTCTCACGCTTTGAAGTTCAAGCAGATTCCCTGCCATTTGGTATCGAGACACTGCGTGAAAAGTTTGCGCCGATGATCGAAGAGTGTCAGATGAACTTTAATCTCGTCGACAGTAGTCAGCCGAAGAAAGTGATAGTGATGGCGAGTAAAGGGAGTCATTGCTTATCAGATCTACTCGATCGATGGAGAAGTAACGACCTGGACTGCGAAATCAGTTGCGTTATTTCTAACCATACCGATATGCAAGGCTTGGTCGAGTGGTATGGCATACCCTATCACCATGTTGTGATTGATAAAGACAATAAAGCACCAGGCTTTGCACAGGTGGAAAGTTTAGTCGATCAATATCAGGCAGACTGCATCGTGCTTGCACGTTATATGCAGATTCTACCTCAGGTGTTATGTGAGAAATATCGTCATAAAGTGATCAATATCCATCACAGTTTTTTACCCTCTTTTATCGGTGCCAAGCCTTACCATCAAGCTTCCCGTCGTGGCGTTAAGCTGATCGGTGCCACCTGTCACTATGTGACGGAGCAGTTGGATGAAGGCCCTATTATTGACCAGGACGTAGTGCGTGTTACCCACAGTGACAAGGTAGATGATCTGGTGCGATTGGGTAAAGATGTTGAGAAAACAGTGCTCGCGCGCGGTTTACGGCATCACTTAGAGGATCGTATTTTAGTACACGGCAATAAGACAGTTGTTTTCAGCTAAATAATTGACCAGCTTAACCTGAGCCAATGTCGCCGGGTTTTGGAGAAACATAATGACTAAGGAACAATCATCCATTCAACTACCGAAGTCTGCTCAGGTAGTTATTGTTGGCGGTGGTATTATTGGCTGCAGCGTGGCCTACCATCTCACTAAACTTGGGTTTACTGATGTCGTGCTATTAGAGCGCCGTCAACTGACCTGTGGAACAACATGGCATGCGGCAGGGTTAGTGCCAACACTTCGGGCTACCTATAACATGTCGATGCTGGCAAATTATAGTGCGACTTTGTATGACCAGCTGGAAGCTGAAACTGGGCAAGGTACAGGCTTTGTACGTAACGGTTCACTGACGATAGCGACTAACCGTGAGCGTTTAGCTGAGTTGAAACGCGGCGCTTCGATGGCGAAGGTTGCCGGTTTCCCTTGCGATGTTATTTCGCCAGAACAGGCGAAAGAGCTTTGGCCGTTGATGAATGTCGATGATGTGCTGGGTGCTATCCACCTGCCGATGGATGGCATGACTAATCCGGTCGACGTTACGCAGGCGTTGGCTAAAGGTGCTCGTATGGGTGGGGCCAAAATCATCGAAGGCGTTAAAGTGCTGGATATGAAAATACGCGATGGTAAAGCGGCAGGCGTGATTACCGAACAGGGTGATATCGATGCCGAATACGTTGTTAACTGTTCCGGCATGTGGGCTCGGGAGTTTGGTCGTAAAGCGGGTGTGAATGTGCCTTTGCATGCGGCGGAGCATTTTTATGTCGTCACCGAAAATATGCCAGATCTCACCCGTGGTTTACCGACGATGCGTGATATGGATGGCTATTGTTACTACAAAGAAGATGCCGGCAAGATATTGGTTGGGATGTTTGAGCCGAATGCCAAGCCTTGGGGTATGAAAGGCATACCAGAAGACTTTTTCTTTGATCAGATCCCGGACGATTTAGAACATCTGGAGCCCTATCTAGAAGCGGCGATGCATCGCTTACCGATTTTGGAACGCACCGGCTTGCAGGTGTTTTTTAATGGACCAGAATCCTTTACGCCGGATGATCGTTACCATTTGGGTGAGGCGCCTGAGTTGCGTAACTATTTTGTTGCCGCTGGGTTTAACTCGGTAGGCATTCAATCCGCAGGTGGTGCTGGTAAGATGCTCGCCGAATGGATTCATAACGGCCATGCACCACAGGATCTATGGGATGTGGATATTCGCCGCAACCTACCCTTCCAAGGTACGCAAAAGTATCTAGAAGAGCGGACCACTGAATCGCTAGGTTTGTTATATGAAACACACTTTCCCTTTAAACAGTTTAAAACGGCTCGGGGCGTGCGTCGTTCAGTCCTGCATGAGCAATTAAAAGCACAGGGGGCTGTATTTGGGGTCGAAAGTGGTTGGGAACGGGCTAACTGGTTTGCAAATGAAGGACAAACTGCAGAGTATGAACTCTCTTTTGGGCGGCAAAACTGGTTTGACAATAACCGCGCAGAACATGAAGCCGTACGGACATCGGTTGGCGTGATTGATCAGAGTTCGTTTTCTAAATATCAGATAGAAGGGCCCGACGCAGAAGCCTTCCTGAACCGAATTTGCAGCAACAATGTATCGGTGAGAGTGGGTAAGATGGTGTATACCCAATGGCTCAATGAGCGTGGCGGTATTGAAGCGGATGTCACCGTGACACGGTTAGCACAGGATCGTTACTTAGTGGTATCCGGTGCTGCTTGCCAAACCCGTGATATGGATTGGCTGCGCCGCAATAAACCTGATAATGCGTTGGTCGTCTTCATCGATGTCACATCGGCCTATGCGGTGGTAACCGTGATGGGACCAAAATCCCGTGACACCTTGAGTAAACTGACTAACGCCGATATGTCTCACGAAGGCTTTCCGTTCGGTAGTTCCCAAGAAATTGAGTTGGGTTACGCGATCGTTCGTGCATCGCGTATCACCTATGTGGGTGAGTTGGGTTGGGAGTTATATATCCCCGCCGAATATGCTCCGAGCGTATATGAGTTGCTGATGGAAGCAGGTGAAGAGTTTGCGATTAAGCCTTATGGTTATCACACCATGAATTCATTGCGAATGGAAAAATGCTATCGCCATTGGGGGCATGACATTACTGATGAGGATACTGCTTTAGAGGCGGGTCTAGGGTTTGCCTCTGACTTTGAAAAAGAAGGCGGCTTTATTGGTAAAGAAGCACTGCTAGCACAGAAAGCGGCAGGCCCTTTGAAGAAGCGTTTTGTGGCGTTTTTATTCGAGAACCCCGAGCCTCTGTGTTATCACGAAGAGCCTATTTACGCGAACGGTAAGATTGTTGGCCGTACCACTGCCGGCATGTTTGGTCATACCGTCGGGGCAACCGTGGCGATGGGGTATGTTGTCAATGAGGAAGGTGTGACGAAGGAGTGGTTGGATAATACTGATTTCGAGATAGAGGTTGAGTGTGAGCGTTATGCGGTAAAACCATCGTTACGTTCCTTTTATGACCCCGCCATGGAAAAAATTAAATGTTAATAGCGCGACTATGACATCTAAACAATAGAACGTACCATACAGCCTATCGATGAGTGTCGCAGAGAGTCGTTAATGACGGCCAGAGACATATACTCAAATAAGCTGTGTGGTAGTTTTAATTTAGATTTTAGTAAGCGAAGAATAATGAAGAGGTTTGATGGATGTCTGCATTGATTTTAGACGGCAAGGCTCTGGCTAAAAGCCGTGAGCAGCAATTACACGCCGCTGTTAAAAAGTTTCAGGATGAAGGTGGCCTACAGCCAGTATTGGCAACTATTTTGGTGGGTGATGATCCTTCGTCCGCGACCTATGTGCAGATGAAAGTTAATGCTTGTGCTCGAGTCGGTATGGGCTCTCGCTTTATTAGTTTGCCAGCCTCGACGACGACAGACGAGTTACTTGAAAAGATTGACCAGCTAAATAACGATGCAGAGGTTTGCGGAATCCTGCTGCAACATCCGGTGCCTGAACAGATTGATGAGCGCGCCTGCTTTGATGCTATCGCTATCGAGAAAGATGTTGATGGGGTAACCACTCAAGGCTTCGGTTTGATGGCGATGGGAGAGCCTGCTTTTGGCTCGGCAACCCCTGCCGGTATCATGACCTTGTTGAAGCATTACGATATAGCGCTTTCTGGCAAGCATGCGGTCGTGTTAGGTCGTAGTCCTATTTTAGGCAAGCCAATGGCGGCGATGTTGTTAAATGCCAATGCAACCGTCACTATTTGCCATTCAAGAACAGAAAATCTAGCAGCGCTGGTGGCGCAAGCCGATATCGTTGTCGGTGCCGTGGGCCAACCCGAGTTGATAAAAGCAGAATGGATTAAAGATGGCGCCGTGGTGGTCGATGCCGGTTATCATGCTGGTGGTGTGGGTGATATCGAAAAGACGGGGTTGCAAGCAAGAGTTGCCGCGCTAACCCCTGTACCTGGTGGTGTCGGGCCGATGACAATTAATGCCCTGATCAGCCATACCTTAGAATCAGCACAACGGTTAGAACTGTCGTCAGCACAGCACAGTGTTATCGAATAATAACGCTAAACATAAGCTGCACAAAAGAAGATTCAAACGACTGAATCTTCTTTATCTGATAGATGTTTATCATAGAGGATGAAGCAGACGTTGTGATGCTTCGTTCTTTTTACCCTCTTTTACCTCTTTTGTATGGTGGCGACGATTTAGTAGCCGCCGATAATTGTCCAAACTACTACGGTTTCTTCTGTTTCTGACGCATTGCCAACACGGTAATTTTCATCGCCGTACAGAGTAAAACTATCGCCCGCATTGAGTATAAAGTGGTTATTCTCAATCCATAAGGAGAGGGTGCCGGATTGTACCACCCCACCTTCTTCGCCTTTCATCTTACGGGGCTCACGATTTTTGATGCCTGGGGCAAAGGTGGTAAGAATCATTTTTAATTGCCCCGACAGTTGTGGGGATAGTAATTCTTCTCGGATGCCGCTTTCGGATAAATTTAAACTGCGGCGAGAGTCTTTGCGGACAATATGATTAAGCTCATCCAGTGGAACTTCTCTATCTGAATGGAAGAACCAGCTGATTTGCACTCCTAGCACATCACTGATGGCTTGCAGTACTGGAATAGGTAGCGATGACACGCCCCGTTCAACTTGACTAACATAGCCAACTGATCGCTGAATACGTTCTGCCATATCAATTAGCGTAATGTTCTTTGCTTTACGCAAATCTCGGATTTGACGGCCAATGCGCAGGTTTTCTTGATCCGCGGCTTCCTTTCTATTTTTACTCATATATCCAAATCACATGCTTTATTTTCACGCTGAATTCAATTATGAATTTTAATAAAAAAATTTCATGAATACACGGTTTTAAATCAATTATGATAAATAACAGATGAATTAATGATAATTACGAATCTATTTCGTGTTTTGTTATATGAAGCATGAACCGCAGGCAAAATGATGTGATGCTTTTATGAGTAGAGTTGCGGTTACTTTTTTAAGAAAAATGTCAGCGTCGATAGAGGAGAGGCAGAGGGGAGTTGAATTCGCGAGTGACTTAATAAAAGTGACTCTGGAGAAGAGCTATCGGCAAGGCGTATTGCTAAGTGCCTATTAACGGAGTTTTTTCCAATCAGTTAGTAGCACGTAAAAATATTTATGACGATTGTCTTGTGTGAGTCATTTGCAAAAAAAAACCGACTAACAGTCATATTTCAATGACCGTTAGCCGGTTTATATTAGAGGTAACGGCTATTAAAAGTCGTTACGCTCTTGAGTCCAGTGATTACTGCTGTACTTTAATTTGCTTTTGACCGTCGATATTAACTTCTACGCGACGGTTTTCTGCTAGGCAAGACTTACGTGATGAACCTGCATCAGTACAATCTTTAACTGGGTTTGCTTCACCGAAAGAGTAAGTAACTACTTTTGCAGTATCGATACCGGCAGCAGCAAGAGCTGCGTCAACCGCTTCAACACGACGCTGAGACAGCGCATCGTTGTAAGCGTTAGAACCGATTGAGTCAGTGTAACCTTTCAGCTCAATGCTGTTCAGTTTAGCCAGAGAGCCAACATAGTTAACGATAGCGCTAACGTCTGTTACTTTGCTGCTGTCAAAGTCGAAGTAAACAATATGGCTTTCTTCAACATCGATCATTTTCATGACCATTTTAGGTGCTGGTGCAGGAGCTGGAGCAGGTGCTGGAGCAGCGGCTTCAGCGCCACACTCAACGGTTTTGTCTTCTTCTGTCCAGTAACCGTGCTGCCAGCATTCGCCGTAGCTGGTTTTCCAGACGGTGTCATTGCTGCTAGTTGCATAACCAGCGTTAGTTGGGTGAGCATTGGCAACAGCGGAAATGCCCATTGTTAGAGCTAAAGCGGCTGTAAGAGCTAGTTTCTTCATCGTAAACATCCTTATGTTTTAATTTTGATCTATTTATACCAGTTCAACCTGAACCTAAGTTAAACAGAGTGTTCTGATATAGGTATTTAAACCTAAAAATCGCTTTTATGGTAAAACTTTTTTATATGGTTTTACTATTACTTGTTGGTAGACACCTGCATCTATATAGGGATCTTCATCTGCCCAAGCCTGAGCTTGCTCAAGTGAGGCAAATTCTGCAATCACTAGACTGCCGGTAAAACCTGCTGGACCGGGGTCTTCGCTATCGATGGCTGGGTGAGGGCCTGCCACTAGTAACCGACCTTGGTCGCGTAGAGCTTCGAGCCGAGCCAGATGCTCTGACCGCACTGCCAGACGTTTTTCCAGTGAGTCTGGTTTATCTTCGCTGATAATAGCGTAAAACATTCTACAATCCTTAGTTATCGCTTTGGTTGCTATTGCTCTCAGGGGTCATATGCTTTGATATGTAAAAGCCCTGAAGCAAAATAAAGACCATTGTTAGGCCGAGCATACCAAACAACTTGAAATTAACCCATGTCTCTTCGCTCATAGTGTAGGCGACATAGAGATTAATTGCCCCAAGAATCACATAAAAAATGATCCAGGCAATGTTTAATTGTTTCCAAGCGTATTTGGGCATCTCGATAGCCCCGTTCATCAGTCGTTGAATAATGGTTTTTTCGCCAATAAACTGGCTGCCCAAGAAGGCCGCTGCGAACAACCAGGTGACGACGGTGGGTTTCCATTGAATGAAGGTTTTATCTTGAAATAGCACGGTTGCGCCGCCCAATACCACTACTAATGCCAGTGTGACCAGTTGAATTGTCTCGATTTTATGGGTTTTAAACCACGTATAAAGCATCTGTAACAGAGTGGCCGGAATCAAAATAGCGGTGGCTAGAATAATATCATCGGTGCTTTTGTAGACAATAAAGAAGATAATGACCGGTAGAAAATCTAAAAGTAGTTTCATAACAACATTTTTTTGTTTAGGAAGTAGGGTGATTATAGAGTGAGCGAGTTAAGTTATAAACCCGAAAGCGGTGAGGAATTGCCTTTCAGTGATCTTCATTGCCATTCTTGCTACTCCGATGGTGAATTACCTCCTGCTGAACTGCTGCAAGGTGCCCTCGAGCGAGGTGTTGCTGTCTTCGCCATTACGGACCACGATACTGTTGCAGGTATTGCTGAGCTGCGAGCGGCAGCGGTGGATATTGATGTCAAAGTATTGGCCGGTATTGAGCTGACCTGTGAATGGGGTCGTAATATGGTGCATATTGTTGGGCTTGGTTTTGATGAGCATCATCCCGCATTGGGCGACTATCTAGAAAAAGTGGATCGGTTACGTTTGCAGCGCGCCGGACTGATTAATGAAAAGCTGATGAAACGGAATATTCCTGATTTATTACCTAGAGTTCTAGAGTTGTCAGGGGCTGGACAGGTTGGTCGACCTCATTTTGCTCAGGCGATGGTTGAAGCGGGTGTCGTGAAAAATGAAGTGCAGGCGTTTAACCGCTATTTAGGCGCGGGTAAAGTTGGTGATGTTAAGGCGGAGTGGCCAACCATGGAGGAAAGCATCGATATTATCCATCAAGCGGGAGGTCTCGCTGTTTTGGCGCATCCAACAAAGTATAAAATGACCTTTACCAAAGTGAGGATACTAACGGGTGGGTTTTGCGAGCAAGGTGGTGATGCCATTGAAATAAGTTACCCAGGTATTGAGCCAGGTCATTTATTGCAGCTTGATAAACTCGCCTCAAAATTTAATATAATGGTTTCTGCAGGAAGTGATTTCCATAAAAAGCAGTTCCATTGGACTGATATTGGTAAATATCCGCGCTACAGCAGTCAGAATCAGCATGTGCTTTCTAAACTGCTTCAGCATTAACTCGGTTTTTAGTAGAATAGATTAAATAACCTTATAGAGAAGATTTTCTTGTGAGCCAGCTTTTTCAGATCCACCCTGATAACCCTCAGCAACGTCTAATTAGTCAAGCAGTTGATATCATTAATAAAGGTGGTGTTATTGTGTACCCTACCGATAGCGCTTATGCACTGGGCTGCCGCCTTGGTGATAAAGGGGCGGTGGAGAAAATAAAGCGAATTCGTAAACTGGACGATAAGCACAACTTTACCTTGGTGTGTCGCGATCTATCTGAGATCGGTACCTATGCGAAAGTGGATAATTCAATTTACCGTCTGCTTAAAGCGATGACGCCAGGTGCTTATACTTTTATTCTTAATGCAACTACCGAAGTGCCGCGACGATTATTACATCCCAAAAGACGCACGATCGGTCTGCGGATTCCGCAAAATAATATAGCGTTGCAATTAATGGAAACATTAGGCGAGCCGATTATGAGTACTTCGCTTATTATGCCCGGTGAAGAGCTTCCTTTGATTGATCCTTATGAAATACGAGATCTGTTGCAGCATGAAGTCGATTTGGTAATTGATGGCGGCTATTGTGGTATGGAAGCCACCTCTGTTATTAACTTAGTGGATGATGTGCCTGTTATTATTCGGCGGGGTGCCGGTGACGTATCAGATTTTGAATAAATATAATTAATAAGTTTTTTATTGAAAAAACACATGACATAATCAATAATCCATCTGTATTGAAACTTTTTTATTCATTGGTGATTAATAATGACCGACTTTGTAAAACTTCTTACCCGCAAAAATTCACTGCGTAAACAGTGCCACGAACTTTCAAGTGCGGATATTGAAAAGGCAATTGCCGATCTGACAGAGATTCTGGAAGAAAAGCAGGCGTATGAAGAAGAGCAGCAGGCTGTTGAACGCGAGCGTACTGAAAAAATCGAAGCGATTAAGCTGAGTATGCAAGAAGCTGGCATTGGTCTGGATGATTTGATGACACTGGTTGATGCCCCTGTTAAGAAAAAAGTCGCGCCTAAGTATCAGGTGACAGATGAAAACGGTGAAGTACATCAGTGGTCTGGTCGTGGGCGTACTCCAGCGGCATTCCAAGCAGCGTTTGCTCAGGGTAAGACTAAGGAAGATTGCTTAATTTAATAAGCACTTTCAGTTATTATTAAAAAGCTCTTCGGCGCAGCGTCGAAGGGCTTTTTGTTTGTTTGAAGGTTAACGGCTGTAGCATTAATCTTTTGGCGTTAAAAATTAAATTAATTAAGGGGATGCGTCGGTGATAGACGAAAAACTTCAGAAAGTTTTGGCGCGTTCCGGATTAGGTTCACGTCGTGAGATGGAACGTTGGATTGAAGCTGGCCGTATTAGTGTGAATGGTCAGGTTGCAACGCTCGGCGACAGAATCTCGATTCGGGATGAGGTAGAGGTTGACGGCGAAGCTAAGAAAATGGTGTTCGACCGAGATAGTGAACGTCGAGTGCTTATTTACAATAAACCGTTAGGTGAGGTCGCTACTCGGCATGACCCAGAAGGGCGTTCAACGGTTTTTGATCATCTGCCGCCTCTAAAGCAGGGGCGTTGGATTGCGGTAGGTCGTTTGGATATCAATACTTCCGGTTTATTGTTATTTACGACTGATGGCGATTTAGCGAATAATTTGATGCACCCATCAGCCAATATTGACCGTGAATATGCAGTGCGTATTCTGGGTAATGTTGATGAAGCAATGATTGCGACCCTTAAAAAAGGTGTGTTGCTAGAGGATGGGATGGCGCGTTTCACCGATGTGCAATTCTTTAATGGTGAGGGTGCGAATAAGTGGTACCACGTTTGTATCATGGAAGGCCGGAATCGTGAAGTGCGACGCCTCTGGGAATCTCAAGAGGTTCAGGTTAGCCGACTGAAACGTGTTCGTTATGGGCCGTTCTTTCTTCCTAGTGAAGTCAAAGCTGGCCATTGGAAGGAGTTGACTCAGAAAGAGATCAATATGCTTTCCAGTATGATGGATATGAAGCAAAAGCGTAATAAGCCGTTATCTGTTAAAGAACAAGAAGTGGCTGAGCGACGGACTAAGCGACAGAAGACTCGTCGATCGGTAGGGCCAAAACGCTCTGATCGTTAAATAAAAAAACGCAGCTAAGTGAAGTGATCTCATAAGGCTGCGTTTTTTGTCCAATTTTAAAGTGTGCTACTGTGCATTCATCGATTGCCCAGTAACGGTACGACTATCACGGCCCATCAGGTAGAGATACAGTGGCATGATCTCTTCTGGAGTAGGGTTGTTTTCCGGATTCTCGGCTGGATAGGCGTTCACTCTCATATTAGTGCGGGTGGCACCTGGGTTGATCGAATTAACGCGAATATTTTGATTATGTTCCAGTTCATCGGCCAAAACCTGCATTAGACCTTCAGTAGCAAATTTAGACACCGCATAAGCCCCCCAGAATGCCTTTCCTTTTCTGCCGACACCTGAAGAGGTAAAGATAATAGATGCGTCTTCTGAATCATTTGTCAGGGACAGTAATGCCTGAGTCAGCATAAAGGCGCTGTTGACGTTCACCTGCATCACCTGTTGCCACACGATTGGATCGTAGCTTTCTATCGGCGTCCGTATGCCAAGTAGGCTGGCGTTATGCAAAATGCCATCGATTCTGCCAAACTCCTCTTCTAGCATCGCTGCCAAACGGTCGAAATCGGTCTCTCCAGCAGTTTCTAGATTCAATGGAATAATGGCTGCCTGTGGATAACCCGCTGCCTCTATTTCATCGTAGACGGCATTAAGTTTCTCTTCGGTACGGCCGAGTAAAATGACCGTTGCACCGTGAGCGGCATAGCTAAGGGCGGCCGCACGTCCGATACCGTCTCCTGCGCCGGTCACTAGAATGATTTTGCCTTGGAGTAAATTGTCCGGTGCCTGATAGTCGTACATGGCTGCTCCTGTGTTTGATCGCTAGCGATCGCAATAAAGGGTTTCTAAAATAGGGCGGATGTCACTAGCGTGATCAACCCGGAAATGGCTGTTCCAGCTATTTATATCTTCACCTTCATCAAGGTAGCCATAGCTGGCGGCGATGGTGTGCATGCCTGCTCGTCGTCCTGCTTCAATATCCCGAGCATGATCGCCAATATAAACGCTACGTTCTGGAGAGCAACCTAGTTCTTTGCAGGCTAAAAATAGCGCTTCTGGGTGGGGCTTTTTATCTCGTACGTGGTCTGGGCAGATCACGGTGCCGGGGGGCGGTTGTAAATTAAGGCCTTCCATGAGCGGTGTGGTATAGCACTCGGGTTTATTGGTGACGATGCCCCAAGGAACCCGTTGCTCGCCGAGCCAGCTGAGTAGCGAGGGAATGCCCGGAAAGGGTTTGGTATCGATACCGAGGTGTTGCAGATAAAGTTCCAGCATTCGCGGATGAAGCTGGTCATAGCGTTCATCTTGTTCCGCTAATTGAAAAGCTGCACCTACCATTGCTCGAGCACCATTGGAGACATAGTGCCGGAGAAATTCATAACTGATCGGCGGTCGTTGATGCTCTGTTAATAGCTGATTGATGACGGCATAAAAATCCGGTGCGGTATCAATCAGTGTGCCATCAAGGTCGAATAAAACCGCTTCAGGTAGTGCTGTGTTCATCACTTAGCCGGGTTTCCGAGTGGCGACCATATAGTTTACATCGACGTCTCTGTCGTTGAGTTTGTAGCTTTTGCTGAGCGGGTTATAAGTCAGGCCGGTGATCTTCTCGCTGTTTAGACCGCTTTGGCGAATCCAGCTAGCAAGCTCGGAAGGGCGGATAAACTTATTAAAATCGTGGGTACCTTTGGGCACCAGCTTTAACAGGTATTCAGCACCGACGATCGCCATCATATAACTTTTCGGGTTGCGATTTAGGGTCGAGAAAATAACATAGCCGCCGGGTTTTACCAGTCGACTACAGGCGTCCACGATAGAGGATGGGTCTGGTACATGTTCCATCATCTCCATGCAGGTGACTATGTCGTAACTTTCTGGTTGCTCGGTAGCCAGTTCTTCGACAGTCACTTGGCGGTACGTAACACTAACGCCGCTTTCAAGGCCGTGTAGCTTAGCCACTTTAAGAGGTGCTTCGCCCATATCAATGCCGGTGACTTCGGCGCCACGGTGGGCCATCGCTTCGGATAAAATGCCGCCACCGCAACCAACATCAAGCACTTTTTTACCACTCAGGGATGCTATCCGATCGATAAAGTCGACCCGTAGCGGGTTGATGTCGTGGAGTGGTTTAAATTCGCTGTCACGATCCCACCACCGGCTGGCCAGTTCTTCGAATTTTGCAATTTCCTGGGGGTCGATATTTGCGCCCGCGTTGTTCTGGGTGTGTGTCATATTCTGCGCCAAAAGCTCATGTCAGGTCATAATTCTGCGACATTCTAGCACCGCTGCAAGGGCGAATACAGGATGGCCGGTAAGGAACTGCTCTGAAGCGCAACTTAGCTCTCCAAGACCTTAATTTTGCGAGAGTATTGGTATTTCTTTATGGTATACTCGAGGGCTTAGGGTTTACCGCTTTCACGGTGGGTTTAACCACTTAATTCTCAGCAGTCAGATTCAAGGATAGCCAGAGCTATTATGGGTGATTTAGCCAGAGAGATTCTGCCAGTTAACATCGAAGATGAACTGAAGCAGTCATATCTGGATTACGCGATGAGCGTAATCGTGGGGCGTGCGTTACCAGACGTACGAGATGGACTTAAGCCTGTACACCGTCGGGTGTTGTTCGCCATGAGCGAGCTTAACAACGACTGGAACAAAGCATATAAGAAATCTGCCCGTGTGGTAGGTGACGTCATCGGTAAATATCACCCGCATGGTGATAGTGCTGTTTATGACACCATTGTACGGATGGCTCAGCCGTTCTCGATGCGTTATATGCTGGTTGATGGTCAGGGTAACTTCGGTTCGGTCGATGGCGATTCAGCCGCGGCGATGCGTTATACCGAAATTCGGATGGCGAAAATTTCGCACGAATTGCTTGCCGATCTAGACAAAGAAACCGTTGATTTTGTGCCGAACTATGATGGCACAGAGCAGATTCCAGAAGTGTTGCCGACTAAAGTGCCAACGCTGCTGGTGAATGGTTCTGCCGGTATCGCTGTTGGTATGGCGACCAATATTCCGCCTCACAACCTCGGTGAGATTGTTCGTGGTTGTATCGCACTGATCGATAATCCCGAGCTGGGTATCGATGGGTTGATGGAATATATCCCTGCCCCTGACTTCCCAACCGGCGCTATTATTAATGGTCGGGCCGGTATTCTTCAAGCCTATCAAACCGGTCGTGGACGCATCTATCTGCGCGCCAAATATCATATTGAAACCAATGATAAGAACGGTAAAGAATCGATTATCTTCACCGAGATCCCTTATCAGGTGAATAAAGCTCGATTGATCGAAAAGATTGCCGAGCTGGTTAAAGAGAAAAAACTCGAAGGTATCACCGAACTGCGTGACGAGTCCGATAAGGATGGTATGCGTATTGTTATCGAACTGCGTAAAGGTGAAGTGTCTGAAGTGGTGGTGAATAACCTCTTTATTCAGACCCAGCTGCAAAACGTGTTTGGTATCAACATGGTGGCACTGGTCGATGGGCAGCCTCGTACCCTCGATCTTAAGACCATTCTCGAATGCTTTATCCGTCACCGCCGTGAAGTGGTTACCCGTCGTACGGTTTACTTGCTGCGTAAGGCGCGTGAGCGGGGCCATATTCTGGAAGGTTTGGCGATTGCCTTGGCTAACATCGATGCTGTTATCGAGATGATTAAGAGCTCGCCGAGCCCTGCTGAAGCGAAAGAGCGTTTGATTGAGACCGAGTGGCAGCCCGGTGATGTGACGGTGATGCTGGAACGTGCTGGTGAAAATGCCTGCCGTCCAGAAGATCTTGAAGCACAGTACGGCATGCATGACGGTGTATATCACCTGTCTCCTGCCCAGGCGCAAGCGATTCTTGAGTTACGTCTGCACCGTTTAACCGGTCTGGAACATGACAAGCTGATCGCTGAATACCGTGAATTGCTCGATCGTATCGCCGAATTGTTAGCGATTCTGAATAGCTCTGAGCGTTTGATGGAAGTGATCCGTGAAGAGTTAGAGCTGATCGTCGAAGAGTTTGGTGATGAACGTCGCACCGATATCATCGCGTCGCAGCAAGACTTTACCGTGGCTGATCTGATTGCCGAAGAAGATATGGTGGTGACTATATCTCATGGCGGTTATGCTAAAACCCAGCCGCTGACGATGTATCAGTCCCAGCGTCGTGGTGGTAAAGGTAAGTCGGCAACAGCGGTTAAAGATGAAGACTTTATCGAGAAACTGCTGATCGCCAGCACCCACGATACTATTTTGTGCTTTACCAACTTAGGTAAAGTGTATTGGCTTAAAGTGTATGAGATTCCGCAAGCCAGTCGTGCAGCGCGTGGCCGTCCGATCATTAATATTCTACCGTTGCAGGAAGGTGAGCGTATCACCACCATTCTGCCGGTAAATGAATATGCGGATGAGCATTATGTCTTTATGGCGACCGCCGATGGTACGGTGAAGAAAACACCGCTGGTTAACTTCTCCCGTCCTCGTTCTACCGGATTGATTGCGTTGGCATTGGATGAGGGTGATACCTTGATCGGTGCAGCGATTACCGATGGCACTGCCGAAGTGATGCTGGTGTCTAGCCAGGGTAAATCGATTCGGTTTGCCGAAGATGATGTACGACCTATGGGGCGTACCGCTCGTGGTGTCCGTGGTATTAAACTAGCGCAAGATGCGAAGGTTATCTCGCTGATTATCCCACAAGAGCATGGCCGCATTCTGACTACCAGTATTAATGGTTATGGTAAGCAGACCGCGGTTGAAGACTTTCCGACCTATGGTCGTGGTGGTCAGGGCGTTATCGCCATGCAGTGCACCGACCGTAACGGTGAGTTGATCGGTGCAGTGCAGATGTTTGAAGGCGATGATGTGATGCTGATCAGTGATCAGGGCACATTGGTACGTACTCGCAGCGATGAGATCTCTGTCTTAGGTCGTAACACTCAGGGGGTCCGAGTGATACGGGTGGCTGAGGATGAAAACCTTGTCGGTGTGGCTCGTATAGAAGAGCCGGAAGAAACGGACGATGAGCTAATTGACACTGAGGTCGTTGAGGGTGATGTCGAGGTTGTGGATGACGCACCGGATAACCCTGAAACACCAGAGAGTCCTGAGGCTCCGCTTGATGATGATCAAGCATAATCATTGAGGCTAAAAAATGTGCGGCACTGGCCGCACATTTTTGTCTTGGTGAGCGGTTATTAAAGGCGCTTTATCGCGCTGGATTACCCGTTGAATTGTCGCGGTTTGGCTTTGCCGGTTGATGGTATAACCGGTTTTTACACAATCGGTTTTGGATAATCGGTTTTACACAAGTTTATACAGAACCACTTTTACGAACTTTGTAGCAGATCTATCAAAATGACACGTAATTATAATTTCAGTGCGGGTCCTTCTGCACTGCCTGAAGATGTCCTAAAGCTGGCTCAGCAAGAGCTATTGAATTGGCATGGTCTTGGCCTTTCCATTATGGAAATGAGTCACCGTAGCCCCGAGTTTGTGGGTGTGGCGGCTGAAGCCGAACAAGATCTGCGTGATTTGATGCAGATTCCCGATAACTATAAGGTTCTCTTTATGCAGGGTGGTGCTAGTAGCCAATTCAGCATGATCCCAATGAATCTATTGCGGGGCAAAACCACCGCGGATTATATCAATACCGGTGACTGGTCAAAAAAAGCGATCAAGGAAGCTGCACGTTACTGTGATGTAAACGTTGTTGCTAATATGGCAGACAATAACTTTACCCGAGCACCGTCTCAGGATGAGCTAAAGCTCAACCCCGAGGCTGCTTATGTGCACTACACGCCGAATGAAACCATTCGCGGGGTTGAGTTTGATTATATCCCTGACACCGGCGATGTGCCGTTGGTGGCGGATATGTCATCCAATATCCTTTCCCGTCCGGTCGATGTTAGCCGTTTTGGTATGATCTACGCGGGTGCGCAGAAAAATATTGGCCCAGCTGGTCTGACGGTGATCATTATTCGTGATGACCTACTGGGTGATGTCTTACCGACAACGCCAGCCCTCTATGGCTATAAAGTCACCGCAGATGCTGATTCCATGCTGAATACGCCTCCTACCTTCGGTTGGTATCTGGCTGGGCTGGTGTTCAAATGGTTGAAAGCGCAGGGTGGTGTTGAGGCGATTGCCGCGATTAACCAGCGTAAGGCCGAGAAGCTCTATGCCGCCATCGATGGTAATCCGTTCTACTCAAACCCCGTTGCTATCAATGCTCGTTCGTGGATGAATGTGCCCTTTATTCTGGCTAATGCTGATCTTGATAAGCTGTTTCTTGAAGAAGCTAATAATCGGGGCTTATTAAACCTGCCTGGGCATCGTTCTGTCGGCGGTATGCGTGCCAGTATTTATAATGCAGTATCTGAAGCGGGTGTGGATGCGTTGATCGACTTTATGCAGGACTTTGCACAGCGTCACGGTTAAGTCAGGTGGTAGAGGGCGGTAATAATGAGTGATCAGGAAAAAGAACTTAAGCTTTTGCGCGATCAGATCGATTTAATCGATCGGCAGATTCATACGCTGCTGAACGATCGTGCGCGCTGTGCTCAGCAGGTGGCTGAGGTTAAAGAGAAATACCAGGGCCCGAAGGATGCGGTGTTTTACCGTCCCGAACGTGAAGCTCAGGTGTTACGCCGGGTGATGGAGCGTAACGAAGGGCCGCTTGCTGATCATGAGGTAGCGCGGCTGTTTCGTGAAATTATGTCGGTCTGTCTGGCACTGGAAAAGCCGATGCATGTGGCGTTTCTGGGGCCTGAAGGTAACTTTACTCAGCAGGCCGCGAGCAAGCATTTTGGTCACTCAGCCCACTGCATTCCATTTAATAGCGGTGATGAAGTCTTCCGTGAAGTGGAGTCCGGTGGCGCTCATTATGGCGTAGTGCCAATCGAGAACTCATCGGAAGGCATGGTGAGTCACACACTGGATCTGTTTAAGCGCTTTAATTTGACGATCTGTGGTGAGGTTGAACTGCGCATTCATCACCATGTGTTACGTGCTGATGATGTTGGGCTTGATCATATCACCCGTATCTATCTGCCTCAGCAAACACTGTCACAGTGTCGTAGCTGGCTAGACAGTCATTTTTTATCAGCCGAACGTATTCTTGTTAATAGTAATGCCGAAGCGGCCCGCATGGCCATTAAGCATGGTGCAGGCGCTGTGGCGATCGCCAGTGATCTGGTGGCCGATCTGTATCAGCTTAATGTCGTGGCACGAAATATCGATGATCAGTCAGATAATAGTACCCGTTATCTGATTGTTGGTGATCAAGAAGTCGGCGAAAGTGGCAAGGATAAAACCTCTATTCTGGTTACTGTTCGTGATAAGTCGGGTGCGCTGTATGAACTACTAGAACATTTTCACAAACATAAGATCAGCCTGACAGGCATTGAAACTCGGCCGGCGAGCTCGGAGAACTCACACTCAGCTTTTTATATTGATTTTGAGGGGCACGCGGCTAATAAGCATATTCAGAAGGTGCTGCAGGAACTGCAGTCTGAGACTGTTGAGCTTAAGTTATTGGGTTCATACCCAGTTGCGGTACTCTGATCTGGAGCAAATTTAATGGCATGTGATTTCTATCAGCTGGCAACACCTGGGGTTCAGGGACTTCATCCTTATCAGCCCGGTAAGCCGGTGGAAGAGTTAGAGCGAGAGCTGGGTATCAGTAATAGTATTAAACTGGCCAGTAATGAGAACCCGCAGGGGCCAAGCCAAGTCGCTATAGCGGCGGTGCAAGCTGCGCTGTCCGACAGCTGTCGCTATCCTGATGCAAGTGGTTTTAAGTTGAAAGAGGCATTATCTGCACACTATGGCTATCGAACCGATCACCTAACCCTAGGTAATGGCTCGAATGATGTACTCGAGATGATTGGGCGTGCCTTTGTGTTGCCCGGTGATGAGATTATCTACTCTGAACATTCATTTGTTGTTTATATGCTGGTGGCACAGGCGACGGGTGCTAAGGCGGTCGTGACTGCTGCTAAGGAGTGGGGCCACGATTTGGATGCGATGGCTGCGGCGGTAACCGATAAAACCCGAGTTATTTTCCTCGCGAATCCGAACAACCCGACCGGCACATGGTTTTCCGGTGCCGCGTTACGTGCCTTTATGGCTAAGGTGCCTGAGCATGTGGTGGTGGTATTGGATGAGGCTTATGCCGAATATGTGACCGAACCGAGTTATCTATCGGGGTTAACACTGCAAAATGACTTTGCGAATTTAGTTATCACGCGAACCTTCTCAAAAGCCTTTGGTTTGGCGGCATTGCGCGTTGGCTATAGTGTTGCGAATCCGGCAATTACCGATCTATTGAATCGGGTTCGGCAGCCCTTTAATGTCAATATTCCGGGGTTAGAAGCGGCCGCTGCGGTATTGCAAGATACCGACTACCTGCAGCGCAGTGTCGAACTAAACCATACGGGCATGGCCCAGTTAGAGCAGGGTTTTACTCAGCTAGGTGTTAATTGGATAGCCTCAGTGGGGAACTTCATCACCGTTGACTGCGGTCGTGATGCCGCGCCGGTGTATGCTGCGCTATTACAGGAAGGGGTAATTGTCAGACCCGTTGCTAACTATGGGATGCCTAATCACCTGCGAGTGACCATTGGGTTGCCCGAAGAGAATCGTCGCTTTTTAGCTGCATTTAAGCAGGTGCTGCAAAATAGCGAAAAGGATAAATAGATCGTGAGATGTTTGACTGAAAGAGTTTTAGTCATTGGTTTAGGGTTAATTGGTGGGTCGCTGGCGAGTGCGCTGCGTAGCCATGGTATTTGCCGAACAGTGATAGGCTATGACCGTGATAGCGATGAGTTAGCGACCGGTTTGCGGCTCGGTGTGATTGATGAAGCGGCAGAGGATCTGCTGGCTGAAGCAGCCCGTGCGGATGTGATTGTGTTGGCGGTGCCGGTTAAGGCGATTGAATCGGTGTTGGCTGAGCTAAAACCTGTTTTACGGCCTGAGACCATTCTGACGGATGTCGGCAGCGTTAAAGGTAATGTGGTAAAAGCCGCTGAAAGGTTGTTTGGTGAACTGCCTGCGCGGTTTATCCCAGGGCATCCGATCGCGGGCTCGGAAAAAAGCGGTATAGCGGCAGCGGATGCAACATTATTTGAACATCATAAGGTTATTCTGACACCGTTGCCGCAGAGTGATCGCGAAGCGGTGACACTGATTGCCCGAATGTGGCAGGCTGTGGGGGCCGAAGTGCTGCAGATGGATGTGGCGCGGCATGATGAAGTGCTAGCCGCGA
This sequence comes from Amphritea atlantica, assembly GCF_018860855.1. Classification (GTDB taxonomy): domain Bacteria; phylum Pseudomonadota; class Gammaproteobacteria; order Pseudomonadales; family Balneatricaceae; genus Amphritea; species Amphritea atlantica_A. The sequence goes on from NZ_JAHKQE010000014.1 coordinate 184,639, forward strand.
CCAGTCACTTGCCACACCTGCTGGCCTTCTCGTTGGTGGATACTCTGGCCCGCGAGCAGGATTGCACCGAAATCTTTCGCTATGCCGCCGGTGGTTTTCGTGACTTTACCCGGGTTGCTGCTAGTGACCCAATCATGTGGCATGACATTGGTATAGCTAATAAGACTGCCATTTTACAAAAGATTGATGAATTTTCAGCCGGCGTACAGCGGCTGAGAGACGCGATTGAAACAGAAGAAAGCCAGGCGATGCTGGGTATTTTTACCCGCGCGAAAGCCGCACGAGAACATTTTTCAAAAATTTTATCAGGTTCGGCCTACACTCAAAATATGAAAATAAAAGACGCAACATTTTACGCTCAACCCGGTGGACAGGTGCAGGGCACTATCCGCGTGCCGGGTGATAAGTCGATCTCCCACCGCTCAATTATGTTGGGTTCCTTAGCCGATGGCACCACCGAGGTAACCGGCTTTTTGGAAGGCGAAGACAGTCTCGCGACCTTACAGGCGTTCCGCGATATGGGGGTGGTGATTGAGGGGCCGCATCAGGGCGCCGTTAAAATTTATGGTGTGGGCATCAATGGTCTACGCCAACCGCCAGGACCTATCTATGTAGGGAATTCGGGTACCACGATTCGCCTGATGTCGGGCTTGCTAGCCGGTCAAGCATTTGATTCTGAACTCAGTGGCGATACGTCATTGAGTAAGCGCCCGATGGAGCGTGTAGCGAAACCACTCCGGTTGATGGGCGCGCAGGTTGAAACCGGTGAAAATGGTTGTCCTCCGGTTAAAATCAAAGGCGGTCAGGCGCTAAAAGGGATCCGTTATGAGATGCCGATGGCCAGTGCGCAGGTTAAATCCTGTGTCATGTTGGCGGGTCTCTATGCTCAGGGTGTAACAACCGTCACTGAGCCGGCGCCGACTCGAGATCATACCGAGCGTATGTTGCGTGGTTTTGGTTATCAGGTTGATGTGGATGGCAATCAGGTATCGCTCGCCGGTGGCGGGTCGCTTAAAGCGACTAAAATCGATGTACCCGCGGATATCTCTTCGGCAACTTTCTTTATGGTAGCGGCGGCGATCTGTCCGGATTCTGATATCACCCTTGAGCATGTAGGCATTAACCCAACGCGCATCGGTGTGGTTAATATTCTTCGGGCGATGGGCAGTAATCTGGAGCTACTAAACGAGCGTGAAGTGGGTGGTGAGCCGGTGGCCGATATTCGTATCCGTTATGCGCCGCTTAAAGGTATCCATATACCACAAGATCAGGTCCCTCTGGCTATTGATGAGTTTCCGGCGCTGTTTATCGCCGCCGTCTGTGCCGAAGGTGAAACTGTACTAACCGGTGCTGAAGAGCTGCGAGTTAAAGAAAGTGATCGTATTCAAGCGATGGTCGATGGACTGAAAACCCTCGGCGCTGATATCGAAGGAACACCGGACGGTGCCATTATTCGTGGCAGCGAGATGGGTGGTGGTGTGATTGAGAGCCATGATGATCATCGTATCGCCATGTCTTTTGCCATCGCATCCTTGCGAGCTAAGGGTGTGATTGAGATTCATGAATGTGCCAATGTTGCCACATCATTTCCTAACTTTGTTGAGCTGGCTCAGCAGGTAGGTATCAAGGTTCGCAAAGAGGAGAAGTAACATGGGACATTTCCCAGTTATTACCGTTGATGGTCCGAGTGGGTCGGGTAAAGGAACAATCTGTAGTCTTCTAGCCCGGGAATTGGGTTGGAACTTGCTTGATAGCGGTGCTCTGTATCGTCTGGTTGGATTGGCTGCGAGGCATCACGGTGTTGCACTGGATGATGAAGATGCGTTGGTAGTGCTAGCAGCGCATTTGGATGTTCAGTTTGAAACGTCGGCTAATCAGAATGAAGTCACTATTATTTTGGAAGGTGAAGAGGTAACACAGACGATTCGCACCGAAGAGTGTGGTGCTGATGCCTCGGTCATTGCGGCGATCGGTTCTGTCAGGGAAGCCTTGTTAGAGCGTCAGCGAGCTTTTGTCTCTGCGCCGGGTTTGATTGCCGATGGACGTGATATGGGGACCGTTGTATTTCCACAAGCGCCCTTAAAAGTATATTTGACGGCCAGTGCAGAGGAGCGTGCAAACCGTCGATATAACCAGTTGATAAATAAGGGACTGGGTGCTAGTCTTCAGACAATATTAGAAGATATACAGGTAAGAGATGCGCGTGATATGAACCGTGCTGTAGCGCCTCTTAAGCCCGCAGAAGATGCAATTACACTTGATACAACTCAGTTGAGTATTGAAGCGGTTTTGGCTGCTGTTTTAGATCAGGCAAGACATAAAGGGCTGCGTTAACGGTAAATAGATGAGGTTTGGCCGGTATGAATGAGAGTTTTGCTGAGCTATTTGAGGAGAGTTTAACCGAGCTGGATATGCAACCTGGTTCGGTTGTTGACGCGACGGTTGTCGCGGTTGATGGCGATTTTGTCGTGGTGAATGCAGGGCTCAAATCGGAGGGTAATATTCCCCTAAATGAGTTTCTGGATGATGATGGCAAATTGAACGTCAGCCCCGGTGATCAGGTGAAAGTGGTGCTGGTTTCTCTCGAAGATGGTTCTGGCGAAACGTTGTTGTCGCGAGAAAAAGCGAAACGCGCTGAAGCTTGGCAAGTACTTGAGCAAGCCTTTGAAAACGATACCATCGTGACCGGCCGGATTACCGGTAAGGTACGCGGTGGGTTAACCGTTGATCTAAATACTATTAGTGCTTTCCTGCCGGGTTCATTGGTCGATATCCGCCCTCTTCGTGATACCTCTCATCTTGAAAACCAAGAGCTCGAATTCAAGCTGGTCAAATTAGACGCTAAGCAAAACAATATCGTCGTGTCTCGCCGAGCGGTACTTGAGACGGCCTACAATGAAGAACGTGATAAGTTGTTGGCGACCCTGAATGAGGGTATGGCGGTTAAAGGGGTGGTGAAAAATCTGACCGATTACGGTGCCTTTATCGACCTAGGCGGTGTAGATGGTTTGCTCCATATTACGGATATTGCATGGAAGCGGGTTAAACATCCGAGTGAGTTGCTGAGTATCGGTGATGAGATCGATGTTAAGGTCTTACGTTACGATCGTGAGAAAGGGCGTGTTTCGCTCGGTATGAAGCAGCTGACCGCCGATCCTTGGGATGAGTTTAAAGCCGCTCACCCCGTTGGTAGCCGAGTGAGTGCGAAGGTCACCAATATTGCTGATTATGGTTGTTTTGCCGAAATTAAGCCGGGGATTGAAGGTTTAGTGCATGTGTCCGAGATGGATTGGACCAGTAAAAATATTCACCCATCTAAAATTGTCCAAGTGGGCGAGCAGATTGAGGTGATGATTCTTGATATTAATGATCAGCGCCGGCGCATCTCTTTAGGTATTAAACAGTGCCAAGCGAACCCTTGGGAGGTCTTTGCTGCAACCCATGCTATAGGTACCCAAGTATCTGGAATGATTAAGTCGATAACCGATTTTGGTTTATTTGTAGGACTCGATGGTGGTATTGATGGGTTGGTTCATCTGTCAGATCTATCTTGGGATCAACCGGCTGACGAGGCGGTAAAGGCCTATCATAAAGGCGATACGGTCTCCGCGGTGGTCTTGTCGGTCGATGCAGAGCGTGGGCGTATATCGCTGGGCATAAAACAGCTATCAGATGATCCTTTTACGGTATTTACGGCAGCGAATCCAAAAGGTACGGTGGTTAAGGGCGAAATTAGTCAGGTTGAATCGAAGCAGTTGCGGGTTCAACTTGCAGAGGGAGTAGAGGGTACCGTTAAGGTGCAGGAAGTCTCTTTTGAGCGGGTAGATGATTTGAGTCAACGGTTCAGTGCGGGAACGATAATAGACGTACTGATAGTGAATATTGACCGACGAGCCCGAACTATTGCTTTATCTGTAAAGCAGCTTGAAAAACAACAGGAAAAACAGGCTCTGGATGCAATTAGGCATCAACAGCTTGACTCTGAAGGGCCAGCAACGATTGGTGATCTTATCAGAGCTCAACTGGACAAGAATAAATAGTAACGGATAAACATAATGTCTGATGGGCGGTCTGACAAACAGTTAGATCGGTAATATCAGGGGGTGAGCATGACTAAGTCTGAACTGATCGAGCGTTTGATTGACCAGAATGAACAGCTTTCTATTAAAGATGTAGAGCTGGCCGTTAAAACTATGCTGGACCATATGACGGAGTCTTTGTCTCAAGGTGACCGTATCGAGATCAGAGGCTTTGGTAGTTTTAGTCTTCATTTTCGAGAACCTCGAGTGGGGCGTAATCCGAAAACGGGCGACTCAGTATCGTTAGATGCTAAGTATGTACCGCACTTTAAGCCAGGAAAAGAGCTGCGCGAGCAGGTCAACGACAGTCTAAAAAATGAAAGATCTTAAGGGATTAAATTACAGTAGGGGTAAAAAATGCGTTGGTTAAAAATGTTACTGGTACTGGCGCTATGTCTTGTATTTCTATTTTGTGGCTGGACCTTTGCCACACTGAATACAGAGCTGGTTTCAATTAATCTGTTTTTCTTCACATTGCCTGAAGCGAGTTTATCGCTGTGGTTGATGGCGAGCTTTGTGGTTGGTGGTATCGCTGGGGTTGTGGTTAGCAGTATTTTCGTCATGGTGTTGAAGCTTAAGCTTCAGTCCGCCAGACGTAAAATCAGTTCAGCCGATAAGGAACTGGATCAGCTGCGCACAGCGGCGATGAAACGCGCGACCTAAAATGGATGAATATCTGTTTATTATTCCATTGTTTGCGGCCGTGGCTATCGGCTGGTTGCTGGGGCGCCGCCAGAATAATAAACAGCCTTCTCAAAATACTCTGCAGCAAGAGTATTTCCGCGGTCTAGATTTTCTGTTGAGTGAAAAAACCGATGAAGCGATCGATAGCTTTATTCGGGCGCTCGAAATCAATTCTGACACGATTCCTGCTCACATCGCCCTTGCTAAATTATTTCGTAAAAAAGGCGATGTTGAGCGGGCAATTCAGATTCATCAGAGCTTATTGGCTCGTTCTAATCTTTCCCATGACGATTTTATGCGTATCCAGATGGCCTTGGCGCGGGATTACTATGCGGTAGGCTTGCTGGATCGTGCCGAAAACTTATTGATCGAGATTAGATCACAGCGCCCAGATGCTGATGTACGGCAAAACGCAGCGGCGTTATTGATCAAACTCTATGCTAAAGAAAAAGAATGGCAGCAGGCGCTTGATGTCGCTCAGCAGCTGAGTACGCTGGAGTTGCTGGGGTTAGACGTTGAATTGAGTCATTACTGTTGTGAGTTAGCGGAACGTTATATGGCTTCGCAGCGTTATCGCCACGCAATGAGTAAACTCAATGAGGCATTCAGCTTTGATAAAAATTCCGTCCGCGCCAGCCTGTTATTAGCCGATATTGCTATTAAACAGGCAGAGTGGAAAAAAGCGATAGCAGCTTTAAAGCAGATTGCACAGCAAGATAGTGCTTTCCTGTCTGAAACTATCGATCGTTTGAAGCATTGTTACCTTGAATTAAATCAGCTATCTGAATTTGAACGACTGATGAAGCAGTGGCTTAATAAATATCCCTCAACGAGCATTATGTTGGCACTGGCAGATATCATTGTGGAGCGGCAGGGGGCTTATCCCGCAGGCGCCTTTATTACGGATCAGCTGAAAAAGCGTCCTTCTTTGAAAGGCTTTAATCAGCTTATTGATCTGTATATCGCCCATGCGGCGAAAGGGACGAACGAAAGTTTGATGGTGTTACGTGGTTTGACTGGGCAATTAGAACTGAGCAAACCGGTCTACCACTGTCAACGGTGCGGTTTTTCGGGTAAGTCGCTGCATTGGCAATGTCCCTCCTGCCAGAACTGGGGGACCACTAAACCGATCCATGGGCTCGAAGGTGAATAGTCCGGATCATAATCTGTATGAGATGTAAGTAAATGAATGATGCTAAACGGGTTATCGTTGCGTTGGATTATCCGGATAAGCTGTCAGCCTTGAATATGGCCGATCAGTTGGATCCTCAAAAATGTCGTGTGAAAGTGGGTAAAGAACTGTTTACCCGAGCGGGTCCTGCGGTGGTTGAAGCACTTCATGGTAAAGGTTTTGATGTTTTTCTGGATCTAAAATTTCATGATATCCCAAATACTACCGCTAAGGCTGTACGCGCCGCGGCGGAGTTGGGAGTGTGGATGGTTAACGTCCATGCTTCCGGCGGTCGGCGGATGATGGAGGCGGCTCGCAACGAATTAGATCAGGTTAATGGTGCGAATACCTTACTGATTGCAGTGACCGTGTTGACCAGTATGGAGCGACAGGATCTGGCGGATATTGGCTTGGATATTGAGCCTTTAGAGCAGGTTAAGCGATTGGCTCTGCTGACTCAAAAGAGTGGCTTGGATGGTGTTGTCTGCTCGGCTCAGGAAGTGAAACCGTTACGTCAGATTGTAACCCCTGATTTCCAGTTGGTAACGCCGGGAATTCGTCCTGCTGATGCCGCTACGGGTGATCAGAAGCGAATTATGACGCCGGGAGAGGCGATTAGCGCGGGCAGTACACATCTAGTGATAGGGCGTCCAATCACGCAGGCAGATGAGCCTGTTACGGCGTTGGCGCGCATTCAACAGGAAATTCTTGCAGCACGATAGTTGTCACCTTTTTATTTTGTGCTATTACTATAAAAACCGGCTTATGCTGGTTTTTTAGTTTAATAAACAGAAGGAAATAACTATGAAATGGACTTCATGCTTAAAGTCGTTGTTACTGCTGTTGTGTCTGAGTTTACCTTTGGGAGCGTTTGCCGAACCGATGGTGAATATCAACACAGCGTCTGCTGATACACTTGCCGAAGTATTGCAAGGGGTCGGGCCTGCAAAGGCGAAGGCGATTATTGAATACCGAGAAACCAATGGGCCGTTCAAAACGATTGATGAACTGGCAAACGTGAGAGGTATTGGCGATGCTACCGTGGCGAAAAACCTACAGAGTATTGCTGTTGAGGATCCGCAGTAAGATTTAAGTGTGCATAGTGAGTGCTTTAGGTTCGATACTGAAGTGCTGGAAACTCAGTATCGAAACCCAAAGCTTGGTTTGTATACGTTGTATGTTAAAGGCTGTCATCGGGCAGCCTTTTTTTATAGCACAAACACCAAGGTTACTGGGATGAACAGTAGTGCCCCCATGTTACCTAGTAATACAATCGAAGCGACCTGTTTTGGTTCTTGGTTGTACTGTTCGGCGACAATGTAGTTGAGTACCGCCGGCGGTAGGGCGCCAAATATGATTAGGTAGACAAACTGCTCAGCATCGAGGTGTAGCAGTTGTTGTACCGCGTAGGCGATCAGGATGCCTGCGAGTGGGCTGAGCACCGCACCGATCACGCCGATCCGCCAAGCACTAAAGTCGACGGTAATCAGTCGAACCCCTAGCGTGAATAGCAACAGTGGAATCGATATCTGCCCGAGCATATCCAGACTCGTGGCTATTGATGCTGGCATTGGTAGGCTTAAGCTACTCCATGTTAGGCCTGCGATGGTAGCAATGATAATCGGCATCCGCAGCAGTCGCCAAGGGTGGGTACGATGATCCATCATGTAGATGCCCACAGTGAAATGTAGGGTCATTTCAACGATAAACAGCATAATCGCCGCGGGTAACGCTTGTTCGCCAAACGCTAGAATGATTAGCGGTAGTCCTAGGTTGCCGCTGTTGCTAAACATCATCGGAGGGAGGAAGGTTTTGGCCTGCACCTTAAGTACTTTGCATAATGGCCAGAGCAACAAGCCAGATCCGAGAATGACGAGTGCCGCACCAACAGCTAGCCCTTGATATTTAACCAGATCGAATGATTTGTCTGACAACACAAAAAATATCAGTGCTGGGACAAAAATATCCATATTGAGTTGGTTTGCCAGGGTCATATCTGGTTTTTTATAACGGCCATAAAGATAGCCGCCCAGTACGATGGCGAAGAGAGGGAATACCGTTAGGAAGATACGTTCGGCCAGGGCGAAGGCGGTGTCCATCGGATTATACTTCCAGTAGAAAGGTTACAGGGCCATCATTAACGAGATTAACTTGCATGTTGGCGCCAAACTGTCCGCAGGCAACGTCAGGATGAAGGACTTCGGCTTGCTGGACAAAGTAATCATAGAGGGCTTCGCCTTGCTGTGGGCTGGCACCTTTGGAAAAACCGGGCCGTAATCCTTTGGCAGTGTCGGCGACGAGGGTGAACTGGGAGACAATCAGCAGCCCGCCATTATGTTGTTGCAGGTTAAGATTCATCTTACCCTCAGTATCACTGAAGATGCGATAATGCAGTATCTTCTGCAGCAGCTTGTCGGCGCAGGCTTCGTTATCGGTTTTTTCAACCCCGAGTAATACCAAGATGCCAGGGCCTATCTGGGCGTGACGTTCGTCGGCAATATCAACTGATGCGGCTTTGACCCGCTGAATAAGTGCTTTCAACTGTATTCCTTATTATTGTGTTTACCTGTCAGGCTTTAGATAGCGAGAACTGTTTGGTCGCTTTGATTAGGTTATCGGTATTACCGGGTTCAAACGCGCTGTGTCCAGCATCTCTGACGATATGTAGTTCTGCTTGTGGCAAGGCCTGTTGCAAGGCGAAGGCCTGTTCGATTGGGCACACCATATCATAACGGCCATGTACGATGACGGTGGGGATATGCTGAATCTTATGGGCATCGCGAATGATCTGATTGGTGTCGATAAAGGCATTGTTGATAAAGTAATGGGCTTCTATCCGAGCCATCGCTAGAGCAATATGGGGAGCACCAAAATGATCGACAACATCATTGTTTGGATTCAGTGTCGAGCAGCGGCCTTCCCAAATAGCCCAAGCTTTAGCGGCAGACATACGGGCAATATCGTTATCGGAGGTTAGCCGCTTATAGTAAGCTTGCAGCATTTCACCACGTTCCTGTGGTGGGATAACTTTTTGATACTCTTGCCAGTAATCGGGGAAAATAGCGCTAGCACCTTCCTGATAGAACCAACGAATATCTCGTTCACGGCACAGAAAGATGCCCCTGAGGATCATGCCTGAGACGCGTTCCGGATAACTCTCGGCGTAGAGTAAGCTCAGAGTTGAACCCCAAGAGCCGCCAAATAGCAGCCACTGATCGATATTAAGGTGTTGGCGAATCTGCTCAATATCACTGATCAGGTTTTGTGTTGTGTTACCAGTGAGTTCCGCGTGGGGCGTTGATTGTCCACAGCCGCGCTGGTCAAACAGAATAATGCGATACTTTTCGGGATCGAAGAATTTGCGGTGAGTGCCGCTAGTGCCGCCACCTGGGCCGCCATGAATAAATAGAACGGGGATGCCTTGGGCGTTGCCACTCTCTTCTATATAGAGTGTGTGCAGATCATCAACAGCCAGTTGGTGCTGTTTATAAGGCTTGATATCGGGAAAGAGAATGTTCATATCGGGTGTGTCCTTGTGAGCTGACAGACACCGAGAGTATAGCTCGGAACAGTGGTCACTGTCCGAGCTATTTACGTGCAGAAATAATTAAACGAGAGCTGTTTATTTACCTGAACGTGAGTAGCGTTTCCGCTCGTTTTCAGTCAGCAGCTTCTTACGGATGCGGATAGAAACGGGAGTAACTTCGACTAGCTCATCATCTTCGATGAAGTCCAGTGCTTGTTCCAGCGTAAAGCGAACCGGCGGAGTCAACTGAATGTTTTCGTCAGTACCGGAAGCACGTACGTTGGTCAGCTGCTTACCCTTGATTGGGTTAACGGCAAGGTCGTTGCTGCGACTGTGAATACCTAGAATCATACCTTCGTAGACTTCGATATTCGGTTCAACACACAGACGGCCACGTTCTTGCAGGTTCCAGAGTGAGTAACCCAGTGCTTTACCGGTTACCATTGATACCAGTACACCGTTGTTACGGCTGATCACTTCACCCTCTTTAACTTCACCGTAGTGGTCAAAGACAGAGGTCATGATACCGGTACCGGATGTCATGGTCAGGAACTGTGAACGGAAACCGATCAGTCCGCGAGATGGGATAAGGAACGTTAGGCGTACACGGCCTTTACCGTCTACTTCCATGTTGTTCATATCGCCACGGCGCTTGCCCAGTTCTTCAATGATGTTACCTTGATGCTGTTCTTCAACATCAATCATCACCGTTTCGAAAGGCTCGTGGGTTTTGCCGTCAACTTCTTTCTGAATTACTTCAGGACGGGACACACCCAGCTCGAAGCCTTCACGACGCATAGATTCGATCAGTACGGACAGGTGTAATTCACCACGACCGGATACTTTGAACTTCTCAGGCGAGTCACCCTGTTCAACGCGCAGTGCTACGTTGTGAATCAGCTCGCGATCCAGGCGGTCTTTGATGTTACGGCTGGTGACGTATTTACCATCTTTACCGGCAAACGGAGAATCGTTGACCTGGAATGTCATGGATACCGTTGGCTCATCTACAGATAGAGGCGGCAGCGCTTCAACGGTAGACGGATCACACAGAGTGTCGGAGATGTTCAGTGCATCAATACCGGTGATACAGATAATGTCGCCCGCTTGAGCTGTTTCGACATCAACACGGTCCAGACCAAGGTAACCCATGATCTTCTGTACTTTACCGTTACGGACATTGCCGTCACGATCGATGATTTTTACCATTTGGTTCAGCTTAACTGAACCACGGCTTACACGACCTACACCGATAACGCCAACATAGCTGTTGTAGTCCAATGCAGAGATCTGCATTTGGAATGGACCGTCGGTATCAACCTGTGGTGGATTAACGTGCTCAATGATCGCTTCAAACAGTGGCGTCATATCATCGGCCAATGCATCTGGCTCTTTACCGGCAACACCGTTAAGTGCAGAGGCGTAGATGATTGGGAAGTCTAGCTGTTCGTCGGTTGCACCGAGGCTGTCAAACAGGTCAAAAACCTGATCGATAACGTAGTCAGGACGTGAACCCGGACGGTCAACCTTGTTAACAACAACGATAGGACGCAGGCCTTGCTCGAACGCTTTTTGTGTCACAAAGCGTGTTTGCGGCATCGGGCCATCAACAGCATCAACCAGAAGACATACGCAATCTACCATTGACAGAACCCGTTCTACTTCGCCACCAAAGTCGGCGTGTCCGGGGGTGTCCACGATGTTGATATGGTAATCATTCCACTCAATGGCAGTGTTCTTTGCCAGAATGGTGATACCGCGTTCTTTCTCCTGATCATTGGAGTCCATGATCCGTTCAGTGCCTTCGTCGCGACGTCCCAGCGTACCGGACTGAGAAAGCAGTTTATCAACCAGAGTGGTTTTACCATGGTCAACGTGGGCAATAATTGCGATGTTTCTTAATTTTTCGATCACGTCTGGGAACCTGTGCAGACAAATTTTAGAAGCGCGCATTATACATGAGTTATCAGTCGGCTGCGTCTTTCTTATGAGATGAATCGTAAAAATAGTTTTTTTTCTGGTTTGCCGATCTCTTTTAGAGGATAAGTCCTATGGGTTAGCGTATTATGAAGGCACCTTTTTGAGGCAGCGAGGTTAAGGGTAAATCGGGAAAACGTCGTCTGCGCTATTTTGGTTCGTTATTTGTTTGAATGCTCTATTATGGTTCACCATTAAGGGCTGTCATTGTTTCAAATTCGATCAAGGCCATTGAATGTCGCGTGTTTTCGGTGCTTATGTCTACTGGCATACCTCTTGCTTTTTTAAAGCGAAACAATCCTGACTGGTTGGACTATGAATGAGTCTTAAGCAATCGGTTAGGGGTCTGGCAATATAATCTAGTGGAGAAAGTCACATGTCAGAGACTCTGAATCTGATCAAAGAGCATGATGTTAAGTGGGTTGATATGCGTTTTACCGATACTCACGGTAAGGAGCAGCACGTTACAATCCCAGTCACCGAAATTAACGAAGACTTCTTCGAAGAAGGCAAAATGTTCGATGGTTCTTCCATCGGCGGCTGGAAAGGAATTAATGAGTCTGACATGATTCTGCAGCCAGACGATTCTGCTTCTGTGATGGATCCGTTTGCTGAAGACACGACTATTATCGTGCGTTGTGACATCGTTGAGCCGACCACCGGTCAAGGTTATGAGCGTGACCCACGTTCTGTTGCTAAGCGCGCTGAAGCTTACCTAAAATCAACCGGTATCGCGGATACGGCTATCTTTGGTCCTGAACCAGAATTCTTTGTGTTTGATGAAGTTAAATGGCACGCTGATATCAGTGGTTGCGGCTACTCTATCGGTTCTGAAGAAGCCTCTTGGTCGACTAACAGCAACTTTGAAGGTGGTAACACCGGTCACCGTCCACGGGTTAAAGGGGGTTACTTCCCAGTACCACCAGTTGATTCATTGCATGACCTGCGTGCCGCTATGTGCGATGCAATGTCTGCGATGGGCCTGACAATCGAAGTACATCACCACGAAGTAGCGACTGCTGGCCAGTGTGAGATCGGTGTAGGTCCAAACACTCTGACGGCTAAAGCCGATGAAGTACAGATTCTGAAGTACTGCGTCCATAACGTTGCTCACGCTTACGGCAAGACCGCTACCTTTATGCCTAAGCCTTTGGTTGGCGATAACGGTTCTGGTATGCACGTTCACCAATCACTGTCTAAAGATGGCGTTAACATCTTCCACGGTGATGCTTATGCGGGTCTGAGTGAAACGGCTCTGTTCTACATCGGTGGTATCATTAAGCACGCGAAAGCGCTGAATGCTCTGACTAACGCATCTACCAATGCTTACAAACGTCTGGTACCTGGTTTTGAAGCACCTGTTATGCTGGCATATTCTGCCCGTAACCGCTCAGCTTCTATCCGTATTCCATATGTGACTAACCCTAAAGCTTACCGCATCGAGACTCGTTTCCCAGATCCATCTGCGAACCCTTACCTGTGCTTCGCAGCATTGATGATGGCCGGTCTTGACGGTATTAAAAACAAGATCCACCCTGGTGATCCAGCGGATAAAGATCTATACGACCTGCCTGCTGAAGAAGCACTGGCTATTCCAACCGTTGCCGCTTCTTTTGAAGAAGCGCTGGCTGCTTTGGATAACGATCGTGAGTTCTTGACTGCCGGTGGTGTATTTACTGACGACATGATCGATGCTTATATCACTCTGAAAACTGAAGAGTGTCAGAAAATAAGCCAGACAACTCACCCTGTTGAGTTTGATCTGTACTACTCTGTTTAATTCTTTACGAATTAACTGAAAATAAAGCCTCTTATCATGAGAGGCTTTTTTTTGTCTTTAACTTGTGCGCACTAATTTGGTGCGCTTTGTGTTATGCTTATTACCTAACGATGCTCAAGTTTGGGCTGTGAATAGCCGTGAGTCCCCGTCCCTGTGCTTATTTTTATTTGTGCACTGAGTTGGTTTGCTTTTTGCAGATATCTTTATAACCGTTGTATTCGTTTAGTTAAGCGAAATAATGACAAGTTTAGAGGCATGATATCGAAGATGAATACACCTGATTTACATAAGCATATTTTAGATAGCCTATCAACGGCGACGGTGTTGGTCGATGATCAGTTGCAACTGGTCTATATGAATCCGTCGGCTGAAATGTTGCTTGAGTCAAGTGCCCGTCGTCTGCGGCAGCTGCCTTTTCATGATTGGTTTCTCGTTGATGATGATCAGAACGCCCTTGCCGCGGCCCTCGAAATGGGTCACCCCTTTACTAAGCGTGAGGCAAAGCTGGTAACCCTAGCAGGCCATGAAATTACGATTGATTACAGTGTTAATCCTATGCCGCAGCAGTATGGCCGGTTGGTATTGATTGAGCTGACGCCACGGGATCGGTTAATTCGAATCTCGCGGGAAGAGGAGTTGTTGAGCAATCATGAAACGGTTATTTCGTTAGTCAAAGGGCTTGCCCATGAAATTAAAAACCCATTAGGTGGTTTACGGGGTGCTGCGCAATTGCTTGAGCGGGAACTGCCGGATAAGGCGTTGCACGATTATACCCGCGTCATTATTGATGAAGCGGATCGTTTACGTAATCTTGTCGACCGAATGTTAGGGCCTCATAAGATGCCGCGGATGGAAGAGGTTAACATTCATTCGATACTCGAGCATGTGAGTAGTCTGGTCACGGCAGAGGCTGGCAACGATATTGCTATTCAGAAAGATTATGATCCGAGTCTCCCCGAGTTTATGGGGGATCGTGAGCAGCTGATACAGGCGGTATTGAATATTGTTAGAAACAGTATGCAGGCATTACAAGAGTCAGCTACTGAGCAGCCACAAATTCTATTACGCACCCGTGTTATTCGTAATTTGACGTTAGGTGCCGAGATGCATCGGTTGGTCTGTTGCGTTGAGATAACGGACAATGGTCCGGGTATACCTAAAGCGCTGCGCCAGAAAATTTTCTATCCTATGGTGAGCGGTCGAGCCGTTGGTACTGGGCTCGGACTCTCCATCGCACAATCTGTATTAGCAAAACACCGGGGGCTGATTGAGTGTCGCAGCGTTCCGGGCGAAACCTGTTTTCAACTATTAATACCACTGGAGCAACAATGATGACTAAGGCAGCATCTGTCTGGATTGTAGATGATGATCGTTCAATTCGTTGGGTAATGGACAAGGCCCTCTCCAGTGAAGGGGTTAGGGTTACTCTGTTTGAGAGCGGCGATAGTATGCTGCAACAATTACAGCGTGAGTCGCCAGATGTGGTGGTCAGTGATATCCGGATGCCTGGCATCAACGGTCTGGATCTACTCGAGCGCGTCAACGAAGAGCATCCCGAGTTACCGATCATTATTATGACGGCGCATTCCGATCTGGATAGCGCGGTGGCGTCCTATAAGGGCGGTGCGTTTGAGTATCTGCCTAAGCCGTTCGATATTGATGAGGCGGCCGCATTGGTGATGCGGGCGGTAGAGCACGCTCGTGAACAGCAGCAGCAGCGAGGCGAAGAGCCTGAGGCGCAGACTGAAATTATCGGTGAAGCGCCAGCGATGCAAGAGGTCTTTCGGGCTATCGGGCGGCTGTCTCAGTCGAATATCACCGTTATGATTAACGGTGAGTCGGGTACGGGTAAAGAGTTGGTTGCCAATGCCTTGCATCAACATAGTCCACGTGCCTCTAAGCCGTTTATTCCATTGAATATGGCGGCTATCCCGAAAGATTTGATTGAGTCAGAACTATTTGGTCATGAGAAAGGTGCTTTTACCGGCGCGGCAGCGGCGCGTCCAGGACGCTTTGAGCAGGCGGATGGCGGTACTCTGTTTCTCGATGAAATTGGCGATATGCCTGCGGATACGCAGACCCGTCTGCTTCGAGTGTTAGCCGAAGGAGAGTTTTACCGAGTCGGTGGGCATACTTCGGTTAAGGTGGATGTGCGTATTATTGCGGCGACCCATCAGGATCTGGATCGTTTGGTGCAGGAAGGACGTTTCCGTGAGGATCTGTTTCACCGTCTCAACGTTATCCGTATTCATATTCCTAAACTGGCTGAACGGCGTGAAGATATTCCCCGTTTGACGCGTCATTTTCTCCAAAGCTCAGCGGAAGAGTTGAGTGTTGAATCAAAACTATTACATCCAGATACCGAGGTGTTTTTAAGTACCTTGCCTTGGCCGGGTAATGTGCGTCAGTTAGAAAATACCTGTCGTTGGCTGACCGTGATGGCCTCCGGACGCGAGGTTTTGATTGGTGATCTGCCACCCGAACTGTTGGAACAGACCGGTGATGAACAGATCGTCACATCCAACTGGGAGAAAGCGTTACGTAACTGGGCTGAAAAACAGTTACAGCAAGGTTCAACATCCATTTTGGATACGGCCGTGCCTGCGTTTGAGAAAATCATGATTGAGGCGGCCTTGAAGCAAACAGCGGGACGTCGTCGTGATGCTTCGTTATTGCTGGGTTGGGGGCGTAACACGCTGACCCGCAAGATCAAAGAGTTGGGTATGGATGATGTGCCTGACATGATAGAAGAGTAATCTTAGCGTTGTTTCAGCTATAATCCCTGCCTCATTGTGAGTCAGGGATTTTTTATGCTTCATGTCGTGCTTTATCAGCCGGAAATACCGCCCAATACCGGTAATATTATCCGTTTGTGTGCCAATACCGGATTTAAGTTACATCTGATTGAGCCATTAGGGTTTGATTTTGATGATAAGAAATTGCGCCGTGCTGGGCTTGATTATCACGAGTTCGCACAGGTAGGGCGTTATCCGGATCTACAGAGCTGTCTGGATGAGTTGTCGACAGGCACTATCTGGGCGTTAACCACGAAGGGTAGCCGTACATATACCGGTGCTCATTTTGCTGCTGGTGATGTGCTGTTGTTTGGGCCAGAAACGCGAGGCTTACCGACCGAGGTGTTGGATAGCTTACCCGCTGAGCAGCGCTTGCGCTTGCCGATGAAAGCCGAGAGTCGTAGCCTGAATTTGTCTAATACCGTGGCCGTGGTGGTTTATGAGGCTTGGCGGCAGTTAGATTTTTCTGAAGGGGCTTAAGTCGATTGAACATTAGTTAACTGAGCATTATTGGGGTACAAAAAAACCGGATCTATGTCCGGTTTTTTTTGGCTAAGCGTTAAGGCTTAGCGAGCAAGACATTAATGCTGTGGTGTTTCTTCGGTCGCTGCTTGAGCTTGCTGTTGCATCTGTTGTGCATACAGCGCATCAAAGTTGACCGGTGATAGCATCAGTGCTGGGAAGCTACCTTTGTTAACCATATTATCAATGGCTTCGCGCGCATATGGGAACAGAATGCTAGGGCAGAACGCGCCTAGTGTATGATGCAGTTCTGCGTCGGCAAGGCCAGTAATAGTGAAGATACCCGCTTGCTGTACTTCGACCAAAAATGCGGTTTCGTCATCATTCTTCGCGGTAACTGTCAGGGTCAGAACAACCTCAAAAACACCTTGGTCCAGTGTAGATGTTGCTGAATTCATATCTAGATTGATTTCAGGCTTCCACTGCTGGGTAAATACTTTAGGTGAATTAGGCGCTTCAAAAGACGCATCTTTCAGATAAACCCGCTGAATAGCAAACTGAGGGTTTTGTTGTTCTTGTGTGCTCTGATCGTTCTCTGCCATGGTTTTATATCCTGATAATTGAATTAATCAGCCAGTAACTTATCCAGTTTACCTTGTTGTTCTAAGGCAAACAGATCGTCACATCCGCCGACATGATGTTCATTGATAAAAATCTGCGGGACCGAAGTTCGGCCGCTGCGTTTAATCATCTCTTGCCGCGCACCGGATACTGCTTCAACATTGATCTCGTTGTAAACAGCACCTTTGCTATCGAGTAGCATCTTGGCTCTGCGGCAAAAGGGGCACCAGCTATTGCTGTATAACGTTATTTTTGACATGACTATTTTATGACCGGTAGGCTTTGTGATTTCCACTCAGTCATGCCGCCAGATAGACGCACAACATTTTCAAAACCAGCTGCTTTCAGCTTTTTGCTGACGGCACCGGCAGTTTGACCGATATTGCAGACCACAATAATCGGTTTTTGCTTATGTTTATCCAGTTCGGTGATGCGTGTGTCGAGCTCTGTGACCGGAATATGGACTGCATCGGTAATATGGCCGGTGACAAACTCTTTTTTCGGTCTGATATCCAGAATGACAGCATTGTCTTTATTGATCAGCCGGGTTGCTTCATGGGTGCCTACTGATTTGCCCGCTTTATTCTGTTCGGTCCACAGCAACATCGCTAGGGTCAAAGCCCAAGCCGCTACCAGCATAATATTATTGGTGATGAATTCGAGCAGTTGTTCCATTCTCTGTATCCGGCCAGTTTCGAAGATACTTAAATCTAGTCTCTTAATTTAGAGGTTAAAATCCAAGTTGATCGCAATGATAGTTTTTAAAGCGGGTAAGTATACCTTGCCAAAGCGCAACAGGTAACAGCCACAAGACGTAAATAGCGATGAAAAATGCTGAATGATGGGGATATCGGATATGACTGGCGGTTTTTCGAAATGAATCGTGCTTTTCTAGGAGCATTCGCCATTAGCGTGTTTTGTCAGTAAAATATCCGGCCATTGGGCTAGCTGTGTATAACAGCTTAAAACTCTACAACAACTCTGAGTGAAAAGAACCTCTATGACTGATCAGCGATCCCCAAAAGCGTTAATTATTCTCGATGGCTTCGGTGTAGAAGCAACCGAATCCAGCGCGCTTACCGCCGCCTCTACCCCCACGTGGGATCGATTGATGGCAGAATCCCCACATAGCAGTATTGCGACCTCGGGCTTGGCAGTGGGGTTGCCGGAAGGGCAGATGGGCAATTCTGAAGTTGGCCATATGAATATTGGTGCTGGCCGAGTGGTTTATCAAAATTTTACCCGCATTAATAAAGCGATCGAAGAGGGTACCTTTTATGATAATGAGGTACTGACCGGAGCAATCGATAAAGCGGTTGCGGCAAACGGTGCGGTGCATGTTACCGGTCTGTTATCGCCTGGTGGTGTGCACAGCCATGAAAAACATCTATTTGCTTTGCTCGAGATGGCGGTAAAGCGAGGTGCTAAAAAGGTATTTTTACACGGTATTCTGGATGGTCGGGATATGCCGCCACGCAGTGCCGAAGATTCAATTAAAGCTGCAGAAGCGAAATTTGCAGCGTTAGGCTGTGGTGCTATCGCCACTATTGTTGGTCGTTATTTTGCGATGGATAGGGATAATCGCTGGGATCGGGTGCAGTTAGCCTACGATGCGATGACCACAGGTTTGGCGCCTTGTTATGAAACCTCGGCGTTGGATGCGTTACATCATGCCTATGAGCGTGATGAAAATGATGAGTTTGTGCAAGCAACCACCATTATTGGTGCGGATGGCCAGCCTGTAGGGCTGATCAGAGATAATGATACAGTGATCTGCGCCAACTTCCGTCCAGATCGTTCGCGAGAGATTACTCGGGCCTTTGTGGACACAGCGTTCGATGGTTTTGTCCGTAGTGCGACACCAGCATTGTCCGATTATGTGATGATGACGGAATACGCGGCGGATATTCCAGCGAGTTGCGCCTATCCACCGGTTAAGTTGGTTAATAGCCTCGGTGATTTTCTATCCAAGCAGCATAAAACCCAGCTGCGTATTGCCGAAACCGAGAAATATGCCCATGTGACCTTTTTCTTTAATGGGGGAGAGGAGCAGCCGTATGTCGGTGAAGAACGCATCTTGGTGCCATCTCCGGATGTAGCGACCTATGATTTGAAACCGGAAATGAGTGCGCCGGAAGTGACCGATAAGTTAGTTGAGGCGATCGAGAGTGGTAAATTTGATCTGATTGTCTGTAACTTTGCTAACCCTGATATGGTGGGGCACACCGGCAATTTTGCTGCGGCGGTAAAGGCGGTTGAGGCGGTGGATCAGTGTATCAGTCGGGTGCTTGAGGCGATGCATAAAGTCGCCGGTGAAACACTGATTACAGCGGATCACGGCAATGTTGAGTTGATGGTGAATCCAAAGACCGGTCAAGCACATACAGCACATACACTTTGGCCGGTAGCGTTGGTCTATGATGGCCCGCGTAAATCTCAGTTGCAGCTTAAAGATGGCGCGTTGTGTGATTTGGCGCCAACGATTCTGGCGCTGATGGGGTTAGAGCAGCCTGCAGAGATGACGGGTCATTCACTGGCTGACATAAGCTGAGGATGCAGGCCGTTTTGTCAACGGCCTGTCTGTATATGCCAAAAAAACGATTAGTTCTATGTTTAATGGTGACGTTGCTCTCGCTAACACCGCCGCTTTTTGCTGCTCAGGAAAAAGCTACCGAAGCTGAAATTGTATCGTTGAAAAAGACGATTGCTAAGTTGAGTAAAAATCTTGGCTCTTTGAAAGGTGAACATGCTTCGGTGCAGCGAGAAGTGCGCCGTACCGATCAGAGTATTGGTGAGTTAACGCGGGAAATTCGGCGTCTTAATCAACAATTAAAGGATGCTGAAACGCAGTTACGAACCTTAGAACAGGAAAAAAAGCCGCTACTAACCTCCTTGCAACAACAAGCGGTGGGGCTGGAGCAACAGCTGCGACAGCAATATAAAACCGGCCATCAGCCGCGTTTGCAGTTACTGTTGACTCAGCGAGATCCCGAGCAGGTTTCGCGGATGTTGCGTTATTATGATCGGATTAATCAGACGCTCACTGAGCGACTCGAATCCTTCCGTACGGGATTGGTTCGCCTAGAGGAAGCTGAAGAGGCTATTCGTGGAGCACAGCAGGGTATTTTTGACCGTCGAGATCTACTTAAGGCGCGCTCAGTCGATCTAGAGTCTGTGCGCGAAGAGCGTCGAGTGGTGCTCAATCAGTTAGCGGCAAAACTCAGCAGTGACAGCCAAAAACTGAAAACGATGCAGGCGGATCAGCAGCGGCTGGAAAAACTGCTTGCGCAGATTCGAGAGTCGATTGAAAAAATCGCCATTGGCAGTGATGAAAAAGCGTTTCGCGATCTGAAGGGGCGTTTACCTTGGCCGGCAAAGGGTAAAATTGTTCAGCGCTTTGGTAACACGCGAGATAGTATTCGTTATGAAGGTATCTTGTTGGCAGGAAAAACCGGTCAGCCGGTACGGGCGGTTCATCATGGACGGGTAGTTTTCTCCGACT
Organism: Amphritea atlantica; assembly: GCF_018860855.1. Classification (GTDB taxonomy): domain Bacteria; phylum Pseudomonadota; class Gammaproteobacteria; order Pseudomonadales; family Balneatricaceae; genus Amphritea; species Amphritea atlantica_A. The sequence continues at coordinate 205,236 of NZ_JAHKQE010000014.1, forward strand.
GGTTACGCGGCTATGGGTTGCTGATTATTGTTGATCATAGTGCCGGCTATATGAGTCTTTACGGCCATAACGAGTCGTTGTTAAGTGACGTCGGGGAGTGGGTTTCTGCCGGAGATCAGTTAGCCACCGTTGGTAGCAGTGGCGGCAGCGGTGTTTCAGGACTCTATTTTGCCGTACGTTATAAGGGAAATTCAGCAGATCCGCTTAAATGGCTGGCGAGAAGGTAGTGGTAGCGGTTATGCTGTTTCAATATTTTACAGATGTCTAAATAAGGATGAATCATGACGCTGAAGCAACAGCTATCCAGCCTGACTAAGCCTCTGTTGCTGACCTGCCTGTTGAGTGGGGCAGCTGCACCTCTGTTGGCTGCGGATGTTACGCCTGAAAGTGAGGCGATTAAAAGTATCCCGCTAGAAGAGATTCGTTTATTTTCAGAAGTCTTCGAGCGCATTAAAAACTCTTATGTCGAGCCGGTTGATGACGCTAAGTTACTGGAAGATGCGGTACGCGGCATGTTGGCAGGGCTTGATCCTCACTCGGCCTACCTTGGGCCGGATGCCTTTTCTGATTTACAAAGTCATACCAGTGGCGAGTTTGGTGGTTTAGGTATTGAAGTCGGTCTAGAAGATGGCTTTATTCGGGTTATCGCTCCCATTGATGACACTCCAGCGCAGCGTGCGGGCGTCAAAGCCGGCGATCTTATCGTTAAACTCGGCGATCAGCCCGTACAGGGTATGGGGTTGGCGGACGCGGTTAAACTGATGCGAGGTAAGCCGGGTTCTGAACTGGTCTTGACGGTGATTAGGGAGGGCGAAGATAAGCCTTTAGAGATCGTTGTTGTCAGGGACATCATTCGTGTAGCCAGTGTAAAACAGCGGTTGCTGGGTGGTGGTGTTGGTTATCTACGTCTTACTCAGTTTCAGGTTAATACCGGTAATGATCTTCAGGTCGCGATCGAAAAACTAAAAGCGCAAAGTGAATTGAGCGGTATTGTGCTGGATCTGCGCAACAATCCCGGTGGTGTTTTACGGGCGGCGGTTGAGGTGTGTGATGCTTTTCTTGATCAGGGGTTGATCGTTTATACCGAGGGTCGTGTTGCTAATTCGGAGTTGCGTTATAATGCGACTCAAAGAACGTTGGTTGATAATGATGTACCCATTGTTGTGCTGATCAACCAGGGCTCGGCATCCGCCTCTGAAATCGTTGCCGGTGCCCTTCAGGATCAATCGCGAGCAGTGATTATGGGCGTTGATAGCTTTGGTAAAGGTTCGGTGCAAACCGTTTTACCGCTGACTAAAGATCGAGCATTAAAACTCACCACCGCGCGCTATTTCACGCCTCTGGGGCGTTCGATTCAAGCGCAGGGCATTGTGCCAGATATCTATGTGGCCGAAGCGGATGTAAACCTTAAAGATTCCGGTAACTTTATTAAAGAGCGGGATCTGAGTGGTCACTTGGAAAATGCCAAAGCGGAAATGGTCGATCCATCGGAACCGTTAGTGTCCATTGTTGAGAACGATTTTCAGCTGTACGAAGCGCTCAATCTATTGAAAGGTCTGGCGGTGGTTCGATCCGGCACTCAATCGGCTAACCGTACTCAACCTGAAGCCGCGCAAACCGAGAGTCAGTGATACAGCCTATTCGGCACCGTCATGGGGTTGCTGCATCTCTTGTAGCGATCCTGTTTTGGTTGTCATTGTCTTCGTCGGTTGTTGCTGAGCCGGCATCAGCTCGGCTTATTATCATCATCGATGATATAGGTAATAGCCTCGAAAAAGGGACTGCCGCGATTAACTTGCCGGGTCCAATCGCTTATTCTGTTTTACCTCATACACCTCATAGTGTTGCTCTTGCTGAACTGGCATTCCGTCAGGGAAAAGAGGTGATGTTACATGCGCCGATGGCCAATGCGGCTCATTTGCGACTGGGGCCGGGAGCGTTGACGGATAGTCTTAATCGATCGCAGCTCACAAAAGTGTTACGGGATAATATTGCCGCTGTCCCCCATGTGTCTGGCGTGAATAATCATATGGGCAGCTTGCTTACCCAGCGACGACAGAAAATGGATTGGGTGATGGATATACTGGCTGAACAGGGGCTGTTTTTTCTTGATAGCAGAACCACAAGTGAGACGGTCGCTTGGAAAGCGGCTTACTCTCGGGGTATTCCTTGGTTAATGCGGGATGTGTTTCTTGATCATGAGCAGACGACAGCATTTGTCGATAAACAGTTTCGCTACGGTATTCGGTTGGCGCAAGAGCAGGGTTTTGCGGTATTAATTTGTCACCCTTATCCCGAAACCATTAGTTATCTTTCAAAAGTCCTGCCCACTATCGGTGAGCAAGGTATTCAGTTAGTTGCACCCAGTGGTTTTCTATTGCAGCAAGCTGAAGCGCGACGCTTGGTAGATGCTCAACGGCTCGTCGAGGTATCTGCGCCTGCTTGTAATCAGCAAGATCATTGCCGGCCTCGTTAGTGCTGCAAGATCAATCCACTGTGAAAGAGTCGCCTGTATTAACGCTGCCTTAGGATGAGTGTGAGGCTTGGAAAAGCCAATTGTATGACATCCTTTTTAATATTCGATCTGTTTTTTCAGTTATTATCGCCCCTAGAAGAGGCTCCTACAGTGTATGGCTGGAACGATAGGTGTCGGGTTGTATCGGTACGGATCATTCGGAAGGTGCTGGTGAGTTTTGCGAACTGCACCGGTGATGAGAGATGGTTGTTGATCTAAGATTGTTTCCATGGGTGCGGTTCGTGCCTCACCGCTACCCTAGGGGAAATCGTTAGATTTGGCGTTGGATTGTATCGGTACGGATCATTCGTCGGGTGCTGGTGAGTTTTGCGAACCGCACCGGTGATGAGAGATATTTTTTGATCTAAGGTTATTTCCATGGGTGCGGTTCGTGCCCGCTACCCTACGGGAAATCGTTGGGATTTGGCGCTGGGTTGTATCGGTACGAATCATTCGTAAGGTGCTGGTGAGCTTTGCAAGCCACACCGGTGATGAGAGATGGTTGTTGATCTAAGATTGTTTCCATGGGTGCGGTTCGTACCTCACCGCTACCCTACGGGAAATCGTTGGGATTTGGCGCGGGGTTGTATCGGTACGGATCATTCGTAAGGTGCTGGTGAGCTTTGCAAGCCACACCTGTGATGAGAGATATTTTTTGATCTAAGGTTGTTTCCATGGGTGCGGTTCGTGCCCGCTACCCTACGGGAAATCGTTGGGATTTGGCGCGGGGTTGTATCGGTTTGGATCATTCGTAAGGTGCTGGTGAGCTTTGTGAATCACATCGGTGATGAGAGATATTTTTTGATCTAAGGTTGTTTCCATGGGTGCGGTTTGTGCTCGCTACCCTACGGGAAACCGGTGCTACCCGTGTCCTTAAATGACCCCTATCAGAATAGCATTAACCCGTCGTAGATTAGCTTAGCACCCACTACGATAGTCAGTGTTTCAAAAGCCCGCTTTACCCAGCCATTACCCCGACTTAGCGCTAGGTGCGTGCCAGTATAGGCGCCAATAATAGCTCCGATAATCAATGCCGGTAGCCACTCCCAGTGAGGCGGTTGCTGTAGTGCCACGGTGATAGCACCGGAGCCGTTCCAAAACAGTCCAACGAGCACCAATACATAAGCCACTGCGGATTTGTAGTCCAGACCAAACCAGCGTACCAACCATAATGTGACGAACAAGCCGGTACCCGAGGTGAGTGAACCATTAAGAATGCCGATTAGCCCAAGTACTAGCCCGCCGATGAACATACCGGAAGCATCTCGATGACGGGGTTCTAGGGTCATGCCTAGCTGAGCCTTAAAGACCGAGTAGAGACCAAGACCGGAGGTCAGTATACCTAGGCTTAAGATCGTCAGTGATTCTGGCAACTGTAACACCAGAACGCCACCGAGAATGACGCCGGGAAGACCGCAGGCGAGTATAAACAGACAGAAGCGACGATCGAGAGACTTTTCCCGTAGATGACGCAGGGTAGCGCCGATACCTAAAGCGACACTAGCGATCTTATGGGTTGCTAGAGCGCTGCTAAAGCTCAATCCAAGAAAGAGTAAGACGGGAAGTTGTAGCAGACCGGCGCCCCCGCCAGCCATGGCAGAAAGACCATTGGCTAGCAGCGAAATCAGCACCAGACTGAGTTGTTCGATGATCATTTATCAATGAATCTCGGTTAGGCATGAGACAAGCTTTTAACGACGGGCTGCCGCGGCAAGAATCGTCCATTGGTCTGCCCAGTTGAGTGTGGGTCGGGCTTTAAACTCAGTTCGGACAAACTGACGGATACGACCTTCAGCACAGGCGAGCATCAAATTAGCGGTTGCGCCGGTAGGAAGCTCTGTACGTAAACCTTCTGTCTGTTCTGCGGTGCGCATAATCTGTTTTAGCTGTGTTTCTAGCCGTTCAAAAAACTGATTAATACGTTGACGCAAACGGTCGGTTTCGCCGGACAGGGCATCTCCCGTGAGAATGCGGGCCATGCCTGGATTTTTTTCAACGAAGGCGAGTAACAGCGTCAAAATCTGTTCACACTGCTTCAATGCATTGGCGTCAGAGCCCGTAATGATGTTGATGCGGCTAAACACGGTGTCTTCAATAAAGGTGATCAACCCTTCAAACATCCGTGCTTTGCTGGGGAAGTGACGGTACAGTGCCGCTTCCGAAACACCCACATGTTTTGCCAATGCCGCCGTGGTAATTCGAGCACCGGGATCGCTTTCTAACATCATCGCCAGCGATTGCAAAATTTGCTCTCGCCGGGATGGTTTCTCGTTTGCCTCTGCCGCCATTATTCTTGCACCTTGCGGGTCTGATTGGTGATGAGTGTACCGACACCTTCATCGGTAAAGAGCTCGAGAATACAAGCGTGCTCAACGCGACCATCGATAATATGAGCGCTGTTGACGCCACATTTAACCGCACTGAGAGCGCAGTCTATCTTCGGCAACATGCCGCCGTAGATGGTGCCATCTTCAATCAGCTCATCAACCTCATTGGTGGTTAGGCCGGTCAGAACATTACCTGCTTTATCCAGTAGGCCGCTAATGTTGGTGAGTAAAATCAGTTTTTCAGCCTGTAAGACTTCAGCCACTTTACCGGCAACGAGATCCGCATTGATATTGTAGGATGCGCCATCGCTACCAACACCGATCGGTGCAATCACAGGGATAAAATCCGAGTTGCTGAGCATATCGAGGACCTTGGTGTTGACGTGGTCCACTTCACCAACATGACCAATATCGATAATTTCGGGAACCGACATCTCGGGTGATTTATGTTTCACCTTCAGTTTACGTGCACCTAAGAGCATGCCGTCTTTACCGGTTAGACCGATCGCTTTGCCGCCATTGCGGTTGATTAGGCCAACAATATCTTTGTTGACCATGCCGCCGAGCACCATTTCAACCACATCCATTGTTTTCGCATCGGTGACCCGCATGCCGTTCACAAAGTGTGATTCAATGGCTAGCTTGTCTAACAGTTCGCCGATCTGAGGTCCGCCGCCGTGTACCACAATAGGGTGGATGCCGATCAGTTTCATCATCACGATATCGCGGGCGAAGCTGTCCTTCAGCTTTTCATCAATCATGGCGTTGCCGCCGTATTTGATGACTACGGTTTTACCCGCAAATTGCTGAATATAGGGGAGTGCTTCGCTTAGCACGTTAGCGGTATTGATCGCTTCTTTACGTGACAGTGGCATCTGTATCGTCTCTATTTATAGGGTTTGTGTAGTTTGTAACCGCTAACTCAGGTATTTGCAAGCCTGGAATGACCTGTTGCAGCGCTGCTTCCACCTGACGGATGATCCGATGGAGGGCTGTTACGGTTAGTGCTTCGATTCTTAAGGTTAGCATTGGTGTGGTGTTTGAAGGCCTGATACCGAACCAGCCATCAGTATATTCGACCCGTAAACCGTCCACATCGTAGACGGTGGCCGGTGAAAAATCTATTTGCTTCATCTGCTCGATGAGCTGAAATTTGTTTTCATCCTGGACCGCGATATTAATCATGGGGGTCGAAGGCAATGCCGGAAATGGCTGGAATAACGCTGTGGCGGTATGCTCTGTACGGCTGAGCAGTTCTAACAAGCGTACGGCGGCATAGAGACCATCATCAAAGCCATACCACTGTTCGGCAAAAAACAGGTGGCCGCTAAATTCACCACCAAAAAGGGCTCCGGTCTGCCGCATACGGTTTTTAATCATTGAGTGGCCACAGCACCACATATCGGCGTTGCCCCCGAGTTTCTCAATCAATAAACCGATGTTCAGAGAGCACTTTACATCATAGACAATATTAGCACCGGGATGACGCTGCAGTAGATCTTGAATAAAGAGGCAGATAAGTTGATCTGGGGTAATGATCTCGCCGTTATTATTGATTACGGCGAGGCGATCTCCGTCGCCATCTAAGGCTAGGCCGATATCCGCTTTGAGTTCTCGGACTTTAGCGATCAGGTCGATCAGGTTTTCAGGCTTTTCCGGGTCCGGGTGATGGTTGGGAAAGTGACCATCAATATCGCAATAAAGTGGAGTAACGTCGCAACCAAATTGTTGTAGTAATGGGACGATTAACGGGCCAGCAACCCCATTACCACAATCAACGACAATGCTAAGCGGTCGTTGTAGTTGTCGCTCCTGTAATATGCGTGCGAGGTAGGTCTCGGTAATATTATGCGTTCGCAGTGCCCCCTTGCCTCGGGTAAGCTGATTATCGATGCTGCGCTGGTAAAGACCCGCGATTTCGTCCCCAGCTAGGGTGTGGCCGCCCAGCATGATTTTAAAACCATTGTATTGTGCGGGATTGTGGCTGCCGGTCACCATGACTCCAGAGCCCGTATTTAATGCATGGGTGGCAAAATAGAGGGCTGGGGTGGGAATCATACCGAGCTCGATAACATCGATACCGCTACGCAATAAACCACGCATTAGCGCCTGACTAAGATCAGGGCTGGATAGTCGACCATCGTAGCCAACACAGATCGTCTTCTGATTTCGCTCAAGGGCTTCACTGCCGATCGCCTGACCGATCAGCAGTGCGCTATCGGCATTAAGGCTATCGGGGTAGATGCCGCGAATATCATAGGCGCGGAAAATGGCCGGATTGAGTTGCTGTGGCTTCAACGGTTAATAGTTTCCTGATTCAGCGTGGCTGTTTGGCGGCAATAATATCGATTAACTTAGCGGCTAGTTGACGTTTGCTACAGAGTGGCAGTGGCTGTACCTGATCATGGCTGACCACGGTGACGGCATTATCATCGCTATTGAAACCGATATCACTGCGGGAGACGTCATTAGCAATGATAAGGTCGAGTTTCTTTCGGGTTAATTTATCCTGGGCATAATGAACCACATCCCGAGTTTCTGCAGCAAAGCCGACGGTGAACGGTTTGTTTTTCAGCGCGGCAACAGTGGCGACAATATCGGGGTTTTTTATTAAGTGGAGCTCCATGATCTCCTCTTTACCTTTTTTCAGCTTATGTTCGGCAACAGCAGAGGGCCGGTAGTCAGCGACGGCAGCCGAAGCGATAAAAATATCGCACTGATCGATATTTTCCAGCGATGCAGCCAGCATCTGTTCGGCGCTTTCAACCATGACACGTTGGCACCGCTGGGGGGCGGGCAGGTTGACTGGCCCACTAATGAGTGTCACTTGAGCACCGGCATCAATGGCGGCTTCGGCGAGGGCATAACCCATCTTGCCCGAGCTGTGATTACTGATATAGCGCACCGGGTCTAATGCTTCACGGGTGGGGCCGGCGGTGATAACAACCCGCTTGCCTGTCAGTAAGCCGCGATCAAACAGTGCGGCCGCTTGGCTGGCAATATCAAGCGGATCCAACATACGACCGGGACCAGTATCGCCGCAGGCTTGTTCACCTACGCCAGGGCCGAGCAGGCGTATCCCTTTTGTTTGTAAGCTGGTTGCATTCGCCTGAGTCTGTGGATCACGCCACATCGCTTGATTCATGGCGGGTGCCAGCACGACAGGGGCTTCGGTTGCTAAGCAGAGAGTGCTCAGCAGGTCATTGCCGTGGCCGCTATTAAGTCGTGCCATAAAGTCCGCACTGGCGGGAGCGATAAGGATCATGTCGGCCCATTTAGCCAGTTCAATATGACCCATGCCGGCTTCGGCTTCAGGATCAAGTAGATGTAAATGTACCGGATTGCCAGAGAGTGCCTGTAATGTCAGTGGCGTAATAAATTCGACCGCGGCGGGCGTCATGACCACTTGAACATCGGCCCCTGCCCCTTTTAATAGGCGAGTCAGTTCTGCGCTTTTATAAGCGGCAATACCACCTGTGATACCTAAAACAATCTGTCTGTTCGTGAGTCTTTGCATACCGGATAACTTTATATCTGCATATAGAGGGTCATTGAGGGAGCATAAGATACCACTATCTCCGGTCGAGTTACATTCCCACGGCGGCAGTCTAAGTGTTGGTCTACACTGGATACGGATATGTTGATATAGGAAAAATGACACAAGGATGTGATTATGGCGATTACCGATTGGCCAGCAGCGGAGCGTCCTCGCGAGAAATTATTACGGCAGGGGGCAGCGAGTCTGTCGGATGGCGAATTACTGGCTATTTTTTTACGCACCGGCGTTAAGGGCTGTAGTGCGGTAGATCTCGCCCGTCAACTGTTGACCCGCTTCGGTGGTTTACGGGCGTTAATTAATGCCGATCAAGCGACCTTTTGCGCCGAGCTTGGTTTGGGGCCTGCAAAATATGTGCAGCTGCAGGCGGTGCTGGAAATCAGTCGGCGCTGTCATGCCGAGCAGTTGCAGCGGGATTCAGCGCTGACATCGCCGGATCTGGTTCGGGATTATCTGCAACTGCAGTTAAGTGATCGAAGTCGAGAAGTGTTTGCCTGTTTGTTGTTAGATAGCCAACATCGGGTGATCTGCTATGAGGAGTTGTTTCAGGGGACGATCGATAGTGCGGCAGTGCATCCCCGAGAGGTGGTGAAGCTGGCGCTATACCATAATGCGGCGGCTATTATCCTAGCGCATAATCATCCTTCCGGTGTGGCCGAACCGAGTCTGGCGGATCAGAATATCACCTTACGCATTAAAGAGGCGTTAAATTTGGTTGATATTCGCCTGCTTGATCATATGGTGGTGGGCGCAGGCGTGACGGTTTCTCTAGCGGAAAGAGGGATGATTTGAGGCAGAATAAAAAATATTCAGCCTGTATAGCCAGTGGCGTTTGTTTTCTGTACAATGCGCGCTCTTCTATCCACCGGTACGGGATTTGAGTCTTTGGTTTGGACGCTCCGCCTGAGGATAATGAAGCGGCCCTATTTATCTGGGACGTATCGCTTCTGATCCAATAAGTATCTGATAGAAGTTACATAAACTATAAGTAAGGTATTTGTCATGTCTCGAGTTTGCATGGTTACAGGTAAACGCCCTGTAGCAGGAAACAACGTTTCCCACGCATTGAACCGCACACGTCGTCGCTTTTTGCCGAACCTGCATTGGCACCGTTTCTGGGTAGAAAGCGAGCAGAAGTTTGTTCGTCTGCGCGTTTCTTCTAAAGGTATGCGTATCATCGATAAGAAAGGTATCGATGTTGTGTTGGCTGACGTTCGCAAGAACGGCATTAAAGTTTAAGGAGCACGATTATGCGCGATAAGATCAAGATGGTTTCATCTGCTGGTACTGGTCACTTCTACACCACTACTAAGAACAAACGTACTACCCCTGACAAGCTGGAAATGAAGAAATTCGATCCTGTTGTTCGTCAGCATGTTATGTACAAAGAAGCGAAGATTAAGTAATAATAATCTTGGCTAAGCAAAAAACCCGGCCTAGTCCGGGTTTTTTTGTGCCTGCAATAATGATCACCAATGACGCTGAAGTTTACGAATATGCCTGAATTACCCGAAGTTGAAACCACCCGTCGAGGTATTGAACCTCATCTTGAGGGGCGTACAATTACTGCATTAACGGTGCGCCAGCCGAAGTTGCGCTGGCCGATACCTGAGCAGTTAGCCGACTGGGTGACAAATGCTCGAGTGAGTTCGGTGACTCGGCGGGGTAAATATCTGTTAATTCATCTGCCGAATGGCGCGGTAATGATTCATCTGGGGATGTCTGGTAGTCTCTATATGGTCAGCGCCGATCAGCCAGCGGCTTATCATGACCATGTTGATCTGGTTCTCGATAGTGGTATGGCATTGCGACTGACAGATCCGCGTCGATTTGGCTCAGTATTGTGGCAACCGTTAGGTGAATCACATTCGTTGCTAGAAAAGTTGGGGCCAGAGCCTCTGAGTAGTGATTTTTCAGCCAGTTATCTACAGCAGCGTTGCGCTGGGCGAAAACAGGCAATAAAACAGTTTATTATGAATAGTCAGATAGTTGTGGGTGTCGGTAATATCTACGCTAACGAAGCATTGTTTAGTGCAGGTATTCACCCAAAGCGGGCCGCAGGGAATATTTCGGCTGAGAGACTGAGTCGTTTTGTCGATGAAATAAAGTCAGTGCTGGCCCGAGCAATACAACAAGGAGGTACTACATTGAAAGATTTTGTCGGTGGTGATGGTAAGCCGGGATATTTTAAGCAACAACTGAATGTGTACGGTCGCGGTGGTGAATTATGTTATCACTGCAAATCAACGCTGAAAGAGATACGTCTCGGTCAGCGTTCCACTGTTTACTGTCCGGAGTGTCAACACTGATGGAAAAGATAGAACCTCTTTTGAAACCTACCCCTAAAGGTGGTGAAATTAGCTCAACTCGGCAAGCTTTGCAGAAGGCTTTGGGGAGTGAACCCTTTCTCGCCAAACGTAAGACTTTCCATGTCGGTGAATTGCCGATCCATTGTGAAGTCTATGAACATCATGCAGATTCCCCTGTGCTTTTGTTTCTACCGGGTATTGGTACTTATGGTGAACTTTACGCGGCGATGCTGAGTCACCTTTCTGATCGAGGCTTTAATGTTGTTGCGATTGACCCGCCAGGCCATGGTTATTCCGGTGGTGAACGTGGGGCTTATACGGTTGAAAGTGTACAAGCTTGTGTTTCTGACGTGATTGATGCTCTCGAAGAGCGCTATGAAGGCCCTTATTTTATCTATGGGTATTCGGTTGGTGCATTACTGGCGGTTGCAGCTGCAGAGCATGATGATCGTATCAGTAAAGTAGTTTGTGGTACGCTGTTAACAACAGAAGTGCCTCCTGATATTTTTCATTTTATGGGTTGGCAGTGGACTTGGGGCAGCGCTATATTGTTTCCTTCCGTGCGTTTACCGCTCTCATGTCTGGTGGATTATCATCAGCTGTTAGCAGGACACCCCGCCGGTCGGTTAATCAATCAGGATCCTATGTTAGTATTGGATTATCCTTTTAAAACGCTTGCCAGTGTCTTTAGTCGTAAGGCCGGAATAATGCAGCAGCGTTATCCGTTTAAGATTGTCATCGTGCAAGGTGACCAAGATGAAGTGTTGTCGATAGGTTATGCCCGTCGAGTTATTTTTGAAGCAGAACAGCCGATTGAGTTAATCTCTGTGCCTGGTGAGCGGCATATGATGCCGTTGACTGCGCCACTTAAATTAGCCGATATTATTGCAGACTGGTTGAAGTCCTAGTCGTTAATATTCTTTAGGGTAAGAGTAATTACAAGAATAAATATGACGGCTACTCTACGTGCTAAGCTGGCACCATTACTGGTGTCAGTTTTTCTAATGGTGGTGTCGCTTGCGGCGACCGCTCAAATTGATCTGACCGAGCCAGAATCTCAATGGCTTGAGGAACATCGTGCCTCGATGAAGGTCGGTGTGGTCGTGATGCCTCCCTATCTTTCGGCTCGAGACGGTGATGGCGGGTTAGAAGGCCTGTCGATGGACTATCTTCACTTAATTGAGCGCGCGTTAGGGACAGGGTTTCAACACCAAGTTTTTGAAAGTTATGGTGCGTTAATCGTGGCGGCGAAAGCTCGCGCTGTTGATATTGCGGTCGCTGTTAGTGAGACAGAAGAGCGTCAAAATTATCTAGACTTCACCGACGTTTATTCACATCTATCGAATAAAATATATACCCAGAAAGGCCACTCTAGTCAGGCCGAAATGTCTGATTTTGCCGGCAAGCGTTTTGCCGTGCCAGAAGGAACCGCAGTAGCGAATTATATTCGTAATAACTATCCTGAGATTGATCTTGTTGAGACGCCAACCCTGCGGGCGGCTTTCAATCTATTGGGTGCAGGGCAAGTTGAGGCGGTGGGTGGCTCTGCTGCTGCAGGCTATTTCTATTCGGTAAAGGATGGCATCGATAATATTAGTATCGTAGGTAATGTGGGTTTTGATTACCATCTCACCTTTGGCACTCGCAATGATGAGCCAATGATGGGGGTGTTGATTAATAAAGCAATGGCGTCTATTACCCCCAAGCAACGACAGGAGATTGAAGATCGTTGGTTAACCCCAGAAGATACTCAGCGGGTTGATATTGAAACATTGACTCAATGGTTAGTTATTGTTGGTTTTGGTGTAACCAGTGTGCTGTTGTTGATCGTTATTTTATGGAATCGTTCTTTGAAACGAGAAGTTTCCTATCGTAAAGAGATTCAGAAAGAGGTGAGTTTTCTTGCCTATCATGATGAGTTAACCGGTGCTTATAACCGGCAATTTATGACGGAAACGCTGGCTGAATATGTCCGTTTACCCCGCTCGAAAGAGCAAACCACTTGCATCATTTTAATTGGCTTAGATAACTTTAGTCTGATCAATGACTTTCACGGCCAGAAAATGGGGGACTATGTTCTAAGTCATATGAGTGAGCGGCTTCAGGCGCGTCTGAGTGGTAGTTCGGTGCTAGCTCGTAATGGTGGCGATGAATTTACCGTATTGCTGCGACATTCTGCTAACCGTACCTCTTTGAGCCAGTTTGCCGACCGTTTAATCGCCGAGATCAGTTTACCGATTGTCTCGGGTGATCAAAGTTTTTCGCTGACCGCAACGGCGGGAATCTCGATACATGAGGGCGAACTTTACGAACCCCTACGACTGCTTGAACAAGCGGATCTCGCGTTACATGAAGCGAAAAAGAAGAATGTCGGCAGCTATCTATTTTACACGTCTGAGATGAGTGATCAGCTGCACGAAAATCAGCAGTTAGTGGCGTCATTAGCGGAGGCGTTATATTCGGATCTGTTTTATCTTGAGTATCAACCACAGATCACTTTACACAGCGGTGAGTTGGTTGGTTTTGAAGCGCTGGCCCGTTGGCGTCATCCGGAGTTTGGCAATGTTCCGCCGGATAAATTTATCACCCTAGCCGAACAGGAAGGCTTGATCGTGACCCTCGGTGATCGAGTGCTAGAGCTGGCTTGCAAGCAAGGTAGCGAATGGCTTAAACAGGGGTTAACCTTCGAGCGCTTGGCGGTGAATGTGTCCGTGAAGCAGTTTGTTGAATCGGATTTTGCTAGCAAGGTGCTAAATGCACTGGAGCAAAGCGGCTTTCCTGCAGAGAAACTTGAGCTAGAAATTACCGAATCTGTGTTTCTTGGGGATCGTGTTCAGGCGAAAGAGACGATGGGTAAGCTGACTCGGCAGGGCGTGTGCTTTTCAATTGATGATTTTGGCACGGGATTTTCGTCACTGCTTTATCTAAAAGAGCTACCGGTGACCAAGCTTAAGCTCGACCAAGGGTTTATTCGCGGCATTACCCATGATTACTCCAGTCTGCAGATTGTTAAAGCTTCGTTGCAGATGGGGAGCGCTTTAAATATGGATGTTATTGTCGAAGGCGTGGAAACCTGTGAAGAATATCAGATTTTGTTAGGGTTGAAATGCCAACATGCTCAGGGTTATCTGTTTAGTCGTCCGCTAAAACCCAACTTAATCACTCCCGCATTATTGCGACAAATTTCGACGTCGGTGACGGCGATTTGTACCGCGGAGAAAGAGCCTGTCACAGAAGGTTAAATAGTTGTTCACCGTTCTGTAATCGTTTTTGGATCAAAATGTTGTCAAACAGCAAACATTTGGTTCAAAACCATGAATGCACTACAGCAACGTTTAGCCGCTTTCGATGTTTCCCTTTATTACCTCTGCTTTGGCACCTGTCGATTACCGGTGATGCCCACCTTGAGTCGACTTATCTCCAAGCTGGGGGATGGTAGCCTCTACCTTATTATTGGCTTATTGCTCGCATGGTTGGAGCCGAAGCATGGTGGTGAGTTTCTATTGGCAGGCTTGTTTGTCTTTGCGATTGAGCTGCCGGTTTATCTTTATCTAAAACAACTGATTAAACGTGACCGTCCTTGTGATCGTTTTGCAGATGTTACCCCACAAATTACTCCAGCGGATAAGTTCAGTTTACCTTCGGGTCATGCCGCAGCAGCGTTCGTGTTTGCCTCACTATTGGCGGTTTATTATCCGGCCTTCATGATGCTGGGCTATACCTTGGCTGGGTTGATTGCGCTGGCGCGTGTATTTCTCGGCGTGCATTACCCGACCGATATTCTTGCCGGTGCGGTGCTCGGGTTGGTATCCGCAGTGATTGGCCTAAATCTGATCGACCTCTTCTAGAATCTTGCCGTTGTTTGAAACAACCAGTTTGGAAAATCAGTCATGAAAATTCTTTATGGTGTACAGGCGACGGGGAATGGTCATATTACCCGAGCCAGAGTGATGGCGCCGGCTTTGTTAAAAGAGGGTATTGAGGTTGATTTCCTGTTTAGCGGCCGCCCTCCTGAAAAACTCTTTAATATGGAACCCTTCGGTGATTATCAGGTGCGTCGTGGGTTAACCTTTAGCGTTAAGGATGGGCGGATTGATCGTTGGCGTAGTCTAAGGCAGAACAGCTTTATACAGCTGATCAGTGATATTCGTGCGTTGGATCTGCAGTCGTATGATCTGATTATCAGTGATTTTGAACCTATTACCGCTTGGGCGGCGAAGTTGCAGAAGAAGCCCTGTATCGGTATCGCCCATCAATACGCCTTTCGCTATCCACTCCCTGGACCGAGCGTTGGGCGTATTATGATGCCGATGATCCGTTTTTTTACCCCCGTGCAGCAAGGGATAGGACTGCATTGGCATCACTTCAATGGGCCGATTTTACCGCCGTTAATAGAGCCTCAGCCTTACGCTATTACTCAGCAGGCGGGTATGATTCTGGTTTATTTACCATTTGAAGAGCGTCAGCAGATTCGCCAGTGGTTATTACCATTTAGTGACTTTGAATTTCATGTTTATTGCGATATTGACCGGCCTGAAGATGACGGCCATATTCTTTGGCGTCCCTTATCCCGTGAGGCGTTCCGCCAGGCTCAAGCCTGTTGTGAAG
The DNA here is from genome assembly GCF_018860855.1 of Amphritea atlantica. Lineage (GTDB taxonomy): Bacteria > Pseudomonadota > Gammaproteobacteria > Pseudomonadales > Balneatricaceae > Amphritea > Amphritea atlantica_A. The sequence continues at coordinate 220,551 of NZ_JAHKQE010000014.1, forward strand.
GAGTTATTGCCAATAGTGGTTTTGGTTTGTCCAGCGAGGTGTTACAGGCGGGCAAAAAGTTACTGACGAAGCCGTTGTCAGGCCAGCCGGAGCAAGCTTCCAATGCGGCCGTGTTGCAGCATTTCGGTCTTGCCGAGGTGTTTTCTGAATTGCAGGCAGAACAATTTTATCGCTGGGTGAGTCAGCCATCACCGGAGCCGATGGTTTATCCGGATGTGGCGGCTGCGTTAGCTTGCTGGATACAGGAAGGCTGCACACAAACGCCCACGGAATTGGCGCAAGCGCTTTGGCAGGGCAGTGTGTTCGATCAGCTTGAACCCATAGGCTGATTTAGATTGTCGTTTATTTAGATTAACGTTTGAAAGTTAAACCGCAGATATAAAAAAGAGAGCACTCAGTTTTACTTAAGTGCTCTCTTTTGCATGTCTAATATTTGCCTAGTTTTACCCGAGTTAAATCCGTTTAGTGATGAAATCTATCCGGCTTCCTGCCGTGACATCCCTGTATCCTTTTTCATCGACCCTTTATACACATAGACAAGCGACAATCCGTTGCCTTTCAAATTCCTTTGTATACCATTCCTTGGTTTTACCTTCATCCTTGAAGGCCATCGATCCCTCAAAACCAGTATCCTATTTCTCTGTTATTGGAACTATAGGAAAAAATCCTATTTGGTCGCAGCGGGTGAGTAATGGATAGAAAAATGAGCGAAAAAAAAAGAGCATTCAGTTTCCTCTGAAGTGCTCTTTTTATATGGCTTCCATTTTCCGTGCGGTTAATCCTAGGCTTCATGCCAGCAATCCGTGCTTCCTGATCCGCTTGTCGTGGCCGTCCTGTGTTCACTCCGAACAATTAATCTTCCTGAGGCACATAATGAATGAAGTACAAGTGGGTGAATATAGGAAAAATTCTTATTTTTAGTTTTATAGAAAAGAAATCTTATCTTAGGCCCAGCAGTGTTATTGGGATATTTTGGTTGAACAATGGACATTGATAATAGTTATACATAAACTAAGCGAATCTTGTCGGGGTGCCCTTTGGGCTGAGAGTTGGACTGAAATAGACCAATAACCCGCGAACCTGATCCGGTTAGTACCGGCGTAGGAAACCGAGATAAACCGTCATACTGTCTTTTCGTGCCCGGTTTAGCTCTCAATGCTGGACCCGTACCGATGTCTGAAAAACATATTCCAACACCAGCGACTATCGCCCGTTTTTTCTGCGGCGCCGATATCCATGCGAGCTTAGCGCTATATTCCGTGTTGCGTTCTCTTTTTTTCGCGAGGCTTGTAGCCGTTATTAACGCGATGACTGCACAGCTTATTCAAGCGATTAGAGACATTCAGCCATTAGCTCGTTGCGTCACAATGGAGCAGATAATCGTTGCATTGCTCAACGATGAACACCTTGGAAATGTATCAGTGACGCTTGGTCTGTGCCGACTCAACCCATTAAATCTCTGCTCATTTAACCTCTGCCTCTGGCAGCAACGATTTCCGTCATTCGGCGGTTTCTGCCATCAATCGACCATCGGTTGGCAGAGGGCAGCATATCAGGTTCATCATTATTGATAACGGGCTTTTTCAGCCGGAATTTTATAAAAAGAAACTCAAAAACAGGTGATACGATGTCAGACAATCAGACGGTTTTAAGTCGCAGTGCTCAGGTTGATGAAGCCTCAGTACAGCCATTCCCAAATTCACGCAAGGTCTATATTGAAGGCTCTCGTCCCGATGTGCAGGTGCCAATGCGAGAGATTCGCTTGGATGATACGCCAACCGATATGGGCGGTGAAAAGAATGATCCGCTTTATGTTTACGATACATCGGGCCCTTATTCAGACCCTAATGCGAGTATTGATGTGCGTAAAGGTCTAGCGCCGTTGCGAGCAGAGTGGATTGCAGAACGTAATAACACCGAACAGCTCGATGGTTTGAGTTCGGAGTATGGTCGTGCCCGTGAGCAAGATCTGCGTCTGGATAACCTGCGTTTTGAATTAACCCGTAAGCCGTTAAAAGCCAAACCGGGCGAAAACGTGACTCAGTTACACTATGCCCGCCAAGGGATTATTACGCCGGAGATGGAGTTCATAGCCATCCGTGAAAACATGAAGTTGGCGAAATCCCGTGCTGAAGGTAATGTTGTGGCGCAGCAGCACCCCGGACATAGCTTCGGTGCGAAGCTTCCTGATGAGATCACTCCTGAGTTTGTGCGTCAAGAAGTCGCTGAAGGCCGGGCGATTATTCCCGCCAACATTAACCACCCCGAAGTAGAGCCGATGATTATTGGCCGTAATTTCTTGGTGAAAATTAATGGCAACATCGGCAATTCGGCACTGAGCTCTTCCATTGAAGAGGAAGTAGAGAAGATGACTTGGGGTATCCGTTGGGGGTCGGACACCATTATGGATCTGTCTACCGGTAAGAATATCCATGAAACCCGTGAATGGATTTTGCGTAACTCCCCTGTGCCTATTGGTACCGTACCGATTTATCAAGCACTTGAGAAAGTCAGTGGTGTGGCTGAAGATCTTAACTGGGAAGTGTTCCGCGATACGCTGATTGAGCAGGCGGAACAGGGCGTGGATTACTTTACCATTCATGCCGGCGTCTTGCTGCGCTATGTCCCGATGACGGCTAAGCGGATGACCGGTATCGTTTCCCGTGGTGGCTCTATCATGGCCAAATGGTGTTTGGCGCACCACGAAGAGAACTTCCTCTACACTCACTTCGAAGATATCTGTGAGATCTGTAAAGCCTACGATGTATCGTTCTCGTTAGGGGATGGACTGCGTCCAGGTTCGGTCTATGATGCTAACGATGAAGCCCAGTTCTCGGAGCTTGAAACCCTTGGTGAGCTGACCAAAATTGCTTGGAAGCACGATGTGCAGGTGATGATTGAAGGCCCAGGACATGTACCGATGCATATGATCAAAGAGAACATGGATAAGCAGTTAACCGAGTGTCATGAAGCGCCATTCTATACCTTAGGACCACTGACCACCGATATTGCCCCAGGCTATGATCATATTACCTCAGGCATTGGTGCGGCGATGATCGGTTGGTATGGCTGTGCCATGCTTTGCTATGTCACACCGAAAGAGCACTTAGGGTTGCCGAATAAAGATGATGTTAAAACAGGCATCATCACCTATAAGATCGCCGCTCATGCTGCCGATCTGGCTAAGGGGCATCCAGGCGCACAGATTCGTGATAATGCGATGTCCAAAGCACGCTTTGAGTTCCGCTGGGAAGATCAGTTTAATATTGGCCTAGACCCTGATACAGCCCGAGCCTATCACGATGAAACCTTGCCGAAGGAATCCGCTAAGGTGGCGCATTTTTGCTCGATGTGTGGGCCTAAGTTCTGTTCGATGAAAATCTCTCAGGAAGTTCGTGATCTGGATGCAAGCCAAATCGCATCGATACAGGCAGCAGCCGATAAAGGGATGCAGGAAAAATCTCAGGAGTTTAAAGAGACCGGCGCTGAGATCTATCACAAGGTGTAATGACGGTTCTGTTTAACTCGGTCAGTTATGAGAATAGAAAAAGCCGCTGATATTAGCGGCTTTTGTGTATCTGTTGTAATAGCTGATCAAACACATAGAGATGATTGTCGAGAGTGTTTTCTCGTTCCTCTGCCAGCAGCCCTCCCTGTTGATTCAGGGCGCCTACCATCATGAGATTGTCGATCATATTAAAGGCTTCGATGGTAAAACCATCGGCATCGGTTTCTATACCCTCGACTCTGTCACTGTACAGTCGTCCATCTAACGAATAACCCCAGACCGGTTTGTTGAGGGCGGTAATATAGCCCATCTCAAATGCCGTACCGACATCCATACTAGGGCCTCTGAACGGTGTCATATTGGCGATGACCAGATCGCAGCGATCCATTAACGCTATATTGGCGTGATAGATTGCCAGCCCAGCCTGATAAGGGGATAACGAAGATAGGTCGAGGGTGTTATCCAACGGGAAGAGTCCTTCAAAGCCGTATTGCTGGCAACACTGTTTTTTGGCGGCACCCAGTTCGACGGCATTGGGCCAAAACACATCCGGACCGGCTAGATAGATGGTCGGCATATTACTCCTCCAGCAAGGGATGACCTTTAGGGAGTTGGCGACTTATCCACAGGGCGAGTTTGTGTTTCATATTTGGCTCGCTCTCATCGCCTTTGGCTAATGGTTGAATCAACTTATCCAGCACCAACAGTCGGTAAATGGCGGTAATTTTATTGCTGGCGCTATCGGTGGCTTCGATGTTTCCAGCGCCACGTTTCTCCATGTAGACAGCACCAATACGAATCGCTTCTTTAACCAGTTCAGCTTCATGCTTTAATTTTTTCATTGCTCTCTCCAGCAGCACTTATAAGGAATTGGCTGCCACTATCGCATAGCGAGCAGACAAGGGTAAATATATAAACAGTATTTTATTGTGGGCTAGGACTGTCGCGCTAGTTTGTCTTATTTTTGTTTGGCAGAGCATGACGAGGATATTCGCCATTTGACCGTCTCGGTTAACATTGATGCTTGCTCGTGGGATCGGGAGATATCGAAGCATGGTTTAGAAATCGGTATACTGTGGCGATCATTTCTAACCATCACGGCATCTCTATGAAATACAGTATTATTCCGGTGACTCAATTCCAGCAGAACTGCACCCTGTTATGGTGTGATGAGAGTAAAAAAGCGGCGGTGGTCGATCCCGGTGGAGATATCGATAAGGTAGTCGCTAAGTTAGATGAACTGGGTCTCGTGTTGGAAAAAATACTCCTAACCCATGCCCATATCGATCATGCTGGCGGTACCGCTGAACTGGTAAAGCGCACCGGAGTGCCTATCGAAGGGCCGCATAAAGGGGATCAGTTTTGGATTGATGGTTTAGCTCAACAAAGCCAGATGTTTGGTTTTCCTCAAGTGGAAACCTTTACGCCCGATCGCTGGCTTGAGGATGGTGATAAAGTCACCGTCGGTAATGAAACCCTTGAGGTGTTACATTGCCCAGGCCATACTCCTGGCCATGTCGTGTTTTATAGCCCAGAAAGTCAGTTAGCACAGGTGGGCGATGTGTTGTTTCAGGGCTCGATCGGGCGCACGGATTTTCCTCAGGGTGATCATGCAACACTGATCCATTCGATTAAAGATAAGCTGTTCCCACTAGGTGATGACGTGGCTTTTATTCCTGGGCATGGGCCGATGTCGACCCTAGGCCATGAGCGTAAAACCAACCCCTTTGTCAGTGATCATCGTGGTTAATAGGTTTTGTCAGTGGTGGATACGCCGCCACTGACAATAAAGGTGGTAACTTTTCCGGCGCTAACATCCAATGGCACGACTAAATCCCGGGGCACAATAATCAAATTGCCGGAAAAATTGTATGAGTCCGGTAGATAGACAGAAACATCTTCATTTAAGCCAAAGCTACTCATATCTTCACAGGTAATAAAGCCCATCACCTTGATCGTTTTGTCTTGGTTTAAATAGACCATCACGGGTTTATCAAAACTTTTTTGATCGCCTAACAACGCCTGAAATAGATCTTTTAGTGAGTTATACAGGAGCTTAACGACCGGAATGCGCTCCATTAATGCACCGACGGTGTCCATCAGGAAGCGGGTCAGATAGAGCGAGCCGGCTATGCCTGTCAGAATAATAATGGCGATCGTTAGGAGAATTCCGAGTAAAGTTTCGATGACGCCCGCTTGTAGACCTGGAATAAAATAACCGATCAGTGACCCCGCCGCTGAGAACAGCGTCTCATCGAGGGCGGTGAAGATCAGAAATACCAGATAGATGGTCAGTACAAAGGGCAGCAGAATTAACAAGCCTTGAAAGAAAAATCGTAACGCCGTTTTCATAAAAGTGATTCCTTTTGTACATCACTGTCGCTTATTGGTAACTGAATCAAGATTGAACCTCAAAAAAGGTTATCTCCAGATTGTAAATTAGACTACTCAGCCACGCCGGTGGACCGTTGATACTCTAATGATTGCATCTCTGTTAGTCGACTGAGTGTACGGGCAAACTCAAACATCAAACTACCTTCCCCATAAAGTTGCTCCAGTGGTACCTCCAGACTGAGAAATAGATTGATATTGCGGTCGTAGAGTTCATCAACAAGACTGATAAAACGCCGAGCTGGGTCATCCATGCTGCCCAGCAATACTTGGCGATCGCCAGCTTTAACCGCTTCGATGCCATCCTCCGTGCCGCGGGCTTTAATCTGTTCATGGCTATGGCTACCCAAGGGTGGGATCTGACTGATAAAAACATGTTTGAATCGGTTAGCCAGATCGATGTAGTCCATCTGGCTGCGTGGGCCCATGCAGATATGTTCAAAATCAAACCAGATACACTCCGCACTCACACCTCTAACCGGTATGGGGCGCTGTAAAACGATTACTTCATCGGGGCAGGGCGTAACCTGGCTGATATGGGTATAGAGTTTATTTAACTGTTGGTCACTGTCGGGGGATTGATGCTGATCGCCAGAATAAAAAACACAGGGGGCTGGCGTCAGCGTGCGTAACCGATGATCGGTGTCACCCGCGAGATTAAAGATCTGCATCTGCTGATTGATCATCGCGGTGATGGGTTTGACTCGATCCTCAAAGAGAGGGTCTTTGCAGAGATTATCCGGCGGTCTGTTTGAAGTGGTGATTAGAATTACGCCGTGTTTGAGTAGCCCTTTAATGAGCTTGCCCAGAATCATGGCATCGGCAATATCATTAAGGAAAAACTCATCAAAGCAGATCAACCGGTATTGTCTAGCGAGCTTTTTAGCGATTAGCTCAAGTGGGTCGGCTTTGCCCTGTAATTCGCGCAACTGCTGGTGGATCTGTGCCATAAAACGATGGAAATGATAGCGTAGGCTGGTGGCTTCAGCGATATGGGCAAACAGCAGATCCATCAAGAAGGTTTTGCCCCGTCCGACAGGCCCCCATATATAAATCCCTTGTGGCTGGCCTTTTTTGCCGCCACCGAGTTGTAGGGATTGATAGATTTGGTTAAGTGCTTCCGCCAACAGCTGCTGTTGTGGATCCTGTTGATAACCTTGTTGGGTAAGGGCATGTTGGTAAATATCGATAAAGTCTGTTTGCATCACTGAAGTTCCGTTATTAACCCTCGTATGATAATGGTTTTCCCAAGGGTATAGATAGGTTAATCTTCCCGCGTCTAACGCGAGGAGGCCTTATGAGAAACAATTTTCACCCACTGGTGATCGGTTCAATGCCTGATGAGCAGCAGCGTATCAGCGAAGTGCTTGCCGAGGGGGTTGAGCAACCTCAGGTATTGTTCTGGCAGTATGATCAAGCGGCCGTGATTATGGGGTGTTCGCAACGGCCAGATGAGGGGCAGGTACATCGTGCTGAATCCGTAGGCTTGCCACTGATTCGGCGTCGTTCAGGCGGTGGTGCGGTGTTCGCCGGCCCTTGGATGTTAAGTGTGACGGTATTTATTCCGCCGGAACATCCATTGGCAGAACAGAATATTATTGAGATCTTCTCTTGGTTGGAACAGATTTGGATCGATACTCTCACAACGTGTAGTGTCCCTTGCAAAGGGGTTGATCAGGCAATGATCGACCAATCGAAAATTATCAGCCAAGAGCAGGATCTCAAATGGGCCTGTTATGCATCGCTCTCTCATGGTGAAATTGTCAGTAACGATGGACGAAAGCTGGTGGGATTGGCGCAAATTCGTAAGCGTAAAGGGATAGCATTAGTGAGTGGTTTACACCTGTACCCTTGCGACTGGGGCCGACTCAGTGCAATTGTTGTGGATGATTCGCAGCAGGGCGTAGCGCTAGAACAGTTAAACAGTGACGCACAAAGTTTATCAGGTATTCCGGTAGAGCAGTTACTACCTGATATTATTAGTACCTTTTTTGATAGGATGCCCGATGATTTTTGCCAGAAAGCCGTTTAAACAGCTTTCTGGTGCGGGTTTATCGATACAGTAAAATGCCCCACGAAGGGCTTATTTGTGCAGCAGTTGAGCTAGTTCAACCAACTCAGGGTTAAGTGGTTTCTTCTTCTCCATAATATCCAACAGAGGTATCGCGGTAATCTTACTATTTTTTATCCCTACCATGATGTCGTTGACACCGGCTAGCAGGTAAGTCACCGCAGAAACACCGAGGCAGGATGCCAGTACTCGGTCATGACCTGTTGGCTGCCCGCCTCTTTGTATATGGCCGAGTATACAAACACCGGCCGTCTGCCCATCGATTTCTAGTTGTCGGGCCAAACGGTAGGTTAGGCCGGGCCGCGGGCCTTCCGCGACAACGATAATACCGCTACTGCCGCGGCCTTCAGCTCGCTGGTTGGCGAGTGAGAAACTCAGGGTCTCAAGTGTAAAGTCGACCTCTGGCACGATAATCATTTCTGCACCGCAGGCAACGCCCACCTGTGAGGCGATATGGCCGGAGTTTCGTCCCATGACCTCGACGAGAAAAATCCGCTCATGGGAAACGGCGGTATCACGAATTTTATCAATCGCTTCAAGCGCGGTATTCAGTGCCGTATCAAAGCCGATCGTGTCGTCAGTCCCATAAATATCGTTATCGATCGTACCGGGTAAGCCGATAACAGGGATGCCGGTTTCATGGGTTAAAAGGTGTGCTCCGGTCAGAGAACCATCGCCGCCAATCACAACGAGACCGCCGATACCGTGTTCTTTAAGAATTTCAGCCGCTTGATGGCGCACCACGGGATCTTTAAACGCTTCGCAGCGGTCACTTTTCAAGATGGTACCGCCGCGCTGTACGATATTGGTGACATTACGGCTTTTTAATTCGAAGATATCACCGATAATTAGACCGCTATAGCCTCTGTTAATACCGTACACCCGAACCCCCTGATTGATGGCTGCTCGGGTAACACTTCGAATCGCTGGATTCATACCCGGAGAGTCACCACCACTGGTCATGACGGCGATAGCATTAATGTCGGTGTTTTTTTTCAACTGTGGCAGGTGATACATAGTGATATTCCGCAGGGAGTGTTCTGCCTAATATTAGGCAGAACCCGAGATTAGACAACCGCTTTTAATCAATTTTTTGTTAAATGATGGCAACCCAGCAGCATCACTGCTAAACAATAGACTGATATTAATAGCGACCGAAGCCCTATGAGCCAACCAAATGCTGAATGGATTGCCTGTCTTATACGAGATGGATTTAGCGACTATCGAGAAAAGTTTGAGACAATTACCCGTCAAGCTAAGTCTTGTTTTGAGGCGGCCGATTGGCAGGCAATACAGCGTTTATCGGCGCAACGGATCGATCTTTATAAGGTTATGGTTGATCGGGTAAGTCAGCAGATCCGTGCTAGGGTTGAGGTGTTGAGTTCTTCATGGTGGATATCAGTTAAGGCCTGCTATCGTGAGCTAATGGCTGGGTATCAGGATGCTGAACTGGGTGAAACATTCTATAACTCCGTTTATTGCCGTTTACACAATCACCGCGAAATTAGCGATCAACATATGTTTCTTTGTTCACATAGTCGAGCTTGTGAAGCTTTAGATATTGATCATGTCTGTCGCACCTATCATCTAACTGAAGGGTTGGTCGTTTGCCTTAGTCAGTTGATGGATGATTATCGCTTTGAAATCCCTTGGGAGAATAAACGTCGCGATATGAGAAATTTATTGCGCTATATCCGCCGTTATCTGTCTGACAATATTGCTGTGGATAATACGGTGATCCAAGTAGTCCGTAGCGTTTTTTACCGTAATAAAGGTGCTTATATTGTTGGTCGTGTTCGTGGTGATAACCATTCACTGCCCTTTATCCTGCCGGTATTAAATAATGAGTCAGGAGAGGTCTATATCGATACGGTATTAACCGATGAAAATGACGTATCTATTATTTTTAGTTTCACCCGAGCCTACTTTTTGGTGGCGGTAGATGTACCGGCGGCTTTTATCCATTTTTTACATTCACTCATACCGATGAAATCGATTGCAGAGCTTTATAGTGCGATTGGGTTTTATAAGCAGGGAAAGGCTGAATTTTATCGTGATTACATTCAGCATCTGGAAAATTCAAAGGATCAGTTTGAAATAGCACCGGGAACTAAAGGAATGGTGATGACGGTGTTTACCCTGCCGTCCTATCCTGTGGTGTTTAAGGTCATCAAAGACAGCTTCTCAAGTTCAAAACAGATAACACGGCATGGCGTGATAGCTAAATATCAATTGGTGAAACGGCATGACCGGGCAGGGCGAATGGCTGATACGCAGGAGTTTATCAATTTAACACTACCGCTAAAGCGTTTTTCTGATGATTTGTTGGCAGAACTATTAAATGTTGCGACGTCCTCTATAGAGGTGGTGGGTGATCAGGTTGTTATCAAGCATATGTGGACCGAACGACGGATGATTCCACTGAATATCTACCTTGATGAAATGTTGCGGCAGGATAATGAGCAGGCAGTTTACTTGGCCATCAATGAATTTGGACAATGTATAAAGGAGTTGGCGGCCGCGAATATTTTTGCGGGTGATATGTTATTTAAAAATTTTGGTGTGACTCGCCATGGACGGGTCGTTTTTTATGATTATGATGAAATTCTGTACCTGACGGAGTGTCACTTTCGTTATATTCCTGAACCGCTATACCCCGAGCAAGAGATGGCCGCTGAACCATGGTATTCCGTGTCCACAAATGATGTTTTTCCTGAAGAGTTTAGTCTGCTAACCGCTTGTGATAAGCGCATACGAAAGGTATTTAATGAACTACATGGGGATCTACTCGATCCTGGCTGGTGGATCAATATACAAGCAGAGGTGAGTAGGGGAGCAATTATCGACCTCTATCCTTATCGTAAGGCTTGTCGATTTAGTCGGTAAACCGTTATATAAAGAGATTTAATCGACGGTGGGTATGACCTGTTATGCAGTAATATTATAAATAAAAAATACTGTTATAATCAGTAAAAATTCTAGGTTCTGATAATAATTCAAAGGAGTGGAATATGGCTTTTCGCAACACAATAACCTCATTGGTTATCGCTTTTGGGGTTAGTGTGGCATCAATGGGTGCCATTGCAGCAGAACCTATAAAAGAGGTGGTTACTGTTGGCACTGGTGGCGTCACCGGTGTTTACTATCCTACGGGTGGTGCAATCTGTCGTTTAGTCAACAAAACGAGGGCTGAGCATGGTATTCGTTGTTCAACCGAGAGTACTGCGGGTTCAGTTGCCAATCTTGAAATGGTTGCAGATAAAGAGCTTAACTTTGGTATCACCCAGTCGGATTGGTTTTACCATGCATACAATGGCACGAGTAAGTTTGCTAAATATGGCGCGAATAAAAACTTAAGGGTCGTTTTTTCAATCCACTCAGAGCCTTTTACTGTACTGGCGCGTGCGGGTAGCGGAATTAAAAAGTTAAATGATCTCAAAGGTAAGAAAATTAACCTAGGGGTCGAAGGGTCGGGTCAACGAGGCACGATGCAGGCGTTAATGAAGGCTAAAGGGTGGAAGAAAAGTGACTTTGCCTTAGCTGCGGAATTGAAAGCATCAGAACAGGCGGGTGCTCTATGCGCGGGTGATATCGATGTCATGATCTATCTTACCGGTCACCCAAGTGCTGCGATTAAAGAAGCAACGACGAGTTGTGATAGTGTTTTAGTTGATATCAGTGGTCCAGAGGTTGATAAGTTAGTTGAAGATAATGAGTATTACAAACTAGCGAATATTCCCGGTGGTTTGTATCGTGGCAACGATCAGTTAACTAAGAGCTTTGGGGTCGAAAGTGTTTTGGTTGCATCAACTGACACATCAGACGAAGTGGTTTATCAGTTAGTTAAATCAGTATTTGATAATTTTGATGTCTTCCGAAAGTTACATCCCGCATTTGCTTCTCTGAAAAAGGAAGAGATGGTGTCCGTAATCGGCTCAGAACCATTACATCCAGGTGCAGTAAGATACTTTAAAGAAGTAGGTCTGCTTTAATCTGAAGATTAAACATACTAAGTTGTCGCTAGATAGCTAGAGTTGTTCTTCAAGATAGAAACCCTAAAAACCGCCGTAAGGCGGTTTTTAGGGTTTTGTAGGCTCCGTCTAGGGGCGATGGGTTTGAAGCTCTATTGTCTCGAATGCGTCACATGCTCTTGATCGTTAAGCCGCGTCTACTAACAGTCACGTAGCAAACTGTTGTTAAACGTTTAATTTTTCTTCAAATTGACACTTTTCCCTTCTTCTCCTGTTGACTCTATATCTGTCCAGTGTAGAATGCCTCTCCTCGCTTGAGACAGCCACCGGAAACGGTCGCTGAAACAGGTTGAGCTGTTCGATTAACCCATTGAAAGCACGGCGTTTAACGCAGGCTTTTAACAGCGAAAAATTGAACAGGAAGTCGCCGACTTCATTTGAGAATTTGCTAAAAATTCTTAAATAAAATGGTTG
>NZ_JAHKQE010000019.1 GCF_018860855.1 Amphritea atlantica
AGGCTACGGTACAGTTCGCTGCCGTCAGGCCGCCTTTCGCCATATCTTCAAACAGCGCGCGTTCCCATTTGGCGCAGATCAAACCATCGATAACAATGGCGTCCTTGTGTAGATCAGCTGCATTCATTGTCGATATCCTTATGAATCAGAGTTAAGGCCTCGGCAAATCAAGCTCAGGCCCTCAGGTAAAAAGACCTTTGGCGGCCTTTCATCATTAAGATCAGTGTAGTTTTTAGTGCAAAACAAAAAGGGGCTGGAAACGACTTACACACTACTAAAAGCGACGAGCCGAAAAAGATTTAGGCTAACGCCTAAAGGAAAGTAACAACCAACAAGAAGTGACAATAGGATTGACGACCATCTTAAGCGACATAAATAACTGAACTTAACTAAATAAGCATGCAAGTAGAGGTAATCACGGCGTTGCCAGACGCCGCATTTTAAAAAGCATCAAAAAAGAGTGACTTCAGTGAGGGCTATCCTTGCTTGTTACAGCCCCGTTGGCATAGCAGCGAAAGGTATTGCGCCCTGCTTCTTTCGCCTGATACATCGCCTTATCGGCACATTTTAGAATGTCATCCACACCGGTTTCATGACCTATAAAAGCAAACACGCCAATACTGGCCGAACAATGATGTTCAACCTGTATCTCAGCCTCATTCTCACGGTTAACGTGCAACTGATACACTTCGGCTAATCTAACGCGTATTTTTTCAGCCACCGTCTTAGCATAGGCGATGGCGGTCTCGCGATCCGCCACGAGATCCCCTAACAACACGATAAACTCATCACCGCCAAAGCGAGCGACTGAATCCATCTCTCGCACACAAGCTGTTAATCGATTGGCCGCTTCGATGAGCAACAGATCACCCACAAAATGCCCATATCTATCATTGAGGGGTTTAAAGTTATCCAGATCAACAAACATTAAGGCGCTATGATGCCCCGAGCGTTGGCTAGCAAGTTGCGCTTGAGTCAAGCGATCAATCAGCAAACGACGATTGGGGAGCCCGGTCAGTGTGTCATAAAACGCCAACTGTCTAATCTGGTCCTCCATCTGCTTACGTTGGGTAATTTCCCGCGTAATGCCATGAAAGCCGGTAATATGGCCTTGCGCGTCCAGCACCGCCTTAGAAAACACCTCACCCCAAATGACGCTACCGTTCTTACAACGATAGGGGGCCTCAAATTTAACAAAGCCCTCAACATTTCCCTCGCGCTCAGCTTGCTGTCGTTGGCGAAAAACCTCGGTAACAATGGCCACGCCCTCTTGACTGAATAGTTCAAACACATGATGTCCCATCACCTCCTCGGCCTTGAAACCTCGATGGAGTTCATCGGAAGGACTGATATAGGTGATACGCAGTTCGCTATCCGTGCGCCAGATAACATCCATCGCATCTTCCGTTAACAATCGATAAAAAGACTCCCGTTCGTTCAATTCGCGGGTACGTTGTTCAACTAGAGCTTCCAGTGCTCGGTTGCGCCTTGACAGGTTAGTGAGTGGATAAACTTCGCTACCCTGCACTAAATGATAAGGAATCGAGATGCCACTGTGGACAATTTTCCACGTCTCGCCTTCAAGACGAAAGATCAACACTAATCGTGCCACTTCATGGGATAAAATGTGTTCGGGAATCGGCAGTTGAATATTAAAAAAAGCGGTCACCGCGACAACCGTCTCACTCAGATCCTGCATAGCAATATCGAGTAGGTCGATATGTATCCGCCCAGAGACCTCAGCAAAGTCTTGCCGAGTGATCTTAACCCACTCATCACGATCGGTAATTAACTCAGAGCCGCCGCCCGCATAGCCACTGAAGTCGTCACTAAAAAGACAGGTTAGACGGTCATCGCGAGTAGTATAGAGTTCAATATACTCGTCAAACAGTGCACGAATGAGTCGCTGGCGATCCGGATGAGCAACGATCTTGGTCATAAAAAGTACCCAAGGCTTCATACCAATAGATCATTACGACACCATTGGTTTATGTATACAAGTGTACTTGAATAGCTAGCCGTCAAACTACGCACGGGGATCAAGTGATATAAGCTATTTTGACTCTTTTTTATCGCCTAGATTAACCGAACCAAAGGTCGATTCTGTTCTGGCAGCAGAGAATGTCTTTCTCAAGCCAGGCGCCTCACTCTCCGGCTTATGAATCACCGGTGGTTTGACGCTGTCTGTTTCCGGAGCGCCAGACTTGTCATTCTGCCGCACGGCGGTGCGTTCATCACGTGGAGGAATTCCCATCTGTTCTCGATAACACTTGCTAAAATGAGGGCTGGAAACAAAACCACAGGCCGCCGCAATATCGATAATCGACATGGTGCTTTGCTTGAGCAATTGTCTCGCCCGAAGTAATCTTAAGCGCAGATAATAACGTGAGGGGGAACAATCGAGATATTTCTGAAACAGCCGCTCCATCTGTCGCCGAGACAGATTGACGTAACCAGCCAACTCATCCATCTCGATCACTTCTTCAATATTCGCTTCCATCAAGGCAACGAGTTCCAACAGCTTCGGTTGTGTCGTCCCCAACACATGTTGCAGCGGAACTTTCTGCTGATCGCTCTCATCACGCACACGATCACAGATAAACATCTCAGAAATAGCCGTCGATAGCTGATAACCATGTTCCAACTTGATCATCTTAAGCATCATATCCAGCGGTACTGTCCCACCAGTACAAGTCATACGCCCACGATCAAAACTAAACAATCGATTGGAACACTTAACCCGAGGAAAAGCTTCTTGCAGCGCCGCCAGATATTCCCAATGGGTGCTACATTCATGGCCATCCAATAACCCCGCATCAGCCAACAGGTAACTACCCGTACAGATAGCCCCAAGTTTGCAGCCCTGACGCTCTTTCGCCTGTAGCCAAGCAATATGGCGCTGACTATAAGCTCTGGGAATATTTAGACCACCAGCCACAATAACCGTATCTAACGGGGGGCAATGGGTAACACTGGCATCCGGAGTGATGGTAATACCGTCACTGGCACTGACCGGCTGACCATCCATCGTCAAGGTATACCAGTAATACAGTTTTTCACCACTGAGCTGATTCGCCATCCGCAGCGCTTCAACCGCGGAGGCCAATGAAATCATCGTAAAATTATCTAATAACAGAAAACCGATAGCACGGGATTGGCTACCGCTCACTTCATCGATCATAAGGAGACCTGCACCTACATCAGTATTGTTGCATTATTAACTAGGCTATTCATTGGTACCGGCAAGCCATCTCAGAGAACTTAAGCACATCATCCAAGCAGCCAGCCTTAGCAGTATAGGACTTATTGATAGCGGCCTTTTCTTTTATAACGGCCTGAGTTCATATTTACCATCAATCACTTAGAATGAGAACTCTTTATCCACAGAAACCCTTATACTGCCGATTAATGCGTGGGCTGTAGACGCTTAACATCTACCCAAATTCCTCGATAGCGCGACTCATCATAAAACCGAGTATTCAGTCTTAGTAATAGAGCTTAGTAATAGGACTTAAGAATAGGACTTCATACTCGATACCCCTATCGATGAACAAAATGAGCATAGCCTTGAGGGATTAACTCATACCAACGTAAAAGTCTTAATATGTAAAACTTTGTAAACAATATGTAAACGGGCTTGCCAACCCCTCCTAAAAAGCACTACTTTCAGGACACAAGTTCATATCCACCCAAGAGATTATAAATAACAATAAAGCACAACGGTATCACTCACATACCTGTGCTGAGGAAAATACGCTTTTATGAGCACTGATGCCCGAATTCTTGTAGTCGACGATGAAGAACTAACCCGGCACTGCCTGAAAAGTTATTTCGAAGAAGAAGGCTACAATGTCTTTACCGCAGACACAGCAGAACAGGCCGAAGCGATTCTTCGCAGCGAAGCAATTGACGTGTTGCTGTTAGATATCCGCCTGCCCGGTAAAGATGGCCTCACCCTCACCCGTGAGCTCAGAGTCAGTACTGAGGTCGGCATTATCTTAGTCACAGGGAGGCAGGACGAAGTCGACCGCTTAATCGGTTTGGAATGCGGTGCTGATGAATATGTCACCAAGCCCTTCAATCCTCGTGAGATTCTCGCGCGAACCAAAAACCTAGTTCGTCGAGTACGCCACTGTACTGATCAGAAGCCTACCGATTCCCTACCCCACAGCTTTAAAAGCTTTGATCGCTGGAAACTAAACCTCGACCGACGTCAATTGGTTGATGAACAGCAGCAAACAACGCAGCTGACCGAAGGAGAGTTCCAACTGCTCAATACACTGATGGTTAATACCGGCAGAGTCATGAGCCGAGTACAGATATTGGAACAGATCCGCAACCGAGAATGGATTCCGAGCGATCGTACCGTTGATGTGTTGATTGGCCGACTGCGACGCAAACTCAATGATGATCCCGCTAACCCTAGAACGATACTAACGGTGCATGGTACCGGCTACCTCTTCACGCCCAAGCCTGTAGATATGTCATGACTCGCCGCGGGCAGATATTGCTGATCTCGTTATTAAGCGTGGCATTAGTTCTATTGTCCACCAGCAGTTATAGCCGCACACTGAAGGCTTGCGGCCATCCCTTTTATCCACCGGTATCTTGGATCAGTGATAAACAATTGATGGGCCTTGCACCTACAGTGACCCAGCAGTTGTTTGCCGAACTGGGCTACCGAGTGGAGCTACGAGCAGGTTATAACTGGAAACGTTGCCTGCTGGAAGTACAACGGGGTAATGCCGATATCGTCGTTGCCGCCTATCACATTCCTAGCCGTGAGTCCTATCTCTGGTTTAGTCACGAACCGGTTATTGCCGACCCAATCACCCTGTTTGTTAACCGAGAGAGTCCCCTCGTTTATAAAACCCGAGATGACTTACGGGGGAAGGTCACCGGCCTACTACTCGGCGATAGTTTTGGCGAAGATCTAGATCAATTTCTGTCACAAAACACTCGTATTGAGTACGTTTCCCGCAATCGACAGAACTTTGATAAACTCGCCCATCAAAAAATCGATTTTATGCCGATCGGTTTGCTCAGTGGTCGCCTACAAAGTCGAAAAATGGGCTTTCATGAACAGATAATGCCCCTAGATGAAAAGGTTAGCACCGAGCTCTACTTTCTTGCGGTCAGTAAGAAGAGTGGTTTGCAAAAACACCTACCCTTTATCGACCACCGGTTAAAAGAGTTGCATCAAAATGGCACAATCAAGCGATTAACCGATCAATATAGCCTGCAATATCTCGACCAAATAGCAACGGAGCCCGATCAATGATCCAGCCTAAAGGGCTGATACCGAAAATAACCCGCTATTCCAGTCAACACCCACTGGGATACCGCATTATGTTATATGTCTGTAGCTGCAGCTTTTTATTCATCCTCTTTTCCACCGCCCTACAACTGACCCTCGATTATCGCCGTGAGTTTCGCGCCATTGACCAACAGGTACAACTTATTCGCACCAGTTACCTTGCCAGTCTGGCGAAAAGTCTTTGGGATGTTGATCATGCGCAAATCGCACTGCAACTCAAAGGGATACATAACCTTCCCGATGTCAGCTACTTAGTGCTTAAAAATACTGATACCGGTGAAACAAGCAGTGAAGGGAAACTTGATCTCTTTTCTGACAGTCCACTGCAAACTCAAAGCTTTGATCTCATTCACCGAACGCCGGAACAACAACGCAAGCTAGGACAGTTAGAAGTTAGCTTTGATCTAAGAGCCGTCTACCAAGGTATCTGGAGTCGAGGCTTTAGCATTCTGCTCACCCAGACCCTCTTGGTCATCTTGATTGTACTGGTCATATTGATCATCTTTCATCGGCAAATCACTCGCCACTTAGAAGCGATGGCTAACTACAGCCGCGATATCGGTGCTGGGCAACTGGAGCACAGTCTAACCCTCGACCGGCAACCGCCCAGCAGTAGTGATGAATTAGATCAGTTGGTCACTGCGCTGAATGAGATGCGTCAGTCAATTCGTCAAGAGATTCATCACCGAGAGCAGGAACAGCAAGAGCTTCGCTATAATAGAGATCAACTACAAAAAATGGTTGAGCGGCGAACCGCTAGCCTACTGCAAGCGAAAGAGGCGGCCGAAGAAGCCAGTAATGCCAAATCCCGCTTTCTTTCAACCATGAGCCATGAAATCCGCACGCCCATGAATGGCATGCTGGGGATGATTCAACTGTTAGAAAGCTCAGCACTAAATCTGAGTCAGCAACAACATATACAGGTGCTCCACGATGCCACTAATGCACTGCTGGAAACCTTTAATAATATCCTCGAATATGGTCGATTAGTTGAGGGAGCCTACAGCATCAGTCCGTCTCGCTTTTCACTAAAAAGCTTACTCCATAACCTCACCGCCCTATTAACCCCAGAAGCAAATCGTAAACAGCTGAACCTTCAGTTCAAATACTCCCATGAGATAGCTGACCTGTTTTATACCGAAGAGAGTAGTCTACGACAGATCATCACCAATCTATTAAGCAATGCCATCAAATTTACCGACCAAGGCGATGTCATCCTGACTGCCAAATTACTTTCTCAGGATGCTGAAAAACAAAGAATCAAGTTTAGCATCCGTGATTCAGGCATTGGTATTGAACCAGAATTTCAACAACATATTTTTGACCGTTTTACCCAGGCAGATGAAACCATTACCCGTCGTTTTGGAGGTACGGGTCTCGGCTTGGCTATTTGTAAAGAGCTCGCAGAACACCTTGGCGGGAAAATAGGGGTATCTAGCCGCCTTGGCAGTGGTAGCACCTTCTGGCTTGAATTAAATATACCTATCGCAGCGCCAACAAGGGCACTAGATATAGCTGAACCGGCATTGCAGAATAACAGCGGCCAGCAAATATTATTAGTTGAAGATGTCAAAATAAATCAACAGGTTGTATTGGGGCTACTTGAGGAAACTCATCACCAGGTGACGATCGTGAGCGATGGTATCAAAGCCCTAGAGCTTGGCCGGGTTCAACACTTCGACCTCATTCTCATGGATATGCACCTGCCGGGACTCAGCGGCCTAGAAGTCAGCGCACGACTGAATAATGATCCCGACTGTATTAATTACCATACCCGCATCATCGCGTTAACCGCCAGTGTCAGACCAGAAGATATCCATCGTTATCTGGAAGCGGGTATCAGTAGTGTGATTGCTAAACCGGTACGTAAAAAGCAACTACTCAACGCGATTTCCGGCGAGCAACAGATTACTGCCGCGCCAACACGACCCACAGAGACACAACCGCTACTTGATCAGGCGGTGATCCAGGTTCACCAACAGATGCTCGGACCGGAAAAACTCGCCACCCTGATGCAGGGCTATTGCAAAGTCCATTGTGATCTCTGGCCGACACTGCAACAAAGTCTGCAAGCGGTCGACGACTATGAAATTTCGCAGCAGGCACATAAGCTCGCAGGGGCTTGCGACACCATAGGTTTTACCCATGCCAGCCATCTGCTCCGACAGCTTGAGGAACTGGCTGAAAACGGTGATATCGCACCACTCGCATTGCTCGAAACACTGCAGCAAGTGATGGCGGATACCCTCGAACTGGCGCAACAGTGGAAAGCTTGACTAAGCACTTACTTCTCCTATGTCCCGCTAGTCTATTGATGCCTAAACGTCATCAGACTTAAAACCTAAAAAAGCCCCTAAGCTAAACACTTAGGGGCTTTTTGTTTTTCTCGATAACCCATGGCCTAACGGGAATAATTAACCAAAGAACATCTCCGGTAGAAAGAGTGATACCTGAGGAATATATGTAGTGATAATGAGCGTTGGAATCCACGCAAACAGAATCATAATCAGTGTCGGTTTGAGCATCGCACTGACTCTGACCCCGGTCACCCGAGAGCCAAGATAAAGTAGTGGCGCGGTAGGTGGTGTGATATTACCCATACCTAGATTCACCCCAACAATGGCCGCAAACTGAATCGGATCAATACCCAACTCAACTACGATCGGGAATAGCAACGGCGATGCGAGCAGTACACCGCTGACATCATCCATCAACATACCAATCAGAATCATCACCACGTTGATCATAATCAGCACAATTATAGGATTATCTGATACGGAGAAGATCAGCTCTTTAGCTAGATCAGGGATATCTTCAAAAATCAGCAGACGGCTGACAATCATCACCATAAAGAACATCACCATCACCACACCGGTGGTGGTCGCTGATTGTACTAATGCTTCTTTAAAGTTAGCAATGTTCAAACCACGATAGATAAAGAAACCAACTGGAATAGCATAGACCACCGCGATACCCGCCGCTTCAGTCGGCGTCATGATACCGCCGTAAATACCGCCCAAAATCATAAACGGCATCAACAGCGCAGGAAATGCAAAACGGGTTTTCTTCGCTACCTCTTTAGTGAAATTATCGGATTTTGGCAGCACTCTAATATCTTTGTGTTTACGTAACAGCACGTAGTTCACAACACAGAGCAAGAACACCAAAATCAGACCTGGGATAATCGTCGCTAAGAAACACTTGAGTACCGATTGCCGAGTAACCCACGCATAGATAATCTGGATAGCACTGGGGGGAATTAACAAACCCAATGGTGCAGCATTGGTAATCAACGCCGCTGATAGCCCTTCCGGATAGTTCGCTTTGCGTAGTTGCGGCATCATAATGCTGCCGATACAGGTGAGAGTAGCCGTCGCACTACCAGCAATCGAGCCGAAAATAGCACTTGCGCCCACCGCGGTATAAGCAATACCACCTTTGAAACGACCGACAAACAGCTCAGCCAACTCAACAAGGGGCTCAGCAATCTTACCCCGTTCCATAATAGTACCCGCCATAATAAACAGCGGAATAGCCAGTAGCACCAGAACATTCATACGCCAGTGACCGGACGTCAGAAAACCAGCCGGATCATGATCACCGGTCAATGACATATAGATCAATGCCAAGCCAAAAGCGAAAGGGACGGGAATACCCACTGCCAAGGCAGCACAGATCACCAGAAGTGTCAGTAAAATCAACATAAGGAATACCTAAATTAGATATGAGGTGGTGCTTCGTCCGAAGCCCATTCTTCGGTTGGTCCATCCCGTAGACCGCTCCAAAGATGCAACGCGCTGTAGAATGACATCAGGACAAAACCCAAAAAGATGCCGAGCTTAGGAATAAAAAAAGGCAGTTCCAGTCCGGTAGTACGTTGCCAATCTGGGTAAGCACTAATCTCTTCCCACAACATCAGCCAGCCCCAGTAGCAGAGGACGATACCAATAACGATTTCCAAGAACAGCGTACAATTCACAACGATCCATTTAGTACGCACATTGTCGATCACCGATAGCAAAAAATCGGCTTTTACATGAGTGTTTTCATAACTACCCATTGCTCCCCCGAGGAAATAAACCCAGAAGGCGATCATTAACACCCACTCTTCGTAGGCAAACAGATCAGCCTGAAACCAATAACGAAGAATAACGACAAAGAAAAAAACAAATGCCATGATCAAACTGGCCGTTGCCAATATATATCCTTGGTAACGGATCATAACATTTACCAGCGAGCCCAATGGGCGAGGTATATTTAGATGCATAAAGCTAAACTCTTATTGTTGAATATATCGACCACATATTAAAATCATTTAAAAATTCATTTCATATGTATTAATAAGAATATTAAATAATATCGACGCAATACTCCCCACCATACGGAGGGGAGTCAAGAGTCAAACTTAAAGGTCAGCTTTTACTTTTTCTAAGATATCTTTACCTAATCGATCTTCCAGTTTAGGCCAAGTTTTAGCTCGAATTTCAGTGGCAATCGCGCTGCGTTCAGCATCCGTCAGCGGTAAGACCTTAACGCCAAACTCTTCAAGCTTTTTCAGGTTAGCCGCATCGTTTTCACGGCTCCAGTCAACAAAGCCCGCCGCCGCTTTAGCAAATACCTCGGTAATCACTCTACGTTGTTCTTCGTTTAGCTTTTTCTCCCAGGTTTTCTTACTGGCATAATAAGCGTAGTTTTCAACAAAGGCGTTGTAAGGAATATAATTTTTAATCGCTTCTTTAAAGGTTGTGTAAGCGGCTTCAGGTGTCGCGCCAATCATACCGTCAACCACACCCTGTTGAATCGCAGGAAATGCATCACTCCAATCAATAGTGGTAGTGTTATAACCCATATCTTTAGTGGCTAACTTAGCAGACTGAGCACTCCATACACGGATATTCTGACCTTTAGGGCCGGTTGTTGTGTAGTTATCTGGCATAGAAGAGGACATCACGCCGATAAAGCCTTCTGCTGTCACACCCAACAGTTTGAGGCCCATCTTATCCATATGCTGATCGAAGATACCGTAGAAATTAGAGCCGGGGCTAAATACCTTCTCCATCTCATCGTAGTTAGACACAAGATATGGCAGCGAATTAATCTCCAAAACAGGGTCTTTATGGCTATAAACAAATGAGTGAACAATATCGATACTGCCACGTACCGCTTCACCGAGCAGTTGCTCGCCAGAGCCAAGCTGACCTGCTGGATAGAGTTTGATTTTCAAATCAACACCCGCCCCCTCCAGGTCGGCTTTGATCTGACGTAATACTTGCGATGCATATTGATCGGGGGCGTGCTGACTGGCAATACGCAAGGTGGTAGCAGAGGCAATAGGTGTCGCCAATACAGCGCCCAATACCAGGGTGGAGGCGATAACAGATTTTAAACTATAGCGACTATCGATATTTTTCATTGTGGTCTCCGCGTTTTTATAAGCAGGTTATTTTTATGTATTGATTAACATAGACATCAAAACAGCCATCAACGTATTGTCGGCCTTAAATCAGTCTTTTAAAAACGAACACCTATTTTATACAGGGATAAAACTCAGTTAAAAAGCCCCTAAAAAATCACGCAAAAACGCATAAACTTTATTCATAAAAACAAATGTAAACCAAAACAAACAAAACCGTTCCCAGACGACCTAAACGCCTAAATCAACCCGACAACGATCATATAAATATTACAAACAACAACAATATTTACATCATGAAACTTTAAAATAAATATTCATTAACATCTATTTACAATCTTTTACACTATTTAAAAAAACGCATCACCTAATTATCACCGCGAGGATAAAACTGATATAACACAGACATAATAAAAGAGTTAAGCCATGACCATCATAAAAGACAAACGACATTTTAGTGCACTGATGCGTGATACGAACAGTGCTTTTCTGCCATCATACAGACAGGACGAAGCCACCGTAGAAGTTGGTTTCGTGCTTCAACAGCACTTCTCCCTCGCCAGCTTTACCGCCTCGGTCGATACACTGGTCACCGCTAACCTCGTCTGTACGACACCGTTATTTCACTATCAAACCTATGCTGCTGAAACCTCTCCGGTGTTGAGTGACCTTGGTATCGAGATAGCCGCTCAGGGGTCGCTCAGCACCCTGATGAACCAGCCACTACCCGACCTGTTGATTATCTGCGGTGGCTACCGTTGCTCAACCCAACCGAATGCCACCCTTACCCGCCTACTTAAGTTAGCCGATAGCCAAGACCGATTGATTGGCGGCCTTTGGAATGGCGCGATTGCGTTGGCTCATGCCGGATTATTAGATCAGTTAAGCTGTGCTTTACACCCAGATAATCATGCCTATATGCGTGAACAGTTTCCGAAAGTGAGGGTCAGGGAACAGGTAAGCATCATCGAAGGAAAACGCCTTAGCAGTGCTGGACCGATGAGTGCAATGGGGATGATGTTACAGTTGATCAGCCAACTGCGGGGCAAGGATATCACCCGCGCAATTCGCGAGATTATTAGTTGTGATCAGCTTTCAGAAAGTAGCCATGTGCGAATTAATCAGCCAGGGGACAACCCCTGTTTACCGCAAAACTTACGCGATATTATGGCGTTAATGGCGACTAATATTGAAGAACCGCTTAGCGTTGAAGAGTTAGCCGTTTGTACCGGTATCTCGCGCCGCCAAATCGAGCGTTTATTCCAGAACCACCTAGAGACTTCGCCGGGACGTTACTATTTAGAGTTGCGCATTACCCATGCTCGTCGCTTACTCTTACAGAGTAATGAATCGATCACCAATATTGCGCTGGCCAGTGGTTTTGTCAGTACCAGCCATTTCAGTAATTGTTACAAAGACTATTTCGGCGTCTCCCCGAGTCATGCACGGGAGCAAGCCAAACGTACTCATGGCGAAACCACCATGATGCCAAAGGCCGCCGCTAACCTAGGTGATTGAAATCGATTAGAGCGTATCAACTAAAACGCCCCTAAGACGGAGAATGTTTTAGGGGCGTTTTAAGAGAGGGTATTAAACAATACTCAGGCTGGGTTAACACTCAATCGCGTTAACCGCCAAGCCACCACGGGATGTCTCTTTGTATTTGTCCTGCATATCCATGCCGGTATCACGCATGGTTCTAATCACCTTATCTAGGGAGATAAAGTGCTTACCATCTCCGCGCAGCGCCATCTGAGCAGCATTGATCGACTTCATCGCACCAATCGCGTTACGTTCAATGCAAGGCACTTGCACTAAACCGCCCACAGGATCGCAGGTCAGCCCTAGGTTATGTTCAAGACCAATCTCGGCGGCATTTTCAACCTGTTCGGGTGTGCCTCCGAGTACCTCACATAACCCCGCCGCAGCCATTGCACAAGCAGAACCCACCTCACCCTGACAACCCACTTCGGCACCCGAGATTGAGGCATTTTTCTTACACAGAGCACCAATAGCCGCCGCCGCTAACATGAAATCCACCACATTCTCTTCGGTCGAGTTTTGGGTAAATTCAGTGTAATACATCAATACCGCAGGCAGAATGCCCGCGGCTCCGTTGGTCGGTGCAGTAACCATACGACCACCAGCAGCATTCTCTTCATTCACCGCTAGCGCATACAGGTTAATCCAATCCATCGCACCCAATGTAGATGAAATAATATTGGGTTTAGTCGAGCGGATCAGTGATTTATGCAGACTCATCGCCCGACGCTTAACATTTAAGCCACCCGGCAGGATCCCCTCATTATGCAGGCCGTTGGCGATACAGTCTTTCATTGCGGCCCAGATATCCATCAAGCCATCACGGATCTCCCGCTCCGTACGCCAAACCTTTTCATTTTCCATCATCAACTGACTGACCGAGAAATTATTCTCTTCACAAAGCTTTAGCAGCTCTACCGCATTATTAAACTCATAGGGGAGATCGAACTGGGGAACAAGATGAGCATCCGCAGTCGCTTCGCTTTCATCAATGACGAACCCGCCACCGATCGAATAATAAACATTGTCATACAGTAGTTGATCGTCGGCACCAAAGGCGCTTAAACGCATCGCATTCGGGTGATAAGACAGGTTTTCTTCTAACAGATTCATATCTCGCTGCCAGATAAACTCGACAGGATATTGTCCTAGTAGCTGCAGTGTATTGCTCTCTTTCAGAGTAGCCACGGCGGGTAGAATCATCTCAGGATTGATAGTCGCTGGACGCTCGCCCATCAAACCGACAATCACCGAATTATCCGTGCCATGCCCAATCCCCGTGGCACTCAGCGAGCCATACAGATCAACCCGAATTTGGGTGACCGCTGGCGCTAGATTCTGTTGTGCGAGATGTTCAGCAAAATTAGCCGCGGCCACCATAGGACCGACGGTATGGGAACTGGACGGACCAACGCCTATTTTAAAAAGATCAAAAACAGAGATAGACATAGAGGCTCCACCGCGCATTCTGTGCGCTGTATTTATACTAAAAAGAAACCATTATGGGCTGATATCAGTCTAGCTGTATGCCAGTTTACGACCTGAAGTTTTCCTACAGCGATTGATCTCTATTCAGCTAAGCAGCAATAGTCAATAAAAGGGGAAACGGAGGTTTGTCAGGATGAGCCACACACTACATACCTCTCTGGAAGAAGTAATCCCGACGAACCTCAAAAAGACACATTTTCCAAGGCTGAAAAATGCTTAAAAACGATAGGCAGACAAACGATTAGCTAGAAAAAACCACCGTACGACCGCCATTAAGAAACACACGTTTTTCTATGTGATAACGGATAGCGTTAAACAGTGTTACCCGCTCAACATCCTGACCTTTAGAGATCAAATCTTCCGCATAAAGCGCATGATCAACGGTCTGAATCCCCTGAGTAATAATCGGACCTTCATCGAGATCATTATTCACATAGTGAGCCGTTGCGCCGACCATTTTCACACCCTTTTCCCAAGCCTGATGATAGGGTCTTGCCCCTTTAAAGCCTGGTAGTAGTGAGTGATGAATATTGATCGCTTTACCGTTGAGTTTGTCGCACATCCAGGGCGAGAGCACCTGCATATAACGGGCTAATACGGTCAACTCAATATCATACTGTTCGAGCAGTTTAATAATCTCAGCTTCTTGCTCCGGCTTAGTCTCCGGCGTAATCGGCAGATGGTAATACGGAATATCATGCCACTGCGCCAGCGATTCAAGATCCGGATGGTTAGAGATAATCACCGGCACTTCGATGTTCAACTGACCGGTGCGATAACGGTACAGGAGATCATTTAAGCAGTGATCATATTTGGAAACCAAAATCGCTACCCGTGGGCGGTGATCTGGTCGTGTTAGCGCCCACTCCATGCCGAACTCAGCGGCTCGTGGGGCAAACTCAGCATCGAATTTCGCCTCAGTAAAATCATCACCGATGGGTTGAAACTCAATGCGGATAAAGAATTGTTTAGAAATTCGGTCATCAAATGAGTGGATCTCATCGACATAATTGCCTGATTCAGCCATGAAACGAGTGACCACATCAACGGTGCCCAACATGCTTGGGCAGTGTGCGGTAAAGATCCAAGGCTTTGATTTTGTTATTGTTGTCATAAGAAAACTCCTAATCTGTTGTAAAACCCGAAAGATACATTTTCCGTGTTTAGGGCAATATTAAACACCCTATCAACCGAGTTAACAGATAAAGCCAGCCCCTCTCAGGACTGGCTTTTATTCGATTAAAACTAGCCTAACGTTAGGCTTCGACCACTAGACCAAACTCAAGGCTAGCATCTTGCAGCCAAAGCCAGAGATAGTCTGAAAACGAGCGCCGAATCACCAGTTCAAAACGTTGCTCACCGGTACGACGAATAGTCGCCGTGCTCTTAGCAAACAAAGTGGATACCACTTTGCCCACAGGGAACGATTTTGAATGCAGGTCAACTGGGGTGGCTTTCTTCAACAGATCCACCACATTCTCACCAGACAGCTCTAACACCGTTGAACCACCACTGCTGTTAACCAGCGAATAGTGACCGGGCATCTCATCACGGAACTTGGTTTCAATGTCGAAGGTTTCCAACCCTGGCACCAGAATCAACCACTCATCCGGTGACATCCAACGAATCGAGTAATTACCGTTCTCGGTAGAGGTCAATGGCTGCAGCGGTAACGCTACCCCCAACACACGTTCCACAGCGGCTAATTGCTCTGCATTTTCTGCATTACAGCGCAGTGTCAGATGACCCAACAACTTTTGCTCACGCAGGTGGATACCCCCAGTTTTAGGTCCCTGCTTCGCAAGGCTGGCTAAATCCGCATGGTGCAGTGGCGACTGACCCTCGATTTCAGGGCCCGGCACCTGATTCATCACCGCGGCTTTGGTGGCTGCACTCTCTGCAGCCGTCATGTTATTTAGATCAGACATTTTGACGCTCCCCTTTCGGATCAAAGAAGATCGGGCTGCAAATTTCAGCTTCAATCACCGTGCCATCGGCCATTGGGTAATAGACCGTTTCACCCATTTTATCGAGACCGCCTTTAATAAAGCCCATCGCAATCGAGTGGCCTAGCGTTTCACTCCAATAACTGGAACTGATATGCCCTTGGATTTCCAGCGGCTTAGGACCTTTAGGATCCAATACCGCGGCTGAGCCTTCCGGAATCACCTGCTTAGGATCTTTAGTTTTCAGACCGACCAACTGTTTCCGATTAGCACGGGTACAATCCGAACGATTCATACCACGCTTACCAATATAGCTGAACGGCTTCTGGTTAGAGACACACCAGCCCATGCCAAGGTCATACGGATGAACCGAACCATCGGTATCCTGACCGGCAATGATAAAGCCTTTCTCGGCACGCAGGATGTGCATGGTTTCTGTACCGTAAGGCGTCAGGCCATATTTAGCCCCGGCTTCGATCAGTTGCTCCCACACAGCCATGCCGTAGTTCGCCTGCACGTTGATCTCAAACGACAGCTCACCGGTAAAGGAGATACGGAATACACGCGCCGGAACACCCGCCACAGTAATCTGTTTCCAGTCCATATAACGGAAGTTGTCATTACTCACATCAAAGTCAGTCAGCTCTTCCAACAACTTACGGCTGTTAGGGCCGGTGATTGTCGCGGTAGACCAGTGATCGGTGACCGTATTAAAGTAAACTTCCAGCTCTGGCCATTCAGTTTGATGGTAAATTTCCAACCATTCATACACATGTGCCGCACCGCCAGTGGTGGTAGTCATGACGAAATGGTTCTCACCTAAACAGGCGGTAACACCATCATCAAAGACCATGCCGTCTTCGCCACACATCAGACCATAACGACATTTACCGATAGCTAGCTTAGCCCAAGCATTCGAGTAAACACGGCCTAGGAATTCACGCGCATCTTTACCCTGAATATCGATCTTACCGAGGGTTGAAGCATCCAAAATACCCACAGAGTTACGCACGGCCATGCACTCACGATTAAGTGACTGCTGCATGCTTTCACCCTTCTGCGGGTAGTACCACGGACGTTTCCATTGACCCACATCCTCAAACATGGCGCCTTGCTCAACGTGCCACTTGTGCATCGCGGTGTAACGTTCGGGTTCAAACAGCGCACCACAGTTACGGCCAATCACCGCACCGAAGGCAATCGGCGTATAGTTTGGACGGAAAACGGTGGTGCCGGTTTCAGGAATCGATTTATTCAGCGCTTTAGCCGCAACCGCCATACCGTTGATGTTACCCAGCTTACCTTGATCGGTACCAAAACCCATCGCGGTATAACGTTTTACATGCTCGATCGCTTCAAAGCCTTCACGGCAAGCGATTTCAATACCCGCCGCCGTCACATCGGTTTGATAATCGACAAACTGCTTAGGTGCTTGAGAGGTCGGTTTTATATGAGGTATGTGGAACAAGCTCATCGGCGCAGCGACTTTCAAGGTTTTCACATCAGGTAGAACCACATCAGCAGCCGCTAGGCCTACTTCAGCCAACGCTTTCTGACCGGCATCTAAACCTTCTTGTAATGCCGTGGCTGTTTCATACTGACCATTAATACCACCCGCAGTGAGTTGTTTCTGCACGGTTGGTCCCGGCAGGAAACCGACGACGGAGTCACTCCAAACTGGACGACTACCGGTATGGCAAGACAGGTGAATGACTGGGCTCCAACCGCCAGAAGTAGCGACTGTATCGGCTTTCAGCTTAGTCACGGAACCGATGACTTTAGTACCGCTCGAGCTCAATCCGGCTACTGACACGCTAGTAACACGTTTAGTCCCCTGCACTTCAATCACTGCAGAGCCCGAAATAATATTGAGACCACGCTGACGCGCCGCTTCAGTACGATCACCGACCGCCGCTTCACGGGTATCGACAATGGCGACAACTTTACGCCCAGCATCGGCCCAATCTAACGCCGCTTGATAGCCGTAATCATTGGTCGTCATGACCACTAACTCGTTACCCGGCACTACGCCATAGCGATTGATATAAGCTGATACCGCACCGGTGATCATACAACCAGGCACATCATTATTGGCATAAACCAAAGGACGTTCATGGGCGCCGGTTGCCAATACAACCCATTTAGCCCGTACCCGGTGAATCCGCTGACGAACCGTATTAACAGGCGCGATATCCGCTAGATGATCGGTACGACGCTCATGGATGGTGAGGAAGTTATGATCGTGATAACCGTTTACCGTTGAGCGTGGCAACAGCATAACATCATCGAAAGTGCTGAGTTCTTCAACCACAGCACGAACCCACTCAGCGGCAGGCTTACCGTCAAGCTGTTCGGTGCTGTTTAGCAGACTACCACCAAACTCATTCTGCTCATCAGCAATAATGACCCGGGCACCACCACGAGCGGCGGTCAATGCAGCCGCCAAACCGGCAGGTCCAGCACCCACAATCATCACATCGCAGTGCTGATTGACCGCATCATAGGTATCAGGATCTCTTTCCCGAGGAGCACGGCCAATACCGGCCGCCTTACGAATCATAGACTCGTAGGTATCCCACAGGGATTCGGGGAACATAAAGGTTTTGTAATAGAAACCCGGTGGCATCATATTGCCACCGACTTTACCGATCATACCCATCACATCGGTATCAACACTCGGCCAGCCATTGGTGGAAGCCGATACTAAGCCATCAAACAGCTCTTGCTGTGTGGCCCGTACGTTAGGTACTTGTGTCGCTTCAGTCGCACCCAGTTGCAGTACCGCATTCGGCTCTTCTGCACCACAGGCAACGATACCGCGAGGACGGCTATATTTAAAACTACGGGCAACCACATCGATGCCGTTTGCCAGCATCGCTGATGCCAGCGTATCACCCTTAAAGCCTTTATACTGTTTACCGTTATAGGTAAATGTCAGCGGAGTGGAACGGTCAATTCGACCTCCGCTAGTGAGGCGGTTCTGCTGTGTCATGATTCCGCTCCTGTTACTCAGCGACTACAGATGGCTGTTCGCCGATCTTGTAGACTTCTTTAATTTCGTAGCTCTGGGTATCGCGAGTCATATTGAAGAACTTTCGACAACCGGCAGCGTGTACCCATAGTTCATGGTGAAGACCCCGTGGGTTTTTACGGAAAAACAGATACTCACCCCACTCTTGGTCAGAACAAGCTTCAGGATCTAGCGGACGGGCAATATGTGCCTGACCAGCGCAGTGAAACTCGTCTTCTTCACGGTATTCCGCACAATGCGGGCAGTAAATATGTAACATGTTAAGCCCCTATTAGTGTGCGACGCCGGCAGCGCCATGTTCATCGATCAGTGCTCCGGTATGGAAACGCTGTATGGAGAAAGGTTCCGCAATCGGATGTGGCTTACCATCAGCCAAAGTATGCGCAAACAGATTGCCTGAACCCGGCGTCCCTTTAAATCCGCCCGTTCCCCAACCACAGTTGAAGAACAAATTCTTAATCGGTGTTTCAGAAATAATCGGGCTCGCATCTGGGCACGCATCAACGATACCGCCCCACTGGCGGTTCATGCGTACTCGGCTAGTGCAGGGGAACATTTCCACAATCGCTTGAATGGTATGTTCGATAATGCCGTAAGAACCGCGCTGACCATAACCAACCCAGCCATCAATACCGGCACCGATAACCAAGTCACCCTTATCAGACTGACTCATATAACCGTGCACATGGTTGGACATCACCACCGTATCAAGGAACGGTTTGATCGGTTCAGACACTAGCGCCTGTAGCGGGTGAGATTCAACCGGCAGTTCAAAACCAGCCATTTTCGCCAGTACGCCACTGTTACCCGCGACAACACAACCAACACGATCGGCTTTCAGTACACCGTACTGCTTGGTTTTAACACCGGTGATTTTGCCGTCACTGATCTCCATATCGATCACTTCACAATTTTGAATCAGATCGACACCTAAAGCGTCTGCGGCGCGGGCAAAGCCCCAAGCGACAGCATCATGGCGCGCATTACCGGCACGACGCTGAACCGATGCTCCCATAATGGGATAACGGGCATTTTTCGAGCAATCCATCGTAGGGATTTCTTTTTGCAGCTGTTCGGCATCCACCATTTCGTTGTCGATACCTTGCAAACGGTTAGCCGCAACCAAACGTTCGTTACTGCGCATATCTTGCAGTGTATGACACGTATGGTAGCAACCGCGCTGGGAGAACATGACGTTGTAGTTCAGTTCCTGTGCAAGGCCTTCCCATAACTGCATGGAATGTTCATACAGTGCAGCAGACTCATCCCACAGATAGTTAGAACGTACAATCGTAGTGTTACGACAAGCGTTACCGCCACCTAGATGACCCTTCTCCAGTACCGCCACATTGGTGATACCATGCTCTTTCGCCAAATAATATGCAGTTGCCAACCCGTGGCCACCGCCACCGATGATAATCACATCATATTTTTTCTTTGGCGTTGGGTTACGCCAAACGCGCTGCCAATTCTCATGATGACTCAGACTGTGTTTAAACAGCCCGAAACCTGAATATTTCTGCATAACATCAGCTCCAATTTAATGGGCGGCCAGTCACTCACACATAGGCCGCTGGGTGTTTAAATTCTTACTTATAAACCGGGTATTCAGCGCACAACGCCTTAACCTGCTGTTTCACTTCAGTGATTTTTGCTTCCAGCGCTTCTGGCTGGTTCAGTACATCTAGCAGATCGGCAATCCAACCCGCCAAAATGCTGCACTGTTCTTCTTTAAAGCCACGGGTGGTAATCACGGGAGAACCGATACGTAAACCCGAGGTAACAAACGGTGACTGTGGATCGCCCGGTACCGCATTTTTATTAACGGTAATATTGGCACGACCGAGGGCCGCATCGGCATCTTTACCGGTCAGGCCCTGCTTGATCAGACTCAACAGGAATAGGTGGTTTTTAGTACCGCCGGAGACAATTTCATAACCACGCTCAGTCAATACATCAGCCATCACACTGGCATTTTTGATCACCTGCGCTTGATAGACTTTAAATTCAGGTTCTAAGGCTTCTTTAAAAGCGACCGCTTTCGCTGCAATGACGTGCATCAGTGGGCCGCCTTGGCCACCGGGGAATACCGCTGAGTTCAGTTTCTTTTCCAACTCATTGTCACGGGACAGAATCAAACCGCCACGAGGGCCACGCAATGTCTTGTGTGTTGTCGTGGTAACGACATCAGCAATCGGTACAGGGTTTGGATAAAGACCCGCCGCCACTAAACCCGCCACGTGAGCCATATCAACAAACAGATAAGCCCCGACTTTATCCGCGATTTCACGGAAACGGGCCCAGTCAACAATCTGTGAATAAGCCGAGAAACCGGCAACGATCATTTTAGGCTTGTGCTCTAACGCCAGACGTTCAACTTCATCGTAGTCGATCTCGCCGGTCGCTTCGTTTAGTCCATATTGAACCGCATGATAGATCTTGCCGGAAAAGTTAACATGAGAACCATGAGTCAAGTGACCACCGTGAGCCAAGCTCATACCTAACACCGTATCGCCCGGAGCACACAACGCCATGTAGACGGCAGCATTCGCTTGAGAGCCTGAGTGTGGCTGCACATTGGCATATTCGGCACCGAACAGCTCTTTAGCGCGGTCTAGCGCTAGCTGTTCGACCACATCAACATATTCACAACCACCGTAATAACGCTTCTCAGGATAACCTTCAGCGTATTTATTGGTTAAAGCAGAGCCTTGCGCCTGCATTACCCGAGGGCTGGTATAGTTCTCAGATGCGATCAACTCGATATGATCTTCTTGACGCACTTCTTCGTTACAGATCGCATTCCACAATACGTCATCATACCCTTGGATCAAGTCATCTTTCTTAAACATCTGAACCTCCACGCCAGACCAAAGCAGGCGAGCCTTAATATCAATTTATCGTTATGTCTGCGAATACCCTGCATGGCCATCATGCAAATTAAAGCCGAACTAGGTTTCTTAAAATTGATAGTAGCGGGTCTGCTTAAAGGCGCTATGCTCGAACACGCCTCGGGAATGTCCAATTACGACAGAGAAAAGAAAAGTGACTTTAGCGACCCAAGTCTAAGGCCTTATAAGGGATTACCGCCAAGATAAAAGAACGGGGCGGGCCGAAAACATCATCTAGCGATAGAGATGTACCGCCGAACTTGATGCGACAGGTTAGTCTATCGTGAACGACTCGCGTTCAAACTGCCAAGTAGCCGGGTTCATGCCATAACCACTATGAAACACTCTAGGCTGCTGTGTCACTGGGTCGATAAAACGTAGCTGTTGTGCCAATAGCTGTAAAGGCTGAGCAAGATTATCGGCAGACTCAGGTTGTAAGCTGGGGTAATAACGATCATGCAAGATAGGCCATCCCAGCGTTTGCATATGCACTCGCAGTTGATGGGTCTTACCGCTCACGGGGTGTAATTCAAATAACGCTTTATCCTGACAGCGATCGATACAGCGAATACGGGAGTGGCTGTTCGGCTCGCCGTCAACAACCGTCATCAGAAAACGTGGCTGTGACGATTGCAACCGATTGATCACCTGCCATTGTTGGCCGATCTGCGGCTCATCAGCCTGCGGGGCGATTTTAGCGATCGCTTGATAGGTCTTATTGACTTGTCGGGTCTCGAATAGCCGATGATAGAGGTGACAGGTTTGCGGATTAACCGAAAAGATCACCAACCCCGCCGTCACCCGATCGATCCGGTGTACCGCCTGTAGGTTGCTTAGGCCGGTCGTCTGGCGTAACCGATTTTGCAGACATTGACTCACATATTTACCACCGGGGGTGACCGGAAGAAAAGACGGTTTATAAGCCACCAGAATATCCGCATCTTGAAACAAGATGGTTTCAGCAAACGGAATAATCGGTTCACACTCAACCTCGCGATAATAATACACTCGCTGCTGGGGCCGGTAGAGGGATGCTGAATGAATGAGCGTGCCGTCATGCCAATGCAACTTGCCATCGATCGCCCGTTGTCGCCATACCTGAGCATCGACCTGAGGAAACTTGCCAATCAGATACTCTAATACCGTCTCAACCCCAGGATTAACCTGCGGCAGAGTTAATTTAGATGGCGATTTAGCAATAGCCATTCACGCCCCCTAAGGCTGAATAATATACGTTCAACTTAACTCCCTACTCACATGCGCGCCATCGCAGCGATTCACCTAATAGCAACAGACGCCAACGACTAGCGCTGCTAACTGGTCAGATAGCGCAATAACCATAAACAGATCATCCCACCGGCAACAGGCCAGAAAACACTGCGGCTAAACCGAGCAATTAAGATAGCGATAAGGGCAGCGATCCATTGAAAATAGTCCGGCTGATACGCCGTTAGAGGACGGGTAAAAACAATCGCCGGAATACAGAGCGCGGCTAAAATCGCCGGAGGCAACAACGTTAAAACATGCTTACTGCGGGCGATCAGCGCCTCCGCACTACCATGAAATTGAATAAAAGAGAGCCGGATCAAAAAGGTACCCAAGCCAACGGCCACAAACAGTAACCAGAGTTGCAGGTTATCACTCATGGGTTCCCCTCATTTTCAACCAACCCGGTAACAACCAACCCCCTAGCACGCCTGCCACCACAGCAACAATAAAGCCGCTATTAAAAGGCAACAGCTGAAAAGCGATGGCACAGCAGCCGGAGATCACGGCCACCATCAATAGCAGACGACTCGTAATGGTGGTGACCAACATCGCCAGAAAAGCTAAGGGAATCGTAAACTCCAGCGACCAATGGGCAGGAATCCCCGCGCCTAATACGATCCCCAGTATCACCGATATCATCCAAGTAACGTAGAGCGCTAATGCCACCCCGGCTAAATACCAAATCCGTTCCGAGCGATTCTTTGCCATCTGCACGGGCATTGAGCAAAGCCCATAGACCTGATCCGATAAGATATAGGCTAACGAAAAACGGTAGCGTTTAGGTAACGGCCCCAGTATCGGGGCAAAAGAAGCGCTATAAATCGCAAACCGTAAATTAATCACCATCGTAGTTGCCACGATAATAATGAATGGCGCATTGTCTTGAATCAGTGAATAAGCCGCCAACTGCGCAGATCCCGCAAAGAATAGCGCCGTCATTCCCACTACCATCCCAGGGTCCATACCTAATGACATCCCAGTAGCGCCGGTAATCAAACCGAACGGCAGCACACCTGACATCAACGGCAGCAGATCCCGCACACCCAACCAAAACTGTTTACGATCGTCCTTCACACCTAATCCCTTAAAGCAGAAACTTTAAAACAAAACAGGGCCGAAGCCCTGTATTGAGGTAGCGATTATTACACTAGATGACGAAATTAGTAATCAATTTCCATATTACTCTGTACTTGAGTACAGCAAGACAAGACATATCCCTGAGCAATTTCCTCTTCTGTAATACCCCCATTGTGCTGCATATCATATTCGCCGGAGATCACTTTCACCCGACAAGCACCACAGATACCAACCCCACAAGCCTTAGCGATATTAACGCCCGCCTCGGCTGCCGCTTCATTTAGGTTGACCCCAATGGCAACGGCGGTGGATTTGCCCGCATCGGTGAAACATACCTCAACGAGGTCTTTAGGCTCTAGCGCCTCGACCTCTGCTTCATCGGCATGTTTTTCGGCCCGTTCGACATCCTTAACCGGGGTCGCACCAAAGGATTCTTCATGGTAATGGTCCATGTCGAATCCGGCTTCCTGCAGCATCGTTTTAACCGCCGCCATGTAAGGTTCAGGACCACAGCAAAAAACTTCCCGTTGCAGAAAATCCGGCGCAATCAAACTCAGCATCGGTAGATTTAGATGGCCTCGATAGCCTCCCCACGCTTGGCCTATTTCCGTATGAGCACTGATAAGATGCAAACGGAAGTTTTCCACCCGCGTGCTCATATATTCCAATTCACGGGCATATATAATATCTTTTGGCGTTCGGGCACTATGGGCGAACACCATATCGACTTCAGAATCCGTATCAAACCACCAGCGCGCCATCGACATCACCGGCGTAATACCCACACCGCCGGAAAGCAGCAAAACTTTGTCAGCGGGGGAATCCATACTGTTAAATTGCCCAACAGGGCCGTGAATCGCAACCTGATCCCCTGATTTCAGGTTTTCATGCAACCAGTTCGAGACTTTACCACCTGGGACTTTTTTAACCGTAATCGAAAAACTGTAAGGGATCGATGGCGAACTCGATATGGTATAAGAACGCATTAACCGCTCGCCATTAATCTCCAGCTCTAGGGTCACAAACTGACCGGGTTTAAAGAAAAACAATACCGGTTGATTCATACCAAAGGTAAAGGTTGTGACATCATGGGTTTCAGCAATGACTTTAACGCATCGCACCAGATGACGGCCGTTAGACCAAGTCTGGGTCATCATTGGATTCATAAAATCGCTGGTATTAAATTCACTCATCAGTCTCTCCCATCCAATTATTGGCTGGTGTTTATCATTATTATTTAAACGCTGTTCGGGATATTCCCTCAGAGTTCCGTACCGGCCATCCACTCTTTCCAGCGCATGGTGACATTCGCCCCCAGCGATAGAAATGGCTCCGGCGGTAAACGTTTCGGCTGTTGATGATCAAGATAATCAGTTAACAGATCGGAACGGCCTAATACCGCCATCTCCGCTGCCATCATGCCTGACAGTGTACCTTTAACAGTACCGAGTCCGTTCTGACAGCAAGCCGACCAAACCCGCTCTTCAATCTCGCCAAACGCAGGCATAGAGTTTAATGACAAACAGAGTCGTCCACCCCAGCGATACTCCATCTCCACCCCTTCTAGCATAGGAAAACGGTTGGCAAAGGAACGATCCTGTAAGCCCGCTGCCCGCTTCATATTTTTAGGGCTGACTTCAATCGACTGATTCAGGGTTGCATGGTTACGGATCACGATCCGGTTGCCACTGCCACGGTAATCCGAACTGCGCCGCACCGTGGTGCCTATCGGGTCTGCAGGTAAAATACCCCAGTCTTGCGCGCCCCCTAAACGGGTGACTTCCTGCGGACTCAGCGCCCGAGTCATCGATGCATAGGTAAACACATGCAACAACCGACTAGGGAAAAAGCCAAAGGATTGAATATGCCCATTAACCGCCAGAATCACCCGTTTGGCACGTACACTTCCACTCGGTGTGATTAAACGGTGCTGCGCACCAAGTTGCATCGACGTTACCGGGCTATTCTCATAGATAGATACTCGCTCGCTCATGCCTCTCGCCGCTTGACGAACAAAGGCGGCGGGCTGAATCATCACCGCTCCTGGGGTGAATAATCCCTGTTGATAAAAATCGCTACCGGTCCAATCTTTCATATCGGCCGCGCTTTTCAGTTCATAGGCTTCGCCGAGGGCATCCAAGTGGCCGCGATAACTTTCGATATGCGCCATACCTTTGGCGGTGCCTGCAGCGGTCATTTTTCCACAAGGATCAAAAACCTGACGCCCCATGCCGTAGGCTTCTGCCGTTTCACGGGCAAACTCAATCGCAGCACGGTTCAGTCGAATCTGTTGTTGATCTTGATGCTGAGTACCAGCATAACTATCTGAATTCAGATCATGGGGCAGGTCAATCATAAAACCACTATTACGACCGGCGGGGCCATCGGCTATCCGGCTGGCTTCCAGTACCACTATGGATTCATCACCCACTAACTGACTGAGGCGACGGGCCGCGGCTAACCCGGCAAATCCACCTCCGATCACCACCCAATCCGCATGAATATCATCCTTCAACGTCGGATATCCGGCGGATGATGGCAGAATACGATTCCACGCGGCGGGACCTGGGTCTTTCGGCAATCGTTTTACATTTATCGTGTTCTTCATAACTTTTTCCGCCCCTATCATCAGGCAAACGCACCCCTTGAGCGAACCCCTTCACAGCGGTTCGCCCTGAGTTTTGTACCTGAATATCGAGTGCTTTAGCTGTCAGTCAGCGCAACGGTCTACGCTTCATCACCGAGATCGACCCAGATCGTTTTCAACTGGGTAAATTGATCATGGGCATGAATGGAGTTATCACGGCCACCAAAGCCCGATTGCTTATAGCCACCGAATGGCGTGGTGATATCACCTTCACCAAAGCAGTTAACCGTGACCGTACCCGCCCGCAGCGCCTGAGCTGCACGCATAGACTTACGCGCATTCGCTGTAAAGACAGAGGCGGCCAGACCATATTCAGTATCATTGGCAACGGCGATCGCTTCTTCATAACTACTCACGGTGATCACCGAAAGAACAGGACCGAATATCTCTTCT
Source organism: Amphritea atlantica (assembly GCF_018860855.1). Taxonomy (GTDB): domain Bacteria; phylum Pseudomonadota; class Gammaproteobacteria; order Pseudomonadales; family Balneatricaceae; genus Amphritea; species Amphritea atlantica_A. Next base: position 27,015 of record NZ_JAHKQE010000019.1, read on the forward strand.
GTGGCTAAACGATCACTGTTTTTAACATCGTCGTAGATCGTCGGCAGAACATAGCAACCATCAACAGACTCGCCACCCATGATCAGCCGGTGCCCGTCTTGTTTGGCGATGTCGAAATATTCGGTAACCTTATCGAAATGACCTTTATCGACCAGCGCACCTAATTGATTGCTAGGATCGAGGGGATCACCCGTTTTCCACTCTTTGGCATGTTCTACAATTTTTGCCAGCAGTGCCTCTTTAACCCCTTCCTGCACAATCAAGCGAGAACCCGCAGAGCAGTTTTCACCCATATTCCAGAAAGCTGCGGCAACCACTTGCTCGGCAACGGTATCAAGATCTTCCGCATCATCGAGTACAACACAGGGGTTTTTACCGCCCAATTCCAGCACGACTTCTTTGATATTAGAGTCCGCAGAATAGTTAAGGAAACGGCGTCCAGTGACGGTAGAACCCGTAAAGGTCACCATATCAACATCCATATGACGGCCAATCGCCTCGCCCACAACACGGCCGGAACCTGTCACCACATTGAACACACCCGCAGGCACGCCCGCTTCAGCGGCCAATTCAGCCACTCGAATGGCCGTCAACGACGTCTGCGCAGCAGGCTTCAGCACCACTGAACAGCCCGCCGCCAGTGAAGGGGCCATTTTCCAAGCGAGCATCAAAATGGGGAAGTTCCACGGCAACACCGCACCGACCACACCGACCGGCTCACGCACCACCATCGCCATCGCACCAGAGCCAACAGGGGCCGTCTGATCATAAATTTTATCGATCAATTCCGCATGCCAGCTAATGGTATGCACCACTTCAGGAATATCGATGGTGACGCAATCAGAGATCGGTTTACCCGAATCGATCGATTCCAACACCGCCAGTTCATCACCGTGCTGTTCGATCAACTGGGTTAGCTTAATCAAGATGCCTTTACGTTCAGACGGATGCATCTTGCTCCAGCAGCCGCTTTCAAACGCCGCACGCGCACTCGCGACCGCATAATCAACATCCTCAGTGGTGCAGGCGGCAATCTCGGTAATCCGCTCGCCGGTCGCTGGATTGGTCACAACGATAGTGCCGCCATCGCTGGCGGGCCGTAAGCTACCATTGATAAAACTCATAGACGGCGGCGTCAGCTGAGCCGCAATCGCTTTATACTCATCATGTGTCAGTAAATCAGCCATCGCTTAACCCTCCGCTACAATGTTGGCAATATTCGCTTTTAATTGCGCGACAACCTGAGCCATCGCTTCTTTCTCTGCATCATCTAACCCCAGCAGCGGTTTACGCACTTCCCCGCCAACACGACCGTCCAGTGTGACACCATGCTTAACGCTCTGGATAAACTTACCGCCCTGCTCCAACACATGCATCAACGGCATCATCTCAGCCATAATGCGACGGCCTTTGGCAAAGTCATTATCGACAACACAGGCTTGATAGAGAGCCTTATGCTCCTGCGGTAAGAAGTTAGATCCAGCACAAACCCAGCTTTTAGCGCCCCAAGCAAAAAACTCCAGCGCTTGATCATCCATACCACAGGCAACCTGAATGTTTGGATAGTCATTGATCAGCATATGCAGCCGGTTAATGTCGCCTGAGCTCTCTTTAATGCTGCAAATATTGCTGCAGTCGGCGATACGATCGAAAAACTCAGCTTCCATATTCACACCCATGCGATCTGGGTAGTTATAAAGCATGGCCGGTAGGTTAGCGGCTCGGTCAATCGTTAACGCATGCTCAGCCAGTTCTTTCTGGGTTGGCAAAGAGTAAGGCGGCGTAGAGATAAGAATCACATCGGCCTGATATTTAGCGCCATCTTCGGCTAATTTGATCGACTCAAGAGGATTAAGAGAGCCGGTACCAAAAATAATTTGTAGTTTATCGCCGCAGATCTGGCGCGCTATTTTCAGCAACTCGACCCTTTCTGCATGGCTCTCAACATAGTATTCACCCGTGGTGCCACCAATCATTAAGCCCTGAACACCTGAATCAAGCAGATACTGTACATGCATCGCATAAGCATCATAATCAACCGTATAATCGGCTTTAAACGGCGTAACAACGGGTGTATAGATCCCTTCAAAATACATTTCATTTACCTTCGTTATCATTGTTATATGACCGGATTCTTCTTACTGAATGGGCTATCCGAACTTACTAAAATGGTAACGACAGGGCCGATATCTCCGCAATCAACCTTTTTTGCGCGCTATTCATAACTTTAGGTTATGAAAATAAATAATAAATCAGCTGACCATGCCACCATAGATAACGAAAAAAAGCGCTAGGTAGCCGGTAACGACTCTGGAAACACAGCCATCTAATACCTATACTGTTGTCCAATAAATATTCTAAAAATAAAAAGAGACCTCACCATGTGCCATATTTTTGCTGGTCAGAATCCTGAGAATTATAAATTCATATCACGCTCACTCCGTCTAGGTGGCCACTCGACAAGCGTTAAGCTGGAAGCTAAATTCTGGAATATTCTCGATGGGGTCGCCGCTGAGCAGGTCATGAGTACACCGCAGTTTCTCTCCAAGATTTATGATGAGGCTCTGGTTATTAATGGCGATGTTCCGAATTTCGCTTCATTGTTACGTTGTGCCTGCGCCCTTTACTTAGAACAACCCGACGAAGTCATGACAACCGCCCACGAGCAACTGTCGGTAGCGAGCTAAACCATCTTTTTTCTGACTAACCTTCCGTGTGGTACTCCAGTACCACCAAGCTTGCGCGGAAAGAATTAACCTCTACTGTATCAATCAGATGAGGTTAATTCAGAAATGGCCAAAGCTATCCACTCTATGATCCGAGTATTTGACTTAGATCGTTCACTCTCTTTTTACCAACAGGCGCTAGACCTGAATATCGCAGAACGTCTCGACTTTGACGATTTCACACTGGTGTATCTGCGTAACGACGAAAACGATTTCGAATTAGAGCTCACCCATAATCACAACCAAACCGAACCCTACTCCCATGGCACCGGCTACGGCCACCTCGCCGTTTGTGTTGACAATGCCGCCGCCTCGCAAGAGAAGCTCACAAAACTAGGCTATCAACCTGCTGAGGTAAAAGAGTTTCACCGTGACAATCAATTATTAGCCCGTTTCTTTTTTGTCACCGATCCAGACGGTTACAAAATCGAGTTTTTAGAAAAACATGGCCGCTATCAATAGAGACCCGCTACACCATTCCGAAAGACCACAACAATAAAAGTCCGGAGTTGAGTATGAAAAAGCAAAGCTTGAGCCGTAGAAGCTTCTTAAAAAAAGGCACGATTACCGCTGCAAGTGCGGTTGCGCTCGCCCTATCAGGCATCAGCATTAGTCCTAGTGCGTGGGCAATGACGCTGACAACCATCGATAATACAACCGGCAAGAGCCTCTCGGCTTTCTGTCGAACGTTATACCCTCACAGCCAACTGACTGATGTCTACTATGACGCTTGCGTTGAAAGTCTGGATGCGAAAGCCAAAAACGACCCTGCATTGCTGAAATTGCTTAACGACGGCGTTAAAACCCTCAACTCACACAGCCAACACAATTTCTTAGCCCTGTCCGCCGAGCAGCAACTTATTGTCGTAAAGCAGATCGAGGGTAGCCCTTTCTTTGATCAGGTACGTAGTCACATCGTGGTGGCACTGTATAACAATGACAAAATCTGGAATCTGTTTGGTTATGAAGGCCCCTCCTTTCCCTACGGTGGTTATCTAGAGCGCGGTTTCAACGATATCGATTGGCTGCCTAACCACTAATAAGATTAAGGACAATAACAATGAAAAAATTTGATCTAAACGATAGCAGTGTCGTGGTTGTCATCGGCTCCGGTGCAGGTGGCGGTACACTCAGTAATGAATTAGCACAGAAAGGTATTAACGTCGTCTGTCTCGAAGCAGGTAAGCACCTCGATTTTAAAACGGATTTCGTCAACAAAGAGTGGGAAATGTTTTCCAAAGAAGCATGGCTGGACAAACGCACCGCGTCCGGCGAATGGCGAGTGGCTAAAGATTTTCCTAACCTACCCGCTTGGATCTGTAAAACCGTCGGCGGCTCAACATTGCACTGGGCGGGTGCCAGCTTGAGGTTTCAAGAACACGAATTTAAAGGTCTTAGCACCTATGGCCATGTCGAGGGCGCCAACCTATTAGATTGGCCGATTACGCTTCAAGACCTAGAGCCTTATTATGATATGGCCGAAGATAAAATGGGCGTCACGCAAACCAACGGCATTCCCGCACTACCCGGTAACAATAACTATAAGGTGATGGAAGCAGGTGCTAAGCAGCTTGGCTATAAGGAAGTTCACACCGGACGGATGGCCATTAACTCACAGCCACGGGATGGCCGAGCATCATGCCGCCAGCTAGGGTTTTGTTTCCAAGGTTGCAGAATGGGCGCTAAGTGGTCCACCCTCTATACCGAGATCCCTAAAGCACAGGCTACCGGCCATTTTGAACTGCGAGCCGAAGCGCATGTATTAAAAATAACCCATAACAAGGCGGGTAAAGTCGACGGCGTGATTTACGTCGATGCTAACGGTCAGCAACATCACCAGAAGGCTCGCGTTGTCTGCGTGGCCGGTAACTCAATTGAAAGCCCGCGCCTATTACTCAATTCCGCCAGCGCATTATTTCCAGATGGACTGGCTAACAGCTCAGGGCAGGTTGGCAGAAACTACATGCGCCATGTGACCGGTTCCGTTTATGGTGTATTTGAGAAACCTGTCAATATGCATCGCGGCACCACCATGGCAGGTATTATTCAGGATGAATCCGAACATAACCCAAAACGGGGTTTTGTCGCAGGCTATGAAATGGAAACCATATCACTCGGTCTACCCTTTTTAGCCGCTTTCCTGAATCCAGGTAGTTGGGGCAAAGAGTTTACCGGCGAATTGGACAACTATGAAAACATGGCAGGCATGTGGCTCGTTGGTGAAGATATGCCGCAAGAAACCAACCGCATTACCCTAAACCATGAGGTCAAAGACCAATATGGTCTACCGGTTGCCAATGTTCATGTGACCGATCACCCGAATGATGTTGCCATGCGAGAACATGCCTACAAGCAAGGGGCCGCGGTATATGAATCGATTGGTGCGCTCAATACCATTCGAGTGCCTCCGTATCCTAGCACCCACAACCTTGGCACCAACAGAATGAGCCTCAACGCCAAGGATGGGGTCGTTAATGGCTGGGGACAGAGCCACGATATTGCTAATCTATTTATATCCGATGGTAGTCAGTTCACCACGGGGGCGACTGAAAACCCAACACTCACCATTGTCGCCTTAGCCATTCGACAGTCTGAATACATTGCCCGTGAAATGGCGGCCATGAATATCTAAAGCGCTCTTCACTCGATCCTGACTGATCGCCATTCGGCACAGTGCTTACTGTGAGACGATTGGTCAGCGATCTAACCTAAGTGATTTCCCTCGGTTTCGGGGGGCTTTTTATTAAAGATAATAGAAAAGTAATGAGTGTTAACTCAGCGACGCTACTCCCCCACCCACGTTTCTTCTGCCTGTATAACCTCCAAAAACCAGTCTCTGAATGAACGAAAAGCGAGGTTATCTTTTCGACTTTCGGAATAGGTTAAATAATGGAGCTTTTCTCGATAATCCGTATTAAACTCACCGACCCGCACCAGCCAACCCTGCTCGATCATCGGTTTCACTAACTGATTCCAGCCAAGGCTAACACCCTGATGGTTGAGCACCATCTGAATCAGCATATTGTAATCATTGGCATTGAAAACATGTCGACGGCCATCGGAATCATCCACATCAATGGACACCCCCTGGCTGGCCAACCACACTTCCCAATCAACATGTTCCGCAATCTGCGAACGACCATAGGGACTTAGGTTAAGTAAGGTGGTGTTTAACAAACCATCCAGCGTCACGATATCCGGGTTCTGCTTCAAAAACAGTGGTGAACAAACCGGATAGATCAGATCATAAAACAGCGGAATCGAATGATAGCCTTCGCGGGGATCACTCACTTTATTGATAAAGATATCTGGATGAACACCCGGCTCCATCTGTAAAAAATTATTGGTGGTAACAATATTCACATCAATATCTGGATGATCCGCAAAAAAACTGGGTAGACGACTCGATAACCAAAATGCAGAAAAGGCCGGCGAACAACAGATAATAAGTTCCTGTTTGCGTTTATCGCTGTTTTTAATCCGCTGCGCTGCCTGAGCAATGTTCACAAACGATAGGTAAGCCGCATCATACAAAATAGTGCCCGCTTCGGTTAGCTCAACGGCTCGACCTGCTCGCTTAAATAAACTAACCCCTAGAGAAGCTTCTAACTCTCTTATTTGACGACTGATTGCCGCCTGAGTAACACACAACGCTTCTGCGGCACGGGTAAAGTTTTGATACTTCGCGGCCGCAACAAAAGACCTAACCGCGCGTAACGACGGCATCTTCACCAAAATCTGATCAGGCTCTACATGTTTAACCATAACGTCAGGTATTCAATTCTCTTAATAAAAAGTCGCTTTATCGGTTTCTCACCCGGCCATAAACTGAAATTGTAAATATAAGCAGGATTCAACTTACTTACAGCAGTTTAAACTGTGCTACTGGTTTCGTCTCTCAGTTTTACGACACCAGCGTGAACGTCAACGACAGCAGCACCAGTGTAACTTCAGCGGCCAATAAAGCCATAACAATAAAAGCCTACCGTAGTGTAGGGTCATAGGAGCCACAATGATGACCAGCAAAGCCAAAACTCTGGAGCTCATCAATCAACGTAAACCTCGACATGCACTCACCCGCGAGATCTATCGTGACGAAGAGGTCTATCAGCAAGATCTAGAACAGATCTGGCATAAAGAGTGGATTTTTGCCGGTCATACTTTTGAGATCGAAAAATCTGGCGAGTATCTCACCATTCAGGTGGGTGATTATCCAGTCGTTATTGTGCGTGACGATCAAAATAATGTGCGCGCCTTTCATAATGCTTGTCGTCATCGGGGTTCGCGCGTTTGCTCTGAAGCCAAAGGTAAAACCGCTAAATTAGTCTGCCCTTACCACAAATGGACGTTCGGCCTCGATGGTAAGCTTCTATTCGCGGGTAACATGGGCGAAAAATTCAACAATGATGATCACGGTCTGATGCCGGTACACTGCGAGATCGTCAACAGCTTCATCTATATCTGTGTTGCAGAGCAGGCTCCGGATTTCGAGCAGTTTCGTCAGGATGTTTCACCCTTTATTGCGCCTCACAACTTAGAAAACTGTAAAGTCGCCCATGAAGCCAACTTGCTTGAAAAAGGCAATTGGAAACTGGTATTTGAAAACAACCGCGAATGTTATCACTGCGACAGTAACCACCCAGAGTTGCTAAATTCATTCGTCGAAAACCTCTCGGTTGCCGGCGTTGGCGGTAGCGATGATCCAGAACTGACCGCCCATTGGGATAAGTGCGAAGCAGCAGGTTTACCAAGCCGCCTAGTGATGGATAAAGCGGGCCAATACCGCATGACCCGTATTCCACTGGCCGCCAAAGCGGTGAGTTACACCATGGACGGCAAGCCCGCGGTCAATGGTCGTTTGGATAATACCGATGTTGAAGATATCGGCGCACTGCTCTATTTCAACTACCCATCCACCTGGAATCACTTTTTGGGCGACCATGCACTGAGCTTCAGGGTATTGCCGCTATCCTCCGGCGAAACATTGGTCACCACCAAGTGGATCGTGCCGAAAGATGCCGTTGAAGGTGTCGATTATGATCTCGACACACTCACCAAAGTTTGGCTGGCCACTAACGATCAAGACCGTCAGCTCGTCGAAGAAACCTTTAGAGGTGTTAGCTCGCCCTCTTATATCCCAGGTCCATTCTCTGAAGTTGCCGAAAATGGCGTATGCCAGTTTGTTGATTGGTACTGCGACACAATGAAAAGCAAGTTGAGTTAAGTCGCAACTGACCACAACCCAGCCTGTTTCTGCAGGCTGGGCATTTCTGTTTATACTCCTCAAGACAGCCCTCAAGACAGTCCTTCAAAATAGTTCTCAATACCACACTCGCCACACGCACGCCCTGCATATGACGATAGACCTAGTTCACCTTCTCACCCTCCTTTCCCTCATTTTTAGTTATTAATACAGTTTTAAGCTGCATTTTTATCATCACTGATAACCAAACGTTATGGTTTTTACGGAAAATTAGTCGTTGGACGATTTTTCTTAAACCCCTTAACTTAAATGGGGTGAACAACAGAACAATAAGAAAAATGCTGCACCGAAAATTGATCATTTTGACGATCAACTGGCGGTACAGTCATTAAAGGACTGGGGGAGACGCTCACCGCAGTTCATAAAGATAACAAACATAAAAATTGATAGAGGGCAGCATGACAGACTCCACAAATATTCTGTCTATCAGAAACGTCTATAAAGTATTCGGCGACCAACCGGATACGGCAATGCAGATGCTCCGTAACGGCGAAAGTAAAGATCAAATTTTTGATAAAACGGGCCAGACGGTCGGTGTTTTCGATGCGTCATTTACCGTTAAGAAGGGTGAAATTTTTGTCATCATGGGCCTTTCAGGCTCAGGCAAATCAACGATGGTTCGGTTGCTCAATCGGCTGATCGAACCAACCGCCGGCACCATTGAGTTAAACGGCAAAGATATTACCGCCCTAGGCGATGCCGACCTGCTGGATGTTCGCCGTAAAGAGATGAGCATGGTGTTCCAGTCCTTTGCGCTAATGCCACATATGTCCGTGATGGAAAATGCCGCTTTCGGTCTGGAGATCTCCGGTATCGAACGCCACGAACGCGAACGCAGAGCCCTTGAAGCACTCGAACAGGTGGGCTTAGGTGAACATGGCTCGAGCTTTCCACACCAGTTGTCCGGCGGTATGCAACAGCGCGTCGGTCTAGCACGTGCGCTGGCAAATGACCCAACCATTCTCCTGATGGATGAAGCCTTTTCGGCACTCGATCCATTGATTCGCTATGAGATGCAAGGTGAACTGATCCGGCTGCAGAAAGAACAGGAACGGACCATTATTTTCATCTCCCACGATCTCGATGAAGCGATCCGTATCGGCGATCGTATCGCCATTATGGAAGGCGGCCGGATTATTCAGGTCGGCACCCCGAAAGAGATTATGAGCAACCCTGCTGATGAGTATGTTGAAACCTTCTTCAAAGGTGTCGATGTCAGTAAGTTTCTTAAAGCTGGCGACATTGCCTGTAAAGAAAGCGGTTGTACCATTCGCATCAATGGCGCTGTACAGCCGTTTGATCCAGCCAATAGCCAGTTTGGTTATCTACTGGATGGCCAGGACAAGTTACAGGGAATTGTGCCGCTTAACGAGGTTGACGCCTCCGACAGTGTTGATGCCCTACTCTCTCGGCAGGTCAAGCAGCATCAATCCATTTATAGCGACGACATGATCAAAGATGTGATCAAAAAAGTCGCCAATGCTAGCTATCCGGTGCCGGTCATCGCTCGCAACGGTCGTTTCTGTGGTGTGATCTCCAAAGATCTACTACTGCAAACAATGAGCCACAGCTAATCACTCTTAATAACAATAATTCGGGGAAGAACTATGTCAGAATTTAACCTGCTAGACCCTTTTCAGTTTCTCACTATCCCGCTGGGTGACTGGGTCGAGAGCATTCTCAACTATTTAGTACAAAATTTTCGTGAATTTTTTCGCGCTATCCGCTGGCCAATTGATCAGGTCTTAGAGTTCTCCGAAGCGATATTACAATCGATTCCACCACTGATCGGTATCATCTTATCGTCACTCTTGGGCTGGCAACTCGCCGGTAAAAAAATGGGGGTATTTTGTGCCATTACCCTTTTCAGCCTCGGTTTGATCGGTGTCTGGTCTGAATCAATGACCACCCTTTCACTAGTGCTCACCTCACTGTTTTTCTGTGTTGTATTCGGTGTGCCGCTGGGCATTCTGTCAGCCCGTAGTGACCGCGTAGAAAGAATCGTCCGTCCACTACTCGACGCCATGCAAACACTGCCCGCATTTGTTTATCTGGTGCCGGTCGTCATGCTGTTTGGTATTGGTAATGTGCCCGGCGTATTGGTCACCATCATCTTTGCCCTGCCGCCGCTGGTTCGCCTCACTAACCTCGGTATCCGTCAGGTGCCTGAAGATAAGATTGAAGCCGCCCGCGCGTTCGGTTGCACCCCCAAACAGATGCTCATGAAGGTTCAGCTCCCCTTAGCCATGCCAACCATTATGGCTGGCGTAAACCAAACCCTGATGCTGTCACTCTCAATGGTCGTTATCGCCTCAATGATTTCGGTCGGCGGGCTTGGTCAGATGGTATTGCGAGGTATTGGTCGTTTAGATATGGGGCTGGCAACCGTTGGCGGAGCAGGTCTGGTACTGCTGGCCATCTTCCTTGATCGTTTAACACAAGCAATGGGTGAACGTTCCGATACAAGCAATACCTTGCACTGGTACGAAACCGGTCCCGTTGGTTTTTTCGTGCGTGGCTATCGCAGCATGCAAACCCGCTAATCCGTTAGCTAAATGAAACTCAACTTAAAAAAATAAATGAGGATTTAAACATGATCCAGTCACACCTGAAAAAGCTCAACCGCTCTATGGTCAAACTGACCGCAACCGCTGCCCTAGCCGCATTGACCTTCAGTGCGACCAGCCAAGCGGAATCCATGCCGGGCAAAGGCGTTGAAGTTACCCCCATCTTTCCTAGTATTGCCGAAGAACGTTTTCGTGGCGAAATAGCCATTGCCGGATTGGAAGCCCTCGGTTACGAAGTTGAAGAGCCTAAAGAAACCGAATATGCCACCATGATGCTGGCGCTGTCTTACGGTGATGCAGACTTCAGTGTACACATGTGGGATATCCTCCATGACAGCTTTTATCAAAAGGCCGGTGGCGATAAATACATGGTTAAAGCAGGGGATATCATTCCCGGTGTTTTACAGGGTTACCTGATCGATAAAAAGACCGCCGATAAATACAACATCACCAAGCTGACCGATCTTCAAAAACCGGAGATTGCCAAATTATTCGATGCCAATGGCGACGGTAAAGCCGATCTAACCGGTTGTAACCCAGGCTGGGGCTGTGAACTGGTGATTAACCATCATATGAAAGCCTATGATCTAGAAGACACCGTTAGCCACAATCAGGGATCTTACTTTGCCCTAATGGCCGATACCATTACCCGTTACAAAGAAGGTCAGCCAGTATTCTACTTCACTTGGGTTCCACAATGGATCGCCGGTGTACTGGTAGAAGGTGAAGATGTTGTCTGGTTGGAAGTGCCTTACACGTCACTTCCCGATGGCAACAACGATGTTAACACCAGCTTCGAGGGTAAAAATCTTGGTTTTGCGGTCGATCAGGTGAAATCCGTATTGAATCGCGAATTCGCTGAAGAAAACCCAGTCGCCACTAAGTTCCTATCATTGGTACAGATCACTGCCGGTGATGAAAGTGCTCAGAACTTGAAGATGCAAAATGGCGAAAAATCCATTGCTGATATCAAGCGTCATGCGCACGACTGGATTGCCGCTCACCAAGCTAAGTTTGATAGCTGGTTAGCCGCTGCCCGTGCCGTTGAAAAATAATCTCACCCTAAGCTAAACAAAGGCACTTTCGAGAGACGCTTTCGAGAAGCACTTTCAAGAAGCACTCTCGAGTGCCTTTTTTACCCTCTACAGAGTCTTTATCAGCAGGATTATTTGCCATGAATTTGTATCACTTTGTGCAAACGCTGAGTTTTTCTAACCTACCGGAAGCAACCCGTCACCGTGTCAGCATCTCATTGCTGGACATTATTGGCGTGCTAGCAGGCGCCATCAATAACCAAACCAGCCAGAACATCCGCGACTATGCCCAACAACACTACCCTGGCGTCAACCATAACGCTCGGCTACTGTTTGATGGACGTTCGGTGCATCCTCTCGGTGCAGCCTGGGCCGGTGGTTTCAGTGCCGATAGTTTGGACGCCCACGAAGGTCACTTTACCTCTAAAGGTCATGCTGGCGCGACGGTCGTACCTGCCCTACTGGCACTGGCGGATGCCTATCGTCAGCAGGGTCATGAGATCAGCGGTGAAACCTTCTTATCAGCATTGACCGTGGCCTACGAAACGGGGCTGCGTGCCGGTGTTGCGCTCATGCACAACGCCCCTGAATACCATGCATCGGGCGCCTTTTCTGGACTAGGCGTGGTGTGCGGCGCAGCCCGCCTATTGAACTTGGATGAAGACACCTTTATGCACGCGTTGGGGATCGCCGAATACTTTGGCCCACGCTGCCCAATGATGCGTTTAATTGATTTCCCATCCAACCTCCGGGATGCTCATGGCGCGGGGGCCTATGCCGGTCTTAATGCGGTCTTTATGGCGCAATCGGGTATTACCGGCGCACCGGCAGAAACCGTTGCCGACGACACGATCGCCCACTGTTGGGATGATCTAGGTGAACGCTGGGAGATCGATGCCCAATACTTTAAGCCTTGGCCTGTCTGCCGCTGGGCACAGCCATCACTGACCGCGGTCACGGCGTTGCTGCAGGCGCATCCAGAGATTAACGGAGACAGTGTCGATACAATCGAGATTGAAACGTTTCATGAATCGATGCGACTCCAAGGGCATTTCCCCCGCAATGCCGATGAAGCGCAATATGGACTGGCCTTTCCGGTCGCCGCCTTAATTGCTAGGGGTCAGGTAGGCCCGTCTGAAGTCACCGGGGACGCTATCTTTGCCGATGATATTCTAGCGATCAGTGGCAAGATCGAGATTAAAGAAGCGGCTGACCTGTCTGCACGGTTTCCGCAAGAGATCCTGTCCCGCGTTACCCTAACGCTGAAAGACGGTCGCTGTTTCACTAGCCCGATCACCCAGGCCAAAGGCGATCCAGACACACCGATGAGTGACTCAGAGTTTAAAGAGAAGTTTGCCCGACTCGCCGGTGTTAACCTTGAGCTAGCCCGATGCAAGCAGATAGTGGCTGCGGTTGAACAATTGGATAACGCCCCACACTGTAACACGCTATTTAATCTAATCATGCAACCCTAAAAAGATCGCTGGAACGCTTTTCCAGCCCCACACAACCCGTTGATAAAGCGAGATAAAAAGCCGTTAAGGTCGTAATGACTACATCTATTGTTAAAAATAGCAGTACAATTACCTCCTTAAACGGCCCATCTTTTCATCTATAGAGACGCGATCAATGACAGACTCACCGACCAAACGAGACTTCAGCAAAGCGATCAGTGATACCAACAAGGTATTTTTAAACGAGAATAACGCTGAGCAACAGCTGGTTAAAGTCGGTTTCATTCTGCAGAAAAACTTCTCGATGGTAGCCTTTACTGGCGCGGTCGATGTGCTGGTAACCGCCAATCTGGTACTGCCGGGGCAACGCTTTGATTATATGACCCTCGGGATCGATTCCCGTATGGTCACCAGTGATCTAGGCATCGATATCGCCACCGGCGGCACCATTGAAACCCTGCCTATTCAACATCGTAATGAGCTGGACATACTGGTTGTCTGCGGTGGTTTTCGCTGTTCACTCGCCCCCAATGCCAAACTCACCACCTGCCTAAGAGCGGCGGATAAATTGGGGATCACCTTAGCAGGCCTATGGAACGGCGCCATTCCACTGGCACATGCCGACCTAATGGCACAACAAGAGTGTGCCGCCCATCCAGACAACCATGCTTATATGCGCGAACAGTTCCCTAACACCAAGGTGTCCGACAAAACGCTGGTAATTGGTGAAAAACGCGCTACCTGTGCCGGCCCCGTGAGCGCCCTAGAGATGATGCTGAAACTGATTGCTCAACGGCAAGGTAATGACATTGTTCGCGCCGTAAGAGAGATCTTAAGCTGCGATCAGGTTGCTGAAAATCAAGAATCGATTCCGTTACAGGTCGGTGATAACCCAACCTTTCCGGAAACGCTACGCAACATCATGGTGTTGATGCGTAATAATATCGAAGAGCCTCTCAGCCTTGAAGAACTGGCTGATTGTATCGATATCTCCCGCCGCCAGATGGAGCGCCTGTTTCAGTCACACTTAGAAACCAGTCCGTCACGCTATTATCTCGAACTGCGAATCACCCATGCTCGCCGCTTGTTACTACAGAGCAATGAGAGTATCACCAATGTGTCACTGGCCTGCGGCTTCGTTAGCACGAGTCATTTTAGCAACTGCTTTAAAGACTATTTCGGTTTATCACCCAGCGCTGCACGACAAAAGCAGAATAGCTGAGCATAAAGAAAGGTGCGGCCTTGAGTATCCATGTTAGCTTTATACTACTGCCCGGGTTCGCCCTAACCTCGTTTTCGCTGGCGGTTGAAGCCCTCAGTGTTGCCAATCAACTCAGTGGTGAAGCGCTATATGAATTCACTATCTGTTCACCTGAAAGCAGCCCTCACCTCAACCATATTATCAGCTCTAATGGTGTACCCGTTGAGGTCACGGCAAGTTTAGATAGCGCCTACCAAAGCGATCTTGTCTTTATTGCCGGCTATCAACATTGCGCTCGCTATCACAACCAAGCGTTAACCCATCTGCTCAAACAATTAAACCGACAGGGTCGTCGAATTGTCTCGTTGAGTAGCGCCAGCTTTATTCTTGCAAAATGTGGTTTATTACAAGGTAAGAGTTGCACCTTAGTGCCTGAACATTTGAATATTTTTGCTGAGCTTTACCCGCAGATTACTCTGCAGGAAAACCTATATACCGTCACCGATAACATTTGCACCAGTGCCGGTGGCACTGCCACTCTCGATCTGATGCTCTACCTTATCGGACAGGATCAGGGACGCGATTTTATCTATCAAGTCTCGCAGCAATTTATGCAAGAAAGAATCCGTAGTAGTGCTGAGATGCAGACCACTTGCCAGCAAGTCAGCTTGCGAATTAAATCACCCTGCTTAGGGGCGGCGGTCGAACTCATGAAGAAGCACCTTGATAATCCCTACCCCATTGCCACATTGGCCAAGCGGATAGGCACGACACAGCGCAATTTAGAAATGGTGTTCCAAAAATATGAACAGACAACCCCTGGCCGTTACTATGTTCAGCTGCGTTTACAGCAAGCCAAACAGTTACTGGAAGAAAGCCATCTGAATCTCAGTGCCATTGCTCAGGCTACCGGATTCAGTTCACAAAGCCACTTTGGCAAATGTTTTAAAGAGCGCTACGGTTGTTCCCCCTCGGCCCTCAGAAAACATTAATTTCTCGTTTTAACACGCTATATTTTCGCTTTGGTGATAGTCCACACACCCCCTCATCACTGACACTTAAGATCACAGAAAAAACAACTCAGACCATCATTTTAGGGGTGATATCATGTCTACTACCGCTGCAGTTCAAATGGATCCAGGACTACAAAGTAAAACCACGACCTTCAACGAAATACCGGTCATCGATATAGCACCTCTGATCGATGGTAGTAACCCTCAACAAGTCGCTGAAGAACTGGCCTTTGTCTGTGAGCATATCGGTTTCCTCTATATCAAAAATCACGGTATCGATAAGCAACTCATCTCACAGATGTATGCACAAACAAAAGCTTTCTTTGATCGCCCCATGGAAGAGAAGCAGAAACTCAATATTATTCATTCAGGGCCAACATTACGCGGCTACATTCCCATGTATGGCGAAAATGTAGACCCAGACAATACCCGTGATTATAAGGAAGTCTTTGATTTTGGCCTGCACGAGGATGAGGTTTCACCCTTCTTCGGCCCAAACCTGATGCCCGCAAATGACCCCGATGGTTTTCGCATCATCACCGAACAATACCATCAAGCCATGATGAAGCTAGGGCGTACCTTAGTCAGCGGTATCGCGTTAAGCCTAGGACTACCGGCTGATTATTTTGAAAAGCTACAACAAAACCCCATCACCATTCAACGCTTACTCCACTACCCACCGCAGACAGGTGCAGTGAGCCAACGTGAAATTGGTATCGGTGCACATACCGATTATGGCTTTCTCACCATACTGTCGCAGGATAATGTTGGCGGACTTCAAGTGCAGAATGCCCATGGTGAATGGGTCAGTGCGCCCCCGATCGATGATACCTTTATTGTTAATATTGGCGATCTAGTGCAAACATTTACCAATGATCGTTATATCTCTACGCTTCACCGGGTGGTTAACACCAGTGGCCAAGAACGCTACTCAATCCCCTTCTTTATGGATCTGGATTTCGATGCTGAAGTAAAAGTGATTGATCAATGTCAGGGGATAGATAACCCACCACGCTATCAGCCCTATACCTGTGGACAACATAAGTACCGTCGCTTTGTTGATAGCTATGAACACCTTAATGACTATCAAGCACACTGATCGATAGGCATAAATCAGGGCCGGTCCGCTTTTTAAGCGGACTCGCCCAACGTTGATGTGAGCCAAGTGATGCTCGAGCGACTCACATCTCAAATCATTAACATCGATCACTCCAGAGCTATAATACAACTTCCATACTCTATCCCTTATCGATAAGTCATCCAGATAAGCCGTCCAGATAACCCACTCATTGAGACTGACGATTAAGCCCGAATGTTAACGTCAAAGCATTCAGCAACGTCTTCGCCCAGATATTCAACGATAAGTCGCAGCTTAAAACCGTCAAACGACATGAATCAGAAACGACATACTCTCTAATGGTCAATTTATCGGCATGAAATCACTGACCGTTCGCGTCAAATAAATATCTTTTTGCGACATATCTTCTCTCCTAGCCAGAAATCAACCAAAAAAACCAAAAAAATTTAATCCATTTAAATCAAATACTTATATTAACAATTAAAACTGATGTTTAAATAATGATCGGTTCCATCTTGTCACTTAAAAAATTTAAGTTCTAAAAACGACACCTTTCACTTTTGACATTTGCTCACTAAATAGCCAGTATTATTTTTAATTAAACGATCAATCAATAAAAACCGATCGTTCCTGATAACGCTAACGACAGCCCTTCTCATCGGGACTCGTTGTACATAACCGGTGCCTGCCCTGATTGATGGGCACCGTAAAAGTGAGACTAAGCCTCATGCAAACAGCTCTATATATTAACGGCCGCTACCAAAACGCGACCTCCGGCGAAACCTTTAACAGCATCAACCCAGCAACAGGTGAGGTGCTTGCCGAGGTGCAACAGGCCTCTCTAGCCGATGTTGATCTAGCCGTTGCCGCCGCTCAAGCAGGTTTCAAGGTATGGTCGGCAATGAGTGGCGCCGAACGGGGCCGGATTCTGATGAAAGCCGTGAGCCTTTTGCGCGAACGTAATGATGAATTAGCCTTGCTGGAAGTGCTGGATACCGGTAAACCACTGCAAGAAGCTAACTGTGTTGATATCGCCACCGGCGCGGATGTGATCGAATATTACGCGGGATTGGCAGCAACCATTCATGGACAACAACAGGATCTAGGCGGCACAAACTTCTTTTATAGCCGTCGCGAACCGCTCGGCATCTGTGCCGGTATCGGTGCATGGAACTACCCTATTCAAATTGCGATGTGGAAATCAGGCCCAGCACTTGCTGCCGGTAACTGCATGATTTTTAAACCCTCAGAAGAAACCCCGCTGAGTGTGCTTAAACTGGCGGAAATCTTTAGCGAAGCGGGCTTGCCCGATGGCGTGTTCAATGTTGTGCAGGGTGATTATCGGGTCGGCCAAGCACTTTCCCGTCATCCTGACATTGCCAAGGTATCCTTCACCGGCGAATGCGGTACGGGTAAAAAGGTGATGGCCGATGCTGCCGGATCACTCAAAGAGGTCACCATGGAGCTAGGCGGCAAGTCGCCTCTGATTGTGTTCGCTGATGCCAATGTTGAAAACGCCGTTGCCGGTGCCATGCTGGCTAACTTCTATACCCAAGGCGAGGTGTGCACCAACGGCACGCGGGTATTCGTCCACGATAGTATCTACGATGAGTTTGTCCAGAAAGTTGCCGAACGAACCGAGCGAATGATTATTGGTGATCCTACCGACCTCAATACGCAGGTCGGCGCGCTGATCTCAACAGACCATATGGAAAAAGTGCTGGGGTTCATCTCTGCGGCTAAAGCAGCCGGTGCCCGCCTAGTGTGCGGTGGTGAGCGGGCCACTGAAAACGGCCTTGAGAAAGGCTGCTTTGTAAAACCAACCGTGTTTGCTGACTGTACCGACGAGATGCCAAATGTCAAAGAGGAGATCTTCGGACCGGTGATGTCGATTCTGCGCTTTAGCGGCGAAGACGAGGTTATCCAACGGGCTAACGATACCGAATACGGACTGGCTGCCGGTGTTTTCTCAACCGACTTCTCCCGTGCTCATCGAGTCATTGCCCGCCTTCAGGCAGGTATCTGTTGGATTAATACATGGGGCGCTTCACCCGCTGAGATGCCCGTCGGTGGTTATAAACAGTCTGGGGTTGGCCGGGAAAATGGGATTGAGACCCTCAATCATTACACCCAAGTTAAGAGCGTCTATGTTGAGTTGGGTGATGTCGAGTGCCCTTACGAATAGCGCTTCCCCATCGTTCTTAACAATCGTCCTTTTAAACAGAAAGGGCGTCACGAAACGATGAAATGGTATGGCACCGAGTGGCCAGTATATTCAGCTTATTTTTCAGCGGTAGACCTATGACAGATAAAAAACAGTACGATTACATTATTGTTGGCGCAGGTTCTGCGGGTTGCGTTCTAGCCAATAGACTGACCGAGGATGGCAAACACAGTGTGCTGATCCTTGAAGCGGGCGGTAGTGATAAAAGTATCTTTATTCAGATGCCCACCGCGCTATCCTACCCAATGAACACCCCCAAATACGCTTGGCAGTTTCATAGCGAAAAGGAACCCTATCTAGACGGTCGCTCAATGCACTGCCCTCGCGGTAAAGTGCTCGGGGGCGGCTCGTCTATAAATGGCATGGTGTATGTCCGTGGTCATGCCTGCGACTTCGAAGAATGGGAAGCTCACGGTGCGGCTGGCTGGGGTTATCAACAGTGTCTGCCCTACTTCAAAAAAGCAGAGAGCTGGGATCATGGTGGCGATCAATATCGTGGTTCCACCGGCCCGCTAACCACCTGCGGTGGTAATGATATGCAGCTCAACCCGCTTTATCAGGCCTTTATTAATGCAGGAGAAGACGCAGGTTACCCCACCACCGATGATTACAACGGTTACCGTCAGGAAGGCTTTGGTAGCATGCATATGACCGTTAAAAACGGTGTGCGGGCGTCCACGTCTAATGCTTACCTGCGTGATGCCATGAAACGCAGTAACCTAACCCTGATCAGTGGTGTACTCTCCCGTAAAGTGGTGTTGGATGGTAAGCGTGCAGTGGCTGTCGAATATGAGAAAAAAGGGCAGGTCTCTCAAGTAACAGCGCTTAAAGAGGTTATTCTGGCAGCAGGCTCTGTCGGCTCGCCGCAACTACTACAACTCTCGGGTATCGGTCCTGAAAAGGTGCTGCAGGATGCAGGGGTCGACGTGATCCAAAACTTACCCGGTGTAGGCGAAAACCTACAGGATCATCTCGAAGTCTATTTCCAATATCACTGCCAACAACCGATCACTCTGAACGGTAAACTCGACTTTTTTAACAAAGGCCTGATTGGCGCTCGCTGGATGCTATTTAAAGATGGTCTCGGCGCAACCAATCACTTTGAATCCTGTGGTTTTATTCGTTCAAGAGCTGGCTTGAAATGGCCCAATATTCAATATCATTTCCTACCCGCGGCCATGCGATACGATGGCGGCAAAGCGATTGATGGACATGGTTTCCAGGTGCATGTCGGGCCTAACAAACCCGAAAGCCGTGGCCGAATTCGAATAACCTCTGCCGACCCTAAAGCAAAACCGAGCATCCTATTTAACTACATCAGTACCCCACAGGATCAACAGGACTGGCGCGATACGATCCGTCTCACCCGCGAACTACTCAATCAACCGGCCATGGATGCTTATCGCGGCGAAGAGATTCAGCCCGGCACTGACATTGAATCCGATGAAGCGATTGATCAGTGGGTGCGTGAAAATGTAGAGAGCGCCTACCACCCATCCTGTAGTTGTAAGATGGGAGCGGATAACGACCCTATGGCTGTACTGGATAACCAGTGTAAAGTCCGAGGAATCGAAGCGCTGCGAGTGGTTGATTCATCTATTTTCCCAACGATCCCTAATGGCAACCTCAACGCCCCAACCATTATGGTGGCCGAAAAAGCAGCCGACCTTATTCTAGGTAAGCAGCCATTACCCGCGGCCCATGTTGATGTCTGGATTGATGATCAATGGCAAAACCGTCAACGTCTAGGTAACGCCAAAAGACCGCTCATAAACGCACATTAATCGACACCGGCAGAATATTGTTCTGCCTTGCTGCACAGGGATCGTTGCAGCGTTCAAAGAAACACAATAGAAGAGAAAACTAGCGCATCTAATTTAATGACAACAAAGGTATTCACGCATGAATGTACAACGGAAAAACACCAGTTCAACACCGATGCTTAACCGCTTCACTCGCGTATTAGGGCTTACCGTCGCCAGCCTAACAGCCTCCACCGCCTTTGCTGGTCAGTGCGATAACATTCGTTTTTCAGATGTCGGTTGGACCGACATCACGGCCACTACCGCCGTCGCCAGTGAGGTCGTTACTGGCCTAGGTTACAACCCCTCTACCCAACTGTTGTCCGTACCCGTGACCTATACTTCGTTAGCCAATGGCGATATCGATGTCTTTCTGGGTAACTGGATGCCCACTATGGAAGCAGATATTGCCAGCTACCGTGAAGCGGGAACCGTTGAAACCGTTCGCGCTAACCTTGAAGGCGCGAAATATACGCTGGCCGTGCCTAAATACGCTTATGACGCTGGCCTGAAAAGTTTTGCTGACATTGCAAAATTTAAGGATCAACTGAAAGGCCGAATCTACGGTATCGAGCCTGGCAATGACGGCAACCGCCTGATTCAAGGGATGATCGATGAAAATGCATTCGACTTAAAAGGTTTCAAACTCGTTGAATCCAGCGAAGCGGGTATGATCTCTCAAGTCAGCCGTTCAGCAAAACGTGAGCAATGGGTTGTTTTCCTCGGCTGGGCACCACACCCGATGAACGCCAATATTGATATGGAATACCTATCCGGTGGCGATGATGTCTTTGGGCCTAACTATGGTGGCGCCAACATTTATACCAATGTGCGACAAAACTATACCCAAGAATGCCCGAATGTCGGCCATCTACTGAAAAACCTTTCATTCAGTTTAGAAATGGAAAACCAGATCATGGGCTCCATTTTGGATGATGGTATGAAGCCTGCTGCCGCGGCCCGCGCTTGGTTAAAAACCCACCCTGAAGTACTGAACAACTGGCTTGACGGTGTCACCACACTGGATGGCAAAGCGTCATTGCCTGCTGTGCGCCAATATTTAGAACTTTAGTACGCTGGGTTGTAACACCTGCAATACTCTTCAAGCGCTATCGGATTAAGTATCAGCATACTTAATCCGATAGTGAGGTGATCTTTACCCGCCGATATTCAACAACGTTAACCTGAATATCGGCAACCCAACTATAAAAAGGCAGTTGTATGAACTGGATTACAGAACATAAAATCCCATTGGGTAGCTGGATGGAAGCTTTCGTCGATTGGCTGACATTTAATGCAGCGGGATTCTTCGATGCGATATCTATCTCCCTCGAGTGGGTCATCCTCTCGGTAGTGGATATCTTTCAGTGGTTTCCACCCTATGTTCCGATGATTATGGCGGCAGCGGTTGCTTGGGCTCTGCACCGCAGCATTCCACTGGTAATCTTTGTCGTCGTGGCACTGCTATTAATCTTAAACCTAGGTTACTGGCAAGAGATGCTGGAAACCTTTGTGCTAGTGCTTACCGCGACGACTATCTCCATCATCGTGGGTATTCCCATCGGCATTCTGGCAGCACATAAACCCAGACTCTATACCTATCTACGCCCCATTCTGGATATGATGCAGACCATTCCTACCTTTGTTTATCTAATTCCCACCTTGGTGCTATTTGGTTTGGGCGTGGTACCCGGTCTCATCTCAACCATCATATTTGCCATTGCAGCCCCTATTCGCCTGACTTATTTAGGCATTAGCAAGGTGCCAGATGAACTCATCGAAGCCGGCAAAGCGTTTGGTGCCACACCGTCTAAACTGCTCTTTAAGGTCGAACTGCCAGCGGCAATGCCAAGTATTATGGCGGGTATCACCCAGTGCATCATGCTGTCGTTATCGATGGTGGTTATTTCCGCGCTGGTCGGTGCTGACGGCCTCGGCAAACCGGTTATCCGTGCACTTAATACCGTGAATATCTCTCAAGGTTTTGAGGCAGGCTTAGCCATTGTGCTCGTCGCTATCATTCTCGATCGTATCTTCAAAAATCCAGGCTCTAAAGAGGAAGGTTAATCATGTCTGCTATCAGTATTCGCAATTTAGATGTGGTGTTCGGCGACAGTGTCGAAGCCAGCCTAACGCTACTGGATCAGGGTAAAACTCGTCAGGAGATCATCGACCTAACGGGCAGTGTTGTCGGTGTTCATAACGCCAATATCGAAGTAGCTGAAGGCGAAATCTGTGTTTTGATGGGCCTTTCTGGCTCAGGTAAATCGAGCCTCCTGCGCGCCGTCAACGGATTAAACCCTGTTAGCCGCGGTGAGCTGTTAGTGCAAGATGGCGATCAGATGGTCGATATCGGTTCCTGCGATGAAACCACCTTACGACATATGCGTACCCGTCGGATCTCGATGGTGTTTCAAAGCTTCGCCCTCATGCCTTGGTTAACCGTACTGGATAACGTGGCCTTTGGTCTGGAGATGCAGGGCATCGGTAAACAGGAACGTCGCGCCAAGGCGATGGAAAAATTAGAGATGGTTGGACTGCATGAGTGGAGCGACAAATACGCCCATGAATTGTCCGGTGGTATGCAGCAACGGGTTGGTCTTGCCAGAGCCTTTGCCATGGACAGCGACATCTTACTGATGGATGAACCGTTTTCGGCACTCGACCCTCTGATTCGTAGCCAACTACAGGATGAGCTAATTGAGTTACAACAACGGTTAAATAAAACCATCCTGTTTGTCAGCCACGATTTGGATGAAGCGCTAAAAATCGGCACAAACATCGCCATTATGGAATCGGCTGAAATTATTCAGCACGGCAAACCCGAAGATATTGTACTCAATCCCGTCAATACCTATGTGGAAAACTTTGTCGCCCATACTAACCCTCTGAATGTATTAAAGGGCCGTTCACTGATGACCGAAACGGCTCAATTAGCACGTGATGACGATATGCTCATCCTTAACCCTAACGACAACACCCGTATCAGTCTCGATGCCTCAGGCCAAGTGATGTCGGCTAGCCGCCAAGATAAACCTCTAGCACTGTATCACTGGCAGGAGGGCGAAAATATAGACTCGCTAACAGAAGGTAGCCTTGTTATCGCATCACCCGACATCTCAATGCGAGCTGCCATCGAGATTCGTTATAACACCGGACTCCCCTTACTGCTAAGCGAAAACAAGAGCCTCGTAGGCGTGCTTTCCGATAAAGATTTCTATCATGCCCTGCTGGGTAAACACTTTACCTCTGATGCCGAAGTCACCAGCGGCTAACACCGATCGCTAGAGCTGAGACCTGAATAGGTAACCTGCTCTTTTTCATAAACCTGTTTACGCACTACCTGATTTATCAGGTAGCGGCCAAACACAACCTAAATTCGGGCAAACACTCGAAAACATAACGAATACACACAAACCAATAGCGGAGATTCAACATGTTAAAGAAAATAGCCCTTACCACCTTAATCGCATCATCGGCCAGCTTCGCACTGCAAGCTCATGCGGAAGTGTCTGCCACCGTCTCATTGGTATCTGACTACGTATACAACGGCGTTAGTAGTACCGATGGGGATGCCACCTTTCAAGGGAGTGTCGATTGGTATAACGATGCCGGTTTCTATGTCGGTGCTTGGGCCTCAGGCTTAGATGAAACAGGCTACAGCAGCGCTGAAGTCGAAATAGATTACTATGCGGGTTACGCCAGCAGCATCAACGACGACTTTAGCTATGATGTCGGTTATGCCTACTATACCTACCCTGGCGCCAACGATACCGGTGCTGAGTTCGATTACGGTGAACTCTACGGTGCCATTACCTACAAAGACAACACCACCGCTAAAGTACTTTATTCTGATGATTACTTTGGTGAAGTTGGCCACTCGGTGGTACTGATCCTGAGCCATACGTTCAACCTACCTGAGGACTTTGCACTGACGCTAGAGGCTTCTCATACCAAGTTATTAGAAGACGGTGGCGATTACTACTTCGGCTCTGATGTAGATGACGATTCCTACAACCATTGGGGTATCTCTGTCGCTAAATCTCTTGCTGGATTTGATCTAGCGTTAGGTTATACCGACACGGATATCGAAGATAACTACTGGGGTGACACCGCTGATGCACGGGCCGTCTTTAGCATCGGTCGCACCTTTGAATAAATCCACTCGCAGATAGGCTTACATAAAAGCCAAGGTGATAAAGTAGTCCCCTTCACGCTTTATAACCGTAAAAAAGTCCCAGTTTAGTTTAAGCTGGGGCTTTTTATATTCACGCGGTGCATCTGTGAATCAACACGGTGTTATTCATTCAGCAAAAGATAAAAAACACGATAAAAATTAAGCCAACTGAAGTGCCAAATAGTCAGAAATCATTCGCTGCGCCAGCTCAGCATTAATCCCCTCCGGCGATAATGCGCCTCGCAACCAGATACCATCGATCAATGCCGCAATCCCCTGCGCGACAAAAATCGCTTTATCCACAGGCAATAACTTTTTCAACTCCAGCTGTAGATATGACAGCAACCGCTTTTCGTTAACGCGCTGTAAGCGAAACAGCGTTTCATCGTGCATCGATTGAGCCCAGAATGCCAACCAGGTTTTAACCACTTTACTATCCATCTGATCAGACGAAAAATTACCGCCGACGACCGCCTGAATACGCAACACCGCATCATCTGGATCGGTATCCCGTAAACGCGTTTTAACGCCTTCAGACAGTTGTTTCAAAACCGAGCGCATCGTCGCCTCAAGCAATCCACTTTTGCCACCAAAATAATGATTAATAATGGCGGGAGATACGCCAGCATAACTACTAATCATCACCACACTGGCTTTATGTAAACCAACAGCATTAATCGCATCCATCGTCGCGTTGATTAACTGTGGCTTTCTTATTTCAGACATTCCCACTTTAGGCATTAATCGAAATCCGTATACTTAAATAGTCGTTTAATTAAAAATGCTCTTCTGACCCTAGACTGTCAACCCATAATCAGACGCTAGCACCGATAACAGACAAAAATAAGTCACGCTCTAGCGAAACGAACTAGGGTTTAGGCGGCAATAGCTTTTTAACCTGCGCCTGCTCCGAGGCGCTTAGCTCACCGTAAGGTTTAAAATAGGACCAGCCATAACCCCAACGAAACTTGGTCGGCCAGAAAGGACTGCCGCCCACTCTGACGCCCGCCAACATGAGTAAAGCGACGTCCGGTTTACCGACGCCAGCCACACAGGCTTTTAACTCATTATCGGCGTCAAGCCGCTGTTGATAAGTACCCCCTTGCCAATATGCTAAATCGTGTTGTTCGCAACAGGAAAGCCAAAGCGTATTCTCAGACCGCGTACCATTTGGGAACGAACTGCAACCATCACTGGTAAAGGGTTTTAAATCTTTACTGCTTGAACAACCGGACAACACCGCCATCAAGACCAACACCATCAGATGTCTCATCCCTGCAACCCCCATTCATTCGATTAGATAAACGATTCAACCTGTTACATGAATAAGCATAGTCTTACTTGGATATAGCTCTAGTTTAATTGGCTGTTTTTTGAGCAACCTGACAAATATCGCCTATACTTCTCTATTCCTGACCTAACAACCAGCGAGAAATAAAATGAAAGCCCTGCGTCAAAGAAACACACCCAAACCACGCCCAGCCGAAGAAACACACGAATCCATTCGCCAGCAAACGAGTCAATTTCTACAACAGGGCGGCAAGGTGACCGTAGTACCAACCGGTTTTAGTGGTATCCCCCACATGCAGGGCTCACAACAAAAAAAGAGCAGTGGCCACTAAGCTAAAGCAGCAGCGTTCATTTATCCGCTAATTTTGCCTGTAACTCAGCGACAGTCGCTTCAAGTAGCGTAACGCGCGCCTCCAATGCTTGGATCATCTCCGGATTCACCCGAACACTGGGTGCCGGTACGTTATATTCCGATGGATCAGCGGCTTCAACTTCGCCACTAAACAGATGTGCATAGCGGGATTCCCGTTTACCCGGCTCTCTCGGCATACGCACAACCAGCGGAAACTCTTCCCGTTCACTCATTTTTTGTAAGACGGTCTCTGTTTCATGGACATCACGAAAACTGCATAGACGGTTAGTACGGCTACGTAACTCACCAGGGGTTTGTGGCCCACGTAGAAACAACGTACACACAATCGCCAGTTCCTGTTCGCTTAATTTCAGCTCAGAAAACTCCGTATTACAAAAACGGTGTTTATATTTCGCAACCCGACTGCCAAAGCCGGTTTCTTCACGCACCAAGCGCTTCTGACTCAACTCATCAATCACCGCCTGCACATCGGTATCCGATAGATCCATCACCGGATCACGATTACTTTTCTGGTTACAGGCGGTGGTTAAAGCATTCAGCGTGAGAGGATACTGATCCGGCGTGGTTTTCTCTTTTTCAATCAGACAGCCAATCACTCGGGTTTGCAAAAGACTCAGATCCATATCCATGTTGTACCCTCTTACAATAAATTATTAACACTTTCATAAGGTTACCCTATTTTCAGGAAATGGCATCCTAATTATTCTCTAATCTCAAACCCCGACATCCAAGGCTGACACTGGCGGTGCCAGCCATACAGCCCTACACTGAGCAGCGGATATTAATAACGAGTAGCGCTCATGAATAATAAAAGAACACAGCATGAAGCCTCGATAGACGGTCTATATATCGGAAAAGTATCGACCATCGGTCCAGGCAACACGGCCACTGGCATTTTCAAACATTCCTCGGATGAATGTCACGCGATCGGTGAATTAGGTTTGAGTGGTGATATTCAGGTGGATAAACGGGTTCATGGTGGGCCAGAAAAGGCGATCTATCATTACCCAGCGGAACATTACGCCCTGTTACAAGAAGCGCTGCCCCACCTCCGCGATAGCTTTATACCGGGCTCTATCGGAGAGAATATATCGACCCACGGACTAATCGATACCGAGGTTCATATCGGTGACACCTTTCGGCTTGGCAGCGCCATTGTGCAGGTATCCCAGCCCCGCCGACCCTGCTGGAAGGTCAATCATAAATATGGCAACGCCCATATCGCCTCATTGCTGATGTCTGAAGCGATTTCGGGCTGGTATTATCGAGTATTAGAAGCCGGTCAGCTGCGTCTCGGAGATAACATTGAGTTTCTCGAGCGGCTGGATAATAGTATTCCAGTGGCTGAGATCTGGCAGATATTGTTGCAACGCTTAAATAAACAACCGGCACCTTTAGGGAATGCTAAGATCCCAGGGCTGTCGGATGAGTGGCGTTTTGAATAGAAGCGTACAAGAGTCGGAAGTGCCCCTAAAAACGCTTACTCATTCATTCAACTAAGCATCATCGAGTTGCTTAAGTTTACGATACAGGGTTGCTCGGCTGATACCGAGTTCTGTGGCGGCTGCCGAAATATTCCCTTCATGCTGCTCTAGCACCTGTTGAATAGTTAACAACTCGCTGGTTTTGCCACTAAAATCGAGGGACGCAGTGTTGATGTCTCCGTGCCCTTTATGCCGGATGCTCAGTTCCATGGCTATACCCGTCGGGAAGCGGTCGGTGTGGTCGGCGCTATTGTCGCTTGGAACTTCCCTCTGTTACTCGCCTGCTGGAAGCTCGGCCCAGCACTCGCGTCAGGTTGTACCGTGGTACTGAAACCTGCAGATGAAACACCACTCACCGCCTTGATGCTAGGTAAACTGGCACTGGAAGCGGGTTATCCACCGGGCGTCTTGAATGTTGTGACCGGCACCGGTATCGAAGCGGGTTCAGCCCTATCTCATCACCCCGATGTTGATAAACTCACCTTTACCGGTTCGACAGAGGTCGGCAAGCTCATCGGTAAAGCGGCGATGGATACCATGACACGGGTGACGCTAGAACTCGGTGGTAAATCCCCCACCATCGTTTTAGAAGATGCCGATATCCCTACTGCAGCGGCCGGTGCAGCCAATGCCATCTTCTTTAACCAAGGCCAGGTATGCTGTGCCGGTTCACGTTTATATGTGCACAAAAAACACTTCGATAACGTCGTCGCCGATATCTCAAGCATTGCCGAAGAGATGACCATCGGTGCAGGCCTGAACCCTAATACGCAGATGGGGCCATTGATCTCGGCGAAACAGCAACAGCGGGTGTGTAACTATATCGATCAAGGACGTCAGAATGGTGCCACTATCACCACCGGTGGCGGTGCCGTAGATGGCCCAGGCTTCTTCGTTAAACCAACAGTGATGGTGGATGTCGACCAAAATTCTGCGGTGGTACAGGAAGAGATCTTTGGCCCGGTGCTGGTCGCGATGCCCTTTGATGATATTGAAGAAGCGGTGCGTATCGCTAACGATAGCCAATACGGACTCGGGGCCAGCATCTGGTCAAACAACCTCTCGCAGGTACACCGGATGATCCCGCGCATCAAATCCGGCTCGGTTTGGGTTAACTGCCATACCGCACTCGACCCTGCGCTACCCTTTGGCGGCTATAAACAGTCAGGCCTAGGCCGAGAGATGGGCAGTGATGTTATTGAACATTACACCGAAGTGAAATCGGTATTGATGAGCATCTAAACCCGATCAGCGGTTAACAAAAAAGAGTGATAGAGCGATCTGTTGCTCTTTTTTTGTCCCCATCAAGATGGTGCAGCGACGCCTAAAACGATTTTTCACCATGATTATTATCGCTATTTTTCAGCTAAGCAGCGCCTCATCACAAAACGCCCATTAGCACACGTAAAAACAACGCTTTCCCTCAAGCAGTAAAACCGCTAATTTAATGCTTTAATTTAATCAGTTAAGCGCTCTAGGCTGACAGCCGATGATCAACTGAAATTTACACTTAACGGTTCACTCGCTCTAATGCTACTAATTCTATTACTGTTAGGTAAACGCCGTTAATCACTTGGAATAAACATGTTTTTTAAACCCAAAGAAGAGAAAAAGCTCCTGACAGTCAACCGTAGTGATCCGAATAACCCACTGTCATCATATTCAAAGCACACATTTGAATTGGACGGTCATGAATGGCCTTCGGTAGAACACTATTATCAGGCAATGAAATTTGGCGATGCGGAGTATGCTGAGCAGATCCGTCAGGCACCCACCCCGACAGACGCGGCGAAGCTCGGCAAAAGCAAGCAACACGATAAACGCAAAGACTGGGATAAGGTTAAGGTGACCGTCATGACCCGTGGTACTTACATCAAATGCCGTACCTATCCCGACATCGCTAAAACACTATTAGATAGCGGTGATATAGGCATTGCTAATGTCAGCCAATACGACTATTTCTGGGGCAGTGGCCGCGATATGCGAGGTCATAATGCCTACGGTCAAATGCTGATGGATATCCGCAACAAGCTTGCCGAGGAGATGAAGCAATAACGAATACTGTTTCATTCTCATATTCCTTTCTTACCGAAATGCCGATGCCTTAACATGATTAAAGGCACCGGCTCACTTATCATTATGTTGTTTAATTAGAACGGGACTATCGCGATAACCTGCGCGTAAAAGTTATCATCTCCGGTGTTCTGAGTTTGATTGTCATTATCCGGTGAATACACACCGACTAATGGGCTAATAATCAGATGCTCATTAACCACCCATTCCGCGTACAGATCGATTTCTTGGCCTTCAGAGTTAGCACCAAAGGTACTGGAATCACTGAAATCAAAATAGAGTGCGCCGATCGATAACATCTCGGTGGGTGAAGCCTTCAACCCGACATGCTGAATCGTGGCAGATGAACCAAAAGGCCCTGCATAGTTAGCCGCCACTTCGCCTTGGAACCAAGTACCGTAACCACGGTTGAAGCCGTAAAACAATGAATCAAAACCCTCATCATATTTGGTATAACGATAAGTCACTTGTGGCGACCATGCTATATCAGCAAAGGTCCAGCCCGCCTCAGCATACCAAGCATTGGCATCATCCGAGTTATCGCCTTGGCTCTGATCCGCATATTCAGCCGACAGGAACAGATTCTCAACCCCAGCATTCCCCTGATAACGTATGCTCATGGTTTTCTGGCCATCACGAGCAGGATTGTTAACCGCGTCCAGACCTTTAATATACGTACCACCAAAGGTACCTTTATCGGTTACATATTCGATATTTACACCGGCCAGTTCCATTTCAGCCTGCCCTGTGTTGTCAGAGTGCAGATAGAACAGATCACCCCGTAGGCCATCATCGCCACCAATACGAGCAATAGCCGTTTTATCAAACGCCTTACGAGCAGCCAACCAGTATGCACCACCGCGGTCCGAATCAGGAAAAACACCTTCACCAAAATTCAACGCATCGCCATTAATGAGGAAGCCATCGCCAATGGAAAAGTTCTGACGACCAAATGAGATATCTAACATATCTGAACGAAAACCGATAAATGCATCTTCAACGGCCGTGCGACGCTCACTACCATCGCTATTACCACCGGCATCTCCATCACCCCAGGTGCCGGAAGAGACAAAATTCAGCCCACCATAAACAGTAGTTTGCTCAGATAATGCCTTACTACCGCTAAAACCCGCCTTTATATAGCCTTCTTGCCAGCTCGAACCATTACCTGATTTACCAAAATAGTTTTCATCACTACTGAATGTACCAAACACCGCTTCTACATCGAGATTCAGTTCGGCGCCCTCTTCTGCATAGAGGTTATAAGCCTGTGCTGGCAAGGCCATAGCCGCCGTTGCTGCCGCCACGGCTGCTGTCAGTAAATAGCCTGAAAGCTTATGGCTGGTAAATTTTTTCATCGATTTTATCCTCCGCGTAGCCGCGATTTTTTTATAATATTGGGGTGCTGCAATCACTGAATAGCCCAAGATTGCGATCGATTAGCCTGCTGCGAGATAGGGGAAACCTCGGCCAGTCAAACAGATACATTAAGCACTGAGACCAGACTAACCGCGGTGTGTAAACCAGCTTTCGGAGAAATGTGTAATGTTGTGCAGAAATGTAACGAAATAAAACAAGCTCGCGCAATAACCTTTAAAACGGCAAGCCCGCTGTAAAGCGTTGAAAAAATAAATCGCCATAAACGACAAAAAGCAGCCGAAACTGCTTTAGAAAAGAGAATAGATACCATGACGGAGTATCCTGCCTATGCTTCAAACGGATGGCCTCGGCCTATGGCCGTTGCGACATGGCCCGATACAACTCATTGGCCAGAATCCACACTCTCGTTTCACCTCCTAATAAGATATATGGCGTACTCATAAATGATCCTCCCCTCACTCAATATTTAACAATGTCACCATGCTTATTTAATCCAGTACTTTTGAGACGAGCTGAAGGTGTGTCCGATACATAAAAAACACCATGCCGCTGGTCAAGAGCTCAAAGCCAGTGACTATGGCAAAAAAAAAATCCACTTAAATGCTCCATTTATCTAACATGGGCACTTAAGTGGATTTTTCTAACGGTTTACTGGTGACTTACCCTACAAGGTAAGACCGACAATAACCCTTGTCACAATTAACGCTGATCGAAATCGACGACCACCGTATCGGAGATCGGGTGGGCCTGACAGCTCAGGATATAGCCACTTTCAATCTCATGCTGCTCAAGTCCGTGAGAGATATCCATATCCACCTCTCCTTCAACCAGTTTACATTTACAGGTTGAACAGACACCGGCTTTACAAGAATAAGGTAGATCCAATCCGTTATGCATACCGGCATCGAGGATATTTTCACCCACGGTCGCTAGATCAAACATCACCGCACGGCCATCGGCGCGTACCGTCACTTTCGACATTTTCTCTTCGCCGAACTGCTCTTTACGTTTGGCGGCCTTTTCCAACATCTCTTTCGAGTCAGCGGATGAGTTAGCGAACAGTTCGTAATGAATCTGTTCATCACTCAAACCTTCCAAACGGAAGCCCCGTGAGATTTCCGACATCATCGACTCAGGTCCACAGATAAAGGCGTCATCCACCTCTTTTATGTTGATCAAGCCCGCTTTTTGCAGGGCATAACCTTTAGCATTATCGATGCGACCGTTGAGCAGATCCGCGCCCTGATCTTCGTAATCCATAATATTGATCCAATGAAAACGATCCATAAAACGGTTTTTAACGAAGTTCAGTTC
The DNA here is from genome assembly GCF_018860855.1 of Amphritea atlantica. Taxonomy (GTDB): domain Bacteria; phylum Pseudomonadota; class Gammaproteobacteria; order Pseudomonadales; family Balneatricaceae; genus Amphritea; species Amphritea atlantica_A. The sequence continues at coordinate 59,468 of NZ_JAHKQE010000019.1, forward strand.
CTCTTTAAACATCACCGAGTTACTACGACGGTTACCGTAGATCAAGGTTACATTAGAGCCTGGCTCAGTATCGAGAATCGACTTCATGATGGAGATCATCGGCGTAATACCAGAGCCCACAGCAATACACATATAGTTTTTACTGACCTCAGGATTAAGCTCAGTATAAAAACTACCCTGAGGCGGCATCACATCTACCGACATGCCCGGCTTAAAGACATCGTTGGCATAGTTAGAGAACCGACCATTCTTAACCCGTTTGATGCCGACCCGCATATGGCCATCATTCACACCGGAACAGATCGAGTAGGAACGGCGCACTTCTTCACCGTCGACGGTTGCTCGCAGGGTCAGAAACTGCCCCTGAATAAAACGAAATTTGTCGGTCAGTTCAGCCGGAACCGCAAAGGTTACGCAGATCGCGGTGTCCGTTTCTGGCTGTACATCGGCGACTTTCAGCGTGTAAAAATTGGTGTCAGACATGCTTCACCTATTGTTTTTATCAGAACTGATACGTGGTCAGATCTTTTTAAAATAATCGAACGGTTCACCGCAATCGTCACACTGAAACAGTGCTTTACAAGCGGTGGAACCAAACTCACTGACTCTGTGGGTATTACGCGATCCGCAATGGGGGCAAGCGGCGTGCGCATCGGGCGTCAAGCCATCGGCATCCAGTTCAGCATCTTCCGGCGGGGCGATACCATACTGGCGCAACTTAGTGCGGCCTTCGGGTGACATCCACTCGGAACTCCAGGCCGGCGACAGTGACATGTTGACCGTCACATCGGCATAGCCATTGTCATTCAAACACTGGATAACATCGGTACGAATATTATCCATCGCCGGACAACCGGAATACGTTGGTGTAATGATGATCACTATTTGATCACCATTGCACTGGATATCCCGCAATATACCCAGATCCCAGATACTTAACGCCGGCACCTCGGGGTCTTTAACCGCATCCAGAAGATCCCAGAGCACTTTAACGTCATCAGCATTACGCTGTTGTAAACGTTGGTAGTGCTCTTCAGCCATCAGAGAGATTTCATTCATAACCCTTACCACTTACAGCCAGGATGTGAACGATGCACTATCTGCATTTCGGTCAGCATGTGGCCAAGGTTTTCGGTGTGATAACCGATACGTCCACCGCGCACGGCCCAGCTATCTTCTGGTACGCTCAAGGTGGCGTTAGTGACAATCTCCGTCACCATCGCTAGCCAATCATCGCGTAATTTAGATACATCAACACCGATATCAGCGTCCGCCAGCAATTGCTCAGTTTCGTCCATATCGAACAGCTCATGGGTGTAACCCCATAGTTGATCGAGGGCTTTCTGAGCGCGACGATGACTTTCATCAGTGCCTTCGCCAAGACGTAAAACCCAATCTCGACTACGACGTAGATGGTATTTAGTCTCTTTAATCGCTTTGGCGGCGATGGCGGCTAACCGCTCATCTTTCGATTGCAGCAGCTGTGGCAACATCAGGGTGTAATACACATCGGCAAATAGCTGACGCACCTGCGAATAGGCAAAATCCCCTTTCGGCAGTTCGAGCAATAGCAGATTGTGATATTCACGATCATTGCGCATATAGGCAAAATCATCTTCATCACGACCATCATCCGCTAGTTCAGCAGCATAGGTGTAGAACATCCGCGCACGGCCAATATAATCCAGTGCGACATTACCATAGGCGATATCCTCTTCGAGGAAAGGCCCATAGCTCACCCATTCGGAAATGCGGTGACCCAGTACCACAGCATCATCACCGAGGCGGGTTGTGTATTCCAGCAGTGCATTTTTCATTTGATCACTCATGCAGGCTCTCCCCAATTACATGTTGTTGACGGGGTCAGGCAAAACATAATACGTCGCATGACGGTAAGGTTTGTCATCGCTCGGATCATAGAAGCAATCGGCATCGTCTTCTTGAGAGGCACAGATATCGTTGGATTTAACCACCCAGATACTGACGCCTTCACTACGGCGGGTGTAACAGTCGCGGGCATATTCCAGCGCTTGTTCATGATCTTCGGCATGCAGGCTGCCGATATGTTTGTGGTCCAAACCACGCTTAGAACGTACAAATACTTCAAACAGTTCCAGCTTTTCAGTAGACGTTGTCATCTCAGTTACCCCTTATGCCGCGTGCTGTGCTTTTTTGGCACGTTTCTTTTCGTTATAGGCGGTGATCGCATCACGTACCCACTCACCCTCTTCGTGAGCAGCAACGTGGTGTTCAATACGCTGACGGTTGCAATGGCCGTTACCGTTGATAACGCTCCAGAATTCATCCCAGTTCAGATCACTGCTGTCGTAGTGACCCCGCTCTTCATTCCATTTGATATCTTTGTCTGGATGTTCCAGACCTAACACTTCAATCTGCTGAACTGTTTGATCAATGAACTTTTGGCGCAGATCATCGTTGGTTTCACGTTTGATTTTCCACTCCATCGATTTCTGCGAATGCGCCGAATCGGAGTCGTGTGGACCAAACATCATCAATGCCGGCCAATAGAAACGATCGAGGGCATCTTGAGCCATCGCTTTCTGGCCTTCAGAACCTTTCGCCAGCGCTAACATAGCTTCATAGCCCTGACGCTGATGGAAGGATTCCTCTTTACAGATACGGATCATGCCACGGGCATAGGGGCCGTATGAGGTGCGCTGCAACGAAACTTGGTTAACAATCGCGGCACCATCAACCAACCAACCAATCGCGCCAACATCCGCCCAAGTGAGAGTCGGATAGTTGAAGATTGATGAGTATTTAGCTGCACCGGTTTGCAACTGCTCGATCATCTCTGAACGAGAAATGCCTAGGGTTTCACAAGCGCTATAAAGATACAGACCGTGACCCGCTTCATCCTGAACTTTGGACAGCAGTACCGCTTTACGACGCAAAGATGGCGCCCGAGTAATCCAATTGCCTTCTGGCTGCATGCCAATAATTTCAGAATGCGCGTGCTGCGAAATCTGACGGATCAAGTTTTTACGATACGCAGCAGGCATCCAATCTTTCGGCTCGATTTTCTCTTCCGCCGAAATCTTGCGCATGAAGTTTTCTTCTTGAGGTATTGTCATTTCAATCGTCTCCACTTCGGTTTAAGACCTGCCTAGGCAAGCCCTTCGCGATGACCTTTCGTTGGCGACCCTACTAGTAGGGCATCCGTCTTATGTTATTTTAGGGCGGTTATCAAAGACCCGCTTAGCCTTGCCTTCAGAGCGAGGAATCGTTCCTGGCTGCAGAATTTCAATCGTTGTTGAGATACCAATTACCGCTTTAATATGGTGTGCTAACTCTTTCGCTACCGCTGCCTGATTAGCACTCTGTGCACCAGGTGTTAGCTCAACTTTAATCAGTACGGTGTCCAAGTTACCCTGCTTATCCACTACAATTTCATAGTGCGGCGCCAGAGCAGAGATCTTCAAAATCTGTTCTTCGATCTGGGTTGGGAAAACATTCACACCACGGATAATCATCATGTCATCGGAGCGACCCGTGATCTTATCGATACGACGCATTGGACGCGCGGTGCCCGGCAATAGACGGGTCAAATCACGAGTACGATAACGCACAATCGGCAGTGCTTCTTTGGTCAGAGAGGTAAATACCAGCTCACCGTATTCGCCGTCCGGTAATACCGCACCGGTATTCGGATCGATAATCTCAGGATAGAAGTGATCTTCCCAAATAGTTGGACCATCTTTGGTTTCGATACACTCTTGCGCCACACCCGGTCCCATCACTTCAGACAGACCGTAGATATCCACCGCATCAATGCCTAAACGATGTTCGATGTTTTTACGCATCTCGTCGGTCCAAGGTTCGGCGCCAAAGATGCCGCAACGCAGCGCCATTTTGTGCGGATCTAAGCCCTGACGCTCCATCTCATCGATAATGTTGAGCATATAAGATGGCGTCACCATGATGATGTCAGGATCGAAATCGTTCATCAGTTGGACTTGTTTCTCCGTCTGACCACCGGACATCGGAATCACAGTACAACCCAAACGTTCAGCACCGTAGTGCGCGCCCATCCCCCCAGTAAACAACCCATAACCGTAAGAGATATGAACTTTATCGCCGGCATGACCACCTGCCGCACGGATAGAACGCGCCACAACATCAGCCCAGACATTGATATCGTTTTGGGTATAACCTACGACAGTTGGTTTACCGGTCGTACCGGATGATGCATGCACTCGCACAACGTCAGCCATGGGCACAGCGAAAGAATCAAACGGATAAGCATCACGCAGATAAGCTTTCGTGGTAAAAGGAAACAGGCTCAGATCTTCAAGCTGTTTGAGTTCAAAAGGATGAACCCCAGCATCGTCACAGAGACGTTTGTAGGCCGGCACATTGTTATAAGCATGGGCGATACTCCACTGCATACGCACGAGTTGCAGGGCACGAAGCTCATCAATACTGGCGGTTTCTATCGGGTCTAATGCCCGGCGGGGATGCTTCTCATATTTCATAATTTTGTCGTCCTGTATTTCTTATAGTTCAGGCATTCAGCACAGGGAAAAATAGAAGCCCGGCCAGCATTCGGTCCAGCACGGGCTAATTAACAGTCTTACACGCGTTCAATGATCATCGCGATACCCTGACCCACACCGATACACATAGTGCACAGTGCATAGCGGCCACCGGTACGGTGTAATTGGTACATCGCGGTCATAACAAGACGCGCGCCACTGGCTCCCAAAGGGTGCCCTAATGAAATAGCGCCGCCGTTCGGGTTTACATGGGCGGCGTCATCATCCAAGCCTAAATCTCTCATGACCGCTAAGCCTTGAGCAGCAAACGCTTCATTCAACTCGATCACATCCATCTGGTCCAACGTCAGGCCAGTCTGTGCCAGCACTTTCTTGGTTGCAGGGGATGGGCCAAAGCCCATAATCCGTGGTGCGAGACCCGCCGTTGCCATACCAACAACACGGGCTTTCGGAGTCAGACCGTATTTATCGGCGGCGGCTTTCGACGCGACCAGCAGTGCACAGGCACCATCATTGACGCCAGAAGCGTTGCCCGCCGTCACCGACCCACCGGCACGGAAAGGTGCTTTCAGTTTAGTCAGATCTTGCAAGGTTGTTGATGCGCGAGGATGTTCATCGGTATCAAATACCAATGGATCACCCTTACGCTGAGGAATAATGACCGGCACAATCTCTTCATCGAAAAGACCTTTTGCCATCGCGGCGGCGGTTTTTTGCTGACTACGCAGAGCAAACAGATCCTGATCTTCGCGCGAGATATTGAACTCTTCAGCGACGTTTTCAGCGGTCTCCGGCATACTGTCGACGCCGTATTGCTCTTTCATCTTTTTGTTGATGAAACGCCAGCCGATAGTGGTGTCATACAACCCGTTCGGTGTGCGACTAAAGGCAGCTTCCGCTTTCCCCATCACAAACGGCGCCCGTGACATCGATTCACAACCACCCGCAATCATCAATTCAGTTTCACCGGCCTTAATCGCCCGTGCAGCCATACCAATGGCATCCATACCTGAACCACACAAACGGTTAACCGTAGTGCCGGGCACTTCGGTCGGCATCCCCGCCAAGAGCGCGGACATACGCGCGACATTACGGTTATCTTCACCCGCCTGATTAGCATTCCCGTAGATAACATCATCTACCTGAGACCAGTCCACCTGTGGATTGCGATCTATCAATGCTTTCAGAGGCACCGCACCCAGATCGTCAGCCCGAACAGCAGAAAGACCGCCACCGTAACGCCCAAATGGGGTACGGATAGCATCGCAGATATAGGCATCTGTCATTATTATTTCCTCATTTCTATTTTCCTGATGACGCACAACCGAGCGTCATTCAGTGTGGAAGCCTGTGGTGACAATACAGCCAGTCAGTTCCGGATTGAGTTAATATTACACAAATCAGAACGATTGACAACTTTTATGTATCACTTTGAAGCTAGAAAAACCCCGAGAATAATGAATTCTATTAAGCACCAACTCATAATAGCGATGACTAATGAAACTTAATTCATACAAATCATCCTAAAGTTGTATCAATCAAAACAGTTCTTTAAAGTATAGATGGTGGATGGAATAAAGCGCGCTATGATCTAACATCATCGTCATAACGTATCAGAATAGTCGATAAACAAGCCGGTTCAGCCGTCAATTAAAAATACTGACAATCACGACAGTCCGACTAGACTTAACCCTGTATTAGGGACAGGAAACAGTAATGGACAGAATCACCAGCCAACAACTATTAACACGGTTAACATTAAGTCAGCTTGAGAGTGCTTCAGTATTCGGCGCTCTACCGGAAGCATCTATCCTTTGGCTATTGGATCATGGTGTTATTCGAAATTTTAACGCCGGAGATGAACTTTTCAGCCCCGATCAAGCGGGTAATAGCTTTCACGTTATTCTGCAAGGTTCTGTTGATTACTATAAATTCCATGACGGACGTTACGCTTATATACGAACATTCAACTCAGGCGAACAGATCGGTTTCGTCAGCATGATCGCACTGCATGACCGAGTGGGACGAGCTGAAGCTTGCGAAGCTGGTATTTCGCTGGAGATAAACTCGGAGACATTTCATGATTTTCATCTGAGTTATCCACTTGAGTTTGGCATTCTAATGATGAATCTTGCCCGTGAGATGGCCCGTACACTCAGAAAAACCAACAATATATTGGTCGACCGATCTTGAATAAACGATAGTCGTCGCATCTATATCACGATCGCAATACATTACTGACGCAGAATCATGCTGATATTAACCTATCTCACTCAATAGCTTATAGTGCTGAAGGCTGATGGCTGATGGCTGATGGCTGATGGCTGATGGCTGATGGCTGATGGCTGATGGCTGATGGTAAATAATTCAAAGAGCAGACGGGTCAAATCAATAATGACCAGCGAGGCGACTTACTGAGAATAACGTAAGCCCTGAGAGAAAAGAAATGCACAGCTATTTCAAGCTGTGCATGACAAGATATCGAAAGCTGCTTAACTAGCGGTAATCGGGGTAATATTAACGGCGTGTATACCAACATCTTTTGGCGCGGCTTCAAACTGAACAGATTGACCTGTTCTAAGGCTCTTATAGCCCTCAGTAATAATCGCGGAATAATGGACAAACAAGTCCTCTTCAAAATCTGGCGATACAATAAAGCCAAACCCTTTCGCATTGTTAAACCACTTAACTGTTCCCGTATGCATTCGATGCTCCTTAATTTAATGCGCTACTACAGGTCTCAGAGTATTTTAACGACCATCAGATCCACTCGACCTACCTCTATTTTGAGAAATAGAAGCCCGAGGGTATATAAGAAAAACTCCTATAATGAAGCCATACTGAATTAAAGTTGCGCTAAATCAAAAAAGCAGGCGATGCCTGCTTTGAAAGAAGTTATGCTCGGTCTTGCCGATCCATATCACCAAAGATATCCTGTCTCAATCGCTGTCGTTCAAGACGATCTTCAATATCTCGTCTGCGACTATGTGATTTACGGCCAAGTTCCTCTGGCAGTTCGTCATCCTCATAATCCCAGTCATCATCAGCACTAAATTCAACTGCCCGAGCCGACCGTGCACGACGTTTGCTTCCTTTATAGCTATCGTCACCCCAGTCTTCCCAGCCATCCTGATCTTCTGAATAGCTACTCAAACGATTTTTGTTACTCATAATGCTTCTCTTTAATACCTAATGGCGTTGATGATGTAGAGCACCGTTGTGTGCTACTCACCTGACCAGGCACCTAAAGCCTTTCAAAGACGTCAGAAAACCTGACCATAAAAAATATTGATCCGTTCTTTATGCACTATTTAAAGTACACTTGGATTATTGTCAGAGATTTAAACGGTGTAAAATGATGCTTTTTTATGACTTCGATCGAAAATACTAATTGAACGTTCACTACCTTCAGCAGATGGCCTAAGCAATGGAAATCGGATTACTGCGCACCTTTCTTGAAGTCACCCGTACGCGCCACTTTGGTAAAGCGGCACAGAACCTTTACCTGACCCAATCAGCGGTCAGCTTTCGTATCCGACACCTAGAAGAGTTGATCGGTGTGCCGCTGTTTACCCGCCAACGTAATAACATTCTGCTCACCAGTGCTGGCGAACGCTTGATACCTCACGCTGAAAATATTATTAAAAATTGGCAAATGGCACTGCAAGATGTGGCGATCTCCGAAGAACAGGAATCACAGCTCGTCTTAGGGGGGATTTCAAACCTGTGGGGGACTTTTCTACAGTCCACGCTACCGAAATTGGTGGGCAGCTTCCCTAACATGATTATCCGGACTGAAATTAATAATCATCTGGAGCTCACCCGCTCACTTCTTTCCGGTACGTTAGATCTCGCCATCGTACTCGACCCACCCAACCTCGATGAACTGGATCATCTCAAGATCGGTCAAATAGAACTGGTATTAGTGAGTAGCGCAGCAGAGCTTACACCTGATCAGGTTCAGGACTGCGACTTTGTGTTTGTAGACTGGGGCGTCGCGTTTAATATGCGCACCGCTAAACTTTTCAAGAAAACCCTGACGCCGATTTTACACACCGAACAGAGCCAGATCGCATTGGAATTTCTTCTTAGCCATGGCGGCTGTGCGTTTCTACCATTGGTATTAGCGGGGCCTTACCTATCCTCAACACAGCTACACCGTGTGAATAATATAAAATCAGTGAAACGTTCTGTGTTTGCCGTCTACGTCAAAGACTCAGAGCGACAGTTGCAGGTGCAAGCTATTATCAAGAAGTTATGTGAATATGAGCTAAAACCGGAGATGACCCTCTAAGCAACGCTATTCTTCATCTTAGTGATGCGGTAACACTGACGCGCTAACCATGAATCACAATGGTTTGCGGATAATGACTACTGTCAAAAAACTCTCATCACCCGCAGAAAAACGTAACTGCCAGCAATTAAGGTATTGAGCAACATAGTAAAGTGAGAACCTTACCTATGGCCACGCACACCTCTTAACTCTAATAATTAACCCTGATAACTAACATTAATAACTAGCATTGATAACTAACACTGCTGTTAACTCTGTTATCAGACGTAGCGACCTCAATTATCGACCAAAATAGACAAGGCTTCTTTAATCTCAGGCGGCATGACCTGATCATTATCCTTCAGCTCCGTTACGGTAACGGCGAACTGAGTTCGAATCACATCATTTTGATCAACTAACCACGCCAGAGCGGCCTGACTACATTGTTGCGGTGTCCATGTTTGTTTTAGCGGTACACCTGATCCCTTGAGAAAAGCAAAAAAATCATTCTGATCCTTCAAAATAGCATTCATCGCACTTGCTCCTGCAACAGTTCCGGTTGCGTTATTATTATTTTTTGCTCCTAACAGCTAAAATAATAGGAACAAAAACCAGCTCGAAGCTGGTTTTTCTATATACCTTAGTTGTATACCAACATCATTCATTGATCAACTTTTTATCACCTGTGTTTGATAAAAAATACACTTTGACGAGATTGGTTGGTTTTTACCGTCGAAATTACGGAATCACAGTAAAGCGGATCTGCTGCCATACTCCCTGCTGATCAATCACCCGTAACAGGTGTTTCCCCGGCAAAATCGTCTCGCTGAGTTCATGAAATGTCTGTGTCGCCCCAAGATAACGTTTATCCAGATGCCAGAACAGTTGCGCTGAATCGTTTTTAGCGGTGGCTCTAAAAATCACCTCGCCCTGTTGACCACTCATATACCGAGGCAAGCTAATAATTTGACCGGCACGCGGATAGGTCACTTCAAAACGCCCGTTTAACGCCCGCCGATCAGGGGTACAGTCTTCATCAAACTCTGGCACAGGGCGATAAGACGCATGAGCAATACGATAGAACGCGGCCTGAGAGGGAGGCAACTGAAAAAACGTTTTACTGATAATACTACCGGTCGGATTACAGCCGATACTACTACGCAATCCCGTGCTGCGATCCACCGTTACCTGAAAGTGATGCGGGCTAACCTTTTCAAACTGTGCCGCCACCGGTATCGCTACGGTTTCTCTTGGGCAGCCGAATTTAGGTAAAAAACCATTTTCACGACAGACCTCAATCCATTTCAATGCCCCGCTTGGCTCTTCCGGCCAGCCAAGATCATTAATAATATTCAGCGTATCAAACAATACCGGCGCGGCAGCACTTGTACCGGTTAATAACTGCCGCCCCTCACCATTCGCATTTCCCACCCAGACGCCCACGGTAACTTTCTCGGTAGTACCGACCGCCCAGCCGTCACGCAAACCATAACTAGTGCCGGTTTTCCAAGCAACCCGAGCGGAACCTGCAAATAATCGATGAATTTTATGTAAACCGGGACGGGTCACATCAGATAAGGCATCCAATGTCAGCCAAGCAGCTCCCTGACTCAATGGATAGGCCGCTTTCTCTTCCTGCTGATTACGCCACCCCAATGAACTCGTATAATTCAGCGGCTCGAGATTCAGCGGTACGGCCTGTTGTGCACGGCGACTCAGCCCCGCATAAGCGGCGGTCAAATCGACTAGGCTAACCTCCGCACCGCCCAAAATAAGCGATAGACCATACTCATCCGGCTGACGAAAAAGATCACTAAAACCCAACGCCTGTAACTTGTCATAAAATGCCTGATAGCTATAGTCATTGAGCATTCTAACCGCGGGGATATTCAGCGATGCGGTCAACGCTGAACGCGCCGTCACCGCCCCCCTAAAGCTTTTGTCATAATTACTCGGCTGATAACTACCATAGGCAGTGGGCACATCAGGAATCAATGTGTATGGGGTAATATCGCCATTATCCAGCATCGCGGCATACAGAAACGGCTTTAAGGTGCTGCCTGATGAACGAGGTCGGCTAGCAATATCCACATGAGACGCATCCTCGGGGCGCTGACTATAAGCCACATTCCCAAAATAAGCTTTTACCTGCATCGTGGCATTATCCACCACAACCAACGCCAGATTATGAATACCGATAGCACCCAATCGCTGACTGTGTTGACGGGTAATAAACTCGATCTTCTGCGTTAAACGCCGATCAATCGAAGTATAAAATACAGACTGATCAGGATACTGCTGACTCAAACGATCAAGCAGATGCTGCCCATAGACAGGCCAGCGTCGAGGACGTTGAGGAATCGATTCAAGAAGCGACAGGCGGTAATCTTGCTCGCTTAAGAAACCTTTAAGCCAAAGCTTATGCAGCAGAAAGTCGCGTTTCGCCCGTAATTTATTGCGACTACGGGAAAGATGCATCGCCGCCGGATTATTCGGTAAAACCGCCAACAATGCTGCTTCGGCCCAGCTAAGCTCTGCTAGTCGCCGGCCAAAATAACGCCAAGCCGCCGCATCGATCCCAACAGTGTTCCCACCCATCGGGGCGTTGGCCGCATAATAATTGAGGATATCTGTTTTGCTAAGTTGCATCTCCAATCGCAACGCGAGATGCAGTTCCTGCAGTTTTTGCCACAGGGTTCGCGCTCGATTGCCATAGACCATACGCGCCAACTGCATGGTAATAGTACTGCCGCCACTCACCACCCGCCCTGATTTCAGGTTGAGATACATCGCCCGAATAATCGCTAGCGGATCAACACCGGGATGATGCATAAAGCGTTTATCTTCATACTGTATCAGCGCTGTTTGGTAAGCTGGCGATAGAGACGCGACCGATTTAAAGCGCCATTGCTGATCAGCCGCTATCCGAGCACTCAGCAGTTGCTGGTTTTCATCCAGTAACTGCCGAGAAAAGGGCTGATTAAACAACGGTTCGGGCAGTGGCCACCATAGCGTAGCGCCTGCCAGCAATAGCAGTAAGCCCGCTAGTGCGATCCGACGTTTACTGAACAACCTCAACACTTAGGCCTTTTAATTGCGCTTTAATCGTTTCGTCATACATCGCATAAGCCGAAATGGCTGGCAAATAAAAGCGACCCATAAAGGAAGCATTCAACTGCAAGGTCATATTTTTCTGCTCGTCAGCCTTCAGGGTCATATAACCACTCACCCGGTCATCACGAATATCAACATAATCAAACTGACAAACAGCCTCACTGCACGCTTCGCGCTCATTATCGATCTGCCAGCCACTCGGTGCTCTAAAGTTCAGCGCCACATTGGTGATATCGTGGTCAGTGGTATTACGTAGCCAAATCTGCGCAGTGATATTACTACCTTGTTTGAGTGAGCGAACATCGACCTCATCACCGTTGCCATTAAGATAATCAACTTGCAGCTCTAGCCCTTCGGCATAAGCTTGCTCTGAACCTGCACCAGCAACGCCTGTCTGAGTTAAAGTTAACCAAACAGGCACATCGCCACCATTAGTCACATTCAACAGCTTCGCCGCCTCAGCACCGCTTTGCAGTTGCGCCTCGGTTACCTGACGACCGACCATTAAACGTTGCTGTTGTTGCGCTTGCTGCAATAACACCTCAAGTTGTAGCGGCTGGTTTTGATCCGTTTGCGGGCTTTGTTGCGGCACCGGCTGAGCAACCTGCTGATAATTAGCCAGTGCGATTAATGCGTAAGCCGAGGTCTGGGTGCTATACCAACGATTTTCTGCCAAACCATCAGCGACTTCATCCGCAAGGGTTGCCGCCGCGACAGGGTCGGCAATATTGGCATACAGCATTAAGAACAGTGCTTTATCCCGCAGGGCTGAGCCAAAACTAGGCGAATTAGTATCATATGAATCGCTGACCGTCAGACCATCACCGATCAATGTCCGAGCAACATCTTCTTGGCCCGCATACACATAGGCCAACGACAGCATCGCCAAACTCGCACTATCCTCAACCTGTAACGCTTTCAGACGATACATGGCCGACCAGTTTGGCTTACCCGCAAGGCTTAGAGTAAATAACCGATAAGCCTGGGCACGAATTTTTTCGCTATCACCACTATCAACAGCAAACTCCGAGCTTTGGTATTGATAAGCTAGCCACTGTTGCAGGAGGTTTTCCGGCACGTCATAGCCGGCCTGTTTCGCCAGCAACAAGAAGTGCCCAGCATAACTACTCCCCCAAGCGTGACTCTGACTCTGCCCCGGCCAATAGGCGAAGCCGCCATCCAAGGTTTGAAAAGACTGCAACCGGTCAATCGCCGCCGCAATGTTCTGTTGTGTCTGTTGCCCCGTTTTCTCATCCAAGTGGCTGAGCTGATTCAGATACAGCTGAGGGAACACGGAAGAGGTAGTTTGCTCTAGGCAGCCATGGGGATATCGAACCAGATAATCCATCCGTGAACGCAGATGAATCGGTTTAAACAGGCTCAGGGCAATAGAGGCGCTATTGCTACCGGCGATACCGAATGGTTGCAGGCCTAAATCCAATTCTGAGTGACTATCCAACAGATGTGATGAAACCCGAGTTGTTAGAGGGTTCGGCGCATTAATATCCAAATATAGGGTCTGATTACTCGTTGCCGTGGCCGATTCGACCGCAAAATTAAAGGCCGTTTTACCCATCTGCTCACCGGTCTGAATGGCAAATTCCGCTATCGCCGATGAATAAGGTGGCACTGTTAGGTTGACCGAAGGCTTCGCAATGCTTACTCGCTCACTATCCACCGACAAGGTTACTTTAACCTCGGTTTCTTCCGCCGTATTGTTGAATAGCTCGACCGGCACTTCTGCCTCCTCACCGACTCTGAGTACTCGAGGCAGGGTTGGGAACATAGAGATATCATCTCGCACCACCACTTCTTGTTCCGCTTTACCATAAGCGCCGCCGTCTTCAGCAACCACCATTACCCGCACCGCGCCTAGATACATGGGCAGAGTGACATGATGGGTACGCAGCTCGCCAGACTTCAACTCAAAACGCCCCAGATACTGAACCAACGGCGGAAAGCGGCGGTTTTTCTTACTCTTATCGTCATCTTTCTGTGCATCACTACCACCCACCGGTAACAGTCCATGCAACTCACCGCTATAGGCACCGACGACATCTTTGTATAGATCCCAGGTTTTCACCTGCAACGCCTGACGACGATAGAAATATCCAAACGGGTCCGGTGTGCGGTAGTTTGTCAAACCTAACAGGCCCTCATCCACCAGCGCCAAAGTATAGGCCATTGGACGACCATCCGACTCGCCCACTTGAATATCGAAGCTGGCACGGGAATGTACTTGATCCTGCGTTTTAATCACCGGATGCAGATGGTTTTGTGGATCTTCAACCGCCAACGGAATAATCCCCATTAATCGCATCGGTCGGTCATTATGCCGATTTTCATGGGGCTGCAGATAGGTCACACTGACATAGACATTCGGCGTCATCTCAGCCGTAATATCGATCTTAATCTCTCGTTGCAAAGCAGGCTGTGTAGATGCTTGAGTCTGTTCCGTCTTAACCCAAAACTGCTTCAATACCCGATTAGCCGCTTCAACCGTTACCAATGCTCGGCCACTGTCGAGTTCTGGCAATGTTACCGTGGCGGTTTCACCCACTTGATAGGTTTTTTTATCGCTGAAGAGCGTTAACCGATCAACATTATCTCCCTGAGATTCCTGCTGCCGCCCTGCCCAGCCAGGCCAGTCGATATAGACCACCTTACCCGTGCAGTGAGTATCATTACCGGCGATACAAGCCCGCACTAAATAGCGCCCCCACTGTGGATAATTAATCCGCAGAGGCCACTCTGCCATGCCGTTATCATCGGAAACAACACTCCCCGAGGCGACCACTCGACTATGCTGCCCATCGGTATAACGCGCTAGCGATTCGTTACTTTTTTCGTACCACCATTTCCAATCGAGTTTATAAACCGTCACATCAAGATCGGTATTACTCACCGGCAAGCCGGTTTGATCCAACACCACAAGACGCGTTTTATGATCCTCATCGGTCAACAACATGCCCCGCTCGGCATCGCCTTTCGGCAATAACAGCCCCAGATAGCGATCATAGTAATCAAACGGACGGGAAAAACTATTACTACTAAACTGCCCACTCTGCTCAAACACTCGGTTGGTAAACACCGCTTTTAACATTCCCGGCGGGGGCGTGTTGCTTTCGATCAAAAGATCAAACTGGGTTTTACCCTGCTCATCCAACGTCCCTTCAAACAACTTTATTCGACTTGAACGATAATCCCGAGCTGGATCATCAAAGGTATACTCAGGAAACTTACCCGCAAATTGAGTCTTTACGGGCACCAACGATACCGACACATCCGCTTTTAAATTGCTAGCCGGCGCACCATGAAGCCAGGCAGACTGTAGGCCCACCGATTGCTCTTGGCCATTTTGTAACCGCGCGTCTCGAGGAATATCCAGCTCAACTTTAAGGCGGTTAGGTACAACCGTTTCAATACGCAAAGGATGATGGAAATCTTGCCCGCCAACACGCACAACAGCTTCCCAGTTACCGGTGGGCGCACTTTCAGGTGTACCTAGCTTAAAGCTGTAAAGACGCCCTACCGGTTGGTTACTGTAAACCGACTCCACCAGCTGACCGGAGGGGTTATACAGATCAGCGACGACTGGGTGCTCCGGCGGTAGCTCTTTGAGTTTATCCTTCAGAATAAAGGTCAGATAGATATCATCACCGGGCCGCCAAATATCCCGCTCACCAAAAATAAAGCCATCGATATTGCTCTGTAGGTGTGTACCACCAATATCAAACTGACTGGTGGTCAGCGCACCCGCGTCATTCAGCTTAATATAACCTAACTGATCTCCCGCTTGAGCTTGCAGATAAAACGGTTTCCCTTGCAGCTTAACACGCGCAAAACCATCACTATCCGTTTCACTTTTACCGATCGATTGCCCTTGAAAGTTGAACAACTCAACGGTGGTGCCCACTAACGGCGCTGATGTTTTTAAATTAGTCGTAATCACTCGGGCATACTTATCCGCAGGTGATTGCTTCACTATGATACCGATATTCGAACGCAGCAGGTTTTTAGCGGCTTTCGTATCCGCTGAATACTGATAATAACGGTCATCGCAGGCATTTAAGTTGTTTGATCGAGACGAACCCGGCTCAAAATTATTCCATGAACTATAGCCTCCACCATAATTCAGCTCATCTGCATTATCAGGCAGTCCACGCGGCGGCACCGGCACAGCATTCTCGGCATCGCTACAGGCAATCAGTGAATCGCTCCGATCAAGCGAGAGATAAAGCCGGATAAGACTACCGCCTTTCTGCTGCATTAACTCGGTAATATCCAGACGATAATCCTGCCAACTGCGCAGGTCACTCTCCGTCAACGGAATGGATTTCTGCCAAATAAAGCGCCCAACTTTGTCTAGCGACCGTGTTCCGTCTAAACGGTTCTCCTGTAGAAACTGACCTACATTGTCGCCAAACACTTCAAATGCGGTAACCGTCACCGACTTAGCACTGACCGCTTGAAACGGTAATTCGATATGCGCAGCATCCGGCAGGATAATGCCACTACCCGCAAATCTAACCCCCGGCTTATGCGGTGCAATCTCAAAGGTTTTTCGCAGGCTAGACTGTAGCCCCATACCACAGCGGTCTTGCAACTCTTTATGAATCGTGACGTTCAGTTTGTCAGCCGCCGAGTTATTCAACCCTAAACGCAGTTTGTTGCCTTCAATCTGATAACGGGTAAAACGATATGAACTGGAGATTAGATGTTTGAGGGCCTGATCCTGTTTTAATTGACGATTAAAGATCAGTTCAAGCACGCCACCTGAATCACCGACTATTGTCCCAGAAATCAATTCGAGCGGACGATTATCAGCACCTGAAATCGCAGGCACTATAAACCGCTGCATCTGTGTATCAGCCTCGCCCCAAGTCACCGTCACTTCTTGAGCACAATCACGGGGGCGGACAATATTACTAATAACCAGTTGCGGTTGTTTATCCACTAAATTAACCGCAACCTTTGCAGCACTATCCGACACATGGATGTGTGACGCTAACTCAGCAGTCTTTCGGGATTCGTCAGCATCAATGGTGGCATAGATATCGACCGTATCAGCGGTGGCATCTCGCACAGCCGGTTGTCCGGATTGGAAATCTAACCATGTTAAGGTGAAAGGCTTCGCTGACGTCGTTGTCACTACCGCAGGCGTAGATTTGGATGCAGTAGAGTCTGATACGGAAGACGCGGTCGCAGCGCTAGCCGTTGATTCAGGCAATGCAGCTTTATCTTTCTGAGCATCAACCGTGGCGGCATCATCATTGCACCCAACCAGCAGCACAACCAAAAACAACATCGACACACGTAACATAGCAGTACGTAACATAGTAAATCCTTTTGTGGTGTCAGCTATCCATCGCTATTCAAACCTTTACCGCAAGATGGGAGCCCAGCAAATAGTTAATGTAACGTTATATACCAATCAAGTTTCAGCTAAAACCTCTCCGGTAGGAAAACTGCTCATACAAGCGACCCGTATCAAGGTTTATATCAAAGCTTTATCAATAAAAGATCAGATAATAGCGAGAATTTAAAAGAGATATATCAAGGGTAGTCAAAACCGGCGGTGTAACATCACCGCCCGTTAAGCTTACTTAGATTTATTACGCCCAGGTTTACCGGTGCTCGGTTTACTGCGAATAATTTTTGTCCGGCCAGCTTTATTGGTACGTGGACGATGAATCTTTTTACCCATCTGCTTACGTAGATTATCACGGCTGCCAACTTCATAACCCGGCATATAAACCCGCTGAATCCGCGCGCCGATCAGACGTTCGATATCATCCAGTGCTCGTTCCTCTTCGCGGCTAACAAAAGAGATCGCTTTACCCTTAGCACCAGCACGACCGGTACGACCAATACGATGCACATAGTCTTCAGCCAGATAGGGCAAATTAAAGTTAACCACCAGCTCCAACCCCTGAATATCCAAGCCTCGAGCGGCCACTTCGGTGGCAACCAACACCTGAATCTTACCGGATTTAAAATCAGCGATAGCACGACGACGAGAACCCTGCGACTTATCCCCATGACAGAGCGCGGCACGGATACCATCGATTTTAAGATCGACCATCAAGGAATCGGCTTGGGCTTTAGTACTGGTAAACACCAATACCTGAAACCACTGATGTTTATTGATCAGTTCAGCAAACAGGTCGGCTTTGCGTTTCTCTTCTACCGGATAAACCACATGCTCAATAGTATCGGCGGTAGCATTGAGTTTCGCCACCCGAACGGTTTCATAGGGGCTCATCAGCTGTTTAGCCACCGTATTTACAGTCGGCGAAATCGTGGCGGAAAACATTAATGTTTGATGTTTTTTCGCCGTTTGCTGCAGCAGTGTGCCAACATCGGCGATAAAGCCCATATCCAACATACGGTCAGCTTCATCGAGCACGACAAATTCAGCTTTAGCTAAACTCACATTGCACTGCACAACATGTTCCAGCAAACGACCTGGAGTAGAGATAAGAATATCGACACCCGCTTTAAGCTTCTTCTGCTGACCATCCATATTGACGCCACCATAAAGGGCGGTCACCGTCAGTGGCATAAACTGGGCATAACGCTTGATCGTCTCGGCCAGCTGTTCGGCCAACTCGCGGGTCGGCGTCAAAATCAGCGCCCGAGGGCAGTTTGGTTCAGTCGGCTTAGGGCGATCACTCATCTGTTGCAAAATGGGCAGACTGAAAGCGGCGGTTTTGCCGGTACCGGTCTGAGCATTGGCCAGCACATTTTTACCCCGTCGGGCGGGCACAATTGCCTGCTCCTGAACGGGGGTCATCTGGCTATAGCCACAGGCATCCAGGGCCTGCTGAATCTCTGGGGCAAGATCTAATGCTGAAAACTTCATGATAAATCCTCTGTATACCTTGCTATAGCTCAGGAAGGTGCGAATACGTTAACGTCCTTTCGGCACGACATATTCGCGCCTTCCCTGAATTCTGGGCACATATAATAAAGGATTTTATCCACTTTAGTGAGGCTGATTACAGCGGATTCGCACGATAAGGAAAATCAGCGCTGTACCGTCTCCATAATCGCTTGTAATCCCGGCTTATTCGCAAAGATCTCTGCTTCTGTTAAACCCACCATTTCATAAGGCAACACCAACCACTTATCGGTAGTATGAGTATAAAAGTCAGGGGTTCTATCGGTACGATTATTGGCCGGCTTAAACCAAGGCACCGCGACTTTGACATCCTCCGGCATATTCCGCTTGGCCCGTGCTGACAACTGCGATAACACCGCATCAATACTTTTGCCTGAACCAAAAACATCATCCACAATCAGTAATTTATCGTCACGGTTAAGGTTTTCCAGCAGATAGCGCAATCCGTGGGCTTTGATACTGTTTTCACCCTCAATCATCGACTGGTAATCGGGTAGTCCACGATAAGAGGTACGAATAGAGATATGATCCGTTTTAATCCCTAAGTATTGCAAACACTCCTGCACATAGATCCCCACTGTGCTGCCACCACGCCAAATACCAACAATAAAGTCAGGACGATAACCACTTTCAAAAATTTGTGCCCCTAAGCGAAACGAATCACAGATCAGTTCCTGCTCAGTAATAAAATGTTTTTCCACGATATTCACCTTCTCGTATGAGAATAGTACTGTTGAGAATAGTCTCTGTTACTGATCGATTAGCCCGCGTCTGGCAGCAGATGCCCAATAATCCCGAACAGCTCTGGTCGATGCTCCTTGAGTTCTTCAACCGTCAACCCCTCTAATGAATGCGGGTATTTCAGCCAAGCCTCAGTCTCATACAGATAGTACTCTGGATCGACTCCGGTCTTATTCCGTGTCGGCTTAAAATAAGGCACCGCAATCCGGATATCCTCTGGGGTGTTTAAGCGGCACTTGTCTCTTAGCTCAGCTATCACCGCTTGAATGGTCAAGCCGGTGTCATACACATCATCAACAATCAACAAACTATCGGTGGCTTGGATATTCTTAATCAGATAATCCATCCCATGAACCTTGACCTTTTTAGCTCGCTGATCAATCTCATCGGCATAAGATGAAGTACGGATCGCTATATGGTCACTCTGCACGCCGTAATATGCGAGAAACTCCTGCACGGCGACACCAATCGGCGTCCCCCCCCGCCAAATAGCGATGATATAGGTGGGTTTAAAGCCGTCATTAATAATCTTTGCCCCTAGGCGAAAAGAATCATCCAGCAAAGTTTGTGCATCAAGGTAGGTTTTCTGAACCATCATTATTTACTCTATCTGTGATCGGTTTAAGCCTGCGCCCAAAGGCATGATAATTAAGGCCTTGCCGTTTAAATCGCCAACCGCCGTGCTAATTGTTTCTGACGTTCGATCAGCCCACCGAGGTCAAAGCCTTCGATGGCACCATCAATCACCCGCCAACATCCTGCAACCATAACCCGATCCGCTTGATGTGCGCCACATAACACCAGTGCCGCCAAAGGGTCACCAGCACCGGCAAAGCGTAACTCATCCAATTTGAACAACGCAATATCCGCCTGCATACCTACCTTCAAGCGACCTAAATCCTCCCGTCCCAAACAACGAGCCGATCCCTCTGTCGCCCAAGAAAGTACTTTTTGATGGGTAATCTCAGCGGCAGCATATTTAAGCCGCCCCAACAGGAACGCTTGCCGCACCTCTTGAATCATATTGGAGCCATCATTAGAGGCCGAACCATCCACGCCTAGACCCACTGGGCTGCCGGCCTGCTCTAGATCCAACGTTGGGCATAAACCTGACGCCAACAACATATTCGATGATGGACAATGACAGATACCCGTCCCTGCCGCACCCAACCGACGGATCTCATCTGGATTAAAATGGATACCGTGAGCCAGCCAAACTCGATCATTCAGCCAACCCACTTTTTCTAAATAATCTAACGGGCGCAAACCAAACATCTGTATACAAAAATCGGTTTCATCATGGGTTTCCGCCAGATGTGTATGCAGCCTGACATCATATTTCTGAGCCAGCACCGCACTGGCTGTCATTAGCTCTTCGCTAACAGAGAAAGGGGAACAAGGCGCTAACGCAATACGGGACATCGCCCCGGCTTTGGGATCATGATATCGCTGAATCAACCGTTCGCTATCATCCAATATGGTATCTTCGTGCTGCACCGTTGATTGTGGCGGTAATCCACCATCATCCTCACCCAGACTCATAGAACCACGGGTCAAATGCACTCGCACGCCTAATTTCTCTGCTTGAGCCATCTGGATATCGATAGCATTTTCTAAACCATCCGGAAACAGATAATGATGATCACTGGCGGTGGTACAACCGGACAGTAATAACTCAGCCAGCGCTACCTGAGTGGATACTTCAATCATCTCTTCGCCCAGTTTAGCCCAAACGGGATAGAGGCTTTTTAACCAACTGAATAGGGATTTATTCAATGCCTGGGGGAAGGCCCGAGTGAGGGTCTGATAAAAGTGATGGTGGCTATTAATCAACCCCGGCAACATCACATGCTCACTAGCATCAAACACCTCATCCACTGGCAAGGAGGGCTCCTCGCCACGGGCAAGTACCTCGGTGATCAACTGATTTTCTATCACAACACCGCCCGCACTCTCGCTCTCAAGGGTCGCTAATGGCGCTTTAATCCAGATACGTCGGCTACTGTTCACGTAATCTCATCCAACTTAATGTGTTTGTAAAAAAATATGGCTAAACGGTTATGACTAACCCGTACTACGTCTTAACGACTAAACTAAACGCTCCTACTCAATTCTTATTGCTAAAAAGTTGTGGCAAACACTGATACGCCACCGGCATCGATCGCTACATGAGCTTACCGATAGCCTATCCGCTACGTTTAACCTGATTAGGCACAGACTCATGATACAAGGTCAATATTGTCCACAATTATGGCCGTCAATAAAGACAATATTATCCAAAAATAGGTCAAAACCACCTTAAATTGAGCCAAAAACAACAATAATCACAGACTAAAAAAAGGCCATTCATCACTCTAAAGTGCTTTTATTCAGTGCATTAGGTCGAAATCCTGCCCATCTATAGCACAAAAAAAATAGACCCATAAAAATTGTATACAATTTATTAAAAAATAATTGAATTCATATATCTTCCTTTATGCAGCCCATATTTCTAAAAATAAAACTACATACAGGAGAAACGTCTAATTATTACCGTAAAAATAAAAATATATGCCTACACAGCCGCTTGGATATAAAAAAATAGAGCCTAGCGTTATCTTGACTTAAAAGTCAGGTTTCATTTTAATCATTGGACAGCAATAAAACTACCTAACTAACTCAGGTCAGAAGGAGTCCACCTTGATCAGCTTCTTAGTCGATAAAGAACTGCGGGTTGAACAACACCCAGACCCCAATATGACAGTGCTAAATTACTTGCGGCACCAGCTCGGCAAAACTGGCACTAAAGAGGGTTGTGCATCAGGGGACTGTGGTGCGTGCACCGTCGTATTAGGCGAACTGGACGGAGACCGAATCCGTTATAAAAGTATCAACGCCTGTCTGACCTTTATATCAACACTGAATGGCAAACAACTGATCACCGTCGAAGATCTAAAGCAGGGGGATCAATTACACCCAGCCCAGCAAGCGATGGTCGACAATCACGCTAGCCAATGTGGTTTTTGTACCCCGGGAATTGTTATGTCCATGTTTGCCTTGGGCAAAAATATCGGCCAACCGGATAAAGAGGAGATCAATGAAGCCCTCGCCGGTAACCTCTGTCGCTGCACCGGCTATCGCCCGATTATTGAAGCGGCTGAAAAGATGTATGCCGATGTAACCCCCGACCGTTTTGCCACCGAGCAGCAGCAAACGATTGCCCAGCTACGCCAAATACAGCCCAAACAACAGGCTGAACTGAGCGATGGCCATAAAAAATCATTCAATCCCACCACCTTAGCCGAGCTCTCCTCGCTACTAGAGCAATACCCAGACGCTCGCATGGTGGCCGGTGGTACCGATCTCGCATTGGAAGTGACTCAATTTCATCGAGCCATCGACACGCTCATCTACATTGGCGACATCGCCGCACTCAAGCAGGTTCAGGTAACAGAGACTCAGATAGAGTTGGGGGCCGCCGCATCGCTCACCGACTGCTATGATGCCCTCAATGATGACTATCCAGACTTAGGCGCCCTACTGCATCGGTTTGCCTCTTTACAGATTCGAAATCAAGGTACACTCGGCGGTAATATTGGCAATGCATCCCCCATCGGTGATTCCCCTCCGGCCCTGATCGCTCTGAATGCCAAAATAGTGCTTCGAAAACAGGATCAGTGTCGCACCCTTGATCTACAAGACTACTTTCTTGATTACAAGCGCACCGCTCAGCAGCCTGGTGAGTTCATTGAAAAAATAATGGTACTCCGCGCTGCAGATAATGGAGAGTTCCGCTGCTATAAAATATCCAAACGGTTAGATGATGATATATCGGCGGTACTTGGCTGTTTTAATCTACAGATCAAGCAAGGCATCATTGAATCCGCCCGTATCGCTTTTGGCGGGATGGCGGCGATTCCCAAACGCGCGACCGCCTGCGAACAGGCACTCATCGGTGCACCATGGAATATGACCACCATCGACACCGCAAAACAGGCGCTTCTTAAGGATTTCAGTCCGATCTCCGATTTTCGCGCATCGCAGGCCTATCGTACTCAGGTCGCCACTAATCTACTGACTCGATATTTTATCGAAATCAACACGCCTGACGTCACAACACGGGTGACCGCTTATGTCTAATCACACACACAAGTCAAACAGTCACGCCGAGATGCTAGCGTTAGCTAAACAGGATCTAACCACGGGCGTCGGCCGCAGCGTCAAACATGAGAGTGCAGCCAAGCAGGTCAGCGGTGAAGCGATTTATATCGATGACCGACTCGAGTTTCCAAATCAACTGCATGTTTATATCCGCACCTCGGATCAAGCGCACGCCCGTATCAGCCGCATAGATACAACCCCCTGTTACGATTTTCCCGGTGTTGCCATCGCGATTACCGCCAAAGACATTCCCGGCCTAAAGGATATTGGCCCCTTGAAGCCCGGCGACCCGTTATTAGTTGAAGATATCGTGGAGTTTTTTGGTCAGCCCCTATTGGCCGTCGCTGCCGGTGATCATGACACCGCGCGTCAAGCCGCTATGGCCGCTATCATAGAGTATGAACCACTCGAACCCGTCCTATGTGTTGAACAAGCCCTACAAACTGAGCATTTCGTTAGCGAACCCCACACCCATAAACGAGGAGACTCCAGTGCCGCGCTGGCTGGGGCAAAGCATAAAGTGTCCGGTAGTGTGCATATCGGAGGGCAGGAACACTTCTATCTAGAAACCCAGATATCCTCAGTGGTGCCTACCGAAGATGGCGGCATGATTGTCTACTCCTCTACGCAAAACCCGACCGAAGTACAGAAACTAGTGGCCGAAGTATTAGCGATCCCTTTCAATAAAGTACAGATTGATATGCGTCGAATGGGCGGCGGTTTTGGCGGCAAAGAAACGCAAGCGGCGGGGCCTGCCTGTATTGCCGCGGTGGTGGCAAAGCTTACGGGCCGCCCAACCAAAATTCGTCTACCTCGGGTGGAAGATATGATGATGACCGGTAAACGGCATCCCTTCTTTAATCAATATAACGTCGGTTATGACGACAACGGCATGATCACCGGCTGCGAAATGAAACTGGCCGGTAACTGTGGTAACTCTCCTGACCTGTCGGATTCCATCATCGACCGCGCGATGTTTCACAGTGATAACAGCTATTACTTAGGTGATGCAACGATCACCGGCTATCGCTGTAAAACCAATACCGCATCCAATACCGCTTACCGTGGCTTTGGTGGGCCTCAGGGCTTGATCATGCCGGAAATCATTCTCGATGAGATAGCCCGTAAACTCGATAAAGATCCCCTCGAAATACGTAAACTTAATCTCTATGGTGGTGAAGGGCGAGACACTACCCACTACTATCAAAAGGTCGAGGATAATGTCCTGCCTGAGCTGCTGAATGACTTAGAGCAGAGCAGTGATTATCAGCAGCGTCGACAAGAGATTAAAGAATACAACGCTAACAGCCCCATCCTTAAAAAAGGCTTAGCACTAACACCGGTAAAATTTGGTATCTCGTTCACCGCCTCGTTCTTAAACCAAGCCGGTGCGCTGATTCATATCTACACCGACGGCAGTATTCATCTTAACCATGGCGGCACCGAGATGGGCCAAGGCCTCAATACCAAAGTGGCTCAAATAGTCGCGGAAGAGTTTCAGGTCGATTTCGACACGATTCAAATTACCGCTACCAATACTGATAAAGTCCCGAACACCTCACCGACGGCAGCATCATCCGGTACCGATCTCAACGGTAAAGCTGCCCAAAATGCCGCTCGCACGATTAAACAGCGGTTAATTGACTTCGCCACCCACCACTTCACCGTGAGTGAAGAAGATATTGTATTTCGCAATAACCATGTCGTTATTCGCGATCAAGTGATGGCCTTTGCTGATTTTATTCAACTGGCTTATTTCAACCAGATATCCCTTTCCAGTACCGGATTTTACCGCACGCCGAAAATTTATTATGACCGCGAAACCGCCCGTGGCCGACCCTTCTATTACTTTGCCTATGGTGCAGCCTGCAGCGAGGTGGTGATCGATACCCTCACCGGTGAATATAAAATTCTGCGGGTGGATATTCTTCACGACGTCGGCGCCTCACTCAATCCCGCTATCGATATCGGTCAAATCGAAGGCGCCTTTGTTCAGGGCGCAGGCTGGCTGACCACAGAAGAACTGGTATGGAACGATCAAGGACGCCTAATGACCTCCGGCCCCGCCAGTTACAAAATTCCAGCCATTACCGATATGCCGATCGATTTCCGCGTTCGCTTGGTTGAAAACCGTAAAAATAAGGAGGATACCGTCTTTAATTCGAAGGCCGTCGGTGAACCGCCGTTTATGCTTGGCATCTCGGTATACTGCGCCATCAAAGATGCAATTTCGAGCCTCTCTGATTATCGCATCAGCCCCGCACTCGATACACCGGCCACGCCGGAACGGGTGCTTTGGGCGGTTCAAGCGATACAGCAAGACAGCGTTAAACCACCAGCACATTAACCGGCTGGCCGCTATTCTCTTAACAGCAGGATACGGCCACCATACGGAGCAAACCGATGAATCATAAGTGGATCACAGCGCTGAATCAGTTTGCTACCGAGGCGACTCCCGGCGTAATCATTACCGTGGTAGAGGAGCGCGGCTCTACCCCGCGTAATGCGGGCGCAAAGATGGTGATCAGTCAGGCAGAGCAGTTTGACACCATCGGCGGCGGCCATCTCGAATATAAAGCGATCAAAATTGCCCGACAGATGCTACAGCAGAAACAAAACCAACCTCGCCTAGAACGTTTCTCCCTAGGAGCGAGTTTGGGTCAATGCTGTGGGGGTGCCACCACGCTACTATTTGAACCGGTGAATACTGACACTGTACAGATTGTCGTCTTTGGCGCTGGGCATGTGGGTCGCGCGCTGGTCTCCATACTCGCCAGTCTGCCCTGTCGTGTATGTTGGATTGATAGTCGAGAAGATCAATTTCCAAAGGTCATTCCCGAGGGCGTTGAAACGCTCGTCAGTGAATTCCCCGCCGACGAGGTTGAGGCACAACCCGCTAATAGTTATTTCATCGTGATGACCCATAATCATCAGCTAGATCAAACGCTTACCGAAGCGATTCTACAACGTAACGATTTCGCCTACTTCGGCCTCATTGGCTCTGAGACTAAACGGCATAAATTCATCCACCGATTACAAGCCAAAGGCTTTAGTGAAGCGCAGATCAATCGAATGACCTGTCCGATGGGTATTGCTACCATTAAAGGGAAATTACCGGCAGAAATTGCTGTTTCGGTGGCCGGTGAAATCATCGCCCACTACAACGCGGACTTCGGCTCTGATCAACAATCAACACCGACCGACACCACCATTATTGAACGGTTGGCCATCTAACCAGCCGCCATTCACTAGACTTCACATAGACTAAAACTCTGAGAAATATCAATGACACAATCAGCTATAACAGCCTACCGCGCCGCGATTCTCGATAGCCTTGGCGATCCCTCTGAAGTCGGCATCGAAAACAGTTATCGCTATTTTGACGATGGATTAATGGTGGTTGAAAATGGCCAAATTACAGCCCTAGGTGAAGCCAGCGAGCTACTGTCCACGCTACCCGCAGACATAAGGATACAACAGTATACCGATGCTCTCATTATCCCGGGCTTTATCGATACTCATATCCATTATCCGCAAACCGGTATGATCGCCTCCTACGGTGAACAGCTGTTAGATTGGCTTGAAAACTATACCTTTCCAGCAGAACAAAAATTTGCAGATCCGCAGCATGCCGCCGAAGTATCCGATATCTTTGTCAATGAACTGCTCAGAAACGGCACCACCACTGCACTGGTATTTGGCACCGTTCACCCACAATCGGTTGATGCGTTTTTCCAAGCAGCCGAACAACGCAATCTGCGCATGATCGCCGGCAAGGTGATGATGGACCGAAATGCACCCGAGGCACTCACCGATACCCCTGACAGTAGTTATACCGACAGCAAAGCCCTGATCGAGCGTTGGCACGGTAAAGGGCGTCTGCATTACGCCGTCACCCCCCGTTTTGCGCCGACCAGCACGCCAGAGCAACTAAGCCTCGCGGGAAAACTACTGCAGGAATACGATGGCTTGTATATGCATACCCATCTCTCTGAAAACAAGAGTGAGATCGAATGGGTAAAAGAGCTGTTCCCTGAACAGAAGGGTTACCTCGACGTCTATGATCACCATCAGTTACTGGGCGAGCGCTCAGTTTTCGCCCACGGAGTGCATCTATGTGATGAAGAGTGTCAACGCCTAGCAGACACCGATTCAGCGATTGCCTTCTGCCCTACATCAAACCTATTTCTTGGCAGCGGCTTGTTTAACCTACCTCAAGCTGAAGCGTTTAAAATCAATGTTGGCATGGGTACCGATGTGGGAGCCGGCACCAGCTTTTCGATGCTGCAAACGATCAACGAGGCCTATAAAGTGATGCAACTGCAAGGCAAAAAACTCCACCCATTCAAATCGTTTTACTTGGCTACCCTTGGTGGGGCTAAAGCACTGCAACTGGCGGATAAAATCGGTAATCTCGAACCCGGTACCGAAGCCGACTTTGTCGTGCTTGATTACAATGCCACACCGCTGATGAAATACCGTATGGCACAAACCCAAACATTGGAAGAACGATTATTTGTGATGATGACTCTGGGAGACGACCGAGCGGTCAAGAAGACTTACGCCATGGGAGAACCGGTTTATAGCCGCGATTAACCCCTTATCAACAGCCAAAACACAAAACGCCTCGTGGGGCGTTTGAGTTGTACTTTTTTAGCTGCGTTACTGAAACATTTTAACTTTCTATCGAAACATCGAGACCAAAATATATTTATTCGATGTCATTAACGCTCTTTACTTATTCACATTCGAGAAGATCGCTTTAAGGTCGCTTGGGGCCGCATGATCATCAAGATTAAGCTTAGCTTCGATATGATCCAGATGTTGCATCATCAACTGAGTCGCTAGCGCCTTATCGCCATTGGCCAGCGCCTCAATCAAATTGAAATGCTCATCATAGGAACAGTGAGCTCTCGCATGATTCTCATATTGCGCAATCGCTAACGAACTCAGTGATACAAGGCTCCGCTGAAAACTTAGCAGTGGAGGGTTATTGGCAATTTCAGCTAACAGCAGATGAAACTCACCTGACAGACGAATACCCGCCGCACGATCACCTTTCTCAAAGCAAGCTTGCTCATCCCGCACACTCTTTTTCAGCTGTTCAATCTGGGCTTGATCCGCCTCATCACACACCAGCTCGGTGACCGCTTTTTCAACCACCCGACGGGCAAAAAGAATACGCCGAGTATCGTCATTCGATGGGCTTGCAACCACAGCCCCTCGATTAGGCCGAATCACCACCACTTGCTCATAGCTCAAACGTGATAAAGCCCGACGAATAATTGTTCGGCTCACACCGAAAATATCACCGAGTGATTCTTCATTCAGCTTCGTACCAGGCGCTAAACGCTGCTCTAGAATCGCATCAAAGATGTGCTCATAAACAATATCATCTTGCGTTTTTTTGCTGCCTTTTCTGATATCAATTTTTTTTATTTCAGATAATTGATTCATAAACCTTACGTCTCTCCAAGCACACCCGAAAATCTATCTATAACAAAACACATAACTGCACAGTAATGATGGCTTAATTTTCGGAGAATGATACATAAAAGCTAAATTTCTGTACACATAATACGCCCTTACTTCTTGCCATTCACGTCAATCAACAACCACAACGAAACACGACAGATCACTTCATTTAACCCCAATTTATCTCTTTTTAGCAGCACATTACCACCCTTAATTAAATTAGAGCCAAGTGAAATAATCCATCAATGCGAAAACAGTAACTGATTAAAATGTCATCAATAGGTTGACTTTTTTGTATACAATCTTATTCTAAAGATTAGCACAATCTTGTGACTGCGCCGGTCAAGTTAGCGCTACAGAAGCACAAACCTCTGACTACCGAACACAAACAACCACATTATCAAATGTTTCACAGGGACATTATTACCCCAATGAGGAGTTAAAGTTGTGGAAAGCATACAACAAGAACATGCAAGCAAGGACCAAACCCCGTCCTCAGAACTCAGCTTTCTGGATCGCTTTTTCAAACTCAGCAAGCATAAAACGAATATCCGCACCGAGATAATCGCAGGCATAACCACCTTCGTGACTATGTCGTACATCATGTTTCTCAACCCCATCATCATGTCGAAAACCGGCATGCCCTTCGATAGCCTCTTTCTCGCCACCTGTATCGGTGCCGCCATCGCCACCATTTTTATGGGCATCTATGCCAACTGGCCGATCGGCTTAGCACCGGGCATGGGCCTAAACGCCTTCTTTACCTTTACCGTCGTGCTAGAAATGAACTACAGCTGGCAGATAGCACTGGGGGCGGTGTTTCTCTCCGGTATTCTGTTTGTACTGATGAGCGTCACCCGCTTACGAGAATGGATGTTAGAAAGTATTCCCATGAGTATGCGTTTAGCGATGACCGCTGGTGTCGGCCTATTCCTCGGTTTTATCGGACTACGTTTTACCGGTTTGATCGTGCCTAACCCCGACAATATGCTGGCCCTCGCCGACCTAACTCATTTTGGTTTCGGTCCCTTCGGCCCAGAAGCACCAGCCCTCGGGTTACTCAGCTTCCTGATTATCAGTGTGCTGAGCTATCTCCGAGTGTTTGGTTCGGTCATTATTGGCATTGTCGTGACCACCGCCATTGCCTTCCTGATGACCGCGCTACTGCCGGTCGATTTTTTCACGGTCACCTCCGATAGAGCGCCACTGTCTGGCTTTATGGCTTGGCCCGAGAACGGCCTCGTCGCAGTGCCTAACTTTTCCGACCTCTCCCCCATCTTTATGCAGCTCGATATTATGGGCGCACTGGATGTTGCACTGATTCCAGTGATTATCACCTTTCTATTCGTTAACATTTTCGATACTGCCGGTACCCTAATGGGGGTGGCTCACCGAGCTAATCTGCAGGATGAAAACGGTAAAATCGAAGGTCTGGATAAGTCCCTTAAAGCCGACTCGATCTCCTCGGTTATCGGCACCGCGTTCGGTTGCCCACCGGTCACCTCCTATGTGGAATCGGCAGCCGGTGTCGCCGCCGGGGGCCGAACCGGTTTGACCGCTGTCGTCATTGGCATCATGTTCTTACTAGGACTTTTCCTACTGCCTCTGGCGCAGATGCTGCCCGGCTTTGCCGTGGATGGTGCATTGATCTATGTCGCTATGTTGATGATGGGCTCGCTAGCCAGTATCGACTGGGATGATCTCACCGAGTTTGCCCCCGCCCTGATGACTACCATCATGATGCCGCTGACCTTCTCTATTGCTAACGGTATTGCTATCGGCTTTATCACCTATACCGTTATGAAAGTCACTACCGGCAAAGCATCATCTATCACTAGCGGTGTGTGGGTGCTTACCGCTATCTTTGTCGCGAAGTTTATTTTCCTGCCCTAATTCATTCATACCCCCTGAAAAAGCCCTCTGTTGAGGGCTTTTTTCTATGCAACACAAAAATGCTACGACTGTCGTGAATTACTTGCTTCAAATATCGTTGCTGAATTACAGTAGACCTTCGCATAACCGCCTATTAGCAATTCTAATTTATCTGGAGATGTAAATGACGTATCCAATTGAGGGCTCCTGCCAGTGTGGCGGCGTAAAATATAAGTTATTAAAAGCCCCGCTGTTAATTCAGGCCTGTCATTGCATCGCATGTCAGAAACTATCGACCAGCGCCTTCAGCGTTACCGCGGTCGTTAACGCAAGTGATATTGAGTTTGAAGGTGAGATGAAAGAGTGGCGCAGACCTGCTGATAGCGGCAACATTTCTGCCGCAAAATTCTGCCCAGCCTGCGGCAACCGAATTTACCATTTCAATCCCGACGAGCCTAACTCAATAAAGCTAAAGCCCAGCACCCTCTCAGATACCCGTAT
Organism: Amphritea atlantica; assembly: GCF_018860855.1. Taxonomy (GTDB): domain Bacteria; phylum Pseudomonadota; class Gammaproteobacteria; order Pseudomonadales; family Balneatricaceae; genus Amphritea; species Amphritea atlantica_A. The sequence continues at coordinate 91,005 of NZ_JAHKQE010000019.1, forward strand.
CATTAAGCCCATTCGCCATATCTGGGTCAGTCAAAAACAAGACTGGTTTGAAATTCCCGCCGGTGTTCAAACATTTGAAAAACAAGGTGCTTAAGCGATAAAAGGAAGGCATCAATAAACCGGTTTTCCTAACAACAACCGCCTAAAAAACCAAGTCGAACTAAATGGCCCAACGCTTATTTTGTTGCCGGTTACATCTAACGGACATGTTTACGGTCTTTTTAGTAACAATCAAACTAGAACAACCACAGGTCCATTAATATGACCAAAATGATCAATCTAAACACACCTATTACATTCAATGACGCACTCCCCGACGCGGTCGATGTGGTGGTTATTGGCGGTGGCATTATCGGTATCTTCTCAGCCCTAAATATTGCCCGTTCGGGTCTCAGTGTAATGGTGATCGAAAAAGGACGTATTGCCGGAGAGCAATCCTCACGCAATTGGGGGTGGATTCGCCAACATGGTCGTGATGCCGCCGAATTACCGATTATGATGGAAGCCACTCGGTTATGGGAAAACATTGATCAAGAGGTCAAAGGCCGCACCGGATTCAAGCGGGTCGGCGTGATGTATCTCTCACAAACAGAGGAGGCTCAAGCTCAGCGCGAAGCATGGCTTAGCACTGCCGCTGCACATGGTGTCGATACCGTGGCCCTATCGAGTGCACAAATAGGCCAACACATACAACTGGATGCACAGTCGAAGAACCCTTGGGTTGGCGCAACCTATACCGCCAGTGATGCGCGTGCCGAACCTTGGCAGGCGATCCCCGCGATCGCCGAACTAGCCCACAGTGAAGGCGTGCTCATCAAAGAAAACTGCGCCGTACGCACGTTAGATATTGAAGCAGGCCAAATCACGGGCGTGATCACCGAAGCTGGACGTATTAAAACTGCGCAAGTCGTAGTCGCCGGAGGCGCTTGGTCATCGTTGTTTCTGCGCCGTCATGGGATCAATATTCCCCAGTTATCGGTACGGGCCTCTGTGGCCAGAACCGCGCCTCTTCAAAGCATTACCACCACCAGCTTTGCCGATAAAAAATTAGCGGTACGTCGACGCAATGACGGCGGTTACTCGCTCGCGCTCACGGATTCCCATGATCACTTTATTGGCCCCGATTCATTTCGTTGGCTGTCTAAATGGATAAAAACAGGACTGCAAAACATTCATGAAATCCGCCCTTGGGTAAATGAAGTACCCAACTCCCCTGATGCTTGGCGGGTTGAGCGTCATTGGGCTGCAGACGAGATAACACCATTTGAATTAACCCGCGTTCTCGACCCTGCTCCCGCCAAGGGCAAAGTAAAAGTGATGCAACAACGCTTTGCGCAAAGATTTCCACAAATAGGCGAGCCCCAAATTCTAGATGCTTGGGGGGGGATGATCGATGCCATGCCAGATATTGTGCCTATTGTTGACCGAGTACCTGATTTTGAAGGACTCATTGTCGCAACGGGAATGAGTGGCCACGGCTTCGGTATCGGCCCCGCGTTCGGCAAAATTGTGGCTCAAATGGTGAATAAAGAAGATAGTGAGCATGATTTATCACGCTTCCGTTTCTCCCGTTTCAGTGATGGCAGCACCTTAGATATTGGGCCCAATATCTAAAGGGAGCATAACTTCCGCCTTTGTGGTTATTGACGCTGTTCAACAACGATAACAGCGTCAGTATCAAAGCCCCTTACCTTTGCCATACGCATGAACTTCTGCATAACTTCAGGTTGTACCTCCGGCGTTCGGGCCAGCAGCCACAAATAAGAGGTGTCAGGCCCAGAGACAAATGCATACTGATAGCCTTCGTGATCCAGCTCAAACACCACATATGAGCCGTAGAATGGCCCAAAGAAAGAAACCTTCAGGTAGCCTTGATCACTATCGTTAACAAAATAAGCCTTCCCTTCCGCCTCCTGCCACTCACCTTTTGCGGCAGAGAACCCTCGGTTCAGCACGGCCACGCCGCCATCGTCTCGCCGAGTGTATTCAGCCGACACCTGTATCAGCCCCCGTTCAAAAGAGTGATCTAGCCGAGCAATCTCATACCACTGACCTAAATATCGCTCTAGTTCAAACTGATCGACCGGTGTCACCGACTTCGGCATACCTAAACAGCCGGTCAAAAGCATCGTCGTCATCAGCATTAATAAAATTTTCATCGCCACTTGGGTCCTTATACACGCACGTTTCATTGATCATACGTTGCACTTACTATTCAGATCATTACTGCTGTAACCCTCATCACCCGCTGCTTTACCTACCAAGGATCAAAGCGATTGGAACAGCACCCTAAAACATATCCCTATCAATCTGCCTGAGGCCGACCTCAAGCACCTGTCGCATACGACAGTTGTCTATCACCGCCACTGTCTCTAGAGTGTAGTCTGATAACTTTAATAAAAAATCTATCCATTTGAGCGATGATGTTGGCTTAAGGATAACAAGACAGGTAGCGTCATGAGCGATAAATATCTAAGACCGAATTTAACCACGCCATCAGCGTCCCTTAGGTCGAGTCTAAAAGGCTCCGTGATTAAATCATCAATCGCGCTCTCTTTATTGCTAACCTCGTTGATCAGTTATGCCGATGAATCCGTCACGTTAGAAAGGGTCCGCTATTGTGATCAACGAGGCCTCAACAATATCTGCGCAGGTACAGCCACCACCCCATCAAAATTTCAAGCGTGGAGCAACGCTGGTGTTTCCACCGAGGGCCAACGCAACACCTACATCTCCATCGTTAACCAGCCACCAAAAGGTCAGGTCCGAAAGGTTGTGTTTATCTCAGCAGGACAACAAACAGACCCCGGTGGAGAGAAAAAAGGTAAGTTTGGTAAAGGCTACCCTAATGTGCTGACGGGGCAACCCAACGATTATAAAGATGGCTGTATGAACGCCACCAAAAGCTGCACCCGTACGATTGACGCTCGATCAGTCCTCGGTCGCTTGCGTGGAGATGGTAAATTTAGTGATAACGACACCCTGTTTATCGCCGCGTTTGATATGCGCTTTGGCTACTATCGACCCACCGCCGAAAAACAGAAACGAGAAAACGCTTATTGGGCATTTCTCACGTCAAAGTTTGATCCTACAAAAGTGGAGCTAATCGTCTTGGCAGGTCAAAGCCGCGGTGGCTGCATGATGTTCCGACTCGGACAAAAACTACGGGCAACATCCACCTATCAAAATATCCCCCTAATCGTGCAAGGCCTAGACCCTGTTTGCACCACCACCGGCACCCCAAATGTTGACCGGGAACTCCCTCCTTTAAGTGGCGTATATAAAAACCCACTCAATAGTGGTTATGAATCCTATCCTATCGATATGGATCAAGTTTTCCCCAGCGACCACCGTAACAAATTGGCGGTTCTGGATATTCACGGTGGCGGAAAAGTATGGGATCTAGAGCCAGGCATCCGTTCATTCACATGGAAGGCCAGCGATACCGACCTCGGCTGGTGGAAACAAAAATGGGTGAATGCTGGTCATGAAGATATGGGAGGCAAATATGAGCATTCATGGCAAACCGTTGATTTAGCGGTCACCCATATTTACGATTCAATGTACGTATTTGGCAGCACCCATTTCAAATCAACCGCTCAACATCCGGTAGATATCAACGGCGATGGCTTAAGTGACATTGTGCTGCGTTCCCGTAACCCGCAACAAGGGCTCAGCATTCACACAAAATTATCCAACGGCAATGGCTCATTTACCGAGAAAGCGTTTATCTCCGGCGATGGTGCAGCGGTAGACTTGCTACCGATGCTCTCCGGTTATTTCAATGCCGATAATAAAACCGACCTACTGTTACGTTATTACCACCCACAGAAAGGCTTAATGCTGCGCACCAAATTTTCTAATGGTGATGGTAGCTTTACAGAAAAAGAGTATCAGGCTGGCGATGGTCATAGTGCAGCAGAAAAACTGGCGTTTATCGGTGATGTCGATGGCGATAAACTGTCCGATCTGATCTCACTGTATCAGCACCCCACCTCAGGACTACACATCCGCGTTAAATACTCGAATGGCGATGGTACTTACCGAGAAACTGATCACCGTTCCGGTGATGGCGCCATGGGTGACTCCCTGCGTATGCATGCCGCCGATGTTAACGGCGATGGTAAAACCGATCTCATCTACCACTTTCAAAGTGGTTCAAATAACTTCCAAATAAGAACTCAGATCTCCAATGGCGATGGCAGCTTCACCTATAAAAAACTGATTCCTGGTGGTTGGTGGCATATGAACAATATGCAAAGCTTTGTCGGTGATGTGAATCGCGATAAGAAATCGGATCTCATCCTAATCACCCGTGACAATGGTACGAAGTTATTACGCGCCAATACCTATCTCTCTCAAGGAGATGGTACCTATCATCGAGTCATACACGATCTTGCCGAAAACGCCGACGTTGATAAATTGGAAACCTTAGTCGGTGATTTCAATGGCGATCGCAGAACCGATATTTTGCTACGTAAACGTGACCCACAAAATGGCTTGATCCTGCGGCTTAAACTTGCCAAAGGCGATGGTCACTATACCCATGTTCAACATACGGCAGGGGATGGGCCTCAAATCGATAACTTTTCTGCTTTGATCGGTAATATCGATAAAGGACAAACGGCTGATCTTATCCTACGAGCACGGACGGCTAACGGCATACTGATACGCTCAAAGTTAAGCAAAAGCGATGGTAGTTTCTCCGACGCGCAATACAACGCGACCGGCGATACGCTTATGTTGATGCGATACCCCGCCCTTAGCGGTGGGATGAGATGGGCCGGTGGCGGAACCTTCCATCCCTGTGGCGGCTGTGTAAAGACTGTTTCCACTGCTAACAAAGCCGTTGTCAAAAAAGCGACCGTACTGCCACAAATAAAACCATCCGTATCCGGTGGTAAAGTGGTCAATAAAGCCATTAACGCACAACAGCTAAAACAATAGCTAAACGTTTTAACAGCCAAACGAAGAAGGCGTCTATTTGCCTTCTTCGTTTCGTCCGATGCTAAATAGTCCTGCTTTGATCGTTATTCATTCGCAGACCTATTTAAGATCAGACAATATCATCGAGGAAATTTTATCCGTCGATTAGCCAATCAAATTCCACTTCACTGTCAGCCAGAGTGATTAATGATTATCAGATACGTTAAAGCATTAGTATTGTTGGCCTTCGTGATCGCAAGTGGTTTGGCGGCGGCGAGTGATGTACAGATCAAAAACAACTGGCTGTTCCAGCATGGCGATCTCCCGAGTTGGAGCCAACCATTATATGATGACAGCGCCTGGCAAACCGTTGAGGTTCCTAGGCTTTTATTTCAAGGCCATAACACGCCGGTTAAAGGCTGGTATCGCGTTCACTTTGATTTTAATACGCCTAAGCAACACGATTTAGCCCTGTTTATTGAAACGATCAGACATGCGGATGAAGCGTGGCTTAATGGCACTCGTATCGGCGGTCTCGGTGAGACCTATGAAGCGTGGGATTTTCTCCATACCAACCCACAAAGTCTGCCTCGGCTGTACAAAATTCCTCCCCAACTACTCACTGAAAAAAATAATGTTCTGGCAATTAAAACCAATGTCGGTTTTGGCGAAGCCTGGGGGGCCATGTTTCCCGGTGGTGCAGGCATCACTAAAGGTAAAGTACTGATAGGCGACTATGATACGTTACTTGATAGGGTCCATAATACAAAACTAAAAATCATCACCCTTGATACGGTTTTTGCCGTACTAGGCATTTTAGACTTACTGATTATTTTGGTACTTCTAAAAACGGCCTTAGGCCCAGTACCTGAGTTTAAATGGCTACTCGCCTGTAGCTTTTTCCTCCTGTTGGGCGCGGCGGCTCATGATATCAATTACATCTATTCCATTCGATTTATCAATACCAACCTATCCATGGTGACGGCAATGCTCGTTTTGCCCTATACCACCGCCATGTACTTTTGGAGCCAATACAGAGATATCTCAACCAAGCTAATCACGGTACTGTCGGCTATCTGGGCCTTCAATATTACTATGTTGCTACTACCGAGCATTTCATTCGAGCTGAAAAATATTTGCTGGTATCTCTGGAATATACAAGCCGTGATGTTTTTTTTCTATGCTATTTATGCCGCCTTCAAAGGGCTCATATACAAACGTGTCGGGGCCTACGCCCAGTTTTTTGGCATTATCATTTATGTCTTTTCTATTCGTAGCCAATGGTTACCCGACGATTTCTTTGGCCACCGAAATATTCAATTCGGCAGTATCATCTATCGCTATGCACTGCTGTTCGCCTACTTTCAGCAGCTAACCCATATCCGTATGGACTTTAAGAAACTATCCATCCGTATCGTCGGTATTACTGACAGTGTGAGACATTCGATTGCTCGGGAGCTACACGATGGGATTGGTCAGCACTTAGCATCGGCAAAACTCCAAACAAGCTTAGCGTTAAGTTCAGATGAAAAAGATAAACATCTAGACTTCGTTAAATCTGAACTAGAACAAGCGGTACAAGGGTTACGACGTCTGATTAATGGGCTACACCCGGTGATTATCGATCAGACCCCGATTAATCAAGCATTAGAGAGCGAATGTAAAAATATTGGCAAGATATATGGCATTACTACCTCGCTCAATTGTGCTGATGTAAAGATGGATAAAAACACGGAGATTCATGTCTTCCGGATGTTTCAAGAGTGTGTATCGAATGCCATCAAACATGGCCTAGCGACCACTATTGCGATACAGCTATCCACTAAAAAGGGCTATGTCTGCCTTTCTATTCGAGATAATGGTATCGGTTTTAATATTAAGGACAAACGTGAATATCGCGACGATGGCGGCTATGGTTTTGTCAGCCTTCAGGAAAGAATCACCCTACTAAGCGGCCATCTTGATATGACCAGTGAAACCGGTAAAGGCAGCCATATTCAGATTAAATTTCCCCTATCACCAGCCTCATTCGTTAGCTGATATAGCCATTTTTAAGCGCCACAGCGACCGCATTAGCACGACCGTGGGCATTTAATTTGAGGCAGGAGTTCGAAATATGGAAACGAACCGTCCGTTCAGAAATATCAAGCTGTCGTCCTGTTTCCTTATTGGAAAACCCATTCGATGCACAGGCTAGCACTTCAATCTCACGTAAGGTTAAAGCTGCCTCATCAGAATCAAAAACATTCAGCGCGTCGACCATCGCCGGTGATAAAAACTGCTCGCCGGCGATCACATTTTCAATAGCATCGCTTAACTCTTCAAACGCACTCTCTTTTAACACATAGCCAGATAAACCAAGTTTCAGCAGGGTTTTAGCCAGATGTGCCTCAAGATGCATGGTTAGCGCAATCAGCTGTGTCTCGGGGCTATGCAGCTCAACATACTTGAGAATATCTTCCGTTTTAGCTCCCGGCATCGACAGATCAACTAAAGCAATGGCGGGAGAAAACTGTTCAACCAGTGCGATCAACTCATCGCCGTTCGCACCGGTACCTAGCAATTGGAAGGTCGAGGATTTCCCAATAAGGCTACTGAGCCCCTCCAAAAACATCGAATGATCATCAGCCGCTACGATGGTAACAAACTCTGACATTTAACTCTTCCTTCCATAGCCGATAAAAAGGTCACATAGCGCCAGGCCAGCAAACTTACGTAAGGCTCAACACTTCATGCAACATAACGTATAGCAATGAACAAAGCCTTCACATTACCACTGAAGTCACTTGGCCTTCACCGGTCATTAAGCTTTCATTAAAGCACTAGTGGCTCGCTTTAACACACACATACACAGAGTTGGTTGATTCATCACTCTGAAACGGATTATAAAAAGAGACCACATGGGCATCGACACGCTCAAATACCGTTCGCAATAATGCTTCAAACGGCGCTTCTGGCAAGTTTTGTGACCACATGGCAAACACCCCACCCGGTTTTAGTTGTTCAGCCATCAAACTCAGGTTAGCCGTCGTATAAAAACTCGCATTGGCTGAATTAAGGTATTCCGTAGGGGAGTGATCAATATCCAACAAAATCGCATCAAACTTCTTACCATCAGATTCGGGATCAAAGCCAGTGCTCGGCTCGATAGCCAGATCAAAGAAGCTGCCAAGAATATAACGGTTGCGACTATCCGCATTGAGTATTTTACCCAACGGCACCAACTCATCTTGATGCCAACCGATCACCGTATCGAGCGCATCAACCACCAGCAGTTCGGCAATACGCTGATCGTTTAAAGCCGCCACCGCAGTATAGCCAAGTCCCAAACCACCAACGACAACACTGAGCTGATCCCCTTCAACAGAGGCTAACCCCAATGTCGATAATGCCTCTTCCGCATCGACAAACATGCTAGACATTAAAAACTCTTCTCCGAGTTTTACTTCATAGATCTCTCGATCACCAAACGCGGGCATCCGCCGCCGACGTAGGGATATCTGCCCCAAAGGTGAGGCTTGGCTATCGATCTCTTCAAATAGTGGCATGTGAAACAGTCCTAATACGGAATCCGGTCGGTTATCATACGTGCTAAGTACCACGATGGGAAAACATCAGCTTAACCACCCCTATCTTTACCCTGTCTTAACAGCTCGGCCAGTCATTCTCTACAGCGAAACTAGCGATAAGTTCTATTTAGATAATAATTGAACTGAGTGAATAGATAGTTAAGCGGGACATAACAGATCAGAGATTAGGCTGAGGGCGAGAGCAGCAACGCCCCTACGAAACGATAACCGCAGGTCGGCTTAATCTCGTAAGGTGCTGGTGAGTCTGCGAACCACACCATTAACCGTGGATACCGTGAAATCATCACATCCCTTGGTGCGATTCATTCTTCATCGACACCCTACAAACAATCAAAAGATATGTGAGTCACCATCGGAGTGGTATAGGGATAGGTCGTCTTAATCTCGTAAGATGCTGGTGAGCCTGCGAACCGCGCCATTAACCGTGGATACCGTGAAATCATCACGTCCCTTGGTGCGATTCATTCTTCATCGACACCCTACAAACAGCCAAAAGATATGTGAGTCACCATAGGAGTGGTATAGGGACGGGTCGTCTTAACCTCGTAAGGTGCTGGTGAGCCTTCGAACCGCACCCTTAACCGTGGATACCGTGAAATCATCACGTCCCTTGGTGCGATTCATTCTTCATCGACACCCTACAAACAGTCAAAAGATATGTGAGTCACCATAGGAGTGGTATAGGGACGGGTCGTCTTAACCTCGTAAGGTGCTGGTGAGCCTGCGAACCGCACCATTAACCGTGGATACCGTGAAATCATCACGTCCCTTGGTGCGATTCATTCTTCATCGACACCCTACAAACAGCCAAAAGATATGTGAGTCACCATCGGAGTGGTATAGAGACAGGGCGTCTTAATCTCGTAAGGTGCTGGTGAGCCTGCGAACCGCACCATTAACCGTGGATACCGTGAAATCATCACGTCCCTTGGTGCGATTCATTCTTCATCGACACCCTACAAACAGTCAAAAGATATGTGAGTCACCATGGGAGTGGTATAAGGACGGGGCGTCTTAACCTCGTAAGGTGCTGGTGAGCCTGCGAACCGCACCATTAACCGTGAATATCATTGACTAGTCGATAATATCTCTGGGACTAACAGTGCTACCGGTATATGCAGAGAAGATAAGATATGGATGTGAGCAACTGCTTTTAACTTCCCCGATAGGTCGAATAACTATACGGCGAAATCAACAACGGTACATGATAGTGCTCATCTTCGTCGGCGATACCGAAGCGTATCACCACATCATCTAAGAAAGCGGGTTCTGGCAGTTCGACACCACGGTGACGATAATAAGGGCCAACACTAAAGACCAGCTCATATACCCCTTTTTTAAAATCATCCCCAGCCAACACTGGCTGATCGCAACGACCATCATCGTTGGTCTGGGTATAATGTAACCGTACTCGGCTGACATCTCCGTCGATACGATACAGTGCTACTGGGATATTCGCCCCTGGACAACCATGAGCCGAATCCAATACATGTGTTGTCAGATATCCCATCGCCCTTCCCCTTTAACTGTTTATTAAATATGGTTGTTACTAATATATTGCCAAACGATTGCTAACTACTATAAAACAACGCGAAGAAACAAAACAACAGTCCACTGATAAAATTGTATACATTTTATTTTATAGGATATCGAGACTCATTTAGCTTAACTCCGCTCATTCAAGCCAGACATTCTCAGCAAAGCTGAATTAAATCTGACCGATTGGACAACTTTTAGCTTGAATCATCCGCAGCCAATTGTATACAATCAAAGCATCAATTTTGCTAAACCAGATGACCCACATCGATCGTTATGTAAGGAGTTCCGCCGTGAATACCGATTATCCGCGCGACCTCATTGGATATGGCAATAACCCACCTCACCCCCACTGGCCTGATAACGCCCGTATTGCTATCTCTTTTGTGTTGAATTATGAAGAGGGTGGCGAACGCTGCATTCTTCATGGTGATAGTGAATCGGAAGCCTTTCTGTCGGAAATGCCCGGTGCCCAGGCGTTACCCAATGTACGTCATATGAGCATGGAATCCTGCTATGAATATGGTAGCCGTGCGGGTGTCTGGCGCTTACTAAAACTATTTAATAAATACGATATCCCATTAACCGTATTTGCTGTCGCGATGGCCATTCAACGCAACCCCGCGGTCGCTCAAGCAATGGTGGCGGCGGGCCATGAGATCTGTAGTCACGGTTTACGCTGGCTCGATTATCAATATACCGATATCGACGAAGAGCGCGATCACCTGCTTCAGGCAATCAGCATTATCGAAACGATCACCGGTGAACGGCCTCTGGGCTGGTATACCGGCCGAACCGGCCCTAACACTCGACAATTGGTGATGGAGGAAGGTGGCTTCTTGTATGACTCCGATGCCTACGATGATGATCTGCCTTATTGGGTCGATAACGACGGTAAAGGACACCTAGTCATTCCCTATACTCTCGATGTTAACGATATGCGTTTTGCTACCGCACAGGGTTTCAACAGTGGTGAGCAGTTTTATCAATACCTAAAAGATAGCTTCGATACCCTTTATGCGGAAGGTGAAGATGCACCAAAAATGATGTCAGTTGGCCTACATTGCCGACTTGCGGGGCGTCCCGGGCGCGCGGCTGCCTTAGAGCGCTTTATCCGTTATGCTCAAAGTCATGATCAAGTATGGTTTACCCGACGCATCGATATAGCCAAACATTGGCAACATCAACACCCCTATCAACCGGAGAGCAGTAAATGAGCGGAACCTTCCATAGCTGCACGCCTAGCCAGATGAGTCGTGCTGACTTTATTGCCACTTTTGGTGATATCTATGAACACTCAGCTTGGATAGCCGAACAGGCTTATGACCTAGGAATCGATAACAGCCATAACCAAATTGATACCCTTCAGGCTCGCATGGCAAAGATCTTGCTTGAATCTGATCAGCCGTCTCAACTCGCTCTCATTAACGCTCACCCTGATTTAGCAGGCAAAGCGGCTATTGCCGGCGAACTGACCGAGTCATCAACATCGGAACAAGCAGGCGCCGGTATCAGTGAATGTACCGATGCCGAGTTTGCTCGCTTTACCGAGCTAAACAATACCTATAAAGCAAAATTTGGCTTCCCCTTTATTATGGCGGTCAAAGGCAGTCAAAAGCAGCAGATATTGGCCGCGTTTGAAGAAAGAATTCATCACAGCCCTGAACAAGAGTTCCAGCGCGCCTTGGTGGAAATTAACAAAATAGCTCGGTTTAGACTGGAATCCCTCTAAATCCTATTCCATCAGTCGGCAATGAATGAAGAGACAAGGCAAATAAACTTATGAGTAACCCTACATTTACGAAATATATCAACCTAGCCGATGCGCGGCTCGGTAGTAAAGCGGTGTTTGTCACCGATGACTGGTTTGCCGCTGTTGATCGTATGCTGCAACCGGAAGCACCGGTATGGAAAGACGATGTTTACGATGATAACGGTAAGTGGATGGATGGCTGGGAATCCCGCCGTAAACGCTTTGAGGGTTACGATTACACGATCATTCGTCTCGGAGTACCGGGCATCATCAAAGGCGTCAACATTGACACAGCCTTCTTTACCGGCAACTTCCCTCCTTCTGCATCACTGGAAGCCTGTTTTTGCACCCAAGGAGACCCAGACGACAATACAGAGTGGACCGAACTGTTAGGTGCCGTCAGTCTAAACGGTGATAGTCAGCACCTACACGCCATCGATCATGCTACACCTTGGACCCACGTCCGTTTTAATATTTACCCCGATGGCGGTATTGCTCGCCTGAAACTGTACGGCATTCCTTATCTGGACTGGTCTAGCGTTAACTCTGATCAGGAAATCGATCTAGCCGCAGCCATCAATGGCGGTCGTGCACTGGCCTGCAGTAATGAACACTACGGTACTATGAGTAATATTCTCAACCCAGGCCGAGGTATCAATATGGGCGATGGCTGGGAAACGGCTCGTCGTCGAACCCCCGGTAATGACTGGGTGATTATTGCACTGGGGCACCCAGGTGAAATCAGCCGAGTCGTGGTCGACACCCTGCACTTCAAAGGTAACTACCCCGATAGCTGTTCAATTCAGGCGGCCTTTGTTAAAGGGGGCACCGATGAACAGATCGAAACCCAGAGCCTCTTCTGGAAAGAGTTGCTGCCCTCACAAAAATTGGCAATGCATCAAGAGCATCAGTTCGAGCAACAGCTTAACTCGCTGGGCAATATAACCCATATTCGTCTGAACATCTTCCCTGATGGCGGTGTAAGTCGCCTCAGGCTGTTCGGCAAACCGAGCCAATAAAGGATATACCGGATGCAGCGGATACTCACACCTGAACCCCTAACGAAAGCACGTTTCGCTCCCTATGGCGATGTGATTGAAACCGAGGGTAGTGACTTCTTTATGATTAATAACGGTTCTACTCAACGTTTTCATCGGCTTTCTGAGGTGATGCTGGGTAAACCGGATGATCGCGCTATCATCAGCATTTTTAGGGCCCAAAAGCTGACCTATCCACTGCCGATAAAAATGCTAGAACGACACCCTCTCGGCAGCCAGGCCTTTATTCCCCTAAAACAGAAACCCTTTCTGATTCTAGTGGCTGAACCCGGCGATCATCCGGCCCCCGAAACGATCCGCGCCTTTATCACTAATGGCCATCAAGGCATTAACTACCATACCGGTGTTTGGCACCACCCAATACTCAGCTGTGAAGCTGAAGACGACTTTTTAATCGTCGACCGCGAAGGCGACGGTAACAACTGCGATGAACACTACTTTACTGACGACGAGATGGTGCTTGAAAGCGGTATACCCAGCTGAGACCTGCAGGAACGGTTCCTGACAGCGAAATATTAGACGATGAATACCTCGACAGAGGTCTGGCTTGATGAGGAATAAACGATGGATCCACATATCACGGAATGGCTTAACCTAGCAGTACGCTGGGTTCATATGATTACCGGTATCGCTTGGATAGGTGCTTCCTTTTACTTCGTCTGGCTCGAGAACCATTTGGAGCGAAGTCAACCAAAGGAGGGTTTATCGGGTGACCTTTGGGCTATCCATGGCGGCGGTATTTACCACTTAGAAAAATATAAGCTTGCCCCGCCTCAGATGCCGGAAAAACTCCACTGGTTCTACTGGGAGGCCTATGCCACCTTCCTTTCTGGATTTACGCTGCTGGCCGTTGTTTATTACCTTAACGCGCCGCTTTACCTTATCGCGCCGGGTTCTGATATGGGCACCGCTACCGCGATTGCTATCAGTATCGGTAGCCTACTGGCGGGCTGGCTGGTATACACCACTCTATGCGACTCGCCGTTGGGTAAAAAACCACTTCTCTTAGGCGTTGTACTCTTTGCTCTACTGGTACTAACCGCCTGGGGCTTAACACTCATTTATAGCGGTCGCGGGGCTTTTATTCATGTTGGCGCCATCATCGGCACAATAATGGTTGGTAACGTTTTCCGTATTATTATGCCCGCTCAACGGGCCATGATTCGTGCGATTGAAGCAGGACAAGAGCCCGATCCTAAACTACCGGCCAAAGGACTGCTACGCTCTCGGCATAACAACTACTTTACCTTACCCGTGCTGTTTATCATGATCAGCAACCATTTCCCGAGCACCTATAGCTATGAATATAACTGGGCTATTCTGGGTGCACTGGCGTTTCTTAGCATACTGGTGCGACACTATTTCAACACCCGCCACCTGACCCAAAAATACCTTTGGACATTGCCTGCTGCTGCCTTAGGTATGATTGGTTTAGCCTTTGTTGTCGCCCCACAAACAACCCCCATGGACACCTCTAACAGAGTCAGCTTCGCTCAGGTTCAACCCATTATTAGTGAACGCTGTGCAGTGTGTCACTCGGCAACTCCGAGCTATGCAGGCTTCAACGCCCCACCACTGAACGTTATCATGGATACCCCTGCGCAAATCAAAGCACTGATCCCTCGTATTCAAGCTCAGGCGATCACAACAACCGCCATGCCATTGGGTAACATCACCCAGATGACGCCACAGGAACGGGACCTATTGGGCCAGTGGATTGCGCAAGGTGCGCTGACCGATTAATCGGGTTATCCGTCATGGGGGATATCTTTTTTGATCTAGACGGCACGCTGTTGAATACCCAAGCTGGGATTAGCGAATCAATACAGTCGACGCTAACCAAGCTTGGCTATCCAGCCCCTTCAGCCGTTGAACTGCAACACTGTTTTGGCCCTCCCATACGAGACAGCTTTGCACGTCTCATGGATAGCGACAACGGCGATCTTATCGAAACGGCCGTCACACACTTTCGCGAGCACTATCTACAACAGGGTATCTACAACTATCAACTTTACCCCGGAATAGCAGCACTGCTGATGCAGCTAGCCAGCCATGGGAAAACGCTGCGAGTCTTAACGATCAAACCTCAGCCGCAAGCTGAGAGACTATTACAGCATGCCCAACTCAGTTCTCTATTTAGCAGCATTCATGGCAGTCATCTCGATGGCAGTCGTAGTGATAAAACCCAGCACCTCAATAGCTTGCTGCAACATCATCAGCGCGACAAACAGCACTGGATGATCGGCGACCGATCCAATGATATCCAAGCCGCTAAAGCCTGTAACATTAACTCGGTTGCCGTCACCTGGGGTTATGGTGAAATAGCCGAACTACAGCGTGCCAACAGCGATTTTATTATCCACCATCCCGATCAACTCATCCCACTGCTCATCAACGAGCCCGTTATCAATATCTAATATCATCTAACTAAATCTTCTTTCACAATATGAAATCAAGACGTTAGTTATTACAATACGGTATCTTCTATCGATTCTTTCAGGTGCCTTCATGTCAGATCATTCCATGGCAAGTTCTGTCGATGAAAATACAGCGACCAAGCCCATCAGCCGCATTCAGGTTATCGATCGAGCAGCCCATATTCTGGATGCGATATCCCGCTATTCTCAACCGGTAACATTAAAAGTGCTCAGCGCCGAAACCGGCCTACACCCGTCAACAGCCCACCGGATCCTGCGCTCGCTGATCGACAACCGTTTTGTCGATCGCAACGAAAATGGTGAATACTGGCTGGGGAATCGGTTGCTGCAACTAACCAATAAGCGCCGGACCGATGTAGACCTGCGTGCCGTCGCCCTACCCTATATGGAACGATTAAGAGATCAGTTAGGTGAAAGTATCAACCTAACCATTCGTGAAGGCGATGTGGTGATCTATTTTGAACGGGCGATCCCCAACCGAATGATGCACGTCCATCAACTCGTCGGCAGCCGTGCGCCGCTACATGTCACTGGGGTTGGCAAACTGATGCTTGGCATCGGTGGTGAGACCGATATTATCAGCTATGCACAACGTACCAACCTACCCACCTATACCCAAAATACTTTTTCGACGTTGCCGGAACTCATGGCTGAATGCCGACAATCGGCCACACAGGGTTACGCATTAGATAATGAAGAAGCGGAAATCGGCGTGGGCTGTATTGGCGTATTAATTTATGATCAGACCCAGTTACCGGTTGCTGGCCTATCGATCTCAGCACCGATCGAAAGACGCCAACTGGAATGGATTGATGCTCTCAAGGAAGCGGCTAACGCGATCTCTGCTCAGTTAGGCTACACCGCCCACGACTGAGCGGTAACTCTTGGTTTAGGCTTAGCTTAAAGATTGCGGGGTTAGGTCTAACTGCGACAGCTCTTCCAATAACCAACTACCCGCCGTTCCTAAAGAGCGATTCTCCGTCCAGACAACATCAATACCCTGTAACGATGCCACCGCCTGAAAGTCTCGCTGCAAAGCTAATAATTCACCGCTGACCAGTTTTTCCTGTACCACATTACGATGCAGAAAAGCCCAACCTAAACCACTACATAGCAGCTCTAGAATCAGATGCGGGCTTTCTGAAAACCAAACACTGGGACTAAACATTAACCGTTCATGGCTACGATCCGTTAAATCCAGACTGCGTAACACTAGCTGGCGATGGGCTCTAAAATTGGCATGACTCACCGGCTGTTTCTCAGCAATCGGGTGATCATGACGACATACCGCCACCAACTCAGAATAACCAATGCCGCGAAAGCCAAAGCCCTGTGGATAAGCTTCCCGTTCGAGCATCAAACCGATATCTGCCCGATTGGTACGAATAAGCTCAGCAACATCACTGCCGCCTGGGTCCAGCAGCTCTAACTGAATATGGGAAAAGCGTTGCTCAAAGCGGTGCAAAATATCCAATAACGGCTGACTGGAGATACTCTGCTCTACCGCCAAACAAAGCTCCACCTCATCACTCTGACCCAACGCTTGAGCATGCACTCTAAATTCATGCTGGGAGTGTAATACCGTGCGGGCATATTCCAATAATGCCTTGCCACTGTGGGTTAATACCGGATTGCGATGGCTGCGATCAAACAGCGCCACATTGCTATCCAGTTCGAGATTACTGATCGCCGTGCTCACCGCCGACTGCGCTTTCCCCAAACGCCGAGCGGCAGCAGAGAATGAGCCGGTTTCGGCAGCAATCACAAAGGCTTCTAATGGATCAATACCCGCCATAATCCCTTCAACAACCTATCTGATTTTTAGATAGTATCTAACTTTTTACTATCTAAATAAAGCCTAGAATAGCCTCATCTTCAAAACATCATTAGCTGACTAAGCATCATAAAGTAAGCATCATAAAGTAAGCATCGCAAGGAGCCATCATGAATCAGCCAATTATTACCCGTACCCCTCTCGACCGCCTGCGCCACACGCTGATGTTCGAACTCTTACTGCTGACACTACTCGCGCCGATGATGTCGTTATTACTCGACCGAGATATTCTAGATGTCGGTATGCTGTCGCTTGTGATCAGTATTAAAGCGATGCTGATCAACCCGTTTTTCAATTATCTGTTTGATCGATATGATGTTAAACACGGCAGAATTCCAACTGAACGAAAGCTATCCGGTCGATTGATTCATTCGGCTGGCTTGGAAATAACGTTGATTGCCACCTCGCTACCGCTGATTATCTGGTGGCTCGATGTGACCTTTATGCAGGCCTTGATGGTTGATCTGATATCGATCTTTCTGGTGATGGCCTACACACTGACCTTTAACTGGATCTATGATCGAGTATTTCCTGTTATACAGCCATCCGCGCCGTTATCCACTGACGCCTTAGCCGCCAAACATTGAGAGCAAACATGAATAGCACGCCCTTAATCACTCGCGGCTGATTCCCAACAGACCATCATCTATCTGTAAAAAAGCCCCCGCAGCGATAAAGCTGAGAGGGCTTTTTAACTAAATGCTAGCCAATAACGATTGATAATAATCGTTAAGCGACCTGAGATGATTTAGTCTGGTTATCCAGATACTCATCAAAGGTACCAGGAAAGTGAATCACTTTATTATCTTTAATCTCAATAATATTGTTCGCCAGCGAGGAGATAAAGGCGCGGTCATGGCTGACAAAAATCAGCGTACCGTCAAAGTCTTCGAGGGCGAGGTTCAATGATTCAATCGCTTCCATATCCATATGGTTAGTCGGCTCATCCATAATCAGCACGTTGATATCCATCATCATCAACTTACCAAACAATAGACGGTTCTTTTCTCCACCAGAGCAGACCCGCGCTTTCTTATTGAAATCATCCGCAGTAAACAGTAAACGTCCTAACATCGCCCGTACTTTCAAATCATCATGCTTGGGCGTGCGCCATTGTGACATCCACTCAAACAGGGTCAGATCACAATTAAAGTCCTGGGTACTATCCTGAGGGCAATAACCAATAGACGCATTCTCAGACCACTTAACAGTACCCTCTTTGGTTTCTAATTCATTCATCAGGCAGCGCAAAAAGGTGGTTTTACCGGCACCGTTTTCACCAACAATTGCCAGTTTAGCGCCGGCTTCCAGAATCAGATTACCATCACGGAACAACATTTCATCGTCATAACCATGACCCATATCTTCCAGAATAAGCGCCTGACGGTGCAGTCTCTTATCCTGTTTATAGGTGATAGAAGGGAACTGACGGCTAGAACTTTTAACTTCATCCAGCTCGATCTTTTCCAGTTTCTTAGCCCGAGAACTCGCCTGTTTTGCTTTCGAAGCGTTAGCCGAGAAGCGGTTAACAAATGACTGCAACTCATCCATCTCGAGGCTTTTCTTCGCGTTCGCAGTCAACAACTGTTCACGAATCAACGCCGAGGCTTCTAAGTAATATTCATAGTTACCCGGGTAGATACGCAGTTCACCATAATCGATATCCGCCATGTGCGTACACACTGAGTTCAGGAAGTGACGGTCATGGGAGATAATAATCATGGTGCTCTTACGCTGGTTAAGCACATTTTCCAACCAGCTGATGGTATGAATATCCAAGTTGTTGGTTGGCTCATCCAGCAACAATACATCAGGGTTAGCAAACAACGCCTGTGCCAACAGCACCCGAATCTTCCAACCTGGGGCAACCTGACTCATCAAACCAAAGTGATACTCTTCAGCGATGCCCGCTTCTAGCAAAATATCCCCAGCACGGCTTTCGGCACTGTAGCCATCCATCTCGGCAAATTCGACTTCCAGATGGGCCACCTTCATGCCGTCTTCTTCAGACATTTCCGGCAGCGAGTAGATCCGCTCACGCTCCTGCTTAATTTTCCATAACTCAGTATCACCCATAATCACGGCATCGATAACGGTGTACTCTTCAAAAGCAAACTGATCCTGATTAAGGATGCCCAGCTTTTCCCCCGGTGTCATAGAGACATTACCGGACGTTGGCGTCAGCTCACCACTCAAAATCTTCATAAAGGTGGATTTGCCACAACCATTCGCACCGATCAAACCATAACGGTTGCCGTTGCCAAATTTAGCAGAAATATTTTGGAACAGCGGCTCAGCGCCAAACTGCATGGTGATATTCGCGGAGGAGATCAAAGGATAAGTCCTGAAAAGATAGTTCTGGAAAGAATGTACTGAAAGAGAATCCTGATAAAGAGCCCGGAAAAGTACAGGTTACACAGTGCCAAACCGGCATTGTAAAAGAATGCGCCACTTTAAAGAGTTAAGCCCCTAAAGTCGAGCGCGCATTGTACATTTTTTAAACAAAAGCTGTTTTTTGCCGCTAGGAGCGTGATCCTCAGACTAAGACCCTGATATCCACGATATTCTTAGGCTCAAACCCGTCAACCCAGAAGCCATTGAATACCGTCGCTAACACCCAGATATGAATCTCTTAAGATGAGCCACTAAACTATTTTCATGCGTTGAACTGTTGCGAATCGCTGCCGCACAGATTCGCCACGCGATTGAGCAAACACTCATACGGTACGGACATTTGCGGCCAACTCAAAGCCGATAGATCCGGTGCTACGGCCAGCTGGCCCTGTTGTTTTGCTTTGGCAAAGCGCACCACCGCAGCCACTAGGTGCTGAGTTTCATCACCCTCATCGCAATAACAGCAACCTGCCGGAAACAACTCGGGATAAGCCAGCCGGTTAGGCACTAGCGGCAACGCACCAGCAGCGGCGCCTTCGAGTACGGCAATCCCCTGAAAATCATGTAATGCTGTGGATAACACGATATCGGCCTGTTGCAACAACCGACGATATTCAGCCACCGATTCCACGAAACCCCAATGACCTTCCTGATCCGCCAATAGGGTTTTAAGGGTCTCAAATGGCGCCGGCAGCTTGCGAAACTGCTGACCCACGAGGTCTAAACGAAAATCTACACCCGCCGCAATAAGTCCTTCGACAGCACTCAGTAATAACTGCGGCCCTTTGTCATACTCCCACCGGTGATTCCAGATCAGCCGTACAGGCCCCGGCTGAGGCTTATGGGGAAGATAGGCCGATGACGGCAAGGGTACTTGAAGCACCGATGAACGTTCTTCTAACTGCTCAACTACACCGGCAGGCACCTGATCCGGCAGTTTCTTCAATAAGGCGCGACAACCATCCAGAAAAGTATTGCGATTATAGGCGGTATTAAAACAGATATGATCGGCAGCCAGTGCCGTGTATATATTGAGAATCTTCGGTTCGACATTGCCATACTCTCTTCCGGATTCCGGGTAGGCAAATTGATTTTCGTGAAAATAAACCAGTGTCGGGATGCTCGCCAAATGAGGCACAAATCCTCTTAGCGCTGATAGATCCGTCATTGACGTAGCGATAATCAAGTCGTAAGGCTGTTCAAGAGTCTCTCGCTCATTCATGGCCCAACTCAGGCTGTTACCGCGAATACGCCATGAGAAGTAACGTGGCGGCAGTGTGAGCACCGTCCACTGATGCTGATTGAGATTACTCACCAACCCCTGATGCCAATAACGGTGACTCGCCGCATCGTAGGCGGACAGCAGCAGTATCTTCACTTTCCACGTCTCGTATCGCTAAACTTATTTGGCATACAGCGAGCGGTAGCTACGAACCCATGCTTCATTCACTAAGGCTGGGGGAAGTTTATCTCGATAAGCATTCTGCGCCATGGTTTTATCAGCAAAACTATCCTGTAACAGCACCACATAGTCATCAGGTGTAAGACGTACAACGTCCACCCTACCCTGTAATTGATACTCGGTCATAAAGCGTATGGCACTTTTTTGACTCGCTAGCCGCGCCAATTGTATCGCGTATAAACCTGGTAACTGCTGTTGTAGCCAATCTCTACCCCGTAGCCAGGCTGCCGTTTCAGTCGCAGAGCCAATCTGACTATCGGCAGCATCCTGAATATGACTCAATGCCGGCTCTTTAATACCTTCTTGCTGAATTTTGGTGAGTATTTTGTCATACAGGGCTTGAGTCTGTTGGTTACCTAACTCGATACTGACATCCGCATAGGCCAACGCCTGCAATAGATCGGGAGGGATCATAAATCCGTCGGAGTAGACTAAGGCCAGATTATGAGCTGCATAGGGATTACCTTGGGCAGCCGACCGTTGGTACCACTCAATCGCATTGGCGGGCTCTGAATTAATCAATATGCCAGCCAATGCCAACTGCGCTTGACCATAGCCTGATTCTGCCGCCTGTTCGATCCAACGACGTGCAGCTAATTGATCTTGATCGACGCCTTCGCCTTGAAAGAGCATCAAGCCGAGTTTTAACTGACTATCGACTAGCCCCGCTTCAGCAGAAGACTGATACAGTGAAAATGCCTGAGCTAGATCTTGCTCAACACCGTCACCCTTTTCATATAGCAGCGCGAGATTACGCATCGCCTTAGGATTACCCAGTTCTGCTGATTGACGATAATATTTAACGCTCTCTGACAGGTTTACCGGAGTCCCTTTACCTACCTGATGGGCAATGGCGAGATTATAAGCCGCTTCAGAATATCCGCCTTTCGCTGAGAGCGTTAACCACTCAACAGCCCTCTCCCAGTCAGGCCCACCGCCCTCAACGCCTAGCGCATACAGACGTGCCAAAATAAATGCCGCTTGAGGATCACCTACCTGAGCCAACGGCAGGCAACTGTTATAGGCCTGTACCACCCTCTCTTCTCTATAATCTTGATAACACTGCTCGTTATCGGCGGCAAAACTTACCGAGGAGAACCATACAATGACGGCGGTAATCGCTAGTTTAAATTCCTGACGCATTTAAAATCCTTGAAACTCAATCACACTCATGGACTGATCTACTTTGAATATCGATACATTTTACGTAGCGTCTGTTTAAAAACTGAAAGCCCTCTGCCTGCCGACAATATCGTTTTACGCGCTATTTAACCGGTTTATAAGCATGTTGAATCGCATGATAAGTTCGAAACCAGACCATACCAGAGAGTTTTTTGGGCAACTGAGCTGCTATCTGCTTAGCCCCTTGCAATGAAGCTGCCGACTCCGCATACAGCACCACATACTTATTGCCTGCCGCGGTGATCGCCTTGAAGTAGTTAACCTTACCTTGCAGTTTATGATCGCGAAGATAGGCATTTACCGAGTCATTACTGCTCAACTGGGCTAATTGAAGAACATAATGTTTACTCGGCTGAGCCATTAACCAAGTAAAGTCCTGTAAACCAGCCATTACATCTTTGCTTGCCGATGCTTCTGCCTTAATTTTCTCATCCGCAGCTTGCTTCGCAGCAATGGCTTCAGCTTTGGCTTTCTCATCGGCGGCTTTCTTGGCAGCGATAGCTTCAGCTTTGGCTTTCTCATCGGCGGCTTTCTTGGCAGCGATAGCTTCAGCTTTGGCTTTCTCATCGACGGCTTTCTTGACAGCGATAGCTTCAGCCTTAGCTTTCTCATCTGCAGCTTTTTTAGCAGCAATAGCTTCAGCTTTGGCTTTCTCATCGGCCGCTTGCTTAGCAGCAAGGGCTTCAGCTTTGGCCTTCTCATCCGCAGCTTGCTTGGCAGCAAGGGCTTCAGCTTTGGCTTTCTCGTCCGCAGCTTGCTTAGCCACAATGGCTTCAGCTTTGGCTTTCTCATCCGCAGCTTGCTTAGCAGCAAGGGCTTCAGCCTTAGCTTTCTCATCCGCAGCTTGCTTGGCAGCCATTTTTTCCGCTGCAACTTTCAACGCTTGTTCGTTAGGTGCGGTTTTCTGAGTTTCTATTTGCAGAGAAGTGCTAGATGCCGGTTCCGCAACGCTCGGTGAGAGAGACTCTGGCTTATCAGCCTCAGACATTAACTCGGTACCTGCATGCTCTGCGATTGAGATCCGATGAGCCTCTTCCAGCACCTGTTGCTGTTTAATACTTTCAACAAGATCGACTGCTGGAGCATAACCTAAGCGCTCACTTTCGGATGCATAGTGAAGCGCTTGTGCTAGGTCTTTGCTCAAGCCAGCAGGTGGTTCACGAAACAGCAACGCTAGCTGATAAAAAGCAAAGTTACTGCCCTCTTGTGCGGCTTCGCGGAAGAGTTTGACTGATTTTTGCGGCTCCGTCGTTTTAAGCAGTGTCGCGAGGGTAATCTTAGCGCTCTGATCACCTCGATCTGCCGCCATAGTTAACCAGCGTTTAGCCTCGACATAGTCTTGTTGAGTGCCATTTCCCTTAAGGTAAGCAATACCGGTTTTTAGCTGGCTAGCAAGGTGGCCCAATTCTGCACCTTGAAGGTACCATCGAAAGGCCACACCGAGATCCCGGTCAACCACCTCACCCCGTTCATAGAGTACCGCCAAGTTATAGCAACCCGGCGCATAACCCTGTTCAGCAGAACGGGTTAACCATTTAAGTGCCTGTTGTAGATCGGATGATCCCCCTTCAAACCCCTGACTATAGAGGCTAGAAAGAATAAAGCTGGCTTCCCCATCACCCTGTGCAGCCAAGGGCATACAGTGATGCAGCGCTTCACGGGTTTGTTGATTCTGATAAAAGGTTCGACAACTCTGCTCATCAGCAGCAACCGCTGTGGCATATAAGCACAACACACTCAACAGAGAAAAAATAATACGGGCCATATCACTTCCGATCAACAGGACTAAAAAACAACGCAAGATAGGTCAATACTTCAACCGACCATAAGAGTGCAGCAACCTAAAACGCTGACAGATTCATCAGCCTAAGGGGCTACGTAAAGCTCCTGTAAACGTCTGAACTTACGAATCCAATGACTCTTACGCGCTGATGCGGGTATCTCTGCTAGAGCCGCACGCGCCTCAGGGATGCTTTCATAATCTCCATACACCAGTACGTAATAGAGTCCTGCTTCACGCTGTGTACGGAAATAACGTACCGTGTCCGGCAGTTTATGTTTGGCAATATACTTAAGCACACCTCGCTCATCAGTACCGTATAACAACTGAATGGTGAAATTAGGTGGCAATTTATCCATCACCCAACCATCAGCCAATGCATATTGATTATCAGGTTGCCACGGTGTGGCCTGAGTCTCTGCCGTTGCAACGTTAGCGACGGGTTGTGATGACTCTTGCTCTAACGCCGCGGTGGTTGTAGTCGAAGCGCTTGCAGCTGGCGGTTCAACAGGGGTTTCAACGGGTAATGCAATGGGTAATGGTTTATCGGATAACACGGGTGGAGCATCTTTTATATCTGTTTCAGATGGCTCATCTTCAACCGAGAGTGTCGCTAACAACAGTTGCTGCTCACCTGAACCATTATCTGGAATTGACTCACGTATCTGCCGTGCCAGCTGCTGTTTTTCAGCTTGTAACTCGACGACCTTTTTCTGTTCGGTTTCTAAGCGAATAAGATTTAATAATGATGCCGCTTCGGTATTCCCAGCATCTAGCGCCTGTTGCGCCAATGCGGCTGCTTTCTCATGATCCGCATCAACTCCCTGACCGGCGTAATATACCAGTGCCAAGTTTTGAAGCGCCAATCCGTTGCCCTGATCAGCCGACTGTTGATACCAGCTCAAACTCTCATCGGGGTCAACTTCTGCCAAAATAACCCCCATGGCAACCTGAGCATTAGAATTACCGGCTTCGGCAGCCTTACGAATCCAATGTTGAGCCGAAGCTCGGTTAGCCTTAACGCCACGCCCTTCTAACAGCATGGTGCCGACTTTTAGCTGTGCCCCCATAACGCCTTGCTGAGCCGCTTTGAGATACCACTGATAGGCGCGTTGTTGATCCTTCTCACCCGCCGCGCCAGATTCAAACATGGAACCGAGTAACTTTTGCGCTTTAGCATGCTGTGCCAATGCCGCTTGCTGATACCAGTGACGCGCCTGACTATTACTCTGACTGACGCCCTGGCCTAACTGATAAGCAAGTCCTAAGCGATATGCTGATTCTGGATGTCCTTTTTCTGCCGCCACTTGATCCCAGAATATGCCCCGCTGATCATCACGTTCCGTACCCAGTGCTTGGTAGTACATCGTCGCTAATAGAAATGCACCTTTGGCATCACCAAGTTCAGCAAGCTCCTGGCACTGATCACGGGCTTCTTGGTATTTAGTGGCGGTAAATAGCCGATAACAGTCATCCTGCTTCGAATCATTGGCGGCAGCAATTGACGACAACAGCAGCGCGGAACTCACGCCAATAATAGTGGGTAAACGAAAAAACAACTGTGATCGTGTTACATTCAGTTTTATTAACATAGTCCCTACCGCGAGTTAGAAGCGTCTTATTGAGACCGCTTCATAACATTTATTCAGCTTAATTCCCCCCCGGAATTAAGCGAAAGCTGACGACTATAGCAATTCACAGTCGACCGCTAAAAATCAATCCATTCTTGATTCTACTGACAATAGCATTAGAACAGCCGTAAACAAAAGCCATACCCAGTATGCAAGCCTATAGGAATCAGCTATCAAGAGGCTAATTTAACAAATTGTCGCCCGTGGAATAAGTAACTGTTCCCATTATTTAGCGCAAAAAACGAGAAAACCGGCCATTAGGCCGGTTTTTTTTATAACAACCACCGTATTAACCAGCGGTTACAGCAACGCCATCTTCCTCTTTACGGTTATAACGGCTGTAGATAAACAGCGCGAGGAAGACCAACAGGCCCACCGTGCTAATCATCCATTCACCATGAGGCCAAAGCATTAGCATACCGGCCACACCAGAGACTAACCGAAGCAGTAGGTTAAGCGGGCTTTCGAGATAGCCTTCCATAAAGCCAACCAAGGCGTATATACCGAACACAGAGAAGAAGAAAATACTCATCACTTCTGCCGTGGTGCCACCGATAAAGTTAGTGTAAGCAAACAGTAACGGTACGATATACAACCCCTTGGCTATCTTCCAAGCGGTAAAGCCGGTTGCCATCGGCGGCGTTTTAGCGATCGCCGCAGCGGCAAAGGCGGTTAGACAAACAGGAGGTGTCACGTTGGAGTCCTGGGATAACCAGAAGATGATCATATGGGCTGCCAACAAGATCATGGCCAAACGGGCGGGATCAATCGCCTGTTCTAGCAGCTGACCTTTGAAATCACCGGGAACCATCGCCAACAGCTGCTGAGCATCAATCTTACTCATCGGCTCTGCCAGTAACGCCGCTTTATCCATATCGACCAACATGAAGATCGTCCGAGCAACCTCAGGCAAGGTGCCATCAACCATCATCTCAATCAGTTGCATTTCAGCGATCAGATTATAGAGTGCAGGAGCCGACAGCGTCGCCAAAACGATATACGCAGCCGTTACCGGCAAGCCCATACCCAGCACCAATGACGCCAGCGCCACCAACAAGATAGTGATTAACAAACTGCCATTCGCCCAATCGGCTACCATCAGCGAGAAGGTATTACCAATACCGGTCATGGCAACCACATTGACCACTAAGCCTACGGCAATCAACAGCATCGCGGTTGTCGCCATATTCTTGGATCCCTGCGCGAGGGCATCGAAAATATCTTTAAGCCCCATCGGGTGCTTCGATAACCAAGAGGCGGCAACGACCGAAATAATGGAGATACCCGCAGCATAGGTTGGCGTAAAGCCATAGATCAGTAAGCTCACCAAGACCACTAGCGGTAATAGATAGTGCCAACCATCACGGAACACTTCGCCGATCGGCCGTGTATCAAGCTCAACCGCTTGAGCTTGGCTACGCATCGCTTCCACCCGGACAAAAAAGCCCACCGACAGGAAGTACAACAGCGCAGGCAGCGCAGCAACAGAGATGACATCCACATAAGGGATCTGTGTATAAGAGGCCATAATAAAGGCCCCTGCACCCATCACGGGAGGCATCAACTGACCACCGGTAGATGCGGCGGCTTCAACACCGGCGGCAAAACGCGCGGGGAAACCGGCTTTCTGCATCAGTGGAATAGTAATAACACCGGTGGATACGGTATTGGCAACCGATGAACCTGAAACAGAGCCCATCAAGCCAGAACCGAGTACGGCGACAAAACCTGGGCCGCCCACCATCCGTCCCGCAGCACAGCGAGACAGTTCAATAATAAAGTCGCCGGCACCGGATTTCACCAAGAAAGCGCCAAACAAGATAAACATAAACACATAGGTCCAGGAAATTCGCGCGATCTGGCCGAACATCCCTTCCGAAGAGAAGTAACTACGATATAGCAGGGTTTCCAAGCTCAGGCCGGGAAAACCAAAAATCCCATCGATGTACTGTCCCCACCAAAACACGTAGGTCAGTGCAAACAAGATCATACAAGGGATAAACCAACCGGTGGTACGGCGCGCCATTTCCAGTGCAATAAAGATGGCACATAGCGAGAACACCCAGTCGAGGTCGTCAAACTTAACGCCACGGGCGTACAGTGCATCCTCAAAACCGATCAAATAGAGGGTACAGAGAATCGCGGCGCAGCCTAATAAGATATCCAGTATCAGTGCTACCCGACGGCCCGCCACAGTATTACTGCGCATCGCTGGCACCATCAAGGCACAAAGCATTGCAAAGCCGCCAAAATGGATAGCAGACACCCATAGTTCAGAAACGGTACTGAGGGTATTAAAATAGATATGTGCCAGTGCAAATACTACACCGGCCCAGTAAATAAAACGGCCTGTCAGTGAATGTTCCGGACGCTGAACCAGCTCCAGACTCTTCAGCTTTGCAGCCGTTTCCTGATCAGTATGGGTATCAATAGAACTCATAACGGTATCCCGTTGACGGTGAACATAAAACGCAAGCCGGGGCCATAATCGACCCCGGCAGGTTCGCTGAATGATTCAGCGACGCTGATTACTCAGCGATAAGGTGTGCAGGGATAGTCAACCCTACTTCTTTGTAGTAACGCGCAGCACCTGGGTGCAGTGGTATAGGCAAACCGGCAATCGCTTTTTCTAGCGACATCGCTTTAGTTGCCTTGTGAATACCATTCAGGAACGACAGGTTCTCATAGATCGATTTAGTCAGCAGATAAACATCTTCTTCTGACAGATCATCACGTACTGCCAAGAAGTTAGGCTGTGCCATGGTGTTAATATCTTTAACCTGACCTGGGTATGTGTTCGCAGGGATCACATAACGAGTCCACAACTGGTAGTTACCGTTAGCTCTTTTGATCTGCTCATCGGTAAAGTCCAATACGGTCATATCACTACCCAGCGCAGCATACGCACGGGTAATCGCAGAGGTAGGTACGCCCGATGGAATGTTCATACCCACGATGGTACCGTTTTGCAGAGCATCGGCACTTGGGCCATAACCCATGTAAGCCATATCTAGGCTATCAGTTTTAACGCCTAAGCCACCCAGAATCTGTAGACCGGAGCCTTCTGTTCCTGAGTTTTTCTTACCGATAGAGAATTTCTTGCCATCAAGGCCCGCTATATCATCAATGGTTCCGGTTTTCGCTAGATCAGTTTTAACTGCAAACTGTTCAACGTTCTGCCACAACATTGAAACTGAACGGATGTTTTTCTTAGGGCCGCTTTGTGCAAATGCGCCTTCACCATTCCAAGCCCAAGCGCCGTATAGACCTTGAAGGATGGCAAACTGAGCTTCATTTTCGCTCAGCAACTTAATGTTTTCACCAGAACCTGCAGAGTTAATCGCTGACAGCGACACTTTATGTTTAGGTTCGAGTTTTACTTTAGTCAGGGTCGCCAGCGCCACACCGACAGGATAGTAGGTTCCACCGGTAGAAGCGGTTGCCAGAATATAAGAGCGATTATCTGCTGCTTGTACCATCGTAGCACCGCCCAGCGCGGCACTTAATGTCATAGCAAGGCCAATACCTTTAATCAGAGTTCGTTTACTGCTTTGCATGTTGGATTCCTTCACTCGGGATTTAAAATTTATTGTTAGTGTTTTAACTTTATAAGCAATGCTAATGCCAACTTCCAATAAAAAATATAACCTATTGATAACTAACAATTATCCATCAATAGGCAATTTCACAAAGAAGCTCAATAAGCAAAATATTGCCTATAGCGACGATCAAGCATAAGCAATATCTTGCTTATAACCCGGTACATTGAGCGCCTGAGCGACAAAATCCGCGACTTAATTCGTGCTTCACCCTAAAGTTAAGCACAGATTTGTAGCAATGGAGGGTCAATAAGCAATTTTTTGCTTATTGAAGGTGAATAGGTATAACAGAGCCGTCACACCGTTCTTATTCTTTACTATCATCGATAAACTGAGCGCGGTCGATTTGATACTTAACCATCTTTTGATTCAGTGTTCGCCGAGGTAGATCAAGCACCTCCATTACCGCCTTAATATTACCGTTATGTTGCCGTAACGCATCACAGATCACTTTATACTCAAAATTAGCCACCTGAGCCGCCAACGGTAACCCACTTTCCATCCGCTCAATGCCCATCGGTTCGATCGCCGCTTCAGGGTAGATCAGGTCCGCCACGGGTAGGGTGTCATCGATCGCATAACGCACGGCGATATTTTTCAGTTCCCTGACATTACCCGGCCAAGGGTGTTGCTGCAGATTGGTCAGATCTTGCCGAGTAATTGCCCGTAATTCACGGCCATGTTGGGTTGCCGCCTGGCGAGCATAGTATTCAAATAGCAGTGGTATATCTTCGGTGCGCTCACGCAGCGGCGAAAGATAAAGGCAAGAGACATTCAGACGATAATACAGATCCTGACGGAAATTCTCTTCCACTGAAAGGTCGGCTTTAGATGCGGCGATAATCCGTAGATCCACCGGCACTTGCTTATTTGACCCTAGCGGTTCAATCATCCCCTCTTGGATACTGCGCAGGATTTTCACCTGTAAGTTGGCCGGCATGCTCTCGATCTCATCCAACAGCAGCGTACCACCATCCGCGTGTTGAAACTTACCGGTCCGTTTTTTCGCGGCGCCAGTAAAGGCCCCCGCTTCATGGCCAAACAGTTCGGTCTCGATCAAATTTTCAGGGATAGCACCACAGTTGATCGGCACAAAGTTGCGCTCACTGCGCAGGCTAAATTCATGCAGACACTGGGCCACCAGCTCTTTACCACTACCGGTTTCGCCATAGATAATGACATTGGTATTAAGCGCCGCATATTTAAGAATATCCCGTCGTAGCTTCTGAATAGAGGGTGATATACCGATAATCTTACCGTCGATGCCGCTCCGAGATGCTAAGTCTTGCTGTAAACGCAGATTTTCCAGCACCAGCAAACGTTTTTCGCAGGCTCGGTTGATCGTTTCAACCAGCCGCTCAGGCACAAAAGGTTTTTCGATAAAGTCATAGGCGCCATCACGCATCGCGCCGATCGCCATATCCACATCACCATGGCCGGTGATCAAAATGACCGGCAATTCAGGAATGATAGAACGGGCCTGCTGCATAAATTCCAGACCATCCATCTCCGGCATTTTGACATCACTGACCACCACCCCAGGAAAATGCTCATCCAGATGGGTTAACGCTTCGGTGGCCCGATCACAGGCAATCACGTCGAAGCCCGCCATTTGCAACCATTGAGATGTTGATTGGCGGATCAGTGGATCATCATCCACCAGCAAAACCTGACCTCTCTTCATTTTCACTCCTCAGCCAAAATTAATGGCAGGGTCACCGTAAAACAGGTGTGCCCTGGCTCGCTACTGACCCGAATATCACCTTGCAGATCGCGGATAATCGAACGGATAATCGACAGCCCTAATCCCAAGCCCTCACCAATCGGCTTAGTGGTGAAAAATGGCTCAAACAGTTGTCGCTGATCTTGCTCATTAATACCCGCGCCATTATCCGCCACCTCAATACTGACCGTTTCGGCATCCTGACGTAAACGAATCGTCAACTGTGCTCCGCTGACATCAGCCAATGCATCACAGGCATTACTAATCAGGTTAACAAAAATCTGCTCTAGCCGAGCACTATCACCACTCACCTGCACCTGTAGATCGGTGCTGGAATAATCTAATTCAATACCTTCACGCTCCATCCGTCCACGAAACAGGTTAATCACCTGATCGAGAGCCAATACCGGATCAACCGGCGAGAGATGTTGTGGTTTCTGATAGGCAAAGGTTTTCAGCTGTCGTGTTAGCACCGTCATACGACTGATCAGATCGTTAATCAGCTGTAGATTACTATCTAGCTGTTCGGTTTCATGCCGCTCAATCAATTTACGACAGATCGCAATATAGGTTCTCAGTGCGGTGAGAGGCTGGTTGAGCTCATGCACCACCGCAGAGGACATACGCCCGAGCGCCACCATTTTTTCAGCCTGCACCAACTCATCCTGCGCTTCTCGAAGTGCCTGAGTCCGTTGTTGCACCTGATGCTCAAGTTCATCATTGGCCTTGCGTAAAGCCCGTTCGAGTCGTTTACGCTGGGTAATATCCATCACCGTCACCAAATAGTGTTCGGTTGATTCCCGCTTCATCTGTTTAATCGAGAACAACATCGGAAAACTATTACCATCCGAACGCTTACCCACGGTCTCCATCGCCGTCACCTGGGCAAATCCCCGTGTGCCTAAACGACTTAACACCCGCTTCATCACCCCTTGAAAGACTTCCGGCTCTATCAATTCGCCAATATAGGTGCCGAGAATACGCGGCATCGAAACGCCAAATTGCTGCATCGCCATGGGATTAATAAACAGCACTAACCCCTGACTATTGAGCGTGATCATCCCCACATGAGCATTATTAATAATATCCCGCTGCCGTGCTTCACTTCGCTCCAAGGCTTGCTGTGTTTCCCGCCGGGAGATATGTTTGAGTTGCCGTTCACGCAGCAAAAACACCAGCAACGAGATAACAATACAGAAAGCGATCGTGAACAGGCTCGCATTCCGTTGAATCCTTGTCACTTCACCCAGATCATTAAATACCGACACCTGCCAACCTAGGTCATCCAAGGTGACCGTTTGCAGAATGCCTCTATCCCCTGTCGCTAGTTCAACCAGAGTAATATCGGAACCATCGTAAAGCTGCGATGTTTGCCGTTTAACAAACACATCACGCAACTGTTTTTGTGGCTGAAAAGGCTGACTCGCCATGAGGATATGCTCATTCTGACTAAACAGGTACTGACTGTTCTGCTCCAAACCCGCCTGTAGGAGCTCCAGATTGATCCGAATAGTAGCCACCCCTAATAACTTTCGCTGCACATAAACAGGGGCAGAAAGGTACACCGCGCCATCGTTTTCAGCCGAGGGCAGCACGACATGCAAACCCTGCAACCCTTCTAATGCCTGGAGAAAATACGCCTGTTGATCATGGCTAACCGAGTAGAAATCCTGTTGCGCTCGCCAGTGACTAAACGCCTGAGGATGTCCATCCGCATCCAACACAAACAGCGCCGTGGTACCCGCCACTAAGTTGGTTTGTTCAAGATAACGGCTCACCCGCGCGGCTTGCTCAGCGGAAGGTTGCTGCAGCAGTTCTGCCACCTCTCGACTCTGTGACACGAGAAATGGCAGATATTGATACTCCGCCAACTCCGAACGGGTTTGACTGATAATACTCAGTAACTGACTCTCGCCACTCTCCTGTAGATCATTCAAAGCCCAATTGCGGACAAACTGTGTCACCAGCGTGGTGCCAATCAAAGACAGCAACAGCATCAGCAGGGCTAGTGGGAAAAAACGCGGAAACTGCACTTACTCTCTCCGATTATAGGCGTAGGCGGTCATGTCAAACGAAGCGAGTCGGCAACGGCGAGGCCAATTCGCCTCGGCGGACAAACTCACGGAGAATAAGCTCAGGCTACCATTGCCGTTTCGCCGCCAGCCCCTCACGGACCGCTTGATACCAAGCAGGCGCATCCTGTAACGCTAACAACTCATCCAACGGCGGATACTCCAAGCCTTTTTTATGGCAGAAATCAGCCAGATCAGGAAAACTCCACTCAAACAGAGTATCGCTATATTCCTGAGGGTCAAGCCTAGACTGCTCATATAGCCCTGCCTTCAAACGCTGATTCTGCGCCTCAACGAGAATAATACCCGCCGCTGTCGATACATTCAGCGAACCAACCATACCCATCATCGGAATCAAAATATGCTCATCCGCTAACGCTGCACCGGCATCGCTTACTCCGTCTTTTTCGGCCCCCATCAATAAGGCACAGGGAACGGTAAAATCCACATCCCGATAATCAATCGCCCGATCAGAAAAGTGCGCGGCATAGATTTTCATCCCTTGAGCCTTAGCCACACCAACCGCTTCACCAATACTGTTATGGTTTTCACTGGCGACCCAACGATCGCTGCCCCGGGTGGTACCGGTAAACTCATAGCCCTCTTTTGGGCTAACCGTATGAATACGGGAGATTCCCACCGCATCACAGGTACGAATCAGCGCCGCGATATTGCGAGGCTTATGCACCTGATCAGTAATCAGGGTCAAATCAGGCTGTCGCCGGTTTAGGGTCTGAATAAGTTTAGCGGTGCGTTCCGGAGTCATCGTGCTCTCACATTAAGCGGGTAAAATTAAACGGGTCAATAAGTTGCCGCCATATTACTGAAAAACTTCGGTCCGCTCACTGCAAATATTAAAATCTATGACATAATTACCGCCTTATTAATATCGACAACGGAATCCCCATGTCATCTGCACCGAACATCATCGCGTTTCAGGGCGTCGAAGGCGCCTATTCTCACCTTTCTTGTCGCCGGGTTTTCCCCGAGATGGAAGCGTTTGCCTGTGAAACCTTTGTTGAAGCAATGCTGATGGTCGATCAGGGTAAATCCAAGCTGGCGATGATTCCGCTGGAAAACTCCACCGCCGGACGGGTCGAAGAGATCTACCGTTTGATGCCTAAGAGCCAGTTACACATTATTGGCGAACATTTCGAGCCGGTCAGCCACTGTCTATTAGGCGTAAAAGGCGGTTCAATCGAGCAACTGAAAACCGTTTCCTCACACCCTCAAGCCTTAGCTCAGTGTGACGGCCATATTAAGCAGTTAAATATCGAACCCATTGCAGGCTTTGATACTGCCGGTTCTGCCTACGAACTATCCCAAAACCCCGACCCAAGCCACGGCGCCATCGCCTCAAGCTTGGCGGCAGAACTCTATGATCTTGATATCCTGCAAGAGAACTTTCAAGATGTCACCGGTAATACCACCCGCTTTCTGATTCTTTCACGAGAAGAAGGTATCCCAGAGCGCAAAGCAGATACCCCCTATATCACCTCACTTATGTTTACTGTGCGCAATATTCCAGCGGCACTCTATAAAGCACTGGGTGGATTTGCCACCAACGGCATCAATATGGTGAAGCTGGAAAGTTATATCCGTAATGGGCTAACCAAAGGGGCCAGCTTTCACCTAGATGTTGAGGGTCATCCGGATGATCGTATGATGCAGTATGCACTCCAGGAACTGGCTTTCTTCACCAAAGAGATGCGTAACCTTGGCACTTACGAAGCTCACGAGTTCCGCACTCAAAACCAGTTTCTGCAGGAATAAAAGAGCCTATAAAGCGACTCAAACCCAAAGGCATACCGGTGGGTTTGAGTCGCAAAACCTGCATCAGTCACTCGTTTAGATAGTCACGACCACTCAGGTTTTAACTGATCGTTTTGTTCAATTTGGCCACCGCAATACGACGACTGTGTATCAACGTATAACCACCACTTAAAACAATCAACAGACTACCGAGTAGCGTGATCGCATCCGGACTTTCGCCAAACACAAAAATACCTAAGAGTAATGCAAACAGTAAGCGGGTATAACGAAACGGAGAAACCACTGAAACATCCCCTGTCCGCATCGCAATGGTGAGAGCATTATAAGCAAGAACACCAAAAAAGATGGCCCCAACAACCTGTCCTAGCGCCACGGGTTCAACGTATAAAGCATCACCGCTATAAAGCAGCAGAGCCAACCCCGTGGGTATTAATATAAAAAAGCCATAAACCCCTAACTGCATATTGGACAGTGCTAATGGAGCGGCCCGAGTAGCAAGATCCCGTCCGGCAAAACCTAGCGTCGAGACAACAGCAAATAAAGAAGCCGCTTCGAAGCCCTCTAAACCGGGACGGATAATCATTAATACGCCCAAAAAGCCGACCAACACCGCCAGCCATCGTTTTAACCCCACCTGTTCACCAAAGAACAGCGCAGCACCGAGCATCGCAATTAATGGTGTTGCTTGAAGAATAGCCGAGGCGTTCGATAAGGCTGTCAGCGTGATCGCTAGGGCAAAGCTCATACGCCCCACCACTTCACACACCGCCCGCAATAATATCGGCCGTGATAGAATAGCCGGATGGAGAACAGACTCGCCTCTGCGCCAGGTTAAAAAGATAAAGACCAACATACCACCTAGACCAAACAGCATCAAAATAAGACCGATGGCGATCGTACTGGCAGCGGCTTTTATAAGCATATCCTCAACGGCAAAAGCAGCCATGGCCACCACCATAAAAATACTGCCTCTAGCATTATCCAAACAACACCTCCCAAGTAGCAACGCCATAACCATGGCTAAAACAACGTTTATCTAAGACGAAAACCCAATACCCAGAAGCCTATTTCAAAATCTATGCGGAGTAACTTAATAGATCTATTTTCAGGGTGACTGCAGAGCGGTTCAATGTTCGATCAATTTTACCACCAGGGCTTGGTTTAATATCGATCGTTTTGTCATATTTTTGATCTTTCAAACCTTTCACAAACACCCACGAGCCTGAGATTAACCAGGCACCTGAATATTCAAACTTTTAAGAAGAAAGTAATAAGACGTTACCGTTAGCACTCCGAACCCAACAACGATCAAGGCTCTGTATTTCAGACCATGACGGTGGTGTAACTCGCGGTTTTTATGGGACGTCACGTCCATCATCTCATCACCAAAATAGATCGACAGCAGCGTTCCCGCAGCACTCAACATTAAGATACACCAGTAAGGATAAGGCACCGTCAAAATATGCTTTAGCAACTGGGTTAGATAGGTCAGTTCGTAGGCGTTTGAATCCGATAACAACATGAAAATGTTAATCGCTAATGCGATAAACCACAGCACCACCTGTGTAATGGACATCTTAATACCGAACAACAACCGAATGGGAAAAGCGAGAATAAAGCCACCATCAGCCACCGGCGTACAGAGCACAAAAAAGGTCCAGCTTAACAACGCCACCGCAAAACCCGTCGATGCGTCATACTTCCAACTCATATATAAGAAGTAGGCCACCAGAATGAACGCCAACATCAAAAACTTTAACAACACTTCAACATGCGTTTCATGTTTAAGATTAAAACGAGGGGATTGAGACTTTACCTTAAGCATAACGACTCCATGTTGAAACGACATTCATCAAGAAAATAACCGGTCTAACACTCGACCTGATTGCGACCATTCGCTTTAGCTCGGTACAGCATGCTATCAGCAAGACTAATGAGTTCACGTTCACTGCTGCCCTTCTTAGGAACACAGGCTGCTAGCCCAACACTGGCCGTCAGGTAATCTTCGATAGGTGATTCTTGATTGGGAATAGCCAATGCCATTATTTTTACCAACAACTCATTTGATAATCGCTCCGCCTGCTCTAATGGCGTATCACTCCAGATCAAAGCAAACTCCTCACCGCCGTAACGGGCACATATATCACCGGGGCGACAAGCAAACTCTTTAAGCAATTCGCCAATCTGAATCAAACACTCATCACCAACCTGATGCCCATAGCGATCATTGAGTAATTTAAAATAGTCTAAGTCAACAATCGCCAGACAAACAAGCTTATTAAGCCGTAAACAACGACGCCATTCATGATGCAGAAATTCATCAAAGGTACGGCGATTAGGGATATCGGTCAGCCCATCGAGCCGTGCTAACTTTCTCACTTCCTCTTCGGCTAACTTTCTTTCGGTAATATTTTGATGAGAAATCACAAAGTAGGCACTACCAGCCATCTTTAAAGCCGTAACCCGCATCATAAACCAGCGCTTCTGATCAATACTGTGACAGGGGTATTCAAAATAAAAAACGGGCACCGTCTTGTTGATAACGCTTAAAATACCCTGTTTCGCCTTAGCGCCAAAATCATCTCCCATGACGGACGCTTTATCGCACTCTTCGATGTAATTCACGCCATGCCAGTCACCGCTAATAGCACAGGCGTTACTATTGCCAAATTCAGACCAGCTTTTATTGGTATATTGAATAACGCCATCGTCATCAATCACCACGATATGCTCAGTGATTGAATCTAAGATCAAACTTAAGGCTTCATACGAATTTTCCATAAACCTCTTCTATTTATAGTTATAGGTAGAAAAATCATCATATACAGCCGCTGTCGACCGACCTGTTTTATCAAGACTAGCGCTAAAGAGCACAACTCTCCATGAAAGTTTTCCTAGCGACACAACTTTCAGGCGGCTGAAAAATGTCAGCGGTCGCGATTGTGCAACGATAATGACCAGCGATCTTAGGTATTGTCGCCGCCTAGAGGACAGCCATAGAATGAGTGCCGAGACGGCCGCCCAGCTCATTACGACTCTTGGGAATGTTTGTTACGAATGTTTTGCTTGAATATGTGTTCATGTAACGCCTTAATCACAGGATGATAGGCGTCAGACGGTAATTCACCCGTCTCAAACATCTGCTGCAATAAGCGCTGATCGTCATTCATCATGGTGATCAGCTCATCGGCAAGTGACTGATTCATAGACTCAGCCATCTATTAGGGCAAAACATCCTGCGGCTCACCTAGGTCACACTTTTTACACTTCAAGCAAGCCCCTAACCTCTCAAGCCGCCCCGCTTCCGTGACCACCCAAGGCCGGTTAATAAAGGGCGGTTTATGCCTAACATGCTGAAAGTGACCGCACGCTAACTCGGCGACCCAGTCACCCTCATCATCTTTATGAAAACCGGTCATTGGTTGAAGCATAAATATCTCTGCGAAAAGCAAAAAACCATTGGCACAGTATCATCAGCAAACGGGTCGATATAAGGGGCGCCTTGTTAAACGCCCCCTATCCACAACCACTAACCAATAGTCGCTAACCAATAGTCATTTGACGCGCTATCGGCTACTGTCTGGTAACTAAACTAACTATTATCATGCTCAATAACAAAGTCTCTAAACCGCATGACGGAGCCTTTAAAAACCTTAAAGAATTCAGTTACATTTTCGACCGTCAGACCACCGTTTGCTAGCAAGTCCGCTTCAATGACAGGATCTCTATCTGAATCTAAATATGCACGAGATAGACGTTTGGTTCGATTCCAATCATTCATATCCCGATAGGATACATCGACACCGCTGATAGCATAATAAGCCTGAAGGTCGCCATCATCTTGATTGAACAGCATATATGACCGCCCATCAATCTTGATTCTTATGGAGCCATCATCAATCAGCTTAACGGCGCCATAACCTTCATCTTTTAAAATATTAACTAATTCAGAATCCGAGTACCGATAAGATAATGTTGACTCCGCAAACGCCTGTAGCGGCAACAAGAAGCAAACAGCCATTAGCAGTGCTATTCTACGTAACTTCATTTTTTCTCCATTTTGGCTCAAAAAAGTTCTATTAGACCGACCTAAGAGCCAGTACCAGCCTAATATTTTGAATAAACACATGCATTTCTGCCACCAGAATCGGTGACTAAAAGAGAGGTATCTACCGGATGGTGAAATAGTGTTAACTACGCTATTTCACCCATGAAACACACTCATCCAACCATGCCTTAGTCATCACTAAGCAGGCCATCTGATGATATCCTTATCTATAGCATTTTAAATAAATACAGGATTGTAGCTAATCGGAAAACAGACTTAACTTCTATCCATGTTACGCGATGAGCCTGCCACGATTCTGATGTATATCAATTAATCCTTTATATGAACTAAATTAGAACTGCGCGAATTCAATGACGAAATGCGACACCGTTATGAATCCCTAAAGTAGCTCTCGAAAAACACTGCTGGCGGACTAAATCTAAGACACTTTCCTATCCTTAGAGGCGTTCTTATCCTTAATCGCAGAAGCCTTGTCCTTAATCGCATTAGCCCTCAACTTCATACCTTTCGACGAGTCTGTTCTGGAGAGTAACTATCACTTGACCCATCTAGGCATCGCTATCGATAGACAGTTGGCCAAAGAACATATATGGCGTTAGGGCGATTACCCAAAGATCGGCGCATCAAAATCGGCACTCTCGTCGGTATATGCCGTGACGATAGCATCTGCAACTAGCCCGGCTTCCGCTTGAACTTCGGTTTCAAAAAAATGTTGTATCTGTTTTCTGCGACCATGTGCTGACCAAGCTTCGGCATCTTGCCAAATTTCATTGAAGACAAGGGTGTACTCATTGTTTGTCGCACTGGGATGAACGATTTGACGAGTCACACGATATTGAATACAGCCCTCTTCTCGATAGGCGTCAGGTTCCAACGCCTTTAACACCTCAAACAGCTCAGCCTCTTTGCCGTCTTTCGGTTTGAATTGCGCTAATACATACACTCGACTAGTCATTCGTTTTCCTCAATATTTCTGTCAGTGACTTAAAGATTTGTTTGTATGGTTAGTATCACACAAAATGCTATGAGGATTGCAGTGCTTTCATGAGGAGTCGCTGCTTAACGCCTAAACAACGAGAAACGAGAAACGAGAAACGAGAAACGAGAAACGAGAAACGAGAATAACAATATCGCAACCCGCTGTAGCGGGTTGCGAATCATCATGTTCAGTTGAAAAACATTTTATGCTTTTTTGGTGGCTCTTAACATCCAAGCTGTTTTTTCATGTAACCGCATACGATCAGACACCAGCGAAGCGGTTGATTCATCATCCGCATCTTGCGCTATTTTCAAAACTTGACGCGCTGTTCTGATGACCTGTTCGTGACCTTTGGTTAACAACGCAACCATCTCAGCGGAGCTAGGAACACCCTCAACCTCTTCGATGGAACTCAGTTTAGCAAACTCTTTATAGGTTGCCGGTGCTGGGACATCGAGTGTGCGAATACGCTCAGCAATATCGTCAACTGCAACGGCTAACTCTGTATATTGTTCTTCAAACATCAGATGTAATTCACGAAACTGTAAACCCGTTACGTTCCAGTGAAAGTTATGTGTTTGTAAGTATAGCGTGTAAGAATCAGCCAATAGACGCTTTAAACCATCTGAAATTGCGGTTCGATCTTGTTTGTTTATACCAATATCTATATCAGTCATTTTTATGTCCTCATCTTAAAAAGTTAATGACATGACTAGGCGGCTCAATGTGGCATCTATAAACACGCCCCTCTACCACCTGACCACTCACTCAGCGCTGCACCTGAAATGATATATGCTTCAGTTCTAACATCTCGTGCCGTCCCTGCTAGCACAGTGAAACAGTCGTTGTGCTTAGGTATTATTTAATGCCTTAAGTTCTCTTATGTCGAGTGCTTCTCGCTATTGAGTAGCAAGCAATGCATCAACTATTGACCTTGATCCTATATTTCCCCCAAGCATGACGTTTTTGCTTTGCTTCCACTGCTATTTGAGCATTGCTCGCCTCAATCCCCAACCCATCCACGATAAAGGCTTAGCCACGGCGGCTATCCAGAGATCCTAGATAAAGGTTATCCTTGTGGTGTTTTAACGGTGGCACTCAAACCTATTAGCTAGCACCGTTTTATTTATTAACCCAAGAAGCAAAGCGCTATTTATGACCCTAGACCATATCACTGCCCTGCTCTGTTCACTTTTCATATGGGTCGGCCTAAAGAGCGCCACAAAGAGAACACTCAGGACAAGCCTAAACATGAGCCAAAAAATCGGGCTAGCGAGCACGTTGTTGGTGAGCATAACCGCTCAATCCACCCCCGCGACGCTAGATACGGTGATTCGTGTTGGCGGTGATTATAACTATCCGCCTTATGAGTTTATCAACGAAGATGGCGAACCTGATGGCTACAACACCGAACTCACTCGAGCGATTGCTGAAGTGATGGGCATTAATATTAAAATCACCCTAGGCGACTGGGACAACATGCGTAAACAGTTCGAAAAGGGTGAGATCGATACTATGCAGGGGATGATCTATTCAGAAAACAGAGCAAAGATATATAGTTTTTCGCCTCCCCACGCGATTGTTCATCAATCTATTTTTGCCCGTAAAGGCACGCCTAAAGTTGCCCAACTATCAGAGCTTCGAGGCCACGAGGTAATTGTTCAGCGCGGCGGCATCATGCATGATTATCTGCAACAAAATAATGTGGGGGCCAAATTAATCTTAGTCGACACTCACACCGCGGCCCTGCGTTTACTCGCCTCAGGTCAACACGATTATGCTTTGGTTGCCAACCTGCCAGGCCTTTATTTAGGTCAAGAACTAGAGCTGTCTAATATTGTGCCCGTTGGTAAACCATTCGGCGCGCAACATTATGGCTATTCGGTCATTAAAAATAACGAAGACCTTCTCTCTCAGTTCAGTGAAGGATTGGCCATTCTGAAAAATACAGGGCGCCAACAAGCTATTTATGATCGCTGGCTTGGCCCTTTAGAAAACGCGGGACTACCGTGGAAAAAAATTGGTCAGGGCGCCGCACTTATTTCAGCACTGTTATTACTCGTATTGGGCGGTATCGTTATCTGGAACCGCATGCTAACTCGGCAAGTCAGTCGTCGCACCAAAGAACTAAAGCTACAGCAACAACAGCTATTGCAGGCAGATAAAATGACTTCACTAGGCATACTGGTTTCCGGTGTTGCTCATGAAATCAATAATCCTAGTAGCCTACTGTTACTTAATCTACCGGTATTAAAAGAGGCGTTTCAGGATGCTGAAGAAATTCTCGAAAGTTATTATAAAGCTCACGGCGACTTCATCATGGGCGGGCTGAACTACAGCCGTATGCGCGATGAAATTACGCCGATGCTAGATGATATGCTGACCGGCACCAACCGTATTCGACGAATCGTGGATGATCTACGGGACTTTGCCCGTCAAGGCCCAGCCGACCTGAGCGAAACAGTGGATCTCAATGAAGTACTCGCGACCGCCATTCGTCTAGTGGATAACACCATTCGCAGCTCTACCGATCATTTTGGCGTGACCTATGGCACACAACTGCCGCCGTTTAAAGGTAATGCTCAACGTATCGAGCAAGTGATTATCAACCTAATTGTCAATGCCTGTCAGGCGTTAGACTCACCCGATCAAAGCATTACAATCAACACCTATTACCGTGCAAAAGATTACACGCTCTGCTTGGCGATTCAGGATCAAGGTTGCGGCATCGAAGCCGACAATATAACTCGTCTAAGTGATCCCTTTTTCACTACTAAACGCGAACAGGGCGGCACGGGTCTCGGACTATCGGTTTCGGCGAGCATCGTACAAGAACACGGCGGAAATCTGGTTTACAACTCAACCCCACATGAGGGAACCCTTGTCACTCTGTTCCTACTCGCAACGCCAGGAGACGTTGACCTATGAATAACAATCGTTACCCCAGCTTTGGTGTATTACTGGTTGATGACGAAGCCTCTTTTTTACGCAGCCTCAGCATCGCCCTCGAACGACTCGGCGGCATCAACAATATCTATCGCTGTGATGATAGCCGGCAGGTTATGGAGATGATTGCCTGCGAACCGATCGGATTGGTGCTACTGGATCTAACCATGCCCCACCTCTCTGGGGAGACATTGTTACAACAGATCGTTGAAGAACATCCTGAAGTGGGCGTCATTATTATTAGTGGCCTGAATCAATTAGAAACCGCGGTGAAGTGTATTCGTCTCGGTGCCTTTGATTACTTCGTTAAAACCACTGAAGAGGGCCGACTGATTGAAGGGGTACGTCGAGCAATCCAGTTACAGGAGATGCGCCAAGAAAGTCAGGCAATGCGACAACGGTTCCTCACCGATACCTTGGAACGCCCCGAAGTATTTGCCGACATTATCACTCAAGACAAAGGG
The DNA here is from genome assembly GCF_018860855.1 of Amphritea atlantica. Taxonomy (GTDB): domain Bacteria; phylum Pseudomonadota; class Gammaproteobacteria; order Pseudomonadales; family Balneatricaceae; genus Amphritea; species Amphritea atlantica_A. The sequence continues at coordinate 134,214 of NZ_JAHKQE010000019.1, forward strand.
ATGCGGTCGGTGTTTCAGTATCTCGAATCTATTTCAACCAGCAGTCAGCCTGTTCTGATTACGGGCGAAAGCGGTGTCGGCAAGGAACAGATCGCCCGAGCCATTCATACCCTGAGTAACGGTAATGGGCCGCTCATCAGTGTCAATATCGCCGGACTGGACGATAACGTCTTTGCCGATACTCTTTTTGGTCATCAACGGGGGGCCTTTACCGGTGCCGATACCACGCGGGCGGGCATGATTGAACAGGCCGCCGGTGGCACTCTATTTCTCGACGAGATCGGCGATCTAAGCTTACCCTCACAAGTTAAACTGCTGCGTCTATTACAAGAGGGGGAATACTATCCTCTGGGAAGTGACCGGCCGAAAAGAATACGTGCTAGAGTGATTGTTGCCACCCATCAAGATCTAGACGCTAAACAACAGTCTGGGGGATTTCGTAAAGATCTCTATTACCGCTTACGCATCCATCAGGTGACAATTCCACCGCTACGTCAGCGCAAAGGTGATATAGCCCTACTGCTAGAATATTTCCTCACCGAAGCAGCCGAAGAGCTCAACAAAAACAAACCCACTATCCCCAAAGAACTCCCCGTGTTACTGGCTAACTATGAATTTCCAGGCAATATCCGTGAACTAAGAGCCTTAGCCTACGACGCTATGAGCCAACACCGCTCCCGCATGCTGTCGATGGACGTGTTTCGCCGCGTGCTAAGCCAAGAGATTCCAACTCAGCCCGACACCAACTCCAGTAACCCGTTGTTTAACCCAGACCAACCTCTACCGACCTTACAGGAAGTCGGTGAGCTACTGGTCGAGGCCGCGATGGAACGTGCTCAAGGTAACCAATCATTGGCCTCACGACTACTAGGCATATCCCAACCAGCCCTCAGCAAACGGTTAAAAAAACAACAACTTTAACCTGACCAGCGAAACGCCCCCTCTCACAACCGTTACCCTACCGAAACTGTCTAGATAGATAGGCAGTTTCGACCGCCAAACCCCTATAACCAACACTCCACCTATAACCAAACAAAAACACAATAAGACATTGATTTATAATAACTTATAATCTTTATCAACACACCGCCATTCCTTTAGTTATACCCCTTTTAGCCATACAGCCGCATGTAAAAGCATAAAATATTTCTACAAAAACAATGTGTTACACAAAAAACGCACTATTGGCATCTTAGCTGCTAAGTAATACAGATCACAGGTCATAATAAAAATTCACGAGGGTAACAACATGGCTGAAACCATACAGCTACAGCAACAAGAAAACGGACGTCGCGAGAAAGACTTGCTAGGTGAAGCACTCGTACCATCTGATACCTATTATGGAATCCAAACTCAACGAGCACAGAAAAACTTCGACCTTAGCGGCGTTCACATTAGCCACTTTCCGCAACTCGTAGAAGCACTCGCGCTCGTCAAACTAGCCTGTGCCAAGGCCAATAATTCGCTGGGGTTACTCGATGATATAAAGACCTCAGCCATCGAAAAGGCGGTCAAAAAAATTCTTGCCGGTGAATATCATGACCAGTTTGTGGTCGATATGATTCAGGGCGGTGCCGGTACCTCCACCAATATGAATGCCAACGAAGTCATCGCCAATATCGCGCTCGAGCAGATGGGCCATGCCAAGGGCGAATACCGCTACCTGCACCCGAACAATGACGTCAATATGTCCCAATCGACCAATGATGCCTACCCTACAGCAGTACGGCTGTCGATTTTGCTAAAACACGGTGTATTGGTGAAAGCACTGGCTTCATTACGGGATGCCTTTGCGGCAAAAGGTGATGAGTTCGCCGATGTGATTAAGATGGGTCGCACTCAGTTGCAAGACGCAGTGCCAATGACGCTAGGCCAAGAGTTTAAATCCTTCGCCAGTACCTTGAGTGAAGATATAGACCGTATTGCCGGACTGTCTGAATTACTCAAAGAGATCAACCTCGGCGGCACCGCCATCGGCACCGGTATTAATACCGATCCTGAATACGCCAAACTGGCGGTCAACTATCTATCTGAAATCAGCGGTTTCGAATTCAAACGTGCATCCGACCTAGTAGAAGCCAGCTCCGATATGGGCGCCTTTGTTCTGTTTTCCGGCATGCTTAAACGTTTGGCAGTGAAACTCTCAAAAATATCCAACGATCTGCGCCTGCTGAGTATGGGACCACGTTGTGGCCTGTCAGAAATTAACCTGCCCGCACAACAGCCCGGTAGCTCCATCATGCCCGGCAAAATAAACCCAGTTATTCCCGAAGCGATGAATCAGGTGGCCTACCAGGTTATCGGTAATGACTTGGCTGTCACCATGGGGGCAGAAGCCGGTCAACTGCAACTCAACGCAATGGAACCGCTGATCACCTATAACATTCTCGAATCCATCCGCATGTTGACGCAGGCGATGGATATGCTGAAAAACCGCTGTGTGCGAGGCATCACCGCCAACCGGGATCGTTGCCAAGAACTAGTTGACCAAAGTATTGGCATCATCACCGCAGTCGTTCCCTACATCGGTTATGAAAACTCCACTCGTATAGCCAAAGCCGCCCTTGAAAGCGGTCGAGGGGTACTTGAACTCATCAGAGAGGAAGAACTGATGAGTGAAGACGCATTACAGAACATTCTCAAACCGAGCAACATGATTAACCCACAACGTCGAACCACTAAATTTAGCTAACGACACAAGCCTAAAGCGCGTATTGCGCCGATCAAATAACTATATAAAGAGATAAGACTTATGCCTAAAACTAAAACGAATGATAGCCGCGCAGGATTCTGGAGCGGCCTAGCCCTGTGGAAAAAGATTCTCGTTGGTATGGTACTCGGGGTTGCCGCTGGCGCAATCATGGGACCCGATGCCGAGATGCTTAAACCGATCGGCACCCTGTTTATTAACGCCATTAAAATGTTGATCGTACCACTGGTATTCTGTTCTCTGGTGGTCGGAGTGACCTCCATGCAAGACACCCGAAAAATGGGCCGTATCGGTCTTAAATCGGTAGTGCTTTACCTGTGTACCACCGCCGCCGCGATCACTATCGGTCTGGGGCTCGCCACCATTTTCACGCCCGGCGAAGGGCTGAATATGACGATTACCGATACCACTGTCGTTGCAAAAGAAGCGCCAACACTGGTACAAACCCTGCTCAACATGATCCCCAAAAACCCAGTCAGCGCCTTAGCGGCAGGCAACATACTGCAAATCATCGTGTTTGCACTGGGACTAGGTATCGCATTGACCCTCAGCGGCGAAAAAGCTGAACCTGCCATCAAGCTGTTTGAAAGCCTTGCAGAAGCCATGTACAAACTAACTGAAATGGTCATGAAGCTAGCACCTTACGGTGTATTTGGCCTAATGGCTTGGGTATCAGGTAAATACGGCATGGATATTCTCTTGCCGCTGATCAAGGTAATTACCGTCGTCTATATCGGTTGCCTGATACATGTATTGGTATTCTATAGCGGTTTAATCAGCATACTTGGCCGCCTCAACCCCATGCCTTACTTAAGAGGCCTGCTAAATCCAGCGGCGGTTGCGTTTACCACTACCAGCAGCTCGGGCACTCTGCCTGCTACCATTAAAGCATCCCAGGAAGAGATGGGGGTATCTAAAAGTATCTCTAGTTTCGTTCTGCCTTTAGGCGCAACCATCAATATGGATGGCACCGCTCTCTATCAAGGTGTTTGCGCGCTCTTTATTGCTCAAGCCTTTGGAATTGATCTGGCGTTTTCTGATTATGTGTTAATCATCATGACCTCGACGCTAGCCTCTATCGGCACCGCCGGTGTTCCAGGTGCAGGCTTAATCATGCTATCACTGGTATTAACCACCGTTGGTTTGCCAATCGAAGGACTTGCCATTGTCGCCGGTATCGACCGCATTTTGGATATGGCACGCACCAGCGTGAATGTCTGTGGTGACCTGATGGTTTCGATTCTCGTCGGCAAAAGCGAAAATGAGTTAGACGAATCGATCTACAACAAATCAACAGAGGTGGATACAGTCCGTATCTAAACCAGCTTAGCAAGCGCAATAAAATCCGGTCGACCTAATACCGACCGGATTTTTTGTTTTATCGCTTATCACGCCCACGGGGTGCATTAAAATCATATTCAGCCCCTAACGGCCCCGCGTCGGATTAATCATGGTATGACTATAGCAATAGTGCTGGTTAATCTGCTCGATATTAGTCGTCTCTGCCACTTGCACCTGATACAACTCGCGCATATAACCACAAACTGCCGTAGCTGCTTGAGATTGCATTTAAAGGGCTTATCAAAGAACATATCAAAAAACCTACCAAAACCCATCAGCGATCAATTTCACACCGATAATCAGCAACATCCATAAAATAATTCGGTAAAACAGCTGATCATCCAGCTTCTTATGGACGACTAATCCCAACCGCGTACCGATCCAAGCAATGGGTGCCAATACGAGTCCCACCAACAGGTTATCCGTATTGATCTGCCCCAAGGCTCCATAAGCAAACAGTTTGACGAAATTGACGATCGCGAGAAAAACCACCGCGGTGCCTAAAAACTGCTCTCGGGGCAACTTCATTGGCAGCAGATAGAAGTTCATCGGTGGCCCTCCGGCGTGAGCGATAAAGCTGGTAAATCCCGCGAGGGTGCTGGCAATATAGCCGACCACCGGCGAATTACTACGACCTAGCCGTGAACCTTTCAGTAAGCCCCAGAGAGCAAAACCGATCGATAAAACACCCAGTAACATCCGTAAAATATCATCGTTCAAGTAATCGAATAGCCAATAACCGACCAAAATGCCCACGATTGCCCCAGGCACCATAATCTTCAGTAGATCAACCCGTTTACTGTGCCACCAGGCTCGCACACTGAAAAAGTCCATTAGAATTAGCAACGGCAACATGATAGCCGCAGCCTGCACCGGCCCGATATACAGCGACATCAATGGCACACTGATCACCCCAACACCTCCAGCGAAGCCGGATTTGGAGATCCCAGTGATTAATACCCCCAGCCCGGCTAACAACCAAAAAGCGACACTAAAAGATAACAGTTGATCCATATGATTCCCCATAAAAACAGCATCTTATCCTGATCGTTAACAAGAGAAAACTCATCACCGTATTTACAGTCCGACGCTGACAGGGTAAAACTAACGGGAACTGTTTCGACTTGCGAACCCACATGATCAGAATAAAACGCGCTTCAGACCGGGGATATGCCCATTTCGGCTGGCTTGAATCTCGACATGTTTTCTCTTTTGGTAGTTATTTCGATCCGGACTGGATGGGCATATCCGAGCTGCGGGTCGCCAATGAAGACCTTCTTCATCCCGGCGCGGCCATCGACCCGAGCACCCATGTCGATATGGAAGTGATTTCGGTTATTTTAGACGGTAAAAACCTACACACCGATTCCCTAGGCACCCGCAAGTTACTCGAAAGCCGCAGTCTACAACTGCTCAGCACCGGCACGGGAACTGAATTCATAGAGCAGAATGCTTCCCTCGAAACTACCCTTAAAATGCTGCAGTTCTGGATCGTACCGAAAAAAACCGGTCAAACACCGCGCTATCAATGGCGCAAACTGCTTAGCCGCGAAGGGGTACAACTGATTGTCTCAACCGATGGTCGGGATGACTCGTTACAAATAGGCCAGCAAGCCGAGATGTATCAATTTCGTTTACAGCACAAAAGTTACGGTTTACCCACCTCCGAACATGGGTTTCTTTACCTGTTTCGCGGCCAGCTAGAAGTGAATGGCAGCATACTGGAAGCCGGTGATGCGATGCTGTTTGATGATGAACCGATGATATCACTAAGGGGTATCAGCAGAGCCGAAGGTTTTTACTTCACCCTCCCCTAGTATTCTCGATATATCGAACACGACCCAGATACTTCGCCGAAGACCACTGATGGGATCTCTTCAACACAGCGCGTGTCGCTATTTTCTCCATATCAAAACAGCCAACGCTCTCGCTACTTTAAGCAGCACTTCAAGCAACACGTCAATAAAATGGCTAAATCACCGGTTAGCGCGTACTTGATGCACTATCAATAGGCACTATCAAGAGGGTAACAGCGATTAAATGGTGATCGTCTCATAACTGAATAAAATTCAAACAATAACCGAAGCTGGACACGGCAAATTGCCTTGTCATAAAAAATTTACTGAATTTATTTTGCATTGCACAAAAAATTCGCTATATTGTAATTGCACTTTGCTTTTTGAGCCACATATTTGGCTTGATTCGACCCGGCGCCCGCCGGGTCTTTTTTTTCCGCATCGCAACAAACCATTCGAATCCATAGCCAAAAAACGATTTCAATCTCATTTATTAGCAATCATTCCGGTCTAACATTAAAACTAATCCCCATTCCTTTACGATCTCACCCAAAAGAATAATGATCCTCGACAAGACTCTAAAGCAAAGATAATTCATGTCTACGAAAGATGATTGATTCAACGTTGAGAGAAAGCCCCGCGCTGGCGGGGCGACATGAAACATGCGAACACTTGTTGCCTTTCTCATGGTGACCTCAACGGATTGAGGTTCAAATGCTCTACCTATGTGAGCACTTTTACATTAGTAGAAAGTAAGCGGATCTATCTTGAAAATTATTAAAGGCATCGACAGATTATTTGCGAATTTTTCGTTTTATACCGTCACTAGGACGGCTCTCTTGAGGATTATCCGGCCATTGATGCTTCGGATAGCGCCCTTTCATATCTTTTTGTACATCACGATAACTATTCGCCCAAAAACTCGCTAGATCCTGAGTCACGGCTAATGGGCGACGAGCCGGGGACAGCAGGTGTATTTTTAACGCCACCCCATAACCGATTACCGGCGTATCCGTTGCGCCAAACATCTCCTGTAACTTCACCGCCAACACCGGCGGGTTGTCACTGTAATCAATCGCCGCCGTATGACCCGACGGCAGTGCTAATCGTGCCGGTGCCAATTTTTCCAGTTCATTGGGCAGCGGCCAAGGCAGTAATCCCTGTAAAATCGCAGCCAAATCTAAGCGAGAGAAATGATTCAAATGATTAACGGGATCAAGATAGGGGGCCAACCATTGCTCTAAGCCAGCCAGTAACGCTTGATCCGACAGATCAGGCCAGGGGCCACCTGCGGGTTGTGCTTGGTAGAGGAAATTAACCCGCTGCCGCCAACGGTCTATCCCATCATTCCAAGGCAGCAACGCTAATCCCTGTTTGCGAACCTGCTCGATCAGAACCTGATTTTTCTCCGCCAAGGGGATGGTTTGTAATACTTCCCGCCGCACCACTAACACGCCAATACGGCACTGTAATTCACAACACATACGGTTCTGCTGACGATCCCACTCAACCACCGTCTGCTGCTGTACCAATCCCGCTAAGGCGGTCTCGAACAGCGCTTCCGATAGCGGGCTAGCGAGAAAAACACGGTCGGCGCTCTGCCCCTGCATACCGCCACAGTTAGCCACCGCCAGCCAACGATGCTTGGCCAACGGATCAACCTCCCCTAGTCGCACGGCCCGACCACCACTTAACTGATAGTCACGACCGGATGGTCGACGTGCGGCAATACGATCCGGATAAGCCTGAGCGATCAAGACTCCGACCAGTGCCGATACTGGTAGTCCAGACGAGGATTGAGTCAGCCCCTTTAAATGCTGACGACAGAGCCGGTAAAACTGCTGACTGAGCTGCCGAGTCCGCTGCAACGCCCCTTTTAGCCGCACATCGCAGTGACTCTCGCCCTTCAACCAACTCAGGCGGCGAGCGAAATCTGCATCGCCATTAAGAGGATCACGTTCACTCAGCAGCGCCGCCACATCACAGGCTAGCTGAGCAGCATCGGCTTCCCAACCCACCAGCAAAAGATGAGCAAGCCGAGGATGCAGTGGCAGTTGTGCCATGAGTTCGCCGGCGGGGGTCAATTGAAATCCATTATCGGTTGCCGTTAATGCTCGCAAACGCACCAAGAGATCCCGCGCCTGACTCAACGCCGCATCGGGTGGTGGGTTGAGCCAGCGAAGTTCAGCCGGATCATCCACGCCCCAACGGGCTAATTGCAACGCCAGTGCCGTCAGGTCGGTAGACATAATTTCAGGGGTGGCATGGGGCGCTAACTGCTCTTGCTGGGTCTGGGACCAAAGCCGATAGCAACAACCGGGCTGCATCCGCCCTGCCCGGCCTGCACGCTGAATACTCGCGGCCCGTGACACGCGACAGGTATGAAGCCGAGTCATGCCGCTAGCGGGATCTAGACGGGCTTCACGGCTTAAACCGGCGTCGATAACAACCCTAATCCCCTCAATGGTTAAACTGGTTTCGGCGATATTAGTTGCCAAGACCACCTTACGCTGCCCTTCCGGTGCTGGTGCAATCGCCTGCTGCTGCGCCTGAATACTGAGATCCCCGTAGAGAGGCGCTAACACAACACTGTTAGCCAACTGCCCCGCTAGGGCACTCATTACCCGTCGAATCTCTCGCTGACCAGGCAAAAACACCAATAAACTGCCCGGCTCATCATCTAACGCCTGTAACACCGCCCGGGCAACCTGCTGCTCTAAACGCTGTTCACGACCGACAGCGCCCAGATAGTGAATTTCAACCGGATACATGCGCCCCTGACTACTGATCAAGGGAGCCGCAGGGAGTAATTGCTCAATCACTCGCTTATCCAGTGTCGCCGACATTAGTAATAATTTAAGCGGCTGATCATCGCGGAACAGTTCTCGCCCTTGCAAGGTGAGCGCCAAGCCAAAATCTGCATCCAGACTGCGCTCATGAAACTCATCGAAGATCACCAAACCATAACCCTCAAGGCTAGGATCATCTTGTAACATCCGGGTTAGGATACCTTCGGTGACCACCTCAATTCGGGTCTGCGGGCCAACCTTTGAATCCATTCGCACCCGATAGCCCACGGTTTTACCTACCGCTTCGCCCAACTGTTCAGCCATCCGTCCCGCTGCCATACGTGCAGCAAGTCGACGTGGTTCCAATAATAGAATTTTTTGCCCCACCAGCAGTGGATGACGCAACAGCTCTAACGGCACCAGCGTGGTTTTACCGGCCCCTGGCGGTGCTTCAAGCACCACATCATGATGATCGTTCAAGGCGTTATTCAGCTGATCCAGAACATCTGAAACGGGGAGATTGGTCATCGGTAGAGAGTTTCCGGTATTGACGATAAACAGAAGCGGGTATTCTAACAGCCAGACATAGAATTTCAGGCAAAAAAACGCCATCAAGAAGATGGCGTTATCACTAGACGGGATTAAGCGATGATAACAGTCGGCTCAACCGCAGCCTGATCACTGTCTATAGACTGTGCGCCCTCATGGCGAGCCCGACCTGCCTCATGCGCATCATGCTTATGTTCATGCTTGAGTTCATCCTGCTCGGTTTTCTGTTCTCGCTCACCCGAGGCTTGACGGTCGCCATGATGACCGTTATGAACTCGGTCACTCAATTGAGTCAGACTCTCTTTCATATTGCTCTGTTCAGCATCGCTGGCACTGGTAAATCGCAGGTCATGCTCTACCAGTGTCACCAAGAGCTTCATCGATACGCTCGAAGCGCTCTCGATATAGGTTTCACTACGGCTCACCAACCCTTGTAACTGCTCAACAAAGGGGATTAAACCATTTTCAGTAACGGCTGCCGATGGCTCACCCATCGACTGCACCGACCGATACTGCTCAACCGCGCGATACTCCATCGACTGCTGCATCGAGAGGTCCATCTGCGCCAACTGGGTTGCATCAAACGACAGATCACCGGCTTGCTGCATAGCGGTTTGTAGATCACCATTAAAAAAGTTAGCCGCCAACGATGACAGATCCTGCACCAGATTAGCAATGGCATCCAGTTCATCCACATCCAGCTCGCCGGCCACGCTAAAGCCAAACTCACTGCTTTGCGCTTTATCGATACTGTAGCGTTGCTCTTGCTGCCCCTGACTGCTGCGTTGGGCATAATCAGACTGGTAACGTGTTTCACTGTTAAAAGTGATTTCAACCTGATCACCATCTTGGGTGGTCAAACTGAGGGTAAAACTATCATCCCTACTAAAGCGTTCTGACAGGGAGTAGCTTTGTTGTGTCGCGGCGACGCCATTACCCGCCGCTTGCTCTAACAGTGTTTCAGCGGCGGAAAACGTCGAAGCACTGCTCTGCTGGGAGCCCGAAGAATGACTCAATCCAGGATTAATAACAAAAGGTAATGAACTGGGATTAAACATCACAGGGACCCATTTTATGATTCAATTAACCAGTTATCGCCCGCAAGACTGAAATCTATAATGAAAAATCATCAGACAACCGTTCAAACATGCATCACCGCCCTGAAAACAGATCGATCTGATCCGCCCAAGCCTGCTCCTCAGGTTGCATATACAGCTGTTCTAGCAGAGCCGCGGCCCAACTCTGTTGCTTTGCCAACTGCTGCAACAGCACCACCGAGATCACTTTGACAGGCATCAGCGTGCTCCACATCGACGTAGCGAGAAAGCGCCAATAGCTAGGGTCGATCGTTTTCGGTCGGTTTAGCTGGGCACTGCAGTGTTCACAAATCATAATGCAGTGATCGTAATCGGGATCCTCGGCCACCGGCGGCACTTCATAAATACCCAGTTTAACGCCGTGCGCCTCACAGAGTTCACATTTAGAGCCACAGCGGCGCACCAAGTCTTTGCCAAACTGCGACAAACTATGATGCCTTTCTTGATGTTTTGAATGACCTTTCGACATAACAACACCCTTTATAATCAACTCTCTATCTGGCGCTCACCATAGGCCTAATAGACCGAAAAGTTAAGTCTAATCAGCAGCATAAGATAACGCCCAACCAATGGCTCGATCCGCTCTCCCTGCTTTCAAATCGCCCGATAAGCAGTGCAATAGAACATTTGGCACAGAAGGAGGCAAACAAGGCACGGCAGGATATTCCCTCACTTAGACAAGCCCTCTAAAGTTTTAAGGATGCAGATAAGCGATGAGAACTCGGCGCGTCTTGTATCCCTTCATGGCGTTACGGCTAACCGGGGTGCACACCGAGTTGCGTCATCAGGCTATCTTCTAACCAGTATTCTGGTTATGTCTAATACGCCATAGAGAAAATGGACCTTTCTTTCGGCATTTTTAGCAAGCGATTCGAGCGCTACCGATCTTGCGCCTAACGCCGCTAAAAGCCATCCGCCTTAACCTGCGGATAAAAACAGCAAGACAATAATTCTAATTTCGTGCACTGCACACTGCTTTCGGAGATATTTACACATGCAAGCATTTGTCGACTTCACAAACGGCATTATCTGGAGTCCTGCTCTGATCTATCTGTGCCTTGGCGCAGGCCTTTTCTACTCAATCCTGACACGCTTTGTACAGGTGCGAATGTTCCGCGAAATGTGGGTACTACTGTTTTCAGGCAAAGCCTCTGAAAAAGGTATTTCATCTTTCCAAGCACTGGCCGTATCACTGTCAGGTCGTGTCGGTACCGGTAACATTGCCGGTGTTGCAGCAGCTATCGGTTTTGGTGGCCCAGGTGCGGTTTTCTGGATGTGGGTCGTTGCCTTCCTCGGCGCGGCAACCGCTTACACTGAATCAACGCTGGCTCAGATCTACAAAGAAGAGCACGAAGGCCAATACCGTGGTGGCCCCGCGTTCTACTTTGAAAAAGCGATGGGGCAAAAATGGTTTGCATGGATTTTTGCCATCGCCACCATCATGGCCTGTGGCGTATTCCTGCCGGGCGTTCAATCCAACAGTATCGGCAACGCCGTAGAAGCGACCTTTGGTTCAGGCCAAATGATCGAAACAGCGATGGGTACTCTGAGCTTTGCTAAAATCGTTACCGGCACCATTGTTGTGCTGATCCTAGGCTTCATCATCTTTGGTGGGGTTAAACGTATTGCCAGCTTCACTCAGATTGTTGTGCCATTTATGGCACTGGCTTACATCATCATTGCTGGCGTTATCGTTTTACTGAACATCGATATGCTGCCAGGTATTATCGGCATGATTTTCGAAGATGCCTTTACACCGATGGCCGGTATGGGTGCTGCGATTGGCTGGGGTGTTAAACGTGGTGTTTACTCCAACGAAGCGGGTCAGGGTACTGGACCCCATGCGGCCGCAGCGGCAGCGGTAGAACACCCTGCACAACAGGGCTTAGTACAAGCATTCTCCGTATATATCGATACTCTGTTTGTCTGTTCTGCAACCGCCTTTATGATCTTGATTACCGGTGCGTATAACGTACACGGTGTCGGTGATACCTTCTTAGTACAAAATCTGGGTGCTGATATCGCCGCCAACGGTCCACTGTACACACAAACTGCGATCGAAAGCGTATTGCCAGGTTTAGGTAATCCATTTATTGCCTTTGCTCTATTCTTCTTCTCTTTTACCACTATTTTGGCTTACTACTACATCGCCGAAACCAATATCGCCTATATCCAACGGACGATTAAAATCCCGGGGATGGTCGGTGCATTGAAACTCGTCATCATGGCAGCCACCTTCTACGGTGCGGTTAAAACAGCCAACCTTGCATGGGGGCTCGGTGACATTGGTGTTGGTCTGATGGCGTGGTTAAACATCGCCGGCATCTTGATCATCTTCTTTATGTCTAAGCCTGCGCTAAAAGCCTTGCATGACTATGAAGCGCAACATAAAGCAGGCGTGGAGCACTACACCTTTAACCCGCTGAAACTTGGTATTAAAAATGCCACTTTCTGGGAAAAACGTTACGATAAAAAAATGGCCGCTGCCAAAAAAGCGCCAAAGAAAAAGGCTGAAACGGTATAACCCAATCGATCTCTGATCTATAACCGATGTAACTAAAAGCCCGTGCTGGCAACAGCACGGGTTTTTGCTATTAGTAGAAAACAGAACACCGTTGATCCAACAAAGGCTGTTGCTAGTCGACCACTCGACTCCCTATAATCAGATCGAAAGACGCTACGCTCACTCAAGCCTAAGCGACCACTGGACTCTATTTAGGCATCCTTCCTGTGAACTACCCCGCCATTGTTGTAAAAATGCTCACCCGGGCGCTACTACTGATATTACTAATCCCCGCTGTAAGTCATGCCGCTTGCCAAACAACCTTCTCCGTTGCTTGGTTAGAATGGAAACCCTATCAGATGCTAAAAGACCAACAGGTGACCGGTATCGATATTGAACTACTGAAAGCGATCATGGATAACGCCGGTTGTGCCTATCACCTTAAAAACATTCCCTGGGAGCGCACTAAACGCTATATCCAATCCGGTGAGATTGACCTCGCCATTGGCGCATCAAAAACCGCTGACCGTCGCCCATGGGCCTACTTTTCTGAGCCTTATCGCTCGGAAACCATGGCTATTTTTGTCCGTAAGGATGAATACCCTATCTGGAACGCGGCCCAAAATTTCACACAACTAGCCCGCTTAAAGCCCCGCGCGGCGGTGATACATGGCGCATTTTATGGCGAAGCGTGGGAGCAAATAAAAGACGCGCTACTTGTCCATCAGCTCAGTAAATATGAGCAGTTATTCAAGATGCTGCATATCCAGCGTACCAATATTGTCCTCAATGACCTGTATAACGGCGAGGAACTGATCAAAGAGTTCGGCCTGCAAGGGCAGATCACGACCTTAGATTGGAACGCCAGTGTGGATAAGATCCACTTAATGTTCAGCAAAAAAACCGTTCCGCAGGACGATATTGATCTGATTAATCACTCTATTCGCCAACTACGGGCATCCGGCGAAATTAACGCCATTATTAGTCGCTATCATTGAGACCGCCCTAATCGGCACACAAGGACATACTTTAAAAACAGGCTATGTTAATCTTATCGCCTAACAGTATCGCCAAAATACGTCCAGCCATGCCAAACCTACGCGAATGTCCGTAACCACTGCCTCCGCTAAGCTTTTAGAACCCGTACTGCAGCTCATCCAACACTTCAGGCTGGATCAGGCGCAAATTCTCGACCTCGCCGCACTCACTTCTGCAGAATTAGCCAAGCCCGATGCCCGCTTTCCAACCTCAGCCTACGGCCAGATATTACAGACCCTCGCACAGGCAACCGATAATCCCCGTATCGCCCTGAATTTAGGCGAGGCGACCCAACCGCGAATGCTCGGCTCCATTGGCTTTCTCATGTCATCTGCTGAAACCTTGGGTAAAGCTTACCAAGCTCTAACCGATTACCTTCCGGTGCTGCTTGAGGGCGCACTGATTCAGATGGAACAAACCGTTGATGGCACCCTGCTCTCCCTCGAGCTGAATGACCCAGAACTGCCACCGGTTGAATATCTACTGGCTTGCATGATCAACTGGCCGCGCCGTTTAACCGGTCATCAGGTCCCGGTAAGACTGGTACAACTAGCTTTTCCTGAACCGGAAAATCCGCTGCCCTATCAACAGTTTTTTGCCGCAGAGGTACGTTTTGATGCCCCCCGCAACCAGCTCTTGTTTGCCAGTGATTACCTTTCCTTAGGCTGCCTAGACGCCAATCCCGAAATGCACCAGTTGCACCGAGAGTTTGCCGATTCGCTGCTGAGCAAATCAGTTCAACAGAGTGCTTTAACCGCGCAGACCCGCAACCTGATCCGCCGCCAACTAGCGGAGGGTCGAGGTTCTGTCCGGCGTGAACAGATCGCCGAGGCGGTCGGTCTCAGTTTACGCACGCTGCAACGAAAACTCGGTCAACTAGGCACAAACTTTCAGGATATTTATGATCAAACTCGCCGCGAAGTCTGCCTACAACTGATTCAGCAGGGCCGTTTAAGTTTTGGCGAGATCGCCTTTCAATTAGGCTTTTCCAATCAGTCCTCCTTTCAAAAAGCCTTTAAACGTTGGATGGGCGTCGCCCCTAGTCATTACCGGCAGCAGATTAAACCCTTGGCGATCATCGAAACCTCCTCACTAACAACCTCGGCTAATAACCAAACCGAATGGCTGGAGGAGAGTAACCGGTGGCGAAGTAAACGCATTGAAAAGCGTATCGACCAACTCAGCCGTTTTACGCTGGAACTGCTAGAATGGGCGGCGCTGCTCGGCGAACAATTTAATCTCACCGAGCTAGAGCAGATGACCCAGCATCCGGTCGCTCGACTGGCGATCCACCTCTGGCCAGCGGAACAACTCGGCTTAATTGATCTAGGTTCCGCTAGCACCGCCGATCATCCAAACACAGACAACGCTCTAGAATCTCCCGATGGACAGCGCCCCTGTCGCTTTAGCCACCCAGAGATTCGTAGTGCTATCTATCAGCGGCTCAATGAAGTAGAAAAATGCCAGTTGCACCACCAGTGCGGCACTACCCTTTTGGCGCGCATCCCCACCGACTTTACCCTAGAGCAGATCACGCCGGCGTTACTACACCTCAACCGGGCATACCAGCAGACGAATCCCAAGCAGAAAAAACAGCTGCGCCGACTCAATATCCGCGCCGCCACTCTCGCCCAGCATGAACAGCAGTTTGGCAGCGCTAGCCGTTACCTGTCTAACGCCTATCGCCTATTACGTGGAGATCAATACCAGAAGAAACATCAATTACTCCTACAACGAACTCAGTTGCACCTACTGGCCGGCGAGGTCAATCTTGCGGACCAATGCCTGCAACAGCTGCCTAATGATAAAGTTCAACCGGTGGAGCGAATCAAATCAGCCTTAATGACCGCCGAGATCTACCTGCACCGTGATCAGTATTCAGCGGCGTTAATCCATCTGCAGGAAAGCCTCAAACAACTGACGGCCCCCCTACCCGACAACGAAAATGAACAGCTGTTACTGCTATTATCGCAACACCAAGCGATCAGCGAACTGATGGATGAGCGGCTCATACCGCCACTAACACCACTAACGGATGAAACAGATCAACTGCAGCTACAGTTGTTAGAAAAAATCAGCCTCATCGCCCGTCGACGGGGACAACCTCTGTTAGCCGCCTGCGCCATTGGCCAGATGACCACACTGAGCTTGCAACAGGGTCGCAGCCAGCTGACGGCATTTGCCTTTGTCAGTTATGCTTGGGTGGCTAGTTGGTTCTGCGCTGATATTCGGCTGGCGCAGATTTTCTCAGTACAGGGGATGCAACTGGCCAATGAGTTTGGTGGTTTAATCGCCACAGCAACCCCGTTACCTAACACCGAGCCCCACACCGATATCGCCACCCATGCGGCCCTCATACAATCTAGCCAGGTACAGCACTGGTTCACCCCCCTTAGCCATACTAAGAAGCCGCTGCAACAGATTGATTCATTAGCAAAACAACATGGGCATTGGTTAATTCAAAGCGAATGCCGCCTGCTACAACACCAGCTATCGATTTTAACCACGAACTCATTGAGTGAGCAGCTAACTCTCTGTCGTCAACATTATCAACAGATGATGACACAACAGCAGCCCCATCAAGCCGCCCGCTTACAGACATCATCATTGCTGTTGATAGAGCAACTCACTGGCCAAAAATCACCGCCGCAAACGCTCGCGTATCAGCACGGGTGGCAAGCCGTCAGCTCAATTATGGCCGCCTTCCTGCTCAATCAGCAGCACCTATGGCCTGATTTATACGCCTGGGAAGCACGGTTAGAAAATGATCTACCCGGTTATTTTTGTGTCAGTGAAGCTCTATTTTGCACCGCCATGATGCGACTGATACTGGCTCAGCAACAACAAGCGCTGCTGCCTCGCCGACGGATTGAAGTGGAGCAGATTGAGTCTCGCTTTGATCTCTGGGCCACGCACTGTCCCGAGAATTTCGATACTCAACGCTTATTACTGCAAGCCGAAAAAGCCCGTTTGCTAGATCAAGACCCTTATTCATTATTTGAGCAGGCGATTGCCTGTGCAGAACAGCACGGCGTCAATTATCATTCAGCTCTGTGCTATGAGCGCTACGGGGAGTTCTTACAGGCGCAACAGCAGGATCGGCTGGCACAGTTCTGTCGCGAAAAAAGCCGCGATATTTATGCTCAATGGGGTGCTCAGGCAAAAACGGGATAAACTTAACCACCTGTTTGGCTATCGCTGGCCGCTTTTTCTAGCACATTACTCGCTTTTACTGGCAAAATAGCCGTTCAAGCAAAGCACTAATATGTAGTAATTTATGACTCCATGGAAAGTATTGGTCGTTGACGACGAAGAAGGCATTCACGGTATTACCCGAATGATTTTCCGCGGGTATGAGTTTGAGCAACGGCCTATCGAGTTAATCAGCGCCAAGAGTGGTTACGAAGCTCGCACACAATTAGCCGCACACCCGGATATTGCCCTAGCACTACTCGATGTTGTGATGGAGAACGACGATGAAGGGTTGCAGTTGGTTGAATATATTCGCAACCAGCTCAATAATCAGGATATTCGAGTCATTCTACGGACCGGTCACCCCGGTTATGCACCCGAATCACAGGTCATCGTCAATTATGATATCAACGATTATTTGAGCAAAGCGGAACTGTCGGCGTCCCGCCTGTTGACCTCCGTGGTTGTGGCGTTAAGATCATTTCGCGATATCAAGAATGCCCGCACTCAAGCCACCCAAGACAGCCTTTCTAGCGCCCCCGATGAACAGCGCCTTGCAACTATTTCACAGCAGTTGAATCAACAGATCCGGCCACTGCTCAAACAGAGCCAACGATTACAGCAGATGGATCTCAACCCAGTGGCAAATGATTTAGCCGTGGGCCTGCACGCCCATCATCAACGGCTGGATAATAGCATCACCATGCTGAATCCCAGCGTGTCAGTCACTCAGACCGATACGGTAGCCTTAGCACCGTTGATGGATGAGATACTGCATACTTTTTTACCCCAGAGTCGCCGAGATGGCTGGCTATTAGATTACAAACTCGATACCGCGCTAGCCGCTGAGATTCATTGTGATCCTATCCTTATACGGCAGATACTCATTAGCGCGATTGAGCTGGCGATTCTGCAAGCTAACGGTGCCGACCTGAAACTCAGCTTGCAACCGGCAGCGCAGCAAGGACAACTGCTCATCAGCGTTAGCTTGAACGATGGCCAACCCGTGTTTCCATCGACCCACTGGTCACAATGTTTGCAAAATCACCTGCAACACTTGTGTCGACAACTGCAAGGACGCTTAAGCAAGCCAGATGAGCGCGGTACCATTAACTGCCAAGTACCGTTGCTGTAGTGTGTAAAAATTGAGTAGGCTGAAGGTTTAATACGCAAAAGATTTAGTACGACGAAGATTTAGTACGACGAAGGCGTCAGATGACATTCTCAACCGCATCGCAAACGCTAATCGACAGCCTTAAATGACCGATCTTAGATGGCGGAAGACAGGGCCTTAAAATTGACCCCGCCCTCCTGGTGCTCCGTACCGATTAACGCTCAGGAAATCGAGGTTAATCGGAAAACATATCAGTAAACGACAGCCTAGTTATCGGACAACATATACACCGTTGCTTCTTGGCGCTGGGTATCGATCCAACGCTCAACATCATCCCGTGTGCGGCCAAAGAAAACCACCCGAGACATCGGTTTGAGTGTGCCGTTACCATTAATTTCATGACGATAAACCCACCAGCTATCCGCGGCCATCTGTTTGATATTAAGTGCGTATTGCAGCGTATTGATCGCTAGAAGCCCGTTAGTCTTTTTCATAATTCTGCACGTTTATTATTAATATTATTCGCTTGTTACCAAGCTCGCGGGGATTAATTCAGTCTTACTCATATTTCATACTCAATAGTAGCAGAGGGCTAACAGTAGCCCACTGCCCATTTAGTATTACTGCGCCTGAGCCAGCTCTAACAGTTCACGGATTGCCACGGTAATAATCGCGAAATCCTGCTGTGCACTGCCCCGCACTTCGTTCAGCAGCGACTGCCACCGATCTAACAGACGATCATGACTGCTCAGCCAACGTTCAACTAGCGCATCGCCATCTAGCTCAGCGTCGGATGCCGTCCCATTGGCGGCCATCAACACACTGACTGTAATCGCTTGCTGATGGCTGGTCAGGTCTTCACGGAAGCCATCCCGTGCCATCGACTCCCAATGGTTACTCGCCGCGAGCTCTTTCACTTGCTCATCAAACCATTGCAACTGCAGCCGCTCACCCAGATCAAAGTGAATCTGCGCAACCTGCTGTGGTGATTTCCCCGTCTGTTCGGCTGACCGAATAACACTGAGTAACGCGTAGAGGCTGTCGGCACCGGCAACAATCGCCGCCAGATTGCCAGGTACACCCGCACCCGTGAGTTGATCATGCTTGTGCTGCCAGAGATTAAGCGGCTCACCTTTGAGCAACTGCGATAGCTGGCCGCTCAGCGTCGCGACACCCTCACTAAACTTATCCACCGCAGCGGTGACATCCAAAGGCCGTTGATAGCGCAGGAACCACTGGGTGGCACGGCGTATTAAACGAATAACATCCGCCATCATCTGCTGTTGTAGCGCCGAATCCACTTGGTTATCCAAGGATTCAATCTGGTGCCACAGGGCATCGATATTAAACACATCTCGGGCGATCACAAAGGCCGCCGCGACATCACCAAAACCAGCACCACTAATTTGACAGAGCCGGTCCGCAAAGGTGATCCCCATGCTATTGATCATGCCATTGGCGATTTGGGTGGCGATAATTTCAGAACGCAGTCGGTGCTGCGAGATCTCAAGGCCAAACTCATTCACCAGCCGGTGCGGGAAAGCAGAGACCACCTCGCGACTCAGATAGCTATCCTCGGTAATCCAAGACTCGCTCAACGCCTCTTTCAGCTCCGCTTTCACATAGGAGATCAACACCGAGAGTTCTGGTCGGGTTAATCCCTCTCGGGCTTGTTTACGGTTCTGCAGCAGCTCATCGGAAGGCATAAACTCCAGTTCTCGATCCAGCTTACCCGAGGCTTCAAGACGATGAATCAAGCGAATGTATTCATCCATCGAACGACGCGCATGGCTATGGCCGATACTGATCGCCTGTGCCTGCTTATAGTTGCTCTGCAACACCAGATCACCGACTTCATCGGTCATCTCACGCAGCAAGGCGTTACGCTGCTTGACGGTCATATCACCGTTAGCAACCACCTCATTCAGCAGTATTTTGATGTTTACCTCATGGTCGGAACAATCCACACCACCGGCATTATCAATAAAGTCGGTATTGGATTTACCGCCATGGGCACAGAACTCTATCCGACCTAATTGAGTAAAACCAAGGTTACCGCCTTCCCCTAGCACCCGACAACGCAGCTGATTGCCATTGATACGCAAACCATCATTGGCCTTATCACCCACCTCGGCATGACTCTCATGGGAGGCTTTCACATAGGTGCCAATCCCGCCATTCCAAATCAAATCAACCGGTGCTTTCAACAGCGCGGTAAGCAGGTCATTAGGTGATAAGCGGCTCTCCTGAATATCAAAACGGGCTTGCATCTGCGGGCTGATATCCAACCACTTAGCCCCACGGGAGAAGATTCCGCCGCCGGCGGAGATCAGCTCTTTGTTATAGTCCTCCCAGCTAGAACGTGGCAGCTCAAATAGACGCTTACGCTCAATAAAGCTGCTGGAGGCATCTGGGGTCGGATCGATGAAAATATGCAGATGGTTAAAAGCCGCACAGAGCTGAATATGCTCGGACAACAGCATCCCATTACCGAAAACATCTCCGGCCATATCACCAATCGCAACAACCGTAAAGTCTTCCGATTGAATATCTTTGCCGAGTTCACGGAAATGCAGTTTAACCGACTCCCATGCACCCCGTGCAGTGATGCCCATACCTTTATGGTCATAGCCCTGTGAGCCACCGGACGCAAAAGCATCGCCTAACCAAAAACCGCGTTCTTCGGCGATAGCATTAGCAATATCAGAGAAAGTCGCGGTGCCTTTATCGGCCGCCACCACAAAATAGGGATCATCTTCATCATGTCGTACCACTTCAATGGGCGGAACCACTTCGCCGCCCACCAAGTTGTCGGTGATATCCAGCAACGCAGAGATAAAGATCTGATAACTGGCGATACCTTCCGCCTGAAAAGCTTCACGGCCACCGGTTGTGGGTAACTTTTTCGCGACAAAGCCCCCTTTCGCGCCGACCGGCACAATCACCGAATTTTTCACTTGCTGCGCTTTAACCAGCCCCAGCACTTCGGTACGATAATCTTCTAATCGATCCGACCAACGTAGACCGCCACGGGCAACTTTACCCCCGCGTAAATGCACCCCTTCAACCCGCGCCGAATAGACGAACACTTCAAACATGGGGCGAGGCTGAGGAATACCAGCGATCGCCCGAGGATTGAGTTTAAAGGCAAAGTAATCCTTCAACTCACCGGCGGAATCACGCTGAAAATAGCTCGTACGCAGGGTGGCTTTGATCAACTCAAGAAAGCGCCGCAGGATCTGATCTTCATTGAGATTATCCACCTTCTCTAGGGCTTCAAGAATACTATTGCTAATACGCTCCACCAGAGCCTCAGCTTTAGGACTGTCCCAGCGACTCGGATCAAAACGCGCCCGAAACAGAGCCACCAGCAACTTAGTCACATGAATATGTCGTGCCAGCGTACCGGCGATATAGGATTGTGAGAAGCCGAACCGAATCTGTTTATTATAACGAGCATAAGCTCGCAGCATCGCCACCTCTCGCCAATTCAGGTTAGCGCCGATGACCAGATGGTTAAACTCATCATTTTCGGCACAACCGCTCCAAATATTAGCAAAGGCCTCATGGAAAACATCTTTCACCTCTTCCAGCACAACCGGTTCAGCCCCCTGACTAACCAGGGTGAAATCATGCATCCAGAACTGTTTGCCATCACTACGACTCACCGCATAAGGATGCTCACCGATCACCCGCATGCCGAGGTTTTCCAGCACCGGGATCACATCTGACAGTACCAACGGCTCATCTGCGTGGAACAGTTTAAAGCGCAAAACATCTTGGCTCTGCTCCAGCACCCGGTAAAAGCTCATGGTCACTGGATTAGTATCACTCAAGGCTTCGATACGTTGAATATCGTATACCGCACTTAAAACCGGGAAGTGCTCTCGGTAAGCGCTGGTAAAGGCATGACCATAATAGTTATGCAGTCGATTGCCCCGCTCTTCGCCACACAGCCCTGTCAATGCTGTATGCAGCTCATCCCGCCAGTCACGGGAAATATTAATAACATCCGCTTCCAACTGAGACAGATCAAGGGCATCAGCCATCCCAGGATCGATACGCAGAACATATTGCACCCGTGCCAGAATAGACTCACTGAAGGTGGTGGTAAATTCAGCCTCATCTGCATGACAAGCCTTTACCAGCAGGTCCTGAACCTGCAGCCGCAACGCCGTGGAAAAAATATCTCGCGGCACATAGTAGAGAAAAGTAATAAATTGATGACAGCGGTCTTTACGCACCAACAGTTTTACTTTACGGCGATCGTGTAAGCTAAAAATACCCATCGCCGTATCGAGCAGATCTTGCTCACTAGAGAGAAACAGCTCATCACGGGGCAAATTACTCATGATTTGCAGAAGCTCTTTGCCATTATGACTACGACGCTCAAAACCCGCACGTTTCAACACCGCTTCAGCTTTACGGCGGATCACCGGGATCATCAGCATCGGTTCGGAATACACCGATGAGGTATACAACCCATGGAAACGGCACTTAGCAATGACATTCCCCCGCGCATCAAAACGCTTAATAACCACTCGGTCCATATAAGCCGGTCGGTGCACGAGAGAATAATGATAATCTTTCGCGAACATTAGCCGGCTAGGCTCTAAGAGAAAATCCCGTTCATCATCACGTAAATCATCCAGTAGGCTCGAATGTCCCTGGCCGGCATGTTTATGTAATTTTAAGGTGCCTAACTCGCTACCTTCGCAACGACGCACACGTTCACCTTCGACACTCAGCTCATCGTAACCGAGAAAGGTAAAATGATTATCGAGCATCCAACTTAAAAATGCCTGCGCCTCGACATCATTGGGCCGGGCGGATGCTTGGGATAGCTCATCAAGCAGAGTCTGAGCCTGTGCCTGCATCAAGGCGTAATCAGCAACCGCAATACGGACATTCTCGAGTACCAACAGCAATGATGTGAGTATCGCTTTTAATTCAACCGGATCGCTGGTGCGGTCAATTTCCAAATAGATAATCAATTCCGCCTGGGCCGTTTCATGATCAGCATCCACAATACTGACCAATTTACCCTCATCTCGCTCAACGTGAAGCACAGCGTTATGGACGGTATGAATGCCCAACCCTCGACGGTTCAATTCCATGCGGACAGAATCAACCAAAAATGGCATATCCCGTTGCACAATCTCAATCACCGTATGTTGTGACCACCAACCAAACTGCTCAAGATCAGGGTTATACACCCGCACTTTCGGCTCGCTGCCTGCAAAGCTTTGCAGGAACTGCCAACAGGATATGGTTGAACCATAGAGATTATCTAATGAGCGTTCTTTGAGCTCGTCATAGGTCGACGTCTGGTAGTAATAATGAGCGAAATTGACCGCTGTACTGGCCATCTCTGCTGGGAGTTTTTCGATAACTAAGTCATTCAGCGGCGTAAGCAACACTGATTTATCAGATGAACGATCAGGCATTTTTAAACCTTCTTATTATTTTATATAAGTACAGACAGAGAGCTGCCCAGAAGATACTAATAAAATATAGCTGACAAGCACTTTTAATAACCCTCTTTCATGCCAATTAAACCTCCTTGTATGCCAAACAGGCTTAACAAGATGAAAAACACGGCGAATAAACCACTGACAAAACACAGACTCCTCCTTAATAAAAAACCGGTTGTCACTCTCTTGATGTAAATAGTGGAGGACAACCGCTTTACAGCTCAACGGTACAGCATAGTGCCGCAGCATTGTTAATCGTCTCTGGCTCCAAGCTTAATTGACTCTAAACTTCACTGACTCATAGACATCGGCAAATAGGTAACGATCTGCGGGAACAGATAGATCAATACCACCGCGAACATGATCAGCAGAAAAAACGGCAGTGCCGCACGGGCGACATATAAAATATTCTTACCGGTTAATGCCTGAATAACGAACAGATTGAAACCGACCGGCGGGGTGATTTGCGACATTTCAACCACCAACACGATGTAGATACCAAACCAGAGCAGATCGATACCGGCCTGCTGAACCATTGGCAACACCACCGCCA
Source organism: Amphritea atlantica (assembly GCF_018860855.1). Lineage (GTDB taxonomy): Bacteria > Pseudomonadota > Gammaproteobacteria > Pseudomonadales > Balneatricaceae > Amphritea > Amphritea atlantica_A. The sequence continues at coordinate 158,370 of NZ_JAHKQE010000019.1, forward strand.
CCGTTAACACCACCACCGAGATACCATCGAGAAAGCAGCCCAGGGCAACAAACAACACCGTCAAATAGATCAACAGCATGCCCGGTGACAGCGACATCTGCCCAATCCATTCGGCCAAAGCCCGAGGGATACCGAGAAAACCCATCGCCAATGTGAGGAAGTGCGCCCCGGCGAGAATCATCCCAATCATGCAGGAGCTCTTAACCGCACCAGTCAAACTCGCCCCAAAGCTTTGTGCATTTAATGAACCGGTTACAGCCGCTAAAAAGAGTGCACCAATAACCCCTAACGCCGCCGCTTCAGTTGGGGTGGTAAAACCACCGTATATTGACCCCAGTACAAAGCCAATCAGACACAAAATAGGCAGCAGTAAACGCAGCGCTTTAATCTTTGCCGCCAGTGAAACATGGGTTTTATCATGCTGTGGCAGTTCGTTTTTATTCAGCAACGCCCAAATTACCGTATAGCCCATAAATAGCGTGACCAACAATAATCCCGGCAACGCACCGGCAATAAACAAACGACCAATAGAGACTTCCGCGGCCACACCGTAAACAATCAAAATTATCGACGGAGGAATCAATAGCCCTAAGGTGCCCGACCCCGCCAAGGTACCGACCGCCATACGATCGCTATAGCCCTGTGCCTTTAATTCCGGCAGCGTCATGCGGCCGATGGTCGCCGCTGTCGCCGCCGATGAACCAGACACCGCGGCAAAAATGCCACAGCTGAGCACATTAACGTGTAACAGCTTACCAGGAAGACCGCTTAACCAAGGCGATAGACCTTTGAACAGATCCTCCGACAGTCGGGTGCGAAACAGTATCTCGCCCATCCAAATAAACAGCGGTAGCGCCGTCAATGACCATGAGGTACTGGCGCCCCAAGTAGAGGTCGCAAACAGCAGGCCGATCTGATCATTACCCGATAAAAATAGCCCTAGAACACCCACGCCAAATAACGCCAGTGAGACCCAAAAACCCAACGCCAGCATAGCTAGCATCAACACAGCAAGCGTGATGCCTATCACGGTGATATCCATTACACATCCTCCAGTTGCAGCTCATTTTCCTGCACTTGGTAGGACGGGCTTTGACGCCTTAATAAGGCGATAACATCATCCACAATAGCGATATTCAACATCAAGATCCCCAACGCAACGGGCACCTGAGGCAACCAGATAGGCACCGATACATAACCGGACGACACCTCTTCAAAAATGTAGGATTCCCATACCATATGAACCGCATAGAAAGACATAAAACTAACCAGCGTCAGCGCCAATAACAGCACTAACAGTTCCTGATAATATCGACTCCCTTTGCGCCAGTTCTGAATCACCAACGTCACTCGGATATGCCCCCCTTCACGGAAGGTATAGGCCAAGCCAAAGAAGGTTGCAGCGGCCAACGCATAGCCGGAGAAATCCTCGGCAGATGGCACAATAAAGCCAAATAACCGAGCGACAATTTGGGCGGTGATAATCAGCGTAATCAGGACAATACAGCCTCCCGATAGATACCCGGATGCCAGATAAAGCTTGTTCAGTAGAGAACGCATAGTACTCCCCTATTGCCTAGAAGCCCTGCCAGTATGACAGGGCTTATTGGTCGCAAAATTACTGTTTGAAATTAGCCAAAATAGTTTCGATTTCAGGCGCTTCAGCTTTCCATTCGTCGATCATGGTTGCACCGATTTTATTCAATTCGCTCATGAGCTCGGCAGAAGGTTCAGTCACAACAATGCCGTTATCGGCTAAGGTTTTCGTGTCTTCTTCTGCTTTCGCCCGCACACCGAGCCAGCCTTTCGCTTCTGCATTCGCCGCCGCTGCTAAAATAACCGCTTGGGTCGCTTTATCGAGACGTTTAAACGCACGCTTATTTACCACCACGATGTTCTTTGGAATCCAAGCACGAATATCGGTGTAGTGGCTAAGATAATCCCATGCTTGACCATTCACGCCGGTAGACGGTGAGGTGATCATCGCGTCGATAATACCGGTGCTGAAGGCTTGTGGAATTTCCGGCACCTGAACGGTAGTCGGTGAAGTATTCATCAGATCAGCCAAGCGCGAGGTCGACGGGCTATAGGCGCGCATTTTTAAGCCTTCGAGGTCGGCTAATGAATTGACCGGAGCTTTGGTGTAGAGACTCTGGGCAGGCCATGCCACCGTGTACAACAGCATCATGCCCTCTTTGTTCAACTGCTTTTCAACTTCAGGCTTAGCCGCTTTCCAAAGTTTTTCAGCGCTATCGAAAGAGGTCGCCAAAAATGGAATATTGTCGTGCTTAAACACCGGGTGGGTATTACCCATGATGCCAATAAAGACTTCACCAAGCTGCACCTGACCGGTTTTCACCGCGCGTGGAATTTCTGGGTGTTTAATCAGAGAGGCACCGGAATGCACCACAATATCTAACTCACCAGCGGTCTTGCTTTTGATCTCTTCAGCAAATTGATAGGCAATCTTTGTCGGTAGGTTTGCATCCCCATAGGGGGTTGGCATATGCCATTGAGAGGCGGCTGTGGCCACACCGGATGAACCCAACATCATGACAGAAGCACAAAGTACCGCGGCTCGCTTAATTAGATATTTCATTTTTATTCTCCAAGTATAGGTTGGCTTGCAATAGCAGTGGCATTAATGACCATTCACTAACACTGACTAAAGCAATCGCTATACCAAACCGACAAAAATAAAATAATTAATTAAAATACAAAGAGTTAGATAAATAAAAAACAAATATCACAAGACTAATGAGTTACTTTTGACTCGACTCATTTAAAGCCAATGAGTCACTTTTGACTCAACCACTGATAAAGTCGCTTCGCTCGATAGCGTGTTTTTTCATACGTAGATAGAGCTTCTTCCGTGGGATACCTAGCTTATCGGCGGTTAACTCCACCTGTCCCTTGTTGGCCTTTAGTGCCGCCGTAATGACCCGCTTTTCATAGCCGGCAACCATCTCATCCAACTGCCCCTCACGGTCAAGAGAAGTCGGTTCACTGTCATCAACCCCTAACCCCAAGACCCAGCGTTCCGCCACGTTACGCAATTCACGCACATTCCCCGGCCAAGTCCGCGAAGTGAGCGCTAGCAGAAGGGATTCCGGTATCGGCTGACTATCGCGATTAAAACGTTGAGATGCCAGATCGGCAAAATGACTGAACAAAAAGGGAATATCCTGCTTGCGCTGATCGAGACGAGGAATATCAATACTGGCAACATTTAAACGGTAATACAGATCTTCTCGAAAAGAGCCTTCATCTGCCGCCACCCGTAGATCAACTTTCGAGGCGCCGAGCACCCGGATATCCACCTTAATATCGGCATTACCACCGAGCCGCTGCAACACTCGCTCTTGCAGCACCCGGATTAAACGTACCTGCAACGAAGCCGGCATGCTTTCAATCTCATCGAGAAACAGGGTCCCACCGCTGGCATATTCGATTTTACCGATACGTTTGTTATTGGCCCCGGTAAAGGCACCGGCTTCATGGCCAAACAACTCGCTCTCTATCAGCGTTTCCGCTAGCGCACCGCAGTTAAGCGCAACAAATGGCTTCTTGGCTCTCGGGCTGAAGTCATGCAAACAGCGGGCGACCACCTCCTTACCCGTTCCGGTTGCACCATTGATAATCAGATCAACATCCACCTGAGCCAACTGTATAACGGTTTCCCGCAAGCGCGTGATGCTGGCGGTCTGACCAATCAAGCGATTATGGATTTCATGCTGTCCCTCGACCGCTTGCCGTAAAGCACGGTTTTCCAACACCAGTTGGCGTTTCTTCCAAGCGCGCTGAACAGTATTCAGATGGTGTTGAGGGTCATCATTCTTTTCCAAAAAATCATAAGCCCCCATCCTGATGGCCTGTATCGCGATAGCAATATCCGAATGACCACTAAACATAATGACCGGTATTTCAGCATCCACGTCTATTATTTTCTGCAATACCTCAAGCCCACCCATGCTACCCATCCGCACATCGCAGATCACCACACCGAACCAGCCCAACGAACATTCAGCTATCGCCTCCGATGGGTTTTCAAAAGCTTGGGCGTTATAACCCTCTAGCTCCAGCGTCTGAATCATCGATTCACGGACGATCTCTTCATCATCGATAACGATTATCTGGCCATCATAGATCGATGATTTCATGACTTGCTTCTCCGGTATTCGGGTAACTGGATAGAAAATGAGGCCCCTTGACGAGATTCAAGGTCGACGCTCAACTTACCACCCAAACTATTAATGATGTTATAAGAGATCGATAATCCAAGCCCAAGACTCTGCCCCCGGCGTTTGGTGGTAAAAAACGGTTCAAAGATCTGTTCCCGCAGCTCACGACTAATACCCGGGCCATTATCGCTGACATAGATGGTTATCCAATCATTATGATGTCGGCAATCAATATGGATCTGTTTCTCCGGTTGCTCATGTATGGCATCCAAAGCGTTCGTGACCAAATTCAAAACCACCTGCTCCAACTGGACCGGATCGGCATTGACCACGTTTTGCGGGTCTTCAAAGGTAACGTGGATATCGGTTAGCTTTCTGACCTCGTCCCCCGCCAACATGAGCAATACATTATCCACCACCTGTTGCAGTTCAACCGCCTCCCAATTCTCTTTTTGTGGTCGAGCTAATGACTTCAGCCGGGTAATAATGGTCGCCGCACGCTTTTTAAGGTTAGAGATCTGATTGAGATTTTTCTCGACCTCCTCAAGCTTGCCGGCGTGAAGAAAACGAATGCCGTTGTGGGAGTAATGCCCAATGGCAGATAATGGCTGATTAATCTCATGGGCAATACCCGCCGAAAGCTGACCAAGGGCGGCTAATTTACCCGCCTGAACCAACTCTTCTTGCAGATTAGAGAGCTGATCCCTAAAGCTAACGAGCGAGCCCGCCATTGTGCCGATCTCATCGCCCCCTTTAACAACCACCTGCTGATCAAGATTACCACTCGCAATTGAACGCATACTGGCATCTAAGCTAGTGATTCTGGCCACCATATTTCGGCCAACGTATAACCAAACAATCAAAGTAGATAACATTAAGCTCATGGCCACCAACAGCAGCATCCACACGCGACCTTTCTTGATCGTTGCTCGCACAATATTAGCCGAGCTCTGCGCCGCGGCCTCGGTATTCGCGGTCTGCACCGCAATCAGCTGATTTAAATCATCCAGTTCTTGACTGATCGCTAGCAACAACTGTTCACCAGCCTGCCCCGTCAGTCGCTCTTCACGCCTGATGGTAAAAATATTCCCCTCTCCCTGAGCCAGCCGCACAATATTGTCCACCGACTGTTTTAGGTTTTGCAGCGCATACAGTTCATTCACGGCCTGCAAGTCTTGCTGGATGCGCTTAACAATATCAGCGGAATGCAACTGGGTCGCGATCAGAGAATTAAGGTCTGGCAAATGCCCAGCGCGATCAACTAAGTTAGTCAGCAAATTGACGTCCGCCTCAATACGGTACAAACGTTGCAAATCAGTATTGATCTCCCGCACCGACGCGTTGCCAAAATAGTTTGTTACCGCCCAGCCATCGGGATAATCCTCATTAATACGACTAAACAGGTGCAGCTGCGCATTTTCAGTGACCGTTTTAATATCCGCCAGGAAGCTCGCACCCGCCCACCGAAGACGCCGGTTCTCCTGTGCTTTGTGCTGCTGTATGGCGAGTTTATTGACAACATTCTGATCGAGTTCGGACAGGGTCGTCTGCAGTTTTGTTATCTGTTTCAGCAAAGAGCCTTGCCGTTGCGGGTCGGGCGTCACCGCAGCAATCAACGGCAACAAGCCCTTCATCATCGTGATACTGAGATCAAGATCCGCCAAGATTTGTTGACGGTTCGCTTCATCCTCTACCGCCAGCAGCGTCGGCGCCATAAGAGTTATTTTGGTGCCGCCCTCCTTTAAATCAGAGATCAGACTGAGGGTCTGGATATTGCCTTCAACCAAACGGCTCAGTTCATCCCCTAAACGGTCAAAGGAGATCCAACTAATCATCGTTGCCAACAGGGTCAGCGCACTCAAGGCACCAAAGGCTAAGAAAAAACGTCCTCTAATACCTAACTTATAACCAATTTTCATAAAAAGGACGCCATAATAAAACAATACTGAATAATAGCTATTTCAGCAGTTAATTAAAAATCCACCTCTCACCTGCCTAAGACAGTAGGTTATACTCAACCCTTATCATAATAGGCTAGGCGACATGACGCATCGAGCGCCCCCTATGTATAAAAAACGGCAGATATGAAAACCATTAAATACTACATAGCGGTACTGTTAATCGGCCTAGTGATCACCGGCATCAGCCGTTTAAGTGTGGCTAACGATACCATCATTATCAAAGCCGTGGGTACTTGGAGCTATTTCCATAACTACCCAAAACATGAAGGACCTTTTTGGAATCAACATATTGCCGACGTGTCCAAGGGACAAATTGTCGGTGAGATAAAACCTCAGGATGAACTCGGTGTACGGGGCTTCGAAATCATGCGCCTGTTAAAGAATGGCGTGTTCGATTTCGCCTTTGGTTTACCCGCTTACACCATGGAAGAAAGTGAAATATTCGAAGGCGCCGACCTCTCATCACTGGTGCAGAATATAGCCGTCCAACGAAAAGTGGCGAATGCTTACTTCCCGACGTTAGAGCGGGCGTTTTCTGAGAAGTACAATGCTAAGTTAATGATGCTCTATCCATTTCCAAGCCAGATGATCTGGTGTACGGAGCCGGTCAACAACATTAAGGACCTACAAGGACGACGCATCAGAGTCTTCCTAAAAACCCTCGCTGACTTCGTTGATGGCGCTGGCGCGATTCCGGTCAGCGTGCCTTATCATGATGTGCCTGATGCACTCGCACAGCACAAAGTCGATTGTGTCATCACCGGCAGTATGTCGGCTTATACCGCCAAGCTGTATTCACAAACACCCTATGGCTTTACCCTCAGAGTCGGTTGGGGGCTGGCGTTCGGTGCCATGAACTTGGATAAATGGAATCGCTTAAGTGCCCCTCAAAAAGTATTACTGCAACAGGAGATTACCACCCTCACAGACAACATGTGGCAGAAAACCGCAACCGTTGATGACAGCGCACTGACCTGTTTATCAAGAGGGCCTTGCCCGATCGGCGACATTGGCAATATGACACTCGTTGCGCCCTCCGAAGCAGATCTCGCCATTCGTGATCAGATTGCCAAAGACGTTATATTACCCCGCTGGACGCAGCGCTGTGGCCCTGAATGTGCTGCTAACTGGAACCGCACGGTCGGCAAGGTTATCGGTTTAAGGGCTGAGATCAATGCTAGGTAAGCCAGTTGAATAGATCGTCCCTAAGCCAACGTTTTTACGAACTGTGCAACCAAAAGCCGTTGGGATTACGCCTGCTGGCCGCGATTTTGCTCTACAGCTCCGTCATTACCCTAGTCGCCACCGCCACCCAACTCTGGCTCGATTATCGCTATGAGCGGTCGGCCATCGAGGAGCGCTTGCAACAGATTGAAGCGAGTTCACTCAACAGCTTGGCCAACAGTCTATGGGAGATCAGTCCGACTCAGATTCAGGTGCAGTTGGATGGCATCTTGCAGTTACCCGATGTCCGTTATCTGGAACTCAAATCTCAGTTTGGCGATCAATATACCGCTGGGGATAAACCCGATGTCGGCGCAACGGTCGAACGACATTATGCCCTGAATTACACCGATAGCAGTAACGCAGCGGTTAACGTGGGTGATCTGACTCTTATCGTCAGCCTAGATGAAGTTTACAATCGCCTCGCCGATAAAGTGCTATTGATTCTCGCCTCGCAAGGCATCAAAACCTTTCTGGTATCGATCTTTATTCTGGCTCTATTTAATCAGCTGGTTACCCGTCACCTAAGCACTATGGCGCAATACGCCCAGCGACTCAAACTTGATCAACTGAATACCCCACTGGTTTTGAAACGTAAACCACGTCAAAGTGAGGATGAACTGAGTCAGGTTGCCAATTCGATGAACAACATGCGCCAAGCCATGCTGACTGATATGGGTAAACGGGAGGATGCCGAGCGCTCACTGGCCCGCTTAAACGCCGAACTGGAACAACGCGTACTCGATCGCACCCAAGCGTTAGAGCAGAGTAACGAAGAGCTACGGGCTACGTTAGAAAAACTACAAGAAGCGCAACAACAACTGGTCGAATCGAAAAAACTGGCGGCACTGGGCGGTTTAGTCGCTGGGGTCGCCCATGAGATTAATACACCGATTGGCATCGGTTATACCGCCGCCTCCTTCCTCGCCGATCAAGCACAACTTTATCAACAACAACATCAGGATAATCCGCTCGCCCAAACGGCGGTCGAAAGTAGCCAATTGATCTGCCAAAATCTAGAACGTGCCGCTCAACTCATTCGTTCCTTTAAACAGGTGTCTGTCGACCAAGCAAGTGAACAATGCCGCCGCTTTGATTTGATTCAATACCTTGATGAAATCCAGCACTCGTTAAGACCCAAATTAAAGCAGTCCAATCCAGATATCAGTATAAAGGGGCCTGCCCAACTTATACTCAACAGCTACCCCGGCGGCTATTATCAGATTTTTACCAACCTAATACTTAACTCACTACTACACGGTTTTGACAACAAAACCGGTGGCAAAATCACCATGACGATTACCCCTTATGCCGACCGAATGCAGATTGAGTATCGAGATAATGGCGTGGGTATTCCAGAGGGTTGGCATACGCGGCTTTTTGAGCCCTTTATGACCACCAAGCGCAACCGAGGCTGCAGCGGCTTGGGTATGCATATTGTGTATAACTTAGTCAGCCAGCTATTGAGAGGCCAAATCCAATGCCTACCCAATAATCACGGCGCATACTTTAAGATCGACCTTCCTCTGACTCCAAAGCAGACAGCATTAATCGCACCATCATAATCAGAGATCACCCACTTCCGGTGTTTTCTCAGCATTAATCACTAGCCGCTGACACTGCTCTGATAAAGCGGGCAGCTGCTCGGCCAATAATTCAACCGGAAAATCGATCTCAGGCCAAGCAACATGTATACAGTGTTCGGTAATGAAACCTTTTAGCTGTGTAGTTGACCAAGCGGGCCACTCTGGATTTTTAATCAGTAACGTACTAAGAAAGTCAGCAAACTGAACAACGGTCATCAACTGTTTAAACGGTAGCGAAACCGTTTTAAATTCCCACAGATCATAGTGTTGATGAAAACGCAGTACATTGGTTAGGGTTCGAGGGAGGTTCCAGCATTGCGCCGCGATATACCCCACTTCGGTATGTGTAAAGCCATACTGCTGCAACTCAATCTCAGGCAACTCATCGAGCGAGCTCCAACTCCCAGTTTCAACGCTAATACCCGCATCGAGGGCCATCTTTAACAGAATAAAACGGCCAATATCATGCAGCAACCCCGCCATATAGGCCAGATCAGCACTCACATTGAAAGTAGATATATTGTTCGCCAGAAAGCGACTAAAGACAGCAGTCTCGACAGAGTGGCGCCAGCCGATTCTATAACCTGGAGTGATGGTTTCTGTATCTATCTGCGTCAGCTCTTTGATCAGTTCCAGCGTATTAAATACCCCGATCCGCTCGAGTGCTTTTTCGATGCTATACACAGGTTTTAGGGGACCACATGGAACGGAGTGTGCCGCAGAGAGAATTTTGGCCGCAAGGAAAGGATCCTCACCGGCGAGTTCAGCAACCTTCGGGTAAAAATCAACCGATTCGTGACTCCGCTGTTCCAACTGCGTCGCAACACTGCGTAACAAAGGTAGCGTATGAATACATTCGTTGATCAATTCGAGGCTAAATACTGCGTTAGCTTGCTCCGGCACAACACCACCTTCCGACCTATAGACCCCTTCATTATAGTTACTATTTGTCGATCGGCCGTTTATTCCATAACCACTCTGGTGCATAAAGTAATTACAGACCGATAAATAACGCCAAACGGCACTTAATGCGGATTGGCATCCGGCAGAATCAAGCCGTGATTATGCAAAACCTCCTCGCCAAACCAAGCCAGATTGTCATGCAACTGCACCACTTCACCGACGATAATCAACGCGGGCGCCGGCAGTTTGGCTTTTTCTTGCAACTCGGGCAAGCTGCTTAAGGTGCCGGTTAACACTTGCTGATCCGCACGGGTGCCGTTAGAGATAATCGCCGCCGGCGTCTCTGCCGGTTTACCATGGGCGATTAACTGCTGAAACAGTGAGGGCAACGTATGCAGCCCCATATAAAATACGATGGTTTGGTTGGGATGCACTAGCTCGTCAAAATTCAGATCGGAGGTGCGGTTTTTTAACTGGCCCGTTACCAATCTGACGGACTGTGCATAGTTACGATGCGTCAGTGGAATGCCCGCATAGGTTGAACAGGCACTGGCGGCGGTAATCCCCGGCACCACTTGAAACGGGATATTATGCTGTTTGAGGGTTTCTAGCTCTTCCCCTCCGCGACCAAAAATAAAAGGATCCCCTCCCTTCAAGCGCAGCACTCGCCGCCCTTGCAGGGCATGCTTCACCAACAGCTCATTAATATCATCCTGTGGAACCGCGTGGTTATTACGCCGCTTACCAACAAAGATACGATCAGCATCGCGGCGACACAGATCGACAATAGCGGGTGATACTAACTGATCATAAAGCACCACATCCGCCTGCTGCATCAACCTGAGCGCTTTAAAGGTCAGCAGTTCAGGATCGCCTGGGCCACCGCCCACCAGATAAACTTCGCCGACCTGATGATCAGGGTCGGCGGTCTCGAGTGCGGATTCCAACAACGCTCGCGCTTCTTTATCTCGACCGGCAAACACCTTTTCAGCCACCTGACCTTGCAGGATTTTTTCCCAGAAGATACGGCGACGTTCGACATTGCTAAAGGTCTCTTTGACCTGCTGCCGGAACTGCCCAACCAGCTTACCTAGGCGGCTATAACCTTGTGGAATCCAGGTTTCCAACTTAGCCCGCAGCAAACGAGCCAACACCGGTGACTCACCACCAGAGGAGATACCGATAACGATGGGCGAGCGATCAACAATAGCGGGGAAAATAAAGGTACACAGCGGCTGATTATCAACAACATTAACCGGAATATTCCGTTCAACCGCATCAAAATGAACTCGCTCGTTAAGCTGATCATCATCGGTTGCGGCAATCACCAGATAAGCATCGGTCAATAAACCGCTGTGATATTCCCCAACAATGACCTGACCGTTGTGCTGCTCAATCAGCTCAACCAGCTCCGGCTCGACCCGGTGGGCCACCACAATAACCCGCGCACCGGCCCGAGTTAATAGGCTCGCCTTGCGCAGCGCCACTTGGCCACCCCCAACTAACAGTGCAGTCCGGTCGTTCAGCTTAAAAAATAACGGCAAATAGTCCAATGTGTCGTCCTCAGCAAGCGCGGTAAAATAACCTGAGATAAGGTATTAAGGTAATACTGCTATCTAAAATAGCATATAAAAAAGCGATGCAGAAAAGAGCCCGCTAATAGCGGGCTCTTTTAAATGATGCAGAATGAATTTACTTAGGCAGAAAATCCATAACATTGACCGGTTTAGCCTCAGTAGACTTAACGGCCGGTGCGCCTGAATGTAAGCCACACTCACGGGTTTCAGGGTTCTCCCACCACCAGCGTCCGGCGCGAACATCTTCGCCCTCGGCAACCGCACGGGTACAGGGAGCACAACCGATACTCGGATAATGCTGATCGTGCAGTGCGTTATAAGGCACTTTGTAAGCACGAATATAGGCCCAGACCTCTTGCTCAGTCCAATCCGCTAGAGGATTAAACTTATCGATGCCGTTGCCTTCGTCAAACTCTTTAAAACCGATCTCATCACGGGTAACTGACTGTTCCCGACGCAGGCCGGTAATCCAAGCGTCTCGGTTAGCCAGTGCCCGTTTCAACGGTTTAATCTTACGGACAAAACAACAGCCTTTACGCATCGCCTGACTTTCATAGAAAGCATTGACGCCGTTAGTCTGCACATACTCTTCGACATCAGCCGCTTCAGGATAGTAAACCTGCACTTTCAGGTTGCCATAAAGCGCCTGCACATCGGTGAGTAATTTCAGTGTTTCTTCCGGTAAACGGCCGGTATCGAGCACAAACATGCCGAGTTGTGGCGTATGTTTACTGATCAGATCAGTAATCACTACATCTTCAGCGCCAAGACTATTAGCAAACACCACACTCGCATCTGAATTCTCGGCCGCCGCCTGCTTTAGCACCTCAATCGTATGGGCAACTTTAGCGTCCAGTTCTGCGGTTAATAACTCACTCATGACTCATATCCTAGTCTGTTACTGGCGGAAAATAGGCCGTTCATCATCGGCACTGCCCTGATAATGGACAGGGATTTCGCCAAATGCGTTGAGAATATCATCGCTGTAGCGATCAGCCGGAATAGCAAAAGCATCGAAGCCGCAACGCTGCATATGATCGAGACGATCACGGCTGACATCACCTTCCGCACGAATCTGCCCCGTGAACCCTGCACGACGCAATATCCGCGCAAAGCTAAAGCCCCGGCCATCGGTAAAGGCCGGAAACTCAATAGCCACCAGAGACAAGGCATCAAGGTGTTGCAACAGTAGATCAAGATCCTGATCACCATTAATACGGACACCGAGTTTACCCTTAGCGTTAAGCAGTGAGTCTAGGTGCTGTGCAAACAGCTCATAGGGGACAACAATATCTTCGTTGATATGAGCCGTCAGATTATCTTCGTCAACCAGTAACCAGCTGTCTTCAACAACCGTTCGATTAATTAACAGTGGCATAAACTCTCTCCTTAAACGGTGCAACACCTATACGTCGTACGGTCTCGATAAAACGCTCTTCTTCAAGGCGATTTTCTACATAGACTTGCAGGATCTTTTCAACGGTATCGGCAACCTCAACTTGAGGCACTGATTTACCAATAATCTTACCCAGTGAAGCATCTTCGCGGGATGAACCACCGAGGGTGATCTGATAATAATCTTCACCGCCTTTATCAACCCCGAGGATACCAATGTGTGCCACGTGGTGATGGGCGCAGGCATTGATACAACCGGACATATTCAGTTTGATATCACCAATATCATAGAGATAATCGAGATCATCAAACTTCGCATTGATCTGCTCAGCCACGCCCAGTGTGTGGGCGTTCGCGAGTGAACAGAAATCAAAGCCTGGGCAGACGATCATATCGGTCAGGGTGCCAATGTTGGCGCGTGCCAAATTCAGGTCACGCAATGATTGCCACAGCGTATACAAATCACCCGCGGCCACATGAGCGAACACTAGGTTCTGATCGTGGGTGCTGCGAATCTCACCGAAGTTAAAGGTGTCGGCTAGATCTGCAACCGCATCCAGCTGCACATCGGTGATATCACCCGGCGGCTTCAGATGAGGTTTCAACGAAATGACCACCGCCCGATAACCGGCGATCTTATGCTCGCGGGTATTACGTTCATACCAAGCACGGAACTCAAGATCATCGGCCAGCTGATTTTCCAGCACAGACAACCCATCGACCGCATCAGCCGCATAAGGATGCGGTTCAAAATAGCCTTTAATCTTAGCGATGTAATCATCGGTCAGCGCTAGTTCGGTTTCACGAATGATGTTCCATTCCGCTTCAACCTTTTTGCTAAACTCTTCAATACCTAACGCATTGACTAAAATTTTGATACGCGCTTTGTATTTGTTATCCCGACGACCATTAAGGTTGTAGACCCGCAGAATCGCTTCGAGATAGGTCAACAGATCACGCTTGGGCAAGAACTCACGGATCAATTTACCAATCACCGGCGTACGACCAAGACCACCACCGACCAGCACTTCAAAGCCTATTTCACCGGCGTCATTTTTCACCATGTGCAAACCGATATCATGAACCTGAGACGCAGCACGATCTTCAGGGCCACCGGTTACGGCGATTTTGAACTTACGCGGTAGGTAAGCAAATTCGGGGTGGAAAGTGGTCCATTGACGGATAATTTCACACCAAGGACGTGGATCTTCAATCTCTTCTGGCACAATGCCAGCAAAATGATCGGTGGTGGTGTTACGCAGACAGTTACCACTGGTCTGGATCGCATGCATCTGCACTTCAGCCAGCTCAGCCAGAATATCCGGCACCTCTTCCAACTTCGGCCAGTTCAACTGAACATTGGTCCGTGTGGTAAAGTGGGCGTAATTTTTATCATATTTACGGGTGATATCCGCCAGCTTACGCAGCTGTACAGAGTTCATCAGGCCATATGGCACTGCAATCCGCAGCATCGGCGCTTGGCGCTGAATATAGAGGCCATTCATCAGGCGCAGGCCACGGAATTCCTCATCCGGAATTTCACCAGCCAAGAAACGGCGGGTCTGATCGCGGTATTGCTCAACCCGCGCATTGATCAGAGTCTGATCCTGTTCGTTATATTGATACATGTCTATTACCGCCGGCTAACCGGCCCTCACCCTATAAAAATTACAATTCAGAAATTCTATTTAATTCAGACTATCCAGCCATTAGCCCACCAGTACAAAACGCATACCGATGGCTAATAACAGGGTTCCCATAATTGGCTGGATAACCCTGGGGGACAGTTTGCTACCAAAATGACTGCCCAAAAATACCCCTGGCAATGAACCTATTACCAGACATAAGAGCAACCAAAGATCGACACTGCCCATGCCGTAATGACCCGCACCAGCAATACTGGTTAACACCACCGCATGAACCAGATCGGTCCCGACCAGTGTCTGCATGGTCATCCGTGGATAAAGAAAAATCAGCATCGCGGTGCCTAAAGCGCCCGCGCCTACTGAGGAGAGCGTCACCAAGCCACCTAAGACGATCCCCACTAACAATGTCACATAGGGACGGTATCGCCGCCCATGCTTCTCAAACACTGTGCCTTCCAGTTTAACCACTGACGCACGGATCTTAGCCCGAAAAAACACTGCCACCGAGGTTAACACTAATGAAACACCTAAGGTGATATTCATCAGGTGTTCAATCTGTTCCAGACCATCTAAACCATCGAGATAATACAGTGTTAGTAACGCGCCGGGGATACTACCACCGAGCAGCAAAAACACCACCCGCCACTCAACCAATTTTTTGCGCGCATAAGAGATGCTGCCACCAAACTTAGTGATCGCCGCATAAATCAAATCCGTACTCACCGCGGTAATCGGCGGAATACCAAAAATGACGATGAGAATCGGCGTCATCAGGGCACCACCCCCTATCCCGGTCAGACCCACTATAAAACCAACCACCAGGCCGGCAAAGCTGTAAGCTACTTCCATCAACGTTCTCAGCTGCCATAAAAAGTTACCCGTCCTCTTGCAGACGGAATAGCGCAAATTCAGAGCATGCCATCATAGCGACCTCGCCTTATAACGTAAAATAATAATTATTAATTTGTTAATTCTTTTATGGAATAAGCGATCAACAAGACTCCGCTTTTTCCCAGTACCACAATCAACAGACACCCTTATGCAAAAAAGATATTAAAACATTCCAACATATTCTTTTTAATTTTAAAGGTAGTTCTGCCATAATAGCCCCCAATATACGGTGCCGCGCGATTGATGCTGTCTAAATCCATTAGGATTTATCATCTCCACGCCACCTCGACATTTTTCAGGTATGTAAGAAGAGCTAATCAATATGAGTCAATTGCCGGAACACAGACTGACCCATCTGCGTCAGCTGGAAGCAGAAAGCATCCACATTATTCGCGAAGTTGCATCGGAGTTTGAAAATCCGGTAATGCTTTACTCCGTTGGCAAAGATTCCGCCGTGATGCTGCACCTAGCACGCAAAGCCTTCTACCCTGGCAAGCCGCCATTTCCATTGATGCATGTGGATACGACGTGGAAGTTTAAAGAGATGATCAGCTTCCGCGATAAGATGGCGGAAGAAGTGGGCATGGAACTGATTGTGCACACCAATCAGGAAGGCGTTGATATGAATATCAGCCCTTTCACCCACGGTTCGAAGAAACACACCGATATAATGAAAACCCAGGGCCTTAAACAGGCACTGAACAAATACAAGTTCGATGCGGCCTTTGGTGGTGCGCGCCGTGATGAAGAGAAATCCCGCGCTAAAGAACGCGTATTCTCCTTCCGTGATAAAAACCATCGCTGGGACCCTAAGAGTCAACGTCCCGAGTTGTGGAACACCTTTAACACCCGCATCGACAAAGGCGAAAGTATCCGGGTATTCCCACTATCCAACTGGACCGAGCTGGATATCTGGCAATATATCTACCTTGAAGGTATTCCAATTGTGCCACTCTACTTTGCCGCTAAGCGCCCGATTGTAGTCCGTGATGGCGTAGAGATTATGGTCGATGATGACCGTCTTCCTCTCGAAGAAGGCGAAGTGCCGGAAATGAAGATGGTGCGCTTCCGTACCCTAGGATGTTATCCGCTCACCGGTGCCGTGGAATCCACAGCGCAAACCCTGCCTGAAATCATTCAGGAGATGCTGTTAGCCACCACATCAGAACGTCAGGGCCGAGTGATTGATAACGATGGCGCAGGCTCAATGGAACAGAAAAAGATGGAAGGCTACTTCTAAAACGGCGGGCGTCGCTGAGACCCTTCACCGGCGCACTTAATCCGTTATGCCTACTCAACGTCTTTTACTGCACTGTACAGAATTTTAGAATACGGAACATAATCATGAGTCATCAGTCCGATCTGATCGCCAGCGATATCGAAACTTATCTGGCACAACATGAAAACAAAGAACTACTGCGCTTTCTGACCTGCGGTAGTGTAGATGATGGTAAGTCGACCCTGATTGGTCGTCTGCTACACGATTCAAAGATGATCTATGAAGATCAACTCGCTGCCCTGCACTCCGATAACGCTAAATCCGGTAATGCCGGTGAAGAGCTCGACCTCGCACTGTTAGTTGACGGCCTACAAGCCGAACGTGAACAGGGTATTACCATCGATGTCGCTTATCGCTACTTCTCAACCTCTACCCGTAAATTCATCATCGCGGATACTCCAGGGCATGAGCAGTACACCCGCAACATGGCGACTGGCGCATCCACCTGCGATCTAGCGATTATCCTGATTGATGCCCGTTATGGCGTGCAGGTACAAACCAAACGTCACAGCTTTATTACGGCGCTACTGGGGATTAAGCACACCATTGTCGCTGTCAACAAGATGGACCTGGTGGACTTCAGCGAAGCCCGCTACGAAGAGATTAAACAGGATTATCTAGACTTTGCTGCTGACTTAGAGCTAAACGACATCCACTTTGTGCCGATGTCGGCGCTAAAAGGCGACAACGTCGTCAATCTAAGCGACAACATGCCTTGGTATAAAGGTGCGCCATTAATGGAGCATCTGGAAACCATCGAGATCGCTAATGATCAGAATTTCGATCAGTTACGCTTTCCAGTTCAGTATGTTAACCGTCCTAACCTCGACTTCCGTGGCTATTGCGGCACACTCGGTTCAGGTATTGTCCGCCCAGGCGACGAGATTACTGTTTTGCCATCAGGTAAAAGCAGCCGTGTAAAATCGATCGTCTCCTATGAAGGCGAGTTACAAGAAGCCTTCCCTCCGATGGCTGTCACCCTGACCCTCGAAGATGAGATCGATATCAGCCGTGGCGATATGATTGTTCACAGCAACGATAAGACTCAGGTTAGCAACCGCTTTGATGCGATGGTTGTTTGGATGGCCGAACAAGAACTGATCCCTGGGCGTCAGTACGACATTAAACTGGCCACCCAAACGGTCGCCGGTGGTATCAGCAGTATTCGTCACTGTGTCGATGTTAATACGCAACAACAACACCCAGCAGCAACGCTGAAGCTGAACGAAATTGGCCGTTGTGAAATCACCCTAGAGCGCCCTGTTGTCACCGACGATTACCGTTCACACCACACAACCGGTTCATTTATTGTGATCGATCGACTGAGCAATATCACAGTCGCCGCCGGTATGATTGCCGCAGATGATGCGGAAGGTAATCTGATCAATGACCAGCAGATCAGCCATAGCCCAACCATCAGCCAAGCAGAACGAGAACAGCGTTTCGGCCAGAAAGCGATCACGCTGGCGATTCAGGGTGGCACTCAAGAGCAACGTAACACCCTGCTCTACACCCTAGAGCGACAGCTGTTCAATCAGGGACGGGCGATTACCGTACTGTTGAACGACAATCACCAAGGCGAAGTCGGTTCAATCGCAGCGCTGCTGAATGAAAACGGTCTATTAGTACTCACCGATGCCGCAGCAAGCGCACTGCCTGAAGACGCACTGCAGGTTGATCTAAACAGCCCTGAACTGAGTGAACAACCGTCGGTTACCGCTCAAGTCCATACGGTTCTGGAGTTGTTACGCGATAACAGTGCGATCTGATTCCGCGCAGATGGATGAACCATTAACTGGGCTGAACATAAGTTCACGCCCAGTTTGATATTTATCCGAGGTATTGTAGAAAGTTTATGTTATCCATAAGCTTTAGCGGATCAGCCTGATATAATGCCTTGCCAAGACAATCTGACCCACTCATATTGCTTTTTATGATCCAAGTCCAGAAAAGTTGAAGCACATCAACCATAAAGCTATACCGAAAGGTCGCTAAAATCGGTAAACTTTAGCACTTTCTCATTTTCAGCCAGCTCCGGTACAACGAATACCGGCGATGATGTAACGAGTATTATGACTGATTACCTGCTAATTATTATCAGCACTGTTCTAGTGAACAATTTCGTACTGGTTCAGTTTCTTGGCCTTTGCCCCTTTATGGGCGTGTCCAACAAGCTAGAAACAGCGATGGGCATGTCGCTGGCAACCACCTTTGTGCTAACCCTATCATCGGTTTGCAGTTATTTGGTGTATACCTATCTGCTGGCCCCACTTGAAATCACCTATCTGAAAACCATCTCGTTCATTCTGGTGATCGCCGTGGTGGTGCAGTTCACTGAAATGGTGGTGCGCAAAACCAGCCCGCTGCTTTATAAATTACTCGGCATCTTTCTGCCCCTGATTACCACCAACTGTGCGGTACTGGGTGTCGCTCTGCTGAATATCAAAAAGATGAACGGCTTTGTCGATTCGATTGTTTACGGCTTTGGTGCCGCGGTTGGTTTCTCCCTAGCGCTGATTCTGTTTTCCGCTATGCGGGAGCGTATCACCGTGGCCGATGTTCCTGTTCCTTTTCAGGGAACGGCTATCGGTATGGTCACTGCGGGTCTGATGTCACTCGCCTTCCTCGGTTTTACCGGCTTAGTTCAGTTTTAAGGAGTTACCGTGAGCGCTGTATTAGTCGCCGTGCTGGTATTGTTAGGACTGGGTCTAGTGTTCGGCATTCTGCTGGGCTATTCCTCAATCCGTTTTAAAGTCGAAGGCAACCCACTGGTTGATCAAGTCGACGCCCTACTACCTCAAACTCAATGTGGTCAATGTGGGCATCCGGGTTGTCGCCCCTATGCGGAAGCCATTGTTAACGGTGAAGCGATCAATAAATGCCCGCCGGGTGGCCAGAGCACGGTTGAAGCCCTCGCCGACCTACTGGATGTAGAAGCCCTTCCGCTGGACGCCGAAGACGCTGAAGAACCGATCAAAAAAGTCGCCTACATCCGCGAAGATGAATGTATCGGCTGTACCAAATGTATTCAGGCTTGCCCAGTAGATGCAATTCTTGGGGCTGCCAAACAGATGCACACCGTTATCGTGTCGGAATGTACCGGTTGCGATCTGTGTGTCGAACCCTGTCCTGTAGATTGTATTGATATGCTACCCCTCGAACCCACACTCAATAATTGGCAGTGGCCAGCCCCAAAACCGGGTATAGAACTGATTGCCACCGACCGCCAGCCAGGCATTGCGCTGGAGATTAAGGGATGAAAAATACCATTCGAGTACATCAATTCCACGGCGGTATTCATCCACCGGAGAATAAAAAGCAATCAACTGGCGCGCCCATTACACAAGCCCCGCTGCCATCCCGTATTATTCTGCCACTGCAGCAACATATCGGCTTACCAGCAGACCCTATTGTCAAAGTAGGCGATCATGTATTAAAGGGCCAACGAGTAGCCGAGGCGATTGGCCGTATCAGCGCCAATATTCACGCCTCGATTTCAGGCACCGTGGTCGCTATTGGGCCTCACCCAGTGCCTCATATGTCGGGTATGGATGCCGACTGCATAGTCATAGAATCTGACGGTCAAGACCAATGGATAGAACATCAGGGGCTTGAGAATTACACCGAGCTAACAAAACCAGAACTCATCGAATATATCCGTCAAGCCGGTGTGGCTGGCATGGGGGGCGCAGGCTTTCCAACCGATGTAAAACTACACCTAGGCGATGATCATATCGTCAATACGCTGATCATCAACGCCGCCGAGTGTGAACCCTATATTACTGCCGACGATATGCTGATGCGTGAACGGGCAGATGAAATTCTGGGTGGTATTGAGATTATCGCCCACCTGCTCAAGCCTTTGCACATCATGGTCGGCATCGAGGATAACAAGCCTCAGGCGATTCGTGCGCTACATGACGCGCTGGATAAAAGCCACCTGAATCTCGATATCGTTATCACCCCAACGAAATACCCCTCCGGCGGCGAAAAACAACTCATCAAACTGCTCACCGGCGTTGAAGTGCCGAGCGGTAAGATCCCTGCGGATGTGGGCATTGTCTGCCAAAACGTCGGTACTACCACGGCGGTCTATCGTGCTGTCATCCAGGGTGAGCCACTGATTTCACGCATCATTACCGTCACCGGTGAATCTGCGGCCCATAAACAGAACTATGAAGTCCGTATCGGTACCCCGATAGCCGACCTGTTAAACCTTGCCAACGTTAACCGCCAACAGATGCAACGGTTGATTATTGGTGGGCCGATGATGGGAATCACCGTCACCAATGAGCAGATACCGGTCATCAAAACCACCAACTGTCTGATCGCCGCCAGTATTAATGAAATGCCGCCACAACCACCGGCACAGGCCTGCATTCGCTGCGGTATGTGTGAGCAGGTTTGTCCGGCCGAGCTGCTACCGCAACAGCTTTACTGGTTTGCCAAAGGCAAAGAGTTTGAGAAAGCCCGACATCACAATCTATTTGACTGTATCGAGTGTGGCGCTTGTTCTTACGTCTGCCCAAGCAATATACCGCTGGTACAATATTACCGTTTCGCTAAAGCTGAGATCCGCAAAGAGGATGATGAACAGCGTAAAGCGGACCATGCCCGCCTTCGCTTTGAAGCCCGTTTAGCACGTTTAGAACGGGACAAAATTGAAAAAGAGGAACGCCGCAAACAACGGGCGATCGAAGCCGCTGCCGCTCAAGCAGCGAAGAAGGATGCGGCCTTTAGTAAAGCCGCCTCAGCGACCACGAGCAGTACCAATACGACTGTTCCAGACCTGAAGCAGCTAAAAAGTAACGCGGCTATTGCCCGCACGAAGCTCAGAAAAGCTGAAAAAGCACTCACCAACGCCCAAAGCAAAGGTTTGGATGGCATTGAAACACTGCAAGCGACTCTGAAGCAGCTTCAGCTCAAATCAGATCAAGCAGAAAAAGCCTACACCGACGCCCAAAACGCGCCAAGCCCGATAGCAGCGCCTGAAACTGACCTGAAACAACTGAAAAGTAATGCCGCGATCGCTCGCACTAAGCTGAAGAAGGCGGAAAAACAACTGGCGACAGCAGAAGCCAGTGGCGAAGGTGATATTGAGGCACTAAAAACCCAAGTAACAGCCTTACAAGCAAAATCGGCCGAAGCGGAACAGGCCTATCAAGACGCCGAGAACGGCACAAACACCGCCAATGCTGCCATCGACACTTCCGCCTTAGAAACCGAAATTGCCACTCTGCAAGCTAAAGTCAACAAAGCAGAGAGCGCTTGGAAAGCTGCCGTTGAATCCGCTAGCCCCGCCGCCGAGAAGATGGCCGCCGGCGTTGATAAGCTAAAAGACAAACTGAAAGACCTGCAAGATGAGTTGGATAAGTCCCGCTCAGTGGCCCAACCCACAGTTACCACCATTGATACCTCAGCCTTAGAAACTGAAATCGCCACTCTGCAAGCTAAAGTCAACAAAGCAGAAAGTGCTTGGAAAGCCGCCGTTGAATCCGCTAGCCCCGCTGCCGAGAAGATGGCTGCTGGCGTTGAAAAACTAAAAGGTAAACTTAAAGACCTGCAAGATGAGCTAGTGCAAAAAAGCGGCAATCAATCGGCACAGCCCGCGCCAGACGCAGAGCCTGCGGTTATTGACCTTAAAGCACTGAAGCAGCAGGTGTCGATTATGCGCACCAAGCTCAAGAAGGCAGAAAAACAGCTGAATGAACTGCCAGAAGGTGAAGATAACACTCCATTAGTGGCAGAAATAGAAGCACTGAGAGCACGGCATGATAAGGCTAAAGCCACTTTCGATGCAGCTGAAGCAGAAAAAATCGCTGCAGCAGCCAGTGAGGGAATCGATCTCAAACAGCTGAAGATCGATGCTGCCTTAGCACGGGCTGCCGTTACCAAAGCGGAACGCGCCTTGAGTAAAGCGGAAGATGATAGTAAACAACCATTGGAAACAGAACTTCTAACTATCCGTGCAAAAGCTGAGCAGCTAAATGCAACCCTAGAACGTTTTTCTAACTAGGCCGGATATGACTAAGTTTTCTTTTTTAATCCTTTTTAAGCAGATATTTTGTTCAATCTTTTTGACAAAAAATATCTTTTTAAACAAAGCGGCACACCTGAGTAGATAGAATGGCACTGATCCGAATCACATCACCCCACGCACACCGACCAGGCAACACCGGTAGCGTGATGCTTACTGTGTTGATGGCTACCCTTCCCGGGCTGGCGGCAATGACCTTCTTTTTTGGCTGGGGCACGCTCATCCAAGTGCTCTGGGGCTCACTACTGGCCATCGCACTGGAAGCGGCCTGTGTTAAATTGCGTCAACGCCCTATCAGCTTTTATCTAACGGACTACAGCGCCCTAGTGACTGCCGTATTGCTGGGACTCGCCCTGCCCCCATTTGCCCCTTGGTGGGTGATGTCCGTAGGTATCATTGTCGCCATTATTATTGCTAAGCAACTCTACGGCGGTATGGGTAGCAATCCTTTTAATCCAGCCATGGTCGCCTATGCCCTCTTACTGGTTTCCTTCCCGGTACAGATGACTAGCTGGGCAGGCCCCTTTATGATGAACGGTGACGGCTGGGCAGTCGTGTCGCTAGGCGATACTCTAAGCGCCATTTTTGGTACCGCTGGTGCGGCTGTAGATGCCCATACAATGGCAACACCATTGGATATTATGCGCCACCGCGATGGTTTTACGACTGAAGAGATGTGGGTCGAAAATGCCCTACTGGCTAATGGCATTGGTGCTTGGCACGCGGTCAGTGCCGCTTATTTTATGGGTGGCATATTTCTGCTGTATAAAAAAATCTTCACTTGGCACACCCCCGTCGCCATGCTGGCAAGTCTTACGCTACTGGCAACACTCTCTTACATGCTAATGCCCGACCAGTATCCCGATCCATTCTTTCACCTGACCACTGGAGCCACTATGTTGGGGGCGTTCTTTATCGCTACCGACCCGGTTACTTCAGCCACCAGTAATAAAGGTAAACTCTGGTTTGGTGCCGGTATTGGCCTGCTAGTGTTTGTTATCCGCACCTGGGGTAACTATCCCGATGCTGTCGCTTTCGCCATATTGCTGATGAATCTCTGTGCTCCGTTTATCGATCAGTACACTCAGCCCCGCAGCTATGGCCATGCGAAACCTAACCGGGGGATGAAGTAATGGATATGTTAACCGCTATTCGTAACAGCGCTCTGGGACTAAGTATCTTTGCCGTTATCACCTCGGGGGCTATCGCACTGACTCAGGTTTATACCAAAGAGCAAATACGGGTCAACGAACAAGAAGCACGGGCCAAAGCGCTATATCAGATCGTGCCTAAAGAAAGTATCGATAACAACCTGCTGGAAGATACCGTAACGATCAATGAACCGGCGCTAACGGGCAGCGATCAACCGGTCGATATATTCCGAGCACGCCGTGATGGTCGAGTCACCACCATTATTATTCCAGTCACCGCTCCTGATGGTTATACCGGCAATATTGATATGATTGTCGGTATCAATGCTGATGAATCTGTTGCCGGTGTCAGAGTACTGGCCCACAAAGAAACCCCAGGGCTTGGTGATAAGGTAGAATTAAAAAAATCGAACTGGTTACACAGTTTTGATGGTCAGCGCTATGATGGGAAGAACGATCCTACTTGGGCCGTGAAGAAAGATGGTGGCCGTTTTGATCAGTTTACCGGCGCAACGATCACCCCACGGGCCGTTGTTAATGCCACGGGGCGGGCAATTCACTATTTTCGCGAACATAAAGCCGCACTACTGGACAACAACGCCGATCTAAATTCAGTACCGGGAGCTAAATAATATGGCCAATGATTACAAAAAAATCACCCTCGATGGGCTCTGGGATAATAACCCTGCGTTGGTTCAGTTACTTGGACTCTGCCCGCTGCTAGCCGTTACTGGCACCGTGGTAAATGCTATGGGGCTTGGGCTCGCCAGTACTATCGTGCTGATGGGGTCAAACCTAAGTATCTCAATGTTCCGTCAATTTATTCCTGAATCGGTACGCTTACCGGTTTTCGTCATGATTATCGCCTCGTTCGTGACCTGTATCGAACTGTTAATGCAGGCATTCACATATGAGCTGTATACCATTCTCGGCATCTTTATTCCATTGATCGTCACCAACTGCGCTATCATGGGTCGTGCCGATGCCTTTGCCATTAAAAACCCTGTCGGCGCGTCACTGCTCGATGGCGCCATGATGGGACTCGGTTTCACGTTAGTGCTCATGGTGTTAGGTGGTATGCGTGAGGTGCTTGGCCTTGGCACGCTGTTCAGCGATATGCAGCTACTGTTTGGCCCTGCGGCTGAAAGCTGGAAAATAGTGATTGTCGAAGACTATGTCGGCTTTCTGTTCGCCATCCTACCGCCGGGTGCCTTTGTCGGTATGGGACTGCTCATCGCCGTGAAAAATATTATCGATAAACGCCTAGAAGAGAAACGTAAAGCGCCTGCCGTCCCCACAGAATCAGGCGGTGAAACCCGCCGGGTACGCGTAACCGGTAATATCTCTTAAATACAATACTTTGCTGCGAGCCACCTCTTTTTAGGTCTCGCAGCAATCAGTGAATGATCCTCACGGTCTTCCTCTTTGCGTGCTATGATGATCTGTCCTTCCTGCACATCATTGCAATCCTTCCTGTGTAGCCTCGGCTAAGTTCAAAAGCTCCATGATTACTCTACCCATTTAATAGACTCGGTAACCCTCTGTGGCGCCTGATCGTTCTGTTAAAAAGAGTGACTGTGGTTGTTCTGTAAATATTCAATATTTCCTGGAGCACTAACATGAGCAAAGATAAGAACAGCAAGAAAGAGTCGAAGAAAAAACCACTCATGACCGCCAAAGAGAAAAAAGCGGCGAAACGAGATAAGGGTGAAGCAAGCGGATTATTAGGTGAACATCGCTAAAGGCAACTGAAAGCAAGCATCTGTGTCTTACTGAGCTTACTCATCATCGATAACAGAGCATTCGGTACGACACCCATGGCAAAGATGACCGCCACTGAATAAAGACAAAAAAAGCGACCATCGGGTCGCTTTTCTTTAACGCATTATCACGTTATTCAGGCTTTTCAGCGCGATAGGCCGGCTTAGCCAAAATTTCCAAATAGAAAGATTCTTGGTTTTTAGCTTCAACTTCCGATATTTTTTTACTGATTTCAGACAGATGAATCTCTGTGCTGGTTGCTTCATCATCGCCAAAACGACAATCAAAATCCCAGAAGTCTGCATCATCCGGCAGCGTCTTATTACGCTCTCTTTTTATATATTTTTTAACTTCATGCTTAATAGCATCAACATGCCTTGGCACAGTGAGCTTAGGATGCGTTAAGTGAAACGTCTTTTTCATTGTAATTCCATAAGGGTGATTGGTATGAATACTCAATACCATTTAATCGTGTGGCCAAACGTATCAGCGGAGGTTTAAAGAAACTGAGTGATGAGACGACTACGGTCGACTCATAAAATCCTCTATAAATAATGCAATCCTTTCACCCAAATGGCCTTCGAATCTATCGAGGCTTTTACCGAACAACGCTAAGTACCGAACAGCTTGAGAATAGCTTATTCTCTTACCGACCACATTATATTCTATTTCTGGAAGTGTTTTACTGTTTCTCGGTACGATATTCCATCTAATCACATCGGAATCTTGAGATTGAATCTGCCCCTGAGCAAAACGACAAAACTCAGCCACCACATGTTTACCTTCAGGCCCTAAACAACCAGGTTCAACCCGATAGACAACTAATAGCTTTCTATCCTCCGCTAAAGGCAGATTCACCATACATACCCCTTTGAAACCCATCAACAACTAGCTCAACTATATATCAGCCACTCGATGAATACCCCTCAGCATATGGGTTTTAACCTCAACACTTAGTCTCAGAGGCCGTTAACACCAGAAGAGCTGCTTACACCGCCCTTGCCCGCACTAACCCAGCCCGATACCATACAGACCTACTCAACTGACAATGAACGGAACGAATGAACGCCGCTAAACGCTATGAAATATTTGCCCGTCTACGGGAAGCTAATCCACATCCAAAGACCGAACTTGAGTACAGCAGCCCATTTGAACTATTAGTTGCTGTCACCCTATCGGCTCAAGCGACAGATGTCGGCGTCAATAAAGCAACGCGTAAGCTGTTTCCTATCGCCAACACGCCCGAAGCGATCTATGCACTAGGGATCGACGGCTTAAAAACCTATATAAAAACCATCGGTCTGTATAACGCTAAAGCCGAGAATATTATTAAAGCCTGTAAAATGCTAATTGAGCAGCATCACTCCGTTGTGCCTGATAACCGAGAAGACCTTGAAGCGTTACCTGGCGTAGGACGCAAAACCGCTAATGTGGTACTCAATACCGCTTTTGGCCAACCGGTGATGGCGGTGGATACCCATATTTTCCGAGTATCCAACCGCACGAAGATCGCAACAGGTAAAAACGTACAGGAAGTCGAACAAAAACTGATACGCTTCATCCCTAAGGAATTCCTTCTCGACGCCCATCACTGGCTTATCCTGCATGGGCGTTACACCTGCATCGCTCGTAAACCCCGCTGTGGTTCCTGTCTGATTGAAGACCTCTGTGAATATAAAGATAAGGTGGAGTAAATTTTTCTTTCTCTTTGCAGCATCAGCAAACCGTCGCTCAGCCTGGCGGTTTGTCACCCTGTCATTCAACTATTTATTCAATGCTGATCTTTTTATTCCAAGCTAGCCATCAGTGAAAGTCTGTATGACTCGCTAGCCACTTCAGCCGCATCACATATCAATCACTCCACTTTGAACATCATACCGCCCATCACGCTATTGCTTAAGTTTAAACCGAGTAAACACAGCTAAATGATCAAATACAGCGCACCAGAAAAACGTGATTTAACTGTCATGTTTAAGCGTCAATCACAAAATAGGTCGCTCAACGAATAGCAGTTATGCACTGGATTAGTTGTACACATTTTCTGTGGATAAAACTGTTAGTAGTATTGGGGCAGATGGCTAAAACGCCCGTGGTTATTGGCCCTGACACAAATCGTACACATAAACGACACACGATTATTAGCCTTTATTTTTCAATAAGTTACGTATTTCAACAGGAATTTATAATAGTTTTTCATCAGCCTTAAAGTGGCTACATAAAAATGTAGAGCCTGCTGTGAATTAAATATTGCAATTTGATTACAGCCCTTCTTTCGCGGCTTCGGAAGAGAGTAGTTACTCACTATATTTCTGTCGTCATTGGCGGACACTCTTGGCCAAATATTTTTATGAAAATGCAACCCAAAAAGCCGAAAAAATCACTCATGATTCTAATCTTTTTTAAGCGAATCATAGTGACTACATCACCATAAAAATAGCGTAAGTCGTTACGCGCGATTTGAGGGGCTAGGCTAAGCAGGGTTAAGCCTATCGCTAGAGTGCTGTTATTCGATAGCTCGCGATGAGTCCGCAGAAACGGTAATACCCCCGAAAAATAACAGTGTCGCCCTTTGGACGTCTATTAATCGCTATCGTTGGAGTTGAGAATTAATTGATAGGCACTGTCGCACCGCTTTCTGGCTTTAGGATTCATTTAGAGAATTAGAGCGGCTAACAGGCAGGCTGGATTTATAGCAGAGATTAAAGGAGGTAACACTCGCAGTATAACTCAGCGAGTATTACGCCCTTGCAAGTGAATCCACAGCTGTTCGACCTTTTCTCTAGCCCAAGGGGTTTTACGTAAAAACTTAAGGCTCGACTTAACACTCGGGTCACTCTGAAAGCAGCGAATATTGATCCGCCGTCCGAGTTCCTCCCAACCATACTCGTCCTGTAGATCGATCACGATCTGTTGCAGTGTCACACCATGAAGCGGATTGTTCTGTTGAGTTCCACTCATTGCTCAGCGTCCTGCTGTTCCATATTGGCACGTTCATCTTTAGAGATATAACGGGGCTTACCCGACACATGCACTTTCGCGTTGGCTTTCTTTGCACGCTTTTTCAATATACTGTTTATTTTCTTTTTTCTATTCATTAATACTGAGCCTGAATTTGATCGGAAATCAAAGGAACCCCTATTCTATCGAAGTTTACCTCTCACTTCAGAAGAGAGTTGACTGAAGTTACCTTTACACAACGCTAACGCCCCCGCTACAGACCTTGCATAACGTTATCACTCTAGCGTTAGAGCCAAAATGACAATCGTACAACGGCACTACCACTGTACCTGTCACTGACAAGCAAGCTGGCATCCGTAGCATCTAGCGCCGTACACTGTATGCCTATAAAGAGTGACTCATTCAAGTTTTTTGTCATGCACAAAATCTGTGGATAAATCAGTGTATTACTTTTTAGTAACTGGCTGTGAAGGCCATAGTACGGGGCTTAGCGGTAATTGTCTATAAAAGCAGCACACTAGAACAACTCTATTTATTTTCAATAGGTTAGCAATCACTACTGGGCTTAATCACTAGCTGTGGATAATAGAATCTGTTAGATGAGCTTAGCGGTTTCAGCCTGTTAGGAACTTTTTGACCGAATGTATCAATGGTCTGATCAAGGAATCGGTTATCGGGTTTACGATAGCAGGAATTAACGGAGGTTGAAGAGTCGCTAGAGAGGGGTTTATAACGCAGAAATCGATTAAAAATAGCCTTAACAACAGGTAAGATTTTGGCCGAAAAACAACCTTAATAGAATAACGGGATGATGAGCGATTAACCACGCCATCGGATTAAACCGATCACTCTTCTGGAATTTCAATCTCAATATGGGAAACCGGTTTACAGCAACAGGCAAGAATCTCATCACCCACGGTGTCATACAGTGCATCCTGAACCTCTTCCACCTCACCTTCTATCAGGCGAACTCGGCAACAACCGCAGTATCCACCTCGACAATTATAGGGCGCAGGAATTTCCTGAGCCTCCATGGCATCGAGTAAAGAGTATTCATACTGATAATAAAAGGTGCTGTGATTATTCACCTTTATTCTTGGAATTCCTGACATGACCTGTTCCTTAGAGGTCGAAACCATTGAAGTCATCTTCACCCATTTCGTTGTCAATTGCGCCGACCAAGTATGAGCTAATTTCCGCTTCTTGAGGTGCTACCTGCACATTGTCACTGACCAACCATGCATTCATCCAAGGCAGAGGGTTTTGCTTCTGAGGAAAAATTTCGTCTAAGTTGAGTGCCTTCATCCGCACATTGGTAATATATTCTACATAGTCAGACAAAATTCGCGCGTTTAGACCGATCATCGAACCATCTTTAAACAGATAACCCGCCCACTCTTTTTCCTGTTCAGCCGCCTCGCGGAAAATCTCATACACCTGCGGCTGACACTCTTTAGCGATGGTTTTGAACTCAGGATCATCAGCACCGGATGCCAACATATTGAGCATAAACTGAGTACCCGTCAGGTGCAGCGCCTCATCTCGGGCAATCAATTTAATGATTTTGGCATTGCCTTCCATAATGGCTCGTTCCGCAAAGGCGAATGAACAGGCAAAGCTAACGTAAAAACGGATCGCTTCTAGCACATTAACCGACACCAACGTCAGATACAGCTTCGTTTTAAGGTTATACAGGCTCGCATCGTATGTTTTACCATCGATCGTGTGTTCACCAGGACCCTGAATCATATATACATTGACCAGTTCGATGAACTCATCATATAAACGTGTCACGCTGCGAGCCCGCTTGACGATCTCTTCGTTGGTCACGATCTCGTCAAACACTTCGGACGGCTCGGTAAGGATGTTACGAATAATATGTGTATAAGAACGACTATGAATCGTTTCGCTGAAAGACCAGGTTTCTAGCCAAGTCTCAAGCTCCGGTAGCGATACCACCGGCAAAAACGCCATATTAGGTGAACGCCCCTGCACAGAATCCAACAGCGTCTGATACTTCAAATTACTGAGAAAGATATGTTTTTCGTGATCAGGCATGACCATAAAATCTTTACGGTCGGTCGACAGATCAACCTCTTCTGGTCGCCAGAAGAAAGACAACTGCTTGTCGATCAGCTTTTCAATAATGGGGTATTTTTGCTTGTCGTAACGGGCGACATTGACGTTATGGCCAAAAAACATCGGCTCTTTAGTAGCATCGTTGAAAGTCGGATCAAACGTTGAATATAGCATGTCGCGTCATTACTCTTACCCTGATATCAGGGAGGTCAAAACTAATTGCCGGTCATTAAACTAAACGGCCGGCCTGAAATCCATTAAAGCTGAGTGATGCAAGCTGTTATAGCTTGCAAGCGCCGCTCTCACAACCACTCATATCATCATGCTGGTCGGTCGCACCATCGCGGGTGTTATGGTAATAAAGGGTTTTAACCCCATACTTATAGGCGGTCAGCAAATCTTGCAGCAGCTTCTTCATCGGCACTTTTTCGCCAGGGAATTTAGCTGGATCATAATTGGTATTCGCCGAGATAGACTGATCGACAAACTTCTGCATAATCCCCACCAGCTGTAGATAGCCTTCGTTATTTGGAATCTGCCACAGAAGCTCATAATCGTCTTTCAGCTCAGCATAATCAGGCACAACCTGTTTCATTACACCATCTTTACTGGCCTTAACACTCACATAACCGCGCGGAGGTTCAATACCGTTGGTTGAGTTAGTGATCTGTGAAGAGGTTTCGCAGGGCATCAGGGCTGTCAATGTACTGTTGCGCAGGCCAAACTCGCGGATATCTTCACGCAGCGTTTCCCAGAAGTAGTGCAACGGTTCATCACAAAACTCATCCACTTCCCGCTTATAGGTGTCAGTAGGCAGAATCCCTTTGGCGTAATTAGTCTCATGGAATAATTTACAAGGCCCCTGCTCTTTCGCCAGCTGATTAGATGCTTTTAGCAAATAATACTGCACGGCCTCAAAGGTTTTATGTACGAGGCCATTTGCCGAGCCATCGGAATAACGCACACCGTTTTTAGCGAGGTAGTAGGCAAAGTTTGTTACCCCAACCCCGAGTGTGCGGCGATTCATCGAGGCAATCTTCGCGGCTTTAATCGGGTAGTCCTGATAATCCAGCAGGCTATCCAGTGCACGTACAATCAGATCCGCTAAGTTTTCCAGCTCGTCTAAGTTATCCAGTGCCCCGAGGTTAAAGGCAGACAGTGTACACAGGGCGATCTCGCCCTCTGGGTCATTAATATCGTTTAGTGGCTTCGTTGGCAACGCAATCTCAAGACAGAGGTTAGACTGCTTAACGGGCGCAACCTTGGCATCGAAGGGACTGTGTGTATTACAGTGATCGACGTTCTGAATATAGATACGGCCAGTAGAAGCACGCTCTGAAGCCAGAATACCAAACAGCTCAACGGCTTTAATGGTCTTCTTACGAATAGATTCATCCTGTTCATATTTCAGATAGAGACGCTCAAATTCATCTTGATCAGCGAAGAACGCATCATATAGCCCTGGTACTTCATGGGGGCTGAACAGGGTAATATCGCCACCTTTGATCAAACGGGTGTACATCAGCTTATTCAGCTGCACACCATAATCCAGATGACGCACTCGGTTCTCTTCTACACCGCGGTTGTTTTTCAATACCAACAAGGATTCAACTTCAAGATGCCAAAGCGGGTAAAACAGCGTTGCCGCACCACCACGAACGCCACCCTGTGAACAGGATTTTACTGCGGTTTGGAAATACTTATAAAACGGAATACAACCGGTATGGAATGCTTCGCCGCCACGGATAGGGCTACCTAGCGCACGAATACGACCGGCGTTGATACCGATACCAGCCCGCTGGCTAACATACTTAACAATCGCACTGGCGGTGGCATTAATCGAATCCAACGAATCACCCGATTCAATCAGCACGCAAGAGCTAAATTGACGGGTCGGTGTCCGTACCCCTGCCATAATCGGTGTTGGCAGAGACAACTTAAATAGAGAGCAGGCATCATAGAAACGACGCACATATTCTAAACGAGTATCTTTCGGGTAGTTGGCAAACAAGCAGGCCGCCACCAGCATATAAAGAATCTGCGGACTCTCATAAATCTCGTGGGTCACTCGATTCTGAACCAGATACTTGCCTTCCAGCTGCTTAACAGCAACATAGCTGAAGTTCATATCCCGGCTATGATCGAGGTATTCGTTCAGCAGGTTAAACTCTTCTTCGCTGTAATCTTCAATCAGGTGCTTATCATAACGACCCGCATCCACCATCTTTGTGACATGAGCCAACAGATGGGGTGGTTCAAAGCTATCAAAAGCGCGTTTACGCAAATGGAAAATAGCCAATCGAGCGGACAGATACTGATAGTCCGGCGCATCTTCAGAAATCAGATCTGCCGCTGACTTAATCAGCGTCTCATGGATATCGGCGGTTTTAATGCCGTCATAAAACTGAATGTGGGCTTTGAGTTCTACTTGTGAAACTGAGACATTCTGAAGACCATGGGCGGCCCAGATAACGACTCGGTGAATTTTTTCAAGGTCCAGCTTTTCCTGTCGACCATCCCGCTTCGTTACCAATATGTCTTGCATTTCGCGTTCCCAAATATGAAAAAATAAGGTTTCTTCACTGAACCTTTCCAGCGGCGGAGTTCTAATAAAGAATGTAGTAAAGATATCGAGTTGAGCGATGTACCCAACACGGCGTCAAAGGCTTGTGTTGACACGGCCACTGTCACACTACATGTAGTGCGCACCTAAATAACAGCCACTAAATATAGTGATAAACAACAAAATTACAACTCTTGATTTTGGCCTTTTATGGGTGTAGTCGCTCCCTAAAAACAGGCCAAAAGCCCGTGCCATCGGCATTGTAGAAAATAGCCCAAAAATAAGAAAAATTTTAATTAAAAACGGCAAGTTGATTAATTCTAATAATGACAGAAAAGACCTTAGCTAATCTGAAAAAGAATCATCTTTTCGCTTTACAGCAGCCCCGCAAATCAATAGTATACGCGCTCTCTGTGGTGGGGTTCCCGAGTGGCCAAAGGGATCAGACTGTAAATCTGACGCGCGAGCTTCGGTGGTTCGAATCCACCCCCCACCACCAGTTATTTAAACAATCAAGCCTCGTTAATAGCGAGGCTTTTTTGTGCCTGTCGCTTACGATCTAATTAGTGAGTGGGGGATGGATGAGCACCGCCGACGTGGTTCGAGCCGAAGTGAGCTTGCGAACGAAGACAACGTTGCACGCTCTTTGTGCAACGGCCCGAAGGGGAATAATCCACCCACCACCAGTTATTTAAACAATCAAGCCTCGTTAATAGCGGGGCTTTTTTGTGCCTGTCGCTTACGATCTAATTAGTGAGTGGGGGATGGATGAGCACCGCCGACGTGATTCGAGTCGAAGTGAGCTTGCGAACGAAGATAACGTTGCGTGCTCTTTGCGCAACGGCCCGAAGGGGAATAATCCACCCACCACCAGTTATTTAAACAATCAAGCCTCGTTAATAGCGGGGCTTTTTTGTGCCTGTCGCTTACGATCTAATTAGTGAGTGGGGGATGGATGAGCACCGCCGACGTGGTTCGAGCCGAAGCGAGCTTGCGAACGCAGACAACGTTGCGCGCTCTTTGCGCAACGGCCCGACGAAGGGGTATCATCCACCCACCACTATCTTATTAAGAATGAACTAGCCTCGTTAATAGCGGGGCTTTTTTATGTCTGCGATTATGAGAATTAGGGGTGGTTGAGAGTCGAACGCAGTGAGACAACATTGACGCTAGCGGCAATGGCCCTGCAAGGGTGAGCCCTGTTCAGCGAATAACCGCCGATGTGGTTCGAGACGAAGTGAGCTTGCGAACGAAGACAATGTTGAGCGCTCTTTGCGCAACGGCAATCCACCCAGACGACCTGCCGTCTTCATACCTTCTTTCGCTCTCAAGTCTTGCCCCGTTTTTTCGCCGGGCGTTGTTGTTTTGATCCTTGTGAGACACAACCGCCTGAAGGGGAGACTCGTGGCTTTTCGTTCGATACAGCACAACCCGACTACAACAGAACTTACCGCCACTAAAGAGGCCGTATCTCTCCTCAAAAGAACACTCCAAATCAATAACTATCAGATTAATTAGCGCTTCCTCTGTACCTCATCGTTATCCTGTGCCAATGTGTGGGAAAAATGTAATAGCACGGAGATTTACATAATGCCTTACACTAACGAGATTATGGAAGAGATCAACATGCTCATTCGCTTTAGTCAAAGCAGTGATCATCAAGGACTTAAGGTACATCAAGATGTTGCTGCACAAGCACTGGTTGATGCCACTCAGCGCCTGTTTGATAAAAAACTCATCACCCTGTTTGATGGCGGCTACCTCACCCCTCTCGGCCACGAAGCGGCAGACCATGCCCACGCTTTAATGAACATTCTCAACACGACGGAATAAGATTCTCACTATGCAGCAACCGGACGTCCTTATAGAAGATATCAGTGTCTGGGAAACTCAGATGTTCACTGTGCAAAATCCATTACACAGTGACATCAGAGACCCCCTGCTAAAACTTATCTATACATTGCGGGATAGCCAGCATCAGGCGATCGAGAGCGATGTTGCTCCCACCGCCAAACACGCTCTCTATGAAAGCACCTTGGACCTATTACAGCGTCCAGAACCGGTTATTTCAGAACTGCGCGAGTTTATTGAAGCGATGTTGGTGACGGTTGCCAGCGCCGTTAACGAACCGTTTTGGCCGGAAGGCGCCCAAGCTAGGGCAGATATTGTCGAATCTTGGTTTCATATTACTGAAAACGGTGGTTATCACGACACCCATGCACACCCTAACTGCTCTTGGTGTGGCATCTACTATATTGATGCCGGCGAGTGCGACATCCATAGCCGCAATGGTATCAACCGCTTTTATGATCCACGCCATGGGGCAGATCAGTATCTTGATGCCGGCACCTCTTACCTGAACGGCACTGGAAGCTGGGATTTCTCAGCGGTTGAAGGTCAGGTGGTAATATTCCCCTCCTACTTGAAACATGCCGCTATGCCCTATTTTGGACAGAAAGATCGCGTCGTTATCGCCTTTAATAGTCAGATTCATTTTCAGGAGTAAATAGCCGCGGCATTCCTGATAAAACCAACGGGCGACAAACACTTATTTATACCGGCGATCTCAACTGGTGCTATTGATTCAGTCTGACCTAGCGGTAAGATTAAAGCACTAGCTGAACTTCTTTAGTTTTCAGGAATCAGATCAGCCACGACTCACCATTAATCGTTTAACAACAGGATTGTTCAATGTTCAACGCCCTCTGCTATTTTGTGCGCAGCCAATGGTATTGGCTAGCGATGATTGTTGCCGGTGTCATCATGGAAGCGGTAGCGCTCTATTATCAATATGGCCTAAATTATGGCCCCTGCGTGCTCTGTATTCATATCCGTATATGGGTGATGGCCTTTATTCTACTAGGCATACTAGGGCTGCTAGGCCATAAAAGCCGCCCTATCAGCCTCTTCATTAGCCTGCTAACGGTTATTGCCGCAATAGGACTGACAGAACGCTCTTGGCTAACGTTTGCGATTGAGCGCCATTTAACTGAAGGTAGCTGCAGCATGGGATCTGGCCTGCCGGATTGGTTCGCACTGGACAAATGGTTTCCTGCCGTTTTTGAGCCTTGGGAACTATGCGGCTGGACACCCGAGTTGCTGTTTGGCATTACGATGGCTGAAGCGCTGATGGTCGTTGGACCGGCGGCGATTATTATCACCCTGTTTACAACCTATGCTTTATACAAAAAAGAAAAGTAAGCGGTAGCGGCTCGAATAAGTTTAAGAAACCCACGCCGACAAACTGTCAGCGTGGGCCCTAACTTGAACCAACGCTACAGTTAAATACGCTCTAGCATTTATATCTTTATCCCTTTTATCTTTAGTCTACCCAACACCCCATAAGCTTATACCTAAGATATCCGGTAAAATTGGGGATTTTTTCTACGAATATAATTGCACAGGTCCTGCCTCAATCGGTAAAATCGAGGTCCGTTTCCATTCATCAGAAGGATTACAACGTGCGCTTGGCAGAAATTGAAGCAATATCTCTCAACGTCGGCATCACGGTCTTTGCCGCTTACATATTTTTTATCATCTATGATCTCGCCAAAAAATCGAATGCCGGCAAGTTTGGCACCATCGTACTGTTCTTCGCATTAGGCCTTGGGCTGGCGGCTTTTTTGGTCAAAACCGTCGTTATTTACATGATGGAAGGCGGATAAGTAATCCGTAACTGAAAGTAGCATAACGCTGCACAGTTACCCATTTAGGCTACCACACTCTTTCGCACTACTTAGCCGTAATAGGCTGCAGATGAAAACCGGGCATCTGGAGTGTGAAAGCCCGACCAAAGCCGATGACTAGTCGCCCTTGCAGGGGTGTTAAACGAAATAGCATAAAGTCAGGTAAGCTGCGCAACAGATCAACGGTAGCCCCATGTTTTTGTCGGTATAACGTCATCCTTGCCTCATACTCAGACGAATCAGCGTCGACCACTTCAGCAGTACACTGTAACGTTATTCGGTTTCTGGCAAACTGATTTCGACTAGTTGCTTCATCTTCAATCAACATAACCCCAACCGCTGACGAGCGAATCACATTCGCCGTATGACCGGCCAACTGACTTATGTAGATATACAGCGCACCCTGCGAAAAAACAAAAGGCGCATAGCTAGCTTCAGGTCCAGACTCGCCCGATGTTGCTAACTGCAGGGTCTGACTCGATTCAAGTAAACAGTCCAATAACGTCAACGCCTCATCATCGACCTGTGGTGTGTCAGACATACCGACCTCCCGTGGCAGTTTTTTTTTAAACCAACAGCCTATAAATATACCCTACATCTGAAAAGATTAACGTATAATCAACCCCGTATAAAAAACTGACAGGATTTGTAAATATGCAACAGAAAGTGGTTAAAGCCGGGAATATTTCAATCTCAAACGAGATGCCAATGGTGCTGTTTGGCGGCATGAATGTGCTGGAATCAAGAGACCTAGCAATGCAGATCGCAGAGCATTATGTTGAAGTCACTAACCGACTCAACATCCCTTATGTGTTTAAAGCCTCTTTCGACAAAGCTAACCGCTCATCGCTGACCTCTTTTCGCGGACCAGGCTTAGATGAAGGCTTGAAAATTCTGCAAGAGATCAAAGAGACCTTTAACGTCCCACTGATCACCGATGTTCACGAACCCTATCAGGCCGCCCCCGTAGCCGAAGTCTGCGATATTATTCAACTACCCGCTTTTCTCTCCCGTCAAACCGACCTAGTCCAAGCCATGGCAGAAACCGGCGCGGTGATTAATATCAAAAAGGCCCAGTTCCTCGCCCCACAAGAGATGCGCCATATTCTCAACAAGTGCGAAGAAGCGGGTAACAGTAATCTGATACTGTGTGAACGCGGGAGCAGTTTTGGTTACAACAACCTTGTGGTTGATATGCTCGGCTTCTCCATTATGAAAGAGATGGGTTATCCCATTATGTTTGATGCTACCCACGCACTACAGATGCCCGGCGGACGAAGTGATTCAGCCGATGGCCGTCGTGCGCTGGTCGCTCAACTATCAAGAGCGGGTCTGGCTCAAGGCATTGCGGGACTCTTTCTCGAAGCTCACCCCGATCCAACTAAAGCAAAATGTGATGGGCCCTGCGCACTACCATTAGACAAGCTAGAACCCTATCTCGCCCAGATGAAAGCGGTCGATGAATTAATTAAAAGCTTCCCTCCGCTGATCACTGAGTAAGCGATTATTCCGCCCCATCAGGGCTGCTCAGCCAGCAATATCTCCGGTGTCCGACCCGATACCGGAGATTAAATCGCTATGATGCTTAACTCTTTGTTAGTCATACTCTATTATCGAATAAAACCGCAAGGATTCTCGATTACGGGTGTATGCGATGACGACTTCACAAGAACCGATTTACGACGGACTCAAACCGGATCAAATTATTGGCCCGGATCATCATCAGTTCAAACTCACAAGCCTGTTACAACCTAACCGGTTTGGCCAGCTCTGGTATGCAGAAGACCTATCGACGAGCCGACAGGTACCTGTGACGCTACAGATATTTGAGCCCTCGCTGCTCAAATACCAAGGATTTATTGATTCGGCACAAAAACATATCGTTCTCAGCAAAAAGTTCAAACACCCTCATTTAGCAGAATATTACGGCATGTTTCGGCATAAAGGGGTGCTGCTGTTTTTTGCCATGGAACTGATGGATGGCCTAACGCTGGATAAGCTGATCAATAGTGGCCAAATCAGCAAGCTCAAAGACAATCAAAAGAAAGGCCTGTTACAGCAACTAGCAACGGCCACTGATAATGCCCACGCCGGAGCTGGACAGGCACACAAAGCCATCTGTCCGGAATCAATCTATATCAACAAACAAGGCGGGGTAAAACTGGCCAACTTTGCCTTTGATGAAGCCATGAGAACCACCGGCGAAATGAGCAATACGCCGTCTTCGCATTTAGCCTATCAGGCGCCCGAGTCATTTCATCCTGCACCCGTAACGATGCAAGCCGATATTTACTCTTTTGCTTGTATTGCCTATCAACTGCTCAGTGGTAAAGCCCCCTTTTTGGTAACAGATGATGAATCCACTCGAGTGCGTAAAGAGCTAAAAAAGCCGGCGTCTCTCAATGCTGAACAATGGGCGTTACTTCAATCCGGCTTCGCTACCGATCCTGAAGAACGTCCTCATCAAGCCTGTACGCTACTCAAGCAAATGTTCGATGCGGAGGATAAACCAAGCCCACAAGCTGACGAAGAGATTCCAGAACCTCTGCTTGCACCCGAAGACGGCCAAGGCCGTCGGTGGCGCCTACCCATGACTCGTTGGATAAAATCAGCACTGATCTTTGGTTTTGGCTTTTTGCTGGGTTTTAGTATTGCCTTCGCTATCGGTCTCCAAAACACCAACGAGGTTGAACTGGCTCTGAGTCAGACCCAAGCAGCGCTACAAAAAGTTCAAACCGATATCGCCGACCTGCAAACAACACTGCGACTAGAACGTGAGCAACGCACACTTGAAACCGACGCGCTGCAGTCAGAACTGAACCATAAAATAGATGAAGTTAACACGCTGCACAAAGACCTCCTCAATGCGAAATTTGCCGACCCGGATAAGTTAACCGTTTTTACCGATCAGCTCGATGATGGCTTTAAAGGTCCGCAAATGATCATTATGCCCCGTGGTCTTTTTACCATGGGGGATCAAAAACTCGTCGGCGATGATAACGAACTACCCGCACATCAGGTCACCATCAGTCACCGTTTTGCGCTATCACGTAATGAAGTCACCTTTAACGACTATGATTACTATGCTCGCTCAATGGGCCGCCCCCTACCCGATGATGAGGGCTGGGGCCGTGGCAATCGCCCTGTCATTAATGTCAGTTGGAAAGATGCCAAAGCCTATGTGCAATGGTTAGCGCTACTAACGGGACAACCCTATCGTCTACCAACAGAGGCTGAATGGGAGTATGCCGCCCGTGCCGGTACCGACACGAATTACTGGTGGGGCGATCAACTCGAACCCCAACGGGCCGTCTGCGGTGAATGTGGTACCGAGTGGGACGGCAAAAAAACCGCACCGGTTGCATCCTTTCCGCCTAATTCATGGGGCATTCATGATATGAACGGTAATGTCGATGAATGGGTTGAGGACTGCTATCAAGACTCCTATTTTGGCGCACCGAATGATGGCTCGGCTATGATCGATGGCGATTGTGATTTTCGGGTGATGCGCGGCGGCTCTTGGTTCGATATCGGTAGAGTCATCCGTTCATCGAGTCGCTATCGCTATCTGCCGGACAGCAGCAAAAACAGCTGGGGATTCCGTATAGCACTCGACCTATCCGACAAAATCGCTGAGGAATAAATTAATGTTTAAACCCCTAACACTCGCCCCCCTAGGATTAATCGCCACGTTGGGCCTAGCGACAGTCACTGCGAGCACGCACATTTATGCCGCCCCCTTGGCTGTCGATGCAGAGAAACAGCAGGATCTATCCATCACCCTGTATAATCAAAACCTTGGACTGGTCAGAGATGTTCGTGCACTACCGCGTATTAATCCGGGCCAGACCCTCTACATTCAAGATGTTAGCCATCAGATTATGAGCCAAACCCTGCAGGTCGAAAATGCGGGTAAGATCCTAGAACAAAACCTCAATAATAATCTGATCTCTGTGCCCGCACTGCTTAATGCCTATAGCGGCAAGATCATTCAACTAGCACGTTTTAACAGTGTGACTGGCAGCGAGACAATCACTGAAGCACGCTTACTCAGATCTGACGGTAACCAAGCGCTGATCGAAAAAGATGGCCATATCGAAACGTTACCGGTTAATCAGCAAGGCTGGCGTTTTATCTTCCCCGCACTGCCTGAAGGAATGCAGGCTAGCCCTAGCTTAGAAATCCGTTCGGCTGGCACCAGTAAAGCGAGTGATGCCGTGCTGACCTACCTGACACAAGGGCTCAGTTGGCAAATGGATTATGCCTTGGTACTTAATAGTGCTGGCGACCAGCTTGAACTCGATGGTCTCGCCACCCTCAACAACCATACCGGGGTCGATTTTCGCGATGCCAAGGTATTGTTGATGGCCGGTCAAGTCAATCAGACTCAGGCTCCGATGATACGTCAAAAAACCATGGCGCTGATGGCTGAATCCATGGCGGATAATGGCGCACCTCAAGCCTTTCAAGATTATCAACTATACACCCTGCCACAACGGGCCAGTTTATTGAACGGCCAAACCAAACAGGTCAGTTTGATCAGTGCCGACAAGGTGAGTGCGACAAAAAGTTACCATTATCAGTTTCAAGTATCACCTTCAATGGATCGCCAAACTTACGCACAGAAACCGGAGATACAGATCAGCTTTAGTAATACAAAAAAAGAGGGGCTAGGCTTCCCACTGCCCGCCGGTACGGCCAGAGTCTTCAGCCCAGATAATGATGGCATCCGACACTTTATTGGTAGTGCCAGCATACGCAATAGCAGCCAAGGGCAGGATGTTAATCTGCCGATCGGTAAAGCATTCGATCTAACGATTAAACAACAGCAAACACTGTTTGAAAAAACCTACGATAGCTTCCTGACGGGCTACCAACTGGAACTCAGCAACAGTAGTGATCAGGCTAAACAGATTGAGATCACCGCCAACTTCCATAACAACTGGAAAGTCACCGACAGCAACCAACCCTATAACCGAGTCAACGCTAGCCAACTACGTTGGCAGATCGACGTCCCAGCTGATGGGCAGACATCTCTCATATTCAAAACCGAACTAAAGAAACCCTGATTCATCATCAAAGCCTGCGGCTTATCCGGCTAACCGTCGGATAAGCCAACCAATAGATCAAGCCTAAACGAGATACTTAAACATTTTCGGCCTCTAATTTCGCTAACCAACTCGCTGCGTCAGCGCCTGACTGAGCCTGTTCAAGCTCACCGTTAGTGCAGATATCTACCATCCGTTTAATCGCCAGTATATGGCCACTCTCAGCCGCCTGACGATAATATTTCACCGCTTTGACAGGATCGGCCGGATAGGTCGAATAACCCTCTTCAAACACCTTTCCTAACTGATAGGCCGCTTTGCTATCACCTTTATCAGCAGCCCGTTCAAGATAGATCAGCCCCTGTATCCGATTCGTCATCCCCTCGCCTCGAAAAAATAACAGGTGACCATACACCGATAGAGCACGCACACTGCCATAATCGGCAGCATAGCGAAACAGCTTCATTACGAGCTGGTGCTTAGCACGGGAGCCCTTCATAAATGAGAGATGAAACAGGCGGAAAGCAATCCAGCCAAGTAGTGGGGCAATCAGTGTCATCAACAAACGCATCTAAATACCTTCAGCGATAAAAGATAAAACGACACCATATCAGAATTCGCTAATATTTAAACCGATAAAACTTAAGGCTTTATCGCTCAACACTATTCGTTTCACCTGCTTATAGGCCGCCAACCAAACAATTCATCCACTGATAAAATAAAACCACTATCGATCAATAGCTCGATTCAATAGGCTTAACATCCATGTATTGTTCTACTTGATATAAGTAAGTTATTGCGTTTAAATCAATGCCAGTTTAGATATAGAAAATCATTTTTTTATATCTTAAAGGAATAAGTTTAAATAGCTTAGTTTCCTCTTTTAAGTACGGTCGGCAGGCGTCTACTTACAAACGCTTTAGCGGCCGGTTTTTAGTCGTTACTGGTACCCATATGAAAATCTTTGAAGATAATTCCCTGACGATCGGTGAAACCCCACTGGTCCACCTAAACCGTTTAGCTCCAGGTAAAAAAATCTACGCAAAAGTGGAAAGCCGTAATCCTGCCGGCTCAATTAAATGCCGCATTGGTGCCAACATGATCTGGGCAGCCGAGAAAAATGGTTCGCTCAAACCAGGTATGACACTGGTCGAGCCAACCTCCGGCAATACCGGCATCGCTTTGGCTTTTGTTGCTGCGTCTCGTGGATATCAACTAACGCTGACCATGCCCTCTTCCATGAGCATTGAAAGACGTAAATTGATGAAAGCACTGGGGGCCGATATTGTACTGACTGAACCGGCTAAGGGGATGAAAGGTGCTATCGATAAAGCTCAGGAAATTGTCAGCAGCAACCCAGCTCAACACCTGATGTTGCAACAGTTTGAAAACCCAGCTAATCCACAGATCCATGAACAGACCACCGGCCCTGAGATCTGGAATGATACTGACGGTCAGGTCGATATTCTAGTCGCTGGCGTTGGCACAGGCGGAACCATTACCGGAATCTCCCGCTATATTAAACAGCAGCAGGGCAAAGCGATTACCAGTGTGGCAGTCGAACCCACCGCATCGCCCATTATTACTCAAGCGATTAACGGCGAAGAACTCAAGCCTGCACCCCATAAAATTCAGGGTATCGGCG
Organism: Amphritea atlantica; assembly: GCF_018860855.1. GTDB lineage: Bacteria > Pseudomonadota > Gammaproteobacteria > Pseudomonadales > Balneatricaceae > Amphritea > Amphritea atlantica_A. The sequence goes on from NZ_JAHKQE010000019.1 coordinate 201,941, forward strand.
CGGGCTTCGTACCTAAAAACCTTGATCTTTCACTCATTGATCAGGTTGAGCAGGTTAGCAACGAAGACGCTATCGAAACAGCACGTCAACTCATGCTGAAAGAGGGTATTCTGGCCGGTATCTCTTGCGGTGCAGCCCTAAGCGCCGCCATCAAGGTATCCGAGCAACCAGGTAATGAAGATAAAATGATCGTGGTTATTTTGCCAGACTCTGGCGAGCGTTACTTATCCACTGTCTTGTTTGAAGGCAGCTTCAGCGACAATGAAACCGTGCAGTAACTGAACATCTAATAAAAAACCGGGCCAAGCCCGGTTTTTTTTATGTTTATCTATTCGCTTAATTAACCCTTCGGTAGTAAAACAGTATCAACCTCAGGATGCCATTTTCCGAATCTCATCATGACTTGGAAAGGTCGCCAGATGATCGACAAAAACCTGACCATCACTAAGCTTCTTTACTGTATACCAACGCGCCTTTCGTTCATCACCTTCAAAATGCCCATCCACTTCAAAGTTTTCGCCATCAACACCGAGTACTGCAATTGTTTTTTGTATCGCCTCTTTTTGCATAGTTGGCTCCGTCTCTTATTTTGCACTTTACTTTTACAGCCTAATCACTGTGTTCATCTACGTGAACTACAACGACTAAACTACCGATTTAAGCTCCAGATCGTCTAGGATATCGCTATCCGATAAGTGTAGTCTATCCAGAATATTTGACAAACTTATGACACTTTTAAATCTGACCTTTTTAAATATAGGGACTCAAGCCAGTCTTTCCAACCATGCCACTGAAGGAGCAAAGAAAGCCTGACCAGTCAACGCCTGAGTATAATCTAGCAAATGATCATGATGACCCGCTTCATCTCCCATCACCATACTTTCGAGCATTTTTGTATAAGGCTCAGCCGAGCGACCATAAGCAATAAACATCAACCCTCTGCGGGTTAGATCACCATAGGGCATGCTATGACGTAAGATCTCAATAGAGTTACCTTCAGCGTCTTTCAAAGAGGTCCGTTTAGTATGTGCGAAAGCCGCTTTATCGGCACTTTCATACTCAATATTGTCTTCTTTCGTCCGACCGAAAATATCTTCTTGCTGCTTAACACTGATCTTATTCCAAGCCTCAAGATTATGTTCATAACGCTGCAAGTGAATATAACTACCACCGGCGAAGTCAGGATCTTCATCTCCCACCACTGCGACTTGAACTCGGTCATCACCTTCTGGGTTTTCCGTTCCATCGACGAAGCCAGTCATATCACGCATCTCAAAATAACGAAAACCATGCATCTCTTCGACCAGTGTTGCATCACCGCCCAAACGACGGGTTAACATGACACTGGCTTCATAGTTAAGATCATGTCGTTCAGAACGAATATGCAGTAACAGGTCAACCGGTGTGTGGGGAGCATTGACATTCCCGTGACTGAATACCGGAAACGCAGCAAGTTCAGCTGGCCGCTGCGCCGGACTTAATTGATCCCAATACTCACTACCAATGGCAACGGTGATATGAAAATCCGCCTCTGGATACTGCTGCCTAAACTGAGATTCAGTCGCCGGAATCTGTGCCAAGACCTCGCGTAAATGCATCACGGCATCGGCTGATCGAACCATATTAAGGGTAATAAATTGAGCGTCTGTGTTGGCCTCAGCAACAACACCTGACTGAAAGCGGGTCATAACAAACTCCATTGTGGATATAATTTTTCACCAGTATATGAATCTATTAGCGGAAAGTAAGTATTGCTTTTCAATGAGTCCAATAAAGCACATCGATTGAGCACAAATCCCTCGATGAATCATCGAACACACTTGGTTTTTCAATCAGATAGACGGGGTATCAAACTTTAGCGGTACAACCGTTCAGCACCATACTGCAACTCTAACGGCAGACGATCTTTCCGAGGCAGCCCCTTAACCACTAAACCATAGGAACGGTCGATCATGCGCTGCAACTCACCGGCAGGAATGCTGCCATCGAGCAACACCGTATTCCAATGACGTTTATTCATATGGTAACCCGGCAAAACAGCACTAAAGATATCTCTTAACATCTGCGCTTCAGCCGGATCACACTTAAGATTCATGCGCGCGATATCGCCATCCATCGACAGCGTGGCGAACATCTTATGACGAACTTTCATGACCGCGATATGGGGATAAAAAGGGAAATCCTCCCAAGCCTCGGGACGACTTAACATGTAATGACGAGTAGCCTCATAATCCATCTAAGCGTTTTCAGCGTTGAGGCTCAGCACCGGTTGCCACCGGCCGCTGCGGATCGCGGATCCACTCACTCCAAGAGCCAGGATAAAGCTTCGAGCCATGCAGCCCAGCATGCTCCATCGCCAATAAGTTATGACAAGCAGTCACCCCAGAGCCACAATAATGAGCAACCTGTTGCGGCTCATAATCACCCATAAAACGCCGCCACTCCTGCTGCAATACCGCCACCGGCTTAAACAATCCATCGGCAGTAAGGTTCTGTTGCAGGGGTCGATTAAAAGCACCGGGAATATGTCCGGCGACCGGATCGATCGGCTCCTGTTCACCACGATAGCGCTCGGCACTACGAGCATCGATCAACAAGCCAGTGGTCGTAAATTCAGCCACCTGTTGCAACGGTAAAATCATGCTCATGTCAGGCTCGCCGGAGAAATTCCCCGGTACCATCTGCGCAACCTTATCCGTGATGGGATAGTCAGCCGCCAGCCAAGCAGGATAACCACCGTCCAACACCGCGACAGCGGTATGTCCAAGCATGCGCAGCAACCACCAAGCCCGCACCGCCATAGCACCACTACAGTCATCATAAACCACTACCTGAGTAGCAGCACTGATGCCTGATTGAGCCAAGGTTGTCGACAACTGGGTGAAATCAGGCAGCGGGTGACGACCGCTGGTCGACGTTATCGGCGCTGAAAGATCCGTTTCCATATCGATAAAAACAGCCGTCGGAATATGCCCTTCTCGATAACAGCGTAATCCCTGACCGGGATCCAGCAAATAAGATCGACAATCCAGCACCACCGTTTGGGCATCACTATCGTTCAACCGTTCAGCCAACACAGAGGCTGAGATCAAGGTCGTCAACATGGCACGTTCTCCTTTCAATCTAACGGGCGTTATTAGCCAAGTAAGCCAGCCAACTCTTCGCGCAACAGGTCCAGCTCATTCTGTGCTTTCTGTTTGGCTTTCTTTTTCAAACCAGCAACCTGCTGTTCTTTTTCAGCCAGTAGTAAAGCAGCTTCTTGAGCTTTATCGGCAGCGTTGTTAACCCGATCCAGTAACGGTTTGAGTTGCATCAGAATCGCGCGACGACGTCCCTCTTCAGCACGGGCGATCTGCTCGGCCGATTGCTCTTTCTCTTGCTTAGCCTCCTGTTGAGGATTCGCAGCCCCTTGCCAGTTTAAAGGTCGAATACCGACGGCGACACGCGCTTTTTCCAACATTGGCGAAGCAAACTGACGAGCTTTATCGGCGCCTTTCAGTAACTGCTCTTCGACATAACCAAGATCGCCCATAAGACGGTTATATTCTTCCCGGGGCTGACTCAGGTAGTTATCCAAATATTCAAACAGCTCTTTTTTGGCATCGCCCCAGCCAATACCATTGTCAAACTTAGTCCGCATCTGCGCCTGCTCTGCCGGCGATGCAAAGTTGCTATACAGCTGAAAAATAGTGCTGTTATCCGCATCTTTGGGTTCACCAGGTTGAAGCGCATCGGTTTTGATCTGCTTAATCAATTTATACAGATCATCCGAGGTACTGAATAACGGAATGGTGTTGTCATAACTCTTAGACATCTTGCGGCCATCCAACCCAGGAATCAGCTGGGTCTGCTCATCAACCTGAGCTTCCGGCAGGTTAAACAGCGTGCCATAGGTATGGTTAAAACGGCCGGCGATATCTCGCGCCATCTCAATATGCTGGATCTGATCTTTACCCACCGGAATAATATCGGCGTTAAACATCAAAATGTCGGCAGCCATCAGAATAGGATAACTAAACAACCCCATGGTGATATCATCGTCATCCTGACGCCCAGCTTCACGGTTAGCATCAACAGAGCCTTTGTAAGCGTGTGCTCGGTTCATCAACCCCTTAGAGGTCATGCAGGTGAGAATCCAAGTCAACTCGGTAATTTCAGGTACATCCGTCTGGCGGTAGAACGTGGCTTTATCGATATCCAAGCCCAATGCTAACCAGGTCGCGGCGATTTCACGGGTAGAACGAGCAACCCGCTCTGGATCGTGACATTTAATCAGTGCATGAAAATCGGCGAGAAAAAAATAGCTGTTGTTATTGCTATTCAAGCTCGCCTCGATAGCGGGCTTAATGGCACCTAGATAGTTACCAATATGTGGAGTACCAGAGGTTGTAATCCCTGTCAGAACGGTCTGTTTGGTCATCTGCTTATCTTTTATACTGAAGCTAACGAAAATTGCGCTCTATGATACAAGAAAAGTAGCGCTCTAGCCTAGGTAATCGCGGTTGAGATGATCTTGGAGGGTTTTTTCAAACGGTGATCGGTGGTACAAATAGCCATCTCTTATGTAAGGAATCACTATGTCATCGATTATCCCGTCCTGTATTGTGCTCGGCTCACTGCTCATAACACTGTTTATCATGCTAAAACGCGCGCCGAATTATCAGCCGGGCACCATTGTCAATAATATTATTATGACGGCACTATGCTTTGTTGGCGGCATGTTAGTGTCTGCGATGTATACCCGCGCCGTTGGTAATGAAAATTCAAACCCGTATCTCATTGCGATGCTCGTGGCGATTGGCACCTTTGGCTCATTAGCTATCTATATCAAGCTAGATAACAAACAAAAGCATGACCAACACCAAACAATATCGAGTAAACCTGAAGACCGCAGCAAACCCAATTAAGTCGAGGCCAACGACACATTGACAAAACAGTTGTCCTAGCCAAAACTAAGGATGCTGCAATTAACTATATTACTAGAGGTTGAGATGGACAGATCAACACATACAATTAACGCACTCTTTGCACAACTGGGCATGCCTAATGATGATGCCTATATCGATCAGTTTATCCGTACGCATACGCTCTCCAATCAAGACATTAAACTAAGTGAAGCCTCTTTCTGGAACGATAGTCAGGCTAACTTTATCAAAGAGTGCTTGGATTGCGACTCAGACTGGAGCGAAGTAGTGGATGACCTGAATACTAGGCTTCATTCCTAAGCATCAGCCTTATAGCGAGATACCACTATCACGCTAATAAACAGAACTAATCGGGCCAGCTCTTTCCAGAGCCGGCCCTTTTAGTTTAGGATCAAAGCATTATCAGCCAATGACACTCGAATACTATGCTACTGGTTATCTCCCCCGCAAAAAATCTCGATTACGAGACGCCGGCCACCACCGAGCGTTATACACAGCCGCAGCACTTGGATCAGTCCGAACAACTCATTGAGCAGTTGCGCCAATACTCGGTCCAAGATATTGCTGAACTAATGAAACTCAGTGATAAGTTATCGGCACTCAATGTCGCCCGCTACGAAAGTTGGTCTGAACCATTTACGCCTGATAATGCAAAGCAGGCAGTGCTGGCCTTTAATGGTGATGTCTACAGCGGCTTAAATGCGGTAGACTTCAACGACGAAGATCTAACCTTCACTCAGCAGCATCTACGTATTCTCTCTGGGCTTTATGGCGTACTTAAGCCACTGGATCTGATGCAACCTTACCGCCTAGAGATGGGCACTAAGCTTACTAATCCTCGAGGTAAAGATCTCTACGCCTTCTGGGGAAACATCGTCACCGATGACCTCAACCAAGTATTAGCTGAGGGTGATGAACCGGTGCTGGTCAACCTAGCCTCCACCGAGTACTTCAAATCGGTTAAACCTAAAGCACTGAATGGCCGCATCATTACCCCAGTATTCAAAGACTGGAAGAATGGTCAGTATAAAATCATCAGTTTCTACGCCAAAAAAGCCCGAGGACTCATGTGTCGCTACGCGATCAAAAATAGAGTGAGTGATGCAGAGCAGCTAAAGCAGTTTGACCTAGCCGGTTATCAATATGATGAAGAGCAGTCCAAAGCAGATACTTGGGTATTTACCCGTAAAGAGATGTAAGTTTTCTGCCTTTGCTCTTTCGATAGCACAAAAAAACGCAGCTCATGGCTGCGTTTTTTGTGCAAAAGCTAATCGATCAAGGCTGTTGAATACCCACGATCACCCAATTAGTGTCCGCGCCATCCATATCTCGACGCAAGTGCCAGATCTCACTAAATTCGGTTGTTTCATCGCTATCCTCTTTCAACCAACCATAGAAGTTGATTGAGGCAATAACATGATCCCCATTGTCGATAAAGTTTGCCAACTCGGCCATTACAGAAACAACTTCAGTCTTCTGACCATCCGCTTGTTGCGCGCGTTCCTGTTGTAATGTCGCCAGTAGTTCTGGTGTCGTGTAGGTTTTAATATCATCCCAGTCACTGTTATCCCAAGCCTTCTGCAGATGACTGAAATGGCCCTTCGCACCTTCGATAAATGCTTGTTCATTAAACCATTCAGGCAATTGCAGCTCGCCAGCGGCAAACTCAAATCCACCAGCGCTCGGGGCGGCAGCATCATTCGGATAGACGGGAGTCTCTGGCGTTTCCGATACGTCAGATGCTTGACGGTGTTGCGCGCCGGCATACTGTGGCTGAGAAGGCTTTTTCATCGCGGAGAAGATTTTCACTGCGGCAAAGATCAACAACCCAATCAATAAAATATCCATAAATTGAATGCCATCAAAGCCGCCGCCCATAAACAGCGCTGCGAGTAATCCGCCTGCTAACAAACCACCCATCAAACCACCAAAGCCACTACGACGAGGCTGACCCGCAGCCTTAGCGCTACTTCCTGTTGGTGCGGCTTTTTGCTGCGTTGGTGCTGCAGGTTGAACTCGTTTAGGGGTTGAATAGGATTTGCCAAAGCTAAAGCCTCCCCCAAACCGTTTCGCTTCAGCATCAGGGACTATCAGACCAAAACTGATAATCAGTGCAAAAAATGAAACCAACAGTGTACGCATAGAAACTCCTTCGTTTTAGTGAATCACTTAGCCATGTTTAACTTAGGCGGGTGACTTTTTCTCGTTATGTCTACGACCGGTAATGATCGCTAAATAGATGCCGCTGAATATTAGCCCGATACCTATAAAATGGAAAGGTTCGACCGCTTCATTCAGAAAGATAACTGACAGAATCAAGCCGAATGGCGGCATCAGGTGGATAAACAGTCCCGCTTTCGCAGGCCCCAGCTCAGCGACTCCACGATTCCAGAAGATATAGGCCAGTATCGATGGACAGATCGCCATATAAACGATCGTCGACAAGGTCTGAGGGTTCCACACTGGCCGCGCACCAGACAGAAACTCCCATAGCATAAAGGGAAATAACACGATAACACCGATCACAACGGTAAAACCAAAAAACGTAAAACCATCCAGATCCATCGGTTTCAAGCGCAACATCACCGAATATATCGACCAACAAAGCACACCGGCCAAAATCCATAGATCACCCGTATTAAACGAGAAAGTGAGCAAGATATCAGGATCGCCTTTGGATACTAGGACGATAATCCCCAGTAATGAGATACAAACCCCCAACCATTGCCTGCGAACCACCGTCTCACCCAAAAACAGTGAGGTGAATATCAGAATAATAATGGGGATAGCCGATTGCATCAGTGTGGCATTGGTCGCTTGGGTCGTTTGTACGCCCAGATAGATAAAAGAATTAAAACAGACCACACTTAAGACCGATAACACGATTAAAATCGGCAGATTAGCACTGATGATCGGCCATTTACGTCGTAAACGTGGCAATAGAAAGGGAAGAATAATTAGCAGTGCCAAGCCCCAACGCATAAAGGACATGGTCAATGGTGGAAAGTCACCATGAACCCCCCTAGCCGTTACAAAATTACCGGCCCAAAAAAGCACCGTCATGGACAACAAGAAATAAGGCATTAGATTAGATTCGCTTCAACAGTTTGGCCAACAGATTATGACTCGGCTCTTCACCGGTCTGTAGATAAAACAATATATTGTAATTATTGATACTCCAGCTCATCTGATTACTCGCATCCGCCAGTCCACAGAAAAGTATCTCGTCACCTTCCTGAAGCACCATCAATTCACCCGGCAGCAGTTTGCTTTTACCATCACGCCTAAACATCAATGGAAAACAGGGCAGCTGATCCTTGCGATGACGAGGGTCTTTCATCAGATTACTCAGTTTCACTTCGAGCCCTTCTGCGGTAATTGCACAGATCGCGGGGGTCATCGTCGGGCTCACGGTGATCGACCAGCTGTCCAGCTCTTCATCGCCCGCAACACTGCTCATCCGATTTAACAAAGTATGTGCCCAAACATCATCCTGTAACTTCATCTGCTCAATAAAGGCGGGCAACAGAGGGGTCTTCAGCTTCGCCAGAATCCGGTTAGCAATAATTTTACCCGGTTCCATAATAAAATCGGCTTTAGAGTTCTGATAGATCAAGGTATTACTATTCAGATTTTGACGCACCACGGTAATCAATTTCGGATTTAACTCGCGCGCGGTCATGATAATCGACAGGTTATCGGCATCGTTATGGGTTCCCGCGATGATGCCGACCGCCTCATTGATACCGGCGGCCTGTAGAGTTGCCGCTTCAGTGCCTAACCCCGTCACTGTATTCCGATAGCCTCTCAGTTGCGCCGCATTATCATCCAGCAGTATCAGCTCAACATCCTGTTTAGCGAATTCCTTATACAACGCTTTACCAAAGCGCCCCAAACCACAAATGATCCACAGTCCACTGGCTTGTTTATAAGCACTGGAGAGCGGACGATGAAAAGGATTCACCAGCCAGTCATAAACCAGATGGGTATAAGGCGCATGTGCCGCTAGTGATAAATATTCTGCATAATCTTTAAAAGGATCGATTATATGATCGGTGCCAAAAGAGGCTAAGTTACGAGCATTCACGTCAGACTCTGTTCGGCTCACAACAATCCGTTGAGGTACCAATAATTTACTGGCAATCGAGATAGACAGGTTAACATTGTCATCATTGGTCAGCGCCAACACACCAATACAGTCGGGATGTTGTAACCCCGCATCGTCAAGCGTTTCAGGCAAGGACGCATCGGCACACAGCCCCGGCACCCGTAGCACCAAACCGTCAATTTCTAGTTCATCGATACGTTCCTGTTCGATATCGATGACGACCGAACGAATACCTCGTTCACAAAGCTTTTCAACAATGGCACTACCGGTAATGCCGTAACCACAGACGAGGTAAAACGGCTCATTGAAGTTTTTTACTTCATTAGCGAAAGAACGTCGGCGAAGCATTCGGCGAAAAACGGGCTCCTGAAACAAAGCTAACAAGGAACCTATACAGTACAACCACGCAATGACTGTGCCGTAGATGGTAACCAGGGTCCAAGCTCGCTGGCCTGAGGTAAAGGCATAGGGGATCTCACCAAAACCGATGGTTGACCCCATAAAGCTGACAAAGTAGATCGCATGGAAAAAATCCATCGGCCAGACATTACCCTGATCATCCTGACCTGGGATCATAACAAAGCCCAAGATCGACACCGAATAGACAACAATCAGTGTTATCAGAGGGTGCCGCAGACGGCGGAGCATCAAATAGAAGATATCATTCATAACGCAGGCCGCTTAACGGCGCACGACGACGGTCTCAACCATAAGCAAGATAACCGACACAATGTTCGCTAAGAGCGCGCCACCCGACATCGAGATCACGCTGCTGAACATTTCGGTGGTCACCCCACTAGTCGACAACTGAGTCCCATAGCCCCAAATCAATGCAGCAACCACCAGCTGTAGATCAGCGACTAGACTCGTTGCCAGCATCAAGGCACCGAGATGTGTCCGGTCACCAAACTTGAGCACGGTACAGATAATGCTCACCACAATAGCGGCAAAAAACTCATAGACATTATGATGTGCAGGATCATCCATATCGCCAATGAAAAAACCAAAGTTCATGGTTAAGGCAAGCATAATAAAGAAAGCGTAAATCACCTTTTCGCGATTCATAGAATCCATCCACGTATGAGAAATAGTTATAACAACAAAAACTTACAGTGGGATTGTAAAACATCCCGAGGTAATAGAGAAACTATCGAACTGACACCGAAAATCTCTGTCCAACTTCCTGATTGGTTATCGCTGGCTATATATAAGCAGATAGCAATGAGATATAACAGGAACCCCTGAACAAAAAACAACAGGGTTTTTGATCAAGAACCTTGATCGGTAATACAGCGACCCATAACGGCCAGCTGAAGATTGAAAGTTGATAGCACCCTTTCAATCAATGTAGTCAATATTTTGAATATAATCGCGATAACATCCAGAGGCTCGAGTTTATGCGTGACACAGGACACAACAAAAACATAATCTACACCCTTGTATTACTGTTATTTTTTACAACCAACGTTGCCTATGCCGCCATCCAAAAAAGCCCCACCGATCAGCGAGACTATCTGGCGTTCACCCTACCTAACGAAATGAAAGTGCTGGTCATCTCCGACCCAAGCACCGATAAAGCAGCCGCCTCAGTGAATATTGGTGTCGGCTCGAATGCTAATCCAGACAACCGCCTAGGGCTGGCCCACTTTCTCGAACACATGCTCTTTCTTGGCACCGAAAAATACCCTGAAGCAGGAAGTTATCAAGAGTACATCAGTAATCATGGCGGTACTCACAACGCCTTTACCGCCTTTGAAAACACCAATTATTTCTTCGATATTAAAGCCGATGAATTGGAACCCGCTCTCGACCGTTTTTCACACTTCTTTATCGATCCACTGTTTGCCGAAAAATATGTCGATCGTGAACGCCATGCGGTCAACTCCGAATACCAATCAAAACTGCGGGACGATGGTCGCCGAGGATACTCTGCGGGCAAACATCTGATTAACCCTCAGCACAGCATGAGTCGATTTGCCGTCGGTAGTTTGAAAACCCTATCCAATGACCACGGCAAACTGCGAGAGGATCTGATCGATTTCTATCATCGTTACTACTCTACCAACCTGATGTCACTGGTGGTATTGGGTAAAGCCCCTGTTGCCGAACTAAAAAAACTGGTTGAAGCAAAGTTCTCCCCCGTAGAAAATCGTCATGCCACGCCATTTATAACCGCTGTGCCGCTCTATCTGCACCTGCCGCAACAACAAAACATTAAAACGTTGAAAGACCTACAACAATTAACGCTGACCTTCCCCATTCAGGCCACCCGCGAATACTATCGTGAAAAACCCGCTCACTATATCGCATCAATGCTCGGTTATGAGGGTAAAGGCAGCTTATTCTCAGCACTTAAATCAAAAGGCTGGGTCAACAGCCTAAGCGCTTATCGGGGCACCGATCTACCCGACCAATCATCGATTGAGCTGTCCATATCGCTGACCGATGAGGGGCTTAAAAACTACAATGAGGTTATTGAAACGACTTTTGCCGCCATTCAGTTATTGAAACAGCAAGGGGTTTCCGCCGAACTTTATCAAGAAGAGCAGCAACTAAGCGAGATCAGCTTTCGCTTCAAAGAGCAGTCTGAACCGATCCATGAAGTCACTCGGCTATCGCACAACTTGCAACTCTACCCAGCTGATGCCGTTATCAGTGCTGACTATTTAATGGAAAAGTTTGACCCTGCATTAATCGAAAATATTCTGCAGCAGATGACGCCGGATAATCTATTGATCACCTTGCAGGCAAAAAGCGTCCAAACGGATCAACAAGACCCTTGGTTCAAGGCCGAGTACAGTGTTAACCCTATCGATACCGATCGACTAAAAAAATGGCGCCAGCCAGAGGCCGTTGCCGCCTTACAGATTCGTCAACTAAACCCCTATATTGCCGATAACTTTGCGCTTAAACCGATTGAGCATGAGCAGCAACACCCAGAAAAAATTCTCCAAGAGGGTGGATTCTCCCTTTGGCATAAACAGGACAATATTTTCAAACTGCCAAAAGCCGACTTCTTTTTCTCTATTATCTCACCACAGGCCAATCAAACGGCTGAAAACGCGGTGATGACGTCCCTCTATACCAAGTTGATCAACGACCAGCTCAACGAAACACTCTACGATGCCTCTTTGGCAGGACTAAACACCCGTATTTATCCCCATATGCGCGGTCTGAGTGTGCGTATCTCTGGTTATAATGATAAACAGCAGAAACTGCTAAAGCAGGTCATAACCAGCCTACAGCACGCTCAGTTCAACGAATCTAATTTCGCGCGGATTAAAGAAAAATACACACAGGAATTGGAAAACAGCCGTAAAGATAAGCCCTTCAACCAAGCTATCGGTGAAGTGTATAACCTACTACTGCAAAGCTGGAGCACTGACAAAAAGCTAGCCGCTCTAGATTCCCTTACCCTAGAAAAACTACACACCTTTGTACCTCAACTCCTCAGTCAGGTCGAAGTGCGAATGCTGGCCCACGGAAACCTAACGCCAGCGGAAGCATTACAGATGGCTCAAACGGTTGAAGCGGGCTTACCTTCTGAAAAAACGTTGCATAACAGCAATGCATTACCCGTTATTCTGTTGCAAGAAAATACTGAACTCACTCAGACGCTCCCCTTGGATCATAACGATTCCGCCATTAGTGTCTATTTTCAAGGCGAGAGTAGTAACACCCAAACCCGCGCTGAATATGCGTTGCTTGGGGAGATGTTATCGGCACCGTTTTACAGCAGCCTGAGAACAGAGCAACAGCTAGGTTATGTTGTTTTCGAAACCGCCCTACCCATGCGCAAAGCGCCGGGACTCGCCTTTGTGGTTCAATCCCCAAATACTAACCCTCTGGGACTAGAGCAGCAGATCAATAAATTCATCGATTCGATGGAAACAACCTTAACCGCCATGGATGAACAGCAGCTCAATGCCTTTAAGCAAAGCCTGATCTCCCGTATCAACCGCAAAGAAAATCGTATGGGCGAACTTAGCGAGCGATATTGGCAGGAGATTGATCGAGGGGATCTCAACTTTGATAGCCGCGAACAGCTCACCCATGCTATTGAAGCATTAACCCTAGAGGACCTTCACAAATGCTATGCCCAGCTACCGCTTCGCCGACTAACCGTTCGTTCGTTTGGTGAACAACACAGACAGGGAGTAGAGAAGCAGGATTTGCAGAAAATATGTGATAGTGAGATAGCCAAACTTAAACAGGCCGATCAGTTTGTCCCAGACGCCTGAATTTGACGCTCGATAACCCTGCGCGAGCGGGGTTTCGTTTCTTTGGGCTGAACAATTTCAATCCCTTCACACTGGTCAAGGGTGTCATCCAGTGCACATTGAATTTCCAATTGATCCCGCGCAATCTGCGCAAAGACCTTATCCTCACCGGTCAGTGGCGGCGCTTTCTTTTTCACACTGACAACCCGCTCAACCGGTTCGGGTTCGCTGTAAGGCACCACCGTGGGTGGCGGCAACTGCCGTTCGGGCAGCACATAAGGCTTAACCTCGATCATCGGCTCGCTATCCACAAAACCACGCCGCTTATATTCATACACGGTTTTCGGATCAACGGGCAGATCCCCCCCGACAGGCTGAATCACCTCATAGCGAATAGGATTAACAAGATCCTCTTTTCTGTCAGCCATAACATTCGCGCTGACAGCCAAGGTCAGCAAAGCAAATGTCATTGTGCTAACAGAACAGTTCATCAGTAAACCTCATCCATCGGATAGATCGCTTCAGCATACAACGCCAACTCTTCCAGAATCTCTTTATGGGAGGCGGACAGATCCGGCTGTTGATACAGTTCATTCAACTGACTAAAGAGTTCAGTCATGGTTAGATGACCCCCATTGTTCGGCCCGAGTAAGCGCAGGTGACGGAACTCTTCCCACCGCGCACGCTCCTCTTCATTAAGGCTAAACGGATAGTTACGGGCACGATAGCGCAAGAACATCTCTTCTAAACGGGTATCTTGAAACGCCAAGTCCAGCGCGCCTAATTGATCCGGCGGAGTACTTCTAATGATCTCCATATTCTTCTTATCGGCATCGCCAAAGAATCCGCCACTATAAAGCATGTGGTCAGGGTCAAAATCCTCCTCAAAATCGTTGACGGAGAAAACCTCAGCCAGTTTCTGCTTCAAATCGGGACTGTTACGTAACATTGCCAAATGCGTACGACACAGATCGCCAGAGATATTCAAACGCTCCGCCTCTACCGCCGTTAACATCGACGCGGGGGCAATAATAGGCGATTTATTCGTGTGAATCTGTTTCAGCGGGATGCGCTGTTCCCCCTCCGCCAAATCCTCAGTCCGGGTATATATCAAGCGTCGTACTTCATCTGCCGGTAAGGTGAGCAGCGGCGTAGGATCACATCGCAGATCAAAGGCTAATACCGCATTCTTATTCACTGGGTGCTGAGCTACCGGTGCCACCACGGCGGCATTACCCCATTCAGAAGGGTACATGGATGAGATATGCAGTACCGGCTTCATGGTCAGCACATCCAGCAAGCCCTGTATGGTGCGCTTATCACGGTTGTTTAGGGCATATTGATACAGCTTCGGTTGCCGCTCTTTGACCAGCCGAGCCATCGCAATGGTGGCATGAACGTCCGCCAACGCATCATGCGCATTGCCATGATCGATACCATTCGCCTTAGTCAGGTCTTCTAAACGCATGCTCGGGCGGCCATCTTCATAGATTGGCCACTCAATACCCTCAGGCCGGAGTGCTCGAGTCAACCGCAGCATATCGATAATATCCCAGCGGGAACAACCGTTCTGATACTCTCGGCCATAGGGGTCGTAAAAATTACGATACAGCGCATAGCGAGTAATCTCATCATCAAAGCGAATACTGTTATAACCCACACCGCAAGTGCCAGGCCGTGCCAACTGTTCGTGCACCATAGCCATAAACTCGGCTTCGCAATAACCTTCTTGTAACGCTTTTTGCGGTGTAATACCCGTAATCAGACAGGCTTGTGGATGGGGCAACAGATCTTCTGCTGGCTTGCAATAAAACATCACCGGCTCTTCGATGATATTTAGGTCCTGATCGGTTCTAATACCGGCAAATTGCAACGGTCTATCACGCTTGGTGTCCGCGCCAGAAGTTTCATAGTCATGCCAAAAAAAAGTGGGTGTTGCTGATGCCGCCATTCTATTCGCCTTTGCACCGGGTCTACCGGCTAATGCTTTTGATCAATAGGTTTAATTTCTGCGCCCCTTATACTAGCCTATCAATAGTAACTTCTATCTCAGCCGGGGCCCATATGCTTCACAATCATAAAGATACCACGCTTGCCTGCCCTTGTGGCTCAAATAAGCCATTTTCATTCTGCTGTGAAGCGGCCATAGAGGGACATAAACCCGCGGCTACCGCCGAAGCACTGATGCGTTCTCGCTACACTGCTTTTGTGCTCGGTGCCGTCGATTATCTGATCAACACCACCGCAATTGAGCAGCGCGATCCCGATGATGCTGCGCTGATTGCAGAACAGGTTAAAGCAACAACCTGGACGGGGCTGAAGATCCTCAGTACCGAAGCCGGCCAGCCGGATGATCAAGAAGGCATCGTGGAATTTATTGCTCATTTTGAAACCCCAGAGCAAAAAGCAGACCTTCACGAGCGTTCTTATTTCCGAAAACAGCAGAATCACTGGGTTTATGTTGAGGGAGACGTCGAAATAATAAATAAGATTAAATAAATTTCACCTCGATAAATCACCGTAAAGCCCCACAGACAGGCAAACAGCTTTATATGTCGTCTTACAGAGACGTTTTTCTTTTATGTCAAGGCTTTTCCTGCACTGCCAAACGCCGGTAGAATACGGGCTTTTGCCACCAGTACCGTTACTTATAGAGTGGCCCTTGTAGGATCGATGTAATGTTTGCAAAGTTTTTCAAACCCCGTTGGCAGCACAATAAAGCCACTGTTCGTATCCGAGCTGTGCATCGTTTGAGTCCGGGTAACACCGAACACCGTGAAGTACTTGCCCGACTGGCTCGACAAGATCAAAGTGTAGATGTCCGTTTAGCGGCCGTCGAAAAGATTGCCGCGCCGGATCTTTTATCCGATATTCTGGCCCATGATATGGACCCCGATATCCGCCGTAGCGTGGCCAAACGGATCTGTGAAATCATACTGGATCCCGGCTATACCTATAGCCAACAGTATGAGTGCATAAGCTGCCTTCAAGATGAAAATATGCTCGCACATATCGCCCTCAACAGCGAAAACTCAGAGCTGCAACAACAAGCCATACGCCGCATCAATGATCAGCACAGCCTTGTCTCGGTCGTCGTTAACGGTAACTGTACACAACTACGCCAGTTAGCCGCTGATAAGCTAGAGTCACCTGAACTGTTAGAACAAGCCGCTAAAGCGATCAGAGGACGGGACAAAACGGTTTACCGAATTATCCGTAACAAACAGCAACAGCAGCAAGAACAAGCACGGCAACAAGAGCAACAGTTGTTACGTAAAGAGGAGCTGCTGTGCAGCCTTGAGCAGCTCAGCAGAACCGCATACTTCCCCCTTTACAGCGCTAAACTGGATGCCCTTTGTCAGCAGTGGGCAACGCTAGCGGAGATCGCTGATGCAACGATGGATCAGCGTTATGCCGAGCTAGTTGAAGGTTGCCAGAAAACGATTAACGCAGAGCAGGTTAAACACGAGCAGCAGCAGGCTGAACAGCAGAAGGTACACAGCGAAGCACTGCAGCAAACAGCGCTACGACAAAAACTGGAAGACGCGGTTAAACGCTGCGCATCATTGATCACCGGCGAACTCTTTTGTAAAGCCGATCTCGATGCCGAACAGGAGTGCTGGGACAATACCTGCACCCAACTGCATGACATCAATAAAAACAAAGCCTCGAGCCTTATCAAGCCGCTGAAGCAACGTTTTGAGCATTATCAGCAAGCAGGTCGGGCGTGGCTGCAACAACAACCCGCAATCATCACGCTATTAGACGCAGAGCTGCCTGATACCGCAGAGAAGCCCCTACTACAAGACCAGTTAGAGCAGATTGATCGATTCACCAAACAGCTCAACTGGCCTAACGATATAAAGTCACCCGAACCACTACAAAGCCTTAACCAACGACGTGAATCAATACTGCAGCAGATCAATCGACTAAAACGTGAACAGCAACACAGTAATCAAGACCTTTCTGAGCTGTTAGATCAGCTAGAGCAACAGATAGAAGCCGGTCAGATTAAACGTGCAAGTCAGTTGGAACAAAAAGCCGAAACGCAGTTCGATGAACTCAACGGCACCATGCCTAAATCACTACAGCAGCGCTATAAAGGTCTCACCGCCCGCTTGAGTGAACTAAAAAACTGGCAGGGCTTTGCTGTATCAACCAAGAAAGAAGAGCTCTGCGAAGCGATGGAAGCGCTGATCGGGAGTATTGAAGAACCTCCTCATCTAGCGAAACAGATTAACGCCTTGCAATTACAGTGGAAGGCACTCGACAGCGACGACCCTCTACACTCCCATAAAGCTTGGCAGCGCTTTAAAGCCGCTTCAGATCAAGCCTACGCCCCCTGCGAGCAATACTTTCGGCAGCAGAAACAGCAGCGTACCGACAACCTCAATAAACGGATCAACTTGGCAGCAGAGCTAAGTCATTTTCTCGAACAGCTTGATTGGCAACAGGCCGATTGGTCACTGATTGAACAGGTTAGCCGTACCGCTAAACGGGAATGGAAAGAATATGCCCCCGTCGACCGAACTCCTGGACGTCAGGTGCAAACCGAGTTTAATGCTCTCCTAAAACAGATTGATCATAAAATTTCAGCACATCGTGATCAGGTCGCAAGCGAGAAAAAAGCCCTACTAGAACAAGCAGAACAACTTCTATTAGAGGATGATATAGCCGCCGCCGCGACTGATATCAAAAAACTGCAGAAGCGTTGGAAAGAGGCGGGTAATACCTTCCATAGCCTCGAACAAGCGCTTTGGCCAGCCTTCCGTAAAGCTTGCAATCTAGTGTTTGAAAAGCTCAACCAAGAGCAGCAAAATCATAAACAAGCACATTCAACCACTGAAACGCAGCCCTTACCACTCGCCGATAACGCATCCTATCAAGCGTTACTAAGCCGCATCGAGTTATGTGATCAGTTGGAGCACTTTATTCAGGATGGCACTCTGGATCAACTCGCGCTGGATGATATTGAAGCAGCCTGGGCCAAGTGCGGCCCCGTTAATGACGACTTCGGTCCTCGAATCAACGCCCGCTACGAACGTTTATTAGCCTTTATCTCCGGCGAGATAGAGATAGAGGAGTTGCTAAAGATCACCGAAAAATCGCTACGTCAGCTCTGTATTCGCTTGGAAATTCTTCTAGGGCTAGAATCACCAGAACAAGATCAAAGCTTACGTATGGAATATCAAATGGACCGCTTGCAACAAGCACTGGAGCAGCGGCAAACCTCGACCGACAACAGCGACCTCAAACGGCTGGAACTGGAATGGCAATGTCAGCCATTAACATTACAACATGAAGCACTGCAAATCCGCTTCTACAGTAACTTACAACAAGCCATCTGAGTGTTGTCTGTCAATATAACTGCCTGAAATAGTTTATTTTTGGCACAAAAAAACCCGCAATCGCGGGTTTTTTTTATCAGCTGAATACAGCTTATGACATGTGTTGACCACCGTTAATAGAGAAGTCAGAACCGGTCACATAACCGCAATCGTCGCTGGCCAAGTAAGAAACCGCTTTACCAATTTCAGATGGATCACCCAGACGACCAACAGGCACCTGACGAATGATCTTTTCCAGAACCTCTTCAGGAATCTTAGCAACCATCGGAGTCATAACGTAGCCTGGAGAAACGGTATTAACCGTCACACCTTTAGCCGCCACTTCTTGCGCTAATGCTTTAGTGAAACCATGAATACCTGCTTTGGCCGCAGAGTAGTTGCACTGACCAAACTGGCCTTTCTGAGCGTTAACAGAAGAGATATTGATAACCCGACCCCAGCCTTTATCCAGCATAGGATTGATAACCAAACGGGTCATATGGAACATAGAGTCGAGGTTGGCAGACAATACTTCGTTCCACTGTTCCCAGCTCATTTTACGGAAAGTACCGTCACGGGTAATACCCGCGTTATTTACCAGAATGTCGACGCTACCACCGGCGACTTCTTCTACCGTTTTAATACAGGCAGCACATGATTCTTCATCGGTAACATCGCCATAGGCAACCAGAATGTCATAGCCATCCTTTTTCTGCTCAGCCTGCCAAGCTTTGGCTTTTTCATGGTTACCACCGGAGTTATAACCTGCAACAACCTTGACACCTGCGTCAGCTAATGCCCGACAGATGGCGGAGCCAATACCACCAGTACCTCCTGTAACTAGAGCAATTTTCTGTGTCATGCTCGTGTCCCCTTTGCTTTTTGAGAGTTAATTGTTTCGAGTCGTTGTTTAGCGTTGTAGTTATTATGTAATTATTTTCAATCCACACCGATCATATAGATAACAAACCAGCGTGATAATATGACTTTGGTTGAGTACTCAACCCAATATTATCGCCATAATTATTTCATACTCAGCACGTAAAACAGCACTTAAATAAACAATTAAACTATCCATTGATCTAGCTCAAAAATTTACAGATCGCTCGATACGGCCTAAAGACAAGATACAACTTATTTCTCTGTTGTCAAAGCGTCACAAGCGGTTGAGATGTCGCCGCATCCACCAATAAGCCATTGCTGCAGTGCACATGTTTGCAATGACAAAACCAATAAACATTCCCTGCAAATCGGCCAAATAATTACCTAATAATCCCAACGGCACATAGAGACAAAACAGCCGAAACACGCTGATTCGCATCGCTCTAATTGGCTGATGTAAAGCATTAAAGCTGGATGCAGTGAGAAAGGTAACCGCCTGAAAGCCAAACCCTAGGGGCACAATAAAAATCCACAATCCGATTAAACTAATCACCGATTCATTGTCACTGAACAGCGAACCAATGCCGCCGGCAAAGAGGAGTAACAGAAGATAAACAACGGCTTGCCATAGCAGCGCGAACTTTACTGCGGACAGATAAGCTCCGCGAACACGTTCGATATGACCACGACCAAAGTTCTGACTGATAAAGGGTGGCAGAGTCATCGACAGTGCCAAATTCGCCAGTAAGGAGAGTGATTCTAAGCGACTGCCAACACCAAATGCCGCCACAGCCTCAGGCCCGTGGGTTGCCACAATCGCCGTCATAATAGCCGCAGCAATCGGTGTCATCATATTCGACAGCGCCGCGGGAAAACCAATTTTCATCACCATCAACCAGTGCTGCAGCGCAACAGAAACCGATTCTATCCGCAGCACCAATAAACCTTTATTAAAATAAAGATTTAATAAAGCAATAACCGCCGTCACACTCCAAGCAATAAAGCTAGCAATCGCGGCCCCTTGAATCCCTAACGCCGGCACCGGCCCCCAACCAAAAATCATTAACGGATCAAGCACCAAGTTAAGTAACGATGAGATCCCCATCAACAATGCGGGTGTACGAGTATCGCCGCTGGCCCGTAATGAACTGTTAGACACCATAATCAGGACATAGAAAACCGCTCCGGCAAACCACACCGACATATACTGGTCGATATAGGGGAGTAAGTCGTCCCCTGCCCCTAATAAGCGGAACAACGGATCGATCACCTGAATAGCCAACACCGCGATGGTGATCATCAACAGGGAGGTCATTAATAGGTTGTCGGTGGTTAGTTGTCGGGCACCGGATTCGTTCCCCGAACCGATCAGCCTAGCGATGGTTGCAGAGGTGCCAATACTCAAGCCGATCGATAAGCTAATCACCGTGAATGAAACCGGAAAGGTAAACCCCAGTGCCGCCAGTTGATGGGTACCTAACTGGCTGACAAAATAACTATCAACGACATTAAACAGCATCAGGCTAACGATACCGAGCATCATCGGCAGCGTCATTTTAATCAGGGTAGGACGAACCTCATCATTCAGCAGATCGGATTTCACTCAATACCTTTATAGACAGGAATTATCGGGCCGCCATCATACCATCTCTCGCGGTTCAGTTGAGTACCGCGGCCATTAAACGCAAAAACCTCCCGCAGGAGGTTTTATCGATTTAACCATTACGATAGGTATGGCGTTTGCCTCTTTTTAATCGCCCTATTTAGGCCCCTGACGAAATAGCCAAGATTGCAGCAACCGGGTGACGCGGGGCATCACGATATAGGTCAGCAGTAATACCTGTAACAGCACAATCACCACTGATCTCAACCATAGATCGAGACTATTAAGGAATGGCCCTAACAGCACATTGATCGCCATCACCAACGCATATACCACCACCAGCAACACGCACGTCATCTTGTGGGGTGACGGTTTACTGACCGGCAGCTCGGGCAGATCGAACCAAAACTCGAGTCCGGTGCCACGCTGTACCTCAGGCTCTCCCTCAATGATTGGCTCAAGTTTTTTTAGCCATTTCCGTCGTACCTCAGATTCTTCCCAATTTTGACAATTCTGATAATTATCAAACCGGTAGATAAGCACATAGCAGTTACCCGTGGAGGCGGATGGCCGCAGTACATTACTGCCCTGATGACCAGGATAGACCGACG
Source organism: Amphritea atlantica (assembly GCF_018860855.1). Taxonomy (GTDB): domain Bacteria; phylum Pseudomonadota; class Gammaproteobacteria; order Pseudomonadales; family Balneatricaceae; genus Amphritea; species Amphritea atlantica_A. Next base: position 223,617 of record NZ_JAHKQE010000019.1, read on the forward strand.
CCTCTTCAACGACGGCGGAAACCCAGCGTTCAAAGTCCGCTTCTTTCCCCGGAATGATCTTGCGGGAGATACTGACAGTGACAGGGCCTTCCTGACCCGGTTCGGTCAGCTGTTGTTCAATACCACTTTCGCCCGTCACTCTTACACCTCAATCAGTTATACACATTTACCTCTGATTGTACCCAAACCCTGATAACGAACACAAAAATAATCATCTTTATTCAACTGCACCATCGCGGCAATCGCACAGATTATGACAAAAGCGCCTGCGGGCAGCTCTTCGCCTAGCATATTCGACATATTGTAATGGCTATAGCAACCGACTTTCGTGGCAGGGTTCAACTCAGTCCGCAACAGAACAGTCTTTTCAGGCTTTACTGCCGGCAGGCGAAATCGATGTATAAACATCGCCACTCTATTCATTCGGCTTTAGCTCTGAAAATTAAGAAAACACGGAGCCAGTTGCAAATAGGTCCAAATAAACCATTATTTTAAAACGCCATCTTATCCCTACTACTCAAAAGCCTAGATAGAGCCAGACTTTTGAGAGATGGCAAACCTCAAACAACCTTATTGCCAAAGGTAAGATTCCATTGATAGTGCGCTATATAAGATTGGGCTTTGCAGCACGTTTAAACTATCGCTTGCGCTGCTCGCTCCCATCGCGATAAGCAGCGGCAAGTAGTGATCAGCTGAGGGGTGGGCACGGCTAAACGCTTCCGTTTCCAGCTGCGGCTGACAGAGCGCCGCAATCTGCCGCTCACTCACCTGCTGTCGAACCCATGCTTGAAAGCGCACCACATAGTCCGCTGGCGCTGCATCCTCATGCCGCACAATATCCCGCAGGTTATGGGTGATGCTGCCCGAAGTAATCACGGCAATATTCTGCTCCCGTAAGGGTGCTAATGACTCACCCAAAGCCACCAGCTGCATGGGTGATAAGTTCGCAGGCAGAGATAATTGAATCACAGGAATATCCGCCTGCGGCAATAAAAACCGCAGCGGCACCCAAGCACCATGATCCAGTCCACGCTGATGATTAAGGGATACCTTAATGCCCGCGCAGCTTAAGCAATCAGCCACTTGGCCCGCAATCACAGCGCTACCGGGAGCCGGGTATTGCAGTTGATACAGAGCCGCGGGGAAACCGCCAAAATCATGAATGGTGTCAGGCTGCGACGACGAGGTCACTTCGGCCTCAGCGGTTATCCAGTGAGGGGAGATAATCACCACGGCGTTGAGCTGTGCAAATTGCGCAGTCAGTTGCATCAACTGCGCGCCGGCTTCACCGGGATCTAGCGCCCACATTGGCGAGCCATGACTGATAAACATAACCGGTGCTTTAGACATTGTTAGCCATCCTGTAAATAACGATACCAGCTAAGCTGAGGGCCAGCGGGGACAAAACCATTAGGGTTTAATGCCTTAATCGAATAGTAACCCGACTTAATATGATCAATTCGAGTATTTTGACTAAAGGCATCGACCTGTAATAAACGCTCCAGATAAGCCGATAAAGCGGAATAATCGCCGATGCGCTGCCGATTGGTTTTAAACAGGCTAAAATAGACCGGATCAAAACGCACCAAGGTGACAAACAAGCGAATATCACACTCTGTCAGCTGTTCACCCACGGCAAACTGATGCTCACTAAAGTGTTGCTCTAAACTATCCAGCGTATCGAACACGCCAGTATACGCCTCTTCATAGGCCTGCTGAGAGGAAGCGAACCCCGCCTTATAGACACCATTATTTAAGCTTTCATAGATCCCCTGATTAAATTGATCAATCTGAGAAGCCAGCGCAGTCGGTAATAGATCACTCTCAGAGCAGTGTAACGGTCGCAGGTCATGGTTGAAAATGCGTAGAATATCGGCCGACTCATTATTCATAATCGCACCGGCATTCACATCCCAGAGCACCGGCACCGTGGCCCGCCCGCTATAGGTGGGATCACTAGCGGTATACAGTTGATGAATATAGGTGACGGCTTCCTCTGTTACCGGCGTACTACCAGGAAAGTCTCCAAACTGCCAACCGCTATCACTCAACACCGGATCAACGACACTGATCGGGATATGCTGATCCAAGCCCAACAGTGATCGCGCAATCAGCGCGCGGGTCGCCCAAGGGCAGATATACGCCACATACAACTTCAACCCTAACGCCTCGGCATCGCCATCAACCGCAGCCATCACACGCGCAGCGCTAGGGACAGCTCTAAAAGCACTACTCTGGCGTACAAACCGCCCTTGAGCATCTTTACTCTGTACCGGATCCCATTTCTTTTGCCATTTGCCGTTAACTAACATCACTCGTCCTCCTGGGAAGAGACCCCATGAGTCGGGGGCCTCACCATAAACTTGGGTATTTAAACCGCTGCTTTCACTTTCAAGGATCGCTCAGCCGCCTTATTTTCATCGAACAACACCCAACGACCATTGCCTAATAAGCCCTGTACCAAGGATGCGACGATCAGAAACGCAGGATATTCCCAACCACCACCTTGATTACCAAAGCCCCAACCATTTGCCCCGTGTACCAACACAATAGAACCGAGTAATACCGGCACCAAGGCCAACGCGACCCAGCGAGCATAAACGCCTAATACCAATGCGGTGCCACCGGCAATCTCAATCGCCATGGTCAACGGCCCCATAAAGGCGGGCACACCTAAAGAGGCAAAATAGCCGGCGGTGCCCTCAGGTGTGAACACCAATAGCTTGAGTAAACCATGAGCCAGATACATCACGCCCAGAGTGATGCGAAGCAAGGTGGTTGCGTATGCCTGTTGTGTATTCATCTCTATCTGTTCCTTAAAAAAACTATGTATTGGATAAGGTGATTTTTGACCACAGAGGAAAAATAAACAATAATCCATTCACTATACTTATTGTTCGGATATATTTAACAGTTATGGACAAGCTCAACCTGATGACCTCCTATATCGCGGTGGCGGAACAAGGCAGCTTTACCGCCGCAGCACGACAACTGGGTAAAACCAAAGCACTGCTGAGTACTCACGTATCGCAATTAGAAGAGTGGCTTAAAGTTCGCTTGATTACCCGTTCGACCCGCAGCATGAAACTGACCCCCGAAGGTCAGAGCTACTATGAACAAGCGAAGAAAATAATCGATGATATCGCCACACTCGAAGCCGAGCTGCAGCATCAAAACCGTACATTAGTTGGACGCCTACGGATTGCCGCCCCCACTACCTTCGGCGAGCTCGTGTTGATGCCCTATATCGCCCAGATGCTGACAGACAACCCGGAGCTAACCATTGAGTTAGTGCTGAATGATCGCTTTACGGACCTGATCGCTGAAGGCTTTGACCTAGGCATTCGTATTGGCCAGATGGACGACTCCAACCTAATCGCCCGCTCCGCCGGATCTTTGCAGATGATGCTCTGTGCCAGTCCTGACTATTTAAAACGCTACGGCACACCGCATCAACTAACACAGCTTAACAAGCTGCCCTGCGTCTTTGACAGCAACCATCGAGCAGGGGCCAGCTGGCGCTTTCAAACGGACGACGGGTTAATTGAAGTCCGTCCGACATTTGTTGTCCGCGTTAACAGCGCCCTCGCCGCCGCGAATATGGCCCGCAGCGGCACGGTGATCGCTTACTGTCCGGACTTTGCCGTCAATGGAATGCTACAAACCGGTGAACTCGTCCCCGTATTGGCAGACATCTGCCACAAACAGATACCGGTGAATATTATCTACCCGCACCGCCAACATCTTTCGGCCAAAGTAAAAGCATTTGCCGATGGCTTAATCGACTATATGTCGTAGTCATTCACGGCAAGATAGATAACTGCAAAAGGCTGCTTTAGAATGGCGAACCTAAATTGATGCTACGCTGGGACACCATGAATCTGATTCTGCTTTTTGAAAGTGATTTTACCGCCGCCGATACCGTCGTCATCAGCGACCGACGTTTTCACCATATCAAACAGTTTCACCAACCGGTGCCAGATCAGTCGCTCAAAGTGGGTTTGCTCAATGGCGAAATTGGCCAAGGCATTGTCCTCAGCCTGACAGAGCAAAGCATCACATTACAGATTAAACTGACTCAGCAACCACCCGCACCGCTCCCCCTTACCCTGCTGCTGGCGCTGCCTCGCCCCAAAATGCTCAAGCGCACCCTGCAAACCGTTACCAGTATGGGGGTCAAACAGATCTATCTGATCAACTCATACAAGGTTGATAAGAGTTATTGGTCAACCCCGCTGTTGCAGACACAATCCCTAACAGAACAGTTACTGCTTGGCCTTGAGCAAGCAGGCGACACCCAGATGCCCGAAGTTCATCTACGTAAACGCTTTAAACCCTTTGTCGAAGATGAGCTACCAGCACTCGCACAGCACAGCCGCGCACTGGTCGCCCACCCTTATAACGCCGCGATTTGCCCACCCGCAGAGTCGGTTAAAACAACCCTTGCCGTCGGCCCTGAAGGGGGGTTTATCCCCTATGAAGTGGAAAAATTGCAGGATGCTGGCTTTGCAGCCATCCATATCGGCCCCCGCATCCTCAGGGTCGAAAATGCCGTGCCGGTGTTATTGTCCAAGCTGTTCCCCGTGTGAAACGGGCCCACAGCATAAATTTAGCGCTTAACGTTGGCTGTCAAACTGATTTCGATCAATTTAATTGAGAATCATACGCATTACCATTGACATTAAGTCCTCTATAAATAAGAATAGTTCCCATTAGCAACACAATGACTCAACGCTCTCGGGCGCAACGCATTCGCCGTTACCCGTTAGTTGCATGCGGTCTCATCGATCAGGTATCCCTATAATGCGTAATAACTTGAAAAAACTGGCGTTTCTTACTCTCCCCCTCACTCTAGCCGCAACCCATGTGTCTGCTGCCGATGAAGTGAACATCTACTCTTACCGCCAACAGTTTCTGATTCAGCCAATGTTAGATGCCTTTAGTGAAGAGACGGGCATTAAAACCAATGTAATATTCGCTAAAAAAGGTTTGATTGAGCGCCTGCAACACGAAGGTAAAAACTCACCTGCCGATATCGTACTAACCTCTGATATTGGTCCACTTTACGATGTGGTTGCTAAGGGTCTGACGCAAGCCGTTCACAGCGAAGTACTAGAGGAAAATATTCCAGCTCACTACCGTGATCCTGATGATCATTGGTTTGGCCTAACTAGCCGTGCCCGTCTGATCTACGCCTCTAAAGATCGGGTAGAACCCGGTGAAATTAAAACCTACGAAGAGCTAACCGATCCTAAATGGAAAGGCCGCATCTGTACCCGCAGCGGTAAGCACACCTACAACCTGTCACTGATCGGCTCTATGATCATTCACCACGGTGAAGCCGAAGCAGAACAGTGGCTCGAAGGTCTGAAAGCTAACCTTGCCCGCAAACCACAGGGCAACGACCGCGCTCAAGTTAAAGCCGTTAAAGAGGGTGTATGTGACCTAGCGCTGGGTAACTCTTACTACTTCGGCAAAATGCTGACTAACGAGCAACAACCCGAACAGAAAGAATGGGCCAACTCAGTTAACTTGGTTTTCCCGAATCAGGAAGGTCGCGGCGCGCACATGAGTATCTCCGGTGCAGCTCTCACAAAATATGCGCCTAACAAACAAGCAGCAATTCAGTTGATGGAGTTCCTCAGCCAAGCCAAAGCACAATCCATGTATGCTGAAGCTAACTTTGAATTCCCAATTCGCCCAGGCACCAAGCGTTCAGCACTGCTCGACGAATATATGGGCGACTTCGAACAGGATAACGTCAGCCTGCAAAAAATTGCCGAACTACGCGGAACCGCAGCACGTATGGTTGATAAAGTAGGTTTTGATAACTAAGCCTACGCCGACATATTTGGACAATTCGACATCAAAACGGTAGTCTGCGCGCTACCGTTTTTTGTTTAAGAAGACAGCGTTATGCAGGCAGAACAAGCCATCCCAACAATCAAGCAAGCCCCAGCTCTGATGACACCACAAAAAAACTACCTGTTTGGTTGGTACAGTGCTACTTGGGGCACCGCATTGATGGTGGCACTGCCGATCCTCTCGGTGTTTTATCTGGCACTGTTTCCCAGCGAAAATATCTGGTCGCACCTCATTTCAACAGTGCTGCCGGTGTATATCACCACCACACTGGCACTCATGCTTGGTGTCGGCGTACTGTCTGTCGCCACCGGTGTCTGTGGTGCTTGGCTGGTAACCATGTGCCGTTTTCCTGGACGCAAGCTATTCGAGTGGGCGCTACTATTGCCGTTCGCAGTGCCCGCCTATGTAATCGCCTATGTCTATACCGACTTGCTGGAATACTCCGGACCGTTACAGATAGCCCTGCGTGAGCTGTTCGGCTGGCAAACCGCCCGCGACTACTGGTTTCCTGATATTCGCACCCTTGGCGGCGCCATCCTCATGCTCTCAATGGTACTCTACCCCTATGTTTACCTCTTAGCCCGCGCTTCATTCTTAGAACAATCGACCACGATCCATGATGCTAGCCGCACCCTCGGTTGCACGCCATTTCAAAGTTTCTATCGCGTCTCGCTGCCAATAGCCCGCCCAGCGATTGCTGTTGGGTTGTCGCTGGTTTCAATGGAGGCCCTCAACGATTTTGGTACGGTGGATTACTTTGCCGTTAAAAGTATGAGTGCGGGGATCTACGATACTTGGCTGAACATGAGCAATTTAGGTGGCGCAGCGCAGATCGCCAGCCTGATGATGGTCTTTGTGGTCATACTGATCTCGTTAGAGCGTCTAGCAAGGGCGAAGCAGCGACAATTCAACAGCCCCGACCGCTATAAAATACTCACCGGTTATCGTCTGTCGGGCTGGCGCGCTTGGGGCGCAACCCTGCTCTGCGCCCTGCCCGTCGTAACAGGCTTTTTCATTCCTGTGTGGGTGCTGGCAGGCTATGCGCTGAAACATATCGATCAACTCTGGACTCTCGAGTTTTTCACCTATGCGAGCCACAGTTTTATACTCTCGAGCAGTGCCGCACTGCTAACCATTATCATCGCCCTACTACTGGCTTACTCCAAACGATTGCATAAGAAGAAAAGCCTCAAAATAGCGGTGCAGTTTTCTAGTCTAGGTTACGCGATGCCGGGAGCTGTATTGGCCATTGGCGTGATTATTCCCTTGGCTGCTTTTGATAACACCATAGACAGACTGATGGATCAGTTTTTTGGTATCTCGACAGGTTTGCTGCTGAGCGGTACCGCATTTGCCGTTATCTTTGCTTATGTGGTGCGTTTTTTAGCCGTCTCATTAGGTTCAGTCGATTCTAGTCTGAATAAGATTACTGAAAGCATGGATATGGCCTCCCGTTCATTAGGGCTCTCACCACTACAAACCCTGCTTAAAGTACACCTTCCACTGATTAAAGGTGGCATTCTCACCGCCGCTTTAGTGGTATTTGTCGATTCGATGAAAGAGCTGCCCGCAACGCTGATTCTGCGACCCTTTAATTACGACACCTTGGCTACCTACGTTTACCAATACGCCTCTGATGAGATGCTTGAAGCCTGTTCGCTGGCGGCATTATTGATTGTTTTGGTAGGTATTATTCCTGTTATCCTGTTAAGCCGAACCATATCAGGCACCCGCGACAGCAATTAATCGCTGCAAACAATTTTGCGTAGGGTGCCGGTGAGGAACGAACCGCACCGCTGGGACCAATGGTGCCTATGACGATCGTGCGGTGGTAATCATGCGGTTCTCGGTTCGCAAGCTCACCATTCCCTACAGAAGCAATTTCGGCCAACCACCGCCGCGAGCAATTTTGCGTAAGGTGCCGGTGAGGAACGAACCGCACCGTTGGGATCAATGGTGTCAATGACGATCGTGCGATGGCAATCGTGGGTTCTGCCGATGGTGCGGTTCGCAAGCTCACCAAGCACCCTACAGATGCAATTTAGGCCAACCACCACCGCGAACAATTTTGCGTAGGGTGCCGGTGAGGAACGAACCGCACCGTTGGGATCAATGGTGTCAATGACGATCGTGCGATGGCAATCGTGGGTTCTGCCGATGGTGCGGTTCGCAAAGCTCACCACACCCTTGTATCT
>NZ_JAHKQE010000030.1 GCF_018860855.1 Amphritea atlantica
TCCCGTACAATGTGGAGTGGTAGTTCAGTTGGTTAGAATACCTGCCTGTCACGCAGGGGGTCGCGGGTTCGAGTCCCGTCCATTCCGCCACTATTTATAATGATAGGTTTCCTGCCTTTCGTTAAAACAGTTCAAGATAAAGTGAGCTTTACTTGTATTGTTACTGCTTTTCAAGAGCAGTTAGCCGATATCAGTCTTGATGGCGGTTCTTATATATCAATCCAAAAAACATTTTGATTCAAGATAAAAGTATGAACATATTTCAATGTTGCTGTTTAGCTTAACTGGGTTAGTATCGACATTTATTGTTGTTCTTCTTCATGTTTGGTTGTTTGATATAGTGTCTTATCTTGCTGAATTCTAACTCTTCTTGCTATTTTGATTGTTTTGCTTATCTGTCATTTTGGGTAATTAACTGAGGTGGCTGGTTTGTTTACATGTTATAAATGTACGTCTTTTCTGTACGCTAGTGTCTTTTTAGTCATCACGTGGATATGTACTTAATCAAATGCATCTGAATATTAATCAGGCAGAGTTGATATCAATTTGCCCCGACCCGGTGATTGCTATTAACCGTCGTGGGATCATTGCTGTGTTTAACCGTGCGGCGGAGAACCTGCTTGGCTATGATGCACAAGGGGTGATCGGGAAGATGAATATTCGTCAGATCTACCCTAGCGATATTGAAGCTCGAAAGATTATGCGGTTGATGGTTGATGAGGAGATGTACGGCGCCGGTAAAATAGAGGGCTATGAAACCTATGTGCTCAATAGTCATCGAGAGAGGGTGCCTATTCGTTTATCAGCTGCAGCGCTGATGAAGAGTGGCCAATACCGTGGCAGCGTGGGTTTCTTTCATGATATGACGCGGCAGAAAGCGTTAGAAAGCTCTTTATTGAAACAATCCATTACCGATGACTTGAGTGGTCTTTTTAATCAGCGTCATTTTTATGTGCAGGTCGCTAGTGAGATGATGCGAGTGAAGCGTTATGGCGGTGGCTTGAGTTTGATTTGCATTGATCTCGACGGTTTTAAGCAGGTCAATGACCGGCTTGGCCATCTTGAGGGTGATCAGATTATCCGCCAGATCGGTCGTGTTCTTCGTGATGGATTGAGGGAGTCGGATCAGGCGTTTCGTTATGGTGGTGATGAGTTCATGCTGATGCTGCCTAATACGGCGATCGCGGATGCATGTCATTTGGCCAGTCGGATACGTGAGTTATTTAATCTTGAATGTAGTTATTCACCTGATGCTTTAAATAATGAAGGGGTTAGAGTCTCTATGAGCCTTGGTGTCGCTGCTTGCACTGAGGCTGAACCTGTTGATTACTTTATTCAAAAAGCGGATATGGCGATGTATAGTGCCAAGCAGGCGGGAGGGAATTGTGTCAGACCGTTTGATACTAACAAGCATTAAGCTCGGTTAATCGATGACGTTATATCGCTTTTACATCTCCTCGCCATCATCATAATCGGTATCGTCGTCAAACTCTTCGTTAATACTTTCCAGCAGAAGTTCTTCTGTGTAATCTTCCATTTTATTCTCCTTTGATTTAAGTCTGCTATTTTCGGGCGTCTTGATGAAGCAAAGATGACAGGATTCTTACCGTTTTATGACTACCTATTCGTCCGCTGTCGTACCCGATATTCCGATAGATGTTATTGATTTGCCCGTGTTTAAGCAGGCAGGTGTTCAGCTTGAGCTGTTGCGTCTTGATCTTGTGCATCCGCTGATCAGTGGCAATAAGTGGTTTAAGCTGAAGTACGCTTTGCAGGCGTTTCAACTGTCGGATTGTCAGCGTATTCTCAGTTTTGGTGGCGCTTGGTCTAATCATATCCATGCATTGGCTTATGCAGGATTTGAGCAGGGCATCGAAACGGTAGGTGTGATTCGTGGTGAGCGCGCAGGACAATTGTCACCCACGCTGGTTGATGCGGAGCGCTGGGGAATGCAGCTTGAATTTGTTTCCCGTTGGCAGTACCGGGGCAAGAGTGACGCTGAATTTGTGGCTCGATTGCGGGACAAATATGGTGATTTTTATAGCTTGCCAGAAGGTGGCTCCGGTGAGTGGGTAATTGCGGGTTGTCGAGAAATTATCTCGCTCTTTGATGCTGCGGCTTATGATTTGATCTGCTGCGCCTGCGGTACTGGAGGAACGCTTGCGGGGCTTATTGCAGGTAAACCTGAGGGTGCGACTTTGTTGGGTGTATCAGCACTTAAGGGTGGCGACTTTCTATATGCAGATATTCGTGAGTTGTTAGCTGCTGCGAGTATCGATGATCCGGGTGGCTGGTCGTTGGCGCTTGATTGCCACGAGGGCGGTTATGCCAAGGTATCATCTCGATTAGCAGCGGCAATGCAGTATTTCACTCAGCATAGTGGTATCGGGTTGGAGCCGGTCTATACCGGTAAAGCCTTGCTCGCATTGTTGCAAAAACTAGAGCGAGGTGAGTTTGCTCGAGGTGATCGAGTGATGTTAGTTCATACCGGCGGAATGCAGGGGTTGCGAGGGATGAAACAAACACTGCTCAATAGATTAGCCTAAGGATTAGTGAGATAGCCGTGCCGGCTTTATCCGTCGAAGCAGTTAAATCGTTATGAATATGAGTATAATGTTTAAAAACAATCAGGTAGCTATGGTTGTATGGCAATCATAGAGTTTCAGTGGAGTGGCAATGGATAACTTTCGTAATATTGGTTTGATCGGGCGCTTGGGCAGTACTAAGGTGCTTGATACTCTGAAACATCTGATTCGATTTCTTGATGAGCAAGGTTTGACGCCTATTCTTGATCAGAAGATTGCTGCGGTTATGCCGGGTCATGGGCAGCAGACCAGTTCACCCCGCCTGATGGGAGAGATCTGCGATCTGGTTATTGTTGTCGGTGGTGATGGTAGCCTGTTGGGGGCAGCTCGCAACTTGGCTCAATCGAATGTACCTGTGTTAGGTGTTAACCGGGGTAGCTTAGGATTCCTGACTGATATTTCCCCTGCTGAGATCGAAGAGAAAGTGGGTGAGGTTTTGAATGGTCAGTATACGGTTGATCGTCGATTTTTGATTGATGTGCTGGTAAAGCGTAATGGCGAACCGATCGGTGAGTCGACGGGGCTGAATGATTGTGTTCTACACCCAGGTAAGTCTGCGCGTATGATCCAATTTGAACTCTATATTGAAGGCCAGTTCGTCTATACGCAGCGTTCGGATGGTTTAATCGTGGCTACACCAACGGGTTCTACCGCTTACGCGTTATCCGGTGGTGGCCCAATCATGCACCCTCGCCTAGATGCCTTAGTGCTGGTGCCGATGTTCCCGCATACTCTCTCTAGCAGGCCTATTGTGGTTGACGGAAACAGTGAGCTTAAACTGGTGATTAGTGATAGTAATGAAACCTATCCTACGGTTAGTTGCGATGGACAAAAGCACATTAACTGTGCCCCAGGAGATACCATTACGATCCATAAAAAGCCCCATAAGTTGAAGCTGCTACATCCCTTAAGCCATAACTTCTATCAGACCTGTCGAGAAAAGCTTGGTTGGGCTACTAGGCTGGGCGAATAACCGGAGTGTCTATGGAACGTGCTTATCAAGGCTACGATCTGATCGGGGATGTCCACGGTTGCGGGCAGTCGCTCGAGTTGTTGTTGAAAAAACTCGGCTATAGCCGGAAAAAAGGGGTTTACCAGCACCCGCAACGTCAGGCTATCTTTATAGGTGATATTGTTGATCGTGGGCCGCGCATCCGAGAAGCGTTACATATTGTTCGCGATATGGTGGATGCTGGATATGCCCAGATTGTCATGGGGAACCATGAGTTTAATTACCTATCTTATTTGACACCGGGGTTACCTGGATCTGGGATGGAGTATTTAAGGGCCCATAACCGGCGACATCTACGTATTCTCAACCAAACACTCGAGCAATTTGCCAACTATCCGCAAGAACAGAAAGAGTTTCTGCAGTGGATTAAGGAGATGCCGCTGTTTTTGGATAATGGACAGTTTCGAGTGGTTCATGCCTGTTGGTCTTCGGCGCATATTAACCGGTTTTTACATACTCAGGGCGGAAATCGAATAGATGATGAGTATCTGCATCGATCCGCTTATGAGGGGACGCCTGAGTGGGAGACCATGGATCGCTTGTTGCGTGGCACGCATCTCAAATTACCGAATGATGAAATGATGGTGAGTAAAGACGGCTATAAACGACGTTTTTTTCGCACTAAATTTTGGGCGGAAAACCCACAGTATTATGTCGATGTTGTTTTTCAGCCCGACCCGCTGCCTGAGCATGTGGCGCGGATGCGTTTGAGTCCGCAGGATTATGACGATCTACTGTATTACGGTACCGATGAATCATTGCTATTTATTGGTCATTACTGGTGTGACGGTAACCCTAAGCCACTGGCGCCGAATATTGCCTGTATCGATTACAGTGCGGTGAAATTCGGTAAGTTGGTGGCTTATCGATTGGATCAGGAGACCACGATTGATCCGGCAAAATTTATCTGGGTTGATGTGCTAAAGGAGATCGGTAATGCGCCCTGACGATAGGTTGTGTATCTATTTATGATGAATGAAGTATTTCGTGTTCCTGTTGATCAAGACCTGAGTGGTTTTACCGCCATACTGTGGCAGCATAAAATTCCCCATCGAGTGTTAGAACTTGAAGGGGAGCAGCGGTTGTTAGTTCCTTATAGTGTTAACGCTGAACAGATTGCAGAGCTTTTTCAGTTATGGCAACGGGGTGAGGATCTGTCTGGATTACGGGTTCAGCGAGATGGCGGTCAGAAGTCGAGTGGCAATATTTTGGGTAGCTGGCTAACGTTGTTGCTAATTGTGGCCAGCGTGATTGTCACGTTGTTGGTGTCATTGGGTGATAATGTTCAGATGATGGGCTGGTTCACCATTGTCGAATTTCATGTGCAGGGTAATAAGATTTATTACGCTGATTTGCTGGCAATGTTAATGGATGGGCAGGTCTGGCGATTGATCACGCCGGCATTTATGCATTTTAATGTGCCGCATATCTTGTTTAATCTGCTGTGGGTTTGGGTCGTTGGCCGTCGGATCGAGTTGCTGCTCGGCCGCTCGGTGTTGCTGGGCTTATTTCTGTTTTCCGCATTGGTTTCAAATGTTGCACAATTTTGGGTAAGTGGGCCCATGTTTGGTGGCATGTCAGGATTTGTGTTTGCACTATTAGGCTTTGCTTGGCTTTGGGATCGATTAAAACCGACGACGATGATTGGTATGCCGCCAGCCCTGATGGGATTTATGTTCTTTTGGCTGGTGTTAGGTTTTTCCGGCGCATTGGAAAGTCTTGGACTTGGCTCAATTGCAAATACCGCTCATTTAGCTGGATTAGGTGCGGGTCTTGCTATTGTGCCTTTTGTTAGATTGTTCCGTCATTAGGTGAAGGGCTATTTTCTAAGGCTTTAAGTCGATCTTTAAGCCGTCCTTTGATCTACAGATCTAGATGCCGATTAAGGCTGTGATATTATAGCGGCACATTGTGGAGAGAATGAATGAATTTTGAAAAGATGATTGAGGTGATGACCCCTGAGGTTTATCAAAGCCTAAAGCGGGCGGTTGAATTGGGAAAATGGCCTAATGGTGATCGGCTTAGCAGCGAGCAACGGGAAACCAGCTTGCGAGCGGTTATCGCCTATGATCAAACGAAGCTACCTGAACATGAGCGTACCGGTTATATCAATCGCACTAAAACCGATGGCAGTCAGCACGGTTCCGATCCACTTGAGCCGCAGGTTCTTAAAATTTTGAATGATCACTGATGAATGTTATCGCGCAGGGGGCACTGGTGAAAATGCCAGCTGAGATTGGCCCTCAGATACGTTATCAGTTGAAATTAGATGATCAACTTGTTGAGCTCAATGATTACATTGGCAAGCCCATTAAGTTGACCTATCAGGGGCAGATTAACTGCACCCATTGCGGCCGTAAAACGAATAAAAGTTTTGCTCAGGGTTATTGTTACCCATGCTTTAAAAAACTGCCGCAGTGCGATCTTTGCATTATGAGCCCAGAAAAGTGTCATTACGATCAGGGCACCTGCCGGGATCCTTCTTGGGGTGAGCAGTTCTGTTTTCAAAGCCACTATGTTTATTTGGCTAACTCCTCTGGGGTCAAAGTGGGTATTACCCGTGGGACCCAGATACCGACCCGTTGGATTGATCAGGGAGCGATTCAGGCATTACCAATTTTAAGAGTTGAAACCCGCTTTCAGTCTGGGCTGGTTGAACGAATTTTCGGTGAGCATGTGACCGATAAAACTAACTGGCGGGCGATGCTTAAAGGTCAGGTAGAGCGTTTAGATCTTTATGCTGAACGGGATCGTTTGATGCAGTTGTGTCAGCCAGGCTTAACGGAGCTCGAAGATCGTTTTGGGCTGCAGGCTATTCAGCGGTTGGCAGATGCTGAGATGGTAGAGCTTAATTTTCCGGTGATAAATTTCCCGGATAAAATAACCAGTCTTAACTTCGATAAAAATCCCGTTGTTGAAGGGGTTTTACAGGGTATTAAAGGGCAATATCTGTTGATGGACAGTGGTGTGATTAACCTGAGAAAATTTACCGCTTATCAGATTGAATTTTGTGCCTGAGGTTTGTGTCGCTTTCAAAGTTGTATTGGTGCCCTAGCGTTATCAGGGCTGAAAGCATATTTGTTGTAAACAGTGTCAATGTTATTACAGGGTGAGTGAATGAATCAGACCGTGATTGAGCAGCCGAGTGTTATCTATTTAAAGGATTATGAGGTTCCTGCATTTTTGGTGGAGCAGACCGAACTGCGTTTTGAACTTGAAGAAGATCAGACGCTAGTTCGTTCTCAGGTGCGTTATGTGCGAAACCCTGAGTGCAGCAATCGGCAATCCCCGCTGCTGCTAGATGGTCATGAGTCACTCGAGTTACAGCGCTTAAGTATCGACGGTGAAGTATTAAGTGAGAAAGATTACCGGCGAGTGGGTGAGCAACTGAGTATTTCAGGCCTGCCTGATCATTTCACCCTTGAATGCATCACTCGGATTGAACCGCAGAATAATACGGCATTGGAGGGATTGTATAAATCCGACGGTATGTTTTGTACTCAGTGTGAAGCTGAGGGCTTTAGGCGTATTACGTTTTATCAAGACCGCCCTGATGTGATGGCATTATTTGAGACCACCATTGTGGCCGATAAGCAGCGCTATCCGGTGTTGTTGTCCAATGGTAATATGGTTGATGCGGGTGATGAGGATGATGGTCGTCATTGGGTTAAATGGCAGGACCCATTCCCTAAACCGGCTTATCTTTTTGCGCTAGTCGCCGGTGAGCTTGAGTGCATTGAAGATCGTTTTATCACCGCCTCTGGGCGACATGTGTCGTTAAAGATTTTTGCTGAAAGGAAAGACTTTGATAAGCTAGATTATGCGATGATTTCGCTCAAGCAGGCGATGAAATGGGATGAAGAGGTGTATGGTCGTGAATACGATCTAGATATCTTTATGATCGTTGCGGTCGACTTCTTTAATATGGGCGCAATGGAGAATAAAGGGTTAAACATCTTTAATACCTCCTGTGTGTTGGCGCACCCTGAAACGACTGTCGATGGTGGTTTTCAACGGGTTGAAGCGGTTGTTGCCCATGAGTACTTCCATAATTGGTCCGGTAACCGTGTCACCTGTCGGGACTGGTTTCAATTGAGCTTAAAAGAAGGCTTTACCGTTTTTCGGGATTCCCAGTTTTCGGCTGATATGAATTCGCGTACGGTTAAGCGAATTGAAGATGTGGCACTGTTACGGACGGCCCAGTTTGCTGAAGATGCGGGTCCCATGGCGCATCCGGTTCGTCCTGCTTCATTTATTGAAATTTCCAACTTCTACACCCTGACCATTTATGAAAAAGGCTGCGAAGTTGTGCGAATGCTGCATACTCTGCTGGGGGCTGAAACCTTTCGTAAAGGCTCCGATCTTTATTTTGATCGCCATGATGGTCAGGCAGTGACCACCGATGATTTCGTTCAAGCGATGGCGGATGTGTCAGGTCGAGACCTGAGTCGCTTCAAGCTTTGGTATAGTCAGTCAGGAACACCTCAGGTGTCAGTCACTGGGGAATATGATGCTGAGCATCAGCGCTATACGTTACATATGCACCAAAGTTGCCCAGTTACTGCCGATATGGCCACTAAGCAGCCTTTTTTGATCCCCGTTGCAGTCGGGTTGCTTGATGCTCAGGGTCAGGATATTCCTCTGAATGGTGGTAATACGACTGAAGTGCTGGAGTTTGTGGCCACCGAGCAAAGTTTTGTCTTTGATAATATCGCCGTAGAGCCGACCCCCTCTTTGCTACGAGATTTTTCCGCACCGGTTAAACTGAAATTCCCTTATAGCCGGGAACAATTGGTCTTTTTGATGCAGTATGACAGCGATGGCTTTAATCGTTGGGATGCGGCGCAACAACTAGCCGTAGGGATCATGACAGATTTGGTTGTGGATCATCAGCAAGGTCGTCCGCTGGTACTCGACTCCGCTTTGATTGAGGCTTATCGGCAGATTTTAAATGACACGAGCCTAGATAAGGCGATGGTTGCTAAGGTATTGACGCTGCCTTCAGAAGCGTACCTTAGTGAGCTGGCGGAGGTGATTGATGTTGATGCCATCCATCAGGTGCACCGTTTCGTTAAAGAGTCTATCGCAACGGCCTTAGCGCCCTTGTTTTTGCAGATTTATCACGATAATACATCGGCTGAAGAGTATAGCCCTGATGCAGTATCGGTTGCTCGACGAAGCCTAAAAAATCTGGCCTTGTCCTATCTAATGACGACTGAGCAGCCAGACTATCTGGCGTTAGCCCTGCAGCAGTTCAAGCAAGCGGATAATATGACCGATAGCCAAGCGGCGCTGACATTGATCGCTCATTCCCGTTTTGAGGCCGAGGCGGCTGAAGTGCTGGCGAGTTTTTATCAGCGCTGGCAGACGGAGTCGTTAGTGGTTAACCAATGGTTAGCGGTGCAGGCGAGTGATCCAAAGCCGGGCGGGTTGGATCGAGTAAAGGCTTTGCAGCAGCATGAAGCGTATGATGCGTCGAATCCTAATAAGATACGTTCGTTAGTCTCCGTTTTTTGTGCGCAAAATATGCAAAATTTTCATAATTCTGACGGTAGTGGCTACCGTTTTCTAGCAGATCAGATTATTGTATTGAATAAGCAAAATCCGCAAATCGCTTCTCGGTTGTTGACGCCGCTAACCCGTTGGAAAAAATACTCAACGGAACGAGGTGAGTTGATGAAAGCTGAATTGCAACGGATCAACAATAGTGGTGATCTGTCCCGCGATGTTTTTGAAGTATTAAGTAAAAGTCTGGCTGTTTAAGCCTGTAGAAATAAGGGTAATAAAATGGATAGAACGATCCCGGAACAGGACAAATTTGAGTTACAACAGAACTATCGTCGATATCTGAAGTATCAGGATCAGTATGATGATGCGTTTAATGAACTGAAGCAGTCTAAGGCCAGTCGGGTTTGGATTGCGGGTGTGGTCGCGGTGCTCTTTGGGCTTGGATCTGAATTCTTTTTTGGCGTAGCTGCAGGCCTTTTCGGCCTATATTTTTATCGTATCGGTTCGGCTTGGTATAAAAGTTTTCAAATCGATGAGGGTCGCGATGAGGTGTTGCGCTGGTTTTTGTCTAAGGGTTTAACCTTTGAAGGGCGTATTCTTTATTTTCGTGATGATGCGGTTTTAGCGCAACCGATAGATCCTTTTGCTGATGAAAGCTACGCCTAAAACGTGAGCGTTAGGTATGCCTGTTAAGCGTGAGTATCGAGGGATAAGCCGGCGGGCAAAAAGTCTGCTGGCAAAGCCCGAAGGTATTGATGTTGATTTTAAGCGCGAAACGAACGGTATAAAAAGCCGTGACTTGGTTTCGTTTGCTAACTCCTCTCAGGGTGGTGCTATCCTTGTGGGGGTTGATGAATACACCCGTAGTGATGGCTTGCAGCGGGGGCGTATTGTCGGTTGTAATGTCGATGATAGTGCCCGTTTAAGCTTGATTAACAAGGCGACCGACTGTTATCCCATCGTCGATCTGGAGTTGGTGGTTGAAAATATCGCTAGCAAGCCTTTCTTTCGTCTTGAGATCGCACCCGGTAATAAGCGACCCTACTGCACCCAGCGGGGCGAGTACGCCATTCGTGCCGATGCCCGTTCACGCGCCCTTTATCCTGAAGAGTTGTTAGCGATGTTTATGGACCGTGAGGGAACACTGTTTCTCAACCGTTTCCGTGAAGCGGTGGCGCAGCTGGAGCAACGGATGGGGCAGATGGACCATGCGTTTGGTTCGGGAATGGAGCATCTGGTTCATCATTTAGATCAGCTGGATAGTCAGGTACGTCGCACGCTGACACGAGTTGATCAGATGACGGACAGTGCAAAAAAGCGCTCTCGTAATATGCTGCAGGCTCTGCGTGATTCCCAAGAAAGCCTGACTCGATTGGAGTCATTGTTGCTGATGAAAAATGGAAAACCCACAGGTAGATTGGAGATGATGCGAGATATCCGTACTCGACTCGACCAGCTCACCGATAATCTTAATGTGAATGGTGAGTCGCATGATTGAGCATATTCGTCGGGCGGATCACTGGATTTTCGATCTAGATGGCACCTTGACCCAGCCTGTTCATGATTTTGAGCGAATTCGCGCTGAGCTTGGGTTGCCCTCTGGGTGCGATATTTTGGCGACGATTGCTAGTCGGCCAGCAGCTGAACAGGTTGTTTTGCATCAACAGCTTGATCAGTGGGAGTATTTTTACGCTGACATGGTGCAGCCGGCTATCGGCGCTAATGAGCTGCTTGCTTGGCTAGGTGAGCGGGGCTATCGTTTAGGTATTTTGACCCGTAATAAGCGTGAAGTTGCGTTACGCTGTTTGGATGTGATTGGTGTTGGCTCATTGTTTCAGCCGTCATCGGTCTTAGGACGAGATGAGGCGCTGGCCAAGCCGGATCCTCAGGGGATTCATCTTCTGCTGGATCAATGGCAAGCTAGTTCTAATCAGGCGGTGATGGTGGGGGATTTTCGTTTTGATCTTGAAGTGGGACGTGCAGCAGGTGTGGCAACGATTCATGTAGATCAGCGTGCGGACCGAGCTTGGCCGGCATTGACCGATCTAAAGGTGGATACACTCGCTGAATTACACCAGCAATTGATCGCGGTCAGTGCTTCTGTTTGATGTCAGTCAAGACCCTATAAAAAACCTGAGGTATAGTGGTTTAAGTCTCAGAGGAGGTCGTTATGACGGTATTGAACGATTTACATCAAGATCATGTCAACCTGAATAAGTTGCTGGCGGTGTTAGATAGTAAGCTGGAAGAACTAAAGCAGGGCGAAATGCCAAACTTTGTTTTACTGGGCGATGCTGTGGATTACATCTCCGGTTATGCGGATGCCTATCACCATCCACTTGAAGATCAAATGTATGAAACCTTTAAAGCGTCGGGTTGCCCTGAGTTGGATGAGGCGATCATTCGATGTATCAATGAACATAAGCAACTGAAACAAAGTAGCCATGAGATCATTGAGGCGGTGGATTGCATCCTCAACGATGCGGTTGTGCCTATGGATCAATTTACGGCCAAACTAGAACGTTTTTTAGATGAGCAGATTGAACATCTTAACCTAGAAGAGGGAACGCTGTTTCCTTTGTTGGAAGAGGTCGGTACCGAGGCGCAGTGGCGAATACTAGAGGCTGATCTACCTAAGGTCGATGATCCGTTGTTTGGTGAAAAACAGAAGCAGCGCTATATGGATCTGTACACTGAGCTACTCAGGGATATGCGTTAATTTTTGGTTTGTTAGAGGCTAGGGCTAGTGTTTAATTGGCTAAACAGTTCCAGTTTCATATTAGGCAGGGCTCGGTACTCAACCCGGTTTCTGCCTTTTTCTTTTGCCTGATAGACAGCTTCATCTGCTGCTTTTAATAGTGCATGTGCTTGAGCGTTAAGATCATCAAAGGTAAAGCTAGCGGATGTACAGTGGGTAACGCCGATTGATGCACTAATTCTAAATGGTGAGTTATCGCTGTTATGGATAACCATATGTGAAATTTTATTGCGTAGCTGTTCACTGATTTGCAAGGCTTTATGGCGATCACAGTTGGGTAGCAAAATAGCAAACTCTTCACCGCCATAGCGGGCAACAAAATCGGTTTTACGCAGGTTCTGTCTTAATAGTAGACCTATCGCGCGCAGCACCTTATCTCCGACCTGATGACCGAAGTTATCATTAACCAGTTTGAAATAATCTAAATCGATGAATAAACAGCTCAGAGGGGTGTTATGTCGGCTCGCTCTTGATAGCTCTTTAACGATTTCTTGATCAAAGGCGCGCCGGTTATACACCTTGGTTAGCATGTCAATAATGCTGAGTCGTTTCATATTTTGTTGGTTGATGCAGTTTTCAATGCAGACCGCGATAACTGAAGCAAGGTGATTTATATAATCATAGTCAAAGTGTTCGCTATAGCGCTCAGGATCGTTACTGCCGAGATGCAGGCTGCCTATTAAACAGTTATGACGAGTCAGAGGAAGTAAGGCGCTGCTAAAGATATAGGGCGTACGGGGAAACGCGATACTTTTGAGCGGTGGGCTAAGTTCGCCAACTCTCAGTTTCTGTGTTGGAAACAGGCTTTTGAGTAGTTGTTGATTGTCGACAAACCGAAGGCAATGTTCAGGTTGTGGGGCTGTGTAACTTTCTAAAAGGTCGCGGGCAGCATTCTCTGGGTCAAACAGCATTAAGTTGACCGCTGTGAGGTGAAAGTGTGCCCTAAATTCAATCAAGATCAGGTCTAGAAGTTCGGCTAGATTACTGCAGCTGAATAGGCGTATTTCCATATCAAAGAACGATCGTAGCAGTGTTTCATTCTGCTCCACTTTCGTTGTTAGCAACCGAAGCGACTGTTTTAGCTCTTGGTTCTCTTTCTTGAGCAGTTCCATAAAACGCCTGTTTACGTCTGAAGTTAAAACGTTATCGGCAATAATGAGAAACTATAAAGGAAAAATATCGCGAAATTGAAAAATAATAGCATCAGCGTTGTTGATAGTGATGACTGGTATAGCTTTGGGGCAGACGAGTAGGCATAAAAAAGCCACTACCCAGTAAAGTAGTGGCTTTTTTGTTCAACCTACCTTTGCCATTTTGCCGTGATGGCTAGGATGAGTCCTGATAAAGTGTGTGAGTACATGACGCAAAACCCTTTCATGTTCTTTATCGCCTTTGCGTTGAGCCTTGGCAATATCATCTAGGATGATTTTTTTCACTTTGCTTTCACCCTTATGACAACATAGATAATGTCCCATGGCCATTGCGATGATTGGGTCGGTATGTTCATGCTCCGCTATTGCCTCAACCTCATCTTCTGTGAGATCACTCAGATGGAGGCATTCTTCATAGGTTAACATTGTGTAACCCCCTTATTGTTTTATGCTGCTGATTCGTTTGAAAGAGCAAAGGCTCATACGTTATTAAATATGTACTGCCGCCTGTTATTCAGTTTAGCAATAGATTGGGATTTAACGAATTCAAACGGTAGTTTCTTAGTGGGTTAGGACAGTTAATGATGTTTAATTGACCTGCCTCATCATTATTGGGTTTTAGGTTCTCTATACAGCGATGTTCTGGCCGATCCTATATGTAGGGACGGCCAGATAGGGATGGGGTTTGATGTTGGTGTTATTTGGGGGAGATCGTCTTATTCCTTTTTGAACGGTAGTCTCTGTCGGAGCTGTTCCATCTCTTGACGCACGAGTTCTTCCTCTTCTTGGGTAAATCGTTGCACCGCTTGCTGAAATTCAGGGTGTGCTAGCCAGTGTGATGACCAAGTCTCGATGGGTTCAAAACCGCGCTGAATTTTGTGTTCACCCTGTGCGCCGGGGTCAAAACGTTGAAGTTGATGATGAATACAGTGTTCTATACCTTGATAGTAGCAAGTTTCAAAATGTAGGCTGTCATACTCAGCGAGTGCACCCCAATAGCGTCCATACAGGGTGTCTTTATCTTGAAAGAAAAGGGCCCCGGCAACCGCTTCCGTTTCGCTATAGTGCTTATCATAGGCAAAGCATATATGTAGTTGGTCCGCTAGTGTGTCGCGCAACTGTCGAAAAAAAGACTCGTTAAGATAGCCGTTACGGCCGCGTTTTAGGTAGGTTATTTGGTAAAACTGATAAAACTGATGGAGCTGTTCATCGGTTAACTGAGCGCCGCTGATAAATCGGTGGTGAATGTTTTGTTCGGTGATTTTGGTGCGTTCTTTGCGTAAATTTTTACGTTTACGGGAGCTAAATGTCTCGAGAAAGTCATCAAAATTTTGATAGTCTCGATTGAACCAATGATATTGGGTCCCTAAACGATAGTTAAGTTGAGGGCATTGATCCTTATTGAGTAGCGTGCCTGTGAGAAAAAGCCCATGCCAGCCAGAGGCGTTGTGCTGCGATGCTAATTGTAGCACCGCGGAGATAACGTCCTGAGTTAGTCGATTCTGTTCTGCCTCACTCAAATCCGCGTGTAGCATAAGCCGAGGGCCATAGCAGGGGGTAAAAGGGATCGCTGTTACTAGCTTAGGGTAATATTCAAGTCCGTTACGTTGATAGGCATCTGCCCAGCTCCAATCGAAGACATACTCACCATAGGAATGGTTTTTGAGGTACAAAGGCATTGCCGCAATGGCTTGCTCTCCCTCGGTAACCAGTAGATGGCAGGGTTGCCAGCCGTTTTTAGGGGCGACGCTGCCAGACTGTTCTAAGGCATGTAAATACTCATAGCGCAGGAATGGGTAGTCTGTATGGCAGAGGTTATTCCAATGGTCAGCACCGATCTGCTCTATGGCGCTATAAAAATTGAATTGTGGCATATTGTCCTATACTGTTCAGATCCGTATTTATTATCTAACTAATGGATAATAAAGCATTAAATGTAAGTAACTATTGGCAATGACGGAACATATGTCGCACTGATTAGAGGGTGCTTCGCTAATATAGTATGTTCGTAGCAGCCTTTAAGCTAGGAGAATAACAATGGATGAGCTGGCGTTAGAATTTGAACTGGACTCTCGCCTAGACAATGATTGCATCACCTTAGGGGATTTCCCGTTGTCTCGCTTGTTATTGATGAATGATGCCCAGTATCCATGGTTTATTTTGGTGCCTAGGCGCGCTGAAATGAGTGAGATCTATCATTTGTCATTGGCTGATCAGGCGCAGTTGTTACACGAGTCTTCGTTTTTAGCTGAAACTATTCATGATGTGTTTGCCGCCGACAAAATAAACATCGGCGCTATCGGTAATATGGTTAATCAGCTGCATATACATCATGTGGTCCGATATAAAGGTGATGCGGCGTGGCCTGCGCCGGTTTGGGGAGCGCATCCGGCTAAACCTTATACCGCTGAGCAAATAGAGGAGATTCATCGGAAGTTACAGTTGATGATGCCGCCAGAGGTTAATTTTGTTACTCAGGATCTGATCGGCTGATTTCTCTTTGAAAAGCGCTAAATCAGCCTGTCAGTCGTTAATAATTAAGGTATAATTTGCCCTTTTCTGGGCAAGGCAGCGGTAAATTGGTTTTTAGTTAGCGCCTTTGTGTGTTAATCGACTGATGTCAATTCGATTGCTTTGCGGTGTGTCTCTATTTCATAGGAAAAATGTTAAACGATGCCGATCTTTGATTTTGAATGCCGTCATTGTGGTCATGAATTTGAAAAGCTGGTGCTTAAGTCTGATGCGCCTGCACCTGAGTGCGCTGTCTGCGAGTCTGCAGACGTGGTAAAAAAAGTATCCGCGTCAGGTTTCAGACTATCCGGTACCGGCTGGTATGAAACTGATTTTAAAACCGGTAAGAAAAAGAATCTGGCGGGTAGCCAGAACGACGCCGGTAACTGATTTTTAATTGTCTGAATAAACACTGATTCAGCTTGCTAAGTAACAGGAACATTTAACTATGCGCAGTCATTATTGCGGCGATCTCAGAAAAGAGCATATCGGCGAAGACATTACTCTGACGGGGTGGATTCACCGTCGTCGCGACCACGGTGGGGTTATCTTTCTGGATCTTCGCGACCGTGAAGGCCTCACCCAGGTGGTTTTTGACCCTGACCGTGAAGAGAGCTTCGCGCTGGCCGACAGCTGCCGGAATGAATATGTAGTTGAGGTTAAGGGAACGGTTCGTGGTCGTCCTGAAGGGACTATTAATTCGGATATGCCAACCGGCGAAATCGAAGTGCTAGGTAAAGAACTGGTTATTCTGAATAAGTCAGAAACCCCTCCTTTCCAGCTCGATGAACACCAGCAGGTCGGCGAAGAAGTGCGCTTGCGCCATCGTTATATCGATCTGCGTCGTCCAGAAATGCAAGAAAAAATGCGTTTCCGTTCGAAAGTGACTATGGCGATTCGTAACTATCTTGATGAGCATGGCTTTCTGGATATCGAAACTCCAATTCTCAACCGCGCAACCCCAGAAGGCGCGCGTGATTATCTAGTACCTAGTCGAGTTCACGAAGGGCACTTCTTTGCGTTACCGCAATCGCCTCAGCTGTTCAAACAGTTGCTGATGGTGGCCGGTTTTGATCGTTACTATCAAGTGGCTAAATGTTTCCGAGATGAAGATTTGCGGGCTGATCGTCAGCCTGAATTTACTCAGATCGATATTGAAGCATCATTCCTTGATGAACAGGAGATCATGTCGATTACGGAGAAGATGATCCGCAAGCTGTTCCTTGAACTGAAAGGTGTTGATCTTGGTGACTTCCCTCGGATGCCATATTCAGAGGCGATGCAGCGTTACGGTTCTGATAAACCTGATCTGCGTTACCCGATGGAATTGGTTGACGTTGCCGATCTAATGGCTGAGATTGAATTTAAAGTATTTGCTGGTCCAGCAAAAGATCCTCAGGGTCGCGTTGCTGCTCTTAAAGTGCCAGGCGGGGCTAAACTGACCCGTAAGATTATCGACGAATACACCAAGTTTGTTAGCATCTATGGTGCTAAAGGGTTGGCGTGGATCAAAGTCAACGAGCTAGAAAAAGGCGTTGAAGGTCTGCAGTCTCCTATCGTTAAGTTCTTAGGTGCTGATGTAGCCATGGCGATCATGAAGCGTTTGGGGGCTGAAAACGGCGACATCGTCTTCTTTGGTGCTGATAAAGAGAAGATTGTTTCTGAAGCGTTGGGCGCTTTGCGTATCAAGGCTGGTGAAGATCTTGGTATGGCACAGAGTGAGTGGGCACCGCTATGGGTGGTTGACTTCCCGATGTTTGAAGAAACCGATAACGGTGGCCTGACGGCGCTGCATCACCCATTCACCGCGCCAAGCTGTAGTGCGGAAGAGTTAAAAGCGAATCCGCTGACCGCGTTGTCCCGTGCTTACGATATGGTGCTTAATGGTTGTGAACTTGGTGGCGGTTCAATTCGTATCCACGACCAAGAGATGCAGGCGTCTGTTTTGGAGCTCTTGGGTATTTCAGAAGAGGAAGCCGATGACAAGTTTGGCTTCCTGCTGACCGCGCTAAAATACGGTGCACCTCCGCACGGTGGTTTGGCCTTTGGTCTTGATCGTCTGATGATGCTGATGACTGGCACCGATTCTATTCGTGAAGTGATCGCTTTCCCTAAAACTCAGAGCTCTGCTTGTATGATGACGCAGGCGCCGGGTGTGGTCAGTGCTGCGCAGTTACGAGAGCTAAATATCAAATTACGCAAAACACCTTAAAGTATTTCGCGTTTAATGATAAAGCCGTGCACTGCACGGCTTTTTTTATGGCGGTATCTAGGGTATTGTTATCTGTATAAATAAACAGTGCTTTGAGTTGATAATACAGTTATGTTGATTTTGGGAATAGACCCGGGTTCGCGGATTACCGGTTACGGTATTATCAATACAGTTGGCGCTAAGAATGAGTATGTTGCCAGCGGTTGTATTCGACTCAAAGGTGATGAGTTAGCCGTACGGCTAGCGCAAATATATGCAGGTGTCACCCAACTTATCGAGCAGTTTTGTCCTCAAGAGATGGCTATAGAGCAGGTCTTTATGGCTCGAAATCCGGATTCCGCACTTAAGTTAGGCCAGGCTCGTGGTGTTGCTATTGTCGCTGGGGCTAATCAAGGCTTAGAGGTGGCAGAATATGCCGCTCGTAAAGTTAAGCAGGCGGTCGTGGGTAACGGTTCTGCTGAAAAGTCTCAAGTGCAGCATATGGTTAAGTCGATTCTAAAACTGCCGGGGTTGCCGCAAGCAGACGCCGCTGACGCATTAGCGATTGCTCTGTGCCACGCGCATACCCGTAGTAGCCTGATTATGATGGCTGGCGCGAAAAGTAGTCGAGGAGGTCGTCTGCGGTGATCTGTATAGCGACGTTTCATTCGGTTATGGTGTTCACTCAATAAAGTGCTCACTTAAACGTAGTGACTCAGCCTTCAGCTCGGCACGTATTCCAAACCTTTACGTTAATCTCTTGAGTTAATCTCTTAAGTTAAGCGGTTGAATAAGTGGCTCGAATGAAGAGCGTAGGTTGAGCTTTAAAATATCTGAAATTAAAACCCTGTAATGGGCTAACTTGGAGAGATAATCGCCGTGATAGGACGACTGAAAGGTGAGTTGTTAGAAAAGCATCCGCCGCAGCTGGTGATCGATGTGAATGGCGTAGGCTATGAGGTTGATGCCTCAATGAATACGTTTTACCAGTTGCCGGAAGTTGGTCGGCGGATCACCCTGTTTACCCATATGGTGGTGCGAGAAGATGCGCAGCTGTTATATGGTTTTTATGAGCGGACCGAACGTACTCTGTTTAGAACGCTGATTAAGGTGAATGGGGTAGGCCCTAAGCTGGCATTGACGATTCTTTCGGGTATCAGCGTCAATGAGTTTGTTTTGTCGGTGCAGCATCAGGATACTGCCGCCTTAGTGCGATTGCCGGGTGTGGGTAAAAAGACCGCTGAACGTCTTATTGTTGAGATGCAGGATAAAGTAAAGGATTTCGTCTTTAATGATGCCGATGAGTTTACCCTAACCGATGGATTTAGTGGCTCTACACCTGCAGTGCTAACGGATAGTCGTGCCGAGGCTGAAAGTGCTTTGGTCGCGTTGGGTTATAAGCCGGTACAGGCGACCAAATCGATCGCTCAGGCTGAAAAAGCGATGCCAGGTGCCTCCAGTGAAGAGCTTATTCGTGCCGCTTTGAAAAGCATGGTGCAAGGTTAGTAACGTAATGTTAGTGATAGGGTGTCAATCATGATCGAAGCGGATCGCTTTGTTACGCCTGCGGTTACTGCGCCGCAAGAGGAAGTCCAAGATCGGGCGATCCGCCCGAAAGTGTTACAGGATTATGTCGGTCAGCCGGTGGTTAAAGAGCAGATGGAGATCTTTATCGGTGCGGCTAAAAAACGCCAGGAAGCGTTAGACCATACGCTAATTTTCGGGCCTCCTGGGCTCGGTAAAACCACCTTGGCCAATATTATCGCTAATGAGATGGAGTGTAATATTAAATCCACCTCAGGCCCTGTGTTGGAAAAAGCGGGTGATCTTGCTGCCATGCTCACCAATCTTGAGCCGGGTGATGTGCTCTTTATTGACGAAATACACCGTTTAAGTGCGTCGGTTGAAGAGGTGCTGTATCCGGCGATGGAAGATTATCAGCTGGATATTATGATCGGTGAAGGGCCAGCAGCCCGCTCGATTAAGTTGGAGTTACCGCCTTTTACCCTAGTAGGCGCTACGACTCGAGCAGGCTTGTTAACGTCGCCGTTACGGGATCGATTTGGCATTGTGCAACGCCTCGAGTTTTATAATATTGATGACTTAACCTCTATTGTTGAGCGGTCCGCGAATCTATCGGGTAGCGGCGTTGATCATGAAGGAGCGGTTGAAATTGCTCGTCGTGCACGAGGAACCCCGCGGATTGCGAATCGTTTGTTGCGTCGCGCCAGAGATTACGCTGAAGTTAAGGGCGATGGTCGGATTACATTGGAGATGGCTGATCTTGCTCTAAATATGCTGAATGTTGATGAGCACGGCTTTGATCATATGGATAGGCGCTTATTGCTGGCTATGATTGAAAAATTCGGCGGCGGCCCAGTTGGGGTCGATAGCTTGGCTGCGGCAATTAGCGAAGAGCGAGATACGATTGAAGATGTGCTTGAACCATACCTGATTCAACAGGGTTTTATGATGCGAACCCCTCGGGGACGAGTAGTGACCGATAACGCTTATCGTCATTTTGGATTTGAATTGCCTGACAAGGATCAATAGAACAGAGATCAGCTGAAGATAACTGATTCAAGTCAACGCAGAGTTGTGACTAAGGGTTTAACTTCTAGCCTATGAACATAAAAAAGAACGTTTAGGGCATTAAGGTATGAGCACTACAAAACTCTGTTGCACCAATGAGTCGCAACTAAAACATCTGAAGCGTGAGTTACAGATTTTATTGCAGCAGCTTCAAGCAGATCTTGACGCGGAACGCTCTGATCAAAAGCAAGAGATGAGCCAGCTGAGCAGTACCGAGGTGTTGGATCGAGCTGAAGCATCTGCTGTTGTTGGTCTTCAATTGACGAGCTTGTCACGTGTTAAGCAGTTGGAAGAAGAAATTCACGAATGTCAGAATGCACTGGAGCGTATCGAAGCGGGTCGTTATGGCTATTGTGAGCAATGTGGTGAAGAGATTGAATTAAATCGTCTGATGGCTAATCCAACTTCGGTATTATGTGTGGGATGTCAGTCTAAGGATGAATTGAAGCGGAATGGTCGGCAGTCAATCACATTGTGAGTGACTAGAATCTTTATTTAGCCGCCTATTGGGCGGCTTTTTTATTGGCGCATGCTAAGAAGCAGGCTCGATTTGGTTGAACTTTAAAACCGTTAAGGCCTCCAATCGCAGAACGCCTATTCTTGGGAGATATAAAGAGGCTAATAAAATTGTCTAATCAGCGGAAATATATTTTTTTGTCAGAAAAAGTGCAGATTTTGAGCGCTGATCTCGCTACTATCAGAGCCAGTTTTTCAGATTTCATCAGAAGGGGTTAGAAACGTGCCGGATAAAATGTCGATCTGGAGTCTAGTGGCAAATGCCAGTTTTGTTGTTCAGTTGGTCATGCTGCTGTTATTGCTAGCTTCAGTACTGTCTTGGGTTATGATTTTTCAGCGTCACTTTGTTTTGCGTCAGGCGCAGCACAAACTACGTGCATTTGAAGAGCGCTTTTGGTCCGGTGTTGATCTGAGCCAGTTGTTTCGTGAAGTGAATGCGGATCCTGATGGTGATAACGGCGCTGAAAATATTTTTCGCGCAGGGTTAAAAGAGTTTAGCCGTCTGAGTCAACAATCCGGTGCCGACCGTGACGCCATCATGGAAGGCGCGCAGCGCAGTATGCGCGTTGCACTTGCTCGCGAAGAAGAAAAGTTAGAGATGCATTTGCCGTTTTTGGCGACGGTCGGTTCAACGAGCCCTTACGTCGGTCTGTTTGGTACGGTGTGGGGGATCATGAACTCATTTCGAGGCTTAGCAAATGTCCATCAGGCGACTCTTGCCTCCGTGGCGCCGGGTATTTCTGAAGCGTTAATTGCTACCGCTATTGGTTTGTTTGCTGCGATTCCCGCGGTTATTGCTTATAACCGGTTTTCGGCTAAAACCGAAACCTTAATGAATAGTTATGAGACGTTTGCGGATGAATTTTCAAGTGTTTTGCATCGCCGAGTGCACGCTTCAAACTGATCTGTAACGGGCCGCTACTATGATTCGCAGAGTGAGAAAGAAACGTAAGCTGAATGCAGAGATCAACGTGGTGCCATACATCGATGTGATGATGGTATTGTTGGTGATCTTCATGATTACTGCACCGATGCTGACGCAGGGGGTTGACGTGCAGTTGCCAAAGGCGGGTTCCGATCCCGTTGATACCCAAGATAATGAACCATTGATTGTGACGGTCGATAAAGAGGGGCGTTACTATATTGATGTGGGTGGTGATCCACTTAAAGCGATCAGTGGTGAGGTGGTTGAGGAGCGGGTTGCTAAAGTGTTAAGTAGTAACCCGAAGAAACTTTTGCTGGTACGTGGTGATAAAGGCGTTGATTATGACCATGTTATTCAGTTGATGACACTTTTGCAGCAGGCAGGTGCTGAAAGTGTCGGATTGGTAACAGAGTAACTTAATTGTGAATTTACGAAGTTACTTATTTCCCGCGCTCTTAGCTCTGCTTCTCCACGCAGTTATTCTCAGTGCGCTATTCTATAGCTGGTTAGGCTATGCTGAAGATAAGAAGCACCTTACGCCTCGACATGTAAAGGCTCAGATTGTCGATCTTAAGTCGCAGTTGCAAGCGCAGCAACGGGATAAACAGGCTGAAGCGAAGAAGAAAGAAAGCGCTCGTCAGCAGGCTGAAGCGCGTAAACAGGAGGATCGTAAGAAAGAGCAACTGAAGGAGCAGGCGCGACAGAAGCAAAAAGAAGAGCAGGCACGAAAACAAGCTGCTGCTAAAAAGAAAGATGAGGCTAGAAAGAAAGCCGAGGCGTTGAAAAAAGAGGCGCTGAAAAAAGAAGCCGCGCGTAAGAAGGCTGAAGCACTGAAGCAGCAACAAGCTGAGCAGGCAGCTAAGGAAAAACAGCAAGAAGACGCACGCCGTAAAGCGCAAGCGCAGAAAGAGGCGGAGCGCAAACAAGCAGAGCAGCAACGTATCGAGCGTGAGCGGCAAGCGCAGCAACAGCGCGATGCCGATTTGGCCGCTGCATTAGCAGCTGAAGAGCAAGAGATGCAAGCGCTTCAAGATCAGCAAGCGACCGCAGGGTATCTGGAGTATATCGCTTCTGAAATTGAGAATAATTGGCGTCGGCCCCCGAGTGCCCGCAACGGTATGACGGTGGTGTTGTCTTTACATCTGTTGCCGACCGGTGAAGTGGATAATGTTTATGTCGTTAAAGGTAGTGGTGATAGCCATTTTGACGAAAGCGCAATTCGCGCGGTTAAACGGGTTGGGCGTTTTAGTGAATTACAAAAAATGGACCCGACACTGTTTGATAGGAATTTTAGGAAGTTAACACTTGAATATAACCCGTCAGATCTTCGCAGGTGATCAGTGATGCAGCGTAGTTTTATATGTCTATTTCTTTGTTTTTTTAGCTTGTTCGCGCGGGCTGAATTGACGGTTGAAATTACCCAGGGTGTTGATGAACCAACGCCGATAGCCGTGGTGCCATTTGCTTGGAGCGGTAATCAAGCCTTGCCTGACGATATCGCTAAGGTGGTGGGTGATGATCTGTATCGCAGTGGTATGTTTAAGGTCATGCCGCGGGAGAATATGCTGAGTTTCCCCTCTGACCGGAGCTCTTTGTATTTTCGTGATTGGCGCATCAGTGGTAGCGATTTTATTGTGATCGGTCGCATCAGTGAATCTGAGGGTCAGTTAAATGTTGCTTTTGAACTATACGATATCCTTAAAGAGGAGCGTATTCTCGGTGAAGATATCAAAGCCAATCGTGATAACTTACGCGCGGTGGGTCACTATATCAGCGACAAGGTATTTGAGGCCCTAACGGGTGTGCGGGGAGCGTTCTCAACCCGTATCGTTTATGTCACCGCTAAGCAATTGGCGCCATCAAAGCATCGTTATCGGTTGATGCTGGCTGACTCTGACGGCCATAATCCACGGACTATTCTGGAATCTAAAGAGCCTATTTTGTCGCCGGCGTGGTCACAGGATGCATCAAAGTTGGCCTATGTGTCGTTTGAGTCGGGTCGTCCAGCCATCTATATACAGTATCTGGCAACGGGTAAGCGGGAAAAGGTGCAATCTTTTCGCGGTCTGAACGGTGCTCCAGCTTGGTCGCCGGATGGTAAGAAACTGGCGTTAGTGCTTTCAAAAGATGGTAACCCTGAAGTTTATGTACTCGACTTGCAGCAGCGTCGCTTAACGCGCATTACCCATCATTTTGGGATTGATACTGAGCCATCATGGTCTCCTGATGGTCAGTCGCTGATCTTTACCTCGGATCGAGGAGGCCAGCCACAGATCTATTCTATCTATCTGCCAACCCGTGATGTGACCCGACTGACCTTTGAAGGGCAGTATAATGCGCGGGGACGTTTAACTCAGGATGGTCGTTTCTTAGCGATGGTGCACCAGAATAATGGATCATTCCATATTGCGGTTCAGGATCTGCGAACCGGTCGGGTGGATCTGCTCACAGAAACCTTTATGGATGAGTCGCCGACTATTGCACCTAATGGCAGCATTATTCTCTATGCGACCCAAGAAGGTGTTCGGGGTGTCTTAGCCGCAGTTTCCCTCGATGGACGGGTCAAATTTCGGTTACCTTCCTCGGATGGTGATGTGCGCGAGCCCGCTTGGTCGCCGTTTAGGTAGCCCGAATGTTGAGGTGATTTTGCACCAAGTGACGGCACTGAGTGACAAGGTGACGCCGCCAGCCTACAAAGTTAAATCAATTAGTTAGAAAAACTGATCGATTGTATAACGGCTATTGCATTCGGACGTAGCAACCTTTACTTTAAGCAGGAATAAGGTTGTTTCGCATATGATTGGCTAATTATTAGGAGTGTTTCATGCGTGCTATGAATTTTGGTAAAGCTACTGCTTTGGCGTTGACGGTTGTTTGGGCGGCAGGTTGTAGTACTACAAACACAACAGATACAGATACCATGGGTGGCGGTGCAACAACAGCGCCTACAACCACCACTCAGCCTGTGACAGACTCTTCAATGTCTGGTACATCAATGGCTGATGTGAAGAATTTAGCCACCATCTTCTACTTTGATTTTGATCAGACTCAGGTTAAACCTGAAGCAGCGGCAGCGTTGCGTGGTCATGCAAAATATTTGGTAGCCAACCCTTCTGCCTCTGTTGTTCTCGAAGGTCATGCTGATGAGCGTGGTACTCGTGAATACAACATGGCTCTGGGTGAGCGTCGTGCACAAGCGATTGCGCGTGTATTGACTGTCAATGGCGTTTCTAGCAGCCAGATCGAACTGGTTAGTTATGGTGAAGAGAAGCCTGTTGTGATGGGTCATAACCCAAGTTCATGGGCTCAAAACCGCCGTGTTGAACTGAAATATTAATCGCGTAAGGTTTTAGACTCTATGCGAAAAGCATATCGCTTTGCTGCGGCACTGGTGCTGATGAGCACCAGTGCTTTTGCAGCCGATCCCGTTAAGGTGATTGAATTACAGATTGATGAAAGCTCTGCAACTCGTTCAGCCGGTAATAGTGGTTCTAGCCTGTACGGCGGTGATGACACAGCGATGTTATTACAGCAGCTACAGGATGAAGTGCGTTCACTGCGGGGAATTGTTGAGCAGCAGCAATACAAACTTCGTCAGATGGAGCAGCAGCAGCGTGATCGCTACCGTGATCTAGATCGTCGTATTGCTGCTGGGCAGACTGGTGCACCTTCCTCGTCCGTGTCTGGGGCTAGTGAGTCGACATTGAACTCGACTGCAGATTCTAACCCTCAGTCGCTACCGGCTGCGGATAGTACCCCTACTGATGCTCAGGCATATCAGCAAGCGTTTGGATTGGTGCGACAGAAAGATTTTCCCGCTGCACTTGATGCTTTCGATAAATTTATTGAGCTGTACCCTAATAGCGCTAGATTGCCCAACGCCTATTACTGGGTGGGTGAAGTGAATTTGGCCGAACAGAAGTTAGAACCGGCTAAAGCGGCTTTTGAACAGGTATTGCAGACGTTTCCACAACACCGCAAAGCGGCAGATGCATCTTATAAGTTAGGCGTTATCTATCATCAGATGGGTGATCAGGCCAAAGCGAAAGAGATGTTTAATAATACTATCTCACGTTATCCTGAGAGTTCCGCGGCTAACTTAGCGCGTGATTATCTGAAAAGATAACGGCTATAAATCCTTAAGGTTTTACAATGAGTACTTCCTCCAACAATGCTGTTGTATTGTTATCGGGTGGCCTTGATTCGGCGACGGCGCTGGCGATGGCTGTTGAGCGCGGCTTTAACTGCTATGTGCTGAGTTTTGATTATGGTCAGCGTTCACAAACAGAGCTGGCGGCGGCTAAAAAAATTGCAGCTAATCTTGAGGTAAAAGAGCATCGCGTGGTGCGCTTAAATCTTGAAGATTTTGGCGGTTCAGCCCTAACCGATGAAAGCATTGATGTGCCCGATCATGAAGAAGAGGGCATCCCTGTTACTTACGTTCCTGCCCGTAACACTGTGTTTATGTCCCTTGCATTGGCCTGGGCTGAAGTGTTGCATGCGCAACATATTTTTATCGGTGTTAACGCGGTTGATTACTCCGGCTACCCCGATTGTCGCCCTGAATATATTGCGGCATTTGAAAATATGGCAAATTTGGCGACTAAAACCGGGGTTGAAGGTGAGCGGCTAACGATTGAAACACCGCTAATCGATTTGACGAAGGCGCAAATTATCCAGGAAGGTACTCGTTTGGGTGTTGATTATGGGCTAACCGT
Source organism: Amphritea atlantica (assembly GCF_018860855.1). GTDB lineage: Bacteria > Pseudomonadota > Gammaproteobacteria > Pseudomonadales > Balneatricaceae > Amphritea > Amphritea atlantica_A. The sequence goes on from NZ_JAHKQE010000030.1 coordinate 26,468, forward strand.
CTCCTGTTATCAGGCGGATGATGATGGTCGTGCCTGTGGCGTTTGTGATAGTTGTCGATTAAGAGCTAAGGGATTTGAAGATGCGGGTGTGGTAGATCCAACTCGTTACGTGCTGGGCGCTTAGTCTTTTTTTGCCATACCTCTAAGAGAGGTTAGCTAAAAAGTGTTAAAAAGGGAGCTGAATGGCTCCTTTTTTGTTATCTATGTACGCATTTTCTACAGAATTAACCTGTTCTGATTAACAGTGGTGGTATAATATCTACTCGTTTAAAATCAGTTACCGTTACATTATCCGATTAAGAAAATTTGTCGATGTTGAATAAACAAGAGCTTTCAGATCGTATCCTAGTTCAGGAATATTTTGCTAAAGAGCATCTTCCTGATGCATTAGATCTGCAGCAGCAAGAAGAGTACAAGACCCGTATCAAGCAGCTTCTTAAAGAGAAGGATGCTTGTCTTGTGGCGCATTATTATACCGATGAAGTGTTACAGCAGCTGGCTGATGAAACCGGTGGCTGTGTCTCTGATTCCCTAGAAATGGCACGTTTCGGGAATAGTCACCCTGCTAAAACGTTGATTGTCGCTGGCGTTAAGTTTATGGGTGAAACGGCAAAAATACTCAACCCTGAAAAACGGGTTCTTATGCCAACCTTGGAAGCAACCTGTTCCCTTGATCTAGGTTGTCCTGCCGATGAGTTTACCGCTTTTTGTGATGCTCACCCTGATCACGAAGTGGTTGTCTATGCTAATACCTCTGCTGCTGTTAAGGCGCGTGCTGATTGGGTTGTAACCTCAGGTATCGCACTGAAAGTGGTAGAGCATCTGGCTGATCAAGGTAAAAAGATCATCTGGGCGCCGGATAAGCATCTAGGCGAATATGTGCAGAAACAGACCGGCATCGAGATGTTGATGTGGGATGCTGCCTGTATCGTGCATGAAGAGTTTAAAGCGCAGCGACTGCTCGATCTTAAACAGGTTTATCCTGATGCGGCTATCTTAGTGCATCCAGAGTCGCCAGATGCGGTGGTTGAATTAGCGGATGTTGTTGGTTCAACGACGCAGATTATTAATGCAGCTCGCGAATTGCCGAATAAACAATTTATTGTCGCTACCGATCGCGCTATTTTTTATAAGATGCGTCAAGCGGCACCCGATAAAGAGTTTATTGAGGCACCTACCGGCGGCTCCGGTGCGACCTGTCGTAGCTGTGCGCACTGTCCTTGGATGGCTATGAACGGTCTTGAAAATGTATTGTATGCCCTTGAACACGGCTCAGATGAGATCGTCGTGGATGAAGCATTAATAGACGATGCCCGTCGACCGTTACAGCGGATGTTAGATTTCTCTGCCCAAAATGGCTGAATTCGCCCACCATAAAATATGAAAAAGCCTGCGTTTGCAGGCTTTTTTGTATTGCAGCGCTGAGAGGTTAGGCTTCGCGGCGGTCAACCATAAAGGTGCCATAACCTGTGGCAACCAACTTATCACCCACATGAACATCGGTGCGCATTTTAACGCGGCGGCGTTTCTCATCAATCTCTTCAATGGTGCCGGTCGCTTTAGCGGTGTCGCCCATGTATACCGGTGCTTTGAACTTGATTGTTTGATCAATATAGATAGCCCCAGGTCCTGGCAGGCGAGTACCGGCAACGGTCGATATCAGTGCAGCTGAGAACATGCCATGCACGATGCGGCTTTTAAAGGGTGTTGTTGCCGCATATTCACTATTAACATGAATAGGGTTATTGTCACCGGAAATGCCTGCAAACATATAAACATCGGATTCGGCGATCGTTTTAGCGTAGGAAGCACTCATTCCGACTTCCAAGTCTTCTAGGTAGTAACCGTGCAGTTCATCCATTAGTCATTCCTCTTTATTTCAATTTGCATATCGGGCGACTTATATCGGCTTTGAGGGTAGCTTAAATCTGTACCCTGTATTGGTCGTTATGATCGCTGGTATGTTTATAAACCTAACGTAGTGCGTTAGGTCTTTCAATGGGATAGCTCATTATAAGCTAAGTAACCCTGCTTTTTGTTGCAGTGCGCAAATATTATCGGATTATTACCCAGGAGTGGAGCTTGTGATGAGTCTGACGAATCAAAAAAGGTAGTCGCTTGGCTTGCCTGATCGATAATAGGGCAGCATCTGCTCTTTTGTATTGCAGTTTTACTCGAGCTATGGAGAATGAAGCACCTCAAGAGTGCGTATGGATAGAGTGAGTTATGGTAACCAAAGTATTGCTGACATTGCTAGTGCTTCTGATCGCCTATGTTTATCTCAAGCGACGCGCTTTGTTGAGTCAAAGGTCTCGGCAGCAAAGCACTGGTGATCATGCGGTGGTTAATCGGACGGGAAGGGGGCAAAAACGTGATCCTATTAAGGTAATTGCGGTGTTGTTTCTTTTGCTGTCGTTTGTGCTAACCCTGAGTTTTTTTATTTATCGTTGGGTCGATGATCACCGGTTGCTTAAAGTAACGCTGATCTCGTCACCGAGTAGTGAGCCGCTCTATTATCAGGTATATAAAGCCGATATGCAGGAACGCAGTTTTACGACAACCCATGGCCAGATTATCCGCCTAGGTGCTCAAGATCGTTTACAGATTGAGACGTTAAAGGATTGAGTAAGCTGCTTGATGTTTTTACCGTTTTACTCGTTATACTGTCGCCTCGACAAACTAAGCCTCAGTATACCTTGCTAATATGGCCATTTTTTTCTGAGTTAATCACCCGTTAGCGCTGTTCTTCATTTACACTGTCTTCAGTTGCTGATGAGTATTACAGGGATTTTGTATGTTTCAATGCACCAGTCTTCATAGCCATAAAATATTGCCATTGAGTATCAATAGTGATGGTGATCATCGGCTGCTGGCCAGTTCGGGTTATCAGCTTCCCCTGTGCTGGTTAATGCTGTTTCAAGAAAGTGATCTTCAAGTGCAAAAGGTCTACAGCAATGAGGGTGAGCAAACCTGCGAATATACAACGTTGATCTGCTCTAAAGTGGAAGCGTTGCCACGCTATCAATTAGCTGCCGAGCGGTTTAAGCGTCTACTCGGCAATCGTTGTGATACCTATTTTGACTATTGGCATCAATATCTCGAATACAATGCCGATGAATATCTTTTCCTTGATGCAACCGCTCTTTGGATGACGGGAGATGAGCAAGCGTATCTAGATAACCTCAACCTTAGCCTCAGCGGTATTCGTTGGGTTATGTCGGATGAGTCTCGCTTGAAGCCTAGCCGGTTAGCCTCGCTTCCTTTTATGGGGCGCTTTTTTGATCCGCTGGCGCCGATATTAAAGCATGAAGGCGTCCGTCATCTACTTATTCAAAGTGGAGTGCTGGATGTCGACGGTGGTATTTATATCGATAAAGCCGTACTTCAGGGTAATATCTGAAGGGACTATCACTTGTAGGCCTGATTGGGACTGAGAGATTATGAATATAACCGTTCTTTTATTGTCTCTGTGTCAGGCGTTGCTGACAACCGGTAACGTGTTATTGATATCGGTAAATGCGCTGATAGGGCAACAGCTTTCACCCTCCCCAGAGTTAATTACCTTACCGATCGCGATGCAATTTGTGGGCTTGATGTGCGCTACGATACCCGCGTCACTGGTGATGGCAAAGGTGGGGCGAAAGAATGGCTTTTACTTGGGTAACAGTGTTGGTATTGCGGGTGCTTTGTGTTGTATTTTTGCCTTACAGCAAGGGCAGTTCTTGCTGTTTTGTTGTGGCACTTTTTTACTAGGCATCGGTATCGGTTTTGGTACTTTATATCGTTTCGCCGCTGTTGAGGCCTGTGCCGATGAACATAAAAGTAGAGCTATCTCATTTGTTATGGCGGGCGGGGTCATTGCCGCTGTATTGGGCCCTAACTTAGCGATCAGTAGTCGTAGCTGGCTCGATGATAGTGTCTTTACCGGGGCTTTTATTGGCTTATTATTACTCTATATTACAGCGCTTATTTTACTCTCTTTTGTCCGTATGCCTGATGTCGTAGCCAGTCATCATCGTCGTGGTGTGACTAGGCCCATTGTCGACATCATGTTGCAACCGGTGTTTATTGTCGCTGTCACCGCCGGTATGGTTAGCTATGCGGTGATGAATCTTATTATGACGGTAACCCCTGTGGCGATGGCGCGTTGTGGCTTCGATTTTAGTACGGCCGCTTGGGTGATCGAGTGGCATGTACTGGGCATGTTTTTACCCTCGTTTATCACCCCTCGTTTGATTAGTCGATTGGGTTTGTTGTGGGTTATATTGTTGGGCGCATTGTTGATGTTGTTTTGTATTTTGCTAAACCTTCACGGTGTTAGCCAGTGGCATTTTTGGGCCGCGTTATTCTTATTGGGTGTTGGCTGGAACTTCATGTTCATCAGTGCCACTCAGCTAGTGACCTCAGCTTATCGACCTGCAGAGAAATCCAAAAGTCAGGCGGCTAATGAGTTTTTAGTATTCGGCATGGTGACTATTTCTGCTTTTAGTTCGGGTTGGCTCGAGTCGGTATTGGGCTGGCAGATGTTGAATACACTGATGATTCCGGTGCTGGTGTGGGCGGTGTTGGTGATTATTGTGTTCCGCAAGCCCGTTGTTAAGCATCTATCTCAAGCAAAGTAGACAGCTGTTTTCGTCAGATGGTTTAGTCGTTATTTGGTAAAGAAAACTGTCCGGCTACAAATCTAGGTGGATGATTTGAGGCTTGTGAAAGCTTGTAAAGTATAGTGCAATGCTGCACATAAAATGATGTTGGAAAGAGTCGATGAAAAGTTACCTGTTTACAACTGAAACGGATCGTGGCGGTGTGATGCTGTGCGATATTAATGATTTCGATACCGCTGTTGAGTATCTGTGTAAGCGATTCGATGGAGTGGTGAAAATTGAATCGGCGGAGCAAGTTTGGCAGTTGTCAGACTCGGCGCAGATAGCCGATGAGACGCACAGCAATACTTTACCGGCGGAAGCTCAGGCTGAAACCGTTCGTGTTGAGTCAGCACCCGTACCGTCAGAGGGTGCTCTTGACGAGTCGCCGGATCTGTTTGGTTGACCCATTAAGCGATTGATAGCCATATTCATTACTTTACAGTCCGTACAATCAAAGGATGACAAGGGGCGGCTGAATGTTTCAGATCTACCATTCCAATAAGCTAGACTTACAAAAGGACTTGTTGGTACAACTCATCAGCCGACAGCCACTTTCTAATCCATTTCAGCCTGAAACTATTCTTGTTCAAAGTCCAGGGATGGCGCAGTGGCTTAAACTGGAGTTAGCAGACAAGTTAGAAATTGCCGCGAATATCGATTTTCCTTTGCCAGCGAGTTTTCTCTGGAGCAGTTTTTCGGTTGTCTTAGATGATGTTCCAGAACGTTCCGCTTTTAATAAAGAGGCGTTGACTTGGGCATTAATGGAGTTGCTTCCTCAACAACTCGACCAGCCCGAATTTGCGCCATTGCAACGCTATCTTGAACAGGATGAAGGGCAGTACAAACTGTACCAACTGTGCGGTAAGGTCGCTGATATTTTTGACCAATATTTGGTATATCGCCCCGAATGGATTGCTAGCTGGGAAAGTGGTGATGATCTAAGCGATATCAGTCGCTCTCAGCCTTGGCAGCCGATTCTCTGGCGTGTTTTGCAGCAGCATATTCTGGGTTTGGGGTTATCGCCTTGGCACCGAGGAAATATGTTCAACGGTTTTGTTCAGGCGCTCAATGAGGGGCGCTATGATCATGGGAAATTACCCGCCCGGTTATTTGTCTTTGGTATTTCGGCACTACCACAAAATTTTGTTGAGGCGCTGCAGGCGTTAGGTCAGCGCATTGATGTTCATCTCATGGTGTGTAATCCCTGTCAGTATTATTGGGGTGATATCGTTGACCCTAAATATCTTGCGCGGCTGAATCAGCGTTGGTTATCTAAACCCGGTATGAGTGCTGAGAACCTTGCTGAGAGTTACTACAGTCATGGCAATCCGATACTCTCATCTATGGGTAAGCTCGGTCGAGATTATCTGTTTCAGATACAAGACTTGGGCGCGCCGGAAATTGAGTTGTTTGAGCCCTGTGGTCGAGCCTCTTTGTTGCAGTCGATACAGCAAGATATTCTTGAATTAGAGGATCCTTCGTCAGACTCTGTGTTGGATAGCGAACAAAAGAGTGTGTTGTCAGTCGATGATCGTTCGGTTCAGCTGCACAGTGCCCATAGTCCATTACGTGAAGTTGAAGTGCTCTATGATCAGCTGTTGGCGATGCTGGATGAGCAGCGGGATCTCTCCCCTAAAGATATCATTATCATGATGCCGGATGTCGCTGCATACGCCCCCTATATCGAAGCGGTTTTTGGTAATGCACCTTACGAACGTTACATCCCGTTTTCAATTTCTGACCGCACCTTGCAGCAAGAGAGTCCGTTACTGTTGAGTTTTCTGCGGCTGCTGGGTTTGCCTGAGAGTCGCGTGGCGGTATCAGAGGTGTTAGAAATTCTCGAAGTGCCAGCCGTGCTGCGTCAGTTTAGTCTAGACAATGATCGATTTGAGCGGATCTGTCGTTGGATTGAGGCCTGTCAGATACGTTGGGGTATCGACGGTGAGCAGCGCAGCCATCAAGGGGTACCGGCTTTTGAACAGAATAGCTGGCGGTTTGGCCTGCGCCGTATGTTGGCGGGCTTTGCCATGGGGCAGAGTGAATCCCTATGGCATGATATTGATCCCTATGCAGAGATTGAAGGACTCGAGGCAGAAGATCTAGGACAGCTCGCCGAGTTTGTTGAATTGCTGGAGTTCTGTTGTGAGCGTTTAGCCGAAGATAAACCGATCGCTGAGTGGTTTGATGTTATTAACGATATTCTGCAGCGCGCGTATCAACCGGATGAGCAGGATGAAATTTTACTGAGTCAGATCCGTCAGGTGCTTGAGCGATTGCAGCAACAACTGAGTGATAGTTGTTATCAGGCACCACTCAGCTGGGCGATTATACGTGATTACCTGACCAGCGAATTAGGCGAAAGTCGGGCGAGTCAGCGCTTTATGATCGGTGCAGTGAACTTCTGTACCCTGATGCCGATGCGTTCTATTCCCTTTAAGGTCGTGTGCTTACTGGGTATGAATGATGGTGTTTATCCTCGTTCGATTCCGCCGATGGGATTTGACCTGATGGCGGAGTCTCCGCAACGGGGAGATCGATCCCGCCGTGATGATGACCGTTACCTGTTTCTTGAAGCGTTATTGTCCGCTCGTCAGACGCTTTATATGAGCTATATTGGCCGTAGTGTTCAGGATAACAGCCCAAAAGTACCTTCTGTGTTGGTGAGTGAGCTGGTCGAGTATTGCCAGCAAAATTACCGTTTCGATGGCGAGGAGTCATTGAATCGATTATTAACCGAACACCCTTTACAGCCTTTTAGCGCGCGTTATTTCTCCACGCTCTCACCGCTGTTTAGCTATGCCGAAGAGTGGCTACCGTTGTTGCGTAATGAAGGTAAATCAGAGCAGAGCTTTATCACCCAGCCGTTAGCACCTGAAACGTTAGATGAGCTTGAGCTGTCGGAGCTACTCGGATTTGCGCGTAATCCAATAAAGCACTTCTTTCAGCGACGTCTTAAGGTTTATTTTAATAACAGTGTTTTTGAGTTGCAGGATGAAGAACCGTTTCAACTTGATGGGCTGACGGGTTATCAACTCAAGCAACAGTTATTGGCAGCGGCCATTAATGATCAACAAACACCTTGTTTCGAGCGGATGGTAGCGTCTGGATTGCTGCCGGTAGGTCTTGCTGCCCAGTTACAAACACGTCAATTACGGGATGATTGTCAGGATATGGCTGATAAGATTCGCCGTCATCTTGATCAGCCTGAACGTATAGAGTGTCAGTTGGATCTCGGAGGTCTGCGTTTAAGTGGTTGGTTAACGGGTTTGCATTCATCTGGACTGGTGCGCTATCGGGCCGCTAATGCTAAAGGACGTGACCTGGTGCAGTTGTGGCTTGAACATCTGGTGTTGTGCGCCAGTGGCTATGCGTTGAGATCGTATTTCTTTGGTTTGAATGGACGGCACTGGTTCGAACCGCTGTCAGAGACTCGGGCGAGCGATTACTTGGAAGCTTGGCTAAATGCCTATCGACAAGGTATGTGTGAGCCGCTGCCGCTGCCAGCCGATACCGCTTGGGTCTTGGCATCGAAGACATTGGATAAAGGTGAAGAACGAGGCGAGTCTGAAGCGATGAAGTGTTTTAACGTCGACCCTTATAGTCAGATAGGGGAGTCCCGAGACCTGTATATCAGTCGGGTATATCCTGATTATACGGCGTTAGGCCCGCGCTTTTGCGAATTAGCCGAGGCGTTTTATTGGCCGCTAGCCGAAGCGTTACAAAAGGATGATGGCGGGAGTGTTAGCGAACCAGCAGGGGAGTCGTTATGAGTCAGGCCACTATTCTTGAACCTCTGAATTTTCCACTGTTCGGTCGTCGCTTGATTGAAGCGAGTGCGGGCACCGGTAAAACATACACAATAACCGCGCTCTATTTACGCTTACTGTTAGGCCCCGATGGGTTGTCATCAGCACTGCGGGTCGATCAAATTCTGGTGGTTACTTTTACCGAGGCGGCGACCGAAGAGTTGCGTGATCGTATTCGCAGTCGTATTCAGGATGCGTTTATGGTGTTTCGTGGGGCTGACACCAAGGATCAATTCTTACTCGATTTACGGGATCAGCAGGAGGACCTGCAAGGCTCCGCACGGATGCTTGAATATGCTGCACGGCAGATGGATGAAGCCGCCATTTTCACCATCCATAGTTTCTGTCAGCGGATGTTACGTCAACACGCCTTTGAAAGCGGCAGTTTGTTTGAAACGGAGTTGATCACCGATATTGCCCCGTTACAACGTCAGGCATTATTAGATTGCTGGCGTGAGCTTATTTATCCCGCAGATAGCGAACTGAGTGAAGCGATTCAGGCGGTCTGGCCTAATCCAGATAAGTTGCAGGCCGATCTGAACCCACTACTGGGTAAGCCTGACCTCAAACTTATTCCATCGCTTGATACCAGTAACTTGCAACAGCAGTGGCAGGACAGCCAGCAATGGTTAAAGTCGTTCCGTCAGCAGTGGCTTGATCATTTAGCGCAGCCGGATGAAGATCTAGCGGAGTTGATTCAGGCCTCAGGCGTCAATAAAAACAGTTATCGTAAAACCTCAGTACCGAAATGGTTGGCCGCGATCTATGAGTATGCTCGAGGTGAGAGTCGTTCGGTACCGGAGGAGGCGATTGAAAAGCTTTGCCAGTCACGCTTAACGGAGAAAACACCCGCGGGTAAAAAGATACCCGAGCATCCGCTGTTTCGTCTTTGCGATCTTTATGTTGAGCATCGTCTGCCGTTGCGTGAATTGCTGCTCACTCAGATTCGACAGCAGATAGAACAGCGCTTCGCTAAGCTGAAACAGGATTACCGACTGCTCTCATTTGATGATCTGCTGAGTCAGTTGGATGCCGCTTTGCAGAAGGATGCTAGCGGCATGCTTGCTGAGGCGATCGGTAAGCAATATCCGATCGCCATGATCGATGAGTTTCAGGACACCGATCTACTGCAATATCGGATTTTTAGCACCCTTTACCCCGATACTCCACAACGGGGACTGTTTATGATCGGCGATCCTAAACAGGCGATCTACGGTTTTCGTGGGGCGGATATTTTTACCTATATCAAAGCGCGGCGTGAGGTAGTCGATCATTACACATTGGAAACCAACTGGCGTTCATCTAAGCAGATGATACTCGGGGTGAATCGGTTATTTAGTAGCAGCCCATCCCCCTTTATCTATAACGATGATATTCCTTTTCTGAAGGTTAAGGAGGCAGGTAAGGCGGATAAGACCCCCTTTACGCTCTATGGCCGTCAGCCAACTGCAATGCAGTTTTGGTATTCGGGCGAGGAGTTTGTCAGTAAACAGGACTATCTACAGCAGATGGCACAAGCCTGCGCCTGTGATATTGATGCTAAGTTACATGCTGCCGCCGAAGGTAAGGCGTTGATCGGTGATCAGCGGTTGCAGGCTAACGATATGGCGATCTTAGTACGCAATCGTCAAGAGGCGGCGGCGGTGATGGCTGCGCTGGCAGACCGAGGTATCCACAGTGTTTACCTCAGTGGTCGAGACAGTGTTTTTAATAGCCGCGAAGCCTTTGATCTAAAACTACTACTGCAAGCGATCGCCGAGCCTCAGAATGAGAGTCGTTTGCGGGCAGCGTTGGCGAGTTCGCTATTAGATTACCCGGCCAGTTGGTTGGATCAACTGAGCCATGATGAACAGCTATGGGAGCAGTTAGTCGCTGAATTTAGCGATTATCGGGAAAAATGGTTACAGCTTGGTGTATTGCCTATGCTGCGCCGTTTGATGCGGCAACGCCAGTTGGCAGAAACATTGCAGCAACAACCGCAGGGCGAACGTCGGTTGACAGATCTATTGCACCTCGGCGAGATCCTGCAACGGGCCAGTATGGAGCAGGAAGGTATAGCGGCCCTGTTACGCTGGTACAGTGATCAGTTGCTCAACCCTAATGGTGAGAGTGATGAGCAGCGCTTGCGGTTAGAGAGCGATGCCGGTTTAGTCACCGTGATTACGGTGCATAAGAGTAAGGGCTTGGAATATCCACTGGTCTTTTTACCCTTTGCTTGCACCTTTAGAAAAGCCAGTGTCCCTCTGTTTCATGATGAACAGGGCCTCTGTTTTCATCTGGATGCCAGCGATAAGGATAGCCTCGAACTCGCCGAGAAAGAACGCTTAGCCGAGGATTTGCGGCTGCTCTATGTGGCGCTGACTCGCTCGGTGTATGGCTGTTATATCGGCCTTGCCAGCATTGCTGATGGCCGATCTAAAAAAAGTGGTTTACACCGTACCGCGTTAGGCTATCTGTTATTACAAGGGAGGGGAGATGATAAGGATCTTACCGCGCGATTGGATCAATTGTGTTCAGATAAATTGATCGATTGTATTGAGCCACCTAATAGCAATCCACAGCGGGGTTTGTTTGATCTGCCGGATACTACTGCGCCTCTCTGTGAGGCTCGACGCTTTAAACGTCGCTTACGGCGTGATTGGCGTATCTCGAGTTATTCGGCGCTGGTCAGTCATCATAGTAGTGCGCCGCCTTTGCCAGGTTTAGACCTAGAGGTGATTGATGAACGAAATGAGCCTGATGATCTGCAGGCTGATATTGTCGATGATATTTTTAGTTTTCCCAAAGGCGCTCAAGCGGGCACCTTTTTACATGAATTGTTTGAAGTGATCGATTTCACTGATCATGAGCGAGGCTTAGAGGCCATTTTAGAACAAAAATGTCAGATCTCGGGCTATGAGATACGCTGGATTCCGGTATTGCGACAGCTATTGGACGATGTGTTGCACACGCCGTTAAGTGCTAATGATAGCGAGGCTGATACACCGTCGCCGCGTCTGGCTGATATCGGTCAAGAGCGGCGATTAATCGAGATGGAGTTTATGTTGCCCTCTGTGGGGCTGAATGCGTCACGGTTGAATCAGATTATTGCGCAGTATGATCCGTTATCACGGCAGGCTGGTGAACTAGAATTCGATACCCTTAAGGGGATGCTCAAAGGCTTTATCGATCTGGTGTTTGAATATCAGGGGCGCTATTACGTTCTGGATTATAAGTCGAATCACTTAGGCCATCAGCCTGAGCTATACAGCGGTGTAGCGTTAGAGAACGCGATGATCGAGCATCGTTATGATTTACAGTATCAATTGTACACCTTGGCTTTGCATCGGCTATTGAAACTGCGTTTGCCGGACTATGACTATGAGCGTCATGTTGGCGGTGTGTTTTATCTGTTCCTGCGAGGGATGAAGCCGGACTTGAAAGGGAGTGGTGTTTTCCATTGTCGTCCTGATGTCCTGTTAATTGAACAGCTTGATCGATTATTCAAGGAGGGCCAGTAATGGCGCTATTGCAGGCGTTACGTCAGTTGCAGTTGATTCGGCCGCTGGATCTTCAGTTTGCGCGGTTTATCCGCACCGAAGCCCTCAAGGATGATATCCCCACCGATGATGGCGAGCGACTACCTTTTATCGCTGCGTTGGTGAGCCTGCAGTTAGGTAAGGGAGAGGTGTGTCTACCGTTAAGCGATTACCATACGCTCATTGACCACTGGCCTATCAGGTTGAGAGAGCATGCGGCGGGATTACTCGATGGTTTATCAGAGACTCGGTTACTGGCTTATTCGGTGATCTCTGATGGTAAAGATGAAACGCCACTGGTTTACAGTAATGGTCGTTTGTATCTTTATCGTTATTGGTATTATGAAACGCAGGTTGCGCAAACGATTCAACGGCTGACAACGCCGATTGATGTCGCAGCTTCAACGATAAAGGCCGGATTAAAACGTCTGTTTGTTACCCCCGCTGTCGACGAGACGGATTGGCAGCAAGTCGCGGTAGCGGTGGCATTAAGTCGGCGTTTCTCGGTGATTAGTGGTGGCCCAGGGACCGGTAAAACAACCACCGTGGCTCGTTTGCTGAGTCTCTATGCTGAGCTGTTTAGTCAGCGAGAGCAGCGTGCTCCTCTGATTCGGTTAGCGGCACCTACCGGTAAAGCGGCGGCCAGACTGAGCGAATCCCTCGGGAATGCGCAGCAGCAATTGGATATGTCGGCGGCGGTGCAGGCGATGATTCCCGATCAAGCGGTAACATTACACCGCTTACTGGGGCCGCGTCCGGATAGTAAAAACTTTCGCCATCATCGTGACAACCCTTTGCATCTTGATCTGCTGGTGGTCGATGAGGCATCAATGATTGACCTTCCCATGATCTTCCGTCTGCTGGATGCGCTGCCGTCTCATGCACAGTTAGTGATGATCGGTGATCGAGATCAGCTAGCCTCAGTCGAGGCGGGTAGTGTGCTCGGGGATATCTGTGCATGGCAGCAACAGGAAGTGTCAGGTGAACTCTGCTACAGCCCTGCTCAACTGGATTACTTACAGGAGGTGTGTGATCTATCCGTGCCACCCTCTTTACCGGGAAATAACCCCGTGGCCGATGCGTTAGCGCTGTTGCGTAAAAGTTTTCGCTTTGATGAAAATAGCGGTATCGGCCATTTAGCGAGGGCCGTTAATGCGGGTGAGGGTCAGCGGGCGGTTGAATTATTGACGGCAGACTGGAGTGATATCGATTTTGTGCCACTCTCAGAGAGCGGTTATCAGCAGATGGTGACGGATGTGGCTTCTGGTTACGCCCGCTATCTTGAGTTAATGCGCAGCGGTAGCGATCCTAAAGAACTGTTGGCGGCATTTAATCAGATTCAGCTGCTGGCAGTAGTCCGTCAAGGAGTCTATGGGGTTGAAGGGTTAAACTTGGCGATCGAGGCGCAACTGCAGAAGCAACGATTGATTCGCGTATCGGGCGCATGGTACAGCGGTCGTCCAGTCATGATCACTCGGAACGATTATCAGTTGGGACTCTATAATGGTGATATCGGTATTGCTGTCGAGGATGCTGATGGTAAATTACGTGTCTGGTTTGAGTTGCCTGATGGCGAGATGAAAGGGGTGTTGCCTGGGCGATTACCGGAACATGAAACGGTTTACGCGATGACGGTGCATAAAAGTCAGGGGTCTGAATTTGATAAAGTGGTGATGATATTGCCAGCGGAAGATAGTCCACTGTTGACGCGAGAGTTGATCTATACCGGTATTACCCGAGCCAAACATCGCTTTGTGTTACATGCGACAGTGCAAGCATTGAAAACAGGAAGTCACCGCCGAACTGAAAGGGCCAGCGGATTAAGCTGGCGCCTATGGCATTCAAACGGAACTTCCTAGTGCTCGGTAAGCGTATTAGGCTTTAGTTTCTGCTTCTTGGGCATCAACAAAAGCGGCAAACTCAGTGTAGCCGCCGATGTGGTCTTTACCGTGAAAGATCTGAGGAACAGTATCAACAGGCTTGCCGACGGTTTTTTCCAGGTCTTCTTTGGTGATACCCTCTTCATGGATATCGATATAACGATGATCCAAACCTTTCATTTCACATAGTTGCTTGGCACGGGTACAAAAGCCACAGCCTTTACGGCCAAAGATAGTAATTCGTTGCATGTATTACGCTCCTTAAATCTGTTTGAATGTATTGGAACAGTTTACCAAGCCTGAGGCTAATTGCCTTTTTTAATGTTTTAGATAGACAAAGGTTATCGTGAGAGCATTCTTGGTTTAAAATAAAATCTTAAAGAGATAACGGGTAGTACTGTGCCAGAAAATATTCCGATCCACCGGCTTAAAGATATGCCGGTATTTGGTGGATTGCGTGAAGATATCATTAAATTGATTCTTGACGGTAGTCATTACGTTGAACGCGAAGCAGGCGAACCGTTCTTTCTTGAGGGAGAACGAGGTGATTCCTCCTATATCATTGAGACGGGCAGCGCTGCGCTGATCAAAATAGGGGCATCCGGACAGCCGCATCAGATTCGTTCTTTTTTACCCGGTGAGTGTTTTGGCGCGATGGCGCTGTTAGGGGTTTATCCCCGCAGTGGCGTGGTTCAAGCGTTGGAGCATTGTCGGGTCGTTGAAATAAAGGCGGATCAACTGTTTTCGGTCTATCAGGCCGACCCTGAGCAGTATGTGCTCATTTTTATGAACATGGCTCGGGATCTAAGCCGTCGTTTGCGAGATACTGATGATCAGTTAGTTGCCTGTTTAGATGAGCTTCATGGTCGCTAGGTTATATCCCCTTTGACGTAAATTCATGGCTTCCCCTAGACGATTAGTGCTGGGGGGATCTCACTGTGCCGGCTAAATATCTTTAGCTTGGGCTCACGCAACGGTACAATTTGCCGCACTTAATGACGCGCTTAATCAGCGAGCTTAACGATATCCTCGTACTCACATAGCCCGATCAAGTATCGATAACGGAGAGAGAATGAAAAACAGGTATGATCTGCTAATCGTTGGCGGCGGTATGGTGGGGGCGACTATTGCGGTGGCATTAGGCAATACCGATCTTCGGATTGCGGTCGTTGATCAAGCCTACCCTCTGCCTTTTGTGGCTGATGCGGAACATGATCTACGCGTTTCAGCGTTGAGTATTGCGTCTGAGCGGATATTTAAAACCCTCGGTGTCTGGGATGGCATTATGGCTCGCCGAGCCTGTCCATATAAACGGATGAAAATTTGGGAGAGCGATGAACAACGCGCTGCCACCGAATTTGTGAGCGATGATATCGGTGCAGATCATCTTGGGTTTATCGTTGAAAACCGCGTTATTCAGTTAGCGCTACTCGAACGGTTAGGGCAATTAGACAATGTTGATCTGATCTGTCCGGCAGAGATATTGGATATCGATTACTCGCCCGGCTGTAGTTTGATAAGGTTGGCTGATGGTCGAGAGCTGATCGGTAAGTTAATGGTTGCAGCCGACGGTGGCGGATCTCGCGTGCGCTTGGCGGCGGGCATTGGCGTTCATAGCTGGGATTATAATCAACACGCGCTGGTGGCATCGATAGTAACAGCACAACCGCAGCAGGATATTACCTGGCAACAGTTCACGCCGACTGGGCCTCTGGCATTTCTGCCATTATCCGGACATAGAGCTTCATTGGTTTGGTATAACCGGCCAGCCGAGGTTAAGCGGCTGCTGAGCTTGGGTGAGGCTGAATTTATTAACGCGGTTGTTGACGCGTTTCCGGACCGGTTAGGCCCGATTGATGCTTTACTTGAGCGAGGCGCATTTCCTCTAAAGCGTCAACATGCGTCGCAATATGTAAAGGAGGGCGTTGTACTGGCCGGTGACGCTGCTCATATGATTAACCCGCTTGCCGGTCAGGGGGTGAATATCGGTTTATTGGATGCTGCTGCTTTGGCTGAAGTGATTCTAACCGGTCATCGTGAAGGTTTAGATATCAGTGATCTATCGTTGTTGCAACGTTATGAGCAGCAGCGGCGTAATCACAATCTGATGATGATGCAGTTGATGGATGGATTTTATCGGGTGTTTTCCAATGACTTATTGCCGCTCAAGTTGTTGAGAAACTTAGGGCTTGGTGCCGCTGAACGATTAACACCGGCTAAGAATCGTGTGATGCGTTTTACGATGGGATTGGAAGGGCGTTTGCCGGCATTGGCCCGAGGTGAACAGATAGGTCATTAGCCTAGTAAGATCAGCTGTACTCTAAGGTTGCATTGGTTGGCATGATTGAGCACAAAAAAAACGGAGCCGACGGGCTCCGTTTTTTTATCTTAGAAAAGCTTATTTTGCTTCATCTGCTTTTTTCGCTGCTGGGGCAGCTGCCGCTTTAGCTACCGCGGGCGCTGCTGCTTTTGCAGCCGGTGCTTTTGCTACAGGCGCTTTTGCTGCAGGAGCGATCGGAGCCGTCGCTTTTTTCGCTGGGGCTGCCGCCTTTTTAGCAGGTGCCGCTTTTTTAGGTGCTGCAGGTTTAGCTGCCGCTTTTGGCGCTGCTGCTTTCTTCGCAGGTGCTGATTTAGGCTTAGCGGCGGGTGCTGTTTTTGCAGCGGCATCAGGCGTCATGAACTTGGTCAGGTCTTCAAAGTAGTTCATGTCTTTCAGGCCGAGACCATCAAAGCTTTTCTCAATAATGGCGGTTAACTCATCTTTAGCTGAGTTAAGAGCGGCCATCTCTTCTTCTGCAACGCTGCTCAGTTTGCTCTCAAGTTGCTTAACATAATCAACTTGAAGTTCGATTGCTTCTTTAGGATCTTTGATAGAAGACAACGCCTGCATTTGCGCCATCGTGGCGTTAACAAAGTCAGATACATAACCGGATTGCAGCTCAATAAGTCTTTCAACCGCTTTTTTGTTGATCTCAGCCATATCAACAACGGGCTTCATATTTTTTTGGACGTCTTTCATCATTTCTTCGTACATGTTTTTTCACCTGTGATCGCAAGAGTTTCAAACTTTGTGCGTTGCAGCAATTCCTTTAACTATATTAGGCGGTCACAATAAAGTCAATTGAATTGTTGCGGTGCAACAAAACGGTATTTTATAAAAGAACACAACTGTTTAGCAGAAGTTTCCGGTAGTACTACCCTAAAAATTATCTATGAAATAAACATGACATTAGGCAAAAATGTAGACTATGTCGGTCTCTTCGTTAGTAACTGTAGCTCAGTTATTAACCGCTGTAAGATGAATGTGGCATTTCTTTGATGTGGACAGGCTAAAAGGTGTTGATTTAGTTACAATGATCTCAATATCAAGAGATTAAGATCACAGACATTGGATAACGCCATGACCCGCCAACCGGCTTTTCAACTTAAGCGTACCGAAACAATTGAGTCACTCGGCATCGATGTGCAGGAATATGTTCATTCCCGTACGGGTGCTTTGCATTACCATATCGCTGCAGACAATCAGGAAAATGTTTTTCTGGTTGCCTTTCGTACCGTGCCGGAAGATAACTGTGGGGTTGCTCATATTTTAGAGCACACCGCTCTGTGTGGTAGTGCTAAATATCCGGTGCGAGACCCATTCTTCATGATGAGCCGTCGCTCTCTGAATACCTTTATGAACGCCTTTACTAGCAGCGATTGGACCGCCTATCCGTTTGCCAGCCAGAATCGTAAAGACTATTTCAATCTGCTGGATGTCTATCTCGATGCAACGTTTTTTTCCCGTCTAGACCCGCTCGATTTTGCTCAAGAAGGTCATCGCATCGAGTTTAGCGAGCCGGACAATACCGATAGCCCGCTGGTCTATAAAGGTGTGGTCTATAACGAGATGAAAGGGGCGATGAGTTCGCCGGTATCCACCTTGTGGCAAACACTGACCCGCTACCTATTTCCATCCACCACCTATCATTACAACTCCGGTGGTGATCCTGAAGCGATTCCAGATCTCACTTATGAGCAGTTGCTCCATTTTTATAAAACTCATTATCACCCATCCAATGCGGTTATCATGACCTTTGGTGATATTCCGGTTGAAGAGTTGCAACAGCGGATTGACGATCAGGCGCTATCTCAATTTGAGAAACTGAGCGATGAGATTACGGTTGAAGATGAAAAACGTTATTTCTCGCCGGTCAAAGTTGAAGAAGCTTATGCGCTAGATGAAGAAGACTGCAGCGCGAAAACCCACCATGTTCTGGCTTGGTTATTAGGTCCGAGTATTGATTTAGAAGAGCAACTCAGAGCCCACCTATTGTCCCGAGTGTTGTTGGATAACAGTTCTTCTCCTTTGCGCTATGCGCTTGAATCAACCGACCTTGGGGCATCACCTTCACCACTGTGCGGTTTGGAAGATTCTAACCGAGAGATGGCCTTGATGTGTGGTATCGAAGGCAGTGAGCCTGAGAAAGCCGCTGAATTTGAACAACTGGTATTAGATACCTTAGCGAGTGTGGCTGAAAACGGTGTGCCGCAAGAGCACCTTGAAGCGGCACTGCATCAGCTTGAATTGAGTCAGCGAGAAATCAGTGGTGATGGCTACCCTTATGGTATGAGTCTGATATTGGCATCACTATCGTCTGCTATTCATCGAGGCGATCCGATTGCACTGCTCAATCTTGATCCGGTGCTAGCCAAACTGCGTGAAGAGATTAATGACCCAGACTTTATTCCCGCGATGGTGCGTGAGCTGTTGGATAATCAACATCGGGTTCGAATAACATTGAGACCTGATGCTAAGCTGGCTGAGCGTCGTGACGCGGCTGAAGCGGCTAAGCTTGAAGCGATTCGACAACACCTAGATGAGCCACAGAAGCAGGCGATTATCGATCAGGCAAAAGCATTAGAGCAACGACAGAATCAAGTTGATGATGAATCGGTACTGCCTAAAGTCACTATCGATGATGTGCCGGCGAAGATGCATATTCCGCAGGGATCTGAAAACACCCTGAACAACTTTAATTATGACTTCTACCCGCAAGGGACGAATGGCTTAGTGTATCAGCAGGTGATTATGGACCTGCCGGCGTTGACGGAGGCGGAACAGCAGTTGTTGCCGTTATACAGTCATTGTGTCACCGAACTCGGTTGTGACGGGATGAGTTATCAAGATACTCAGGCATTGCAGTCGCAGGTTTGTGGTGGTATTCATGCTTATTCATCGGTACGTGCTGATGTAAATGATGAACAACAGGTGAGCGGTTATATGACGCTATCGGGTAAAGCGCTGTTGAACAAACAGGCGCAACTGACCAACCTGATGTATAAAACATTGGAAACGGTGCGTTTTGATGAGTTAAGCCGTATTAAAGAGTTAGTGTCGCAGCAACGTACCCGTAAAGAGCAGAGTGTCACCGGTCAGGGTCATAGCCTTGCCATTATGGCGGCGGTCAGTGAGTTATCACCGGCGGGACATTTGGCCCATAACCTGCGTGGATTGCAAAGTATTCGTGCGATTAAGTCACTGGATGAATCGTTGCGTGATGAGGCTAACCTGAAACAACTGGCCGTTGATCTGCAGCAATTACATCAAAAGATGCTAAATGCCCCACGACGTTTTCTCATCGTAACGGAAGCGGAGTATCAACAGGAATTAGCCCAGACGATGGCGAATTGCTGGGCGAATGACGCTCAGAAGAGTACTGATTTTGTACCCTTCTCTTTGCCGACAACCCGTGAGGCGGTTAAGCAAGCTTGGACAACCAGTACTCAGGTGAATTTCTGTGCTAAGGCCTATCCAACAGTACCGGTGGAGCATGCTGATGCAGCGGCACTTACCGTATTGGGTGACTTCTTACGCAACGGTTTTCTCCATCGGGTCGTGCGAGAGCAGGGCGGTGCTTACGGTAGTGGTGCCGGTCAGGATTCTGCTGATGCGGTGTTCCGTTTCTTCTCCTATCGTGACCCTCGCTTAACCGAGACGCTGGACGACTTCGATGCATCAATCGCTTGGTTGCAGAGCAGTGAACTCGAGTCACAGAAACTGGAAGAAGCGATACTGGGTATTGTCAGCAGTATTGATAAACCGGGCTCTCCGGCCGGTGAAGCGAAACAGGCTTATCACAGCGCATTGTTTGGCCGTACTCCAGAACAACGAGAACGTTTCCGTCAGCGGATTCTTACCGTCACGCTAGAGGATCTTAAACGAGTGGCGGCATGCTACCTTAAACCTGAATTGGCGAGTGTCGCGGTGGTGACGAGCCCAACCGCTGCTGCAGCACTGACAGATCAGTTCGACATTATCGCTATCTAATCGATGGGTTAATGATCAGAGGAAAGCCCATTAGCCCTTCTGCGCAGGCAGTAGGGCTTTTGTTATTTATGAAAAGTAATCAATTTTTAGTGGGCGCTGCCCTGATACTGTTTTCTGAGATGTTTCTGGTGTTATCTGGGATGGTGATTAAGCAAATTTCAGCTGATCTACCCACGGAAATGATCGTTTTTTTTCGTAACTTTTTAGGTTTAATATTGTTTATACCTTGGTTGATGCGTAAGGGTACTCGGGTATTGCACACTAAGAAGCTACGTTTTCATCTAATGCGCGCCACTGTCGGTGTGACGGCGATGACCTGCCTGTTTTATAGCTGGGGACATCTGCCCCTTGCGCAAGCGGCGCTACTGAAACAGACGGCCCCCTTTTTTATGCCCTTGATTGCTTTCTGGTGGTTAGGGGAGCGTATTTCTAAGCGGGTTAAGCTGGCGATCTTCGTAGGCTTTGTCGGTGTTGCACTGATTCTCAATCCTCAACAAAGTACGGTGAATGTGGGGATCTTGATTGCCCTAGCGGGCGCCTGTTTGGGAGCATTGGCTAAAGTCACGGTCAGGCGGATGCGAGATAGTGAGTCGCCACAGCTGATCGTGTTTTATTTTGCATTCTTTAGCGCTATTTTATCTGCGATACCCGCTTGGCTAACGGGAGTGGGTTTAACGCTGATTCAATTTGGCTGGCTGATTGTGTTGGCCGCCACCTCGACCGTGGCGCAGCTATCATTGAGCAAAGCTTATGGCATAGCTCCTGCGGGTCAATTGGCTCCCTATACCTATGGTTCGGTGGCGATGGCGGCCTTGCTTGGGTGGTTGGTATGGGATGAAGTGCTGGGGCTGCATACGTTGTTGGGGATTCTACTGGTTAGCTGTGCGGGTATCGTTGCGATGCTGGGCAAGCAGCAAGCGGTAAAACCGGTGACCGATCCTACTTTATAGATGTCGGTGACCTTTATCGCTTGCCCTTGTTATGCTAACTATTCACTGTTCACTGTTCACTGTTCTCGGCTGTGGATGTTTTAGGTAACGTTTGAATCTGTGAATTACTGCGGTAAGGCACTTGACTGCTGGGCACACGCTTTGATGCCTGTAATAAATGAGCCGGTTGATCATCAAAAAAGATATGTGGGCGCAGTGCACTTAACACCGGTTCTTTACTCATACCGCCGAGAAAAAATGCTTGATCAACATTCACATCCCAAGCACGTAAGGTTTTGATGACTCGCAGGTGAGCGGGTCCATTGCGAGCGGTGACGATCGACAGCCTGAGTGGTGATAGATCTGCTCCGAGTTTGCGGTTGAGTCGTGATAATACCCGTACCAGCTTGGCAAAGGGGCCATCGGGTAGGGCAACATCTTCATTATCCGACTCATTTTGTTGGAATCGTTCGAGCCCTTCGGTTTTATAAATGTATTCCGACTCATCCGAGAACAAGACTGCATCCGCATCAAAGGCGATGCGTATTTTATCGCGGTCAGGTTGATAGCTTTCCGGCGGATCGTAGATCAGTGCGGCGGCACAATCCTGAGTGTCGATGGCGATCTGTGCATCGTCGGAGTGACGGGTTAGCAGTAAATCAACACTGTAAGCGTGTAAAAACGGACTCAGAGGCTCGCCGCCGGTGAACGCTGAGCGGGTAATGTCCAGATGATAATGTTGAATGGATTTGAGAATTCTTAAGCCGGTGTCGGGGCTGTTTTTGGACATAACCACGACTTCGACAAGGCGTTCATCGGATAGGGCGTTAAGGCTTAAGAGGGCTTCAACAAGATAGAAGGCGGTGCCTTTACCTAACACTTTATTTTCTTGTTCAAATTGGTAGCGGCGGTAAGCTTCTACATCTTGCTGTTGATAGATACTGTTTTCGTGTTCAAGGTCAAACAGTGCTCGGCTGGAAACACCGATGACCAGTACCTCATCTAGGTCGAAACTCATGGTTGTCATCCTTTAACGGTGATCATTATTGCTCATACTTTACTTAAAACGGTCGAGGTTAGACAGCGTGTGCCGCGTGAATCGCTGGTCACCGTTGTTCAAATAAGCGTCATCATTAGGTATCATCCCTCCTTCAGCATTTTTATGGCTATTCATATTGAGCGTTTTTCGTCTTTCTGTACGTCGTTGGTTGCGACGTATTTTGTTGGCACTGTTTCTCATACCCATCCTAGCGGTGTTGATGTTACGCTTTGTCGACCCCGTTGTATGGATGTGGCAATTACAGCGGCAGTTGAATCCACCTATTAGCTACCCCGCTGAGACTCAGCATCACTGGGTACCGTTAGCGCAGATATCACCGGCGATGCAACTGGCGGTGATCGCCTCTGAAGATCAAAAATTCCCACAGCATTGGGGCCTTGATATTGATTCTATTTCGGCGGCACTGAGCAGTAATCAACGTGGCGGAACGGTGAGAGGCGCCAGTACCCTGACACAACAAACGGCTAAAAACCTGTTTCTCTGGCCTGCCAGAAGTTATCTACGCAAAGGGTTAGAGGCTGGACTGGCGGTATTGATGGAGATGTTGTGGAATAAGCCCCGTATTCTGGAAATCTATCTGAATATTGTCGAGTTTGGGCCGGGAATTTACGGTGTGGAAGCGGCCAGTCAGGTTTACTTTAACAAGTCGGCTAACCAGTTAACGACAACAGAAGCGGCTCGGCTGGCGGCGGTGTTACCAAATCCTTATCGCTTGAACGCGGCTCATCCTAGTGATTATGTTTGGCAACGTACCCAGTGGATTAAAAATCAGATGCGTCTGCTCGGGCCAAACCATTGGCCTCCATCGTAGTGATTATCGTAGCGACTATCATATAGGCTATCCTAGAGAGGATAGCCGGTGCAGATGCATCGGTATGACTCGCTTCTCGGGCATTTTAGCCTATCGTTATTGTTTTACCGTTCTAGGGTATAGAACAGGTCGCCGCCGTTATGTTCGGTCGCGGTTTGTGTCTCGACACTCCATGACTTATTCAGCTTATAACGCATAAAGAAGGTGTGGGTCGGCTCTAACAAGCCAACACCGTATTTCACATATAGGCGGGGTGAGAGATATTTGCCGATATAGAGCGATGTATCGGTGGTATCACCCGCAACACCTAAATCATCAATATTAAAGGTCTCTGAAATCTGATCTGCGATACTGTTGCCGCCTTTCAATGTTAGAGCAGAGGCCGCTTTGAACAGTAATTCCTGTTCGGTCATTGCGCTGCCGCCAGCGCCAGGAGCATGACCAAACATCAGATATGAAAGCTGGCTGCTTTCGGGCATAACCGGATCAGAAAATAATGTTAGCCGAGGATCGCTCAGGGTGCCTGACACCTTTGCTCCCGCGGTAACATCGTCGACGGTGCGTGAAACTCGCAGATCTAAGCCGGGATTATCGATAGGGCCGCCACTATAAACCAAGCTGCCACGATCAATATCGAGGTCCTGTCCATAGAGGCGATACTGTCCGGTGGCTACCTGCATAATGCCGGTTGCTCGGGTCGCTTGACGGGCATTATCTTCTACTAGAATACTCCCCAATAAACGGCCCTCGAATCCCAGCGCCTCTAAATGCACTTTATCACCGAGGGTGATGCGCAACTGAGCATCCAGCGTGCGTTTTTTGTTGCCTTGAGCATTAGCGGGGCGATTGTCAGTAGGATCAATGATCACGACATCATCCGACAGCGGTGAGCTGGCATCGATGCTGGGTGGCTTGATATTGGCCTCTGGGATCTTCAGCTCTCCCTGCAGGGTGATGAGCTGAGGCGCTATATTCAGCTTGATAGCCGGTGAGATCCAAGCTTGAATTTCTTCGGTAGCCATCGCTTGAAAACGTTCGCCTTGCAGGGTGATTTCGCCGCTATCGAGAACGGGATTGTATTGACCGTTAATCTCAAGTGGCCCCTTGCCGGAGTGAAGCGCGCCTTTCAGTTGGAGGTTGTTATTGCCCGGCTGGCCGATCATTGACAGATTGATGTCCTCAAGCTTGATGCCCAGTGCAGGTATGTCTGTACTGGCATCGCTGAGTGTTAGATGCCCTTGCATCAATGGTTGATCAATGCTGCCGGTGATCGACATATCAGAATGGACCTGCCCTGTGATCGCCTGTAGTTGAGGTGTAAACAGGGAGATGAACTTTAGATCGCTGAGGGCCAACGTTAGTTGTGCATCGAGTTTTTGACTGGCATTCAGGTCTTCAATCTTGACCTCTGCCGTCAGCTGTCCGGTTGGCTGCTGTAATGGTAGTGAGATGGTCGCATTGAGCTGGTTGTTTTCACCCTGAAGGTCGAGTTTGATAACCCCAGCGATGACCTGTAAGTCATCCTCTTCGAGTCGTACTTCAGCGCCTTGAATACGCGCGGTACCCGTATATGTTGGGGCTTGGTTCGGGCGTTGAGACAGGTTGATATCTGCCTCAAGGTCGCCTTGTAAATCGATCTGGTTTGGAATCCAAGCCTGTAGATGGCTCAACGATAGTTGTTCGGCTTTAAGTGCGCCGGCTATGCCGTTTTGTGCAGACCAATGACCGTTAAAGCACACAGAGCTGTTCTTTTTATTGGACTGTAAGCACAGGTTCGCTAATAACGCTTCGCTACGGCTAAGTTGCAACGGCACTGGGCGCTGTAAATTCCACTGACCTAGGTCGGCCTGAGCGAGTTCTATCTGAGTCACTTGGCCGCGCCATTGAGCATTTTTCCACTGACCCTTGAGGCTGAGATCTATATCGGCAGGCCCTTGCTCGGTTGTCAGTGTGAGTTGATGTTGTTCAGCGCTGCCTTGACTGCTTAACGACAGTTGTTGCCAGTGCTGTCCAGCCAGTTGCAGTTCAGAGGCGTGCAGTTGAATATGGGAGTTTTTATTTGTCCCTAGATCGACATCGAGATCGGCGGATAAGGTTTCGCTTTGATAGTTTTGATATTGCAGTGCCTGTCCGTTAATTTTTGCCACAAGGTGGGGGGTTGTTCGTGTACCGGTGAGCGATCCGGACCCGTTAAGGACGCCTTTTAATGTTGGCAATAGCTGGCTCAGGTCGGGCGAATGGATGCTCCAGCTAAAATTTAGCTGTTCATCTAGTTGGCCGTGGGTTTTTAGCTCTGTGGTAGCTATATTCAGCTGTAGCTGTGGAATGGTGATGCGATTTCCACTGATATTAAGGCGGCCTAGTCCGGTTAATGGCTCATTGCGCAGTACACCGTTTAGTGAGGTTAAATTTACCTGCAGTTTCAGGGGTTGCTCTGTTGACAGGCTGCCGTTAACAGCAGCCTTGATATTTAATCTGCCGGGCCATTCGGACCAGTGACTACCGGGGTTTAATTGTTGCCCTGCGAGATTCAACTTCCAACTGACGTTTGGCTGCCAACTGACCCCGCCGGTGAGTTGCACCTGGCCTTCGAGGGTTTGGCCGGTGAGGGATAGTTGGTTTAATGCCTGTTGGTTACCGCTACCCGTTAGCGTCCATTGGCCGGACGGTATATCGGCACCTGCGACAGCCGCGCTAAGCTTGAGATCATATTGTTGAAGGTTGCCATTCAGTTGTAGCTGGCCCGTCGGGCTGAGGTAGGCGGTGCCGTCAAAAGGATAACGCAGGTGATGCCACTGGCCTTGGATGGTAAAACTCAGAGGGGTGCTGGCGAGATCTAGGGTGCCTTGCAATGCCAGTGATAATGGCTCTGTCGGCTTTGGCTGGGTCGAGGATGTTAGCTGTGTCAGTTCGAGCTGGTCTATTTTGAGCTGCTGTCCGGCTAAGTGGAGTTTCAGTGTCAGTTGGGTCGCGCCGATATCCTGCAGGTTTGTTTGCCACAGGCTATCGAGCTGTAGTTGATCCGCATCACCGCTGGCCTTGGCTGAACCTTGCAGATTACTTCCCGCCAGTAACGGCGTGAACTGTTCGAGTTGGGTGGTGACGTCATTGAGCTTTAACTGGCCGGTTGGTTTTTCAAGCAGGTTTTGCACCGATGCCGAGAGTGCGGTATTCACTAAACCGCTGAGGGTTTGTTGCACGGTTAAGCTATTCTGCTCTCCTTTCAGCGTGCCTTGAATGGAGCCTTGGCCAGACAGGGGCTGTCGTTCGGCTAGGGTGACTGACCATTGAGTGTTGAGCTTCAGTGGAAATTGACCGCTGGGCGTTAGCTGTCCGGTGACCGCGAGAGTTGCTTGGGGAGCTGCGATACTTAACTGCTTTAATATCAGCGTCTGTCCATCGGTGTGCAGTGATAGTTGCATCGATGATATTTCGGTTGGCGTACCGGTTTCTTCGCCCGCTTGAGACGGTTGATTCAAGGTGAGCTGGCGTATCTGTATTTGATCGAGCTGCAGTTGCAATGGCAGGGTAATATCGGCCAATTTGAATGGCTCGGTAGGCGTTTCCGGCTCATTGTCGATTGTATTTGTGAGGCTGATAACCGGCTGATCAACCAATAGTTGAGTCATATGCAGGCGGCCTGAGAACAGAGCAGAAGGCTGCCAGTCAAGCTCTAGAGCGTCGATGGATAACTGCAGGTTCGATTGCGTATAGCGCACCTGTTTTAGCTTAAGGTTATCGAGTAGAGAGCCATCTATCTGCTCAATCTGTAGTTCTCCGGGGAGCCAGCGTTGGCTGATGCTGATCAGTTGTTGCAGACCGTTGGCAGTGCCTAGCAGATAGTAAACAGTGGTGATTAATAGGATACACAGCAAGGCGATCAGCAAGAGGACCGCTTTGGTTAAACGTTTAACTGTCGATACTTTGGGGAGAGTGGCACTCTGCTCGGTATTGGGGCTCATAGGTCGGCCCCTAAATTGAAATGTAGATGGATACTATTGTCATCGTCGTCATCCTGAGGTACCGCTAGATCGAAGCGGACTGGGCCGACGGGTGAAAACCAACGCAGACCGACACCAATACCGGTATACAGACTCAGGTCAGTATCATTAAAGGCGTTACCGCTATCAATAAAGGCGGCCACTCCCCAGTTTTGGAACAGACGGTAATCGACTTCAACACTGCCGACGAGCAAGTTGCGCCCGCCGATTACATCATCACTGTCATCGCGAGGTCCTAGACTCTTATAATCATAGCCTCGTACGCTGTTATCGCCGCCGGTAAAGAAGCGCAGGCTGGCGGGCAATGCATCAAAATCACTTACCCAAGTGGTGCCCACTTCAGCACGAGCGAGTATTCGAAACTTATTGGTTATGCTGTAGATACCTTTACCGCTGATGCGAGTTTGTACAAAATCTTCGGTGGAAATCAGTGCTTGGCTGGCACCCCGCAGTTGCGATGAAAAACTATAACCGTTTTTAACCTGCAAGCGGTCTTTAGTGGATACCGTATTGTAATTAACCTGCGGAATTAGAAAGTGGGAGGTTTCAGTATCACCACTAAACGTTGACTCCTCCTGTTGGTAATTTAGCGCCAGCACCTGCTGCCAACGGCCTCGTTGCTGCTGTTTGGATACGCCAATCGAGTGACTGCGGGTATTAATGCTGTCCGAGTCCTCATCTAGCAAGCTCAGTTGTACTGCATAACGATCTTCACGGGGATTCTCGCCGGGTATTGAATATTCAGCAGAGAAGTTGGTAATGATCTCTGAGGCGAGTAATTGAGTATTGAACTGATGACCGCGACGATTAATCCAACGTTTATTCACTCCCAGCTTGGTTCTGGCACCGGTGTCTGTGCCATAGCCAAATCCAGCGTGGTATTTAGTTTTCTTATTAGCATCTAAATCAACAAAGATCGGTACTTGGGTGTCGCTCATTTGGTTCCAGAGGGGGCGAACTTCGACCCGCTGAAAATAGTCACTATCGATTAGGGCCGATTGTAAGTCGATCAACTGACTGTTTTGGATCGGATCACCGGTGTTGAATGACGCATAAGATTTAATAAAATCGGCATCAATTGGGCTGAGGGCGAAGGTGATATCACCGATACTAAAGCGGGGGCCGCTATCCATATGTAGCGTTATGGCGGCATTATAATCGGCTAAGTTTACTTCGACGCGGTGTTGAGTCAGCTCAGCTTGATAGTAACCCCGTTCAACGGCTAATGAACTGAGCTGTTTTTTTAACTGTTCGTATTGGCTGTGAATTAGCGGCTGACCTTTCCTCAGGGTTGTTTTAGCCAGTAGTTGTTTAAAAGCAATATCATCTTTGGCGGCCCCTATTAGTTGGATATCAAGCTGGCTAATGGGGAGTCGCTTGCCGGGTTGAATGCGATAAAGTGCTAGCCAATCCTCTCCCTTTTTGGTCAGTGAAGCTTGAATCGTTGGTTGGTAGAATCCCAGTGGCTGCAAGGCTGTTTTGATTTCTTCGTCTGCTAAATTATGGAGATAGCGTAATCGACTGGGATTGGTGATTGTCTGTCCATCGAGGGACTGAAGGCTTAAAAAACTGCGGATATTCAGCTTTTGTTCTGTGTTAACGCCATCCATGTTGATGGTGAGGATGCCTGCCATTAGATGACATGAAGTGCTGCTGAGTAGTAGCAGGAGTATCAGGCGTGTCAGAGTCATCGTTTGGTTTCTATGGCTGAGGAAAACATAAGCAGTAATTATACCGGCTCATTGCGCTTTTAATACTATAATCAATTCAACAGATCTTTGTTATCAGCACGTTATATTCATTGTTGATGGGACATATTGAGGCGTATTGGGGCAAGGGATCATTTTTTACTAGCTGTTTTCATTTATTGCTATCGGATTGAATCAGAATGATGTATATCGTCAGCAGCAAAGTCACTGACAACCCCTGTTCAGGTGTTCTGTTTGTCAGATCAGATGCTTTAGCCGCCAATCCGGCGGGCTGGTTCGTTTTAAATTACGTTTAGTTTTTTGTGTTTTTTATCAACTCACAGATTGGTGAGCGGAGGTTGTCTTGAGCAATGATGGTAAAAAAGTGATTGGTTGGCGGGAGTGGGTGTCACTACCCGAGCTGGGTATTGAACAGATGAAGGTTAAGGTTGACTCTGGTGCACGTACCTCGGCGTTACATGCCTTTAGGGTGGAGCCATTTCAACGAGACGGGAAAAACTGGGTAAGTTTCGATGTTCATCCTCGTCAGCATGATGTTGAAGAGGTTGTTAGCTGCGAAATGCCGGTTAAAGATATTCGTACTGTAACGGATTCTGGTGGGCATCAGAGCGAACGTTATGTCATAGAAACCAATGTGGTGATTGGTGATCAGCAATATCCAATAGAATTGACATTGACCAGTCGAGACACCATGCGCTTTCGGATGTTACTCGGAAGAACGGCGATGAACGGCCGCTTTTTAGTCGACCCTGCAGGCGCTTATTTAATATCACAAGGCAAACATCAGCCTGAGCTATAAGGATTATTATGAAAATTGCAATTTTGTCTCGAAATCCATCGTTATATTCCACCCGTCGCTTGATCGAAGCGGCTGAGGCGGCAGGCCATGAAGTTAAGGTTTTAGATGTCTTACGCTGTTATATGAATATCAACTCTGAAGAACCGAGTATTCATTTTAAGGGCGAAGATCTGGGTAGCTTTGATGCGGTGATTCCCCGTATTGGTGCCTCCGTAACCTTTTATGGTACGGCGGTGCTGCGTCAGTTGGAAATGATGGGGGTTTACCCACTTAATGAGTCGGTAGCGATCAGTCGTTCCCGTGATAAGTTACGTTCAATGCAGCTATTATCCCGTAAGAAGGTGGGTATGCCGATCACCGGATTTGCCAGTAAACCGGGTGATATTCCCGACTTGCTAGATATGGTTGGTGGTGCCCCAGTCGTTTTGAAACTGCTGGAAGGTACTCAGGGCATTGGTGTGGTATTGGCCGAAACCCGCAAGGCAGCAGAGAGTGTGCTGGAAGCCTTTATGGGGATGAAAACCAACATCATGGTGCAGGAGTTTATTAAAGAGGCGGGTGGGGCCGACATTCGTTGCTTAGTGATCGGTGATAAAGTGGTTGCTGCGATGAAACGTCAAGGTAAAGAGGGCGAGTTCCGTTCTAACCTACACCGCGGTGGTTCCGCCTCATTGGTGCGTATTACCCCTAAAGAGCGCGCTACTGCAGTGTTAGCCGCTAAAACCATGGGCTTAAATGTTGCTGGGGTTGATTTGTTACGCTCCGAGCGCGGACCTTTGGTGATGGAAGTAAACTCTAGTCCCGGCCTTGAAGGGGTTGAACGGGCAACGGGCAAGGATGTGGCGGCCAGTATTATCGGCTTTATCGAAAAAAGCATGGAAGCTAAAAAAGTCTCAACCCGTACCCGTGGCAAAGGTTAATCGATCATGTCTAAACTGAATCAGCCAATAGAGATTGCCGGCTGTACTGTACAGCCCGGTGAAAGAAAAACGATCCATGTTGACTTAGCGCGTCTGTATACCAATACCCATCTGGATTTGGATATTGAGGTGATTCATGGACGCCGTGCGGGGCCTACCTTAATGGTGTGTGCCGCGATTCATGGCGATGAACTGAATGGCGTTGAGATCTGCCGTCAGCTACTGAAGCATAAGTCGTTGCACCGAATTGCTGGTACGCTGATTATTGTGCCGGTGGTGAATATCTTTGGCTTTATTCAGCAAAGCCGTTACCTACCGGATAGACGCGATCTCAATCGTTGTTTTCCTGGCAGCGAAAAGGGTTCACTTGCCAGCCGGATTGCCTATATTTTTCGTACTCAGATTTTGAGTCACTGCACCCATGTTTTGGACCTGCATACCGGGGCGATCCACCGCAGTAATATGCCGCAAATCAGGGCGAATCTGGATAACCCGATCGCCAGAGAGATGGCGAATGCCTTTGGTGCGCCGGTCATTATCGATTCAAAATTGCGGGACGGATCGCTGCGTCAGTGTGCCGATGAAGCCGGTATCTCGTTGATTTTGTATGAAGCCGGTGAAGCGCTACGGTTTGATGATAGTGCTATTCGTGGTGGTATTCGTGGCGTCATGAATGTGGTGCGCTACCTGAAGATGTTGCCGGCCCTGAAGCGCTCGAAAAAAGAGTTAACCTCGGTCGTTGCCAACTCTTCTTCATGGATTAGAACCAACTCTGACGGGGTGTTTCGATCCGTCGTGTCGGTGGGGCAGCGGGTGAGTAAGGGGCAGTCGATGGGCATAGTCGCATCACCTTTCGGTACCCAAGAAGAGGAGGTGGTGGCACCTAATTCGGGCATTATTATTGGCCAAAATAATATTCCTGTAGTGAATGAGGGTGACGCTCTGTATCACCTCGCGCGTTTTGAAGAGAGTAGCTTAGCGGCGGAAAAACAAGTTGAGCGGATTACTGAGCAGATTGATGCTCACCCGATGCCTGAGGATCTTGATAACGAGCTGGGCTAACATAATAGACTAACTTAATTGACTGATTTTATAGGCTAGCGCTACGGGCTTATCCTGACGGATAGGCCAATCGCATAGGTTAATCACAGAGTTCGATTACATAGTTCAATTACAGAGTTCAATTATAGAGTTCAATTACAGAGCTCGGCCATCACCACTTAGCTAAATTCTTATCATCCTGTAAAAAGCCTGCCTTCACGCAGGCTTTTTTATCGTTGCCGTATGCTGATTTTTAATTTGATATCGCTGGGAGGCTTAGGGGCTTAAGCGCTCGCTTGGGTCTGCTTGCTGGACTCAAGGTAATGTGTGACCGCTGCAGTGGGGTCGGTCTCATGGGTAACCAAAGCTTCAACGCCGTAGCGTGCTAATCGTTGCGGCAACCCATTGCCCATACCTGCTGTCAGTAGTACATCAACCATCTCCACAAGAGGCCCCGCTGTTTTGCTGTTATGAAAGGACTGATCTTTACTGAGTTCAAGTAACTGTTTATCGGTAATCTGCTGAGACTCTACGGTGTAAATCCAGAAGTTTCGGCAGACGCCCGCGTGAGGCGTCACGGTTTTACGGTTTTGACTGGTGACGGCGATTTTCATGAGGGTGTCTCCTCGTTGTGTTGTTGAGGCGCTGCAGCGGCGTCTTCCTGTTCAGGCTCGTAACCGGTAATCATCGGTTTTATCAGGCTGAGTGGTGTTTTGCCCATCGTCGCCATATACACATGCGCAATGATAAAGATCAGCATTAGAAAGGCGGCGGCGGTGTGTGTCAGGGCGATCCATTCGAGTGGTAGGTTGCCAAGGCCGATTTGATCCAACTGGTTATAAAATAGATAGAGTAAGCCAGAAACCCAGATGAGGGGTGAGATCATCAGCTTGAGCCACAGGTAAGCCAGCCGCTGTAATGGATTGTGTTTTGCCAGACTGGTTTTCTTGAAAGGGTGAGAGGCGCCCGTAAAGGTACCCACAGCATAGTAATAGATAACTGCACCGAGTTTATCCTTAACCGGTATATATTGACGCCATTCGCCGGTGGTGAAGTGCCAAAAGATGGCAAACACCCACAGGGTAATCAGCGCCCAAGCCGCCGTTGTATGCAGCTGTACCGCTTGGCCAAAACCCAGCACGCTGTAGGTGCCATGTACTTCAAAACCGGTGAATAGCAGGAAAAAGATCAACGCGGCTTGAGACCAATGCCAAAATCGTTCAAAACGTTTGAATACCATTACGTTGCTCATGACTTTTTCCTCCTTCTGCGTACGGCGGCAATACCACGTCCACCCGCATGGGCTGCACTACCTATGAGCATCAGCAGGGCAGTACCCCAGCCGATCTTATCGAGCAGTGAACTGTGATCCCGTGCCGGAATATAGATATCGGGTATGCCGTTTAATCGACTATTACTAGCATGACAGCTGCTGCATTTAACGGCACTGTCGGCGGGCCCAACCATATGGCTGATAGGCCAGTACATCTCGGTTTGGATGAAATCGAACTGACCGCTGTAGGGCTGCCCAGCAATAGTGGTGCCGGCTTGTAGTGCTTTGGCCCAGTCAAAATTGCTCCATAGGGCACTATCATCGGTCGGGCTGTAAACGTGATTGACGAGTAATGTTTTGTTGACCGTATCGAACGGCTGTTTACCGTGCATGATTTTGAATGGCCAGATCCGTGAATCCGGATCCTTAGCACTACCCTCTATCCAGTTAACTTGCACCGGCGGGTTATCAGTATCGATCGTGTCGGTTTGCAAGGTGTAGTGAACGGTGCCGTTAAACCAGCGATAGTCTGGGGTAACATTTTCGGCATAATGAAAGTCGCCTTTGATACTCAGATAACTGAGGTGACCGTTTTCATCATAAAGGGTTATCGGTTTGTTGTTTTCATCCAGTCGGCCGGCTGTCGACCAATCCCACCAGGTTTTCGTGGCCACGCCTCCGCGAGCAAAGGCAGGAATATGACAACTTTGACAGGCAACACGGTCAACATGTTCATTGAGTTTGGCCTTGTCGTGTGGCGCAGGACCATGACAGGACTCACAGGAGGCGCGACTCATATCGGTATGGCCTGGGACATCAATACCCAAGGTGTCGTGCGCATTTCCTTGGTAACGGCTACCGGCGGTGATGTGGCCTGAGGTGGTATGACAATCCGAACAGGTTAAGTTGGCGCCGTCGTGTGATAGGTGAACATCCAGTGATTTAGGCGGGTTGACCAATGATGAATCGAGATCACCATGTTTAACACCATCACCTCCACCACCATAAAAATGGCAGGAGCCGCAGTTGGCGGGTTGGCTATGGCCGACATTCTGAGCGATAGACGTCAGGTCAGGCGGTGCTTGCATATGGCCACTACCCGCAGGAGACTCCATCGGCTTATAGGCAGGGTGACCAGCGCCAGCGGGCAGTTTCACGTACTCGCCGGTGGTATCGTGGCAGACGAGGCAATCAACGCTGGTTTCATCGGTGGGTGGGGGTTGTTGCATGTCGGTCCAGCCGTAACCGGCGTGGCAGCTCGTACAGCGCGGCTCGTTAGAGGTGACCGAACCACAGAAACTGTTAATGACGTGACGTTTGCCCAATGTCTGAAAGGTTTTGGGTTGCACATATTCCCATGTCCAGTGGAGGCTTTGTTGAACCTGTTTGGCAGCTTCGGTGTGGCATTCTAGGCAGGCTTTAGTAACTTCGGGGCCACTGTGAAATTGTTTCTGTAGCGTTTTAAACTCTGAATGATTGGCTGTCGTGACGTTCTGGTTCAGCTTTTCACTGGCGATGACAGCATAAGCATCCGTACTCAGACATGCGAGAATAACCAACCACAGAGATAATTGAGCTTTGCAAAAAAGATCCATCTCTGACTCCTTTCTATTAGCGCCGAGGATTAAGCGTGTGATTTTCACATTAGCAGTAACTAAATTAACAAGCCATTATGTATTGGTGTGTGTTAGATGTGCGTCAATAAAATATTATTAACCCAGTCATTAGGGTTAATAAGGACGTTAAGGGGCAACTCAGTAGAGATGAGGAGGTAAATGATCGCTAGAGTAGGGAGCTTCAGTAGAGATTAGAGCAAGATTGTATGTTTTTAGGGCTAATGTGATGGGGTATTGTTGTGATTAAGTAACTCGACGTGGTTGCCGCTCACGGCGAGTTTGTTAGCCTAGCGTTCGCGATAAAGCGGGTGATCGTGTTGATAGGAGGCTCGTCTCTATCGCAAGGATGCAAGCATGGATTACGAGAGGAATAAGGTAGTATCGAGTGGCTGACTATCACAAAGCCACATAATGTATTTGGTGTGATCATCAAGATCATTGCCAGTGACTGGGTGGATAAAAATAGTCAGGCCATCGCGGTTGAGGATCAACCAAGGGAGCACGTCACCAATCTGTTCAGCACTAAATGACAGTTGACAGCTCCACTCAGGATGAGGCCCAACCCGTTTCTGATAAATCCGTCCCATGGCAACGCCTAAGTGATCACGGGCTTGCTCGCAGAGCTCTGTCGCTTGATTAAGGCTATCCGCATCAAAGTAAACATGCGCGTGATAGGCTCGAATTTCTAAGGAAGCTGGTGTCATAATATTTCCTGTGCTTAACGACGGTGATAGATCATAGATTAAAGCGATTTCTAGAAGCAATTATTATCGTAAAATGGGTTTGTCGTTGGGTAAAATAGACAGGTCTTAAACGCTGTTATTTGAGATTATCCAGCTCAGGTCTAGCGTACAATCGATTAAAACTCGTCTCGGACGGTGAGAGAAATAGGAAAATATGATGAATAAAACCCATGTGCAGGTATCGCTCACGTTGGAGGCTGCTCTGGTGTTGGCTAAGGCCGCCATGCACAAAGGCGATGAGCTGGGCATTAAAATAAATGCTGTGGTCGTAGATACGGCGGGTAATCGGTTGGTGTCTTTGCGGGAGCCCGGAGCACCCATGCCATCGATGGATTATGCTGAGAAAAAGGCGTATACCGCAGTACACTTTAAACAGCCGACCGATAAGTGGGCCGCAGCACTTGAAGGCCGTGCGGTACTGGCGAATGGTTTGGCGCAACATGAAAAAATGGCGCTTTTCGGTGGTGGTTTACCGGTGCTGATTGAGGGTGTCGTGGTTGGTGCTATTGGTGTATCTGGCGGGAAAGTAGCTGAGGATATTGTTTGTGCTGAAGCGGCTATTGAGGCGCTCAACGCTGTAAATTAAATCAGAGTGTGGCGCATTAAATGGATTTAGATATTTATGCCAAGAGATTTTAACGAGTTGGTTTTAATGGGCTCGGGCAATAGTGATTAGTGATCGAGGGTTTTGTTGTATACAGATCGATATGTAATCAGTAACTAGCTGAGAACCGACTGGCTCGCTTAACGGTGAGCCAGTGGACCTGAAGTGAAGGTAGGTAGTTCAGTCGAAAATAGATTGATGAGTTTTTTAGCCCCATTAGACAGTATTTCTTTAAGGTAAGCTGTGCGTGCTTCGTTGGCTTCTGCAACAATGGCGTTTAGGTCTGTGTCGCTGAATTCAGCGTCGAAGTTATATTCGATCATGGTTATATTCCCTTGAATGTATAAGATAGAAGCAATCTTAGACCTTAGTCTAAAATGAAACAAACGAGTAATTCTTACAGGAAAGGTTAAAAAAATTCATCATTGCTGCGATGTTCACCTAATCCGCTGGATTCAATCTATGTCCGAGCTCCGCCCGTAAGGAAGAACCGCATAGACAGGGTTGTAATGTTACACAGGAAGGGGGAGCACTCATGGCGTTTTAGTTATCGAATCATAGACTTTCTAGGACCCTGTAAATAATTCAGCGCAAACTTTTACTTTCTAGTCTAATTTTTTCTTCTGTTATATAGGTTTTGTCGAGTGTCTCAGATAGTACGTAAGTTTTTTCTGCCAGTGATTTGTCCTTCGGCTATTGTATCTACCATTCAACAGGCATTGCTGGTGGTTTTACCTTTGTATGTGTTATCGATTGGTGGAACTCTGGCTGAATCCGCGATGATTATCGGCTTTAAAGGTATTGGTATGATGTTGGGTGACCTGCCGGCTGGCTTATTACTGGCGCGGTTTGGTGATAAACGTTTAATGCTGGGCGCAGCGGTAATCTCTTCTCTATCTTTGGCTTTAATGGCCTTGTTTCCCACCCTCGGAGTGTTGACGGCGGCAGCATTATTGCTGGGTTTTGCCCATGGTAGCTGGCTGGTGGGGCGAATCTCCTATGTCACAGATGCCGCGGCGCCGGGCGAACGTGGTCGGGTAATGTCTCTGTCGGCGGGTACCATAAGGCTTGGTAATGTGATCGGTCCATTGCTAGCAGGGTTAATGATCGCTTCTCTGGGATATCAGGTCACGCTTGGGGTTTTTGCGATCAGCTCTTTGCTAGTGGTGTTATTTGTCGCGTTGTGGGTTCGTTATACGCAACCCCATGGCGAGGACAGCCACAGTGTTATTGCCTTGAGAGATGCGTTGGTTGATAACCGTCAGGTTTTGCTAACGGCGGGGGTGGCATCTTTGGCGTTGATGCTAGTGCGGGCGTCCAGAGCGTTACTATTACCACTCACAGGTGCTGCGTTAATGTTAGATGAAACCAGTATAGGTATGGTCATCTCCATCGGCGCGGTGATTGATACTCTGCTATTTTATCCTGCGGGCACTATGATGGATAGAATTGGCCGTAAACCGATGTTTATAGCCAGCCTGACCTTGCTGGGGTTGAGTATTAGTTTGTTACCTTTGGCCGAAGGGATGTGGAGTTTAATCCTGATCGCATCATTGATGGGCCTTGGTAATGGGATTTCAGCTGGGGTGATTATGACAGTCGGATCTGATTTGGCGCCACGATTGAATCGGGGTGGTTTTATTGGCATCTGGCGCCTTTTGTCGGATGTGGGATCAACTACGGGTCCGCTGATTATTGGTCTGACGGTGAAGCTGTCGGGACTGGCGATGGCAAGTTGCAGTGTTGGTCTGCTTGGGCTTATGGGTGGCGCCTTTGTGGTAAAGGCGATGAGTGAAACTCACCGTAAGAACGACACCTCTCGAGCTGATGTGAAAGGTTAGTCAGCGTGCTTTTTTGAATATTTATCTCAATAGCTCGGATTAGTTTTCAGCAAGGCTGATCAAGGGGGTAAACAAAACCCCGCTTTGGCAGGGCTATTAGAGAAGCGGGCTGAATGGTTGAATAGCGATGCATGTTTGAGTCGATAAGAGGCCTTTAAAGTCTCAATCGATCATAACGATGGAATGACTGTTTCATCTTTTCCATCGTGTTTAACGCCACCGAGTAAAATTGTTTTGTCTTTTGTAATGGTGCGTACCAGTGCCGCATAATCCGCAGCACCATCGCCATCGGGTAAAAACTCAAAGATGGTTTCGCCGTGGGAGGGGGAGCGGCTTAGTTGCTCATCGTACCTTATTGGAGTGCATACCTTGTCGTCATAAAGACTCTGTAGCTTGCGATAGATGTTTTTTGGTTGTTCCACCCGAGTATCGAGAAAAGTCGGTAGGATATAGTTGAGTTCGATATCTTTGTATTTTTTGATGGCGTGAAGATTTTTAGTGAACTCTGCTAATCCATGCAATGACATCACTTCTAGCGAGACGGGTGTCAGTACTTCGGTGGCGTAGAACAGCACGTTGACAGTGAGTTGATCCCAGCCCGGTGAGGTATCGATAATGACGAAGTCGTAGGCTTTATCTAGCTCTTCCATCGCTTCGGATAGGGTCCATTCAGAACCAAAACTTTTTTTATCGATAATACGTTTAACGCCAGCTAGCGACCGCCCGCCACTGAGTAGCCAGAGGTTAGGTCTAGCTTCGATAATCGTCTCTTGGGGTGTGAGTTCGCCGGTGAGTAACTCAGTCAAGCCTGCGGGTGGTTTTTTACCCAGCATGAAAGATGACTGACCTTGGGTATCGGTATCGATCAATAATACTTTGTAGCCTGCCATCGCTAACCCCGCGCTGAGATTGACCGCGGTGGTTGTTTTTCCTACCCCACCTTTACTCAGCGAAACACATATTTTTCGTGGAGTCTTCGGTGCCTGAGGTTTTTCAATAACGGCAGCGGGTTGGGGAGTAGGAATGGCTGGCTTAGGTGCTTGAACTTGTTCAGTGGGTGTTGGTTGTGTTTGAGTAGGCTGAACAAGGCCGTTGTGATCAAGATTAATGACAAATTTATGCTCGCAAGCTTTACAGCGTACCACAAAACGCTTTTTTTCAGCGAAGCGGCTGGTATCGGCATGATGTTTACGCGAACAGTTAGGGCAAACAATAATAGTCATGGGTTAGCCTTCTTAAGGTCATCAAGGATGGCATTCAATGCAATCTTAGCAAGCCTTTCTACCGAGACGTTAGTCTTCGATTTAGTGATAAATTTAAGACTGATCTTACCCTTTAGTTTCCAGGCATGAATGGCAAACTGCTCATTTTCGGTTTCCCAGATGAGCTCACCCTGATCTTTAGGGGCTTCGTTGACAGGGGTATCTTCGGCATCACAAAAGATAATATTGTTGAGTTGTTGAAGCTCATCAATACTGTCATCGACGTCCTCGCTTAACAGCGAGTCCATAATATCTCGGTTTTTCTGCTCAGGCATCTGCAAATATCTCTTTACGAAGGCGGAGTAGGGCCTGATCTAAGGCGGTGAACGTTGCTTCATCCATCTGTTGCCATTGAATGCCACAGATCCAGTTACCATCCCCATCTAGCGATGAATGCATGACCTCACCGACTAACCCTTCAAAATGTTGTTCCCCTAGAATGATTTTGCAGTCAGGGGTTATATCCGCAGAAGTAAGAGGTGCTGTGGCATCAATGCCAATGCAGACCCCCTCAACACTAATATCGACTAGAGGATATGTCGAGCCGTTCATGATCAGTAGCGAAGTTTCCCTATCTTTTACAGGGATGCGATATGATTTTCGGGAGACCTGTATTGATTCAGAATCACTGGAAATTTCTTCAAATTCCAATGTGTCATCATGTATCAGTTTCATCGCATAACCTCTTTGAGCATCCGTCTATTCCGTCATACTAGGCGACAGGCGTTATGATGGCGGTAGCCTGTCAGGTAGGGTGTAAGCACTGATCACTCAGGCTGAAAGCATCAGCTAGCGGTAATCATCACTATTTAATAAGGTTATAAAAGCAGCAATTATGAGGTATCACAAGGTCTCCACCTCTTAAAATGGGTATGAGTGAGGAAATAACAGGGGCGGGGCGGTTGCATTGGCATGGGGATTAAGCGTTTGCCAATGCATATCGCGAGACGAGGATGGCTGTTTAAAGAGAGGTCTTAATTTGTTCTCTGACCTGTTCGGCTTCCCGTTTACGCTCTTCAAGCCTAGCAATATCACTACTACTTAACCCTTTTTCGCGTAGCGCGTAGTCAATCTGTTGCAGCGCTTTATCGGTTGCACCGATCAATAAAAAGTACTCTGTTCGTGCTTCATGCACGCCAAGGGTATTGCCGGCCAATCCTTGGGTTTCTGCTAGCTCATACCAGATATAACTGTTATCAGGAAAGCGTTGGCTCAACTCGCTTAGCACACGGGTCGCTTTTTTATACTGACGATTGGCGCTAAGCGCTTTAGCATAGCGCTGTCTCACGGGATAGCTGTCAGGATAAAGCTTATTCAGTTGTTCCATCTGTTGCAGCGCATCTTCTGGCTCATTGGCTGCGAGCGCGAGTTCTGCATAGGTGAGACGTATATAGAGGTGTTGTTGCAGATGGGAGGGTAGGCTCTTCAAGGCTGATTGGGCTTGACTGTAATCCCCTTTTTTCATCAGCGCTAAGGCTAAACCGTAGTTACTCAGTTGATCATCAGCAGCGCTTATTTTATAGCCCTTAATGAGCTGGTTAAGGTCGCTAGTGTAATAGACTTCTACTCGCTTTTTGAGTAGTTGATAATCGTAGTCTTGGGGTTTATATGAGGGCTTAGGTAGTTGGCTCGCGCGGTTTTCCGCGTCTGCTATCCTTGATTCAGTGACGGGGTGGGTCAACAAAAATTCGGGTGGTTTTTGGCCAAGAAAACGACTTGAGCGTTGCAGTCTGGAGAACATCCGTGGCATAGCGTAAGGATCAAAACCCGAGTTCACCATATTCAGCATACCGATACGGTCTGCTTCCTGCTCATTTCGTCGGGTAAAGTTGATACTGGCTTGCTGGCCAGCGGCCATTGAGGATGTGATCCCAGCCATACCCGCCTGTGAATCGGCAGAAGCAATTAAAATACTGGCTAGCACACCTGCAAGCAGTAATGGCGTATTACGACGGCTCTCTTCTAGTTGCTGAGCGTAGTGGCGTTGCGACAAGTGAGCGAGTTCGTGAGCGATAACCGATGCGAATTCCTGTTCATCCTGAGCGCTGAGTAGTAGGCCTGCATTGATGCCAACGACACCACCGGGTACCGCAAAAGCATTCAACACAGGGGTGTCGAGTACGATTAGATCGAGCCGATGATCCTGAAGTTGGCTGTTTGCCGCAATTTTCCAGAGTAGGCCATCAATATAGTTAACCAGCAGCGGATCGCCATATTCTGCTGCGCTGCCGCGTAACATTCGAGCCCAAGTTCGGCCTAGCTGATATTCCTGCTCAAGTGAAATAGTGCCGGAGCTGTTGGCTATCAGGGGCAGTTCATTGGCCTGAGTCGGCGAGATGGTGCTCAGCGAAAGGATGCCCGCTAACAGATATCGTGTAAGTCCAGTTCGCAAATTATTGATCCTTATACTGTGTTTCTGTGGCGCCAGAAAAAGTTAAGTGTAATTGTGGTTTATAATACCTCGTTTTTTGGTATATATTGCTGTCCTCTTAACTGTATCTGGACATTTTTCTATGACTGAGACCCACTGGGATGAACAACTCGATACCTGCGGCCTTAATTGTCCATTACCTTTATTGAAAGCAAAGCAGGCGTTACATAAACTGGAGTCGGGTAAAATTCTCAAAGTGGTGGCAACAGATGCTGGATCACAGCGGGATTTTAAAGCCTTTGTCGATCAGTCTGACCATCAGATGCTGGAATCGTTCAGCGAAGATGATCGGTATACTTATTTTATCCAGCGCGGTTAACGGGAGCACAGTGTGAGAAAAATTTTCAATAAATGGATCGATAACTATTTTTCTAACGAGGAAGTCATCCTGTTACTGGTGCTTCTGGCCGGTGCATTGGGCGTTATTCTATATTTAGGCCAGGCGCTAACACCTGTTTTTATCAGTATTGTTCTCGCGTTTCTCATGCAGGGAATGATTGTCTGGTTAAAAGAGCACAAGGTGCCGCACCTGGCAGCCGTGTTATTGGTGTTTGCACTGTTTATTGGCGCACTACTGTCGTTGTTGCTATTTATTATGCCGTTGGCATGGAAACAGTCGGTGAATCTGTTTAATGAGCTGCCCGGCATGGTGACCCAAGCGAAAGAGGTGTTATTGTTACTGCCGCAGCAATATCCCGATGTTTTCTCCGAACAGCAGATTACCCAAATTATCGATTTGACCACGACGGAGCTAAGAAAGTTAGGGCAGATGGTCGTGACTTACTCTTTGAGTTCTATTACCGGATTGGTTGCGCTACTTATCTATGTGGTACTAGTGCCTATTTTGGTGTTTTTCTTTTTGAAAGATGGCAGCAATCTGGTGCGTTGGTGGGTCTCTTTTCTACCACAAAAGAAAGCGATGCTAACCCAAGTTTGGACTGAGATGGATCAGCAGATCGCTAATTATGTTCGAGGTAAAGTCATTGAGATTGTGATTGTCGGCTCGGTTACCTATGCAGCCTTCACTCTGCTGGGGATCAATTATGCGGCATTGTTAGCCATTATGGTGGGGTTATCAGTCCTGATACCTTACATTGGTGCTGCATTGGTGACGCTGCCAGTTGCCTTGATCGGCTTCTTTCAATGGGGTTGGACGAATGAATTCTGGTACCTGATGTTGGCGTACGGCATTATTCAAGCGCTTGATGGCAATGTGTTGGTGCCGCTGCTGTTTTCGGAAGCGGTTAACTTGCATCCGGTGTCCATCATTATTGCGGTATTAGTGTTTGGCAGCGTTTGGGGGTTCTGGGGCGTGTTTTTTGCCATCCCGCTGGCAACGCTCATCAAGGCTATTTTGAATGCTTGGCCGAAAAGCCACGCATTTATTCAAGATGATGGGCATGCTGAGACTAAATAATAAAAGCGAACCCAAAATATGCCGCCTAAGACATATACGCACGAGTCATTAGATTCTGCCGACCTGACGCTTAATTCGATACTTGATCTTATCGTCGAAGGTATTTGGGATTGGCATGGCGAAACCGGCAACGTTGTGCGTAGTTCTGTGTAGTCCTGGTTGGTACCGTATGCTGGGCTATCCAACGTGGTTTTAAAGTTTCAATCGGTGATTGCTGCAACAACCTTCGTTAATAATATTCATCTTGAATGCAGTTTTGGTGCGGTTGAGTACCAGCAAAATGAAACCATGGTTGAGCTGTTTCAGCGGGTGGATCATGCGATGTATGAGGACAAGGATCGTGTGGCTTTCACCGCGAGAAAAAAGATCACTGACTGAGCGCTGTGCTCGTATTGGTTGATTTCCCTATGCTCGGCTGAAGCGAAAAAGGTATTTGTCTTTATAAAAAGGGTATTCAATACCCTGCCCAGCGGGCAGGGCTATCACGAAGGCGTGTTAGTTTCGATCAACGCCGTTTCACTTTACAACGCTTTTACCGCTTCAAGTACGTCGGCAACATGCTCTTTGACTTTTACCTTACGCCACTCTTTTCGTAATACGCCTTCGGCATCAATTAGAAAGGTGCTGCGTTCGATACCCATATGTTCTTTGCCATAGAGTTTTTTCAATTTAATGACATCAAATAGTTTGCATAAGGTTTCATCTGGGTCGCTAATCAATTCGAAGGGAAAGGATTGCTTCGCTTTGAAATTCTCATGGGCGCGCATACCATCCCGTGATACACCAAAGATTTGTGTATTAGCTGCCTGAAACTGGTCGTACATGTCACGAAAATCCTGTCCTTCCGTGGTGCAGCCAGGCGTGCTGTCTTTCGGATAAAAATAGATGACCACGTTGGAACCTTTGAGTTCGGATAGCGTCACAGTGGTATCGCTAGTGGCAGCGGCGGTGAAGTCGGTTACTGGCTGATCAATTGTTGGCTGGCTCATGCATTTTCCTTAAAAATCTGGCTTAAAAACTACGCTTATCTGATTGAGATCAGTTAGAATGATACGCTTTTTATACGATAACAGATTTCACAGTTTTGGCAGCCCCTATAAACATCGTTTTTTGAATATTCAGATTACGCTAACTTATTGAGCTGAAATGGGTTGAGCCGCAAAACGCAGGCAAGTACCATAGACCATACTGTATACCTCTTGATGGAGACCATGATGATTACTGGCAGCATTGTTGCTCTTGTTACCCCGATGAATTCAAACGGTGAGGTCGATTGGGACGCACTGGATAAGCTAGTTGATTTTCATCTGGAAAAGGGCACCGACTCAATCGTTGCTGTAGGTACAAGTGGCGAATCGGCAACACTGAGTTGTGATGAGCATTGTCAGGTTATTAAGCGGGTGGTTGATCGTGTTAGCGGTGCCATCCCTGTGATTGCCGGAACAGGTGCAAATTCTACCAGAGAAGCGATTGAGCTAACTGAAGCGGCAAAGAGCGTCGGTGTTGATGCCTGTTTGTTGGTGAC
Organism: Amphritea atlantica; assembly: GCF_018860855.1. Taxonomy (GTDB): domain Bacteria; phylum Pseudomonadota; class Gammaproteobacteria; order Pseudomonadales; family Balneatricaceae; genus Amphritea; species Amphritea atlantica_A. The sequence continues at coordinate 70,610 of NZ_JAHKQE010000030.1, forward strand.
GCCTTATTACAACAAGCCGACCCAAGAAGGTCTGTTTTTACATTTTAAAGCCATTGCCGAAGCGGTTGATATCCCACAGATTCTTTATAATGTGCCGGGTCGTACCGCTTGTGACATGTTGCCTGAAACGGTATTACGTCTAGCTGAGATATCTAACATTATCGGCATTAAAGAAGCTACGGGTGATTTAGAGCGGGCGAAAACGCTAATTGATGCCGCGCCGAAAGAGTTTGCTATCTATTCGGGTGATGACGGTACAGCTGTTGAACTCATGTTGCTCGGCGGTGATGGCAATATTTCCGTAACGGCTAATGTGGCGCCGTCACAGATGGGTGAGCTTTGTCGTTTAGCGATTGCAGGTGAAGCGGAAGCTGCACGTGCTATACAGACTTCACTGATGCAGCTGCATACGGCGATGTTTGTTGAAGCTAACCCTATTCCGGTGAAATGGGCCGTTGCTGAAATGGGCTTGATCGGGCAGGGTATTCGTTTACCGCTGACCGTATTGTCTGAGCAGTACCATAATCAGGTGCGTGAAGCGCTGAAAGCCTGCGAAATTATCTGAAACTAACGGACAAGCATAATGAGAATAATTGCCTTGTTGCCTCTGGCAGCAGCTGTGTTAAGTATTGCCGGATGTGGTTCCTATTCTAATCCGATTTATGGTGAGAATGGCATTATCAACGACCGCAGCCAAAACTACGAAGAGGCGCAGGCAACTAAACGGCTCGAACTACCGCCTTCTATTAAGGCTCGTTCGAAATCAATGCAGGACGCGTTGGATGTTCCGAGTGCTGGTCAGACGGCCTCGCAGCGTAGTGGTAGCTTTTCTGTTCCACGTCCGGAGTTCTTTTATGCGGATGCCGGTAGTGGTTCGGTTAACCTGAAGCGTGAAGATGGTGAGAAAGTCCTCGTGGTGGACGAACCCATTGGCGATGTCTGGGTACAGTTACAGGACTTCTGGCGCTTCAATAATATTGGCTTGGCTAAATCAGCACCGCAAGAAGGGGTGATTGAAACCGATTGGATCGATGTCGATGCTAAAGAGCTAAGCTTTGTCGATAGCATGATTAAGCGATTGACCTTCCAAGATATTGAAGGGCCTACGAGTGATAAGTTGCGGGTATCGGTTCGACCGGTTGCTGATGACTTTAATCGTACCAGTATTTCGATGCAGCATGTGCGGGTAGCTCAGGATCAGAAGGATCAGCCGGTTAGCTGGACTGATGATGCGACGGATGTTGGTTATAAAACCGATATGATGTTTGAAATGCTGCGCTATCTGAGTAAGTCGAGCAGTAATAGCGAGAGCATGAGTATGCTGGAGCTGCGTCGCCAGCAAAATAACCTGCCACAGATGGGACGCGATTCTAAAGGTTTCCCTGCGTTGAAAATTACGGTGCCGGTTGACCAGGCATGGGCTCAAATTACTCAGGCTATCGATAAAACAGATCTTGATGTGGGTACGCGTGATCAACAGGCGGGTATTATTTATATGACTTACACCACGTCGACACCGGTTGAAGATACTGAAAAAATGGGCTTCTTCGAGTGGTTGCATTCCGATCGTGACGAGATAACCTTTGATAGCGGTTTAGGTCGGGCGTTGGGTTTTGATGATGAAGACGACGACAATGCACCGTCTTATAGCGCTCGGAAGGTTGAAGGTGGTAAGGAAGCTATCGATGAGAGCGATGACCTTGCTAACCGAAAAGGCTTTAAAATTTGGTTAGGCGGCAAAGTGCTCTATATCTTCGAGGATGATCAGGATGCTGTATACAATGATGAGTCTGGTAAGTATGAGCATGTCGGTCAGTATCAGCTACATATGAATCGTACTGCAAACGGTGTATTTCTGACGGTTAAAACACCGGACGGTTATTCAGCGCCAGCGGTGGTTGCTGATGAGATACTCTGGCAGATTAAAGAGAAGATTTGATCGATTATTAGATCGGGGCTGCTGGTGTTTAAATCAGTAAGCTGAGCAAATCATAAATATTAAGGGGCCCTCAAAGGGGCCCCTTTTTTATATAACGGGTGAGGGTAAGTAACGATGAAAGCAGTTTTTCTTGACCTTGATAGCTTAGATTGTGATGACCTTGATCTTAGCAAGCTAAAAGCTGAATTCAGCTGTTTTACAGGCTACGCCTCGACGACGCCATCACAGGTGGCAGAGCGGGTTGCAGAGGCTGAGGTGGTGATTGTAAATAAGGTTGTACTTGATAGTGCAGCACTAGCGGTGGCAACGCAGTTGAAGCATGTGTGCATAGCTGCCACCGGCACTAATAATGTTGATATTCAGGCGGCTGTTGAAAGAGGTATTACCGTGTCTAACTGTCAGGCGTACGGTACTGCATCGGTGGCTCAGCATGTGATGACGCTGATGTTAGCTTTGCATACCAACCTGATTGCCTATAACCAAGCGGCGCGAAATGGGCAGTGGGCCCAAGCGAAGCAGTTTTGTTTGTTGGATTACCCGATTCAGGAACTTAATGGTAAAACATTAGGTATTGTGGGTTATGGTAATCTTGGTGCGGGCGTGGCTCGGTTGGCCGAGGCCTTTGGTATGCGGGTGCTGATTGCGCAGCGTATTGGCGGCGATACCATGGCCGGTCGTGTGGCGTTGGACGAGTTACTGCCGCAGGTTGATGTTTTAAGTTTGCATTGTCCGTTGACGGCGCAAACCCGTGATTTAATCAATGCTGAGGCCATTGGGCAGATGAAAACTGGCGCTTTTATTATCAATGCTGCCCGCGGCGGTATTGTTAATGAAACGGATTTGGCAGAGGCGTTGCGCAGCGGTCAATTGGCTGGGGCGGCAACCGATGTCTTGAGTGAAGAGCCACCGGTCAATGGTAATCCTTTGTTGGCGGATGATATTCCCAATCTTATTATTACCCCGCACAGTGCTTGGGGGAGTGTACAGGCGCGGCAGCGTATAGTGGAGCAGATCACTGAAACGGTTGTTGGCTTAAAGCGAGGAGAGCACATCAGAGTGGTGAGCTAAGCTGATAATTAAAGTAATAGCAGATTTAATCGTTTAGCTTATTGATCAGCTAGGGATAAACGAAGGCTTTATCTTGTGTTGATGAGGCTGCTTAGAACGGACAGGAAGCGCTAAAGGACAACCGCTCCTGAGTGGCTGGATGGTTGAAGCTGAGCGATTCGGCATGCAGGAGCAAGCGTTCCGAGCGTGTCCGTTGATCGGGGTTGGCATAAAAGCGGTCGCCGAGAATCGGATGCCCTAGGTATTGCATATGCACTCGCAATTGATGCGAACGTCCCGTTATTGGCGTGAGTTCGACTCGGGTAGCATTAGTTAGATATTCGAGGACCTGCCAGTGGGTCTGTGCCGGTTTACCTTGTTCATGGTCGATAATCTGTAAGGGGCGATTGTCCCAATCGCAACGCAGTGGTTGATCAACCGTGCCGCTGGCTCGCGGTAGTCTACCGTCCACAATCGCTTGATAGCGCTTCTCTGTTAGACGCTCTTGAAACTGAATGCTCAGATGGCGGTGGCTCTCTCTGCTCAGCCCTAGCACCATGATGCCAGAGGTCGGATAATCGAGCCGGTGAACGATGAGGGCGGTTGGGAAGCGTTGCTGAACCCGACGCCAGAGGCAATCCTGCTTATCCTCTCCGCGGCCAGGCACGGAGAGTAGATCAGGGTCTTTATGGACGACCAGGATATGGTTATCGGCGTAGAGAATCTTCTGCTCATCAATCGCTGTCATCATCTCAGCGATTGATGCCTTTGCCGGCAAACAGTTTCTTTTTCTGTTGTTTCTTTTTGCCACGTACAAACAGCGCCATCGATTCAATATGGTGAGTTTGTGGAAACATATCCATGACGAGGAACTGCCGTAGTTGATAACCTTCGCTGGCCAGTAATTCGCTATCGCGGGCGAGGGCGCCTGGGTTGCAGGAGATATACAGAATCAACTCGGGCCGCTGCTGGCAAATTTGTGGTATCAACGCTGCGGCACCACTACGAGGTGGATCAAGAATAACCTTATTGTAAGCATCTCGAAACCATTGCAGGCCAGTTAAGTCATCGGCTAGATTGCCGCAGAAGAAGCGACAATTATCGAGTTGGTTTAAACGGGCGTTTTGTTCAGCCTGTTCCACCATGGTCACGCTGCCTTCGATACCGGTGACCGATGCCCCTGAATGAGCGACTGGCAGGGAGAAATTACCTAAACCGCAAAACAGGTCAAGGACTTTATCATCGGCTTTAAGATCCAGTAATTGACAAGCCTTAGAGACCATCTGTTGGTTAATCTCAGCGTTAACCTGAATGAAATCACCTGGGCGAAACTGCAGTGTTAATTGGTTTAGTGAATAGCTAACCGGCTCAACATCACTATTGTCGGGTTCGGTGCCAATTATCTGTTGCTGCAGGTTTAGGTCATAATGTGCAGCAAGAGAGGTAAAGATGGCTAGGTGTTGTTCGTTAAGCGGTTTCTTTAGCCGCAATGATAGATAGCCGCCCTGATCTCCCAAGTCGATATCCAGTTGGGTGATATATTTGATATCACCGCTATCACGTAAGGCTTCTCTTACTCGGCTGAAGATGTCGCTGACACGTTTGTCTAATACGATGCAGCTATCGATCTGGCTGAGTAGGTGACTACCTCGCCGGCGAAAACCGACAATGGGCTCGCCATCGGATAGCTGATTAATACCGATCCGAGCGCTGCGTCGATAGTGCCAATCAGTAGCAGTCAGCGGCGCTTCTATTTTTGTGGGTTTGGTATGGCCGATCCGTTCCAGTTGTTCAATCACTAGCGACTGTTTTAAGCTGAGCTGCTCGGCGTTGTCCAGATGTTGTAGGTCACATCCGCCGCAGTGTTGATAGTGAGGGCAGGCGGGTTCGATCCGGTGGCTAGACGACGTTAATATCGTGTCAGTATGGCCAAGATAGAGGTTGGCTTTTTCCTCGGTCAGACGGGCCGTCACCTGTTCACCGGGAAGGGCGTTAGCGATAAATGCTGCTTTGCCCTGGTAGCGTCCGATTCCTCTACCATCATGGCTCAGGGATTCGATATTTAATTCTACCGGTTCGGTCGGTAAAGGGTGGGCTGGCTTGCGAGCCGGGCGCTGATTTTTTGGACGGGAACGGTTCGGTTTCATGTGCTTCTCCTGACGAAGGGCGGATTCTACCAGTGACCGCTGATTAAAGCATCCGCAGAGGCTTGAATGGCCGTCAGATTAGGGTGTATCGGTCAGCTTTTTATGGATGGTTGATGACTATCGGCGTAAAGCTTTAACTTTAAGGCTGTTTTATCGGTGTAAAGGCTTCATGCGGATAGCATCGAGGGTATAAAATCAGCATAACTTTAATTAACGGGCCAGAGAAAATCTATGTTACAGAAGCAGCCATCAGTGGAGCATCCTTTTGCCCCCTTTGTACGAATTCTTGGTAAAGGAAAGCTAGGGTCTCGTTCCCTGAGTCAGGTTGAAGCTCGTGAAGCGATGCAAATGATTTTAGATGATCGAGTAGAGCCTGAGCAATTGGGGGCTTTTTTGATGCTGCTGCGGGTTAAAGAGGAATCGCCTGAAGAGTTGGCTGGTTTTATTGAAGCGGTGCGTGGTCGATGTGGTGCGCCGGCATCGCTCGAGGTTGATCTAGATTGGTCAACTTATGCGGGTAAAAAGCGCCAGCTGCCATGGTTTATTCTGGCGGCATTATTATTATCTGCCAATGGTATTCGAGTGTTTATGCATGGGGCTAGAGGTCATACGCCTGAGCGGATCTATACAGAAGATTGTCTATCGTTGTTTGGTATTAAAGCCTGTGTTGATTGGAATCAGGTTGCACAATCGTTAGATTCAACCCAGTTCGCTTTTATGTCGATTGAGGCATTGAGTCCACGAATGAGTCGAATTATCAATCTACGGCCAGTGTTAGGGCTTCGCTCTCCAGTCCATACGCTTTGTCGGCTTATCAATCCGCTGCACGCTAGCCATACCGTTGATGGTGTGTTTCATCCAGCTTATGGTCCGATGCATCAGAAAGCGGCACAGTTGCTGGGCGTTAAAAATGGATTAACGATTAAAGGGGATGGCGGTGAAGCGGAAGTCAAGCCGGATGCTGAATGTGATCTGCAATGGACTCGTGGGGGTGATTATTCGACCAGTATCTGGCCGCGCTATTATCCAAGGCGTTTAGTCAAGCAGGAGCTTGATAGTGCCGACTTAGTGAAATTGTGGCGTGGAGAAATTGAGCATGAGTACGGTGTGGGTGCGGTGATCTCCACCCTTGCGCTGATACTTAAGCTGCTCAATAAGGCGAAAGATCATGATAGCTGCATTAGGCTAGCAGAGCAGATGTGGCAGGATAGAAATAAAACTCAATATTAACCGACATAGCATCATAAGCTGGGTGTTCGATGGTTTGTCCGATAGGAGGATGCTCTTATCGGACATTGGCCCTAATCTCTTCTCAGCTTGTCTGAAACAGCAATAGGATTGGGGTAGTTAAAGATAACAATATAGGTCGATAACAAGAACGTTAGAATGGCGGTTGCCTGTATCACATGGGAAGCTTCTTGGCCGATCATCGATGCACTGGTGGCCATATAAGCTATCAGTAGGGAAAACTCACTGATTTGGCCTAAGCGAAAACCGACTTCCCACGCGAGTGTTTTGCTATCGCTGATATTGTGCAGTAGAAAGCGAAACACGATCGGCTTAATCACCAGTACCAGCAGCGCTAAGATGATTGACGGTACAATAATCTGTCCTAGCAGTCCTAGATTGAAGCTTGCACCGATAGAAAAGAAAAACAGAATTAGGAAGAAGTCGCGCAAAGGTTTAAGGCTGGTCGCGATATATTGAGCGATAGGGCTGGTTGCTAAGCTAACGCCGGCAATAAAAGCACCGATCTCAGCAGACAAGCCGACCGCGTGGGCGAGCTCCGCTAGACCGAGGCACCAGCCGATCGCTAATAAGAAGATGTATTCGTGGAAACGGTCAAATTTCTGAATCAATGGCAGCAAAATATAGCGGACAAAAGCTAAGGCGCCACCAATGATCAAGGGTAAGGCAATGATCGTTTTTAGGAAGGTGAAGAATTGGCTGGCCTCGCCATCGCCACTGTTGAGTAATAATAATACCAGAATAGCGATGACGTCTTGAAGTAGCAGCAGACCGACCACCAATTCGCCGGTGTATTTGTGGTGTAGAACGGTTGTGGGGAGCAGTTTGATGCCGATAATGGTGCTGGAAAACATCAGGGCGACACCAATAATAATAGCTTCGGTGCGGGTGAATCCGAAGGCGATCCCGACGCCATAGCCGATTGCCATAAAGATAATCGCGCTAAAAACAGCGACTAAAGTCGCCTTTTTTAGCATATGCACTAGATGGCTTGGCTGCATATCGAGCCCTAACAGAAAGAGTAGGAAGATAATGCCGACGTGTGAAATATCAGAGAGTAAAGCTGTATCCTGAATATAACTGTAGCCATAAGGGCCTAAAATGGCACCCAGTACGATATAGGCAACTAGTAAGGGTTGTCGAGTATAAAGGGCGATAGAGGCCAGCACAGCGGCACCGGTAAAAATCAGAAAGAAAGAGAAAACCAGGCTCTGTTGCATCATAGCTAAAGTGATATCCAATCGATTCAGGGCAGGAGGGACTCAGGAGCTGAGCACCCCTTAGTTTAACGAATCTATGGACGGATATGAACCCAGCTGCGGCATATATAAATAAAAATGAATATAAAAAAACAGAGGGTCCTGCTTGATGAATAATCTGTCTTAGTTCAGTTTCAATGAGGCGTAAAACCTAGCGTTGGGCTGGTGGAACTAGATAGATGGAAGCATTTCAGTCCCAATTGATACTATTTCACAGCATGTTCCGGATTGTATCGGCAGCGAGTATTGTTTGAGTTAAAAGGGTTGGTTGGAGTATCTAGAGAGATGCCTGACAAACGGCTTATCTCGGTTGTCGAAAGAGTGTTTGCAGATCGTTGAATTTCAGATCAGAATAACCCAAAGCGTGTCTCTAAGGTCTGAAGTGGGGCAGTCTAAGCGATTTATAAAAAGGCGGAAATGCTATTTTTGCTAATAACTGAGTATTTTACTCGGGATTGGAAAGGGTGTATCCTAAAACCCATATTGAGTGAGTGATTTAACAGGAATTTTGATGAATATTACCGTAACCGAATCAGCTGAAATCTACCTTGCTGAGCTACTTGAAAAGCAAAATGTAGAAGGCATTGCTGTGCGGATGTTCGTTACCCAGCCGGGAACGCCTTACGCTGAAACCTGTCTGGCTTACTGTCGTCCTGACGAAATCGTTGAAGACGATGCTGTTATGCCGATGGAGAAGGTAACGTTTTACTTTGAAAAGAATAGTTTGCCCTATCTCGAAGAAGCAACCGTAGATTTTGCAACCGACCGTATGGGTGGACAGCTGACGATTAAAGCACCGAACGCCAAAGTGCCAAATGTGTCAGACGATAGCCCGATAGAAGAGCAGATAAACTATATCCTTTACTCGGATATTAACCCAGGACTCTCTTCTCACGGTGGTGAAGTTAAACTGATTGAATTAATCGAAGAGTCGAACGGTCAGGTCGCTATCTTGCAGTTTGGTGGCGGATGTCAGGGGTGTAGTGCCGTTGATATGACGCTAAAGGATGGCGTTGAGAAAACCCTGGTTGAGCGTGTGAGTGGCTTAGTGGGTGTGCGCGATGTGACGGATCATACTGTTACTGATAATGCGTATTACAAGTAACAATCGTTTCGCTGGAAAAGCCCGGGCTCTCCGGGCTTTTTTAATTGCAAACATAATGGCCACCATTTTGGTACGTTGTTACTCTTTGAACTTACTGATAAAACGTTATTAGTTGTTGTTACTTTTTTGTGTAACTTTTATTGTAATGTGGTTGATTTTTATAGTATTAGCCCCATTTATCAGTAAGAGCGATATATCGTACAGCCCGTAACTGCTGTATCTGCCGCAGTTTCTTTCGACAAAGGAGTAAGGTCCAATATGGCACCACTCGAGAATGATAAAGAGATCACCACCACCCTGATGCCGGTTTTGCCGTTGCGTGATGTTGTTATATATCCACATATGGTGATCCCGCTGTTTGTTGGCCGGGAAAAATCAATTCAGGCCCTAGAAGCGGCGATGCTGCAGAATAAAGAAATTCTGCTGATCGCCCAGAAAAATGCGTCAGATGATGAGCCAGATGGCAAAGATCTGTTTGCAATCGGTACTGTTGCCAGTGTGCTGCAGATGCTGAAATTACCTGATGGTACAGTTAAGGTGCTCGTCGAAGGCGATTACCGTGCACGCATCGAGAAACTACATACCACGGAAGATCATTTTACCGCTGATATTACCGTTCTGCCGATTGATGAAGTTAGCCCAAACGAAGCGGAAATTTATAAGCGCACAGCGTTAGATCAGTTTGAACGTTTTGTGCAAGTGAACAAGAAGATTCCGGCCGAAGTGTTGACGTCATTAGGCTCGATCGATGAGATTGGTCGCCTAGCGGATACCATTGCTGCACATATGTCTCTTAAACTAGAGGAAAAGCAGCAAATTCTAGAAATTCTAGATGATAAGCTTCGTTTAGAGCATCTGATGGCCCTGATGGAGACCGAGATCGATCTGGTTGAAGTTGAAAAACGGATCCGTGGCCGGGTCAAGAAACAGATGGAAAAAAGCCAGCGAGAGTACTATCTGAATGAGCAGATGAAGGCGATTCAGAAAGAGCTGGGCGATCTGGATGAAAATGGCACTACGGACATCGAAGAGCTGAAAAAGCGTATCGATGAAGCCGGTATGCCGAAAGAAGCATTGGATAAAACCCTTAACGAATACAACAAGTTGAAGATGATGTCGCCGATGTCAGCTGAAGCGACCGTGGTTCGGGGCTATATCGACTGGATGTTGCAGATTCCATGGTCTAAACGTTCTAAGCTGCGTCACGATATGAAGCGTGCAGAAGCCATTCTAAATGAAGATCATTATGGCCTCGAAGAGGTTAAAGATCGCATTCTTGAATATTTAGCGGTTCAGCGCCGAGTACGTAAGTTAAAAGGTCCAATTCTCTGTTTAGTGGGGCCTCCAGGTGTGGGTAAAACTTCACTTGGTCAATCCATTGCGCGCGCAACCAATCGTCAGTATGTGCGTATGGCCTTGGGTGGCGTTCGAGATGAAGCTGAGATCCGTGGTCACCGTCGTACCTATATTGGTTCGATGCCGGGTAAGTTGATTCAGAAAATGTCCAAAGTTGGCGTGAAGAATCCACTGTTCCTGCTGGATGAGATCGATAAGATGGGCATGGATCAGCGTGGTGATCCGGCGTCTGCATTATTGGAAGTACTTGATCCAGAACAGAACAGTACTTTCAATGATCACTACTTGGAAGTTGACTACGATCTGTCTGATGTGATGTTTGTCTGTACCTCGAACTCGATGAATATTCCAGGGCCTTTGTTGGACCGTATGGAGATCATTCGGATTCCTGGCTATACCGAAGATGAAAAGTTAAATATCGCACGTAAGTATCTGATTCCTAAGCAGATGAAAACCAATGGCCTGAGGGATAAAGAACTCGCGATTGAGGACGAGGCGGTGACGGATCTGATTCGTTATTATACTCGGGAAGCGGGTGTTCGTGGCCTTGAGCGAGAGGTCGCTAAAATCTGCCGTAAGGTGATTAAAGAGGTTGCTTTAGGCGGCGATAAGAAAGCCTCGATTGTGGTGAATAGCGACAACCTTGAGAAGTATTCCGGCGTACGTAAGTGTAGCTTCGGGGTGGCCGAAGAGGAGGATCGTATCGGTCAGGTAACCGGCTTAGCTTGGACATCGGTTGGCGGTGATATCCTCACCATTGAGTCGGCGGTTGTGCCGGGTAAAGGGCGTCAGATTCGTACCGGTTCACTGGGTGAAGTGATGCAGGAATCTATACAGGCGGCGATGACGGTGGTTCGAAGTCGTGCAGAATCCTTGGGTATTAATCCTGATTTTCACGAAGAAAATGATATTCATATCCATGTTCCTGAAGGTGCGACACCAAAAGATGGCCCAAGTGCTGGCATCGGGATGTGTACTGCATTAGTATCTGTGCTCACCGGTATCCCTGTTCGCTCTGATGTAGCGATGACTGGGGAGATAACGTTGCGTGGGCAGGTGTTGCCTATCGGTGGTTTGAAAGAGAAATTACTGGCGGCGCACAGGGGTGGCATTAAAACGGTCATTATTCCAGATGAAAACAAACGTGATCTGAAGGAAATTCCTGAGAATATAAAAGCAGACCTTAAAATCTGTCCAGTAAAATGGATCGATGAGGTGTTGCAAATTGCTCTAAAATACAGTCCGGAACCATTGACTGAAGAGCAAAAAGCAAACTTTTCTGAAAAGAAAAAGCAAGCAAAAAGTGAGCGCGGGCAAATAAAACCGCATTAACTTAAAATAGTGACTAATCAAGCTGCAACCCGCTTGACACCTGAATTGTACGCTTGGTATAAGTTGTTCGTTAACTTACTGGGCTTGAGCTACAGAATATAAAAATGATTCATATAAGGGGAACAATGTGAATAAATCTGAACTAATCGACGCAATCGCCGCTTCTGCGGATATTCCAAAAGCAGCAGCCGGCCGTGCGCTGGATGCTACATTGGAATCTATCTCAGACGCTCTGCAAAAGGGTGATTCTGTTGCTCTAGTGGGCTTCGGTACCTTTGGTGTAAAAGAGCGTGCTGCGCGTACGGGTCGTAACCCTCAGACTGGTCAGCCTATTCAGATCGCTGCGGCGACTCTGCCGACTTTCAAGCCTGGTAAGGCTCTGAAAGACGCGGTTAATAAGTAATAAAAGTTAGCGCCTGATCCGTAAGGATCATTGGCACCCGGAGCGGTAGTTCAGTTGGTTAGAATACCTGCTTGTCACGCAGGAGGGCGCGGGTTCGCGTCCTGTCCGTTCCGCCAAATGTGAGATCATTAGCCGTAACAGTTAGTGTTTCTCTGGGTGACGGTAACCGGCATCAGCCGTTCCGTATTGCCAATCATATAAAAGGCGCATCCGGTTATGGATGCGCCTTTTTTTCTATTTGTACACTAGCTTAGAGGCCCAGAGGCATCATGCTTCAGAATATCCGAGATAACTCCCAGGGAATAGTTGCTAAGATCATCGTTGGTCTGATCATCGTTACCTTTGCACTGTTTGGGGTGGAGTCCCTGGTCAGCCTGACCTCAGGCTCAAATGCTCCGGCAACCGTTAATGGTGTTGAAATTAGTGAGCATGAATTGCTCCAGGGTGCAGACCTTCAGCGTCGACAGTTGTTGGCCCAGATGGGTGAAAATGCAGACCCTACACTGTTAGACGATAATCTTATTAATAAGGCAACCCTGGATAACCTGATACAGCGAGAAGTACTGGTTCAGTCTGCGGTTGACCAAGATATGGCTATTTCAGACCATATGTTGGATCAGATGATTATCAATACTCAAGACTTCCAAGTGGAAGGGGTATTTAACTCCGATCAGTATCAGGCTGTGCTGCGAAACGCTGGACTCACGCCGATGATGTATAAAGATCTGCTGCGTAAAGAGAGTCTGATTGATTACGAGCGTTCAGGTTATATGCTGTCAGCTTTCGTTCTGGATAGCGATGTTGAAAATATTATAAAACTCGATCGTGAAACCCGCGATATGGCTTACCTTAAGGTCGGCTTGAGTGATTATATGGCTAATGTATCGATTTCTGCTGACGAATTGAGTGCTTATTACGATGCGCACCTGCAGGATTTCATGACCGAAGAGCAGGTTGCCATTGAGTATCTACTGATTAATAAAGCCGACTTGCTGAAAGAGGTGACTGTTGATGAAGGTGAGTTGCAGTCGCAGTTTGATCAGCTTAAAGCGGTATTCAATGCACAAGAGCAGCGTACCGTTTCGCATATCATGGTAGAAGTATCAGATGATGTTGATGATGCGACAGCACTGGCTAAAGCACAAGCGCTGCAGGAAAGACTGGCAGCCGGTGAAGATTTTGCCGCGTTAGCGCAGACTGAATCTGATGATCCTGGTTCAGCGGCTTCTGGTGGTGATCTGGGTGTTTATCAAAACGGTATGCTGGATGGCCCATTTGAACAGGCCGTTTATGGCTTGAAAAAAGGTGAAGTGTCAGAACCGATCCGTACCGCGTTTGGTTATCATTTGATTAAGTTAACTGATTTGTCTGAGTCGAAACCGCCTGTTTTCGATGAGGTGAAAGACGAGCTGATTGCTGAGCAGATGGAAAACAAAGTCGAGCAGCTTTATGTTGAGCGTGTTGGTCAGTTAACTGATCTGTCATTCTCTTCCGGTGATCTGCAAGAGCCCGCTGCTGAGTTGGGGCTGAATATTGTCGAAGTTAAGCCCTTTGGCCGTCAAGGTGGCGATGATGAAATTACGACTAATCCACGTGTCATTCGTGCTGCTTTCAATGAAGAGCTTATTCGTGATGGCTTAAACAGTGATCCAATCGAGCTAGATTCTGGGCGTACACTGGTGCTGCGTATTAAAGAACATATACGCCCACGTCAGTTGAGCGAAGATGAGGTTAAGCCGCAGATTACTGAGATCCTTACTCAGCAGAAAGCAGGTGAGGCATTAGAAGCGTCCCTGAGTGCTGAGTTGCAAAAGCTGGAGCAAGGGGCTGAACGTACTTCAATCAACGGTGCTGAATGGTTGGTAGAGGATGACGTTAGCCGTACGAACCGGGCTCAGCCTGCTGAGATCATGTCTGCCGTGTTTAAGTTGCCTAAGCCTGATCAGGTCGCATCATATAGCTTGATTACGTTGCAAGACGGTTCTAGGGCAATTGTAGCGGTCACAGCGGTAAATGAGCCTGATCTCTCTGAGGTAACAGCAGAGGAGCGTCAAGCGATGCGTAATGTGCTGGGACAGCGTTCTGGTCAGTTTGATTACCAAGCGATGATTGAAGCACGTACAAACGCTGCTGAGATTGAGCGTCTCTAATGGCTCTCTAATCGTCAGGCGTCATAAAAAAGGCCGATACGTTATGTATCGGCCTTTTTTTTAATGTTTTTTTAGAGGGGTACTAAGTCGAGGTTAATTAAGCTAACAGAGGTGTTTTGTTGGCATGCTTAGCTGTCACTGAATGCGGCATTGAGCAGTCGACGGGTATAGGCTTGGGTTGGCTGGTTAAATAGCTCTGCTGCGGGTCCTTGTTCGACTACATCGCCATGCTGTAGGACGAGTAGGTCATGGCTGAGGGCCTTGACGACAGCTAGGTCGTGGCTAATAAAAATATAGCTCAGTTGATAACGGTGCTGTAATTCACGCAGTAGTTCAATAATCTGGGCCTGTACCGTTCGGTCCAATGCGGAAGTGGGCTCATCTAAAATAATTAATTCAGGCTTTAAGATAACCGCTCGGGCAATCGCAATACGTTGCCGTTGTCCTCCGGAAAATTCATGGGGATAGCGGTGACGATCATCGGGGTCAAGCCCCACTTCTCGCAGGACATCAATAATCATCTGCTGGCGTTCATTGGCTAAGCCGATGTTATGAATTTCTAAACCTTCGTTAATCGAATCGGCAACGGACATCCGTGGACTTAGGCTGCCATAGGGGTCCTGAAAGACAATCTGCATCCTGCGACGTAATGGTTTTATCTCGCGTTGATTAAGGGTGTTGATTGAAGTGCCGGCAAACTGTATTTCGCCCTCAGACCTAATCAGTCGCAGAATGGCAAGCCCTAAGGTTGTTTTACCTGAACCACTTTCGCCGACCACGCCGAGTGTGCGGCCGCTGTAAAGTTTGATGTTACAGGGGTTAACGGCTTTGATGTAATCCACGGTTTTCTTTAGCAGTCCCCGTTTAATGGGGAACCATACTTTAAGATCTTGGGTCTGCAGTATCGGCGTGCCACTGGGGGCGACAGCCGGTGGTTGACCGCTGGGTTCTGCATTTAACAGTTTGAGGGTGTACGGATGCTGTGGTTCAGCAAAAAGCTGAGCCGTTGTATTGTGCTCAACGATCGATCCTTGATACATCACACAGACATCGTCGCTATAGCGACGCACGATATTGAGATCGTGGGTGATTAGCAGTACCGACATACCGAGTTTTTGCTGTAATGACTGCAGTAATTCGAGGATTTGTTCCTGAATGGTGACATCCAGCGCCGTGGTGGGTTCATCGGCAATCAGTAACTCGGGATCATTGGCCAGTGCCATGGCAATCATTACCCGTTGGCGCTGGCCGCCGGATAGCTCATGAGGGTAGCTATTAAGGCGTTTCTCAGCGTCCTGTATGCCGACAAGTTGGAGTAGCTCTAATGTTCGCTCCCGGGCTTGTGGCCCCGTCAGACCTTTATGCAGCAGTAGCGTCTCACCAATCTGGCGGGCGATGTTATGCAGCGGGTTGAGTGAGGTCATGGGCTCTTGAAAAATGACACTGATACGATCTCCTCGTAGGGCGCGCATCTGCGCTTCACTATTTTGTAACAGGTCTTTGCCTTGGTAGAAAATTTCACCGCTTGGGTGGCTAGCTTTAGGGTAGGGCAATAGCTTCAGGATCGACATCGCGGTAACGGATTTACCCGAGCCCGATTCGCCCACCAGCGCCATAATCTTACCCGCTTTGATATCAAAACTAATCTGTTTAACCGCATCAACCGCTTGGCTGTTTTGGCCAAAGCGCACCGATAGCTTGCGCACGGATAGCAGGGCATCAGTCATTGAACGTCTTCCTCGGGTCAAAAGCATCACGAACGGCTTCGCCGATAAAAATTAACAGTGTCAGCATAATAGAGAGAGACACAAAGGCGGTTAGTCCAAGCCAAGGGGCGTGGAGGTTGGCTTTGCCCTGTGCGACTAATTCACCCAGTGACGCAGATCCCGGTGGTAAGCCGAAACCAAGAAAGTCTAATGCCGTGAGTGTGACTAACGAGCCATTAAAGATAAAAGGCATAAAGGTGAGTGTGGCCACCATCGCATTCGGTAAAATATGACGGAACATGATTAAGCGGTTGCCTAACCCCAGTGCGCGTGCCGCGCGGACATATTCTAAATTACGCCCTCTGAGGAATTCAGCTCTGACCACATCCACCAGTTGCATCCAGGAAAATAGTAGCATGATACCAAGCAGCCACCAGAAGTTAGGCTGGACGATGCTAGCAAGAATGATCAGTAAGAATAGCACCGGCATACCGGACCAAATCTCAATAAATCGTTGGAAAAATAGATCGACTTTGCCGCCGTAATAACCTTGGACTGCACCGGCCGCAACGCCAATAATAGAGCTGATGATTGTCAGCGTTAAGGCAAATAATACCGACACTCGAAAGCCATAGATAACGCGGGCGAGTACATCTCGGCCTTGGTCATCGGTGCCCAGTAGGTTGTCACTGCTCGGTGGAGAGGGGGCTGGTACAGGGAGATCCTGATTGATGGTGCGATAGCTGAAGCGGATAGGAGGCCAGAGTATCCAGCCGCCTTGACCGGTGATTAGCTCTTGAATATAGGGATCTTTGTAATCAGCAAAGGTATCGAACTCACCGTCGAACACCAGTTCAGAATAATCCACCATGACCGGATAGTAGAAACTGTTGTCGTAGCGAATTAGCAGGGGTTTATCGTTGGCTATGAGTTCGGCAAATAGGCTGCTGATAAATAGCGCCAAAAACAACCATAGCGCCCAGTAGCCGCGACGATTATTGCAAAAGTTTTGCAATCTGCGTTGGTTGATTGGGCTCATTTTATTTCGTTTGAACAGTGACAGCATGTGTTTAGTTTTCTCTGCTTTCAAAGTCTATTCGGGGATCTACCGCAACGTAGGTGAGATCACTCACCAGTTTCAGTAATAGGCCGATCAGGGTGAAAATGTATAAGGTGCCAAAGATAACCGGATAGTCCCGTTTAATAACTGCCTCATAGCCGAGCAAGCCAATACCATCGAGTGAGAAAATCACCTCAATCAGCATTGAGCCGGTAAAGAAAATACCGATCAGGGCGGCGGGCATACCGGCGATGATCAGCAGCATCGCATTACGAAACACATGGCCATAAAGCACTTGGTTTTCTGATAAGCCTTTGGCGCGGGCGGTGATGACATACTGTTTGTTTATTTCATCGAGGAAGGAGTTTTTGGTCAGCATCGAAAGTGTCGCAAAGCTGCCAATAACCGATACCAATACTGGCAGAGTGATATGCCAGAAGTAGTCTTTAACTTGACCCCATGCGCTGAGCTGGTCGAAGTCTGGGGACGTGAGCCCCCGCAGTGGAAACCAACTGAAATAGGTCCCCCCAGCGAACAGCACAATCAGCAGAATGGCGAACAGAAAGTTAGGGATGGCATAACCGATAATAATGATCGAACTGCTCCAAACATCAAACGGTGTACCATCACGTACCGCTTTTTTGATCCCCAGTGGTACGGCGACCAGATAGGTGATTAGCGTTGTCCATAGGCCTAAAGATATCGATACAGGGAGTTTTTCGATAATCAGATCCGTGACCTTTTTGCCGCTGAACAGACTTTCGCCAAAATCGAAGACAAGGTAGTTTTTTAGCATCTGAAAAAAGCGTTCGTGGGCCGGTTTGTCAAAACCGAACTGCGCCTCAATCTGTTTGACCAGTTGTGGATCAAGGCCGCGACCACCCCGATAAGTACTGCTATTCTCGGTAGCGGAGGGTGATCCACCACTGAGGTCTGATTGGGCTGAGCCATCAAAGCGGGCAGTCGCGCTGGTGTTTAATCCTTGAAGGTTGGCAATAGTCTGCTCAACGGGGCCGCCGGGAGCGGCTTGCACAATCAAAAAATTGATCGTCAAAATACCTAGCAAAGTCGGAATAATTAGCAACAGACGTCGCAGGATATAAGCCGCCATAGTGGTTATTGCTCCACTTTATCGGGTTTGATCCACCAAGTGTCGAACCCGAGTGAATATTTTGGATGTATTGCGGGGAAATCAAATTTATTCCAATAAGCTACTCGATAGCTATTGATGTGGTATTGCGGGATCACATAATGATTCCACTGCAATACACGATCTAGGGCGCGGGTTCTCAATACGAGTTGCTGTCTATTTGGCGCTTGAATCAGTTGATCTATGAGGTAGTCAATGGCTGGGTTTTTAATACCAATCATGTTGCGGCTGCCCGGTTGATCGGCGGTGCTAGAATGCCAGTATTCCCGTTGCTCATTACCCGGCGAGCTAGACTGACCGAATCCGCTAACAATCACATCAAAATCGAAATTACGGACTCGG
This sequence comes from Amphritea atlantica, assembly GCF_018860855.1. Classification (GTDB taxonomy): domain Bacteria; phylum Pseudomonadota; class Gammaproteobacteria; order Pseudomonadales; family Balneatricaceae; genus Amphritea; species Amphritea atlantica_A. The sequence continues at coordinate 88,854 of NZ_JAHKQE010000030.1, forward strand.
TTGATGTACTGCGACGCATCGATCACTCGTACTGTCGGTTTTATTCCCATGCGTTCAAGGTTACGACTGAATGGCGCGACAATGCGTTCAAAGGCAGGCTGAACCAGTAGAATTTCAAAGGTCATCTGCTTGCCGTTAGGCCCCAATAGAAGGCCGTCTTTTAGTTCCCAACCAGCGCTTTTTAGTAACCGCAGGGCAGAGCGTAGCTGTCCCCGTGTTTTACCATCACCTTTTGTAGAGGGCGCTTTGTAGACCTGTGTGAATACCTCAGGTGGTACTTGATCGCGAATCGGTTCGAGAATCTTTAGCTCTTCCGCGGTGGGTAGTTCAGTGGCTGCCATTTCCGAATTTGAAAAGAAGCTATGGGTTCGGGTGTAGGCGTTATAGAAAATATTTTTATTGGTCCATTCAAAATCAAAGGCGTAAGCCAGTGCCTGACGAACGCGGCTATCCGAGAAGTAGGGCTTGCGGGTATTGAGTATAAACGCCTGCATGCCGGTAGGGTTTTCGTGGACGATATTGCGGGTGATGATTTTGCCGTCATCAAACACTGCACCTTTATAGCCGGTGGCCCACTGTTTGGATGATGTTTCTTGACGGAAATCGTATTCACCGCCTTTGAAGGCTTCAAGGGCTACATTACCATCTTTGTAATAGTCATAACGGATGTTATCAAAATTAAAACGGCCGCGGTTAACGGGAAGGTCGGCGCCCCAGTAATCAGGGTTGCGTTTATAAATGATGGTGCGGCCGGCATCAAAGCTGTCAATCACATAAGGGCCGGAGCCGACAGGCACTTCGAGGCTTGGCTTACTGAAGTCACGTTGTTCCCAGTAATGTTTAGGTAGGATGCTGACTTCACCGACAATTAACGGTAGTTCTCGGTTTTCGCTGGCACTGAAGCTGAATTTCACTCGTCGCTCAGAGAGCGCCTCAATGGCAGAGATCTCACGGTAATAGGATTGGTAAAAGGGTGAACCCTGTTCGCGGAGTAATTTAAAGCTATAGATGACATCTTCAGCGGTCACCGGTTGACCATCGCTGAAGCGGGCTTTGGGGTTGAGGTTGAAAATAATCCAGCTGCGATCGTCTGCCACTTCAAGCGATTCAGCCAGTAAGCCGTAGAGGGAAAAGGCTTCATCCTGAGCGCGGGTTAACAGGGAATCATAAATTAGGCCAATGCCATCAGCGGCTGCGCCTTTAATAATAAAAGGGTTGAAGCTGTCAAAGGTGCCTATTGCATCTTGTGAAACGGTGCCGCCTTTCGGTGCATCAGGGTTGACGTAATCAAAGTGCTGAAAGCCCTGCGGGTACTTCAGGTCGCCATACATAGAGATTGCGTGTTGTGGTGTGGCTGCTTGTAATGGTGCTGCAAGAGAGCCGATCAGAGTTGCAGATAACAGGAAAGCCGTTGATATCTGCTTAGATAACTGTTTGAAATTCATCCGTAATTATCCAGCCAGAGTGATAATCTGTTAATTTATAACAGGGGGATTGGGTTATAGCTAGTTATATGAGTACGGATTAGCGGTTTTGTTCAAATTCTGTGGCCAGATCGGTCAGACGTTGGTGTTGTAGCTTGCGTTTGACCTTGGCGGCTTTCATCTCGATCAGGTGTTGAGTTAGAAAACGATGCTTATGCTCATCGCCCTCAGCAAGCCCTTTGATTAGATCTTGGTCCATCCAATGACTGATCTTATGGTACAAAACGAACTTAAACAGCAACGCAGTTGCGGTAGCAAAGATGATAATGCCGATACTGAGTGCGTCCATATTAAGCTCTCCTGCTGTATGTGGTTAGAGTCGACTTAGTGCGCTTCGGTAATATCAACATACAGTGTTAGGTTTTGTCCAGGTTGCAAATAGTGTCTTTGCTCTAGTTTATTCCAGCGTTTGATATCACTCACCGTCACACTGAAGCGGCTGGCAATCGTCGATAATGAGTCACCATTGCGAACAGAATAACCAATACGTTTGATCATCTGTTCGTCACTGCGACTCAGTACTTTTTGCTGATCGGCTTTCAATATAGTGAGTGTATGACCGACTCGTAAAAGATCACCCGGGGCTATCTGATTCCAGGCGGTCAGTTCTCGTACACTGACATTATGTTTTTGGGCAATGCTCCATAAGCTATCACCCGATTTAACTTGGTAATTGATCTTGGCGCGCTTGCTTGTTGCTAGTTGATTTTGTTTTCGGTTAAAGCGCTGAGATTGGCTCAGTGAATATTCGCTCGACTCATGCTTTGCGCTGGGAATCAGTAGGTAACGTCCAGCACGAATCGTGTTACTGCTGAGCTTATTGGCATGACGAATCACTGCCGAGGTGGTTTTATATTGTTTAGCAATCGTGCTGATAGTGTCGCCTTGGCGTATTTTATGACGGCTCCAATTGACCCGTTGGTCGGAGGGTAATGTTGCTAGTTGCTGGCGAAACTGTTCCGCCGTCGCAGCAGGGATTAGCAGCCGGTGAGGGCCGTCAGGATCGGTTGCCCAACGATTAAATCCTGGGTTCAGTTGGTATAGTTCTTGGGTTGAAATATTACTGAGTTCAGCGGCTTGTGCCAGATCAATTTGGCTATCAAGCTCAACTTGTTCGAATACCGGTTTATTCGCTAGCGGTGTCAGTGCTAGGTTAGATTGCTCTGCATCACGGATAAGGCGAGAGACGGCTAAGAGTTTAGGTACGTAGGCGCGTGTTTCTTTTGGTAGGTTGAGAGACCAGAAATCAGTCTTAAGCCCTTTTGCCTTATTATGGCGGATCGCCTTTGAAACCGTGCCGCCACCACAATTATAGGCCGCTAACGCTAATTCCCAGTCATCAAATCGGCGATGCAGTTGCTGTAGATAGGTTAACGCAGCATCGGTTGAGGCGATAATGTCGCGGCGCCCGTCATACCACCAGCTGGATTTTAGGCCGAAATGTTTGGCTGTTCCTGGTATGAACTGCCAAGGACCGGCGGCTCGACCATAAGAATAGGCAAACGGATCATAGGCGCTTTCAACAATTGGCAGTAAAGCGATCTCTGCAGGCATGTCACGCGCGATCACTTCATTCAGAATATAGTAGTAATAACGGCTGGCACGATTAGTAACCCGTTGCATATATTCTGGATGCTTTTTATACCACTCAAACTGCTTTTGTAGCCGAGGGTATGGACTATCGAGACTCAGCTGCATATGTTCGCGGGTCAGCTGCCACAGATCATCGGTTGTTTCGGCTGGCAGATGAGTTTCGGGGCGGCTGGCCTCGTTTACTTTATCTTCAGCAATGGAATGAATGACCTGACGTTGTGCCTGTGATGCTTGAACAGATTCTGGTTCTTGGATAACCAGATTATTCTGACAGCCCGTAAGGACAAGCCCGGCAGCGGTGAGTACGACTAATTTTCTGACCAACTGCATTGAACGCGATGCCTATAATAAAGTGAAGGCAGCATTTTATGGGGCCATTATCGATGGGTCAACCGTTAATGCCCCTTGGGTGTGTCATATCAATAGTCTTTGATTTAAAAGTAAATTAGCCATCAAAATTGATTTTTCCATTGGCGTAGCGAGGCAAAGATAGCAATCTCGGATGATAGCGGGCTATGAGCAAACTGTTCAGCGGATTGTTTGACCGTTGTTTCATTGTATCGAAGGAAGGGGTTAATCTGCTTCTCCGTCGCGATGGTACTAGGCAGGGTGGGTAAGCCAGCTTCGCGTTGTTGGGTGCAGCGTTCAATTGCCGCGGTTATCTGAGGGTTGGTTGGCTCAACGGCGGCGGCAAAGGCTAAGTTGGCCAAAGAGTATTCATGGGTGCAGTAAACCTCAGTGGTATCAGGCAAGCTTTTAAAATATTCCATCGCTTCGTGCATCTGTTCTGGGCTGCCTTCAAATAGTCTGCCGCAGCCGGCTAAAAACAGTGTGTCTCCACAAAACAGCTGTGGGGTGGTATTCGCTAAATAGTAGCTGATATGGTCAAGAGTATGGCCGGGCACTGCGTGGATTGTCAGTAACTGTCCCATTAATTCAATCTGGTCGTCGTTGACCAGTTTATGGCTGATACCTTCGAACGGTGAGTTTGCTGGGCCATAGACTTCGGCGGCATGTTCAAGATGAAGCTGATTAACGCCACCGGTATGGTCATCGTGGTGATGGGTAACCAGAATCGCGGTTAACTGAAGGTTGTTATCTTTCAAATAGCGATTGACGACATCAGCGTCTCCGGGGTCTACCACTGCGACTGCTTGAGAATTGGGTACTGTCAGTGCCCAAATATAGTTATCATTAAAAGCAGGAATCGGGGTGACATTAAACATTTTAGGCCTCGGCTGAATCAGATTTGTCAGATATAGTAGTGCAGGATAAACCCTAAAGGCGGATGTTCTCGCCTTATTGCAAGACTAACCTATTCAAAGCGGAGCGTTAAGCGCTAATAATGTATGGTTTTTAAACGACAGCCCCCTCTTGATGAATGGTTACCTGAATTGCGTCAGTGGTTTGCCACCGACCTTGGACAGCAGCTACTGGCGTCTGAGCAGGCGCTACTTGATCGCTTGTTACCAACTATGTTTGGTTATCATCTATTACAGATCAGTATCGATAATCGCTTGGACCTCGTTCATGAAAGTCCGGTGCGGCATCAGGTTAAGGTTAACCCGCGAACAGAGTTGGGGTTGCCGGATAGCGCGGTGATTGCGCGAAATGAAGAGCTGCCATTTGAGAATAATAGTATCGATGTGGTGGTGCTTCATCATGCGCTTGATTATGCGCAAAGTCCGCATCAGGTATTGCGTGAAGCCGCTCGAGTCATAAGGCCTGGTGGTTATTTACTCAATGTGGGTTTTAATCCAATCAGTTGGTGGGGTGTCTATCGTAAGCTTAAATTTAATAAGAATACGGTGCCATGGCAGGGGCATTTTATTAGTCCTCAGCGGATGCATGATTGGCTTGCCCTGTTAGAATTGACGGTGGTAAAAGAGCTGTCAGATTATTATCCTTTACCCTTTGAAAAAGAGTCTTGGCGTCATCGTTCCCGATTGCTTGATGCGCTAACACGGCGCTGCTCATCCCATTGCGGTGCTTTTATGTTGCAGGTTGCACGTAAAGATGTTGGCGGTATGACCCCTATTGAACCGGTCAAAAAGCAGCGTAAGCTAATTAATTTGCCGTTGGTTGAACCATCAACCCGCGGTGCCCGAGGAAGTGTGAGTGAAGAAAAAAATTAAGATCTATACCGATGGTGCTTGTAAAGGGAATCCTGGTCCTGGTGGCTGGGGGGCAGTACTGCAATATGGTGAACATGCAAAAGAGTTGTTCGGCGGTGAATTAACCACCACCAATAATCGGATGGAGCTGATGGCGGCGATCGAGGCTTTGTTGATACTCAAGGAGCCCTGCGACATCATTCTGACGACGGATTCTCAATATGTGCGCAAGGGAATTACTGAATGGCTAGCTGGCTGGAAACGAAATGGCTGGAAAACGGCGGCGAAGAAGCCCGTTAAAAATGCCGATCTCTGGCAGCGTCTCGATGAGCAAAACGCACGGCATCAGATCGAGTGGAAGTGGGTGAAAGGGCACAGCGGTCATCCTGGCAATGAACTGGCGGATCAACTGGCTAACCGAGGGGTCGAACAGGCCCTGCAACAGGCGTAAGTGATAGATACCTAATGAGACAAATTATACTGGATACCGAAACCACGGGTATCGACCCGAAAGAGGGTCATCGAATTATCGAGATTGGTTGTGTTGAGATGATGAATCGTCGACTGACGGGGCGTACCTATCATCGTTATCTCAACCCGGATCGTCTGATTGAAGAGGAGGCGATGCAGGTGCACGGTATCACCAATGAGTCTTTGCTGGATAAGCCTCGTTTTCCTGACATTCAGGATGAGTTTCTGCATTTTATACGTGGTGCGGATTTGGTTATTCATAATGCGCCCTTCGATGTGGGCTTTATGGATAATGAGCTGCGACTCAATAACCATGCTGAGCGGATCAAAGATTTTTGTCAGGTGACCGATACTTTGGCGCTCGCCAGAAAGAAACATCCTGGGCAGAAAAACAATCTAGATGCCTTGTGTCGTCGTTATGGGATAGATAACAGTCATCGTGAGTTGCACGGCGCATTGCTCGACTCTGAGATTCTGGCTGATGTGTATCTGATGCTGACCGGTGGGCAGAAGAACCTACTATTGGCAGGGGAGGAGGACGGCCATGATGGTGTTGATCAGATTCGACGGCTCAATAATAGCAGTGCTTTAAATCTGACTGTACGCCATGCAGGTGCGGCAGAACTTGAGGCGCACAATGCCTATATTAGTCGGCTGGATAGTAAGGCGGGTAGTATCTGGAGCCAGATAGGTGTGATCCCAAGCGAGACGGAGTAATCGTTGTTGATGGGCTCGTAAGGTAGGGACATTTACGGGAGAAAGAAAAAAGGCTGATGTGGTAAACATCAGCCTTTTTTTATGTCAACGAACTGTCTTCGATGCTAATGGTGTCATTTATAGAAAGTGTGTCACCGCAAAGTAACCCGTCAAGCTCATGACGACCGTGTAGGGTAGGGCCATCCATACCATGGTGCCATAGGATAAGCGGATCAGAGGTGCCAGTGCAGAGGTCAGCAGAAACAGAAATGCTGCTTGACCGTTAGGGGTGGCAACACTTGGGATGTTGGTGCCGGTGTTGATGGCAATCGCTAGCAGATCAAAGTGCTCGCGGCTGATTGAGCCTTCATGCAGAGCCTCGAGAACTTCATTGATATACACCGTGGCAACAAAAACGTTATCGGAAATGGCGGATAACACGCCGTTTGCAATGAAGAATATCCCTGGTTGAGCGTGAGTATCCATCGCCAGTACGGAAGCAATAATCGGTTGGAACAGGTGTTGCTCATGAATAACCGAGACGATGGAAAAGAAGACGACTAGAAGTGCCGTAAAGGGGAGGGCTTCTTCAAATGCTTTACCTATCTGATGCTCTTCGACGATACCGTTAAAGGCGGTCAGCAGAATAATCACGGTTAGACCGATTAAACCGACGGCTGCCAGATGGAATGCCAGCGCCAGTACCAGAAAAAACGCGACCAGTATTTGCACGAACAGGGCGAGCTTATCAGCTTTAGTCAGTTTCTTATCCTGTTCTGCTGAATAGTCTTCCAGAATAGCACGAACAGAAGCGGGGATATCTGCGCCATAGCCAAACCATTTGAGTTTTTCCAATAGCATACAGGTCGCTAGGCCAGCGAATAGTACCGGCATGGTGACCGGTGCCATCAGAACGAAAAATTGAACGAAATCCCAGCCCGCTTTCTGCGCGATCAGTAGGTTTTGTGGCTCACCCACCAGTGTACATACTCCGCCTAGTGCCGTGCCTACGGCACCATGCATGAGCAGGCTGCGTAAAAAGGCACGAAATTGATTGAGGGTGTCGTGATGGTCTTGGTGTACATGCTCATCATCGCCGTGATCATGGGCTTCCTGTTGAAACTGTTTACCTGAGGCCACTTTATGGTAGACCGCATAGAAGCCGACGCCCACGCTGATTAACACCGCGGTGACGGTCAATGCATCAAGAAAGGCTGACAGTAGCGCGGCAAACAGTGAAAACATCAGTGATAAGATGATTTTGGAGTGAATTTTTAGCAGTAATTTCGTGAATACCCATAAAAGCATATTCTTCATGAAGTAGATGCCTGCTACCATAAACATCAGCAGCAGGATGACCTCTAAGTTTGCTTGGACCTCATGGTAAACGGTATCAGGGCTAGCCAAACCGATGATAATTGCTTCTAGTGCAAGTAAGCCTCCAGGTTGCAGTGGATAGCATTTGAGAGCGAGGGCTAGAGTAAAGATGAATTCAAAAATCAGCATCCAGCCAGTGACAACGGGGCCTGCTGTGTAGAGCAGAATCGGATTTAGAATCAAAAAAAGTACAATGGCTTGCTTATACCATATTGGAGAGTTGCCAAGAAAGTTCTTAATAAGAGCCTGCGTAGTGGTCATCGATACGGGGTCCTGTGCCAATTCGGGCTTATGGAAAGTTACTGTACATCATGTCAATAATAGTGATTACAGTCTTTCCAACGTATGTTTAGTAGTTAAAACTATTATAATTTCGCGGTAGATTAGCAGGAGTTGTGTTAAATCAAAAGCCTGCTTAACCTGTTAAGAATACTCTAGTCTTCAGGTTAGCTGTATGCCTGAAACCACCGTTTAGTGATCTGTTTTTGTTTAGGTTCCAATAATATTATGAAAATTGAATACATTTATGCCGCCGCAGAGCGGGTCTGGTCTGACCCTCAAGGCCGTTGGTTGTTTGATGAACCCTATTATAATCATACGCTTGCATTAGAAGAATACGATCTCACATTGTTACCTGAGCAACCGATTAGGTTGATCGTCATGCCTGAGTCCGAGTTGCAAGATGGGGCTTCGGGTTTACATCTCAGACAGTTGTTATCACGTACCGATGACGCTAATTTCCCCTTGTTATCTCGCGCCGCTCAGGTCATTACTTGGAGCCGAGATCATCGTTTTTGCTGCCGTTGTGGTGAGCCGTTAGTTAATCACGATCATGATCTTGCTAAACAGTGCAGCGGTTGTGGTCTAACGCAGTACCCCCGCTTATCGCCCTGTATCATCACCCTAGTTACTCGTGGTGAGTACTGCTTGCTGGCTCATGGGATTCGCTTTCCGGAGGTGCGCTACAGTACGCTTGCTGGGTTTATCGAAGCGGGCGAGAGCGCTGAAGATGCCTTGTCGCGTGAAGTGCGAGAAGAGGTGGGGGTTGAGGTTAATAATATTCGTTACTTCTGTAGCCAATCTTGGCCATTTCCGCACTCGTTGATGTTTGGTTTCTTTGCGGATTATGTTTCTGGCGATATTGTGCCGGAGCCCGGCGAGATCGTTGATGCGCGCTGGTTTCATTATACCGAGCTCGATGAGGCGCCGATTCCGCCGCCCTTTACGATTTCTCGGCAACTCATCGATGCCTTTCAGGCGCGCTGGACAAAACCAGATTAACGCTGCTTTTGTTTGCTAAAAAACTTACTTAAACGAGTCGCGAGCATGACATTGCCTTCGGCTCTGAGTTTGCCGCTTAGATAGGCGCTCATGCCATCTTTCTGCCCCGTTACAACACTGATAAATGTTGTGCTGTTAGTGATCAGCGTTATATCGGGGTCATGATGTTCCCCCCGTTCAACCGTTAGCTGCTGTTCGGCAATGCTGAAATAGAAATCATCGGCATCGTTTAACACAAACTGAAAGGTGGCGGTGACGCCTTGCGTGTTTTCAGGTAAAAACCGGCTGGAAAGCTTTTCGATAACCTGAGTGACGGTAATAGTATCGGACATGTGAATTCAGCTCTCCAATTTTATGTAACAGTGATATTGCCTAAGAGGGTTGTATGTTACATTACCCCACTATAAATCAATATATTGAATTGCCCTAAAGGGGCGTATTTATCTGGAGTGTTAGGTGGTCGATTTTCTGGCAAATTACGGATTGTTTCTGGCAAAGGCGCTGACGGTAGTGGGTGCTTTGTTGCTCGTTTTGATGGCGGTAGCCGCAGTGGCATCACGGAATAAAAAAGATAATAAAGAAGGTTATCTTAGTGTTCATAGCATGAATGAAACACTTGAAGATATGGAGCACGCGCTGAAAGAGGTGGTGTTGGATCCTGAAGTTTATAAGCATCAGCTTAAAGCGGAAGAGAAGCAGGATAAAGCGGATGCTAAAGCGCGCAAGAAAGCGCTCAAAAAAGCCGAGCCTGCCCCTGAAGCGGATCGTAAGCGTGTTTATGTGTTGGATTTTGATGGCGATATTAAAGCCTCAGAACTAGAGCCGATGCGTGAAGAGATTACGGCGGTGCTGACGATGGCGACCGAGCAGGATGAAGTGGTTGTTCGCCTAGAGAGCCCAGGAGGCATGGTGCATAGCTATGGTTTGGCATCCTCGCAGCTGGAGCGTATTAAGCGTCAAGGGATTCCACTGACCGTCTGTGTCGACAAAGTGGCTGCCAGTGGTGGTTATATGATGGCTTGTCTGGCGGACAAAATAGTTGCCGCTCCTTTTTCGATTCTCGGATCGATTGGTGTTGTCGCGCAGCTGCCTAACTTTCATCGTCTGTTGAAAAAACATGATATTGATTATGAGATTTTAACCGCGGGTGAATATAAGCGCACGATGACGGTGATGGGTGAAAATACCGAAAAGGGTCGGCAGAAGTTTATTGAAGAGCTTGAAGACACTCATAGCCTATTCAAAGAGTTCGTTGGCGAGTTTCGTCCGCAGGTTGATTTAGAAAAAGTGGCAACCGGTGAAGTGTGGTTTGGACGTCGTGCCTTGGATGTTAATCTGATCGATGAAATTTCGACGAGCGATGAATATCTGACAAAAGCGTGTGACGAGGCGGATGTTTATCTGGTGCGTTTTGAGTATAAGAAAACCCTTCAGGATCGTATTTCTGAGATGTCAGTTAAAACGACTGATAGCCTGTTTACTAAGTGGGCAGGGCGTATTTTAAACTCACGATTATTAGCTAAGTAACCAAAATGGTAGGAGAAATCTCCACATGATGGCTTTGTCGCTTATAATCTTTGTCTCTGTGTTTTAAACATGATAGTGCTATCGTGTCTAAAGCAATAAAGGATTATAAGTCGATTACGGGGGCTTCGATGCAAAAGTCTGCAACCGCAAAGAAAATTATGTTAGCTGCAGAAGTCTTGTTTGCCGAGCAGGGCTTTGCAGAAACGACTATGCGTGAAATTACCAGTGCCGCAAAGGTAAATCTTGCGGCCGTTAATTATCATTTTGGTTCTAAGAAAGGGCTGATTACCGCGGTGGCTGAAAAATACCTCACACCACTGGTCGCTAACCTTAACTCAGCCCTCAGCGAAAGATTAACGTTAGATGCGGATAAAACTATCACCGCGGAAGAGTTGTTAGAAATTCTGATGCGAACCTTGTTGCGGGTGGGCAAGGTTAAGCGGTTTGCGCTGCCCGTGTGTATGCGTTTGCTCGAACTTATCTATATGAAAAATCAGTCAGAACTACGTGATGAGATGATCAATCAATATCGTGGTTCGTTTACCTGTTTTATCGATCTATTGCGTAAAGATTCAGCGATAATGAGTGATGAGGAGTTCTTTTGGCGGCTGCATTTTCTCATGGGCTCGATAATTTTTACGTTGTCCAATTTTCAAACGCTGGTGGCGCTTGAAATGCGTGAGTTTGAGCGTGCCGCTGAGGTGGAGCGTACATTGCATCGTTTAATTCCTGTCTTGGTCGCGGGTTTACACGCCCGTGCCGACCGCACACCTTTTACCCGTCTCTGACGGAGTAGCCCTTTTTGTTATGCATATTCTGATTTCGTTAGCCCGCCAAAGTCTAGAGCTATGGCGGGGCTCAATCTGTCTTAAGCGTTATTCGGTTTCAACCGCATTAAATGGCCCCGGTGAGCAAAAAAACAGTGGCTGTACGCCCCGAGGTGAGCATCTAATTCGGGCTAAAATTGGTGCGGGAAAGCCTATAAATTCAGTCTTTATTGGTCGCCGCTCGACCGGTGAAATTTACTCCTCAGCGCTAGCCGAACGCTATCCACAGCGAGACTGGATCCTTAGTCGTATAATCTGGCTTTCGGGTTGTGAAATAGGTCGCAATCGCCTCTCCTGCGTTGATACAATGCAACGCTATATATACATTCACGGCACGCCGGATTGTGAGCCTATGGGGCAGCCTTTGTCCCATGGATGCATTCGGATGCGCAATCTCGATATTGTCGATCTGTTTGAGCGTGTGAATGTTGGTACCCGAGTTTTCATAGAAGAGTAAATTACTAATGTCTGGAGCATTGATGCTGGACATCGCCGGCCTAAGTCTGACAGCAGAAGATAGAACGCTGTTACAGAACCCTCAGGTTGGTGGTCTTATTCTGTTTAGCCGTAACTATCAGTCCCCTCAACAACTGACCGATTTGATTAGTGAGATTCGTGCCTGTGCGCCGAAGATTTTGATCGCGGTTGATCAGGAAGGTGGGCGTGTGCAGCGTTTTCGTGAGGGGTTTACTCGATTGCCGCCTATGGCTGTATTGGGTGGTCTCTATCGGCAGAACCCGGCTGATGGCTGCGAGGCTGCTTGTCAGTTAGGTTGGTTAATGGCCGCAGAACTGATCAGTTATGGTGTTGATATCAGCTTTGCGCCGGTATTGGATCTTAATTTTGGTGTCAGCGAAGTGATCGGTGATCGTGCCTTTTCAGCTAAGCCGGAAGAGGTGACCGAGCTGGCAGGCGCCTTTGTTCGAGGGATGCGGCAAGCGGGCATGGCTGCAACCGGTAAGCATTTTCCTGGGCATGGTTGGGTGGTTGCTGATTCGCACTTGGCTATTCCAGTCGATGAGCGTCCTCTCGCGGAGATTGAAAAACAAGATTTGCTACCCTTTGCCCGTTTAATGGAGCAAGGCTTAGATGCGGTCATGCCTGCGCATGTTATCTATCAGCAGGTGGATGATCGCCCAGCCGGTTTTTCGCCTTACTGGATAGGGCAACGGCTGCGTCAGGATATGCATTTTGATGGGGTCGTATTTAGTGATGATTTGACCATGGAAGGCGCCAGTGTGGCGGGCAGCTTTGAGTCTCGCGCAGCCCAGGCGCTTGAGGCTGGGTGCGATATGTTGCTGGTGTGTAATGATCGTGCTGCTGCCTTGCAGGTTTTACACTATCTCGAAGCAATAGATCATCCGGGGTCGGTACGCATTGAGCGGATGAATGCGACTCAGCATTATGCCATTGAGACTGTTCGCAATAGTGAGCGGTGGCATCAGGCTGTGAATTTAGCGAATCAGTTAATCGATATTAAATAAGCTTTTGGAGCGACACTATGCAGGAGCAGCTTACGCAGGTTTTTACCGAGTTGGGTTTGGATGGCTATAAAGATGCCTGGATTTTTCAGGTATTTATGGTGGTGTTTATTACCATGCTGATCAACTTTATCTCAAATAGACTGTTTCGTCGGTTAGAAGATCAATTGGCCAAAACACGAAATGTCTGGGACGACATATTATTGCATGCTGCTCGCCGGCCTATTGCGTTGTTAATCTGGGTGTTGGGCTTGAGTCTGGCCTTTGAGTTAACGGATCCTGAAACCGGTTCGGTATTGGTTAAGTTAGTTGAGCCGTTGCGTCGAGGCTTGGTGATTGTGATGATCGCCTGGTTTATGATTCGCTTTATCAGGCAGGCCGAAGGCGTGTTGGTGAGTGAAGATAAAGTTAAAAACCCGATGGATGAAACCACGGTCGGTGCGCTGGGTAAGTTGTTACGGTTGTCGATTATTATCACGACCGTACTGGTTGTACTGCAAACCTTTGGGTATAGCATTTCGGGGGTCTTGGCGTTTGGTGGTATCGGTGGTCTGGCGGTAGGTTTTGCGGCGAAAGATCTACTGGCTAACTTTTTTGGTGGGTTGATGATCTATCTCGATCGCCCCTTTAAAGTGGGTGATTGGGTGCGCTCACCGGATAAAGAGATTGAAGGAACGGTTGAAGATATTGGTTGGCGTTTAACCTGTATTCGGACGTTTGATAAGCGTCCTCTCTATGTGCCTAACGCAACCTTTGCTAGCATCTCGTTAGAAAACCCTTCACGTATGACGAATCGTCGTATTTATGAAAAAATTGGTTTGCGTTATGAAGACTCTGCATTGGTAAACGGTGTTATTGATGATGTAAGGAAAATGCTCGTGCATCATCCTGAAATTGATAGCAGCCAAACATTGATTGTTAATCTCAACAGCTTTGCCCCTTATTCGTTGGAGTTTTTTATCTACACGTTCACTAAAACGACTAACTGGGTGCGTTTTCATGAAATCAAACAGGATGTGATGGGGAAAATTATCGATATTGTGCATGAGCACGGTGCTGACTTTGCCTTTCCTACCCAGACGATTCATCTTGAAAATGGTGATTCTCAACCGTTGGTGGATCAGGCTTGATCGTGAAACCAGTGTTCTTTTTTAATCTTTGCCCGACAGGGCGTTGGAGATATGTGTGACTGCTGAGCAGAATGAACGGGAAAAGATTGCGACCTATGATGCGGAACAGCGCTTCGACTACCTGATCAGTCGGGTTGTAGAGACCGATGAATTATGGATTCTGACCGATGAGCAGGGCAGTGTCATGCTCAATACCGATGATGAAGATTGTGTGCCGGTATGGCCAGATCAAGCATTCGCAGAGCAATGGGCGACCGGTGAGTGGTCTGATTGTGAGGCGATGCCTATTACGTTGAAGCAATGGAACTATCGTTGGACGCCGGGGCTGGAGGAAGATGGCTTCGCGGTGATTGTTTTTCCGTTGGCGGGCGAGGGTGAGGATGAAAATGGTTTAGTGGTGTGGCCTGAAGAGTTAGATATGATGCTGACGCGTGAGGTTAAACGCGCTCGCAAGAAGTGATGTAAAGTATTCCTTTTGCAGCTAGGGTCTGATCACTGTGCCTTAGTCAATCGAGAGCGCTTGTAAAAGTTGTCAGTCATGTTGAGTTAAATAAAAACGGAGCTTAGGCTCCGTTTTTATTTGTCTGCAATCTGTAAAGGGCGTTTTTATCGTTAAATTCGGGTGATTCTCACCAGCATGCCAAACAGTGGATGATCAAGATAATGTAATTCGTTACGGCGCATGCGTCGGGCAGATTTCATTTCAACCGTGAGGAAGTCCGGAATGGCTGTTTGAGTTAAATAGCGATTGCCATTGCTGCTATCGTTATTAGCCGTTGCTAGTTGGTCAGTCTCGGCTGTCGGCGTTTCTATTGAGTTTACGCTGCTATCGGTGACCGGTGTTAGTAGCATTTGGCTTTCGGCAGGGGTTAGCCTGCGGCTGTGAAATAGGTCGCTGCGAAAGTGCAGATAGCGGCCTTTATCGATGGAAATGTAGCCGTCGAGTTCATATAAGCCGTTATCGAGGATTTCACCGCCATTAATTCTAATGACGTTTCTGTTTTTAGTGCTCCCAATCGGTTGTATCCATGCTTCATGAAAGAGTACGTGGTAGCCGGCGCTGCGTCTTAGGCTGGCTTGCTTGGCGTTAAGCGATAGGGATGACTTAGGTAGACGAGTGAAGTAGCCATTTTGCTGGCCCGCCTGATAATAGTTCAATGCACGACTTGGGCGGGGTGGTATGGCGTTTATCGGTGGCCAGATTTCGTCGTCCAGTGTATCGGATGTTAGGTGGCTAAAAATAAGCAACTCGACCTTATAGTTGCTTGTATCGGCCTGTACTGTCGTGCTGCTTAACAGTATCAGTGTCAGAGCCATTACGATCCCTGAAGCGAGCTTGGTCATTATCAATTCCCGGTCAATTGCTGAAGGAGCTGTTCTACCGCTTGAAAGCGTTGCTCTATTTTATCCATCTTCATGGTGAACTTCAGCTGACTTGAGCCACCAAACTGAAATTTTTGTGGTTGTTGCTGTACCAGTTGTACCAGTTTGAAGGGGTCAACCGCTGTATCGGCCTCAAAGTCGATACGGCCGCCTTTTTCACCCGCATCGATTTTGCAGATGCCTAGCTGTTCAGCATGGAGTTTGAGCAGTGTTTGTCGGAACAGGTTTTTCGTTTGTTCAGGCAGGATGCCGAAGCGGTCAATCATTTCGATCTGTAGTTCTTTTAGATCGGTTTCGTTTTTACCATTGGCGATGCGTTTGTACATAATGAGACGATTGTGTACATCCGGAAGGTATTCATCGGGAATCAGAGCGGGTACGCGTAAATTGATTTCGACGCCAACTTTGAGTGGTGCATCAAGATTGGGGGTCTTTCCTTCGCGAATGGCATCGACTGCTTGTTCCAGCATCTCCATATAGAGCGAAAAACCGATATTTTGAATCTGCCCGCTCTGGCCTTCGCCGAGCAGTTCCCCCGTTCCCCTGATCTCCATATCGTGGGTGGCGAGGGTGAAGCCAGCACCAAGCTCATCGGCGCTGGTGATCGCTTCTAAGCGTTTTGCTGCATCGGTGGTCATGGCTTTAGGGTGGGGCGTCATCAGATAGGCATAGGCCTGATGATGTGAGCGACCCACTCGGCCCCGTAGCTGGTGTAGCTGGGCAAGGCCAAACTTATCGGCGCGATCAATGATGATGGTATTGGCGTTAGGTACGTCGATGCCCGTTTCGATGATGGTGGTGCAGACGAGTACATTAAAGCGTTTGTGATAGAAGTCGGACATGACCTGCTCGAGCTCTCTCTCTCGCATCTGCCCGTGTCCAATACCCACCCGTGCTTCCGGTATCAATTCACTGATCTCGGCGGCGGTTTGCTCGATATCTTTCACTTCATTATGTAGGTAGTAAACCTGTCCGCCCCGAAGTAGTTCCCGCAGAATAGCTTCTTTTTTAAGGGCTTTATCGGTTTGTCGGACAAAGGTTTTGACCGACAGGCGACGTGCTGGTGGTGTCGCAATGATCGATAGATCGCGGATGCCAGACATCGCCATATTAAGCGTACGTGGGATCGGTGTGGCGGTCAGCGTGAGAATATCAACCTCGGAGCGTAGTGATTTCAGGCGTTCTTTCTGTTGTACCCCGAAGCGGTGTTCTTCATCGATGATGAGTAGGCCCAGGTCGCTAAACTTAATATCGCCCTGAAGCAGTTTGTGGGTGCCGATGACGATATCGGTTTTACCCTGTTCCAGTGATTCGATAACCGCGTTGCTTTGCTTGCCTGAGCGGAAGCGGGAGATTAGTTCAACATTGACTGGCCAGTCAGCAAAGCGGTCACGGAAGTTCTCATAATGTTGCTGTGCTAGCAGTGTGGTCGGTACCAGTATCGCTACCTGTTTATTGCTCTGGATCGCCATGAAAGCTGCGCGCATCGCCACTTCCGTTTTACCGAAGCCGACGTCACCGCAGACTAGACGGTCCATGGGTTGCGGCGATTTCATGTCGTTGATAACCGCCTGAATGGCGTTGGCTTGATCGACGGTTTCTTCAAACGGAAAGGCGGCGCTAAAGCTGGCGTAGTGTTCATCGGGTGAATTAAATTGATGACCTCGGCGTGCTGCACGGCGGGCATAGATATCCAGTAGTTCGGCTGCCGTATCGCGGACTTTTTCGGCGGCTTTGCGGCGCGCTTTGCTCCATTGTTCGGTGCCGAGTCTGTGCAGTGGCGCAAGTTCATCACCGGCACCGGAATAGCGGCTGATGAGATGCAGTGAGGTCACCGGTACGTAGAGATTGGCGTCGTTGGCGTATTCCAGTTTAAGAAATTCCGACGTTTGTGAATCTAGCTCTAGGGTAACCAGCCCTCGGTAGCGGCCAACGCCATGATCAATATGAACCACAGGTGCGCCAATGTTGAGTTCGGTCAGATTTTTGATGATCTGATCGGATTGTTCTTGCTGTTTAGAGCGGCGACGACGCTGAAAAACTTGATGGCCGAATAGTTGTGTTTCGGTAATTAGATGAAACTTACCCGGCGCGCTGAGTCCGTATTCTAGCGGGAAAATACAGATGTTAATCGGATAACCATCGTCGAAAAATTGCTGCAGATTGTCGACTTGATGGGGTTTGATATTGATGCGAGCTAGCAACTCCATCAATGCTTCACGTCGGCCGGCGGATTCGGCGCAGAAGAGTATTTTGTCCTGAGTCTTTGCTAGAAAAGTGTCAAGAGCGGCTAGCGGCTGAGCCGCTTGAGCGTGAATCGTTAATTCGGGTGGCTCGATGAGGGATAAGTTATAACGACCGGATGCCGCTTTCGCCTGGGTTTTATTTTGCTGCAGTTGGATGCGCTGTCGCTGTTTTAGAATGCTGAAAAGCTCTGTCGCGGGGATAAATAATTGATCGGGGGCGAGAATAGGGCGTTCGATATCGTAACGGCGTTCTTCGTAGCGTTCTTGAACATCTTGCCAGAACTGTTTGCAGTGATTTTCTAAGTCAGTTTCGGCCAGTATCATGACATTTTGTGGGAGATAGTCGAATATCGTCGCGCATTGATCAAAGAATAGCGGTAGATAATATTCAATCCCCGGAGGGGTCATGCCATCGTTGATGTCCTGATAAACGGAGCAGCGTTTATAGTCCACATCAAAGGTTTCACGCCAGCGCTGTTTGAAATGGCTGATGGCGGCTTTATCAAAGGGAAACTCTTTGGCTGGTAGGACGCGAATATTATCGACTTTATCGATCGAGCGCTGAGATTCAGGGTCAAAGCTACGTAAGGTGTCGACTTCGTTATCGAAAAGTTCAATACGATAAGGGACCGCGCTGCCCATGGGGAAAATATCGATAATGGAGCCACGAATGGCAAATTCGCCGTGCTCGAAGACGGATTCGCTCAATTGATAGCCGGCATCGGTCAGTTTGTGGCGCATTTCATCCAGATCAAACGCTTGGCCTTGATCCACGATAAGCGCGTTACCGTCGAGAAATTGTTGTGGTGCAACGCGGTGCATCAAGGTGCTGGCGGGGATAATCAGTACCCCGCGCTGTAGTTGAGGCAGTTTAAATAGGGTGTTGAGCCGCTCAGATATTATGTCTTGGTGTGGCGAAAAGTTATCGTAGGGCAGTGTTTCCCAGTCGGAGAAAACCATGCATTCAAGGCTGTTGTTGCTATAGAAGCGGATCTCGGACTGAAGGCGTGTGGCGCTGTCACTGTCATTGGTTATGCAGAGTATCAATCCCGAATGTTGTTGGGCAATATCGGTCGTTAGTAAGCCACGGCCGCTGCCTAAAAGGTTACCTATTCTTCGGATATCGCCTGGCGATTGGGGTAATTGATATTCTTCTGTAAACACTTAAGACGAGCTCCGCTAAGCTGATATAGGCTTTATAGAACAATTGTATTGACGAAACTGACAATACTGCTCTGGCCGCATATCTTACGGCCCACGGGGCAAAAGTACACCCCATTCCGTGCAATAACTAGCTGTCCTTAAAGGGTCTGTTTTTGTCTGTCAGTGTTTATTATCAGGCGGTAGTATTTTATCTAGGTCTAAAGTGTAGTGTTTCCGATTTGCTCATGTGGGGGTAAAAGTGGATAATGCGCGCAGCAAAATTGACTGCTATTTAGACTACTACCTTCTTTGGAGTGAGCCGTGAGCCAAGATAAAGTGTTAGCTGACTGGAAAGGTCGCGAAGCATTAGCTGAAGAGATGATTCCACTCGTTGGACGTCTGTATCGTGACAAGCATGTTGAGACGTCTGTATATGGTCGTCTTATTAACAAGCGTTCTGTCGTTGATGTGATGAAAGCACATCGCTTCGTGCGTCAGCTTGAAGATCAAGAGCTGTCAGTACATGATACTTATCCCGTGCTGAAAGCATTGGATTCTATCGATGTTAAAGGTGCTCATGTCGATGTGGGCAAGCTGGCGGTTAAGTTCCGTGATGAAGCTAATGGCAGGTCCATGGAAGAGTTCCTGACAGCTGAGTTGGCTCCGGTTCTCGGTGGTGATGAATCAGAGCCTACCGATGTCGTGTTATACGGTTTTGGTCGTATCGGACGGTTGTTGGCTCGGTTGCTGATCGAACGTACCGGTGGTGGCCACTCGCTACGTTTACGTGCCATTGTTGTGCGTAAAGGTAAAGCGACTAATGACCTGGAAAAACGGGCTAGCTTGCTGCGTCGTGATTCAGTGCATGGTTCATTCCACGGTACTATTCAGGTTGATGAAGAAAATCAGGCGATTATCGCCAATGGTAACCTGATTAAAGTCATCTATTCTGACGGACCTGATCAGGTTGATTATACGCAGTATGGTATTGATAACGCGTTGGTGCTGGATAATACCGGTATCTGGCGTGATGAAGCTGGCCTCTCTCTGCACCTGAAATCTAAAGGTGTGGCTAAGGTTGCGCTGACTGCACCAGGTAAAGGTATTAAGAATATCGTTATGGGTGTTAACCATGGTGATATCGAAGACAGTGATCGAATTCTGTCAGCGGCTTCTTGTACTACTAACGCTATCTCGCCAGTATTGAAGGCGATAGATGCTAAGTATGGCGTGACCAATGGTCATGTTGAGACAGTGCATGCTTATACCAACGATCAAAACCTGATTGATAACTATCATAAAGGTGATCGTCGTGGTCGTGCGGCGGGTCTGAACATGGTGATTACCGAAACAGGTGCGGCTAAAGCGGTATCTAAGGCGCTGCCTCAGTTAGAAGGTAAGCTGACTGGTAATGCGATTCGGGTACCAACGCCTAATGTTTCGATGGCTATCCTCAATCTTAATCTTGATGCTGAGACGAACAAAGAAGAGTTGAACAACTATCTGCGTGATATGGCGTTGCACTCACCTTTGCAAAAGCAGATCGATTACAGTAACTCGCCTGAAGCGGTTTCTTCTGATTTCGTTGGTTCGCGTGCAGCGGGTGTGGTTGATGCGTTAGCGACAATTGCCGAAGGTAATCGTTGTGTACTGTATGTCTGGTATGACAATGAATTTGGTTATAGTAGCCAGGTGATTCGTATGGCTCAGCGTATGGCTAAATGTACTTTGCCGGCGTTCCCTAAAGCGAAGATCTAATACGACTTTCGATGTATAAAAACCGCCCTAAGAGGCGGTTTTTTATTGGGTTTTTAAATATATTCTAAAAGATTCTCGTCTTATAACTTAAAGTTCTATCTTTGATTTGCTAATAATGGCCTAAAAGCCCCCTTTAGTGGTCGCTCTTGTAGAAAAATTACCTTCTGATCTTTATACTTAACCGGTTTTTGGGTTGGGGTTATCCCCTCCATTGTAGGGTTATTGCTTTGGTTTGCGACATCAGGGGACAGTGTTGCAGAGTCGGAGGCATAGTGCTCTGCAGGAAGGGATCCTAAGAAAATTATAATAGAGATTGGGTGAGGCGGATGATCAAGATCAAACAGGGTCTGGATCTACCTATAGCAGGCGCACCAGAACAGACTGTTTCGGCAGCTGTTGAGGTTAAGTCTGTCGCCGTGATCGGCTTCGATTATCAAGGCTTGAAGCCTACGATGCGGGTCAAGGTGGGAGATCGAGTAAAACTCGGTCAAGTGATCTTTTCCGATAAGAAAACGGAAGGTGTTGATTTTACAGCACCAGCTGCGGGTGTGATCAAAGAGATCAACCGTGGTGATAGACGTGTTCTTCAATCGGTTGTTGTTGAAATAGATGGTAATGAAGCGGAGCAGTTCGCGAAATATGATGCATCTCAGTTGTCATCACTGACGGCTGAGCAAGTGCAGGATAACCTGGTTAAATCCGGTGCCTGGACTGCATTGCGAACACGTCCGTTTAGCAAAATTCCACAGCCAGGCTCTCAGCCTGCGTCGATTTTTGTCACGGCTATCGATACGAATCCTCTGGCAGCAAATCCAGAGGTTGTTATTGCTGAACAGAAAGAAGCCTTCGTTAACGGTTTAACCGTGTTGACGCGTTTAACTGAAGGTAAGGTCTTTTTGTGTAAAGCCGCAGGTGCAGATGTACCAACGGCTACTGGCGTAACGGTTGAAGAGTTTGCTGGTGTACATCCAGCGGGCAATGCGGGGACGCATATTCATTTCCTAGATCCCGTGTCTTCATCTAAGACAGTGTGGACGGTGGGCTATCAGGATGTCATTGCTTTTGGCCAGCTGTTTACCACCGGTGAGCTTTATACTGACCGTGTGATTGCGATCGGTGGACCTAAGGTGACTAAGCCTACGCTACTGCGTACTCGTTTAGGTGCAAACCTTGATGAACTATTGGCTGGGCGTACTGAAGGGACTCACAATCGTGTGATTAGTGGTTCTGTCTGGAACGGACGTCGTGCACAAGGGCCTTTGGCTTATCTGACGCGTTATGCAAATCAGATATCAGTGCTTGAAGAGGGTGATCAGCGTGAGTTTTTAGGCTGGATTAAACCGGGTGCTGATAAATTCTCTGTGCTGAATATGTTTGCCTCTGCGCTGAACCGGTCTAAGAAGTTCAACTTCACCACGACGACTAACGGTTCTGAGCGGGCCATGGTGCCTGTGGGTCAGTTTGAACAGCTGATGCCATTGGATATTCTTCCTACGCAGCTGCTGCGTGCTCTGGTTACCGGTGATGTCGTTCACGCGATGGAATTAGGTTGTCTTGAGCTTGAAGAAGAAGACCTCGCGCTGTGCACATTTGCCTGTCCGGGCAAGTATGAGTATGGCCAGATCCTTCGCTCCAATTTGGCGCGTATAGAGAAAGAGGCCTGATCATGAGCTTACGAAATATTCTCGATAAAATGGAGCCGCATTTCCATAAAGGCGGCAAATATGAAAACTGGTATGCGCTGTATGAAGCAGCCGATACTATTTTTTATACTCCGGGTCATGTGACTAAGACAGCGGCACACGTACGTGATGCAGTTGATCTTAAGCGGATCATGATTCTGGTTTGGATGTGTACTTTCCCAGCGGTATTCTTTGGTTTGTACAACGTCGGCTTTCAGGCCAACACGGCGATGGCTGCGATGAACATTACTGAGCCATCAACATGGCAGGGTAGTATCGCAGGAGCGCTAACTAGCTTCGATCCAGATAGCCTGTGGGATAACATTATTCACGGAGCATCTTACTGGTTACCTATCTACCTAGTGACCTTTGTTGTCGGTGGTTTCTGGGAAGTGCTGTTCGCCATGAAGCGTGGGCATGAGGTTAATGAAGGTTTCTTTGTTACTTCTATCCTATTTGCTTTGATTTTGCCGCCAACCATCCCTTTGTGGCAGGTTGCGCTCGGCATTAGCTTTGGTGTTGTTATTGGTAAAGAAGTTTTCGGTGGAACCGGTAAAAACTTCCTTAACCCAGCACTGACAGGTCGTGCCTTCCTGTTCTTCGCTTACCCTGCGCAGATGTCAGGGGATGCTATCTGGACAGCGGTTGATGGCTTCTCTGGTGCTACGCCTCTGGGTCTAGCTGCTGCGGGTGGTGTCGATGCTATTCTGGCACAAAACATTACTTGGTTTGATGCCTTTATCGGTAACATTCAGGGTTCTGTTGGTGAGGTCTCTACCTTTGCGATTGCTTTGGGTGGTCTGGTGTTGTTATTT
The DNA here is from genome assembly GCF_018860855.1 of Amphritea atlantica. Taxonomy (GTDB): domain Bacteria; phylum Pseudomonadota; class Gammaproteobacteria; order Pseudomonadales; family Balneatricaceae; genus Amphritea; species Amphritea atlantica_A. Next base: position 111,862 of record NZ_JAHKQE010000030.1, read on the forward strand.
GCGAAAATTGCAGCCTGGCGTATCGTGGCAGGGGTGTTTATCGGCATGACCGTTATGGCGACCTTATTGAACCTCATCGGCTCTGAAACCAACGCAATGTTCTCACTGCCGTTCTATTGGCATATGGTGTTGGGTGGTTTTGCTTTCGGTATGTTCTTTATGGCAACCGATCCTATCTCTGCGTCTATGACCAATACAGGTAAGTGGTACTTCGGTGCTCTGATCGGGGTGATGGTTGTTCTGATCCGCGTAGTTAACCCAGCATTCCCTGAAGGGATGATGCTGGCGATTCTGTTCGGTAATCTGTTTGCTCCGCTTATCGATAACTTTGTCGTGCAAGCAAACATCAAGCGGAGGGCGATGCGACATGTCAGCGAGTAAAGATTCTATCGGTAGAACACTTACCGTAGCTGTTCTGTTGTGCGTGGTCTGTTCTGTGGTTGTTTCTGCAGCCGCCGTGCTGTTAAAACCAAAACAGATTGCAAATAAGAACCTTGACCGTCAAACCAATATCTTGGCAGCTGCCGGTATTGCGACTGATGGCAAGGATGTTCAGGCACTGTTTGATGAGCTTATCGAGAAGCGCTTTGTTGATCTGCGCACCGGTAAGTACACCACTGTTGCCGATCCTGAGCGCTACGATGCGAGCAAAGCAGCTAAAGAAGCGGACACCGGGATTAAATTAAGTCGTGAGAATGATATTGCTTCGATCAAGGTGCAGGCGAAAGTGATGCCTGTTTATCTGGTGAAGAGTGATGCGCCTCAGGGCTTCGATAAGATGATCTTGCCGGTTCATGGTTATGGTCTTTGGTCGACGCTATATGGCTTTTTGGCATTAGAGTCTGATCTGAATACCGTTGTTGGTCTGGGCTTTTATTCCCATGCAGAAACGCCTGGGTTGGGTGGTGAAGTTGATAACCCAAACTGGAAAGCTTTGTGGCCGGGTAAGCAGGTTTATCATGAAGGTTCAATGCAACCAGCTCTGGGGCTGATAAAAGGCAGTGTTGACCAAACGTCAGCGAATGCTAAATATCAGGTTGATGGGCTTTCTGGTGCAACGCTGACCAGCCGTGGTGTGACTAACCTGGTTCACTTCTGGATGGGTGAAAATGGTTATGCACCATTTCTGTCAAATCTGAAAGCAGGGGGGGCGTAAATTATGTCTCAAGTTAAAGATGTCCTGATTGGACCGATTTTTAACAATAACCCGATCGGGCTACAGATCCTCGGTATTTGTTCCGCACTGGCGGTAACATCTAACCTAGGAACTGCCTGTGTGATGGCGCTGGCCGTAACGGTTGTTACTGCCTTTTCCAACATGTTTATCTCAATTATCCGTAATCAGATACCCGGTAGTATTCGGATCATCTGTCAGATGGCGATCATCGCCTCGTTGGTTATTGTGGTAGACCAGATTCTGAAAGCATACGCTTATGAAATTTCTAAGCAGCTGTCAGTCTTTGTTGGTTTGATCATTACTAACTGTATCGTGATGGGTCGTGCTGAAGCATTTGCGATGAAGAACCCTCCTGGCATCTCCTTTTTGGATGGTATCGGTAACGGTCTGGGCTACGGTGTAGTGCTTCTGTTTGTTGGTTTTATTCGTGAACTGTTTGGTGCTGGTAAGCTGTTTGGTATTGAAGTTTTGCCATTGATCACTGATGGCGGTTGGTATCAAGCGAATGGCTTGTTGCTACTACCACCAAGCGCGTTCTTTATTATTGGCATGTTCATCTGGTTGATTCGTACCTTTAAGAAAGATCAGGTCGAAGCACCAGAATTTGAGCTGGCGAAGAACTCTCAGAAGGAGGCTGCGTAATGGAACAGTATATCAGCCTTGCTGTTAAGGCGATCTTTGTTGAAAACATGGCGTTGGCATTCTTCTTGGGAATGTGTACCTTCTTGGCGATTTCCAAAAAGGTAAAAACGGCTGTGGGTCTGGGTATTGCGGTTATCGTCGTGTTGGCTATTACGACACCGATCAATAACCTGATCTATAACCTATTGCTGCGTGAAGGTGCGTTGGCATGGGCCGGTTATCCTGATGTTGATCTGAGCTTCTTGGGTTATATCTCCTATATCGGTGTTATCGCAGCGATTGTGCAGATCTTGGAGATGTTCCTCGATAAGTATGTTCCTGCGTTATATAACGCATTGGGCGTATTTCTACCGTTGATCACCGTAAACTGCGCCATTATGGGTGCTGCATTGTTTATGGTTGAACGTGACTACACCTTTGGTGAGTCAATTGTTTATGGTACGGGTGCGGGTGTTGGTTGGGCGTTGGCGATTGCTACCCTAGCAGGTATCCGTGAGAAGCTTAAATACAGCGACGTGCCGGAAGGTTTACGTGGCCTAGGCATTACCTTCATTACTGTTGGTTTGATGTCTCTGGGTTTCATGTCTTTTTCCGGCGTACAGCTGTAATTGCTGTCGCATGATCAACTAAAGAAGGATTAAGCTAATGAATGCAGAAATCGTTCTCGGCGTTGTCATGTTTACTGCGGTGGTGCTTGCACTCGTCGCGGTAATTTTGGCAGCCCGTTCGAAATTGGTAAGCAGTGGTGATGTCACTATCACCATTAACGATGATCCGGAAAAGAGCGTTACCGTTCCTGCCGGTGATAAGTTGCTGCAAACTCTGTCTAGCGTCGGCATCTTTGTACCGTCTGCCTGTGGTGGCGGTGGTACCTGTGCGCAATGTAAATGTCAGGTATTGGAAGGCGGTGGCTCTATGCTGCCAACTGAAGAGTCTCACTTTACGATGCGTGAAGCGAAAGAGGGCTGGCGTTTATCGTGTCAGGTCGCTGTTAAGCAAGACATGAAAATTGAACTTGAAGAAGAGATCTTTGGGGTCAAGAAGTGGGAATGTACGGTTGAATCTAACCCGAACGTGGCCACTTTCATCAAAGAGCTGACACTGCGTTTGCCTGAAGGTGAAAACGTTGACTTCCGCGCCGGTGGTTATGTGCAGTTGGAGTGTCCTCCACATGAAGTCCATTACAAGGATTTCGATATTGATGAGGAATACCGCGGCGATTGGGATAAGTTTGATCAGTGGCGGTTTGTCTCGAAAGTGGATGAGACCACTATTCGCGCATACTCCATGGCTAACTATCCTGAAGAGCGCGGTGTTGTGAAGTTTAATATTCGTATTGCTTCACCACCACCGGGTACTGATGTTCCTCCCGGAAAAATGTCTTCCTATGTGTTTAGCCTGAAGCCAGGCGATAAGATCACTGTTTACGGACCCTTTGGTGAGTTCTTCGCTAAAGATACCGATAATGAAATGGTCTTTATCGGTGGTGGTGCAGGTATGGCGCCGATGCGGTCTCATATCTTTGATCAGCTGAAACGTTTGCACTCTAAGCGTAAGATCTCTTTCTGGTATGGTGCTCGCTCTCTGCGTGAGTGCTTCTACAATGAAGAATACGATAAGCTTCAAGAAGAAAACGATAACTTCAGCTGGCATCTAGCATTGTCTGATCCACAACCTGAAGATAACTGGGAAGGTAAAACAGGCTTCATTCACAATGTGTTGTATGATAACTATCTGAAGGATCACGAAGCGCCTGAAGATTGTGAGTACTACATGTGTGGACCACCGATGATGAACGCGGCGGTTATCCAGATGTTGGTTGATCTGGGTGTTGAGCGTGAAAACATCTTCCTTGATGATTTTGGTGGCTGATTAAAAGATGTCTGATATCACCAGGCGTAGTATTAAACGGCCGGCAGCTTTGCTGCTGGCCGCTTTGTTTATGTTGCTTGCTCTATCTGGGTGTAGCAATGAACCCGAAATTGTTGCCCATCAGGGGCCGACAATGGGTACATCCTTCTCGGTAAAGTGGGTCTCTTCTGACGCCTCAGTCGATGCCACATTACCCGCACAAATCGATCAGTTATTGGTCGATATCAATCACAGTATGTCTACCTATCAGGATGATTCAGAGCTAAGTCGCATCAATCAGATGCCGGCCGGTGAGTCTGTTATGTTATCCAAAGGTTTGACGCAGGTTTTAAAGCAAGCTTTAGAGATTAGCCACTCCTCTGGCGGCGCATTTGATGTCACTGTAGGGCCATTGGTTAATCTGTGGGGCTTTGGCCCAGATGGGCGGATCATTCGGGCGCCCGCTGATGCTGATATTCAAGCATTACGTCAGCGGGTTGGTTATCACTATATTAATCTGTCTGGACAGAAGTTGACTCGAGAGCGTAATGTTTATATCGATCTATCGGCTATCGCTAAAGGCTATGGAGTCGACAAAGTTGCTGAACTACTCGAAACGGCAGGAATTACCGCCTACTTAGTTGAGATCGGTGGTGAACTACGTGCCCGAGGAACTAAGCCTGACGGCAGTCATTGGAAGATTGCGATCGAAGCGCCGGTTTCCGGAGAGCGTCAAGTTCAGCGTATAATCAAAGTTAACAATATTGGTATCGCCACATCGGGCGATTACCGCAATTATTTTGAGGAAGACGGTATTCGTTTTTCCCATACGATTAACCCAGTAACGGGCAAACCAATAGACCATAAGTTAGCGTCTGTAACGGTATTGGCTAAAGATTGTGCCACTGCTGATGCACTCGCAACTGCGATGATGGTGCTGGGGCCTGATAAGGCAGAAGCCTATGCTGAAGAGCAGGGCGTTGAAGCGTTAATGATTATAAAGTCCGATGAGGGCTTTGTAGAAATAATGACACCAGGTTTTGCTAATTACTTGGTGGAGTGAGGAAATATTATGAGTACGATGATTTTAACTTTTGTAGTGTTGTTACTAGTGGTAGCGGGCATGTCCGTTGGCGTGATGATGGGGCGTAAGCCGATAGCGGGTTCCTGCGGTGGTCTTGCTGCGGTGGGTATCGATGAAGAGTGCGCCATCTGTGGTGGCAATCCCAGTAAGTGCGAAGAAGAGCAGGATAAGCAAGGCCGTAAGGAAGAGCTTGCAGCGCTGGCGTATGACGCTAAATCTGGACGTTAATCGACCCATGAGCCATTAAGCGCGTTTGGCAGGTATCCTGTTTATGTATCGGTACTCTGACTTTAATGTGTCGATATAGATGTTAATGTTTTCGTCTTCCATCTTAAAACAATATAGAAATTTATCAGATAACAGGGGAAAGTGATGGCTGTATATGACTATGATGTCATTGTAATTGGATCGGGTCCGGCCGGCGAAGGCGCAGCAATGAATGCTGCCAAAAAAGGACGCCGTGTGGCCGTTATCGAGACGCAGAACTCTGTCGGAGGCAACTGCACTCATAAAGGGACTATCCCATCCAAGGCGCTGCGTCACTCCGTTAAGCAAATCATAGAATTCAACACTAACCCTATGTTCCGGGATATCGGCGAGCCACGCTGGTTTTCGTTTCCTAAAGTGCTTAAGCGTGCTGAAAAAGTGATCTCGAATCAGGTGATGATGCGTACTAACTTTTATGCTCGTAACCGTATCGATCTATTCTTTGGGCAGGCTGAATTTGTTGATAAGACGACAGTATTGGTTACCGGTACTGTGAAAGGTGATGAAACCCTGCGTGCTAAGAATATCATTATTGCCACGGGTTCCCGTCCCTATAAGCCGGATAATATCGACTTCACTCATCCCCGTATTTACAACAGTGATACTATCCTGACGTTGAGCCATACGCCCAGGACGCTGATTATCTATGGTGCTGGCGTTATCGGATCTGAATATGCCTCTATCTTTAGTGGTTTAGGTGTTAAGGTCGATCTGATTGATTCTATGGATCGTTTGCTGTCTTTCTTGGACGCCGAAATATCTGACTCACTCAGTTATCACCTGCGTAATAATGCGGTGAAAATTCGTCACAATGAAGTTTACGAAAAAGTTGTAGCGGATGAGCGTGGAGTAACGTTAACGCTGAAGTCCGGTAAAATGATCCGTGCGGATGCCTTTCTCTGGTGTAACGGCCGTAGCGGTAATACCGATATGCTGAAGCTCGATAAAATTGGGCTTGAGGCAAACGGTCGTGGGCAGATCGAAGTGGATGAGCATTACCGAACTAAAGCTGACGGCATTTATGCTTGCGGTGATGTGATCGGTTGGCCGGCATTGGCATCAGCGGCTCTTGACCAAGGGCGGGCAGCATCGTCTGATATGTTAAAGGCTGATGATTTTCGCTATATCAATGATGTTCCTACAGGGATTTATACTATTCCTGAGATCAGCTCAATTGGTAAGACGGAAGAGCAGTTAACTGAAGAGTGTGTGCCTTATGAAGTTGGCCAAGCATTTTTCAAAGACACGGCGCGGGCGCAAATTTCCGGCGAGCCCGTTGGGATGCTGAAAATTCTCTTTAATCGAGATACCTTGGCGATTTTAGGGATTCACTGTTTCGGCGACCAAGCATCTGAGATTGTACATATCGGTCAGGCGATTATGAACCAGAAGGGTGAGGCGAATACGATCAATTATTTCGTCAATACAACCTTTAACTATCCGACGATGGCAGAAGCCTATCGGGTAGCCGCTATTGCGGGTTTGAATCGTATTTCTAATCTCTGAATAGTTTTGCCTATTAAAAAACCGCCTCGTTGGGCGGTTTTTTGGTTTTTAGCCTTGATGGACCCGTTGAGTCTAATCAGGGGTGTTCGTTTTATCGGTATTTTTTTTGTTTTCTGGTGCTTTGTAAAAACCATCTTCGTAATATTTGCCGGTTACACCGAGTTTCTTTTCTATCCAGCGGTTGTAATGCTTCCAAATAAAAAAGCCGGGTGTCATGGCGATTATAATGCCGAGCATTAAGCCTGAACCGGCGTACTCCTGTGGAAGTAGCGCGGTCACCCAATCATAGAAGCCGGTTTTATCCATCAGCAGGTAATATCCGAGTAAAAAAAGTAACCCAATACCGGTGGCAATATGGTGGAGTGTTTTGTTGTGCGAGTTAACTTGATTGCTTTGATTAGAATGGTCAGACATACAATGGGTTATCCCAGATAGCGGTGGGCTCTGAGGCTAGGCAAAAAAGGGTGTGGATCTATTTTAAGATCACTGCGCTCCAGTCTGCTGCGCGCCTCAGGTGGTGTCAGCGGAGGCTCATTATACGCAGGTAGTCGGGGATTTTCACTGTCCAGTGCGATAATCATCGGTAGTGATGTATTTTGCGCTTTACGCATCACGCAGTCTTTTTCTTTCCACGTCATATTAGCCCGCATGACAGGCACCTGAGGTTGAATCTGTGCCAGCATATCGCCAGGACGTAAGTTGCCAACCGCTTGGAGCTGTTGCTGTATATGTGGTTGGCTGGTATCCATTTTAAGAAGCTTTTCTTCTGCTTCAGCGGGTGTTAGTTTGCGAATGCTTCGACCACTGGTATACCAGCTGAAGCCTATCTTAGATGGACATTGCTGCAGTAGTGGAATTTGCCGATAACACTGTTTGAGATGAATTCTCGCGGCGCCATGTCGTTGTAGTATTTCAGCTATCTTTTCGCTGCGCTGATGGAGTTCTTGAAGAGTCTCTGTTGATTGGCTTAGACGATAGCGAAGCGCGAGTGTTTGAAAGTTGGCTTTCGCTTGGTTGAGTTGGAGGGTTGCACTGATGAGCTGAGCATCGGCCCCAATAATCCCATGTTGGCTTAGCGTCGTCCGCCCATCTTGGCCATCCTGGTACCAGATATCAGTGTAAAGAGCCGCTGCCTGTTGTAAGTTTTGAGCGGGCCCCGGCAGCCAAAAAGGCAAGGTGCTCTGTTGTAGCTGCTGCGAAAAGTTAACGAGTGCCTGATTGAGTTGATTCAGGCTGTCAATTAATTCAACGGCGCTAGTATTGCTCATCAATCTTCTGGCGGTCACGGGTCTGGCAGTTAAGAATGTAGCGGGCGACAATCATGCGGCTACTTTCCGGCATCTCTGTAAATTCTATACCGACTTTGTATTGGCCATCTTTATTTTGTTTGCTGCAATAGAGTGTCTGTCCATAGAGTAGTAAGCCGCTATGGGTCTCTTCAAAGACAACTTTAAGAGCGAGGTAGCTCTTAAGTTCTACGGGCTCGGGGCTGTTAAATGACATACCACCTTCGCTGAGATTGATCTCTTGTGCGGAAAGGTGTTCAAAATCGACATCACTCTTGGCAATGGCATGCGCAATGGCATCAATTTTATCATTCATTAGTTCGAGGTAGGTGGCGATCATTGGCTCTTTCTGAGCAATTTTGCGCAGGTGGTAACTGCTATCGCGATTATAATCCTGAAGTTGATTGAGGAGTAAGAAGAACGGTGATACTTGAAATTGGCTCGGAAGACGACCGTGCTGCATTTCATCTTTAGTGATGACTTTATAGTCTACCGCTACCTTTCCATTGATGCGGAAATATTGACGTCGTTCCTGATTCAAAATTACTACCCTCGAGATTTTAGCTCTTTCATTGAGTATAACGAATATTATTATGATTTTGTTAGAGAAATTTATCCGTCTGTGATTTAATCCTCAGCCATGTTTAGACCATTCTCTCTGTACGTTGGCTTGCGTTATACCGCCGCTAAACGGAACAATAACTTCATCTCGTTTATCTCGCTAGTCTCAATGCTGGGGCTGATGCTGGGAGTCGCCGCACTGATTGTCGTACTTTCGGTTATGAACGGTTTCGACCGTGAACTGAAAGATCGGATTTTAGGTATGGTGCCCCACGGTACGATTTCTGATTACGGTAAGCCCCTTGACGATTGGCAGGCTGTCGCTGAAAAAGTGAATCAGCAGGCGGGTATCATCGGCACCGCACCCTATATTCAAGCACAGGGTATGCTGACCAATCGTGGTGTCGTGCGGGGTGTGCTGATCAATGGTATTGATCCTGAGTTGGAAACTAAAGTATCCATACTGGGGGATCATATTAAGTCTGGCAGCCTCAGTGCGCTGCAGCCTAAGTCTTATGGTATTTTGCTAGGCTCTCTGTTAGCTCGCTCTATGGGGGTTAATATTGGCGACAAAATTACCTTGGTGTTACCTGAGGCATCGATCAGTGTGGCGGGGGTAATACCTCGATTGAAGCGTTTTACGGTGGTTGGCTTATTTGAAGTTGGCGCGGAGTTAGATGCTAACTTAGCTTATATTCATATTGCCGATGCCGCCCGAATTAAACGGATGGATAGTGGCGTCGATGGTATCCGTTTGCAGTTTAATGATCTGTTTGACGCACCGTCTCACATTAAACAGATTGTTGCTGATTTAGGCGGGTTTTACCGCGCCAGTGATTGGACACGTACCCATGGGAACCTGTTTCAAGCGATCCAGCTAGAAAAGAAAATGATCGGCTTATTGCTGTTTCTGATCGTCTTTGTTGCCGCCTTTAATATCGTTTCAACCTTGGTAATGGTTGTCACGGATAAAAAAGGCGATATCGCCATTCTGCGCACCTTAGGCGCGACACCGGGCTGTATCATGCGGATCTTTATGGTGCAGGGAACGGTGATCGGTGTGATGGGGACGCTGCTCGGTTCTATCTTAGGGATTGTTCTGGCGTTGACGGTGACTGATCTGATTGCGTGGATTGAGCAAACCTTTGGTATTCAGTTTCTCAGTGCGGATGTCTACTTTATCAGTTATCTGCCATCTCAATTGCAGTTAGACGATGTCATGGTGATTATCTGTGTGGCTTTGAGTATTAGCTTTTTGGCTACCATTTATCCCGCTTGGCGGGCTTCCCGTACGCAACCAGCAGAGGCATTGCGTTATGAATGATCTGGTGTTGCAGTGTATCGATCTGAAAAAGCACTATGGTGAGGGCGACATTACCGTTGAGGTTTTGCAGGGGGTTCAACTTCAGGTCAAGCGTGGTGAAACGCTCGCTATTGTGGGCAGTTCAGGCTCCGGCAAAAGTACCTTGTTGAATATGCTCGGTGGTCTGGATCTACCTAGTTCAGGTGACGTACGCGTTGATGATCGGTCATTGTTTGAGATTAACGAACAGGCTCGCGCAAAGCTGCGTAACCGTTCCCTCGGTTTTGTTTATCAGTTTCATCACCTGCTACCTGAGTTTTCGGCACTGGAAAACGTTGCTATGCCGTTGTTGATTCGTGGCGAGGCCATTAGTGCCGTGCGGGAGCAGTCTGCAGCGATATTAGACTCGGTGGGATTATCTCATCGTCTTGAGCATAAGCCATCGATGCTCAGTGGTGGTGAGCGTCAGCGGGTGGCGATTGCTCGGGCATTGGTCACTAATCCTGCCTGTGTGTTGATGGATGAGCCGACCGGTAACCTTGATCGTCATACGGGACAGGACGTGCAGTCCTTGATGAATCGGCTTAACAGTGAGTTTGGCATCTCCTTCGTCGTGGTGACCCATGACCTTGAGTTGGCGAAAAAGCAGGGGCGTGTCGTCGAGTTGAAAGATGGGTTATTACAGCCGATAACGCTTTAATAAAGTTTGTAGGTTTCGTTGTTGATATTAAAAAGCCGGAATATTATTCCGGCTTTTTGCTGTCTGCATTATGTTCGTCTGAGGTAGGGTTTGGCGGCTTAGGCGGCTCTGTTTGATTCGCTTCAATGTCATCAGTATCGCTTGGCGAGGATTTTACTGCTTTCGATTTCAGCAGTGAAAATTTCCGGCCTTTACGATTACGCCAACTTTTATTGACATGCCATACCCAAAAACGCTGCATCAACAGATAGCCGAGGGTGCCGCTGACAATGCTGCAAACCAATGAGCCGACTATGAGTGGTAACCAGATATGATCTAGCTCCGCTTTAAGCCAATGAAAGCTTAGTTCGAAATCGATGGCAACCACGTCAACGCCAATAATTAATGTGCCGACCCAGTAGGCGAAATAGAACATCGGTGGGATCGTTAGCGGGTTTGTCAGCCATACGAGACTGACGGATATCGGCAGGTTGCTACGCATGAACAGAGAGGCCACCGCAGCAATTAACATCTGCGAGGGTAGGGGTATGAACGCACAGAATAGTCCCACGAAAAACGCCCGGCTGACTGATTTTCGGGTCAGATGCCAGAGGTTTGGATCATGTATATGACTTCCCAACCAGCTTAGGTAGCGGTTGGCTTTGAGCTTTCGCTCATCTGGCATAAATTTTTTAATAAGTTTGCGCGGCATCAGGGAGGAACTTATAGTTAGCTGATGTGGGGTGCTAATTATGCCTCCTTCAATCGATTAAGCCAACCGGTAATCAAGGATGATTGGTATAGTGTTTGGGATGCTGTTGGTTGCTTGGCTTCCGCAGCTACTTCCACCTTGGATTCTTGCTGTACTGCTGATGTTTTTGTTGGTTGAGAGCCTGCCTCTCTTTAGGCGGTGGTTAGGCTTGAGACATATAGGTACTGCAGGTTTACGATCGCAGTTAGCGGGGTTAGTGCTCGGTATACTGTATGCATCTGGCTGGGGGTATCTGAATCTTAGTCAGCGAATGCCGTTGTCGATGCCGCCCCAAACCTTAACGGTTGTTGGGGTCGTGAGTGACTTGCCAGAATCTTTTCCAGGCATGCGTCGATTTCGATTTGACGTTGATCAAGTTTCTCCTGCCGTGGCTGATGCTGATTTGCAGCATCTATTGCTGAGCTGGTATCAAACCGATGAGACGGTTGTGCCGGGTCAAAAATGGCAGTTTGTCGTACGTATTAAACCGTCTAGAGGTTTGATGAATCCCGGTAGTCTTGATTATGAAACCCGTCTATTTGCGGATCAGATCAATGCTAGAGGTTATGTGCGAAGTGCTCAGCTGCTGGCTGAATCTGGCGAGACTGGCCGAAGTCGGATAGCGTATTTCCGTTATCAGCTGTTGCGATGGTTAGCCGGGCTGTCGTTAGACGAGACAGCGGAAGCTACGATTCGGGCGTTGGTGCTGGGCGATAAGCAGGGGCTGCAAGATTCTCAGTGGCAGGTTTTAAGGCAGACAGGAACGGTACACCTGATTGTTATTAGTGGTCTGCATATTGGTATCGCTTGTCTTTTTGGCTATGGCATCGGTTGGTTGCTTCAGCGAGGACTAAGGCGGTTTGTTGTTGGTGTGGCTGATTTACGGGCGTGTCGAATTATCCCCGCGTTAATGCTGGCCACAGGCTATGCTCTGTTGGCTGGTTTTAGCATCCCGACTCAACGTGCTTTAATCATGTCCTTGGCTATGTTATTGCCGCTACTTTTTAATCGTAGTATCGGTGTGTGGCAACGTTATCAGTTAGCGCTGGTCTCCGTTTTATTGCTACAGCCGTTGAGTTTTTATCAGCCTGGGTTTTGGTTATCTTTTGCCGCCGTTGCGGCGTTACTTCTGATCGTGAAAGCTGAGACTGATAGAGGGCGGCTAATCACAATACTGTCAACTCAGTGGGCTGTCTTTTTGGGGTTGATGCCGCTGTTGTTACTGTGGCTAGGGCAGGTTGCCTTGATCGCTCCATTAGTTAATCTATTGGCTATTCCCTTATTGACCTTTGTTGTATTGCCTGGGGTTCTGTTGGGGTTATTGCTCTGTTTGATCGAGCCGAGTACCGGTGTAGCGCTGCTGAATGGCTTGGCGGATTATTTCTGGCAGATATTGCAGTTTTGTTCGCCTGCTGACGAGGCGGGGATATTGACGGCGCACCCGACCGTTTTAACGGTTGTGCTCGGTTTGTTGGCAGCGGTTTTGTTGATTTTGCCACGCTGGACCGGTGTCGGTTTTTTCGGTTCATTACTTTTACTGGCGCTAGTATTTCCAGCTAAAGATAGCGTCGATTCGGGTGACTTTCGAGCCACCGTTGTTGATGTCGGGCAGGGCTTAGCGGTGGTGATTGAAACGGAAAACAAAACCTTAGTCTTTGACACCGGAGCCGCTTTTAAAGGGCGCAGTATTGCCCGATTTACACTGATACCATTATTAGAAAGTCGCCATATCGAACAGATTGATCGGCTCGTGTTAAGCCATAAAGATAATGATCATGCGGGCGGGTATTCTGAGCTGAATGCTCAGTTGAAGATTAAACAGGTGTTTTCCGGCAGTCCGACGTTGTATCGAAAACTATCGGCACAGCCCTGTGTATCGGGTGATGCTTGGGAGTGGGATGGTATTCATTTTCGTTATCTTCAGCCTTCTCGGTTAGCGGCTGTTAATGAGAATAATCGTTCTTGTGTGCTACTGGTGCAATCAGATCATTGTTCGCTCGTTATTCCGGGTGATATTGAGAGCAGTATTGAGCAACAGATATTGACAAAATATCCTGATTTAACGGCTGACTGGTTAGTCGCGGCGCACCATGGCAGTCGTTATTCAAGTTCGCTGTCATGGTTGCGGGCGTTGAATCCCGATTGGGTGTTGTTTAGTGCGGGATTTGATAATCCCTATGGTCATCCAGCCAAGGCGGTTATCGATCGGTTGAGTGAATTACAACTGCGCTGGTTGAATACCGCCGAGCAAGGCGCGCTAATGCTGCAGAGCACGGCCAACGGTTGTTTAACTAAAACCTATAGAGATCAGAAAAAGCGTTATTGGACAGCAGGTTAATCACTACACTGGCGTCGGACTCTATGCTAGAGTATGGGCCGGTCCGAAGGAGGAATTCTGGTGTTTGAATTGATACAATCCGGTGGTTGGCTAATGCTGCCAATTATCGCCTGTTCTATTTTGTCTCTGGCTATCTGTCTAGAGCGTTTTTGGGTATTACAGAAAAAACGAGTGGCTCCCGCACACCTCTTATCAGAGGTATGGGCGATGGTGCGTAATGGTGAAATGACACCTGAGCGTCTGCAACAGATTCGCAGTGAGAGCTTTTTGGGTCAGATTATGGTGGCGGGTTTAAATAACTCGACCCATGGTCGTGAGATCATGAAAGAAAGTATTCAGGAAGCCGCCCAGCATGTGATGCATCAGATGGAGCGGTTTCTTAATTCATTAGGCACGATTGCTGCTATATCACCATTATTGGGGTTGCTCGGTACCGTTATCGGTATGATTAAAGTCTTTGCTGAAATCATGTTACAGGGCACGGGTAACGCTAATGTGTTGGCCGGTGGTATCTCTGAAGCGCTGATTACGACAGCAGCAGGCTTGTCGATCGCAATTCCTGCGCTAGTCTTTCACCGCTATTTTCAGCGTCGCATCGAGACACTGCTAATTGAGATGGAACAAGAGTGTCAGAAACTGGTTGAAGTTGTTCATGGCGACCGTGAAGTAGATTTCGAGTAACCGATGAGCCGATTGAAATTCAGACGAAAGCAAAAAGAAGAGGTTACCGTCAATCTAACGCCTTTGATTGATGTGGTTTTCCTGTTGCTGATATTTTTTATGGTGTCAACGACCTTTACCAAGGAAACTCATCTACAGATCAGCTTGCCTGAGGCAGATGGTGCAGCGGTTGAAGCTAAGGCCGACACGTTGGAAGTGCTGATTAGTGTTGATGGTGGCTATACAGTTAACGGGCAGAACTTGCTAAATAGTCAGCCAGAAACACTGCGTCGTGCCATTATTGATCAGGTCGGTGATGACCGCAAACTACCCTTTATTATCTCTGCTGATGGCAAAGCAGCACATCAGGCGGTTGTTACTGTGATGGATGTAGCTGGAAAACTCGGTTTTGCTGGGCTTAGTATCACGACTCAGCAGCCGGCTGAGAAGTAATGATAGGGCTGGAACGGGCCTGGTATAACGGTAGCCGTTGGCCAAAACTGCTGCGACCACTGGAGCAAGTATTCCGCCGCTTGGCATATCGCCGTCGACAGCAATATCGTGACGGTGTGAAAGAGTGTTGGACGGCTCCAGTACCGGTGATTGTGGTCGGTAATATCTCCGTTGGTGGTACTGGCAAATCGCCATTAGTTATCTGGCTAGTCGAATACTTGCGAAAGCAAGGCTATACGCCGGGCGTCATTAGTCGTGGTTATGGCGCTTCACCGCCAACACTGCCTTATTTGGTGACGGAGACAGCTAAAGCGTCCGAAGCGGGTGATGAGCCGTTAATGATTGTGCGCCGCACGGGGGTTCCGCTCGTCATCTCTGCTGACCGCGTGGCCGCTGCAAAACATTTGTTATCGATGGCGTCTTGCGACCTAATTATCAGTGATGATGGCTTGCAGCATTATGCACTTAATCGCACGATTGAAATTGCTGTAATTGATGGCGCAAGGGGCTTCGGAAATGGGCGCTGTTTGCCTGAAGGGCCTTTAAGAGAGCCGATAGAGCGCCTTAATGAGGTTGATCTTATCGTTGTTAATGGTGAGTCATCGCCAGCATTACTCAAACCTGCGTATGCTAGCAAGGCATTTCAGATGACCTTGCAGCCAGGTCAGTTAGTCTCCTTAAGTACCCAGCAATCAAGCGACCCAAGTGGTTGGCGCGGTTCCCGTCAGGTAAATGCCGTAGCGGCCATTGGTAATCCAGTTCGTTTTGCGCAGACCTTGGAGCGCCTGGGATTTGACCCCCAGCTTCATCCTTTTGCGGATCATCATCAATATAACCTCTCTGATTTAACCTTTACGCCATCGTTACCGTTGATCATGACTGAGAAAGATGCCGTTAAGTGTGATCATCTAGGGCTTGATAATGCCTGGTATCTTCAGGTTGATGCGGCAATGGATAAGAGGTTTTCTGTCTCACTCGAGGCTATACTAAATACTGCGTTATCTGCCGATATGGAACAGAATAGCGCTTACTAAAGCATTTTACACAGAGGCACTAACGATGGATAAGAAATTACTCGATATCCTGGTTTGTCCGGTATCTAAAGCACCGGTTGAATGGAATAAAGAGACAAACGAATTGATCTGCCGAAGCTCCGGGCTGGCATATCCTATTCGTGATGATATTCCGGTGATGCTGGAAACAGAAGCACGCACATTGAGTACCGATGAACGTCTGGAGAAATAGCGGATATGGCCTTTTCTGTTGTTATTCCTGCGCGCTTTGGATCTTCCCGCTTCCCTGGTAAGCCTTTGGCCGATATTGCAGGTAAGCCGATGATTCAGCATGTTTATGAGCGGGCCATTCAGAGTGAAGCTCAGCGGGTTATTATTGCCACCGATGATCAGCGTATCGCAGATGTAGCTCAAGGTTTTGGTGCTGAGGTTTGTATGACCTCGGCGGAGCATCTGTCAGGCACTGACCGATTACAGGAAGTGGTCCACTCTTTGGGGTTCTATGCCGATGATATTGTGGTCAATGTACAGGGTGATGAGCCGCTGATTCCGCCTCGGATTATCAATCAGGTGGCGCATAACCTCAGTGCAGTATCTGACGCGAGTATCGCAACCCTATGTGAGCCGATTAACGATATTGATGCTTTGCTCAATCCAAATGTAGTCAAGGTGGTGGCGGACCAAAACGGTCGGGCAATGTATTTTAGTCGAGCCCCTATTCCTTGGCCTAGAGATGCATTTAATAGTGAGTCCGGTCGGTGTGTCATGCCTGTTGGTGTTGATTTTCAGCGCCATATTGGTATTTATGCTTATCGTGTTAAATTGTTGAATGATTTTGTCCTGTGGCCAGCCGCGCCGCTTGAGGAGACGGAGTGTCTCGAGCAATTACGGGCGATGTGGAACGGTGCCATCATTCATGTTGATGTGGCTGACGAGCTGCCCCCAGCAGGGGTGGATACCCCTGAAGATCTTGAGCGGATACGTCATCTTTTTTAGGCTTTGATTAACCGGAGGTGAGAGCATGAAACGCGTTCTTTTTATTTGTTTGGGTAATATTTGTCGCTCCCCGACTGCGCATGGTGTCTTTCGATCAATGGTAGAGCGTCGCGGTATGGCGCACTTGATTGAAATCGATTCAGCAGGAACGGCTGCTTATCATGTTGGGAACCCTCCGGATCATCGTGCAGCGGCTGCGGCATTGAAGCGGGGTATTGATCTGAGTGACCTCCGTGCTAGGCAAGCAGTGCCGGCTGATTTTCATCATTATGATTTCATCATGGCGATGGATAAAGAGAATTTAAGTGAGCTTAAGGCGATCTGTCCGGCTGATTTTCAAGGGCATCTGGGCCTGTTTCTTGAGCTTGCTAGCTTATCTGAACGAGAAGTGCCTGATCCTTATTATGGCGGTCCTGCTGGTTTTGATCATGTGCTTGATCTTGTTGAGTCTGCTTCTGAGGCGCTGTTAGATCATATCGCCGCAGAGCTGAATAAATGACCATTGAGTTTCAAGAAAATATCTCTCTAAAACCTTATAACAGCTTTGGCTTCGATGTGTCTGCCCGCTATTTTGCGGTGCTGGATAATGCCGGACAGCTTCCGGCTATTCGTGATTTTAGCCAGCAAAACAGAGTGTCGGTATTATTTATCGGTGGCGGCAGCAATTTGGTGCTCACGGCTGACCTAGATCAACTGGTGGTGGTTAACCAGATTCAGGGATTGCAGATGCAGGATAACCCTGACGGTAGTGTTAGCGTCACTGCGGGAGCAGGGGAGGAATGGCATCCTTTTGTTCGTTGGACCTTGCAGCAGGGGGCCTATGGCCTTGAGAATCTCTCATTAATACCGGGTACTGTGGGCGCGGCACCGATTCAAAATATCGGCGCCTATGGTGTCGAAATCAAAGATCGATTGAGTTTTCTCGATGCCTTTGATCTTGAAACGGGGGAGTCGGTTGTTTTTACCGCAGATGAGTGTCAGTTTGGTTATCGCGATAGTCTCTTTAAGAGTCGTTTTCCTGGACGTTACTTGATTACCGCGGTTACCTTTACCCTGAGTCGAGAGTTTAAGCCTGTGCTGCATTATGGCGGCATTGATGAGCAGCTTAGGCAGCGCAACATTGATTTCCCTGAGCCATTGCAACTAAGTGACCTCATTAGCGATATTCGCAATACTAAGCTGCCCCAGCCCGCTCAGATCGGCAACGCTGGGAGCTTTTTTAAAAACCCTGTTATACCGGTAGATCAAGCTGAGAAGCTGAAGCATGAGTACCCCAATTTAGTGCTTTTTGCGGATAAGTCTGGTTATTGTAAGTTGGCTGCTGGTTGGTTAATCGATCAGCAGGGCTGGAAAGGCCATCGGCAAGGGGATGCAGGAGTCTATGCTAAGCAAGCGTTGGTGTTGGTTAATTATGGCGCTGCGAGTGGCGTTGATATTCTTGAGATTGCGGGTGCAATACAGGCGGATGTGTATCAACAGTTTGGTGTCATGCTAGAGATTGAACCTCGTTGTTATCCTTGATGACTTAATTATTTAGTATGGCATGATATAAAACCGCGAAATGATTCGCGGTTTTTTTATGTCCTGCTGTTATGTTTTTAGCCGGAAGGGGTGTTTGTGCAAGGGTGCTGAACGTTAAATCTATGCGCTATTTCTGATTGTGAGCGGTTATTAAGTCACGCTAGGTGTTTGATCTTATATTAAATACACGATGCGTAATATTGTGATTGGCCAGGTGCTAAGATTTATGCAAAGCAACGTGATAGGCAAAAAAAAGCACCCGTGTTGGGTGCTTTAATACGTTCGAGCTTATAGAGCCTTAGCGCCTATCAGTTGGCGTTGTTTCCCTGAGTCTCGTCTTCTGAAGCCGTTGGTGTCACGGTTTCATTGTTTTGTAGTCGAGGATCGTTGGGTGCACGACGCTGACGACGTTTGCGAGGCGCTGTTTCTTCCGTGGCTGCAGGTGGTGGTGTTTCCCGTTTTGGGCGGGCAGTCATCACTTCCTCAGGCGCAACGGTTGGCGCGGTTAAATCTGGGCGCTTACGGACGCGGCGACCGGTCGGGCGGGCAGGTTCTTCGGCAACCGGTTGTTCGATTTCGATCTCGATTTCAACGGTATTCGTTTCTTCTGGCGCTTCAGTCGGCACTTCAGTCGGCACTTCGGTCACTGCTTCGATCGGCTCAGCCTTGACGGGTTCAGCGGCTGCTACAACAGGAGCAGGTGTTTCTATTGCCTCAGCTTTGGGCGCCGTTTCAGGTGTAGTGTCAGGCTCGGGGGTTAATTCAGTTTCGAGCTCGAGAGTGTCAGAGATCGCCACTTTAGTTGGCTGATCAGGACTCTTTGTTTCATTGGCTGTTTCATTAACAGTATCTTTAGCCGTATCGCTACTTGCTTTCTCAGCCGTTTTTGCCTTGTTAGCCTGAGCGTTTGTTTGCTCTGCCGCTGGGCTAGAAACCTCTATCTCAACCGCAGGCGCTACAGAAGCGGCTGGGGCATCAGGGATTGATGTTTCAACTGTTGCTTCAGCCATTGATGCTTGCGGTGCTGCGTCGACCTCTTTTTTAGCAACGGGTGTTGCAGCAGGCTTGCTTTGAACGGCTTCGTTTGCGAAAACTTCTTCCGTTGGTGCTGCTTCAGATTCTGCTGCAGCAGGTTTGGCTGCGGTATTATCTGTTTTCGGACCACGGCGACGTTGGCGACGTTTACGAGGGGCTTCTTCAGCCGTTTTTTCAGCTTTTTTAGGTGCTGAATTTTCAGCTGGAGCGGTCTCGCTGTCACTTGGAAGTTGAACGGCGGTATCTACTGCGTCAACTTTTGCTTCAGCCGGGGCCAGCAATTCAGTGTTTTCAGTATTATTGCTATCGGCCGTACGTTTACCGCTGCGTTCACCGCGACGGCGACGTCCACGACGACGTTCACCGCGGGGGCGACCATCTTCGTTTTTCTCGGCAGGTTTGTTTTGCTCGCTGCTTTTCTCAGGGCGAGCTTGCTGAGCATTGTTCTGCTCTTCGTTCTGCTCTTTGGGTGCAGACTTATCGCGTTCGTTGCGGCGACGGTTGCGTGAACGGCCGCGGCCAGAATCTTCAGCGGTGTTATCGCGCTCTTTCTGCACAACAGGTTCTGATGTGTCAGACAGATTGTCGATAATTTTATCGCTGTCACGACGTTGATTGCGGTTGCGATCACGATCTCGGTCACGACGATTATTGGTGCGTTTACGGCCGCGTTGTTTCTTGTTGCGCTCTTCCCGTTCTTGCTCGAGTTTAGCTTGTTCTTGCTCGATACGCGCTTTTTCTTGAGAGTCGTCTGAGCTACCAAATAGGCTACCTAAGGCGCTGAAGATGCGACTGGTCAGCGAAACGGTTGCAGCGGGTTGAGTCGTCGGCGCAGGTGCTGCTTGAGGGGCCTGAGCCGGAGCAGATGCTGGCGCAGGGGTTGCTGGTGCAACCGTGCTGACAGCTGCACGTTCTCTAACAGGCGGCGCTTGAGGTGTCGTTTCAACTATCAGTTCCTCTTCAGTTTCTGGCTGAAGGGTATAGCTAGCGTCATTCGTATTGATAACGGTGTGATCATCACGCAGACGCACCACTTCGTAGTGAGGTGTCTCCATGTTTGGGTTGGGAACAATCACCACGCGAACGTGGTGACGGACTTCAACTTCATGTACTTCGCTGCGTTTTTCATTAAGCAGGAAGGTCGCGACAGACACCGGCAGGATCGCACGGATCTGAGCGGTACGGTCTTTTGAAGATTCCTCTTCAATAAGGCGCAAGATGGAAAGTGCGAGTGATTCAGTATCACGGACAGTACCCTGACCATTACAACGAGGGCAGACGGCACCACGGCTTTCGATCAGTGATGGACGTAGTCGCTGACGGGACATCTCCATTAAGCCGAAGCGGGAGATGCGACCGAGTTGAACGCGGGCGCGATCGACTTTGAGCGCATCGCGCATCCGATTCTCAACTTCCCGCTGGTTCTTGATCGGGGTCATATCGATAAAGTCGATAACGATTAGCCCGCCAATATCCCGTAGGCGTACTTGACGAGAGATCTCATCCGCCGCTTCAAGGTTGGTCTGCAAGGCGGTTTCTTCGATATCGCTACCGCGGGTTGCCCGTGCGGAGTTGATATCGATAGATACCAGAGCTTCGGTGGGATCTATAACGATAGAGCCGCCGGAGGGTAGGTGAACTTCGCGTTGAAAGGCGGTTTCAATCTGGCTCTCAATCTGAAAGCGATTAAACAGCGGGATAGCCTCATCATAAAGCTTAATTTTGTTCAGGTAGCTAGGCATAACCTGCTGAACGAAGTTGATCGCTTCCTGATAAACCTCAGGTTTATCGATCAAGACTTCGCCGATATCTTGGCGCAGATAGTCACGAATAGCACGGATAACCACGTTGCTTTCTTGATAGATCAGGAAAGGGGAGCGGCGCTCTTCGGCGGCGCTGGTGATTGCATCCCACAGCGTCATGAGATAATCGAGATCCCATTGCAGTTCTTCCGAGGTGCGGCCAATACCTGCCGTGCGTACGATAGCGCCTGTTTTAGGTGGGATAGTGACCCCATCAAGAGCTTCTTTCAGTTGTTTGCGATCTTCGCCTTCGATGCGGCGAGAGATGCCACCTGCGCGGGGATTATTTGGCATCAATACCAAATAACGACCGGCTAGGCTGATAAAGGTTGTCAGTGCTGCGCCTTTGTTGCCGCGCTCTTCCTTGTCAACCTGAACAATAACTTCGGTGCCTTCGGCGATAACCTCGCGGATATTAGGTCGGCCGCCTTTATCGGAACCTTTTTTAAAGTATTCGCGGGAGATCTCTTTGAGGGGGAGGAAGCCGTGGCGTTCTGAGCCGTATTCGACAAAAGCAGCTTCTAGGCTGGGCTCGACACGGGTAATTTTACCCTTGTAGATGTTAGCTTTTTTCTGCTCGCGGGAGCTGGATTCGATGTCCAGATCATAAAGGCGTTGGCCGTCTACCAGCGCAACGCGCAACTCTTCTTGTTGAGTTGCATTAATTAGCATTCTTTTCATTGTTTGTTAGCGTTCTCTTATAACACTAACGCACTTCATCCAGCCGCAAGCCACACAGAGAGGTGCCTGTCGTTAACATTACAGGCACGCAAAACAAAGTCTTCGTAACGACTTTTGTGTTTAACTTAATGCCGGGCTACATCGTTATGTAACCCGGTCTTATCGACGGTGAAGGAAACAGTTGCCTCGTATCGACTGTTTGTCTCGAGTCTGATCGGGCTGGTGCTGCCAGTTATATATTGGCAGGTTCCGGGCAACTGACATCTACACCTCCAACTGGTTTTGCCATATCAGGGCATTGCCAACCGGGTGAAATACGTAGTAATTCTTTTTAAATTGATGCTGTACGAGGGATTCATACCGGTTATTTGCTTGATTTTATGTACTAAATGGCAAAATAACAGGGAATTTCAAATTAGCTAAAGCCAACTGCCCGCAGCAGCGTTAGAATATAGCAGCTTAAATAGATAGCATCAATCGAAAGGTCCGATATCCCATTAATATGTCACAAGAAACAACAAGATCCGCCCCTGCCGTTCAATGGTTTGAAATTGATTCAGAGCTTGCTGGCCAACGGATAGATAACTTCCTTCGCACACGTTTAAAAGGTGCGCCTAAAACACTGATTTATCGTATTTTACGTAAAGGCGAAGTGCGGGTTAACAAAAAGAGAATCAAACCTGATTACCGTTTACAGGATGGTGATTTGGTGCGTGTACCACCGATTAGACTGAGCGCAGAGAAGCCTCAGGCTGAGGTGAGTGAAAACCTCCGAGAGTTGGTCGAGCGTTCTATCCTGTTTGAAGATAATGATCTGATTGTCATCAACAAACCATCAGGATTGGCTGTGCATGGTGGGAGTGGTATCAGCCTTGGGTTGATTGAAACGATTCGTCAAATGCGCCCAGATGCCAAATTTCTAGAATTGGTTCACCGACTTGACCGTGATACCTCTGGCTGCATTATGGTGGCTAAGAAGCGCAGCGCATTACGCTTTTTGCATGCTGCGTTGCAGGCTAAGCAGATTACTAAGATCTATCATGCTTTGGTTGAAGGTAAATGGTCGGCGCGTAAAACCAAAGTGGATGCTCCGTTGCAAAAGAATGAACTTAAGTCAGGTGAGCGCGTCGTAAAAGCGCATCCGTTAGGTAAGCCTTCGTTGACTGAGTTTAAAGTGCTGCAGCGATTTGGAAACTTTGTCACTCTCGTTGAAGCGCGGCCGATAACCGGTCGTACCCACCAAATTCGGGTGCATTGTCAGTTTGCGGGTCATCCGATCATTGGTGATGATAAGTATGGTACGGATCCCGTTAACCGAGAGATGAAAAGTTACGGTATTCGCCGTTTATTTCTCCATGCCGCGGAGCTTCGTGTACCGATGCCGTCGGGTGGGCGTAAAATTTTCCATGCACCGCTGGGTGATGAGTTGGAAAAAAGTTTGAAAAAATTGAAAAACATTGACGGGCAGTGAACAGCCCGGAAAGGCGTGATTAATGAGTCAACAGATCAATACTGAAGAGTTTAATAAAGAAGCCGACGCCATGCTTAAAAGTGGTAAAGCGCCTAATGTTACTGAGCTGGCGAACATCTTTGCTGTAGATGCCGATCAAGTAGCGGTGTTGCTGGAGCAGTGGTGGAGTGTTTTACCGGATCGTATGCGGATGTTAGGTGATACCAGCGTTAAGATGCCGGGCTTGCCTGAATCTTTAGTGCAAAGTTTTGAATCGTTGTGGCAGCACGCTATACAGGAAGCGCAGTCGGCGATGTCGACTGACAAGCAGTTTCAACAACTGGCCAGTGAAGATGCGCGACGCCATTCTGAAACAGAGTTATTTAAAGTTCAGAGCCAACAAGCGGAGATGGATCAGCATTTTCGCGACCTGAAACAGCAATTAGAGCAAGAGAAGCATCAAATACAGGCGTTAG
Source organism: Amphritea atlantica (assembly GCF_018860855.1). Lineage (GTDB taxonomy): Bacteria > Pseudomonadota > Gammaproteobacteria > Pseudomonadales > Balneatricaceae > Amphritea > Amphritea atlantica_A. The sequence goes on from NZ_JAHKQE010000030.1 coordinate 135,394, forward strand.
ATGCTGAAATTGCGGTACTGAAAATCAACTTGGTATCGGCGACAGCAGGACAGAAGACCGAGGAACAGCGCCGTCTTAATGTGGAGCAGGAACTCAATCTGTTACAGAAAAAGATGGATGACGCTAAGCGTACCTTTGATCAACGTATCATTGAAGAGCAACGGCATGGGCTGGATCAGGTGGCTAAAGCTGAGGCAGATACTCGCTATTATCGCAGTGCGCTGGAAAAATTTAGAGATGAGTGTGGCCGTAAAGAGTCAACTTTGACGAAGGATATTCACAACCTTCAGGGGTTGCTCGCGAAGAAAGATGTCAAACTGGATACCACTAATACCCAAATTAAAACGCTTGAAACTGAACTGAAACGCTATAAAAGTCAGGAAAGTCAGCGGGATCGAGAGAAAAGCCAGTTGAGTGCGGCGCTGCTATCAGAGCAAAATCGCTGCAAGCGGTTGGAGAGTAAAGTCGATGAGATCAAGGACGAGCTTAAGCGCACGAACCAAAAGCATATTTTGGCGCTGAACGATGCTTCTCGTCGGGAAAATATGCTGCGTGGCCAGGTGAAAGACAAAACAGAAGAAGCGATGCGTGCAAATGCTAGGCTAACGACGATAGATAAAAAGATTAGCAGTTATGAGGAAGAGATTCGTAAGTTGCGTAGTCGTCTATCTTGATTTGAGCACTGATTCTGTCCGCAGGGTATCTTTTTATAGACGACTCTTTTAATCGGGTATTTGATCGCTGTTACTGATTAAACAGTGCTTTGCGAAACAAATATCAGTGTTATAATTATTAGTTATTAGAATTAAGTTTTATCGTTCCTGGAGATATAAATGAAGTTGCAGCAGTTGCGTTACATATGGGAAGTGGCCCGACATGATTTGAATGTTTCAGCAACAGCGCAGAGTCTTTATACATCGCAACCAGGTATTAGTAAGCAGATACGGTTGTTGGAAGATGAGCTGGGAGTCGAAGTGTTTGCTCGCAGCGGTAAACATTTGACGCGCGTGACACCGGCAGGTGAGGCTATTCTCGAGGTGGCGGGCGATATTCTGCGTAAAGTTGAAAGCATTAAGCAGGTTGCACAAGAGTTCAGTGATGAAAAAATGGGTAGTCTTGAGGTGGCGACCACCCATACTCAGGCGCGTTATGCCTTACCGGTAACGATTCATCGTTTTATGCAAAGCTATCCCGATGTCTCTTTGCATATGCATCAGGGCACTCCGATGCAGATTGCTGAAATGGCCGCTAACGGCACGGTTGATTTTGCCATCGCGACTGAGGCGATGTCACATTTCAATGATTTGATTATGATGCCTTGTTATCGCTGGAATCGTTCGGTCGTTGTCCCTAAAGATCATCCCTTGGCTCAGGTGTCGAAGCTGACGCTACAGGACGTTGCACAGTATCCGATAGTCACCTATGTGTTTGGCTTTACTGGGCGGTCTAAGTTGGATGACGCCTTTAGTCAGGAGGGGTTGGAACCGAAGGTCGTGTTTACGGCGGTGGATTCCGATGTCATCAAAACCTATGTGCGCTTAGGTCTTGGGGTAGGGATTATTGCGACAATGGCTTTCGAGGAGCAGAAAGATCCTGATCTGGTCTGCTTGGACGCGAGCCATCTGTTTGAATACAGCACAACTAAAATTGGCTTTCGCAAAGGGACTTTTTTGCGAGGTTATATGTACGACTTTATTCAGCATTTTGCGCCGCATCTGACGCCCGATGTGGTGAAGCAAGTGCAAGCCTGTAGTAATCGAGCAGAGATTGAAGAACTTTTTGCCCATCAGGTTCTACCCGATATGTAAGCTTTTTTTATTACGACAGAGCCTCTTATGAGGCTTTTTTTTTGTGTGTGTTAATCAGGACGACCGCTGGTGTTAAAACCCTTCGAACTCTCCTTTAATGTAACCGGTAGTCATCACTTATCGGTGGCTGAGTTTTTGCAATCTCGTTTAGCGATTGCGGATATTGCTCGGCTGCCCAAGCTCTGTGCTGAAGGTTTTATCCGCGGTGATCAGCTTAGGCTAAGTTTAGATGATAGTTTGGCAAAGACCGAACAGTTGACCGTTTGCTTGCCAGGGCATCAAGAGGAACCGGTCAACACGGATTGGCAGTTATTGTGGCAAAACACAGAGCTGATGGCGGTATTTAAACCACATCATCTGCCTGTGAGTCGCACGACACGTAATCTATATAATACGCTGATCTCGCTAGTGAGACGACAAACACCTTTCTCTGATGCTCGCTTATTACACCGGCTGGATAGTGAAACGGCGGGGGTTATTCTGTTGGCCAAAGAGGAAAGTGCTGATCGACGCTGGAAGCCCCGTTTGAATGAGTTGATTCAAAAGAAACGCTACCATGCTTGGGTTGAAGGGGTTCCTCTATGGCGGTCAAAGCAGATGGAGTGTCGTTTGTCGGAGCGGCTCGGCAGTGCTATCCGTAGTCAAGTTTATGTGATTGATGAGACTGCGCTGTCTGATCACGATGGTTATCTCAAGCCTCGGTTAAGTAAAACGATATTTCGGGTGCTAGATAGCCAAGCAGGTAAGACGTTACTTGAGTGTCAGTTATTGACCGGCCGTAAACATCAAATTCGGGCGCAATTGAGTCATCTTGGTTATCCATTGGTTGGTGATAAAATCTACGGTCATCAAGGACGGTTTTATCTTAAACGTATAGAGAAGGGGCTTAATCAGGCTGATTTTGCCGTACTTGGATCCCAGCATCATCTGTTGCAGGCGTTTGCCCTTACGCTCAACATCAATGGCGAAGAAGTACAAATTAGCGTCCCTGAATCACGACGACTGAGGTTGCCTTAGCGATAGGGTACAAAGCTTATAGAGTACGTAAATTCGTATGTCGCACCACACCGGTGAGGGGCAGGTGACCATAGAAGGGGAGGCACGATTGAAAGTCGATGAGTTAAGTCTCGCGGCTCGGGCGGCTGAAAATGGCTAGGGATCGTTAATTTGCCCGATTATGTGGTGCAAAACTCTTTGACTACAGGGCGGTTAAAAAGGCTGATGCCCCGTTGGCAGCCCCACTCGCGGGAAGTGAATATGCTTTATCCAGAGCGTCAATATATTCCGGGTAAAGTGAGGCTGTTTATCGAATTTTCCTTAGCGCGGATTGCCGAAATGCCGGTTAACCGATCTCGCTGACATCAATCAGCTCGGCGGGTTCGTACGCATTGGGCCAGTATTTCTTAACCACTTCACCGGCGCTATCAAAGGTGTGGCAGGTGTTGAGGTTAAATGGCTTATGGTTTTCATCCTGGCGGGCTTTTTCGAGCCGTTCCTGATGGGTTGCCTGATAGGCGGTGGTGGCAATAGGGCCGAGCAATTCAAGTAGGTGAGTGCAGCCGTTGATGCCGCTAAAGAGTGCTTTGCACTTTTTGGTAAAGCCCGGTGCAATCTGAAGCCCTGTTAACAGTGAATAACGGTCGGCGATCGAGGGGCATAGGCGAAATGGGGTGTTATCCATGCTGGCAATGGCCGCGTGAATGTTCAGCTCTAAATCAATGGTTAGACGAATAGCCAGCAGATGAATCGGCTCTCCTGCTTCTACAACACCGTTGTTGCGTTCCTTAATCTCGATGGGCACGGTTTTGATATCGCTGAGGTGGCCTTCTATATCCCAGAGTCCGTCAGCGCGTTTAAAACCTTGGCACGTGACGGTGCGGGTGTGTTGTAAGTTGCGTTCAGTCGGGGAAGGTAATGGCATAGAATCGTTACTTTATAATAAATTATGATATAGCCAACAGTGGCTTATTAGCGTTTCATTTATCCCACAAACGGTTCCGCAGTGCAACAATGAATGCTTGGACCGAGCGGTGGCTCATAAGCCACCGAAGCGTTTATAAAAGCGAGGGCCGGGTTCCGGTAATCGCCCATCGGCGGTTTCTTGGGTATCCGAGAGAAAGTTTTCGGCGGCCTGATAAATTAACCGGTAAATATTGCGACACAACACTCTCGCTGAGGTGCCAGACCAATCAGCCGGCAACAGTTTTTCCGGTAGTTGCGGGTCTTTGAGAAGAATTCGTCGGTAGTGGTGAATCAGGAGAATACGCAGTTGAAAGCACTGCTCTGGGTCGAGTGTTGGCTGGCTTTCGACCGCTCTTAAGATGGGCCGGAAGCGTTCGAGAAATTCTTGATAATCCTCAGCGAGTTGGTTGAGGTTCCAGCACTCATTAACCAGTTCTTTCAGTGGGGCAGAGGTTTGCCCGCCCACCAACTCTGATTTCATATGAATTACATCATTCTGTACGCAAAGCTCTTGCAGAGTGCCATTAACTTCGGTCATGTCGGCCATGGGGTGGGCCATGACACTGGGGGCAATGTTACCAAAACCGAGCCATTCGAGCTCTTTTTTGACGACTTTACGTAATTCAATATCGAGCTGCGTGGTGACGATCATATCCCACTGGCCATCCCATTCTGGGTAGAGCTCGGCGTAAATACGTCGAAAGGCGCTTTCAAATCGTCTGCGTCCCGTGTCGGTGAGACTATAAAAGCTTTTTCGTCCTACCTGTGATGAGCTGAGCCAGCCATCTTTGGTTAGGCGGAAAATGGATGTTCTGACGAGTCGTTGGTTCAGACCGAGGGGTTCAAGGAGTTTGATCAGACTGCCGAGCCAGACAGTGCCGCCTCTGGTGGATATGGCATCGCCATAGATGGTGATAATTAGTGAGCCACCACGGATCGGTCGTTGGTTCTTAAAATCATCAACCAGCTCTTCAATACAACGAAGTCTGTTCATTGAGTTCTCATAACATCGGGTAGGAAGGATTATCCGCGACTCGCTATTGTTCGTTTTGGATAAAGCACTGATTCTATGTGCAAAAACAGATCCCATCAACTAAAGGTCTAAGAAATGAGTTGAAAATTGGCCTGCGGTCGCCGAGTAGGGGGCTTGCTTCAACGGCTATGTTAATAGTCGTTGAGTCGCCTTAAATCACTTTAATGAATGAATAACGGTCTATTGTGTTAACCGCCGCTGGGGTGAAGAGCGTGATGACGGCCAAGGTGCTACTCTTTTTAAGGAGGTTCTTTAATGTGCGGTTTTTAGGGGCTGTTAATTGAAGCAGGTCTCGCTGTTAGGCTACTTTGTGTTAGTGCCTTGGGCGAAAGTCGTAGGCAATTATCCGAGAAAAGGCTAGGAACTTGTTTACGGGTAGTGGTTATTCGATTAACATGTTAACTAAATAGCAAATCATACTGCTAAACGTAATAGTCTAGAACAATGGTGCAGCCTATTGAGGTGCTGTCCAAGGGGATGGGGTTCGATGGTTTGATTGCATTCTTGGTCGCGGCAATATTCAACACATGTGTTTGAATCGCGGTTCTAAGAGGTTAAATCGTAGAAAATCATTCTGATACAGTCTATATCTATTCTATATATAGTAATGTATCACTTTGTCGGTTATGCTTTTGTTCAGCTTTGATCCGATATGTTGAAGCGGTTAGATAATAATAAAGGGGCTTAGCCCTACTTTGTTCTCTATAACAATAAAATGGCATACGTATGAGTATGCAAGAGAAAGCCAGGAGATTAACGAATGACAAATACTAAATTTTTCAAAACGGCCGCGGCAGTCAGTCTAGGTCTATCCCTTTCTGCGGGTGCTATGGCTGAAACTACACTGCGTGTCGCTAGCTGGTTGCCGCCTACCCATCCTCAAAACGCAATTGTTTGGCCTACTTGGTCTAAATGGGTTGAAGATGCAACTGACGGTCGCGTTAAAGTTGAGATCGAATACGGTCTGGGCCACCCTAAAACCATGTTCGAACTCGTCGAAGATAACGTTGTCGATGTGTCTTGGAGCTACCATGGTTATGTACCTGGTCGGTTTAAGCTAACTCAAGCAGTCGAGCAGCCATTGCTAGGTGCAAGTGCAGAAGCCGCTTCTGTCGCTCATTGGCGCGTTCATCAGAAGTACTTTGCTAAAGCAAATGAGCATGAAGGTCTTGAAGTGATTGGTCTGTTTACCCATGGACCTGGTCAGATTCATATGGCTGAACCGATTACCTCTTTGGCTGATCTAGAAGGTAAGAAAATTCGCTTAGGTGGCGGTGTTCAAGGTGAGATTGGCGAGCGTCTTGGTGTAACGTCGGTTGGCGCACCTGCACCAAAAGTATACGAGATGATGCAGCAAGGTGTTATCGACGGTGTTTTCATTCCGATGGGTGAGCAAAAATCACTGCGTCTGAAAGAAGTTGCCCGTAATGTTGTTGTGCTGCCAGGTGGTATGTACATGGGTAGTTTTGCCATCTTTATGAACCCTGATGTGCTAGCGGATCTTGATCCTAAAGATCGCGAGGCGATTCTGAGTGTATCGGGTGAAAAACTGTCAGCAATGGCAGGTCGTGCATGGGACCAAGGAGATATTGCAGGTCTTAAAGCAGCTGAAGAAGCGGGTGTACAGATCACCATGGTTAAAAAAGGTGAGCCGCTGGACGTAGAGTTTAATGAGCTGACTAAGGGTATGGATGAAGCATTCTATGAATCGGTTGCCGATCGCGGTGTTGATGCAAAAGCAGCATTGACTGAACTGCGTGAGATTGCCCGTAGCTATAAGTAAGGAGCGCGCTATGACCTTTAGTGCCTGGCTAACAGCGCACTACGAGGAAAAGGGGCCAGTCATTTGGCTGGCCTTTTTCCTTGAGTTGATTGCTGCCGTAACACTGTTTTTACTGATGATGTTGACCTGCGCTGATGTCTTTGGACGTTACTTTTTGAGTAACTCTGTTGATGGCACCACCGAGCTGACGGAGATGGCGATAGCTATTTTAGTCTTTGCTGAAATGCCGGTGATTACGTGGCGTGGTGGACATGTTGTTGTTGATATTCTTGATCGCATGATGGGAAGCTCGCTGATTAAGGTTTTGGGGCTCGTCGCAGCCTTTTTAATGTCAACATCGCTATATTTTTTGGCCGTCCGAATTTTTGAACTAGCTGAACGTTCTTTACGTCGCGAAGAGGTAACTGAGTTTCTACAGTTTCCGATCGGCTATGTGGTCGAATATATCGCTATTATGAGCTGGATTACGGCCGCCCTGATGATCAGCTACGGTGTTTACCGTCTGCTCTTCTTGTCGCGGGACTGATCTCAGTAACTTCCCTATTAATACGCTGATAACGTTACAGGTGTTCTCAGAATGATTACTGCATTAACTGGCTTTGCAATATTGCTGCTGATTATCGTGGTCATCCGGGTACCGATTGCTTTCGCAATGGGGCTGGTAGGCTTTTTTGGCTTTGCATATATGCAGGGTCTCGGTTTTGACAATTTTATGGAATTTCGCTGGAATGGTGCTTTATCGATGGCCGCCAAGCGTGTAATTGATACCTCGCAGGAATACGGCTTGTCCGTTATCCCGTTGTTTATACTGATGGGAAATCTGGTGACCAAGTCCGGTCTGTCCCATGAGTTGTACCGCGCTTCCTATGCCTTTTTAGGGCACCGTAAGGGTGGCTTGTCGATGGCTACGGTTGTTGCTTGTGGTGGTTTCTCCGCTATTTGTGGTTCTAGTCTTGCGACTTCAGCAACGATGGCAAAAGTAGCCATGCCACCGATGCGTAAGTATGGCTATGCTGACTCATTGGCGACAGCATCTATCGCCGCCGGCGGCACCCTGGGTATTTTGATACCGCCATCGGTTATTTTGGTTATCTATGGTTTGCTAACGGAAACCAGTATTCGTGAATTATTTGCCGCAGGTTTTATACCTGGTTTTATCGGCATTCTGTTGTATCTAGCCGCGGTGCGTTATGTCGTATGGCGTACACCTGAGGCAGGCCCTTGTGGTGATAAGATGGAATGGCCTGAACGTCTGCAAGCCCTGAATGGTGTTTGGGGTGTCTTGATCCTGTTCTCCATCGTCATGGGCGGTATCTATCTCGGTATCTTTACACCAACAGAAGCAGCGGGTATTGGTGCGGGTGGTGCCTTCCTGATTGCGCTTTACCGACGCTCTCTGAGTTTGGGTGGTTTATTTGATATTCTGACCGATACTGCACGGACATCAGCGATGCTGTTCTCGGTATTGATCGGCGCGTTGATCTTTTCTAACTTTATCAACCGTGCAGGTCTACCCGGCGATCTACTAGAGCTCGTTAATAGCCTTGATGTTGCACCAATGGTCGTTATCTTGGTGATTTTGGCGATCTATATTGTCCTGGGTATGGTGTTTGAAAGTTTATCGATGTTGCTACTGACGGTGCCGATTTTCTTCCCCTTAGTACAGAGCATGGGCTTTGACCTAGTGTGGTTTGGTATCGTAGTGGTGGTTGTAACAGAGATAAGTCTGATAACCCCGCCGGTGGGTATGAACGTCTTTGTCTTGAGCGCGGTCTTGAAAGATGTGAAGGCCAGTACTATTTTCAAAGGGGTTACCCCGTTCTGGTGTGCTGATATTGTACGTCTTGTTTTGATTACACTGTTCTCGTCAATATCGCTTTTCCTACCCGAACTGTTGTATCGTTAACAAGTTATAAACAACTAAGGCCCTTCAGGGCCTTTTTAGTCTGAGGGTTTACCTATGCTCCCTGATGTAAAAAAAATTCTCTACGCCTCTGATATTGATAAAGGTTCACGCCCAGCATTTCGGGCGGCTATCAGTCTCTGTGGGCACTACCGTTCAGAAATCACCTATTTGCATGTGATAGAGCCGCTCAGCGCATCGGCTCAGAGTATTGTCGAAACGATGATCAACGAACATGATTTAAACGAGTTACATGATCAAAGCTTGAAAAATCTTAAAGTTAAGATTGAAGAACGTATTGATCGTTTTTGTAAAGCGGAACTTGAAGAAGGTGAGCTTCTGGCTGATGGTTCGCTTACCTCGCGGGTAGAAGAGGGCACGCCTTGGCGGACCATTCTGCGCGTAGCCGATGAAATAGATGCTGATGTCATTGTTATGGGTACCCGTACTCATTCGGCGATGGGGCAGTTTCTGATGGGCTCTACGGCTAACAAAGTGATGCATCACTCGAAGCGACCAGTATTGATTGTGCCGCTTTAAGCGGGTAATCGTTATCTTGTGATAGCAATAGTGTATAAGCGGCTGAAAAGGCCGCTTTTTTTTGCTTATTTTATCTTGATTGACGGAGTGGAATTAATATTGTTTCTTCTGCTAAGCCCTGATAGCTTTAGGTTTGATCATTATAATGGAGAGGCTGAGTAATGGATGTGTTGTCAGCAATGGGCGTATTTGTCCGGGTGGTGGATTTAAAGAGTTTTTCGCTGGCAGCCGCCGAACTCGGGATCTCTAGCTCGTCGGTAAGCAAGCAGATTGCACACCTAGAGCAACATGTAGGTGCTCGGCTGTTACAGCGCACGACCCGCCGTCTGAGCGTGACAGAGGTGGGGTCAGCCTACCATGAAAAGTGTCAGTTGATTCTGGCGGAGGTAGGGGAGGCGGAGAACTTAGTGTCTCAGCTTCAAGGCAAGCCGCAGGGGATCTTGAAGATCAACTGTAATATGACCTTTGGCCAGCTATTACTGTCAAAAGCCATTCCAGAATTCATGAAGCTTTATCCGGATATACAGTTTGAAGTGGCCCTAGATGATGGTGATGTTGAGTTGCTCAAAGAGGGGTTTGATCTTGCATTAAGGATCACCAACCCCAAGCTGCCAGATTCCAGCCTAATTGCCCGTGAGATAGCCTCAATCCCGCTGTTCCTTTGTGCTAGTCCACGTTACCTAGCAGAGCATGGTGAGCCACAAACACCGGAAGAGCTTAAGCAGCACAACTGCTTGGTCTTTATGTTGGCCACTAATACTAATATCTGGACGCTCAGCAACGCAGCCGGAAGTCAGGTTGTTCAGGTCAGTGGTGACCTAAAAGCCAATAATAGTTTGTTGGTGCTACAGTCTGTTTTAGCGGATAGAGGGGTGGCAAACTTGGCCTCCTTTGTTATCCAGCCCTATGTTGAAGCTGGGCGCATTGAGCTGTTGTTGCCGGACTATGAAGCTGAGCGATTAAGCTTATATGCCGTGTACCCAGATCGTAAATATATGCCGCCAAAGGTGAGTCTATTTATTGAGTTTTTTCAACGTTGGTTAGATGAAAATCTGCAGCAGACTTTAGGCTAAAAAGAGCGCGATCTCGGTTCTTTTGCTGCCGTCAATGTTAGAGCTATCGAGTTGTTTCTCGCCGATCATCGTTTATCGGTTGTCGCCGACTCGTTAGTGATTATAGCGGGGTGATGGGCTGTATTAATTTTTCTCATGTTGTTTTTATACATTAACTAAATGCTGTATCTTTTTGTTAAATAATAATTAATTTTTTATAGAGTGCTGATTAAATGATTTTGTATGACTATTATCGTTCCTCTGCGGCTTACCGCGTTCGTATCGCTCTTAATCTAAAAGAGCTTGATTATCAGCAGCAGACGGTGAGTCTGGTGGCAGGTGAACAGCGTTCTGCTGAGCATCTCGCGCGGAATCCTCAAGGGTTCGTACCAGCCTTACAAGATGGCGAATTACTGTTAACCCAGTCGATGGCGATCTGTGAATATCTGGATGAACGCTACCCAGAGACCCGTTCGTTTTTGCCCTCCTCAATCGCTGATCGAGCAAAGGTTAGGGCGATGGCTTTGCTGGTGGCCTGTGATATTCATCCGCTCAATAATCTGCGAATGTTGAAGTATCTTGTATCCGAATTGGGGGCGAGCCATGAGCAGAAAACCGATTGGTATCAGCATTGGGTCTACCAGGGTTTTGATGCACTTGAGCAGATGCTGGATGCTAATGCTGGAGATTTTTGTTTTGGTGATCAGGTCTCCTTGGCGGATATCTCCCTTGTGCCTCAGGTTTACAATGCCCATCGATTTGAGTGCGATATGAGTCGTTATCCGAATATCAATCGGGTGAATGAAAACTGCATTCAGCTGAAGCCCTTTATGATGGCTCACCCCGATCAACAAGTAACTGAATAGTAACGTAGACTTTCAGCCGGTCGAGTAGGGTTTTAGCGCATGGGCCTATGACTGTATCGATCGGCTGACACAAAGCACCAAAGGTTATCTGCTTACCCCAGTTCATTGAGTGCCTGCATCGCCTCTTTACTCCAGTCGAGCGCTTTGCGATAACAGCTTTCATAGAGGTTGGAATCGAAACTCGTGGGTAATAAATCCCAATCACCCGCTTCGTAGTTGCTGACATACAACAGTGTTTCGCCCATATCGCCTTCATTGAGCAAGATGGCATTCTTAATTTCATCGCTGAGGGGGACTTCGCTTAGCATCGATTCACGATCGGTATCCAATAGCAGATGCAGGTTCGACATCATCCCAGTCATAAAGTAACTCCCGGGGTTGGATCGTTTCTGTGCCATAGCAATCTCTTCACACATCCGGCCGCGGACCAGCAGTGCGCGACAGATCTCTTCCGGCCTGCCGCTTTGGTTATTCAGCGCGATTAAGGTAGCCCATTTTCTGATTTGCGCCATGCCAAGCATAACGATGGCTTCTGTGAGAGATTCAACTTTGCGCACGAGTGAGTAGGCGGCCGAGTTGATAATGCGGAGTAGCTTGTAGGTGATCACCGGATCACGAATGATCAGACTCTCAAGACGTTCGGGGGTGGTGTTGGGGTTTTGTAATTCCTGTACCAGCTCAAATAATGCCGCCCGATTGGGGTCAACTTTCTTGCCTTTAACCGCTTTGGGTTTGCTGAGAAAGTGCCCCTGAAACAGCTTAAAACCAAGTTTGGTACATGCTTCCAACATCTCGACCGTTTGAATATTTTCTGCCAGCAGTGTTACTTTAAAGGGCTTAAGCAGGCGAGCCTGTTCGGCCATCTCTTCAGCGTTCAAATCTTTCACATCGAGTTTGATAATCTGAGCCATCTTGAATAACGGCTCATACTCGGGTTTATAGGTGAAATGATCGAGTGCGATACGATAACCCGCTTTAACTAAGCGATAGACCGCGACAATGACTTCACGGTCGGGATTAATGTTTTTGTGAATCTCGAGAATAATATTTTTACGTGGCAGCTCAGGAAAAACATCAGCGAGTAGTAGAGAACGATTAAGGTTGATAAACGCCGGAACACGCTTAAGCTCACCCTGATCGGAAATGCTGGTGTAGGAGTTGAGTAGCATTTCGCTACTGGCCACTGAGTGATTGAAGAGAGGGCTGTCTGTGTTTTGCTCGTCTCGGCACAGCAGTTGATAGGCAACAACGCGCTGATGACGATCGAAGATCGGTTGTCGGGCCATCAGTACTTGTGGATCTGATGTCATATCCATGGTTGCCTCTTTCCTTCGTAAACTGCATATAATTAAAGCATATATAGCGTTGTGTTGATTGTCAGCAAGCTAACTAACCATTACAGGTAATCCGATATCATGATAATGGGCGAAAGAAGTCGCTGTTTTCTATGCGACAGGTATAATGTGCCTCCCTGATTTAGCAGACTGAGAATATGAGTAATATTAACTGGTTTCCTGGCCATATGCATAAGGCCCGTAAAGAGATCGCCAAGGTGATGGATGAGATTGATGTGGTTATCGAAGTGCTCGATGCCCGTTTGCCCGTATCCAGCGAAAATCCGATGGTTTCTCAGCTGCGCAAAGGGACACCGGTGATTAAACTGCTGAATAAAAGTGATCTTGCGGATCCTCAGCGCACCCAGGAGTGGGCTGATTATTACAATAGTTTGCCGGATACTCAGGCGCTGATCATCGATTATCAGCAAAAAAAGCTGATCAGCACTATTCCAGATCTGTGTCATAAGCTGGTACCGGCTCGCAGTAATAATAACCGTCAGGTGCGAGCCATGATTATGGGGATTCCTAACGTCGGAAAATCCACCATGATTAATGCCTTGATGGGTAAGCGTATCGCTAAAGTGGGGAATGAACCGGCGGTCACTAAAGGGCAAACTCGGTTTACCCTCAAAAACGGGATGGCATTATCGGATACGCCGGGAATGCTTTGGCCTAAGATAGAAGATATTGATTCCGGCTATCGCTTGGCGGCCAGCGGTGCCATTAAGAATACCGCGATTGAATATGAAGATATTGCGCTGTATGCCGCAGAATTTCTGCGGAAGGATTATCCAGCGTTACTGATGGCGCGCTATAAACTAAAAGAACTACCTGAGCGTGGTGATTTAGTGCTCGAAGCGATTGGCCGCAAGCGGGGTGGTTTACGACCCGGTGGCGTTATTGATATCCATAAAGCCTCAGAGATATTGCTGAATGAGCTGCGCGGAGGTCAAGTAGGACAGATTACCTACGAAACCGTCGCCGAGTGGCTGGAAAAGTGGGAACAACAGAAGCTTGAGGCCGAACGTCTTGAGCTTGAACGTATAGAACAGGAACGGTTAGACGCAGAGTCACAGAGTGATCGCTCGGCTCACCGCCATAAAAGGTAATTGAAATGTCACGTATAAAGAAAAAGCGCACCTCACCTAAACCGATCTTTCTGGATATTCCTCGCCGGAGTGAAAAGCTGGCCGATCCTGATAGTTATGAGAGTCGCAAACGCCGTAATCTAGAACAGAAAAAGAAACATAAATCGGTGTATGAAAAAGCTCGTGAAGCCGAACAGGCAGAAGAGTCTGGTCAGTCTCAGAGAAACACGCCTTTGGCTGATAAAATTCGCCGACTGAAACGTGCGGAAGAAGCCCGTAAAGCGAAATCGGAGGCAGAATAATACCGGTTATTATTTGATCTCCTGAGCGGTCTCATCTACGTTTATCGGTAGCTGCCGATAAACGGGGGCTAAAAAGGAGACTTGATATGACCCATGCTGCTGTTCTGCGTGCTGGTGATCTGCCAGCCAAAGTTGATCTAAAAGAGGGTGACACCTATGTTTGGTGCGCCTGTGGTCGTTCTGCCACACAACCCTTCTGTGATGGTTCTCATAAAGGCACTGGTATCGACCCTGTCGTCTTTGTCGCTAGTAAAAGTGAAACCGTCTTTCTGTGTAACTGCAAACAAACTCTTACTCCTCCGTTGTGTGATGGCAGCCATAATAAGCCTCAATAGCACTCGCTAGAATAGGCCTGACTGGGTACAATGCTTCTCTTTTTTTAGCAGGAAACGAGTCCCTTGCAACAGGTTGATGTGGTAATAGTGGGTGCCGGTGCGTCCGGACTGATGTGCGCAGCGACGGCGGGCTATCGCGGTCGATCCGTATTGGTACTTGAGCATACCGCGAAGATCGGACGCAAGATTCTGATGTCCGGTGGTGGACGCTGTAACTTCACCAATATGCACAACTCTCCGGCGAATTTTATCTCGCAAAATCCTCACTTCTGTAAATCAGCGTTAAGTCGTTACTCGGCGCAGGATTTCATCGACCTAGTCGATCGACACGGGGTTGAATACCACGAGAAAACACTCGGTCAGCTGTTCTGTAACGACTCCAGCAAAGAGATATTGCGGGTATTGATGACTGAATGTGAATGGGCTGGGGTTGAGGTTAAAACCAATACCGAAGTGCATCAGCTCAAACAAACCCCAAGCGGATTTCAGCTGCAAACCAGTCATGGCAATATCAGTGCGACCTCGGTGGTTATCGCCACCGGCGGCTTATCGATTCCTAATGGCGGGGCGAGCAGTTTTGCCTATGATATCGCCGCCGACTATGGACTAACGGTTTTACCCCGCAGTGCTTCCTTAGTGCCATTTACCTTGCAGCCGAAAGACAAAGAGGTGCTCAGCGAGTTATCCGGCGTATCCCATGAGGTGCGCGTGAGTATCGGTAACACTCGCTTCGTTGAGATGATGCTGTTTACCCATCGCGGCCTGAGTGGTCCCGCTATCCTACAGATATCTAACTATTGGCAACCGGGTGAAGAGGTCGAGATCGATCTGTTTCCTCACTTCGACCTACTCGAATGGTTAAAAGAGCAGCGTGATAGCCGACCCAAAGCCGATATCACCACCATCATGGCGCAGCAGATGAGCAAGCGGATGGCGCAAGTTCTCTGTGGTCAATTCGAGCTCAGCGGCGCACTGGGTAATCTATCCAATAAGCAGCTAGAAGCGATCAATACGGCTTTTCGTCATTGGCGTATTAAACCATCAGGCACCGAAGGTTACCGTACTGCGGAAGTCACATTAGGTGGTCTCGACACCGATGAGATCAACCAGAAAACAATGCAGGCGAAAAAGGTAGAGGGACTCTATTTTATCGGTGAATGTCTTGATGTGACTGGCCATCTTGGGGGCCATAATTTCCAATGGGCCTGGGCCTCAGGTGTGGCTGCGGGGCAGGCGGTGTAGTGCTGTGTAAAGAGTGTTAGGGTATTAGAAAGTTAGGCAAACGGCTGTTTGTCTGAAATTCTAAAGGGGTGATAAAAGCGTTATTAAAATGCCGATTACCAGACGCTCTATTCAAGTTTGTTGTTTATTTAGCATGGATGAAATGTTTGTAGCCTTCATGCTTTGAACGATTAACCCAGCGGATAAGTACATCGACTAGCTTGCGTATCGTATATCCTGCGATTTGAAGTAACTTTAAGAAAGATAATGTCACGACTACTAAGAATTAAATTTTTAGGTGCGTTATAGCGCTTAACTTTCAAAGATAATGCGCGCTATGCAAGAGTTGACCTTTATTATGGCCCTTATTATATTATGTTAGCACCTCCAAAACTTGGGCAGATAAAAGGAATCGATATGAAAAAACTAGTTGGCATTATTTCGATTGTGGGCTTCCTCCTATCAAACAGTGTGTTCGCAGCGGACGCGCAAAATTGTGTATCGCTTGACCCCAAATGGGGCAGTCGTTGTGGTTCTCCCGACTCATTGCACATTAAAGTAAAAAACAGATGTTCACAAAGGGTTTATGTGAAAATTTGTTTAGAAAAAAAAGATAGAAAATGGAACTGTGGGAGTGACGGAACGCTCGACCCAGGTGAAACTAACACAGGTTTCTACACATGCCATGCCACAGGTGACTATAGATGGTCTGCTTGTACTAAAGGTTCCAGTGAATGTGGATTTAGGAATCCTAAATAGCGAGCACAACGGGGTTAGGTCTAGCATCGTGCATGTTGGTTACTGATACTTAGCTAAGCTGTATTCTTTTAAGTTGACGGTTGTTATTTTTGACAGACTTTCACAAGGAGTGTGAACCGTGTCACGACGACTAAGAATTAAATATTTAGGTGCGTTATAGCGCTTAACTTCCAGAGGTATTGCGCAGAATGCAAGACCTGCCCCTTATTATGTGTAGAAACAGTATTCCATGAGCAATAAATCTGTGTAAGTATTGAGTAACTAAGGATTCAGAACCAGTCGATTTAGGGATAATAAAAATGATTCTTATTAAGGCTCATTTTGACGCACTTCTGCAGATATATGACACGCTGTCGCATTTCTCCAAAACGGTTGTCGTATATTTGGTTGTTAGGGCTCTGTGGAAATTATCGAGTATTCATCAGGCTACGCTAAAGACGTTGCGGATCTATTTTATAGCTCTGTTCATGCTATTGACTCGTCCATTTATTCTGAAGAACAGAAAAATACTTGGGCTCAATCTCCCATTGATTATGTGGCTTGGTGCAGAAGACTTGAGAAAAAAAGACCATACTTGCTTTTAATCAGTCAGCAATTTTCTGGTTTCATTGAGTTAGAGTCTGATGGGCATATAGATTGTGTATATGTATCCCCGGAGTTTCAAAGAAAAGGGGTTGCAGCTACTTTACTTAAATATGTAATTGTGCGAACTCAGAAATTAGAATTACAGCAGTTGTATGCCGAAGCATCAATTGCAGCGAAATCTCTTTTTGAAAAATTTGGTTTTGTAGTAAAAAAAGAAAATAGAATAATAAGAAATGAAATTGTTTTGTGTAATTATTCTATGTACATCGAATTAACCATACAAGCTGCTTAAACGAAATAAAAACAGCTGGTTTATGATTCACGATTTTAACCAACCATTTTTAACCGCTTAGCAAGGCATTAGGCCCATTTTGGAGGAGAGGAGATGAGTTTAAGCGACGAAGAAAAGATCGCGTACCTAGCAAACTTGGTAGCCGTTTCGCGTGCCGATGGGAGCGTGTCTCCAAATGAATCGCTTGCCATAGAAGCTGCGCAGAAGCGGATCGGCGCAAAGAAAACGGCATTACGTAAAGCTGATGCGCTGGCACAGAGTGATGGATACATACCTGAAGTAGTAGGTCCGTTCTCAACAAGAATTGGTAACCTTGAGGACATGATTTCTGTCTCTCTGGCGGATGGCGTTCTGGATCAAGCTGAGAAACCCGTTGTGCTTTCATTTGCGAAGAAAGTTGGCATCTCGAACGAACAACTTCAGCTCATTCTGACCGAAGTGCGCACAGCGTTGCGTTCTGCAGAAGCAACACGCGCCTGCCCGAGCTGTTTGGCTAAAGTTTCACGAGAGGCAAAGTTTTGTCCAGAGTGTGGTGGCTCACTGGACATCTCTGATAAGGCAGCAGCTGTCGCGGTTGAGTACACCATCCCGAGCGCTGGAATTGCTATTGAATTTGCTGAGTCCACCGCTAGTGGTTTCATTGACGCAGTTCGCAAGGCCAAAGATGCTCCAGAGAATGCGGAGTGCGTAAAGGGCACAAAGACTTGGTATATGGCGGTATGGCCTAAGGAGCAGATCTTAGAAGCGGCAAAGCTCGTTGAAGATCTCAAGGGCATGCGAAATCGGAAAGTCTGGGTCGATGCAAAGGAATCGCGCTGGGATGAGGTATTCGGTTTCACTTGGTGTAGTGAGTAGCGGAATTCAGCCTACCGCCCTCTCGAATATTGTTTCGGGGTAGACGAGAAGCGCCTCAATATTTGGGGGTGCAAGAATGCGCGGATGGATTGGTCTACCTGGAGTGAGTGGTTCTCATACGGGAGCTTCCAGAAAGGCGGATTGCTCAAGGGTGGCCATGTGTTCGTGTTTGATAAGAAGCGTATTCGCCATGAGCTTGAAACAAACCTATACAAATTTCGGTTCTGTCCGCACCTTAACTTTGAGTTGGTCGAGGCCGTGCTCGAAAACCTCCCTGATCAGGTCGAGGTCAAGCCCAAGGGAGATTGGACATACAAGCGAGACTACGAGGAATCACCAGGGTCAATAAAGATCAAGGAGAAAACCGTAGAGGATGGCTATACCTTCAGGGATGAGTACTACACAACAGGTGTGGCTCCACGTACTCCGGCTATAGGGCTTGCCATTTTGAGGAAAGCGTTTAGCGCTGCCGGCGTAGATCCGACAGGCCTCAAAGGCGTGTTGTCATACCGTGGTGAAAATTAAAGGGGTCAAAACCCTTTTCTCGGATACTTCTTGCTGATAACAATGGTCTTCTTGAGAAGACAATGCCTCGCGTTCCTAATGGATGTTAATCTTCGGCATGTGAGACTGTATGACAGCAGGTGGTGTTTGGTGTAGAAGCGTCATCCTGCCGCGAAGAGTGAGAGATACGGTACTAGAATATTTAGCTTCGTTTAGCGAGTGTTAAGTGTGTTTATGTTTATTTAATCACCGCACACCGTCTTAATCCGCGTATTCTATATAAACTATAGGCGGCGTTGTTTGTTGCCCTTTGTACCTTTGTACCTTTGTACCTTTGTTTTATTGTTATGCCGTTATTGGTTAGCAGGGTGAGAGTCGAGTGTTGATGAAGCGTGTTGTTATACTGCTGCTGATCGGCGTGTTAGCTGGCTGTTCTGAAAAATATCCGGCCGTTGATCAGGAAATTGGGGTTAATGGTGAGCCGCCAAAAGCACTTGTGCAGGTCTATCACCAACAATTTAGCGCGACGGAGAAGCATTACGTCTTGGCTCTGGGGTATGTCCATGCATACTTGGTTGAACATGATTTTGCGACCAGGTACACGCCGTGTTTTGATGATGTGCTTGATGTGACAAAGCGTACTCAAGCTGGGTTTTCTTGTATTGCGTTACAGGCTGAACAAGGCCCGCCAACTAAGGTATATGTGCGGGTTTTGATCGATGAGGTTTTGTTTAATCAGTTGGACGGCAATAACCGTTTGCTGTTCACTGTCGAGATGTTTGTACTCGAGCGTTATCGCCAAGACGGCACCGCAGATCGTTTGATCGAAGCCTTTGATACTGATGTTAAAACGTCGTTGTTGCCGCTTGATGATGGGGCCTGAAGATGGATCATCAATAACCTCGTTGCGTTGTCGTATTTTGCATATCCTATCGGTATATTGCATAACGGGTTTAACATGCGCCCGATTCACAGGGCTAACGAAAGCCGTTTAAACGGTACAGGCGAAGCTTCTATCTGCACCAATGGTTGGGTCGTGTTTTAATAGCAATCAATGGTCAGGCTCAACTGAGTATGGGGATGTCGTTAACTATATCGGCAGGTATAACGCCCAATGGGGCTAGGTTTTAAGTATTATCACATGGCAGTTGATTTAGTGTGTTTTAGTTTATTCTGATGGAGTGTTATGAAACGTTATCCTTCTACTACAGCGTTACGGGCATTTGAGGCTATTTCGCGGTTAGGCAGTGTTTCTGCTGCCGCTGAAGAGCTTAATTTAACTCGCAGTGCTGTCAGCCATCAATTGAATGTATTGGAGGATGTGGTTGGGTTTGCCTTGACTCAAAAAGAGGGCCGAGGGTTAACGCTGACTCGAAAAGGTGAAAGTTATGCCTTGGAAGTTAAAAAAGCACTAACAATTCTATTGGAAGCCTCCCGTGTAAGGGATGAAGAAGAGATGGTGGGTAAGTTAACCATCAGTTGTGCGCCAGGGTTGGCTAATTATTGGTTATCGCGCAAATTATCGGGCTTCATTAAAAAATATCCAAAGCTGTCTCTACACATATTAACACCGAGCTTTCCTGGTGATATTTCAAACAACGACGTTGATCTATTTATTACTTACGGTAATGGCTCTTGGTCTGGAAAATATGTAAAACAATTGATTACCATTCAGTTATTCCCTGTTTGCAGTCCCCATTTTTTTCATAAGCAGGGGGGGTTAGGCCATCCTTCTAATTTGGTGAAAATGCCGCTCTTTCATCTTATGAATCATACTGATTGGCGGGTCTGGTTGGCGGCGAATGGTGTGAGCCATACGGAGCTAGAGGGTGGCGTCGTTTTTTCTGATGCTAATCTCGTGCAATCGGCAGCTATTGCCGGTCAGGGGATTGCTATCGGTGATAATATGGTCAGTGGTGATGCTTTAGAGAAAGGTTTGTTAATCCGTCCTTTCGAGAAAAGTATCGAATCGCCTAGGGCATATTATTTGGTTACTTCCCCTAAAAATGTAGAAAGGAACGATGTTGCTGCATTTATTGATTGGTTAGAAGGTCTTATTTCCGACGCTCAATCTCGCTATGATCGCCCCAATAGAGGGGCTCTTTAGACAGCACTGCTTTTGTGCGTGTCATTGTTGCGATGCACTATTTTAAGGTAATGCTTATTTTTCGCTTTGCTCCATACCTGTTACAAAACACGCTTTAACGCTTATTTATCAAGTCTTGGTAAGGTTTTGCATTGCAAAATAATTTCCATATACTTTGCTTTTGTTATCTAGAAAACGCATCTTTTTGGTGCGGCCAATTCTGTCAATTCAATTTTTCTCATCATAACTTCGGCTTCTCTAGGTAATTGTCAAATAATATTGACCATTTAAGTCAATTTTATTCGATTGTTATTGATTTCTTTCTGGTCAAAAATCGAGTTCAAGGTATTTGGTCGGTTCTCTTCGATTACACCTCATTCCTATTAATGAAATAAGATTTATTGAAGGCAGCATTATGAGTCATCAACCAGAAAGTGATTTTGTAACGGATATATACCCAAGCCTTTCAGAGGAAGCGCGCGTCAGAGTCGACTTAGCGGCGGCCTATCATCTGATTGAGCATTTTCAAATGAGCGATAGTATCTACACACATATCTCAGCGCGAGTTCCTGGTGATAATGAATACTTCTTAATCAACCCATACGGCACCCGTTTTAGTGAAGTAAAAGCCAGTCAACTGGTGATGATTGATTTAGACGGAAATATTATTGATGACCCATGCAATATGGGCGCGAATCCAGCCGGTTTTACGATTCACTCTGCGATACATGGTGCCCGTTCAGATTTGAAATGTGCGTTGCATACACACACGGTGGCAGGTGTCTCTATTGCTTCCACGCAAACGGGAATCTTGCCGATTAATCAGTGGGCTTTACAGTTTTATCATGGTGTCTCTCGCCATGCTTATGAAGGTATCGCCTTAAACTTGGAAGAACGAGAGCGCCTTGTTAAAGATTTAGGCCCTGAGAATAAAATTCTTATTTTAGATAATCACGGCCTGATGACCATGGGTAATGATGTTGGGGAAGCCTTTACCCTAATGTTTAATTTAGAGCGTGTTTGTAAGGTTCAAATGGCTGTTCTAGCGAGTGGTCAAGCGGTTAATCAAATCGATTCCTCTGTCTGTGATTTAACTTATCAGCAGTATAAGCAATTTGCCGAAATGAGTCTGCGTGATGGTTTTCATGTGGAATGGCTAGCTTATCTAAGATTGTTAGAAAAAGTGTCACCTTCTTATCGAGACTAATGCTCATCAATATAAAACCGATTGTTTAAAACTTTGGAGAGATAGATGAAAAAAATAATTTTAGGTGCAGTAATCGCATGTTTACCTTTTACATCGAGTATTTATGCACAATCTCAACCTCAAGATGGTGGGACGATCAATGTTGTTGTTCAGCCTGAGCCCCCCAGCTTAATGATTGGCATGTATTCAAATGCTACGACACAGCAAGTGGGCGGTAATATTTTTGAGGGTTTGATGCGCTATGATAAAGATCTAAATCCTCATCCTCTTTTGGCTACTGCTTGGGAGAATTCAGAAGATGGTAAGACGTGGACATTCCATTTAAAAGAGGGTGTTCTTTGGCATGATGGACAGCCTTTTACATCGGCCGATGTTGTCTTTTCTATTGATAAACTTTTGCGTGAAACCAATGCTCGGTTAAGAGGATCGTTAGCGTTTGTCGACAGCATCACCGCACCGGATGATTACACGGTTGTATTTCAGCTGAAACAGCCGTTTGGCCCCTTCATTCGTTTATTCGAAGTGGGTACAACACCGATGTTGCCTAAACATATTTATGAAGGCACAGACTACAAGCTAAACCCCGCTAACCACCACCCAATCGGTACAGGACCCTTCGTTTTTAAAGAGTGGAAAAAAGGTTCATTCATCCATTTGGCCAAAAACGAAAACTACCACGTGAAAGGTTTGCCGCATATTGACGAACTTTATTGGCATGTGATTCCCGATGCGGCTTCTCGCTCTGTTGCCTTTGAAACAGGCAAAATCGATGTGTTACCCGGTGGCTCCGTGGAAAACTTTGATGTGCCTCGTCTAACTGAATTAGACAACACCTGTGTAACAACCGATGGTTGGGAGTTTTTCTCCCCACATGCTTGGTTATGGTTGAACAACCGCCAAGGACCAACTGCTGATAAGCGTTTCCGTCAAGCCGTTATGTATGCAATGGATCGTGAGTTTGCCAAATCGGTATTGTGGAATGATTACGGAAAAATCGCTAAAGGCCCAATCGGTTCTAAAACGACTTTCTTCGACAAAGCGTTACCTGACTACGAATATAACCCGGAAAAAGCTAAAGCCTTGTTGAAGGAGATGAGTTATGACGGTACGCCAGTACGTTTGATGGCGATGCCTTATGGCGAAACATGGCAGCGTTGGACCGAAGTAATCAAACAGAACCTCGAAGAGGTCGGCATTAAAACCCAGATTGTTTCAACCGATGTGGCGGGTTGGAACCAGAAGATTGCTGATTGGGATTACGATATTTCCTTCACCTACCTATACCAGTACGGCGACCCTGCTTTGGGTGTCTCTCGGACTTACCTATCGAGCAATATCGCCAAAGGCTCTCCTTGGAATAATGCCGAAGGGTATGTCAATAAGCAGGTTGATGAATGGTTCAATGAAGCCGCAGTGGCTTTCCCAGATAGTAAACGGGCGGATCTGTACAGCAAAATTCAGCATCAAATTGTTGAAGATGTACCGGTTGCTTGGTTAATGGAACTGGAATTTCCAACTATTTATAACTGTAAAGTACAAAACCTTGTTGACTCAGCCATCGGTGTTAATGACGCCTTTGGTACCGCTTGGATTAAACAGTAGTCAGTATGGAGCAAGCCTTTCTGGCTTGCTCCTGTAACGAGAGTAGTAACGTCTATGAGTGTGCAAACCTTACTTTATATCGGTGGTCGTTTAGTTAAAGGGGCAGCGGTGTTATTAGTTATCGCAATCTTTAACTTCTTCTTAATTCGTATGGCACCAGGAGATCCTGCGCAAGTATTGGCGGGTGAAGCTGGGGCGACCGATGCTATCTTTTTACAGCAGTTACGCGAGCAGTTTGGCCTTGATCAACCGCTTTATTATCAGCTATGGATCTATGTCAGTAATTTGATGCAGTTCGATATGGGCATAACCTATCGCCAGCAAATGCCGGTGTTTGATCTGATTATGGAGCGCATGCCTGCCACTTTGTTACTAACGGGAGCAGCGTTCTTTCTCTCTCTCTTATTAGGTATTTTAGCGGGCGTGGTTGCCGCAGCGAAGCATCGCCGATGGCCTGATTCTGTGATCACCGTGGCGGCGCTGATTTTTTATGCAACACCTCTTTTTTGGTTAGCGATGATGGCGGCGTTGTTCTTTTCTGTGTACTTAGAGTGGTTGCCTAGTTTTGGCATGCAAACGGTGGGTGAAAACCTCACGGGTTGGCAAAAAATCAGCGATATTGGGCTGCATTTGATCTTACCTGCCAGCACGCTCGGGCTATTTTTTACCGCGGTGTATGCACGCATGACGCGTACATCGATGATCGAAACCAGTCGTTTAGATTTTGTTAAAACAGCAAAAGCAAAAGGCATGAAACCCTCACGCGTGACGACTCATCATGTATTACGGAATGCGTTGTTACCGGTTGTAACACTCGCCGGCTTACAAGCAGGGCAGTTGATTGGAGGGGCGGTTTTAACGGAAACCGTATTCGCTTGGCCGGGTATTGGACGGTTAATGTTTGAGGCCTTATTCCAGCGAGACTATAACCTGCTATTAGGGGTGTTCTTTGTATCATCCGCAATGGTCGTTCTCTTCAACTTGATCACTGATGTTATCTATTGCGTCGTTGATCCACGAATCGAGTTGTCAAAATGAATGTAATTAAATCCTTAACACAAAACAAAGTGGCGATGGTTGGTTTTGGCATACTGTTTATGTTCGTTGTCATCGCTTTATTTGGGCCTTACCTCTATGACGGAAGCCCTTGGCGCATGGTGCAGCGGCCTTTTTTACCTCCCTTTCAAAACAGTAATTACATCTTGGGTACGGATACGTTAGGTCGAGATGTATTGGCGGGCTTGATCTACGGTGCGCGTATCTCATTGCTGGTGGGCTTAGTTTCTACCACGATTGCGCTATTAATCGGTATCCCATTAGGGGCGTATGCGGGTTATTACGGTGGCTGGGTTGATGAACTCTTAATGCGTTTTACTGAGATATTTCAGACCGTACCGAGCTTTGCGCTGGCAGTGGTATTAGTGGCGATTTTTGAACCTTCTGTCTATTCCATCACCGGTGCGATCGCCATCGTTAGCTGGCCCCCCGTAGCGCGATTGGTACGTGGCGAGTTTTTA
Organism: Amphritea atlantica; assembly: GCF_018860855.1. Lineage (GTDB taxonomy): Bacteria > Pseudomonadota > Gammaproteobacteria > Pseudomonadales > Balneatricaceae > Amphritea > Amphritea atlantica_A. The sequence goes on from NZ_JAHKQE010000030.1 coordinate 160,031, forward strand.
TCGCTACGCGGCCAAGAGTATGTTTTAGCGGCCAAACTGAATGGCCAAAGTAATCGCAACATCATTATGCGAGAGATTTTACCGAACAGTCTTTCGCCGATTATCGTCTTGGCCTCACTGATGGTTGCCAGTGCTATTTTGCTGGAATCTTCATTATCTTTCCTCGGCTTAGGCGATCCAGAGATTATGTCTTGGGGATATATGATTGGTGCGGCTAAAACCGTTATACGCCAAGCATGGTGGTTAAGTTTTATTCCAGGCGTGGCCATCGCGATTACAGTACTTTCCCTTAACTTACTAGGCGAAGGCTTAAATGAAGCCTTAAACCCTAAACTATCAGGTAATCGGGAGAGCTAATATGCAACCTTTACTCAAAGTTGAAAATTTAAGCATTCGTTTACCCAAAGGCAGTGATCGTGAGTTCGCGATTAGAGATGTGAGTTATGACTTGATGCCGGGCGAGTTGTTGTGTGTGGTAGGTGAGTCAGGGTCGGGTAAGTCGATGACAGCCAACGCGGTGATGGGGCTGTTACCTAAGGTCATTGAAGTCGACAGTGGGGCGGTGACCTTCGATGGTTATGACTTAACCTCGTTGGAAGAGCGCAGAGCTCGTGCATTGCGTGGTAATCGTATCAGTATGATTTTCCAAGAACCGATGACAGCACTCAATCCTTTGATGAGAGTGGAGGATCAAATTTCAGAAGTGTTTTTGATCCATACGTCGATGAGCGCTTCAGAGCGACATGATCGTACATTAGCCTTATTAGAAGATGTTGGTTTGCCTGATCCGAAGAAGATGCTGCGGGCTTACCCCCATCAATTGTCCGGTGGTCAGCGTCAGCGGGTGATGATCGCAATGGCGCTTGCACTAGAGCCTTCTATTCTGATCGCCGATGAGCCGACAACGGCATTGGATGTGACGACACAAGCTCAGATTCTTAAGCTGATTAAAGAGCTGCAACGTAAACACAATACTGCAGTGATGTTTATTACCCATGACTTTGGCGTAGTGGCGGAGATTGCGGACCGAGTTGTCGTGATGGAAAAGGGCGAAATGGTTGAGCTAGGTAAGCGTGATGAGGTGCTGAATCACCCGCAACATGCGTATACCAAAAAGCTGATTGCCGCGGTGCCTCCGCTGGTCTCTCCTCACCGTGACGTTCGTGTACATCAAGAACTGCCTATTTTACATGTGAAAAACCTATGTAAAACCTATAGCACCGGTGGCAGCTGGTTTACTAAAGCCCGCATCGTCAAAGCGGCGGATAACGTTAATTTTGAACTTCATCGGGGTGAAACCCTTGGTCTAGTCGGCGAATCGGGTTCAGGGAAATCAACCGTGAGTCGATGTGTCGTGCGTTTACTTGAGGCGGATAGCGGCCAAATATTATTGGGTGGCAGCGAAATTCAGTCATTAAATAGCAAACAACTGAAGCCGTTCAGAAAACGCATACAAATGGTTTTTCAAGATCCCTATGCTTCTCTTAACCCTCGTAAAACGATTGGCCAAATTATTGCTGATGGGCCAATCGCACAAGGGATGGCAGCCAAGGATGCGCTGGCAAAAGCGGCTGAGTTATTAGAGTTAGTTGAATTGCCTAAAACCGCATTGGATCGATACCCCCATGAGTTTTCGGGAGGGCAGCGACAACGTATAGGTATAGCCCGTGCGTTAGCCCATGACCCAGAAGTGCTTGTGGCGGATGAGGCTATTTCGGCGTTGGATGTGTCAGTGCAAGCGCAAATTCTTGATCTGATTGAGGCTTTGAAAAAGCGCCTTAATTTAGCCGTTTTATTTGTGGTTCATGATCTGCGAGTGGCTGCCCAAGTATGCGATAGGGTGATCGTTATGGAAAAGGGAAAAATTGTAGAGATGGGTGAAACCCGTCAAGTGTTTGAAGCCCCTAATCATGACTACACAAAAAGTTTAATCGCCTCAATACCCGGCGCCAATTGGCGGTCAGGTGTTGCTGATAATGAATTGGCTCCCGTCATGGAGGCTCAGGTCTAATGCTTTATGGCGTTGCACATAGCAGTTTTTTAGATATGTCTGCTTATCTTACTGAATTTGAACACTATGCGGATGAAGTCACTGTGGTGACCTGTGATCAAGTTCATGATGCTTCATTAGTGACCTTTGCCTTGCTTTGGTTTCCCGATGATGACTTCTTTGAGCGCTATCCCAACGTGCGTGTCGTGGCCTCGATTGCGGCAGGGGTAGACAGTATTCTGTCCTGCCCAAGCCTTCATGACGATGTCATCGTGTGTCGTAATCGTGATCCAGAGCAGGCGTCGATTATGAGCACCTTTGCGATTTGGAATGTGATTAATCATCAGCGTAATTTTGCTCAGTATCGCCAGCAACAAGCGGAAAAAGTATGGCAGCGTTTGCCTATGAGAGCCCCGAGTGAGGTTAGTGTTGGTGTGCTGGGGCTCGGATTTATGGGCGAAAAAATGGTTAATGACCTCTATGCCTTGGGGTTTGATGTGGCGGGTTGGCGTAAAAGCGACACGGTACTGGAGAATCAAGATATCACTGTTTTTAGTGGTGATGCGCAATTATCCGCCTTTTTACAACGCACCGAAGTACTTGTTTGTGTTTTGCCACTGACACCGCAAACCCAAGGTATTTTATCGGCTGATTTATTTTCTCATTTAAAACCTAACGCCTACTTAATCCATTTGGGACGCGGCGGCCATCTTATCGGTGAAGACCTTTTGGCCGCACTCGATGATGGCTCGTTAATCGGTGCGTCGTTAGATGTATTTGATCAAGAACCACTGCCTAAAAGTAGTTTGTTTTGGCAGCATCCTCGAATTTTAGTGACCCCTCATGATGCCAGTGATGTTCGACCGCAAGTAGCTGTCCTTAACTTGATTGAGGAAGTACAACGGTTTTCGATGGGTGAGATGCCAAAAAATAAAGTTGAAGCCTCTATCGGCTATTAATTAGAGATTTATTATGACTGTTGAAAAATGTAATCGTGATCGATTGTGGAACTCTATTATGGAGATCGGCCAAATTGGTCATGCCGAGGTCCAGGGTAGTAAGGTCGGAGGGTGTCATCGACTAGCATTGACGGACAAAGATAAGCAAGCGAGGGATCTGTTCGTTGCTTGGGCTGAAGAGATTGGCTGTACGTTAAGAGTCGATGCGGTTGGTAATCTGTTTTTACGCCGACCGGGTATAGATAATAGTTTACCGCCGGTGATGACCGGTAGCCATTTAGATACGCAGCCTACCGGCGGTAAATTTGATGGGGTATACGGCTGTTTGGCAGGCTTGGAAGTATTGCGCTGTTTGCACGAAAAAAATATTCAGACCTTACGTCCGATCGATGTGGTGGTTTGGACGAATGAAGAAGGTGCGCGCTTTAAACCTGCCATGCTGGGTTCTGGGGTGTATGCAAAGGTGTTTAAGCTTGAGGATGTCCTGTCTACAAAAGACGAGGCTGGTATCAGCCTAGGCGCAGAGCTAACACGTTTAGGTTATCAAGCTATTGCCAATAATGATGCACCTATGGGCTATCAGTATTATGAGTTACATATCGAACAAGGCCCCGTATTAGAAGCTTTAGATATTGATTTAGGCGTAGTCGCGGGTGTCTTAGGCATGCGTTGGTATAGCGTGAAAGTGACAGGGCGCTCTTGTCATGCAGGTCCGAGCCCTATGGATCTTCGTAATGACGCGTTGGTTGGCGTTGCAGAGATGATTACGGAGTTAACACGTATAGCGGAATCACAGAGTAAAGACAGCCGTTGCACGATTGGTGAATTAAGCATCCCAAGTTCATCAACCAATGTATCACCCGGAAACGTCACCTTTTCGCTAGATCTGCGTGAGGGCCGAGTGGAGGATTTGGATGAACTGCAAACTAAATCATTTGAAGCCATCCACCGGATCGCTTTTCATCATAAATTAGAGATAGATATCAAAGAAACCTGGTCGTTACCGCCTTGTCCTTTCGATGAAAAATGTCTCGACAATATTCAACAAGCCTGCGCTATGAGTTATCCCGATATAGCTCCTCATCGATTAATCAGTGGCGCAGGGCATGATGCGGTTTATGTTAGCCGAGTGACCCCGACCGCAATGATTTTTGTGCCATCTGAAGATGGTTTGAGTCACAACGAACGCGAATACACCAGTCCAGAACAGTTGGAAAAAGGGTGTGGTGTCCTGTTGAACACCATCATTCTATCCGCCAATTCAAACTAGTTATTTGCCTACCTTGAATAAGGAGTGTGTTTAAGTGAAAGCTTTTTATCATGAGGATCAGTGTCAGCATGATCCTAAATTTTATATGAAAAATGGTAAATCAACACCGGCTCGAGAAGTCCCTGAGCGGGGTGATATTTTCCGTAATGTGCTAAAGGATTTAAATATTACGATCAGCCCAACATCGGACTTTGGACTGTCGTATATCTCACAAGTGCACTCACCGGATTACGTTAATTTTTTACGCTCAGCGTACGGGAAATGGGCCGCGTTACCGGATGCCAGCGATGAAATTATTCCTAAAAGTAATCCTGGTCGTTATGCTGCCACTTACCCGAGCGATATTATTGGTCAAGTGGGTTGGCATCTGGTTGATACCTCTTGTCCGCTAGGCGCTGGGACTTGGACCGGCGTGTATGCATCCGCTCAAACGGCGACCAGTGCAGCAGATGCGGTGGCTAATAAAGAGTGTGATGCGGTATATGCGGTTTGTCGTCCACCGGGCCATCATGCCTATCCTGATGGTGCGGCCGGTTTCTGTTTTTTAAATAACTCGGCCATTGCCGCCCAGCGATTATTAAAAGACTTTAACCGAGTCGCGATTATCGATGTGGATCTGCATCATGGTAATGGCACACAGGCTGTCTTTTGGCAGCGCAAAGATGTGATGACGATCTCCCTTCATGCCGATCCTGCTTACTGCTATCCGCACTATTGGGGTTATGCCCATGAAAAGGGTGAAGGCAACGGCTTTGGCTATAACCTAAACTTCCCTATTCCTGAAGGAACGAGTGATGTTGAATATCTTAAAGTATTCGATCAGGCACTTGAGCAATTAGAGGCCTATGCGCCCGATGCGATCATCCTCGGACTCGGGTTAGATGCATCAGAGCAAGATCCATTTGCGGTGTTAAAGCTAACCACTGAAGGCTTTGCTGATATCGGCAAACGTATCAAAGCGTTGAATAAGCCAACGGTTATTATTCAAGAGGGAGGGTATATTTCACCTATTTTGGGTAATAACTTAGCAGCGGTGTTGATACCTTTTTGTCAGTCTTAATTTTTTGTTAATAGAACGCAGCATACAGTGAGCCTCGTATTCAACTAGAAGTGCCCTAGTGCACTTTTAGTTGATAGCGTTTTTCTCAAGCATAAGCTGATGCTTGAGAAGGGGCAGTGCGAAGGCAGTCAACCGTCGTCTAAATATTGGTTAAGCAGAGTGAGAACAGTTCGTTTTGGCTGGTAATGCTTAGTCGAGCATAGGCGCGTTTACGGTAGGTTTGTACGCTTTGCATCTTAATCGCTAAATCCAGAGCGATTCCCTCTGAACTCATCCCCAACAGAATACGTGAGCACACCTCTTTTTCCCGTTTAGTTAGGCTATTGTCAATCGTTTCGAGCCGTTCAATCAGTGTGGCTATCTGTGTGTCACGGGTCATAAAACTAGACAGTGAACCGCTAAGACGTGTTTGTCTGACGCTTAACGCTGAGAGTACCGAGCTTAACGTTTTAATAACGGTCACGTCATGATCATGAAAGCCTTTATCGGTACGAAAAAGATTCAGGCAGTACAGACCATTATCGGCTCTGGTTAATATTGATAAACGATCCACTATGCCCATACGTTCATACCACAGCTGACGGTAATCAAGATCTTTAATATCTTGAGGTTGCAGTCGCCGAATTAATATCTGATGGTCGTTCTCAAAATGATCTAAGAAGTCTTTGTTCGGGTCTAGGCGGTAGTAAATCGAAAGATACAGTTGCTGCATGGTCTTGGTGATATTTACTTGCGTATCACTGGCAGAAAAAACGTAGGTTACCTTACTGTTTGCTTCGAGGTGCACTAGTGATAGGTGATTCACTTTGACGGCATGGTTTATCTGTTTGAGCAATTTTGCAGGAAATCCAGCACTCCCCAGCGCAATGATCACTTCTGCAATTGAGTCTAGCAGTGCTGGGTCAGTTATCTCATCCAAAATGTGCTCCTGTTTTTATTTTACTTAATATCTTAAGAGTCTGTCCCTGTTTAGAGGGACAGACAGTCTAACGCGTCGCTATTAATATAACGTCATGCAGTATCAATCAACCAAAATAATAAATATTAGGAATCGTTATGGCTCATCTACGACCGTTAGAAAATAGTGAAGTTGATCAAGAATTGCGGGATATGTTTGAACACTATGAAAACACCCGTGGCTTCTGCCCTAATAGCGTTAAAACCATGGCGCGTCGGCCTAATATATCCAAAGTGTTCGGCAAGTTAAATCAGGCGATTTTGTATGAAGGAACAGTACCTGAAGAGTTGAAAATGCTGGTGGCACTGGCATCCAGCTTGGCATCAGGTTGTCGTTATTGTCAGTCTCATATGAGTAACCTATCTAGTATTTATAACGCACCGGATGAAAAAATTGCCGCGATCTGGGAGTTTGAAACCAGTGAACTGTTTAGTGATGCCGAACGTGCTGCTATCACTATTGGTATTAAAGGTGGCACATTGCCGAACGATGTCGCATCGGAAGATTTTGATAATCTCAAAAAATATTTTGATGAAAGCGAGATAGTTGAGATTGTCGCGACAGTGGCGTTGTTTGGCTATCTCAATCGTTGGAATGACACGATGGCAACTGAATTGGAAGAGTTGCCATCCACGGTCACCGAACGTGCGGTAGGGCATACTGGCTGGAATGCGGGCAAACACAGCTAAGGAACGGATCATGAATATTCAAGATGTAACGGATAGATCCTTTATGGATGTCATTGATGCCGCAGAAAGACCCGTTTTAGTGGATGTGTGGGCACCTTGGTGTGGCCCCTGCAAAATGGTGGGGCCAGCGATAAAACGCCTATTAGCAAAACAGCCCGGACGCTTTCAGATAGCCATGGCGAATATGGAAACGTGTGAAGGCACAGCGGCGCAATATGATATTAAAACTACACCCACCTTGCTCCTATTTATCAAGGGTAAGGAGGTCGCTCGGCGCAGTGGTGCGCTAATGGAAAGCCAGATTAGTCAATGGCTAGATCAGCATATCGATGGGGCGAGTGATGAGTGAAGTTAAGCATTCGCCATTGATTATTCTCGGCTCAGGCCCCGCCGGTTACACGGCGGCCGTCTATGCTGCACGAGCAGGGTTAACACCCGTGATCATCACTGGTGCCGCAGTAGGTGGACAGTTAACGGGGACCACAGAGGTCGATAATTGGCCGGGAGATGTCGACGGCGTACAAGGTCCTGAGCTGATGGCGCGTATGCAACAGCATGCGGAACGTTTCGATACGGAAATCCTGTATGACCATATCACAAACGCAGAGTTGTCTAGCCGGCCTTTTACTTTAACCGGTGATAGTGGCCTGCGCTATAGCGCTGATGCCTTAATCATTGCTACGGGCGCATCGGCTCAGTATTTAGGCTTGCCCTCCGAAATGGATTATATGAACAAAGGGGTGAGTGGTTGCGCGACCTGCGATGGTTTTTTCTATAAAGGTGGCAAAGTAGCGGTGGTGGGAGGCGGCAATACTGCGGTTGAGGAGGCGCTTTATTTATCTAATATTGCCAGTGAAGTCACCTTAATCCATCGCCGTGGAGAGTTGCGTGCAGAGAAAATTTTGCAAGAAAAGCTGTTCACTAAAGCGACTACCGGCAATATCACTATTCTCTGGCATCATCAGGTCGAGGAGGTTTTAGGGAATGGCAAAAAGGTAGAAGGCTTACGCTTAACCGATGTATTGAATGGTGGTGAAAAAGAGCTTCCTGTTGATGCTGTTTTTATCGCTATTGGACATAAACCAAATACTGAGTTGTTTCAAAATCAATTGGATATGCAAGCTGGCTATCTGATCGTTCATTCGGGGCTGGAAGGTAACGCAACCCAAACGAGTAAAGAGGGGATCTTTGCTGCAGGAGATGTAGCCGATCACGCGTATCGGCAAGCGATTACGTCAGCAGGCATGGGTTGTATGGCAGCGTTAGATACCGAGCGTTTTCTCAGTCGCTAAGGGCCTGCTCAAAATTTATCCAACCGTATGCATTAAAAAGTTATTCAACCTAACGTGATTTACAAACAATAATAAATTTAGGTATCAATACAATGTTATCAACAATGATCAAAGGTAGTGCTATATCGTTAGCGCTTATGACATCAGTGTCAGCAGACACCGTTATGAAGTTTGCGAGTTGGGCACCGCCTTCGCATGTGCAAAATAGAGTAGTCATCCCAACATGGGGGAAGTGGGTCGAAGACGTCACGCAAGGGCGTGTTAAAGTAGAAATTGAATATGGATTAGGCCACCCTAAAACGATGTTTGATTTGGTTGAAGATGGTGTGGCGGATGCGGGTTGGAGTTACCATGGTTACGTGCCTGGACGCTTTAAATTAACCCAGATTGCTGAACTTCCGTTATTAGGGGCTAACGCCGAAGCGGCATCGGTGGCTCATTGGCGAATACATCAGAAATATTTGGCCCAAGCCAATGAGCATGAGGGGCTAAAGGTCATTGGTTTGTTTACCCATGGCCCTGGCCAGATTCATACAGCGAAGCCGATTCTATCTCTGGGTGATTTAGAAGGGCAGAAGATTCGCATTGGCGGCGGTATTCAAGGCATCATTGGTGATCGTCTTGGGATTACGGCGGTAGGGGCTCCGGCAACAAAAGTGTATGAAATGATGCAGCAGGGTGTGATTGATGGCGTATTTATGTCGACCGATGTGCAAAAATCATTGCGCTTAAAAGAGGTCGCGCCAAATCTCACGTTATTTCCAGGCGGGATGTATTTAGGCAGTTTCTCTTTATTTATAAACCCTGATTTTCTCGCATCTTTATCGGCTAAAGATCAGCAAGCCATACTCAGTGTCTCTGGAGAAAAGCTGTCCGCGATGGCGGGAAGGGCGTGGGATCAAAGTGATATTGCTGGTTTAAACGCTGCGCAAGAATATGGGGTGAACATCCAGCGTGTGACGACCAGTGATGCTATGTATAAAGAGTTTGAGCAGGCGATCAAGGGGATGGATGATGAGTTTATCGAGATGGCCAATCAACAAGACGTTGACGGTACCGCGGCACTGCAGGAGCTACGACAGATAGCGCAGAGCAACCTCTAATACTTATTATCGTAGTTACATAAGCTATCTTGCAAAGATGGTCCTGCGATGGCTGTTATCAAAGGGTTCTTTAGAACCCAGTAATATTAACACTGAAAGGTTAACCTCCTAGAGTCATTTGCTGGGGGTTAGCCATCTAAATAAACCCAGTTTAAACTCCAATCTTCCTGTACATCTCCCTGGTGTTATTTTCCCCCTAAGCGGCCTTGACGGTACCTTATCTCAGACCCTCTAATCAGTGACATTGATGATCACATGTTAGGTGCTTTGTTGACCGTGTCTGCAGGTGTACTCATTTATGTGAGGGCAACGCATCTCTTGCCTAGAGCGGAACAGGAACACAGAAAATGCAGCGTTGTCGTATAGGCTGGTGGCGTAATGATCGCAATTATCATCGTTTTGTCAAATACGTGATTCAATGATCAATGCCGTACTCAACGAGCACTTTGATAGGTTCAGGCTTAGTATTCTTGTGCCTCTGAATCAATGTGATGCCTAAACATGTAAAATGATAATTGATACACTGCCTCTCCTCAACGCTCGCTTAAATTTTGTTAAGGTCTTTATTGTTAAGGATTTTAAACTAAGCATAAGCGCTTATCGCATGGGTTGAGTGTATTGATGTTCGTCGATCCGTTGTGTTAACCGTTTCATCATCTGTCGACGATGCGCAGAATTTTATCTATTTAGGAACTCTCTTTGATGAGTAATCAATCTATTGTCAACGGCCAGCCTTTGGCCGGTATCCCTTCTGAACCCGTAGGCAGTGTTCCACGACCGCTCAAGTTACAGGAGGCCATGAAAGCATACTCACAGGGTGATATAACGGCTGAAGCGATGGATGCTTTGTTCGATGAGGTTGTCGGTGAAACTATCGCTAAGTTCGAAGCGACAGGTTCTTCTGTTGTGAGTGATGGTGAGCAAACGAAGTCTAGTTTTGCTACCTATCCTCTCGATGGTCTAGAAAATATTTCAGCCGAGGGTGTGGTTATACCCTTTGATGATGGTCATACGCGGCAATTACCTTGTTTAACTCAAGGGCCATTCAAGTATGCGACCTATGCTGGCTCTTACTTGCCTCGTGCTAAGAAATTTGCAACACGGCCGGTAAAGCAGGCCGTTATTTCTGCTTCAGCGATGAGTTTGCTATACCCCGCGCAAGAGATAGTCGGCTATTCGCGGGAGCAGTTTTTGGTTGATCTCGTTCAGGAAGCGGTCGCTGATATTCGTAGCTGTTTCGATAATGGGGCGTATCAGGTTCAAGTTGATTTTACCGAAGGTCGCCTCGCGCTGAAGCTCGATCCTTCCAAACAGCTATTACAGCAGTTTATCGATATCAATAATGAGGTTTTAGCTCATTTTACCGAAGAAGAGCGCCAGCGGATCGGCTTTCATACCTGCCCAGGTGGAGATCATGATTCATGCCATAGTGCGGATGTCGATTATGTCGACCTCATCCCTATGTTGTTGACACTGAATGCGGGTAATTTCTATATGCAGATGGCGAGCGAAAAAGATCCTGAGAGATCGCTGAAAATCATTGCTGAGAACTTAGGCGCTAACCAGCGCGTTTATATTGGCGTCATTGATGTGATTAACGAAGCGGTTGAATCGGCTGAAACCGTCCGTGATCGTGTCTTGCAAGCGGCGAAATATATTCCGTTGAAGCAGCTTGGTACCACGGACGATTGTGGTTTTTCACCGTTCAGTGATGATATCGCCACCAGCCGAGATACCGCGTTCGCGAAAATTGCAGCGCGAATTCAAGGCACCCAGTTGGCGTATGAACAGCTGACATAAAGTGAGAACCCGCCAGCCGGCGTTAATAAAGCCGGCTGGCGCTAGTTGATTTGGGCATAGTGGCATTCGCTATACTACGCTTCTTGGTTACCCTCTAAAATAAGATTCGCTGTCTGTGCTTCCATAGCACTCTGATGCGCGGCGATCAGTGCATCTTTATTCCGCTCAATCCGTTGGGCAACCAATATCGCAACGCAACCTGCTAGCATAACCGCGAGCGTTATGATCAGTCCGTTATTGAAATTACCATAGTATTCAGCCATATAGCCCACTAACGCTGGGGCGATCATCTGTGATGTGCCATAGCTGAAGGTAAGACGGCTCATCGGTTTAGATGGGTTGTCTGGAAATAGACGGCCGACCATGGAAAGTACCATGCTGACAATGCCGATAAAGCTAGCGCCGTAAATAATGGCACTCAGGATCACGGCCCATAGCTGGTGGCTTAACAGTAATATTAAAATGCTGAGGGCGTTAAGTAGATAGGCCGCTATTAGTGCATGCCAAGAACCCGTAGTGGCGACAACTTTATCCCAGAGTGCGCTGGCCGGCGCGCAGCTTAAACCGGCTATCAACCATATGATCCAACCTTTTCCGGCTAAGGCGTCAATGCTTTCGGCAATGGTGATTAAAAAGGTAGCTGAAATAACATAACCAAAGCCCGCACAAAAGTAAGCGAGTTGTAACACCGGCATAAAACTGCGGGGTAGCGAAATATGATGATGAGGGTGTTTTTCTAGCGCTTTCTCGGTGCTGAAATCGGGTAGCCACTGCCATACCGGTGCGATGAGTAAGAGTGTTACCAGCGCATAGATAAACCACTGCTGATCCCAACTGAAATAATCGTTAATTAAGTTTGAAAGCAGGGCGGTAATGACAATGCCAATACCTAATCCAGAAAAGAAGATGCCCAGCTCTGCTTTATGGTTACGCTTCATTAGCCAGTGCATTAACAAGCCTCCGCCCAAGAGCATACCTGCGGAACTGCTTAAGCCAGATAGGTAGCGCAAGAGATACCATAAAGGTTCGAGTGTGGTGAGGCCCATGGCTAAGCTGGTGATAACGGAAACCAATAAACCCACTTTAAATAAGCGTGCTTTGAGTGCCAAGCTATGGATAAATGAGATCAGCAGTGCACCACTGAGATAACCTGCATAATTGGCTGCGGCGAGATAACCGGCCACGGACTCGGTCAAACCAACCTCGCTGGCCATTTCGGGAATCATCGGCGTGTAAGCAAAACGAGCGATGCCGATGGTGGCCACCACGGCTAAAACGCAGGTTAATAGCATGCGGTTTTTACTAATCTCAACCATGTTCTGTTTTCCTATGGGTGATGATGGAAAAGGGTGTCGTAGCACTGTGGTTAGATTAGAGGATGTTGTATCAGTAAACTTTCTATAAAATGACAGAATATCTATAAAACAGGACAATCGGCAGTGAAAGGACAATCATCACCCGAACTATCTTCTGAACTCTCCCCCGAACTGCGCCCGTTAACAATGCCGGCCTTACCGCGGGAACTTTATGTCCGACAGGAGAAGATGCCGGCGGGACACTATTTCCCCGCACATCAACATGATTGGCATCAGCTACTCTATGCGGTATCAGGGGTGCTGGTGGTGGATCTAATCGGCGAGCGATATTTTATTCCGCCGGAGCAGGCGATCTGGTTGCCCAGTGGTTGTCAGCACCGAGTGTATACCGAGTACGGTGCAGATTTGAAAAGCCTATATTTAGATAAACAGTATCAAGCCTTAGGGACTGAGCGGGCGACGGTGCTGCATATTACACCGCTGATTCGAGAATTAATTCTGACGGCCGCGGAATTTGAGGTTGAATACGATTTAGACTCCTATGAAAACGATCTGGTGCAACTGTTGTTAAAATCTTTGAGTCGTCTTGAGCGGGAAGATCGCTACCTGCCTTGGCCGGTCAGCCCTGAATTGACGGCATTATGTCACCGGCTTTACCAGCAGCCCGATCAGATTGTTACTTCAGAACAGTTGGCGGATTCAATGGCGGTGTCATTACGCACCTTAGACCGTCGTTTTCGCCGTGAAACCGGCATGTCATTGAAACAGTGGCGCTTGCAATTGCGCTTGATGCAGGCGATTGAGTTGTTGAATGCGGGGCATAGTGTGACCCAGATCGCGCTGGAACTCGGTTACAGCTCGGCTTCACCCTTTATCTATATGTTTAGAGAGCAGTTTGGTATGGCGCCGGCCCAGTATCGCAACCATATAGCACGTTCTGCATCAACGGCTTAGAATGCTGCGCTTCAAGTGTTCAGATTGTCTTCGTTTTCACTTCTTAATTAGTGTTAAAATGCCCGCCAATTAGAGGCAGCCTGCCGGGCTGAACTGTTTTTGTTTTAACGCTGTGTTTAAACATCGACAAACCTACCATTTTGCTTAAACGATCCCGGAAATAGTATTCAGATGGAAATCAAAGTTAATTTTTTAGACAATCTCAGGCTTGAAGCGAAGTTTGATGATTTTACCGTGACCGCCGATCAGCCGATTCGTTATAAAGGGGATGGCTCTGCGCCCGGTCCATTTGATTATTTTCTGGCATCGTCGGCCCTGTGTGCGGCGTACTTCGTCAAAGTTTACTGCCAGTCTCGGGATATTCCCACGGACGACATCCGTCTGTCGCAGAATAATATTGTTGATCCTGAAAACCGCTATAACCAGATTTTTCAGATTCAGGTAGAGCTACCGGATACCATTTCTGAACGGGATCGTACCGGTATTATCCGCTCGATCGATCGTTGTACGGTTAAGAAGGTGGTGCAGCAGGGGCCGGAATTTAGAATCGAAACGGTCGAAAATCTCGATGCTGATGCTTCCATCATGGCGATGGGTGTTGCCGATGATGCCGCCAATACCATGATTTTGGGTAAAGACCTGCCGTTAGAAAAAACCATCGCCAATATGACCGGTATTCTTGCACAGCTTGGGATGAAGATTGAGATCTCTTCATGGCGTAATATCGTGCCTAATGTCTGGTCATTACATATACGTGATGCCTCGTCGCCGATGTGTTTTACCAATGGTAAAGGCGCGACTAAAGAGAGCGCACTCTGTTCTGCCCTAGGTGAGTTTATCGAGCGGGCCAGTTGTAACTTCTTCTATAACGATCAGTATTTCGGTGAAGAGATCGCTAACAGTGAGTTTGTCCATTATCCGAATGAAAAATGGTTCAAGCTGACTGAGGATGACAGCATTCCCGAAGGCCTGTTGGATGACCACTGTTTGGCGATTTATAACCCCGATGATGAGCTGCATGGCTCTAATTTGATCGATACCAACTCGGGTAATATTGAGCGCGGCATCTGTGCCTTGCCCTATGTGCGTCAGTCTGATCAGCAAACCGTTTATTTTCCGTCGAATCTGTTAGAAAACCTGTTCCTCAGTAATGGCATGAGTGCGGGCAATAATATTCATGAAGCTAAGGTGCAGTGCCTGTCTGAGATTTTTGAACGGGCGGTTAAGCGGCAGATTATTGAGGAAGAGATTGTACTTCCCGATGTGCCTGAAGCTGTCTTGGCACAGTACCCTCAGATTGTCGCGGGTATTAAAGGGCTGGAAGAGCAGGGGTTCCCTGTGTTGGTTAAAGATGCGTCTCTAGGCGGTCAGTTCCCAGTGATGTGCGTTACCTTGATGAATCCCCGCACCGGCGGCGTCTTTGCTTCTTTTGGTGCCCACCCAAGCTTTGAAGTGGCGCTGGAGCGAAGCTTGACCGAATTGTTACAAGGGCGCAGCTTTGAAGGGCTGAATGATGTGCCGCCACCGACCTTTAACAGTCTAGCGGTGACTGAACCGAATAACTTTGTCGAACACTTTATCGATTCGACCGGCGTGGTGTCTTGGCGTTTCTTCAGTGCCTGCCACGATTATGAGTTTTGCGAGTGGGATTTCTCGGGCACTAATGAAGAGGAAAGCAGCCGCTTGATGGCGATTCTAGAAGAACTCGAAAAAGAGGTCTATATCGCTACCTTTGATGATCTTGGCGCCTCTGCTTGTCGGATTCTGGTGCCGGGCTACTCTGAGGTCTATCCGGTTGAAGACTTAGTCTGGGATAACACCAATAAAGCGATTCAATTTCGTGAGGACATTCTCAATATACATACATTGAGTGATGACCAACTGGCTGATTTGGTCGAACGCCTAGAAGACAGTGAAGAAGATAACTACACCGATATTAAAACCCTGATCGGCATCGAGTTTGATGAGAACACGGTGTGGGGCCAGTTGACCATTCTTGAATTGAAGATTCTGATCTATCTGGCACTGGGTGAGCATGAAGCCGCATTAGAGCTGGTGGAAAGCTTCCTACAATATAACGACAACACCGTTGAGCGGGGCTTATTTTATCAGGCGATGAATGCGGTGTTAGTGATTGTGCTGGATGAGGATCTCGCGCTGGATGACTATCTGCATAACCTGCGTCGGATGTTTGGTGCTGAGGTGATGGATAATGTGGTCGGTTCGGTGACGGGTGAGGTTAAGTTCTTCGGTTTAACGCCCACTAGCATGAAGCTGGAAGGGCTGGAGCGTCACCTACGACTGATTGAGAGCTATCAGAAGCTACATGCCGTTCGTGCTGCTAAGGCGGGTTTGGCATCCTAATAAGGGGCGCTATGTTGCTATTAGTGCGCTGATCGATCGGTCAGCGCATTCAAGGATAGGCTAAACGAAAAAAAACCAGCGGTGAAGGCCGCTGGTTTTTTGGTTTAAGTAGAAGGCTGATCAGAGCACCAGTTTTGTTAGCCCCATCACCGCCAGATAGCCACAGGTATAAGCAATCAGTAACCAGTGAATAAAGCGTAGGTAGCTAATAAATGAGAGTTCCTGCAGTTTGCTCAGCGCAATAACACCGGCAGCAGAACCGACGATAAGAATCGAACCACCGACACCCACTGCATAGGTTAATCCTAGCCATTCGCCTTTAGTCATCGGGATATCTGATTGCAGAATAGCAGCGGTTAGCGGCACGTTATCAACGAAGGCCGATAGAATACCGATCACGTAGTTGGCATAGACCGCCGGCATCATCGTGTAGAGTTCTGGCAACAGCTCTAGCACCGATAGCTCTTTAAGCATACCAACGAGTAGCAGTACACCGAGGAAGAACAACAGGGTATCAAACTCGATCTCGCGAACATATTCCAATACGTTCGGATTTTGCTCTTTACGGAAGATAATCTGGTGCACGATAAACATCAGCGCCAGACCAAACAGGAAGGTCAGCACTGGGGGCACTGAAAACAGCACGCTAAAGGCCAGTGTGCTGATAATCGTCAGTAGAAACAATGCGGCAATCAGTTTGTCTCCGGCTGAGATCGGCCGTTTGAATTTCGGTAGGGTGATCATTTCATTACAGCCGCGCATCAAGATTAACGCGAGAATCGCGACGCCGGTCATAGCCGGAAGGATCAACAGTAATAAGTTGAGAATCGATACCTTACCATTCAAGAAGATCATCAAGGTGGTGACGTCGCCGGTAATCAGTGACACACCGCCGGAGTTCACGGCAAAGACGATCAGTGCGGCAAATTTCAGCGTGTCTTTGGTTTCGAGTTTTAGCGATGCTAATAATGACAGCATAATCAGTGAGGCGGTGATGTTGTCCGCCAGGGATGAAAACATCAGGCCAAGTAGGGCGATGAGAATCATCAATGTGCTGAGTTTGAGCTCGCTCGGTAACAGTCGGTAAACCAGCTGGGTTATCAGGCCTTTTTCGTTAAGGTAGGCGACGAAAGTCATTGCGGCCATTAAAAATAGCCAAAGAATGGCGATATCGAGAAGTTGTTCGTTGAGTGCTTCCTGAATTGCCTGAGGTGACTTTTCAGGGAAGACAAAGGCAAGAATCCAGACCAGGGTGCCAATAAAGAGTGTTGATTTAGCTTTATTCAGATGAACAACATCTTCAAAAACAATCAGAACAAAGGCGAGGATAATCAGGCCCAATAGCAAATAATGCATTGTTAGTCCCACTTTAAAATTTTATAGGCGGCTATTTTGTACTTTTGTATCAGGTCAATACAATAGATAAAAGGTTCTAAAGAGGAAGAAAGTCAGGATTACGCCTTTATGACCTAATTTAGCCTCGACTAAAAACTTTTTTAATGGTTAAAGGTCACAACGATATCCTTTAAATCGTACGGGGTCGTTTGTTAGCAGTAGACTAGCAACAATTGTTGAGTTAAGTAAAACGCCTGTTGTCTTTACGCAGGCGGTGACAAAGGGCCACAACGGATGTAAGTGGTCAGATATCGAGATGATGATATGTCTACTCATTGTAACGTCATAGGCGTTAACATAGGTGGTCTACAGATAAGGAAGAACGAAGATGTTAGATAAACGTCAGTTTTATATTAATGGTCGTTGGGTTGCGCCGGTTGAAGCTTGTGATTTTGATGTGATTGATCCATCCACAGAAGCGGTGTGTGCCGTTATTTCGTTGGGTGGTAAGGCGGACACAGACAATGCTGTTGCTGCTGCGCGCAGAGCGTTTGATCTCTGGAGCCAGACCTCTAAAGCGTCTCGTGTTGCGCTGCTTGAAAAACTGTTGGCAATTTATAATGAGCGAGCGGATGAGATGGCTGAGGCGATCTCTACGGAGATGGGCGCACCGATTGCACTGGCCCGTACTTCTCAGTGTGGTGCTGGTTCTTCTCATATCAAAAACCTGATTCGTGCGCTGAAAGAGTATGAATTTGATCAGCCGTTGGGCGATCACGCGCCGGATAACCGTATCTTGCACGAAGCGATCGGTGTTTGTGCCTTGATTACGCCGTGGAACTGGCCCATGAATCAGGTGACATTGAAGGTGGTGGCTGCACTCGCTGCCGGCTGCACCATGGTGTTAAAACCTTCTGAAATTGCACCCTTGTCATCGCTTTTGTTTGCCGAGATGATCGATCAGGCTGGTTTCCCAGCGGGCGTTTTTAATCTGGTGAATGGTGATGGTCTAGGTGTCGGTTCTCAGCTTTCTGGTCATCCGGAAGTGGATATGGTGTCCTTTACGGGTTCTACCCGTGCGGGCATCGCCATTACTAAAAACGCGGCCGATACCGTTAAGCGTGTGGCGTTAGAGCTAGGTGGTAAGGGCGCTAATATTATTTTCGCCGATGCCGATGATAAAGCGGTGATTCGCGGTGTACGTCACTGCTTTAATAATAGTGGTCAATCCTGTAATGCGCCGACCCGTATGCTCGTTGAGCGCTCGATCTATGATCAAGTGGTTCAAGTGGCTAGCGATGTCGCCAATAAAACGGCGGTTAACTCAGCGGATCTCGAAGGACATCATATTGGTCCGGTGGTATCGCAGATGCAGTTTGATAAAATTCAGGGCTTGATTCAGAAGGGTATCGATGAGGGTGGCCGTGTGGTGGCGGGTGGTTTGGGTAAGCCGGAAGGGCTTAAAAAGGGTTTCTATGTCCGTCCAACCGTGTTTGCCGATATCAATAACCAGATGAGTATTGCTCGAGAAGAGGTTTTTGGTCCGGTATTAGTGATTATCCCGTTTGATACCGAGGACGAAGCCGTCCGCATTGCTAATGACAGCCCTTATGGTTTGACCCATTACGTGCAAACTCAGGACAGTGAAAAAGCTAACCGTGTGGCGCGTCGTCTGCGTGCAGGGATGGTGCAGATTAATGGAACTTATTTGGGTGCTGGCTCCCCGTTCGGCGGCTATAAGCAGTCCGGTAACGGTCGTGAAGGTGGTGTCTGGGGGCTTGAAGATTTTCTCGAAGTTAAAGCCGTCAGTGGTTGGAGCTGAGCTAACTGCGTTGCGCTAAAGTTTAAGCCGTGTGAAGCTTAAAATCGTTTTAAAAGGGGCCTACGAATAAGGCCCTTTTTTTATGCCTATGCGAGTGTAAAAAGGGTTATTTTTTTAACAGGCGTTTTTGTACGGCGGCGACAAACTTAGGGTGATGTATCACCCAGCCGCCAAGATAGCCTATAAGGCAACCAAGAATAATATCGAATAGCCGAGCGAGCATCAGTTGATCAGTTTCACTGGCGGGGATATTGATATCGGCAAGGATCACCGTTAGCGGCGTAATAAACATCACGGCTAGGCCGTAGTTGCGGGTAATCAGCACCTCAATAAAGAAGCTCAATAGTAAAATCAAAAAAGCGGTTTCCCATGGGCCCGGAGACAGTGAAAAAATCACCCACGCAATCCCCATGCCGAGCGTAGTTCCGAAAATACGGTGTACGTTACGGTGCCAGATCGCCCGGAACGTCGCGCCCTGCATAATCGCGGTGGTGGATATGGGCACCCAATAGGGATTATCCAACTCGAGGAATAGGGCAAGGCAATAACCGCCGCCAACAAACAGACTAATCACCGCCGATTCAATAATGATGGCTAGAATATGGTGGTCAATCGCTTCGGTGGGACGGTCTACATAGGTTTTTGACAAGTAAACTTGATAGACACTGTAGATGAGTGCGAGAAAGCAGCCGCCCATCGCGCCGAACATCAGTATGCCGACCCGCTCTGCCGCGAGGGAGAGGTCGTAGGGGAGGGTTCTGGCTAGACAGGCGACGACCACGAAAAACAGTGTGCCGGGTGGTGGCACTGAGTAGAAACGGCATATAACCGTGACCATAAAAACGTTTAGTGTGAGCGTTATCGCGGATAGATAAGGGTCGAAACTGGTTAACACACCCAATGCAAAACTCACTGCAAAGCCAAATACGCAGGTGGCGAGGGTCATCATCCGCCGGGGAATATTTGTCTGGCGCATATACAGAACCGATAGACCGCCCATGCAGGCCAGTATAGAGGTCGGAAAATCGCCGATCCAGGCGCCGAATAAACCCGGTAGCCCCACCGCCAGTGCCGAGATCAGTATAAAGCCAATCGGTCGCTTATGATCGCTCAGCTCAAATAGTGGCTTAATACTGTTATAAAGTCGTGTCGGTCGCGAGGTGTTGTTGTTCAATGGCTGTCCTGAAGGCAAGAGAAGAAAGTTAAGTCACCGTTTGGTGATCGTCTGTATTCAAGGTGTCGTCGTATAGACGTTGGTCAAAACCCTGCCGATAGTGACGACTGATCCTTTGGATCAAGATGACACAGCGGTGTTATCGATAAACGCCTGCCTGTGTGACGCGGCATAGTCACGGTTGAGCCAAACCGTTGTGACACAATTATACCCTTAGCTATTTTTGCAATAAAAGACGAAAGGCTGCGGTTTTGTTAGCTCGGCTCGCTATTGCGAGGGTTATTCGCTATTTTGATGCGAGCAGATGACTTTATCACTAAAGATAGCCTTATCTGTACATACTTATAACTAGAGGCAACAACAAGATGTCAAAAATGCTTGATGAATTAGATATTAACCAATATTTCCCTGTGGCGCTGGATTGGGCTAGCAATGTTCTGCTGGCCATCCTGATTTTGCTGTTGGGGTTATGGTTTGCTGGCAAGGTTAACAAAATAATTGTTGCGGGTAGCCAGAAAAATCAGCATCTCGATGATACGCTGTTTCGCTTTCTGGGCAGCATGGCGCGCTATATTATCATCGCCTTTGTCATTATTGCGGTGCTTAATCGATTTGGCGTACAAACAGCGTCGATTGTTGCCTTGCTCGGTGCCGCCGGTTTAGCGATCGGTTTAGCGCTTCAGGGGGCGATGTCCAATCTAGCTGCCGGTGTGATGTTGCTAATTTTTCGGCCTTACAAGGTAAATGATTTTATCGAAGCGGCAGGGCGGTTTGGTAAAGTGACTGAGATCGATATGTTCACCACCGTGTTGCAAACATTCGACAACCAGCAAATTATTGTACCTAATTCACAGATCTGGGGTGATCAGATTATCAATCATTCACACTATGATGTGCGCGGTGTGGATATGCATTTTGGTGTGGCGTATGCCGAAAGTATCGATGCCGCTAGAGCAGTGATTGAAACGGTATTAGCCAACCATCCTCATGTACTGAAAACGCCAGCTCCCTTTGTTGAAGTAGAGACATTGAATAACAGTTCGGTTGATTTTCTAGTGCGACCTTTCTGTCAGGGCGAGCACTATTTTGATGTGCTGTACTCAGTGCCAGAGCAGATTAAGAAAGCCTTGGACGAGCATGATATTGAGATTCCATTCCCGCACCGTAAAGTGATTTTGGTGAATGAAACCAACGAAAAAGTCCAACCTTAATATTAATCTTTAATATTAGGTTGTGTAGATAACCTTTTGATTAGAAATAATTAAATTCTTGAAAGTTAAAAAGCCCTGTCGTTACGGCAGGGCTTTTTTTATGCTGTTTCTTTGGTCAGCAATCAGGTTCGATATGAGTGTATTTTTAATACAAAATTTAATACACCTGCTTTATCGTGCCGATCTGCATCCCTTTTAAGCTTTCATCTAAGCCCTTCTATAAGCCTTTCTATAAGCCCTTGTATAAGCCCTTTGTAAGACGTCGTTGATAGACGCCGACAGTGCTTATGTTGTGGACTCTACGTTAGCCTCGCTTCCAGCGATGGAAGATTTCTAACCACGCGAGCACCTTTTGTGGTGCATGTTTTTTCTTCCATTCACCCGCAACAAAACGGTTGGCTTCGTTGATGGTTGGATAGGCGTGAATAGTACCGAGGATCTTATTTAAGCCCAGTTTGTTTTTCATCGCTAAGGCGAACTCTGGCAACATCTCTGCGGCATGTTCGCCGACGAGGGTGACACCGATAATTTTATCGCTGCCGGGTTTAAGCAAGACTTTAACAAAACCATAGGCGGCTTCATCGGTGATGGCGCGATCCAGCTCTTCGAGGTTGTAGCGCACTGCTTCATAGGCGATACCCTCATCAATCGCTTGCTTCTCATTCAGACCAATACGCGCAACCTCTGGGCTGGTATAAGTGGTAAAAGGAATGAGAGAGTAGTCGACCTTAAACTTCTTAAATTGGCCGAACAGAGCGTTCACCGAAGCAAACCAAGCCTGATGAGCCGCGGCATGGGTGAATTGGAAAGGCCCAATCACATCACCGCAGGCTAAGATGTTTGGAATGCGAGTGCGCAGGTAAGGATCGACTTGAATTGTACTGCCTGGTTTAGCCGTGATGCCCATCGCTTCGAGACCGAAGCCGGTCACGTTGGCGGTACGGCCCGTGGCAACCAGTAGTTTGTCGAAGCCGATACGTTTTTCCTGATCGTTATGGCGACAGACAAGCTCAAAACCTGCGTCGGTGACTTCAAAGCGCACCGGGGTATGGCTGGCGCAGATCTGAATGCCATCTTGTTGTAAGCGTTTCTCAACCACCGCTGCGGCATCTTGGTCTTCCTTAGTCAGCACCTGAGTGCCACGGAAGAGGATAGAGACTTGGCTGCCGAGACGGGCAAAGCATTGACCCAGTTCACAGCCGATAGCGCCGGCTCCCAGTACCAGTAAACGCTCGGGACGTTGACGCAGCCCCCAAATAGTATCGGACGTTAGTGGCTCGACCAGTTCTATGCCGGGGATACTCGGCAGCGTAGGACGTGCACCGGTGGCGATGACGATGTTTTGTGTGGTAATGGTTTTGCCATTGACCTCAACCTCCCACGGGCTACGAATAAAGGCATCACCGGTGACGCAATCGACCCCGAGGGATTCATAACGGGCAATGGAATCGTGTGGCTCAATCGTTTCGATGACCCGTTGAACTCGATCCATCACTTCTGAAAATTCATACTCGACAGCGGCGTTGCGAATACCTAGATCTTTCGCATCACGTACATCGGCAAGGAAGTGGGTGGTACGAATCAGGGCCTTAGAAGGAACGCAGCCGGTGTTGAGGCAATCGCCACCCATTTTATGGCGTTCGATCAGTGTTACTTTAGCCTTGGTGGCTGCCGCGATATAAGAGGTAACTAAACCGCCGGCGCCGGCACCAATAACCACCATGTTGGTATCAAATTTTTTCGGTTTGGTATAACCGCTGTAAACCTTGCGTTGTTTAACTTGATCGACAATAGCTTTGGCGATCCAAGGGAAGATTCCGAGTAGGCAGAATGACAGGATCATACCAGGGGAGAGGATATCGCTAGGCTGCTCGATCAAGGCCAGCTGTGTACCGGCGTTTACGAAGATCGCTGTGCCCGGCAACATGCCCAGTTGGCTTACCCAGTAGAAGGTGGTTGCCTTCATACGGGTCAGGCCCATGACCGCGTTGATCACAAAGAACGGAAACAGCGGTACTAAACGCAGGGTAAAGAGATAGGAAATACCATCTTTCTCAATACCGCGGTTAATCGGGTCAATGTAATTAGAGAATTTATTCGTCAGGGGTGCCCGTAATAGGTAACGAGCCATTAGGAAGGCAAGTGTAGCACCGGTAGCGCTGGCAAAAGAGACCAGTATGAAGCCCGTTACGAGGCCAAAGATAGCGCCGCCGACCAGCGTCATAATGACAGCGCCAGGGAGTGACAGTGCGGTAACCAGTACGTAGAGTACGACAAAGGCTGCAATGGCTAATACTTTATTGTCCGCGACCCAGCTTTGCAGGTTGTCTTGTTGTGTTTTTATATATTCAAGATTGAGATAACTACCGAGGTCTAACAGGAAAAAAGCGCCTATTAATGCGGCAATAACAACGATCAAGATGATTTTTTTACTATTCATAAACAGCTCTGCTTGGCAAGAGTGGGGTAAGTGCTAGGGATAATCGCACAGTAAACTGAAAATATCCTGAAAGAATGATTGTTTCAGCTGAGGTTGATTCGGTTGGATTTTCAGTCGAGTGGTCGTTTTGAGTAGGTGGGTGTGGTGCTGAGTAGGCAGTCATAAAAAAAGCCTTTTTCATCCACTGGTTGCGAAGAAAAAGGCTTCTCAATGGGAGGAGCCGATCAATTATGGTTGTTGGCTGCTTCCAGCGTGTTCTCCATCAGCGTTGCAACCGTCATTGGGCCAACACCTCCGGGTACCGGTGTGATCCAGCCGGCCCGTTCAGCGGCGACTGCGTAATCCACATCACCGACCAAGCGGCCATCTTCAAGGCGGTTAATACCCACATCAATTACGATAGCGCCGGGTTTAATCCATTCACCTTTAACCAGTCCGGGTCTGCCAACGCCGACCACAACGATATCGGCGCGCTGTACGTGGGCGGCGAGATCTTTTGTGAAGCGGTGAGTTGTCGTTGTTGTGCAGCCGGCGAGTAGGAGTTCGAGTGTCATCGGCCGGCCAACAATGTTGGAAGCGCCGACAATAACTGCATCTTTGCCGCGAATAGCTTCACCGGTCGACTCCAGCAATGTCATTACACCTTTCGGGGTGCAAGGGCGCAGTGCGGGTAAACGTTGTGCCAGACGGCCTAGGTTGAAGGGGTGAAACCCATCAACATCTTTTTCTGGGCGGATACGTTCGAGGATTTCATTCGCTTCAAGGTGAGAAGGAAGCGGTAGTTGAACCAGTATGCCGTCAATCTGGGCATCATCATTCAGTTTATCTACCAGATCTAGTAGTTGCTGTTGGCCGGTTTCGGCGGGTAGGTCGTAGGAAACCGATTCAATGCCGACCTCTTTGCAGGCATTTTTCTTGTTTCGGACATATACCTGCGAGGCGGGATCGAAGCCTACTAGGATAACAGCCAAGCATGGGGCGCGTTTACCCGCATCAAGGCGGGCTTTGACCCCCACCGCTACCTGTTCGCGAACATTTTGGGCAATCTGCTTGCCGTCAATTATCTGAGCGCTCATCTTACGAATGTATTCCTCAGTCATTAATTTTGATGGCGCGGATTGTCTCATGGTTACCGTCTTCCTCCAAGGGGAATCGCGGCTCGGCGCGGGATGAGAGCACTTTATGATACGTAGGGAGCCATAAAGCCTAATGAATCTCTTATTCGATGGTTTTGACTATTAGCGTAAAGAAGAAAGAGGAGAGGGTAGCTATGTAGCTTTGTATAAACTAATAAATAGACGAGCGTTAGGTCAGGATTAACGTCAGGGCGTCGACTATATAAGGCAGATCTCCTTGGTTATGTATAAAAAGTGATCGGTTGGGGCGGTTATCGATGCCTAAGTGGTTTATTTTGCTTAAATTTTAAAAAGGGTGTTGACGGAATATAAAGCGATATATATTATGCGCTCCATCTTGAAGAGGGGCACGAAGCACCTAGGTGCAGATTGAACTTCAACGAGATCGGGCAGTGTCAGGCGCCCGTAGCTCAATGGATAGAGCACTCGCCTTCTAAGCGAGCGGTTGCAGGTTCGACCCCTGCCGGGCGCGCCAGTAAGGTCTGACAAAGAGTCAAAATGTATTGATGTGGTGGGCGTAGCTCAGTTGGTAGAGCTCCGGATTGTGATTCCGGCGGTCGTGGGTTCAAACCCCATCGTCCACCCCAGATACATTGTTATCTTATTTAAATGTGGTATTATAGCGCCGCTTTAATGATAACGAGCCCTGTTTTATGCGAGTGTGGCGGAATTGGTAGACGCGCTGGTTTTAGGTACCAGTATCTTACGGTGTGGGAGTTCGAGTCTCCCCACTCGCACCATTATTTACTTCCTAGGAAGTACGCCTTTGGTGGGCGTAGCTCAGTTGGTAGAGCTCCGGATTGTGATTCCGGCGGTCGTGGGTTCAAACCCCATCGTCCACCCCATATCTTCTATCTTTTTTATCTCATACTTATCTTATATTTAATCCCTTTGTCAGTGATCCGTGCATTTATACTCTATACATTGTTATTCAACGCTTTTGCTTGACTAATAGCACTGCTTACCGGACAATTTCCGCCTTTAGAAATTCTGGTACCTGTTGTGACAGGCCTCTGCTTATTGTAAGAGGGTGAACGACAGGTCAATTTTCAGATTTGTTACGATACAAATAATTTTGTGAGGAATTCCATGCAAGTATCCGTAGAAACCACTACTGGTCTTGAGCGTCAACTGACTGTTGTTGTACCTGCTGATCGCGTTGATAGCGATGTAGCCAAGCGTGTTCAAGAGACGGCTCGTACCGTTCGTCTGGACGGTTTCCGTCCTGGTAAAGTGCCAGTTAAAGTGGTTAAAAAGCGCTACGGCCAAGGCATCCGCCAGGAAGTAATCGGTGAGGTTGTGCAGCAGAGCTTCTATGAAGCGATACAGCAAGAAAGCCTAACACCTGCTGGTGGCCCGAATGTTGAGTTCAAAACCGACAAAGAGGGTGAAGATTTCTCTTACACTGCTACTTTTGAAGTGTATCCAGAAATCACACTGGCTGATTTTTCTGGTGTTGAGATCGAAAAGAATTCCGCTGAAGTGAAAGATGCTGATCTTGATCAGATGATTGATACTTTGCAGAAGCAGCAAGCTGCTTACGAAGAAGCTGACAAGGCCGCTGCCGAAGGCGACCAGCTGAACATCGATTTTGAAGGTTTCATCGATGGTGAAGCATTTGACGGTGGCACAGCAGCGGGTATGGATCTGGTATTGGGTTCTAACACCATGATCCCTGGTTTCGAAACTGCGCTTGAAGGTGCTAAAGCGGGTGAAGAGAAAGAGGTTAACGTCACTTTCCCTGAGGAATACCACGCTGAAAACCTGAAAGGTAAAGCGGCTAAGTTCAACGTTAAGGTCAACAAAGTATCGGCTCAAGTATTGCCAGAATTGAACGAAGAGTTCTTCGCTAAATTCGGTATCGAAGAGAAGAGCGTTGACAGCTTTAAAGTTGAAGTACGTAAAAACATGGAGCGTGAACTGAACCAAGCGCTGAAGTCTAAGCTGAAAGAAGCTGTCTTTGGTCAACTGGTTGAAGTTAACGCGATTGACGTACCTACTGCGCTGATTGATGGTGAGATTGATGCGATGCGTCGTCAAGCTATTCAGCAGTTTGGTGGTGCTGATGCCAATATCGACCCTAACATGCTGCCTAAAGAGATGTTCTCTGAGCAAGCTGAAAAGCGTGTTAAAGTCGGCCTGTTGGTGTCTGAAGTTGTTAAAGCTAACGAACTGAAAGTAGACGACGACCGTGTTCGCACTACTGTAGAAGAGCTGGCGGCGACTTACCAAGAGCCACAAGAAGTGATCGACTGGTACTACAGCAATCAAGATATGCTAAACCAGATTCAGAACCTCGTTCTGGAAGATCAAGTTTTGGACCTGCTGCTTGATTCTGCTAAGGTTACCGAAACCGAACTAAGCTACGAAGATGCAATCAAGCCTGCCGCAGCACCTGTTGCTGAAGAAGCAGAAGAAGAGGCGTAATTGCCCTTCGCCTTAATTGCGTTTATAAAAGAACGGTTGTCGGCTTAAGGTCGGCCGCCGTTTTTTTTTCTGGACGTGTGGCAAACACGTTGTTAAGGATTTAGGAGAGAATTCAATGTCGGATTTTTATAATGGCCCTACCGTAATTACTAGCAGTGGTCTGGTACCCATGGTTGTTGAGCAAACAGCACGTGGTGAGCGTTCTTACGACATCTACTCTCGATTACTGAAAGAGCGGGTTATTTTCATGATTGGCCAGGTTGAAGATCATATGGCTAATCTGGTGGTTGCTCAGTTGCTATTTCTTGAGTCTGAAAACCCTGATAAAGATATTCATCTGTATATTAACTCTCCGGGTGGCTCAGTCACGGCTGGTTTGTCGATCTATGACACCATGCAGTTCATCAAGCCAGACGTGAGTACTATGTGTATCGGTCAGGCGGCAAGCATGGGCGCACTGCTGCTGACAGGTGGTGCTGCCGGTAAGCGTTTCTGTCTGCCACATTCACGGATGATGATTCACCAGCCGTTGGGGGGTTATCAAGGTCAGGCGACTGATATTGAGATTCATACTCAGGAAATTCTGAGTATTCGTGATAAGTTGAATAGCATCATGTCTCACC
Organism: Amphritea atlantica; assembly: GCF_018860855.1. Lineage (GTDB taxonomy): Bacteria > Pseudomonadota > Gammaproteobacteria > Pseudomonadales > Balneatricaceae > Amphritea > Amphritea atlantica_A. The sequence goes on from NZ_JAHKQE010000030.1 coordinate 187,954, forward strand.
ATACCGGCCAAGATCTGGAAACCATCAGCCGAGATACCGATCGTGATAACTTTATGTCACCCGAGCAAGCGGTCGAATATGGTTTGATTGATAAGGTAATGAGCAGCCGTTAATCGCTGGTTTGGCTGTTGGAATACTGCGCCGCCCTTGAAGTTTTCTGTAAAGCGGTGCACATTGTTCGCTATAATATGGCTAACGCGATAAAGAAATTAAAGGGCCTAGCCAGGCATGGTTGGGACAAATAGAGGAAGTTGAATGTCCGACGATATCAACGGTAAAGAGGGAGGCGATGACAGCAAGCTGCTGTATTGCTCTTTCTGCGGTAAAAGCCAGGACGAAGTTAAAAAACTGATTGCAGGTCCGTCTGTTTTTATCTGTGATGAATGTGTCGATCTGTGTAACGACATCATCAAAGAAGAGATCCAAGATGCGGAAGAGCCCCAAGAAGATGGGGATCACCTGCCGACTCCGGCTGAGATCAAAGATAATCTAGATGCCTACGTTATTGGTCAAGAACGGGCCAAGAAAGTGCTGTCCGTAGCGGTTTATAACCACTACAAGCGCCTGCGCTTTCAACAAACCGCAGGCGACACCGATGTCGAGCTGGGTAAGAGTAACATTCTCTTAATCGGCCCAACCGGTAGTGGTAAAACTCTATTGGCTCAGACATTGGCGCGCATGTTGAATGTGCCCTTCACGATTGCAGATGCTACTACCTTGACCGAAGCCGGTTATGTGGGTGAGGATGTTGAAAACATCATCCAGAAACTGCTGCAGAAGTGCGATTATGATGTTGAGAAGGCCCAGCTGGGTATTGTCTACATCGATGAGATCGATAAGATCTCCCGTAAATCAGACAATCCATCGATCACCCGTGATGTCAGTGGTGAAGGTGTACAGCAAGCGCTGTTGAAACTGATTGAAGGTACGGTTGCTTCTGTGCCACCGCAGGGTGGTCGTAAGCATCCCCAGCAGGAATTTTTACAGGTTGATACCTCGAATATTCTGTTTATCTGTGGCGGTGCTTTTGCTGGGCTTGATCAAGTCATCAAACATCGTAGTGAAAAGAGTTCGATTGGTTTCAATGCGGCGGTTGTCAGCAAAGAAGAAACCAAGAAGATCACCGATGTTCTGGCTGATTTGGAATCTGAAGATCTGGTTAAATACGGTCTGATTCCTGAGTTTGTGGGTCGTTTGCCGATGATCGCAACGCTGACAGAGCTGGATGAAGATGCCTTGATTCAGATCCTGACTGAGCCTAAAAACTCACTGACTAAGCAGTATGCTGCTTTGTTTGGTATGGAAGGCGCTGAACTAGATTTCCGTGAAGATGCACTGAAGGCGGTTGCCAAGAAGGCATTGGAGCGTAAAACCGGTGCCCGTGGTTTGCGTTCTATCCTCGAGGAGCATCTGCTGGATATTATGTACAGCCTGCCATCTGAGAAAGGCATCTCCAAGGTTGTCATTGATGAGGGAGTGATCACTGGCGACTCTGATCCTCTCCTTATCTACGAAAATCAGGACGCGCCAAAAGCGGCCTCAGAAGACTGAAACCAGTCATCATTATGAAAACGCGCCCCCGGCGCGTTTTTTGTATGCTGCACCAATAACCCTATGTAAGCGTTCTGTTGGGCGAATAAATAGGGTGACACACTAGAGCTTAGGCGGGTGAGCGTTTAGAATGAGCCCCTGCCTTAATGTAAGAAAGAGATTTTCCAATGGGAAGAAAGTTTGAAGTACGTAAGGCTTCCATGGCTAAGACTCAGGGAGCTAAATCCAAGGTATATGCCAAGTATGGCAAAGAGATCTATGTCGTTGCCAAAAATGGTGGCATCGACCCCGAAGGCAACCTATCTCTACGTCGCCTCATCGAGAAAGCCAAAAAAGACCAAGTGCCGGCTCACGTTATTGAGAAAGCGGTCGACAAGGCTGCTGGCGGCGGTGGTGAAGATTTCCTGCCAACACGTTATGAAGGCTTTGGTCCCGGTGGTTGCATGGTCATCGCCGATTGCCTGACCGATAACAATAACCGTACATTCGGTGATGTTCGGGTTGCTTTCAACAAGGGTAAAGCGAAGCTCGGTGGTCAGGGTACGGTTGCCCATATGTTTGACCATCAGGCCGTCTTTGTTTTTCCTCATGATGATGAAGATGAAATTCTCGAAACATTGATGGAAGCGGATGTTGATGTAACGGAAGTCGAAAGCGAAGATGGCAACATCACTGTTTACGCCCCGCACACCGAGTTTTTTAAAACCAAGACCGCCTTGCATGAAGCCTATCCCGATCTTGTGGTCGAGGTAGAAGAGATTACCTTTATCCCTCAAACTTATGTTGAGCTGGCCGGTGAAGACCTTGAACAGTTCGAGACCTTTTTAGAGATGCTGAACGATGTAGAAGACGTTCAGGAGGTTTACCATAACGTTGAGATGCCCGACGAGTAATTACTGCGCAGGTTAGCTGAATAAAAAGGGCTGGTGTGTAAACATCGGCCTTTTTTTGTATTAACGGCCGTTATCAGCAGCGTTGATCTCGGTTACGGGTTCTAGCTTTGCGCTCTTTCATTTGATATTTAGCAGGTTCATGGTTAATGAAAGCGGCTGCCCCTGAGGTTACCCTCATCTTTTCTCTCAACGCGGACTTTTTACAGTGCATCCTTACAATGGTTCAAGAGGTGAATTTGAAGTATGCTGACTTGAAGAAGAGTTAAGAGCTCTGCCAAACAGATCGCTTTTAAAGTGAGCTTGCCAGTAAAGCAAGGTTTTAGGTTGTGATTATGTGTAAAAGCCGGTTTCACTGGCGCTACCATATATCCTTACTGGCAAAGCGGTAATGGACAGCATGAAGATTTGGGCATATCCAAAGCTATAACAAAACCATCGTTTATCGTGGGTGTTTTGCAACGAGTGATAGTTTCTATGAGTGATCTATATAAAGGTAGTTGTTTGTGTGGCGCTGTTACTTTCGCCGTTGAGGGTTTTAGCGAGCAAGCTGCGAATTGCCATTGCACAATGTGCCGTAAGTTTCATGGTGCTGCATATGGAACATTAGTAGGCGTATCAGGGTTGAAATGGATTTCGGGTAAAGGTTACCTAAAAGAGTTTATCGCGCGAAATGGCACTGTTCGTACTTTTTGTTCTGAGTGTGGTTCAAGTTTAGGTTTTCGTGTGAAGGGGACTTTTTTAAAAGACATTGAATTGGCAATTTCAACGTTTGATAGCGATATTCCTGTTGTAATCGATGCGCATATCTTTACTGATGACAAAGCCAATTGGTGTAATTTACAAGATGATTTACTCAAGTTCAAACAAGGGCGCAAATAGGCTTAACGTTGCATAGCAAGGCGTTATGTTTACCATCAATTATTCACCGGAGGCCACTATGGCTAATATGATTTCAGGTAGTTGTTGCTGTGGGGACGTAGAATTTACGCTGGCAGATAACTTTAGTAATTTTTACTTTTGTCACTGTGAACAATGTAGAAAATTAACGGGTTCTGCACATGCCTCTAATTTATTTACATCACCTGATAATATCAATTGGGTTAAGGGTGCTGAAAAAGTAAAACGCTATGATCATCAGGAGCGTACTTTTTCTAAAGCTTTCTGTGAGAATTGTGGCTCTGGGTTACCGTTTATATCGCAAAGTGGCAAATCATTAATTGTGCCGGCAGGCAGTTTAAATGGAGAGCCATCAATAGCATTGGATGCTCAAATATTTTGCTCGGAGCAGACTGAGTGGCATCAACAGGGGTTGCAAGTAACTAAAGTACCAGGCTTTCCAGCGTAAATATAACAAACACTTACAGGAAAAACAGTGGGTTAGATTTTACTAAAAATTTTAATCCTCTGTTTTGTATGCTTAGTGTATGTTAGGTAAATATGAATTGAGTATCAATTATGTCCAAAGCTTTTGAAGATAAAAATCTTTGTAAAATAAGAACGATAACCACTTTTATATCACTGAGTGGTGATCGTCATTGTTGGAAAGAACAAATTGAAAGTGCCGCCTTTTTCTGTGGTAAATTGACATCTATCTTTCAAAAGTATGGTTATAAGGTTCAAACAAATAGAATCGTAACAAACCCTTTTGGTGAATATTTAAATACAGAGAGTATAGAAAGTGCAAGAGATGATTTAAGTTACCTTAACAATATTATTCATAACTTAAAGTCTTCTGATATACGTATAAGGTTCGCTATTGGAGAGGCTCAAACAAACCATGAAATATCACTTGTCCCCGAATTAATCAAAGAGTTTGGTGATCTATGTAATGTCTGTGTAAATGTAGGTCTCGACAAAAATGGAATACTTGATAATGAAAAAATCACAAAATCTGCTGAAGCTGTAAAGAGAATCAGTGAAATAACCCCAAGAGGGGAAGGTAATTTTAATTTCACTGTGAACTTTAACTGCGATCCGCTTATCCCATATTTTCCTGCAAGCTACCACAAAACAGAGTTAGGGAATCGTTTTGTTATTGGCTTAGAAACACCGGATTTACTTGTTAACGTCTTATCTGAAACCAATAAAATTACTCATTTTACTAATCATAATGAACAATATAATCATTACTACACTGTAATGAGTGAAGCACTTCAATATCATGTTTCTGCCATCAATAGCATTATTGATCTGGCAGATTTAGGTAACCATTTTAAATTTTCGGGGTTTGATAGTTCCGCCGCTCCATCAAAAGACTGCGAGAGTATGACGACTGTTTATGAAAAAATGGGGGTTGAGTATTTTGGCGCATCTGGGACAGTTGAAGCGTCGTCGTTATTAACAAAAGTATTTAAGTCATTGCAGGGTGTTGATTTAGTTGGTTTTTCAGGGCTCATGCTTGCATTAACAGAAGATACTGGGCTCGCGGCTGGTACACTTAAATCAAATTATGATATTCGTTCTCTATTAACCTATAGTGCAGTTTGTGGCATTGGTCTGGACACTGTTCCTATTCCTGGGGATACATCAATAGAAAAAATAAGTGCGCTTATGCGGGATACAGGAACAATGGCCTTTCGTCTAGATAAGCCGTTGACTGTTCGTTTATTTCCAGCCCCTAAACTAAATGCCGGTGATTTAACTGTTTTCGAAAGCGATGATTTATGTAACTGTGCTGTACTTGCTGTTCCTTAGGAGGGCGGTGCGGTTCGTTCCTCACCAGCACCTTACGATTATGGCGTGACAAATGTTGCTTTTGGTATGCAGTGAGCGGTGCGGTTCGTTCCTCACCGAGCGCCTTGCGATTATGGCGTGACAAATGTTGCTTTTGGTATGCGGTGAGCGGTGCGGTTCGTTCCTCACCGGGCACCCTACGGATTGGCGCGTTTTTGGCGCGGTTGGGTGCATGGATTGTCGATGAGTAGGGTGCGGTGAAGAATGAACCGCACCATGGGTATCCATTATTCACCAGAACTCTCATTACAGCTTTCATTACAACTGCCGTGCCAATATAGGTGCGGTTCGCAGGCTCACCAGCACCTTACAGCGTGACAACCCGAGCGGCCAGTGCGATTAGAACGCCACCGGTGAGGCGGTTAACCAGTCGGCTGCGTTTCTGTAGGGTTTTTAAGACTGGGCCGTGGGAGAGCAAGAGCACCATCAAGGTGTACCAGAGGCCGTCGACCAGTGCAGCCGTAGCGGTCATGATCAGATGATCAGTGGCGCTGGCATCGGGGCTGACAAATTGCGAGAACAGGGCGATAAAGAAGATTGCTAGTTTTGGGTTGAGCAATGAAATGGTCGCGCCTTCAATGCCCGCGGTAAGCACGGATACTTTTTGGCCTTTATTCACACCAAAGGCCGAGTTTTTACCGGCACGAATCGCTTTTACGCCGATCCAAGCCAGATAGGCGGCTCCCAGCCAAGTAATCACTTGAAATGCCAGTTGTGATTCGGCCACCAGAATGGCCAGTCCAGAGATGGTGGCAAAGGCCCATAAGCCTACACCGGCTGCATGGAACCAGCTAGCGGCTAAGCCGTGGCTACGACTGTTGCTGACGGTTTGTTTAAGGACGACGGCGAGGCTAGGGCCGGGCGACATCGCGCCAAGGCAGCAGATAGCAAGTAATGAGAACCAAGCAGTTAAGGTCATGGGGTGTCTCTAAAAAGGATGTGTGAAAATGACAGTTGCTTATGAATTCGGCACGATTGGTAAAATGCGCCTAAGCTGATAAGTGAATTATATTACAGCGATACGGCAGGAACCAGAGGGCGGGCTGGGCTGTGACAATTCATGTGGGGGCTTTCACCACGCTATTAAGTGTTTAGCTGTGTTGTACACTTCAATCGAGAGGTTTCAATTATGCAAAGTATCGAAACAGTTTCCCAATCTTGTCCCTACTGTGGTGAGCCGATCGTGTTATTGGTGGATTGTAGTGCCGGTGATCAGCAGTATATAGAAGACTGTCAGGTCTGCTGTAAACCGATAACCGTAGAGCTGAGACTCGAGGGTAGTGAGGCTGAGGTATGTCTTAAAACCGAAAATGAGGTATAAAAAAACGCCGCTTGAGATCATGCGGCGTTGTTGGTTGCAAGGGCAGGTTGATAGCGCCCTTGCTTCGTCTGTCGGCTTTTAGTCGATCAGGCCGTAATCATTACGCAGGATCTCGATGATTTCCGCTTTTGGATTCTCCGACAGGGGTAGCTTTTCGCCGATAATTTTTTCAGCAATACCCACATAGGTGTCAGAGACTTTTTGCAGTAGTGCAGCGGGTAGGGCGTTATCCTTTGCCAGCGCATAACGCTCTTCCATACGATCCTTGTTGATCAGGATATCGGGGTCAGGGAAGAAATTCAGTAGCTCCTGACGGAACACCTCTTTTGAGTTCTCAACGACCTTGCCTTCACGGTAAGACGGGCCGTCCCAGATACGGGAAGAGTCCGGTGTACCGACTTCATCCATATAGATCAGCTTTTCGTTGCCGGCAGCATCGGTGACATAGCCAAACTCAAATTTCGTATCAACAAATACTTGATCGATTTTTTCTAGTTCGGCACTGATAACATCAAAACCTTCTTTCAGCAGTTTTTCGTAAACCGCGATGTCATCTTTAGAACGGAAGTGGAAGGCTTCATAGTTATTGCTGATGTCGTCGCGGGTGATATTGACATCATCCACTTCAGGCACGCCAGGAATACCGCTGAGAATACCTTTGGTCGATGGGGTAATCAGCAGTTCAGGCAGTTTTTGATCTTTCTGTAGATCATCGGCAATTTGAATACCGCAGAACTCCCGTTCACCTTTGGCGTATGAGCGCCACATAGAACCGGTAATATACTGACGGCAGATCGCTTCAATCATGACCGGTTTGGCTTTCTGTACAATCCAAACAAACGGGTGTGGGATATCCAGAATGTGGCTGTCAGCTAAATCGTTCTCACGGAACAGTTTGAACCAGTGATTGGAGATGGCATTCAGCGCCGCACCTTTACCGGGCACCCCATTCATACCGCCTTCACCATGCCAGATGCATTCGAAGGCTGAGATACGATCGCTGATAACCATAATGGCCAATGGCGCATCGGCGGCCACATCGTAGCCTTTCTCTTGAATCAGACGGCGACTATCGGCTTCGGTCAACCAGTAAACGGAACGTACTTTTCCACTGTGTACCGGTAGGTCGGTACGAATCGGCAGATCATTATTTACTGCCAAAACCTTATCAGCAAGACTCATTGCACTTTGTCCTGTATCTCAAAAATAGGTTAATAATAACGTTCCAGAACCACAGCGTAAGCCTGAAAGGGTGGCAGTGCAGAGCTGGCATCATAACAGCGCCGAACGCTTATTTTTTCTGCCAGATTCTGGAACAAGGATATTACACAGATTTGTAATATCCCGCTACATTTAGCCGAGCGGATTTTCTGCTCTTATGACTAGCCATTGGCTTTTGCAGAGGAACGCTAATTTAATGAATGTGTGAAGTATCTCCTGTTATACTGCTTCGCTTAAATTGACAGGGTAATGCCGTGACTGATTCTACATCTGATGCTTTTGCCTCTGCTGAGGCTACGTTCTATCAAGTGAACCCTAGTGCGCGCTGGTTTGTGCTAGCGAGTATCTGTATCACGTTGTTTATTGTGCCGTTGTCGATGTCCGGCGTGAATATGGCATTGCCCGCTATTGCTGATGCATTGCATGCTGATGCAGTCTGGTTGAGTTGGATTCCGACGGCAACACTGTGGGGCAGCATTGTTTTATTACTACCTGCAGGTAGGGTCGCTGATACGGTTGGCCGTAAGCCGATCTTCCTGTTAGGACTGTTAGGTTTTTCGTTGGCATCGTTATTGGTGTTTGTGGTGCAGTCGATTGAAATATTACTGGTTGTGCGCGTGTTGCAGGGGCTGTTCAGTAGCCTTGTTTTCGCTACAGCGATGGCCATTATCGCTACGGTGTTTAGTGATAATAACCGCGGCTCGGCGCTGGGGTTGACCGCCACTTCGGTTTATCTGGGCCTTACCTGTGGGCCTCTGATCGGTGGTTGGTTGACTGAACATCTCGGCTGGCAGAGTGTTTTTTGGGGGCCTGTGATACTAGCCCTGGTCGCTATTGTGTTGGCGATCATCTATATCAGGAATGATGTCCAGTCAGGTAAGGCGGCTCAGCCACTTGATTGGGTCGGTTCGTTACTCTTTGTTGCTCTGTCAACACTGTTGCTCTTTGGTCTATCGGGTTTACCAGATCTGTATAACCTGTTGATGCTGATTGCGGGCGTTATGTTGCTCTTTGTGTTTGTGCGTTATGAGAATCGCTGCAAATTTCCGTTGGTGCGCTTTAGTTTACTGGCGAGTAATCGGGTGATGAGTCGTTCGTTGATGGCCAGCTTTATGATGTATGCGGCACACTATCCGGTACTGTTTCTATTGAGCCTCTATTTGCAATATCTGCAGGGGCTTTCACCCAGTGAAGCTGGCCAGTTGATCCTATTGCAGGCACTGATTATGGCGGTACTGGCGCCGATTGCTGGGCGTCTCTCTGATCACTACGAGCCGCGCTTGATCGCCACGGTAGGTTGTCTATTCTTTGCGTCGGGCTTTGCTGTATTAATATTTCTTGAATCAGACAGCTCCCTTAACCATGTGATTGTATCTCTTTCATTATTGGGGATCGGGTTTGGCCTGTTCTCAACCCCTAATAACAATGCGGCTCTTGGCTCGGTACCGAAAGAGCGTTTAAGTATTGCCTCGGCCTTGCTCAATCTCTCGCGTACTAGCGGCAATATGTTCAGCATGGCAATTATTATGTTGTTAATGAGCCAGCTCTTGGATAGTGATCAGATACGTCCAGAGCGTTATCCAGATCTCCTTGTGGTAGTGAAATTAGGCTTTGCCAGTGCCTGTCTCTATAGCGTTTTGGCGGCATGGTTTTCCTATAGCCGGGGTAAGGTAACCCGTTAGCTTAGTCTACGTGTATAAGGATAAGAGAGTTAACGGGCTAAGGTTTGTTAACGCTTTTATTTGATCCGCCGTTGTAAGCCTTTCTGGGCAATAATGCGGGTAGCAATCTCTTCGATAGAGAAATGTGTGGTGTTGATAAAGGGGATCTGTTGTTGTCGAAACATCCGCTCGACATTGCGCACTTCATCTTCACATTGATCGAGAGAGGCGTAGCGACTGTTGGCGCGGCGTTCATGGCGAATCGAGGCCAGTTGAAAGGGATCGATGGTTAAGCCGAAGAGCTTATCTTTAAAGGGCTCCAAGGCGTCAGGTAAGGTGGTGCGGTTTAGGTCATCATCGGTTAATGGATAGTTGGCCGCCCGAATACCAAATTGCAGTGCCATGTAGAGACAAGAAGGGGTTTTTCCGCAACGGGAGACGCCGATTAAGATAATGTCTGCTTTATCGTAGTGCTGTGTTTTGCCACCATCATCATTTGCCATCGCAAAGTTGACCGACTCAATACGATCCATGTAGGTATTTACTTCGTTGATCGAATGAGACTTGCCGACGCTATAAGAGGAGGGGCTGCCGAGTTCGAGTTCGAGTGGTTTAAGAAAGGCCGAGAATACATCGATCTTGTAGGCAGTACTGGTTGAGATCACGTCGCGAATAGCTTCATCGACTACCGTATCGAACACAATTGGCCGATAACCATCGTCTTTACCTGCTTGGTCGATGGTAACTACCGCGTCTACGGCCTTATCAATACTGTCGATATAGGGCAGCGTCACTTTATTAAACTGAATTGAACCAAACTGCGCCAGTAGGCTATTACCGAGAGCTTCGGCAGTGATGCCTGTGCCATCCGAGATAAAAAAAGCGGTTCGTTTCATATGTTTAAACTGTCCTGTGTCATCGAATTGTATCGTCGGAGGGTTATTATTACGGCATTGGCGCGTACTGTATAGCAAACTATTGTCTAAATCAGGAAGTTGCTCAACACACTGAACTTACGTGCAGAATTACAGTATGATTAGGCCCATAAAAGAATATTAAGGAGTGTACGGTTTTGCAGGAATATATCGTTCGTCTAGATCAAGTGGGTATGGATGACATTGACCAAGTAGGTGGCAAAAACGCTTCACTGGGCGAGATGATCACCGAGCTATCCGGCGTTGGCGTTAAAGTGCCCGGTGGCTTTGCTACCACGGCGACTGCATTCCGAGATTTCTTAAAGCATAACCAGCTGGATCAACGGATCAGTGATCTGTTGGCTCAGCTTGATCCTGAAGACGTTAATGCCTTAGCGGTCACCGGCAAACAGGTACGTCAGTGGATACTCGATACGCCCTTTCCTGAGACGCTGGATAAAGCGATCGAACAAGCGTTTGTCGAGATGGGTGGGGATGACGATCAGGCGGTGGCGATTCGTTCATCGGCCACCGCTGAAGATCTACCTGACGCTTCATTTGCGGGTCAGCAGGAAACCTTTCTTAATATCCGTGGATTAGACAATATCAAAGGCGCTATCCATGAGGTGTTTGCCTCGTTATATAACGATCGCGCGATCTCTTACCGTGTGCATCACGGGTTTGAACATCATGATGTTGCCCTGTCAGCCGCTATTCAGCGCATGGTGCGCAGTGAAACCGGCGCCAGTGGTGTGATGTTTACCCTAGACACGGAATCAGGCTTTAAGCATGTGGTGTTTATCACCTCAGCTTATGGCTTGGGCGAAACCGTTGTACAGGGCGCTGTGAATCCGGATGAGTTCTATGTCTATAAACCCACCTTACGACAGGGGGCCCCGGCGATTTTACGTCGTAACTTAGGCACCAAAGCGATCAAAATGGTGTACGGCAAAGAGGGGACGACTGCGAGTGCGGTGGAAACGGTTGCTGTCCCTGTTGCGCAGCGTTTGCAGTTCTCCATCAACGATGATGATGTGCAGAAATTGGCCGAGATCGCCATGACGATTGAGCAGCATTATGGCCGTCCTATGGATATTGAGTGGGCTAAAGATGGCGATGATGGCGAGCTTTATATTGTTCAAGCGCGCCCTGAAACAGTCAAAAGCCGAGATAAGACGGCCGTTATTGAACGTTACTTACTGAAAGAAACAGGCAAGGTGTTGCTCGAAGGGCGTTCTATTGGCCACCGTATTGGTAGTGGGCCGGTGAGAATTGTCGAAAGTCTGAGTGATATGGATAAGATTCAACCGGGAGATGTGCTGGTCACCGATATGACCGACCCAGATTGGGAGCCGGTGATGAAACGTTCCTCAGCCATTATTACCAACCGAGGCGGGCGCACATGCCATGCGGCAATTATCGCTCGTGAACTGGGTATTCCGGCGATTGTCGGCTGTGGTGATGCGACAGAACGGTTACATGATGGTCAGGAGGTGACCGTTTCCTGTGCAGAAGGGGATACTGGGCGTGCCTATGAAGGGCATCTGGATTTTGAACATCAGACCAACAAAGTCGACTCAATGCCGCCACTGCCACTCGATATTATGATGAACGTCGGCAACCCAGACCGCGCCTTTGATTTTCAGGCGTTACCGAACGCCGGTGTAGGCTTAGCGCGGCTCGAATTTATTATTAACCGCATGATTGGTATTCACCCGAAAGCATTGATTGAGTTTGATCAACAGGATGAAGGGATTAAGAAAACGATTGCGCGGCGTATTGCCGGCTATGAAAGCCCAATCGAATTTTATGTAGCAAAGCTGGTGGAGGGAATTTCAACACTCGCCGCCGCTTTCTATCCGAAGAAAGTCATTGTGCGGATGTCGGATTTTAAGTCCAATGAATATGGTCACCTGATTGGTGGTGACGCTTATGAGGCTCACGAAGAGAACCCCATGCTTGGTTTTCGGGGGGCTAGTCGTTATATCTCTGAATCCTTCCGGCAGTGCTTTGAGTTGGAATGTCGGGCACTGAAATATGTGCGTGATGTGATGAAACTCACCAATATTGAAGTGATGATTCCCTTTGTGCGCACCGTTGGTGAAGCCCGTCAGGTGGTTGAATTGCTGGCTGAAAATGGCTTAGTGCGAGGCGAGAATGGTTTGCGGGTGATCATGATGTGTGAGATCCCGTCGAATGCACTGTTGGCTGATCAATTCCTCGAATACTTTGATGGTTTCTCTATTGGATCAAACGATCTAACTCAACTGACACTTGGGTTGGATAGGGATTCCGGTGTGATTGCGCATCTGTTTGATGAACGTAATGACGCAGTACGTAAGTTGCTGGAAATGGCGATTCAAGCGTGTCGAGCACAGGGAAAATACGTCGGTATCTGTGGTCAGGGGCCATCGGATCATCCTGATTTAGCTAACTGGCTAATGGAACAGGGGATTAACTCGGTTTCCTTAAACCCCGATACGGTACTGGAAACGTGGTTTTTCCTTGCGAATGAAGATAATAAATCACTTTGATTTTATACCGTTATCTTCGCGGTTGCCGTACATGCTCCCACTGACTGAACACTGATGCAGCTCAATCGTTTTATACAGATCAACACCCCCTTTAGTCGGCGGCATGTGAAATGCTTGCTGGCGGAGGGGCGGGTGAGAGTGGCAGGCCATATTGCAACGGATGCTAACCTAGAAGTGGATCGCTTTGTTCGGATAGAGCTCGATGACCAGCTATTACAGGAGTCTAAAAGCTGTTATCTGATGTTGCATAAGCCTGCCGGTGTTGTGAGTGCCACGGAGCATACAGAACATCAAACGGTGATTGACTTAATACCGCCTACATTGCGACAGGGGCTGCACCTAGCGGGTCGGCTCGACTTAAAAACGACAGGATTGTTGCTGCTAACCAATGATGGCCATTGGTCGCGGCGCATTACTCAGCCGACTTCGAAAATAGCCAAAGTGTATCGAGTGACGACCCAAGATGCAGTGGCCGCGAATACCGCTGAGGTGTTTCGGCAGGGAATCTACTTTGGTTATGAGGACATTACCACTCAACCCGCTGAACTTGAGCGCATAGACAGTCACCACTCCCGCTTGACCCTCTACGAAGGGCGCTATCATCAGGTAAAACGAATGTTTGGTTATTTCAACAATGAGGTGACTGAATTACACCGAGAGCAGATCGGTGGACTAACCCTTGATGCGCAACTGCCGCCGGGTGCATTTCGGCCACTCACTGATGACGAAATAGCACTTTTCTAAGTATTAAGCTTAAGCACACATACGGATGCCTTTTGATCTGAAACCTTGGTTAATCTTTTTAATCATCAAGGCTAAATATCAAAATTAAACCTCAAGATAATGCCGGCTTACTAGTTGCACTTATAGTTGCGATTATAGTTGCGCTTGTTGGATGTTCTTATTTGCTGTTCTTATTTGATTTACATATGCGTGCTGCTATTTGATTTTATTTGGCTATGACTCCAGATCATCAGTATGACAAGTAATCCTGCCAACGATCCCACTATATGCGCCGCTGGATAAGTTGGCCAAGTGCTTTGACTCAGCAGTGCATGTTGACTGAACTGTTCCCAGATAAGTTTACCTAGACAGATAATGAGCGGTATCCAACCGTTAACAGAAGGCTGTTTGCGGGCAAAGATCACAAGGCTGATCGTTAGTGGCGTAAATAACATACCTGATAATCCGGCATAGCGACTGATGCTCGTACTAGGTGACATTAGATGGGTGTCTAGCAAGACCAAGGCTGTTAGCAGTGCTGCCAATAACAGTTTACGAGAATGTAATTCTAAGTAACCGGCGGCGAGCGCAAATGCCAAGAGATCCCACTGGAGATGACTCAAGGACGTGTGGCTGAGGTGTCCACTAACTAGACGCCAGAGCTGTCCCTGTTGAATGAGTTGTTGATCAAAGTAGCTGAGTTCAAATAGGGGTAGGCTCAAGCTTAAAGGGAGCGAGATTAGAATAATAACGAGCGTAATGAAGGGAAGCCTAAAGCCTCCCGCAAAGGCGGGAGACTTTATTCGATTAAGGTTTGGGTTGACGCGGAAGTCGTTCATGGTCGTCTCAAGATTGTCTGCGATTTTGACGGTTACGATAGTGAACTAGCAAGAGTGTACCGATTAACAACAGTATCCAGTGACCGATAGCACCTGAACCTGAACTAGATCCCCCCAGAGATGCCCTTGACTGAGATGGGTTAAACATCGGTTTTTGAGTGTCTGCACGCTGGCTAACGACCGGTTGTTGTAAGCGTTGCTGACGGGCCTGTTGTTCGTTTTGGGTGCGCTGCTGATTATTACGCTCTATGTTGAGTTGTTTAAATACTTCATCTCTGACAACCAGCATAGAGGTGTAATTGGTGACTAGATCATACTGGATCGCGAGATCGGTAATCGCCTGAATACTATCGGCATTAGCATCTTCGCTATCACCGAGATAATCCATGTTGGCCTGAATATTTTCGATACTAGCAAACGCCCAGATTCGCTCAAGTTCTGGGTGTATACTGCTTTCAGCATCATGTTGCGGCAGTGTGACTTCAGTGCTGTATTTTCGTGTTTCACTGCCCACGTCTGCAGTGAGTGTGACTTTAACGGGTCCTGGGGTACGGTAATGTCCCAGCACCGTCAATTGCTCCCCACGATAGAGAGAGCCGATCTGATCCGGTGTTAGGTCGGTCACTCGGCCGCCATCAATGGTCAATTTCACATTGCGTAGAGCCTGATGAGTCATTTTGCTGGTGGCTAACATGAGCTGGCCGACAATATCGTCTGCGTTGGATACGCTGATGGCAAATCCGTTAGAGACCTCGGTCATACTGTTGAGTAATGGGCGGTTAGCGCTGTTGCCCATGACAAAGGTGAAGAGTCGGAGATCGGCTTTTTCCATTAGATCCAGAAAGCGTTTCTTCTCGGTTACACCTAAATTGGCGACCCCATCGGTAACCAGAATCATGGCGGTACTGCGATCCGTATCAATGTTCTTTAAACCTAAGGATAAGCCAGAATAGAGGTTGGTGCCGTTGGTCGGTTGGTATTGTGCCAATTGATCCAGTAGCGGGTTGATAATCTCCGGTTTGGCCAGTTGGAAGCCTTGAGAAAAATCGTTGGCGGCGTTGTTAAACAGGACGATTTTAAAACGGTCTTCAGGGCGAAGTTTAGCGAGGCCTTGGCGCACACCGTCGATCAGCGTGCTGTATTTTCCCTGCATAGAGCCCGATACGTCTAAGACAAACACCCAATCACGACCGCCTTGTAGCGTGCCTAGATCATCGCCGGGTGTCAGCGTCATCATGAAGGTGCCGGGGGCGTCAGCGGATGCTTTATAACCCATCAGGTCGAGACTTCCGGGCAGGTTTTCACTGTGACGCCAATAAACCACGATATCTTTATCTAAACTGGCTGCTGGGATGATACTTGCGGTTTGGTTTTGCTCAATGATTGGGCTTTCGATTGTTGCCGTAGAGCTTGTTTTCGTTTGTACCGATTGGTTAGATTGATTGGCTAGGCTGATTTGCCATTGTTGCGGGTTAAGCTGCTGTATCCCTGCTTGTGAGTGTTGGGGTAGACGTATCGAATCGATCGGATAACCCGATGCGAGCGTCATGTTAAAACTGAATTTTTCATCGACGGTTTCGTTACGGCTCCAGAATGCATTTTTTTGTTCATCGACACCGCCATCTTCGAGAGGGTAGACATAACGACCAACACCGGAATCGACATGGGCAGGTTGAATATAGACGAGCTTGATGCGCACATCACCGTTGGGTTGTACCGGTGTGACATTAATATCAAAGGTCTTATAGCTGTCTTGTTCGACAAGAGCCGCTTCCCGTCCGGCTTGCTTTTCCTGTTCATAGATCTCACGGGCTTGTTGTTTTTTAATGACTTCACCAGAGATCGGTTTACCATCAATCCAATAGGTAAACTCACCTACGGCAGCGTGATCCGGTACAGGGAAGCTATAGATCGCTTCTAAGGCTTGGTTGGAGGGATTATGAAAAACCTGTTCAATGCTGGTGACGGCATAGCTGTGTTCCAGTACCACATTGACGTGGTGTTCTTTAATCGTCAGGTCGGGCAGATTTGATTGAATGGGCTTGAGTAGTCCGGCGGCCTCGATGGATGGGGTGACACCCAGGGTGAGTGCGGCACTCAGGGCTAGGGCGCTGGAAAATAGTTTACTGTTCATATCGATCCTCTTAATCCTTTTGACTGAATCTAAACGGCGGATGTCAGTGCGTTGAAGTCAGAGCGATCATGTCGTGAGTAGCATTTTATAAGTAGCAAAAGGCTTGAGGTATCACATAATGATACCTTGGGTTGAGTTAGGCGTGTTGTATGGGGAACAGGCGCGGTGGGGTTTATGCTTTGCGATAGTGTTTAAACAAGCTGTACTGCCACTGCCGTATCGCGATTACCATGGTGTTGCCGTGTTTCTGATCCATCGGCAGGGGATAGTCATCCCGAATCAGGCTATTAAACTCTTCGGCGATCCGCTCCATTTTTTTCTGCATGGCCAGATTAGCCTCAGGGGTGAGTACACCGTTGAGCACGATTAACTTTTCGTGCTTTTTATCAAACCGAGACTGAAAGAAATCCTGCTCGACCTTTTGCTGGAAAAATTGTTGAATCGGCCCATTGGGCAGCCAAGTAAAATTGGGATCGATTAACAGCTTAATACGGTTGTTGGGCTGTAGTTCGATAAACCGTAGGCGGTCGAGCTGTGCGAGTTTGCGGATACAGTCGTGTTCACTGATATCGTAATGGTCAATGATATCCTTAAAACCAAAACCATTAATCACACTGACCGCGATGAGTAGTAGTTCAAGATCGGAGGCGATCTCTTGTTCTTGTTCTCGGGTGAGCTGTGTCAGCCGCTGCTGTTCCTGTGCCATTAGTTTAAATAGGCCGGTGAGTTCTAGCCCAGCAAGGTCGGCAATAATCTCGAGTCGTTGCAGGGTGAAGTTCTGCTCTGAGAATAGCCGTTTCACCGAGGCCTCACTGAGTTGCAACGCATCGGCCACATCAATATACGTTTTCCCCTGAGCCTTTAACTGCTTTTTAAGAGTTTGAACCAATGCTGCTGCCTGCGCCATAAAGCTGCCTTTCATTCCATAAATGTCGGATATGGTGGTGTTTTAGCATAAAAAAATGCTGAAATCTGCCCTTTGAAATTCTTTAAGTATTAGATAATGATATTTATACCGTTATCTATTGTTGGTTTTATTAATGACTGAAATAGATTAAATTAACCCTGTTACACAGGTGATACCTCGTCATTTACTGATAAAAATAAGGATGCACATGCCCTATAAAATCCCAACCTCATTGACTAGCGAGCGCTTAACACTGACTAAAACGACCATTGAAGATTGGCCCGCGCTGCATCACTTTTACAAAGATGAAGAATCTACTCGCTATACCACCGGTCGCCCTTTAAGCGAAGGGGAGAGCTGGCGTATCGTGGCTGCGTTGATTGGCCATTGGGAGATTCACGGTTATGGCCCTTATACGGTAAAGCTTAAAGACAACGAAACGGTTATTGGGCTGGTGGGTCTTTGGTATCCCGGTGACTGGCCTGAGCCGGAAATTATGTGGTCGTTAATTCCCGGATTTAGCGGTCAGGGGTATGCTGCGGAAGCCGCTTTAGCCGTGCGCGCCTTGGCAGCGACTTATCTACCCGAGCTGCACCTGATCAGTCTGATTTACGAGCAAAACTTCGCCTCGCGCAAACTTGCGTTAGCGGTGGGTGCCACACTCGAACGTAAGTTTATCTTTCGCGATAAAGAGGCGTTGATCTATCGGCACCCTTTACCGCTGAATGCGGGTCAATACGATACCGGTCAAAATGCCGATTAAGGCAAATAAGCTACTCGGTGGCACCGTATCACCCAGAATCAGTGTGCCGGCGAAATAGGCTACCACGGGGATTAAGAAGTTACAGTTGGATAAAAAGCTCGGCCCAGCTCGGTTAACGACGATGAAGTAGACGATCGAGGCAATCCCGGCCGGCATTAAACCGAGCCACAGCAACGAAAAGATCGCGCTGGGTGTCGCTAGCAATAAGATCTCATGAATAATACTTTGGCCATTGTAGATCACAAAGGGCAGTACCAACACCGATGCACAGATCATCATCCCCGCACCGCCAATTAACGGATTAAAGGTGGGCAGCAATCTGATCAACACGGTATTGATGGCATAGCAACTGGCCGCGGCGAGAATTGCCAACGCGCCTAATAAATCGATGCTACCCGCGCCAAAGGGGTTAAGCAGTATGGTTACGCAACTAAAGGCGACTAGAAACCCCAAGAGTTTATAGCGGTTTAGCTGTTCACCGGCGACAAAGTAATGAGCGATCAGCATGGTCACGAATGGCATCACTGACATTAATACACCGGTGCTGGCCGAGGTGACTGAACGCTGTCCCCAAGTAATCAGTATAAAGGGCAGGGCACTGCCAAATAAGCCAAGTAGCATAAAACTGCCCCAACTCTTTGCATCTCGCGGCAGTCGTAGGCCTCGAGAATAGGCAAATAGAACAATCACGATCGCCCCTAGGCCGATCCGCGCGATGGTGATGGCCAGTGCGGAAAGTCCGCCTTGTAGGGCGATGGAGGTCACCATAAAGGAGGTGCCCCAGGTGATGACGAGAAAGCCAAGTAGAAGCCAGTTAATGAGTTGTGGAGTAAGCACTATATTTGTCTGTCGTTGCTAACGGGAAAGCGCGCTAGTTTATACTACTCTCAAGGCTAAAGCTGCTAGCCGGCCATTAGCGATGCTTGCTGGGCTGCTTGATAGTATGTTGATGAGTAAAAAATAGGATTTTTGTTCGCTCGGTGAGGCTCAACTTTGTTAAGCTCAGGCGCATGTCGCTTTTATCGATTAAGCGCTAAAGCGTAAGGATATTTATGAAGCAGTATATGATGATTAGCGGCGTAATAGTGCTGGTAGCGATGGCTATTGTAACGGGATATTTTGCCCTGCAAGGCATGAAATCTCGTGAGCAAACGCCACCCGGTTTGGTGAATGGTGCACTAACGGTTTGCCCAGTAAAGCCCAATGCCGTGTGTAGTTCAGCACAAACGGATAAGGCACATTACATTGCGCCGCTCCACGGGGCGGATTTAACCTCTGTCGCTATTATTATTGAGCGCTTAGGTGGGCGGATTATCAGCCAGGATAGCGATTATCTGGCGGCAGAATTTAGCTCGTCACTGTTCGGCTTTGTCGATGATCTTGAGCTATTATTGGATCGTTCTGCGGCGGTGATTCATGTGCGCGCGGCATCTCGGGTGGGCTATTCAGATATGGGCGTGAACCGGCAGCGGGTTGAAATGTTACGCCAACGCTTGGAGCAGCAGCAATGAGCCGGAGCAACAAAATCGACTACCTCGCGGGTTATTCGCCTGAACTGCAACAGCAAGCAGGTCAATTGATCGATACCGGTAAATTGCCGGATTATCTCCGCAAGCGTTATCAGGGTAAGCATTCGGTGGCATCCTCTAAAGCACTGTATCAATACACGCTCGCGTTGAAAAACACCCACCTGAAAAAATCAGCCCCTATCAGCAAAGTAGAGTATGACGACCGTATCGATGTGATACACAATGCACTGGGTCTGCATACTCATATTTCACGGGTTCAGGGCAATAAGCTGCGGGCTAAAAAAGAGATACGTATCGCCTCGTTATTTAAACAGACTCCTGAGCCTTTTTTGCGCATGATCGTGGTGCACGAGTTGGCGCATATTCGTGAGAAAGAACATAACCGCGCTTTTTATAACCTCTGTCAGTATATGGAGCCGGACTATCATCAATTGGAACTGGATCTGCGGCTCTATCTGACCTGCCTTGAGCTGTTTGGGCCGGTTTATTAAGGTTTATATCCGCGTTGCCGGCTCTTATCATCCTATATCTGCTATCAATGATAGAGACAGTGTCAGCCGACGATCTATTTAATAGTTCTATTTAATGATCATCTTTAATGAAGAAACAGGTCTATTTTAATCGCCGACTAAAGGTCCACCATGGCTGACTTACAACTCTATCAATATGTACTGATTGGTTTGCTGTTTATCTGGAGCGGTTTTATTCGTTCGGGACTAGGCTTTGGCGGCTCGGTGCTAACCTTACCCTTTCTCTTATTGATCATTGATGACCCACTGATTTTTCTGCCGCTTATTGGTGTTCATCTGATGGTTTTTTCATTATTGATCACTTGGCAAAGTCAGCGGCGTACGCAACGGGCGGCGATTGAGCAACAACAAAGTGCTTCTACCATCGATTGGCGGTATTTACGCTATGCCATGATGATCATGATTATCCCTAAAATGATCGGCATTCTTGGTTTGTTGACACTGCCGGGTCCACTGATGAGTGGCATCATCTATTTGATTGTTATCGCCTATGCCATAAGTTATGCATTCAATCGGCCTTTTAAGAGTAATAGCAGGGGGCTGGATATCCTGTTTTTAGTGCTCGGTGGTTATGTTAGCGGGACATCACTGATTGGTGCGCCTTTAATTGCGGCGGTTTTTGCCGCCCACGTTAGTCGTGAAAAACTAAGGGATACGCTGTTTGTCCTCTGGTTTATTCTGGTACTGATCAAGCTAGGCTCTTTTGTGATTGCAGGGGTGGATTTACAACTGATTCACCATATCTGGTTATTACCCTGTGCCTATATTGGCCATCTTTTTGGACAGCAGGTACATAATAAGCTGATGAGTGCTGATACTCGGGTTTTTTACCGGGTGTTGGGTACGGTACTCATCCTAGTCAGTAGCTTAGGACTCGTGCGTATCATGATGTAAGGGCGCGATAGGCATTGCGCGCTGTTGTCATTAAATTGCGGGGATATGCCATTTTTCCCAGTGAGGCGACGGGGTAGAGTGGTCAATTTAGAGGGGGTAATATGGGCATTTGGAAAACAGAGATGAGCATTGAGGCGTTACAGTCCTTTATGAAGAACACCTTGGTTGATCATCTTGGCATTGAAATTACTGAGATCGGCGATGATTTTATTTGCGCATCGATGCCGGTCGATAGTCGTACCCATCAACCGATGGGGCTGCTTCACGGTGGCGCGTCGGTGGTGTTAGCAGAAACCCTTGGCAGCATGGCGGCTCAATTAGCAGCTGAGCCGGGACATCATTGTGTGGGGCTTGAAATCAATGCCAATCACCTATCAGGCATTCGTTCAGGTTTTGTTTATGGCACCGCGTCTCCCATCCATATTGGCCGCTCGACACAGGTTTGGGATATCCGTATTGTTGATGAAAATGGCAAGGGTGTCTGCGCCTCTCGGTTAACGATGGCCGTTTTACAAAACTAGTACAAAATTTAACCTTAAATTGTCTTTAAAAGGGTATAAGTGGTCTATTTTGGGTGATAGACTGGCGAACTAACAAACCGGCTTATTTGCCGGTTTTTTTTATTTTTTTTAACCTAAATTTCAGCTGTTTAATAAGCCAGTTGAAGAGAGAAGCTTCGTGCGTAAAACCCTATTATCATTAATCGCCTTGTTTAGTAGCTGCATTATTCTTTACTTGGGTGTTGGTCTAATGAATATTCTGGTGCCATCAAGGATGGGACTCGAAGGCATATCGACAGACACTATAGGTCTAGTGCTCTCCATGTATTTTGTGGGGATGTTCGCGGGTGCCATTTACAGTAAGCAGTTAGTTAAACGGGTTGGCCATATTCGGGTATTTGCCGGTTGCCTTGCTATCGAAGCGATCTGTATTTTGAGTTTTACGCTGGATACCAATGCGATGCTTTGGGGGGTGTTAAGGGTTGTGCTTGGCTTTAGTCATGCGAGTCTATTAACCGCCATGGAAAGCTGGCTCAGTGACACGGCAACCGAAGAGACCCGTGGTAAAATGCTGGCCGTCTACAACGCCTGTATTATGACCGGTTTGTTTTGTGGGCAGTTCTTGATGGGGGTGGCTGATCCTTCTGATAGCACGCTGTTTGTTTTGGTGGGTATTCTTTTCTGTCTAGCGACGCTGCCGGTCTTATTTAGTAGTTCCAAAGGGCCCATTATTGAAACCGTCGCGTCGATGTCGATCATCTCTTTATTTCGGATTTCACCCCTGGGTGTGGTGACCTGCTTAACATCTGGCGCGGTGTATTCGGCGTTGTTTAACCTGTTGCCAGTATTTGCTGCTGAATACCACATCACGGGTTTTCAACTATCGCTATTCATGGGTTGCGCCGTCTTGGGGGCGTTTTTGTTGCAGTTCCCCGTAGGAATGTTATCGGATCGGTTAGACCGTCGATCAGTTTTACTAGGATTGTTACTGGTCTCTTCCTTGCTGGCAATTGCGATTGTGCCTTTGGCCGCGATGGAAATGAGATTGGCACTCTTTATTATCTGCGGTGTGACCTCGGGTATTGTTGCCTGTTACTACCCGCTGAGTGTGGCGGAAGCCTTCGATAAGCTGAAAAAAACTGAAATGGTCGCGGCCATGGGTAGTATGATCTTAGCGTTTGGTCTTGGCGGCGCTATCGGTCCCTATAGCGCTTCGTTAGTGATGGAAGCCTATGGTAGTGCGAGTCTTTTTTACTGTATTGCGCTGACGCAGACGCTCTTGGCGGGGTTCACTCTGTACCGTATGACCGTCAGAAAGGCATTGCCGGTGGCGGATCAGGAAGACTTTGTTATGCAAAGTGAAGCGCTGTCAACCACGGTTCATCTTGATCCACGGATGGAATACAGTGAGCCTGAAGCGAAGTTAAGTTCTGAGGCGGAACTGGCGATGGTTATCGCAGAATCTGATCCTGCCGCCGCGGTAAGAATGGCCCAAGCATTAACCAAGAAGAACCCTGAAAAAGGTACCGAAGTGGCCGCAGCCGTGGCGAAGGTTCCGGGTATTGACGTAATACGCCTGTATGAGGTGATGAAGGAGGCTGCGCCTTCTGATATTTTGGACATCACTCAAGCGATTGTTAAAGCGAAGCCAGAACTGGCGGCAGATCTTGTGGCTCGGTTGGCTGAATGGTATCCCCAGCAGGTGGTTCCGGTGGCGATCGAAGTGGGTCGGGTGTTTCCGGATAAACGTATCGAGATGGCGCGGATTGCGGTGGACTCGGCGCCGGAGTCGGCGACTCAGGTGGCAGAATATTATGCCCGTTTGATTGCCGAAGAGCGTGAATCGATTCGTCCGGCGGATAGGGAAGACGACACCAGTGAGTCAGATGCTCTGAATATGGCGACCGAACTCTGGGAAGCTAATCCTGATCAGGCGCTGGATATCGCGGTGACCATGGCCGAATCTGTTCCTGAAACGGCGGTCGCGATGACTGAAGAATATATGGCGGGATATGAGCCTGAGTCGGCCAATGATACTGGGGAAACATCAGCGCAATCATCAACCAGCGATACAAGTGATGATGGTGATGAAAGTGAATATCAGGATGCGATTGAGTGGGTGTCTCGGATATCAGAAGCGGCACCTGAACAAGCCATGGATGTGGCGGCAACTGTTGTTGAAGCGGTGCCTGAATCGATGTATGAGGTCACTGAGGAGTACCTCTCAGCGGCAGACGATACCGATGAAACCGACAACACGGACGATACTGAGCAGAGCGAAGCACCGACTGAAGATGAGCCTGATGCCGATGTTGATAGTGACGAAGAAGCGCATCAGAAAGCGATTGAATGGTTAACGCGGATGTCTGAGCTATCACCTGAGACATCATTAAATCTGGCGGTGAAAATTGTCGAGGCCGTGCCGGAAAGTGCGCAGTATGTCGCCGCAGAAGTTGCTCGATTGCTACATGAGAGTTATCAGGAAGAGGATACCAGTGTCAGTGATGATTCAACCAGTGAGGTTGATGATGCGGTCGAACTGGTGAACCGACTGAGTGAAGTCGCGCCGGAAAATGCCGAAGAAGTAGCCGTTGCTGTGCTTGAAACGATTCCTGAAGCGGCGTCCGATGTGGTGGATGCTATTAGTTCGGGTGATGAATCCCGTGAAGGAGAATGGGTTAATTCGATCGATAAACATAGTGATAGTCCGAGTCCCAGTCCCTAATATGAGGATTGGCTATTAACTGAAGACGGTTAATTAGATGACTGAACAATAGGGCTCATTAGTAGGGCTTATTAGTAGAGCTTATTTGTAGGCTTAATCGAGAGTTGAACGCTAGCAGGTAGCGGTAGGCTGTTGAACAGAAAGAGGATCAACCGGCGGGTAAATAACCCTTAGGTTGATCCTCTTTTTTTATGTTTGATTTACATAGATCGTGAAATATCGCGTTTAGAGTGCACGCGCCAAGCGGGCGACCGCTTCAGGAAACAGCTCTGGATCGGTATTGCTAAAATTGAGCCTCAAGGAATGGTCTTCTTGATTGCTGCCGGCAGGATAAAATGCAGCACCCGGTACCACGGCCACCTTCTGCTGCAGTGCTCGCGCAGCGACTTCGCTGCCATTTCCCTCGGTTAGCGTAATCCAAATAAACATCCCACCCTCGACGGTATCGAACGATATTCGGTCACCCAGTTGCTGAGTTAATTCCGAACTTAGATGTTGATAGCGATCTTGATAACCACGACGCAGGCGAGTTAGGTGGTCAGGGAACTCTGGATGATTCAGTAACGCATTGATGATGGCCTGCTGCGGTATCCCGGTATGTAAATCAGTGGCTTGTTTAATTCTTTCTGCGATCGCAATAAATTCTGCAGGGCCGCTCATCGCACCGACTCTTAGGCCCGGAAAGCCGATCTTAGAAAATGACTTAAGGCTGATGCTCTGCTCGGGGCAAAGATCACTGAGTGATCCCAACTGCTCACCCGCAAAGCGCAACTCCCGATATGGGGCGTCTTCAACGAGGGTTACACCATAGTGACGACATAAGTTGGCGACGGCGATTCGAGTCTCTGTTGACCATACCCGTCCGGTCGGGTTGTGGAAATCAGGTACGCTATAAAACAGCTTAATATTTCCCGCTTTAAAGTAGTCTTCTAGCTGATTCAGATCTGGTCCAGTGGTGTGACTGGTTAAGGGGCAGACCACCGCACCGGTTAATTGAAAAGCTTGCAGTGCGCCAAGATAGGCGGGTACTTCTGCAATAACCTTATCACCGGGCTCTAGCAGTGCGCGAGCGATCAGGTCGAGTGCTTGTTGACTGCCGTTACAGATTAACCAGGGTTTAGTGGTGGGCGACGCTTGATTTAGGGTTTCAATGAGTGGTCCATAGCCTTGACTATTACCGTATTGAAACAGCTGAGGGTTGTCCGCCAGAGAGTCGCAAGTCGCGCGGACCAGTTCAACGGGTAGTAAAGAGGAGGCGGGTAGGCCACCTGCCATTGATATCATTCCCGGTTGTCCGGCGGTGCAGAGAATCTCCCTTATATAAGAAACATCTAGGGATTCTGCGTATCTTGCAAACTTCATGATCCTTTCCTGGTGGGGTAGTGCTATTGAATAAATGGGTTGAGTGGTCGTGAGCGTTAATTCTGAGCGATAAGAGGGTATCGTTTGGAATGAGCTGTTGAGCGCTTATCTGAGTGTATGCTTGAGGAGAAAATCAGAGTTATCTATTTATGCTTTAATATTTATCTGTTTATGCTTTTTGTTGGATTTCTAAGCGATACAGATGTTGTTAATGAGTGGGGTTGGTGGCTGAAATGAATCGCGATAGCGCGACACATTGATTCGGCTCAAGTTGTACGAAATTAGCCACTATTTATGAGATACCCTAAGCGTGCAAGCCTATGCAACCGGTGCGCTATGGTTTTACAATGATAGAAGCTCCTAATGATGAATAGAGAACATAACGTGTTTTAGGAGCATGATGTCGGCACCCGTCGGTGTTAAAAGGATTATTGGCCTATCAGCCAGCTATTTTAACCTGCTATCGTTTTTACAATAGGTTTATAGTGTTGACAATAATAGCGTCAGAATAGTGTTGCATGACGCAATGGTATACCTGGAAGGTATTATGGAATTTAAAGATTATTACAAATTACTCGGGGTTGAGCCTGATGCGGATGGCAAAACCATAAAAGCCGCCTATCGTAAGCTAGCGCGTAAATATCACCCTGATGTGAATCCAGAAGCGGGCGCGGAAGATAAATTTAAAGAAGTCGCCGAGGCCTATGAAGTCTTAAAGAATGCTGAACGTCGGGCTGAGTATGATGAGTTACGTCGCTATGGCGGGCAGCGAGATCAAGGCTTTGAACAGCCAAGAGGTCGGCAACGGGGTCAGTCATCTGCTGACTTTGAAGGTGATTTTGCTGATTTTTTCAGTTCTGCTTTTGGCAATAGAGGGAATCGTAGTAGCGGTTTTCAAGGTTATAGCGACTTTCAGCAATCGGCTGCCCGTGGGCAGGATGTTGAGGTTGAGATGCCGGTGTTTCTGGAAGATATTATCTCCGATGTACAAAAAACCATCGAATATCGCATACCTGCTTATGTCAATGGTCAGGTAACAGAAGTTAAAAAATCACTAAAAGTGAAAATTCCCAAGGGTGTTTCAGATGGTGGTCGGGTTCGCTTAAAAGGGCAGGGAGCACCTGGGCAAGGTGATGCGCCTAACGGTGACCTTTACCTGCATATTCGAATTGTGCCTCACCCTATCTTCGATGTCGAAGGGCATAACTTGCTAATAACCGTACCTATTGCGCCTTGGGAAGCGGCATTAGGGGCGAAAGTTAAACTGCCTACACTGACTGGCAAGATTAGTTTAAGCGTGCCACCCAATAGTCAATCGGGCCAAAAATTACGTATTAAAGGCAAAGGCTTGCCAATGAAAAATGGCACTGGCGATCTGTATGTTATCTTTAAGATAGTCATTCCCGAACATACTAATGAAGAATCAAAAGCGTTGTGGCAATCGTTGTCTGATATCTCAGCTTTTGATCCCAGAACTGAATGGGAGAAACCAAATGTCTGATATCGTGCTGAAAGTGTCATTACAAGAGTTATGCGTGCAGGAAGGGATCACCGAAACCATGGTGCTTGAGGTCGTTGAGCACGGGATTGCCGAACCCTTCGCTGGCCAAGACGTCAATGACTGGATATTTGAGTTAAACAGCGTTCATTGGATGAAGAAAGCGATACGGCTATATCATGACCTTGATATAGATTGGGTATCGGTCGCGATAGTCATTGACCTACTGAAGCAAAAAGATGCTTTGTTGAGAGAAAATGCCTGTTTAAAAAATCAATTGGATCGCTTTGTCAGTGATGTAACTGATTTACGTTAATGAGATTTAACGAGCAGGTCTTTGCGCGTCTAAATTGACGTCGTTGTCTGCCAGCCCCTTTAATGCGATATAGCAAGATTTCTTGCATTTAAGGGGCATTACTTCTGCTCTTAGCCGGTGTAAAAAAGGAGGATCATTACCGCCCCTACCTTTTTGAATATAAAAAAATAGCCTATGCCCAGCATTCAGCAAAAAGCGCGTATTAATGATGTTTTACATCGGATTCATCGTGATCTGAGCGCGCCATTAACGGGTGCTGGATTAGCGCGTGTCGCTGCCTATTCAGAGCAGCATTTTCATCGGTTATTTAAAACAGTAACAGGCGAATCCCTGCATCGCTATATTCGTCGCGTCCGTTTAGAGCATGCGGCCAATCTCTTGATGTTTGAGCCATTAACGACAGTACGGGATATCGCTTTGAAGTGTGGCTATAACTCCTTAGCATCCTTTACCCGTGTTTTTACTGAACAATTTGGTGTTACCCCTGGACGTTGGCGACAACAGGAGCGGTTTAGACGGGAGCCCTATCTAAGCGATCCTGAGATCGCGGCAGGAGCCAAACGCGTGGCTGCATTGCCGCTACCTCAGCCGGATCTTATTGAGTTATCAGATCAACCGGTCGCGTATGTTCGGCATCTAGGCTATGACCGCTCAATCCGCTCGGCTTGGCAGATCCTTCAAGCTTGGGCTGCGGCTGAGCATCGGCCCTTCACTCATCAGATCGGTTTACATCATTCCAATCCTGCTTGGACGCCTTTAGAGTCATGCCGTTACGTTGCCTGCCTAGGGGTTGATAGCGCTGTTCCTCGTCGCGGAATGGTCAACTCAATGTTGATTCCAGGGGGGCTACATGCACGCTTTAAATTTACCGGCCAATATGGCGAACTGCTGCCTTGGATTAATCGGTTGCAGGATGAATGGTTGGCTAATTCGGGCTTGAAAATCGGCGCATCACCTGCGTTTACCGAATATCAACGTAATCAGTTTATCGACCCACTGGAACAGTTTGAGTTGTATTATTATCAGCCAGTCTCATTCTATTAAACAGACGGGTTTAACTTAAGGAATTTAGCATGAATATAGTGGTCAGTCGGACTGATTTACCGCAGCAGGCCGAAGTCGTTAGACTTTATCGCGCTAACGGTTGGGCGGCCGCGGATAAGCCGACACAATTAATGGCGGCGTTGGCGGGTTCGCATACCTTGGTGACGGCTCGACTCAATGGTCAACTGATCGGTTTGGGTAATGCGATCTCCGATGGTCACCTGGTAGTTTATTATCCGCACTTGCTAGTGATGCCTGAATATCAGAGACAAGGGGTTGCTAAACAAATGATGGGGGTGTTACAACAACCCTATCAGGGATTTCATCAGCATATGCTGGTTGCCGATGGTGCCGCCGTCGGTTTTTATCAAGCGCTGGGCTTTTGCCGTGCGGGTGACACTGAACCGATGTGGATCTACAGCGGAACGGATCATTAGTCCCTCATGTAACGACTAGCTCTCTGAAGGCTAGTTTTTTATTCTGCATAGCCGTCATAGAGCGGTTTGATTCACAGGTGAAATGCTTGAGCTATCCCCGTTTAACACGTTTAGTCCCTCTGTTGTTTGTGCTGCTGTGGAGCACTGGCTTTATCGGTGCGAAGTATGCGTTGCCCTATATCGAACCGTTTTATTTGTTATTCGTTCGTGTGCTGATGACCCTGGTGGTGTTTTTTGCACTGGCCTTAGTCTACCGCTCTCGCTGGCCATCGCTTAAGCAAGGTGGGCACCAAGCTGTGACCGGACTGTTGGTGCACGGTTGTTACCTCGGAGGAGTCTTCGCAGCTATTAAGTGGGATATGCCGGCCGGTATTACGGCGATTATCGTTGGCTTACAGCCCTTGTTAACATCGTTGATTGGTTGGCAGTGGTTGGGAGAGCGATTGCGAATGGTCCAGTGGACGGGCCTGTTTCTAGGGTTGGTCGGGGTGGCGCTAATTCTCTTAAATGGACAACAGAGCGAGGCGTTGGTGATACATCCTGAAGCCATTGTGTCAGTGCTGATTGCTTTGGTGGCTATTTCAGTCGGCACGCTTTATCAGAAAAAGTTTGGCGGTCAGGTTGATCTACTGACCGGCGCGATCTGGCAGTACCTGTCAACGGCGATGCTCATGGGAGTATTGGCCTTTGTGTTTGAAGAGCGTCAGGTTGAGTGGAATATGACGCTGATGTTGTCTCTCGGCTGGCTAGTGTTTGGCTTGTCGATCTCGGCGATATTACTGTTAATGTTTATGATTCGTGAAGGTGAGTCAGCACGGGTGGCCAGTTACTTTTATCTGGTGCCGCCGGTGACCTCAGTGGAAGCTTGGTTGCTCTTTGGTGAAGCATTAAGTTGGATTCAAGTGGGGGCCATTTTCGTAACGGTTTTCGGTGTTTATTTAGTGTTGAAACCCGGTAGACGAGAACTAGCCTGACGAGGCGCCATGAGTGCGACAGGGTAGCGGTAGGGCTTCAATAGGGATATCGAAGCACATGGGGGCAAAGTGAATACTGATATTATTGTTGTTTTTGCGCTACTGCTAACCACGATCGGCCTGTTTATCTGGGACCGTATCCGCATGGATATGGTTGCCATGATGGTTGTGGTGGTTTTGGCTTTGTCCGGCATTATCACACCCGCCGAAACCGTGTCTGGATTTGGTCAATCACTCGTCGTGATGATTGCCGGTTTATTTATAGTCGGGGAAGGGTTGTTTCGTACCGGTGTGGCCGCGGCGGTGGGTGGCTGGATTATGCGTATGGGTGGGCAGAGCGAGAAACGCGTCTTGTTGGTGCTTATTCCGGTTGTTGCGGGTATGTCGGCGGTGATGAGCTCCACGGGAGCGGTGGCCTTGTTTATCCCTGTGGTGCTCAGTATCTGCCGGACGGCCAAGCTTCAACCCTCCCATCTGTTGATGCCGTTATCTTTTGCCTCATTGATTGGCGGTATGATGACGCTAATCGGCACGCCCCCTAATATGGTGGCCAGTACCCAACTCCATGCCGCGGGACTTGAGCCATTCGGTTTTTTTGATTTCACGCCTATCGGTGCCGTGATTCTTGTTTTTGGTACCCTATATCTTGTTTATATTGCCCCCCGATTACTTCCCGATACCGCTGTGCGGTCAACGGTGCACCCTCGTTTAAAAGAGTTTGCTGAACGCTATGGCATCGAAGATAGTCTTCACTGTTTGCGGGTCAGAAAAGATTCTGAGCTGGTGCATCATTCAGTTTCTGATCTACTGTTGCGAACCCGTTTTGAGGTGACCGTGTTTGCGATTCGGCGAGATGGCAAATTGGTTTCATCGCTGATGCCGGTACTCAGCGAAACCCTGATAGAAAGTGGTGATGTGCTACTAGCCTATGGTCAAGCGGAAGGGATTGAACAGCTCTGTATTGAAACCGGCTGTTTGTTTTTAGGTTTCCCCGCAGAAGAGCGTACTCGTATGGATAAAGAGTTCGGTGTCGCTGAGGTGTTGTTACATGGTCGCTCACCGATGATCGGTAAAACCATTAAGGGTGGTCGTTTTCGCGAACAATATAATCTCAGTGTGATTGGGGTGTTACGTGCGGGCAAGCCGCTAGCGACCCGCTTTGATGGTGAGACGTTACAGTTTGGTGATACTTTGCTCTTGGCCGGAGGCTGGCGCTATATCGAGGCATTGGAGGAGCGGCATAACTTTGTCATGCTGGAAGCGCCAGCCGAGATGACCGAAACCTCAGCCCGTTGGGGGCGCGCACCGGTTGCTTTGATCATTATGCTGCTGATGTTGGGGCTAATGATAAGCGGCGTTCTGTCGAGCTTGGCGGCTATCCTGTTGGCAGCCATGGCGATGATTCTCTCTGGTTGTCTTACGATAGACGAAGCCTATAAATCGTTGAATGCTAGTAGTCTGGTATTGATTGCCGGGATGTTGCCACTGGCCTTGGCAATGCAAAAAAGCGGTGGGCTGGATTTAATAGTCTCTGCTTTGCTGGCGCTATTGGGCGAAAGTGCTCCTATTCTGATCTGTGCGGCGTTGTTTGTGCTGACCTCAGTGCTGAGCCAATTTATCTCCAATACGGCGACTACGGTGTTGATCGCACCCATCTCCATTGCGATTGCACAGGGACTCGGACTAAGCCCTGAGCCTTTTATGATGACCATCGCGATTGCGGCATCAACGGCGTTTTCTACTCCTATCGCATCACCCGTTAACACCCTGGTATTGGTGCCAGGGCATTACCGTTTTATCGATTTTGTTAAGGTGGGTTTACCGTTGCAGCTCATGTCGATGATAATTACCTTGGTGATGACGCCGATAATTTTTCCATTT
The DNA here is from genome assembly GCF_018860855.1 of Amphritea atlantica. GTDB lineage: Bacteria > Pseudomonadota > Gammaproteobacteria > Pseudomonadales > Balneatricaceae > Amphritea > Amphritea atlantica_A. Next base: position 219,838 of record NZ_JAHKQE010000030.1, read on the forward strand.
TAGGTCTGTATTTTGAAATGAAGTCTGTATTATCTGCCCTGAGATCAGATAACTATTTTATAGGCTAGTGAATAATGAGTGAACGTGAATACCGTACCGTTAAGGCATCGCAAACGGTTTTGAAAGAGCTGATGGTGCCTTCTTATGCGAATTTTGGCGGTAAAGTTCACGGCGGGGTGATTCTTTCGCTGATGGATAAGATCGCTTATACCTGTGCGGCGTCCCACGTTAAGGGTTATTGCGTCACGGCTTCGGTCGATTCGGTTAACTTTCTTAATCCGGTGGAAGTGGGCGAACTGCTAACCCTATCGGCTTCGGTTAACTATGTTGGGAATTCATCCCTTGAGATCGGTATTAAAGTGATCTCAGAAGATTTTCGGCTGGGCATTGTTAAGCATACCAATACCTCTTATTTCACCATGGTAGCAATGGATGAGGATACCCGTGCGCCGATTCCTGTGCCCGGTCTAATCCTCGAAGATGATCGGGAGATTAAGCGTTTTATCGAGGGACGTATTCGTAAGCAGCTTAAATCATCACACCGTGCTGAGATGAAAAAGATCCGCCGTAATCTCGACCTAGCCACCGAGATTAAGTCCCTTGATGGAGAACATTGCCGTATTAATCAATCCTGATTAGGCCGTAGGTGTTGTGCTGCTGTTAGCTGGATGCTCTGGCGTAATGCTTTCTAAGTAGGGCGGTAATGGCATGCTAATAAAATGCTCTCGGGCCAAGCTTAGCAGGGTCGATGCCGCGGGGCTGAGGGAACGGCCCTTACGGCTAACTAAGCAGACCTCTCGTCGCATCAGCGGTTCAATCAGTGGAATAAAGCGTAACTCCTTAAATGATTCGGTGCTGGCAGCCAGCGCGGGCAGCACTGAAATGCCGATGCCTTGGCGAATAAGCGCTGCAAGTCCCGCCGGATTAGATACTTCTAAAATAGCTTTTTGATCTGACAGCAGTAACTGACCTGCTTGGCGGAATTGGTTGAGCTGTGCGCGAATTCCCGTATCGGCCGACAGAAATAACAACTCCTCTTGAATTAACTGTTGCCATTGAATGCTGGATTCACCCATAAAAGGGTGGGCGGCGGGCACAACTACCCCATAACGATCTGACAGTACCGGCTGATAGTTGAGTTCCGGATGGCCCGAGTGGTTGGCACCAATACCAAAGTCCACATCATTATCGAGTACCCGCTGCTCTATCTGTCCGGCACTATCATCTCGCAATGAGATAGCAATGTCGGGATATTGTTGACGATAATCGTCGATCACCGGTGGTAGCAGACGGCTAATGGTCGAAGGTGAGGCGGCAATAGCCACCTGTCCCTGTTGCTGCCCAGCAATGGCTTGTAGGTCGCCGATCGCGGTATCGAAATCAGAAATCAGTTTTTCGGCCACGGGGCGAAACTGCTCTCCTTGCAGCGTTAACAATACCCGCCGTGTGGTGCGATCGAACAGGATTAAACCGACCGATTGCTCCAGCTGTTTAATGGTTGCTGTGAGGCTCGATTGGGTCAGATGTAGCCGGCTGGCGGCTTGGGTAAAGCTGCCACAATAAGCCACTTCGGCGAAGGCACGTAGGTGTCGAATCGATAGGTTTGTATTCATTTATCGTTTTAAACTATTAATTAATTATATTTTATCGTTTGAATGATAAATGATATTTCTGCATTATGACCACCTATTTATATGCCAGACGTAACAGGTTGAATCGATGATTCCACGTATAGCCGAAGTACACATTACTGAACAGCTCTATCTTGATTTTATAGAAGTCTTAAAAATCAATGGTTTTAAAGGTGAAATTAATCCTGATTATGCAAGCAGAGTGGTGTTGTCGACGGATAACAGTATCTATCAGGTGTTGCCTCAGGGCGTTGTTTTTCCGCGCACCGTTGATGATTTAGTGGTGTTGGCCCGTCTCGCTGAGACGCCAAGGTTCAAAGAAGTTGTCTTGAGTGCTCGCGGCGGCGGTACGGGTACGAACGGTCAATCGTTAACCGATGGCCTGATTGTCGATATTTCCCGGCATATGAATCAGATTCTTGAAATCAACGCCGAAGAGCGTTGGGTGAGAGTGCAGGGGGGCGTGGTAAAAGACCAGTTGAACGCGGCACTCAAACCTTACGGGTTATTCTTTGCACCGGAGCTATCCACCAGCAACCGAGCGACCATTGGCGGCATGATTAATACCGATGCGAGTGGTCAGGGTTCCTGCATGTACGGTAAAACCCGAGATCATGTGCTGGAACTCAGTTCGGTGTTTCTCGATGGTACTCTGTGGCATTCAGCCCCATTAGATGATGCAACCCTGGAACAGATTAAGCAGCGTGATGATCGAGTGGGAGAGGTGCATCGGGTGGTTGATCAGGTCTTCACTGAACACCGTGAACTGATCGATGCTAAGTTTCCGAAACTCAATCGCTGTCTCACGGGCTATGATCTGGCACATATCCGTGATGAACAAGGGCGTTTTAATTTGAATTCGGTGCTTTGCGGTGCCGAAGGCTCATTGGCCTTTATTGCGGAAGCGAAGCTCAATGTTTTACCCATTCCCAAATATTCCGCTTTGGTGAACCTGAAATATGCCGGTTTTCAGGACTCCCTCGAAGATGCTGCCAAGCTAATGGCGTGGGGGCCCACCTCTATTGAGACGGTTGACTCCAAAGTACTCAATCTGGCGATGAACGATATCGTTTGGGATAGCGTGAAAGCGTACTTCCCCCAAGCGGAAGGCGAGCCGACGATTCAGGGGATCAACCTCGTCGAGTATACCGGTGATGATGAGGATGAACTGCAGCAGAAGATCGCCAAGCTGACCAGCTATCTGGACAGTGTTTCAGGCGAGCCTGGTCAATCGTTCGGTTACTCCGTGGTGATGGGCGCTGCTGAGGTCAGCAAAATCTGGGGTATGCGGAAGAAGTCCGTCGGCTTGCTGGGTAATGGTAAAGGCGAACAGCGGCCGATTCCGTTTGTCGAAGATACGGCTGTACCGCCAGAAAACTTAGCCGCTTATATCAAAGAGTTTCGTGAGTTGTTAGATAGCCATAATTTGGCCTACGGTATGTTTGGTCATGTGGATGCTGGGGTGTTGCATGTACGTCCAGCGATCGATATGAAGGATGAGGTGGAAGAGAAACTCATTCGGGTGATCTCCGATGGCGTAGTTGCCCTAACACAGAAATATCATGGTTTGATCTGGGGCGAACACGGTAAAGGAGTGCGGTCTGAATATGCGCCAGCCTTCTTTGGTGAACTGTACCCTCAACTACAGGTCATTAAGGGTGCTTTTGACCCAGCTAACCAGCTGAACCCCGGTAAGATCTGTACGCCGCTGATCGATGGCGCTGAGCTGTTGAAAATCGATGCGGTACCGACCCGCGGCCAGCATGATCGGCAGATTCCGGCGGTAGCACGCGATGAGTATAAACAGGCGATGTTCTGTAACGGTAACGGCGCTTGTTATAACTACGACCCTAAGGATGCGATGTGTCCTTCTTGGAAAGCCACTCGGGAACGTAAACATTCCCCTAAAGGGCGCTCATCTCTGATTCGTGAATGGTTACGGCTGATGTCCCTGCAGGGCGTCGATATTGTAGCGGAAGGGCGTAAAGCGCGTTATGGCTCCTTTATGAGCAGTTTGCCGGGGCGGATCAAGAATAGCTGGAAAAAGAAACAGGGAGAATACGACTTCAACAATGAAGTCCATGAAGCGATGATGGGTTGTCTGGCCTGTAAATCCTGTGTTGCCCAGTGCCCGATCAAAGTGAATGTGCCGGATTTCCGTTCCCGTTTTCTCGAGGCTTATTACAGTCGTTACCTACGTCCGATGAAGGATTATATGGTCGGTGGGCTGGAGTTTATGATCCCTTATTTGGCCCGTTTTCCCGCGCCATATAACTGGATGATGAATAACACGCTGATGAAAGCGGTCTTTCGTCGCTGGGTCGGCATGATGGATAGCCCGCCAATCTGCACTAATAGTCTCAAGCAGGGCATGGATAAGCGAGGTGTGTTATTTGCAACACCGGATAACCTCTCGGCGATTACGCCGGATCTGCGTGAACGGTCGGTGATCATTGTTCAGGATGCCTTTACGAGCTATTTTGAAACCCAGTTGGTGCTGGATGTGATCGATCTGCTTAACCGTACCGGCTTCAATGTACTGGTGGCACCCTTTAAACCGAACGGCAAACCACTGCACGTACACGGTTTTAAAGCCGCTTTTAATAAAGCCGCCGATGCGAATACTCAGATGTTGCAGACGCTCGCCACCAGTGGCATTCCGATGGTGGGGGTCGATCCTTCGATGACTCTGACCTATCGCCAAGAATACGTCGATGATGGTACGCGCCAGCAAGTTAAGGTGGAGTTGATTCAGGAGTGGCTCGCTAGGCATACAGACCAGTTAGCTGAAACGGGCGCTCGCTTGTCTAACCATGAATTTAAGCTGATGGCTCACTGTTCTGAGAAAACCTCTGCGGCGGCCTCAATGACCGATTGGAAGCAGATCTTTCAGGCACTGGGGCAATCGCTGGAACTGCAGGCGACTGGTTGCTGCGGCATGGCAGGAACCTATGGCCACGAAAGCGAAAATTATGAAACCTCGCGTAAAATTTATGATCTGAGCTGGCATGAGGTGGTCAATGATCCTGCCAATGAGGGTAAGTTAGTCGCCAGTGGATATTCTTGCCGTAGTCAGGTGAAGCGGTTGGATGATAAGCAGTTGCCACATCCGATACAGGCGTTGTTAGCCTTGGTGAAACAAGGCTAATCAGGACTGATGAGTTGATGAGTTAACAATGAAACCGGATGACTAGTGTGTTGTCCGTTTTTTTTCCTTCTGAGCCAGCTGGTATTGTTTGTCCATTGCGCCATATTGCCGCTCATAGGATTGTGGATCCGAACGCCAGAGTCGATAAAGTTTGCGGTCATGACTGGCCATCGGCGGTGGATTGAGTTTACGTCGCTGAATGGCTTGCCAGGTGACGGGGGCAAACGCCAGAACAATAAACAGAACTACGATGATGTATTGATAGTTTTCCATTATGTGTCGATCCGGTGTTTGGTTGGGGCAAAGTCACGAACATCAAGGATGTTAGTTGCTTTGATAAGCGTTGGTCTTTTGAATAAACGAATTTAAGGATTGTACACCAATGAGTAGAGCGGATCTCTGGAACAATCGTTACCTGGATAAAAGCAGCGCTATTCCTAGCCTGCCTCAAGAACTACAAGCATCACTGGCATTGTTACCGGTGGGTCGAACGCTTGATCTGGCCTGTGGTGATGGTGCCGCGAGTCTCTATCTTGCTGAAAAAGGGCATCAGGTAGTCGCTGTTGATTTTGCGGTTGAAGGTTTGCTGCGCTTACAGGGATTTGCTGCTGAGCGGCATCTTGATATTGAAACGCGGGAGATTGACCTGTCTGCGACAGAGGCTTTAGAGCCTTTGGATGACGAATTCGATAATATCGTGATACTACGTTACCTGCCTGAGCCATCGCTGTTACAGCAGCTATCAGAGCGTATGAAACCCGCTGCTCGGTTATTGATTCAAACTTTTAATGTTGAGCACCATCGGCAAACCGGCTTTCCTGAACGGTTTTGTTTGCAGGCTGATGCGCTCAGTCAGGCATTGCCTGAGTTATCGTTACAGGCCTATGATAATGGACAGTTACAGGGATCGGTTTTTGACCGTTACCTTTTTGTCGCTAAATAGCGGTTTTAGGTCACTGTTTTTGCGCCTATAGTGCAAGTGCAAAAAAACGTAGAATGAGCGATTATACCCGCCGAATGACGGTTTAATTTAAGGAGTATCCCCGTGGAAGATTTATTACCCGAACTGTGTGATCAGTTTCCTGACCTAGTACAGGTGGTAGAACCAATGTTCGGCAACTTTGGTGGTCGTGAGCATTTTGGTGGCGAAATTGTCACGCTCAAAGCATTTGAAGATAATTCGCTCGTGCGGGAGCAGGTAGCGCTACCCGGTGAAGGGCGGGTGTTAGTTGTTGATAGTGGCGGCTCTCTGCGACGTGCAATGTTAGGCGATATGCTGGCTGAAAAAGCCTCCCTCAACGGTTGGGCGGGAATTATCATCTACGGCTGTATTCGCGATGTGAATGCTATTGGGGATATTGATTTAGGGGTGCAAGCGTTAGCCACTCATCCGATGAAAACCGATAAAAACGGCCTTGGTGAACTCAACGTTCCATTAACCTTCGGAGGCGTCACCTTTAAGCCGGGTCATTATGTCTATGCGGATAATAATGGCGTACTGGTTTCACCTGAAAAGCTAGAATTGGCTGATACTGATAGCTAAAAGGCGTTAATACAGATACAAAAAAGCCGCGGTCGAATACTATTCAACGGCGGCTTTTTTACTTGTTACTGACGCTAAACGGCCTGTGACTTGCTTTTAGTACTTTCCGGTTAAAGCGTTTTGCTTGATGCTTTATTCTTCAGCAATCAAAGTACCTTTGATTTGATAAGCTTTGCCTAGGAAGAAGGCCAGTTCTACACCGTCTTGGTTACTGAGTGTTACATCATATACGCCGGTTCGACCGCTACGTGAGCGTTCTTGTGCTATCGCTGTCAGTGTGTTGCCTTCAAACCCGGGGGCGATAAACTCAATGTTACAACCGCTAGCAACGGTTGCACGATTATAGCTATTGCAAGCATGAGCAAAGGCGGTATCGCACAGCGCGAACATCATTCCACCATGACAGGTCGCATGACCATTGAGCATATCTTTACGTACGACCATGGTCAGTTTGGCATAGCCAGGGCCGACTTCTTCAATGTTCATGCCCATTCCCTGAGCGGTGTGATCATTGAGGTGCATGGCGGCACTGGAGGCTTCTGCCAACTGTTGTGGCGTCATTTCGCTAGGCTTCATGCTGCGCCTCCTGCAACTTTACGTAATAAGAGTGGGGATGCGCGGTAGCGATCTTCACCATAAGCATCCATTAGATTATCGAGTACATCCAATGCATAGCTAAGCTCTAAGTTGTTAACCCACTCGATTGGGCCACAGGGGTAGTTCACGCCGCCCTTCATGGCGATATCAACCGCAGCTTCATCGCATACCTGTTGATTCACGGCATCAAAGCCTTCATTTGCCAACATGCAAACGGTTCGCATGACCACCATGCCGGGAATATCGTCAATAACGCTAACCGACTTGCCAATCGCTTGGAATAAACCAATAGCTGCTTGCAGGGCTTCGTCCGAGGCTTGATCCGCCGGTGCTAAGGCGATACGTGTTGAACGGCTGTAATCCAGCGCGAGATCGAAATTGATCAGATTCGGGCGCATGGTTTCACTGGCCCGCATAGTGGTGAATTGACCATTGGATAACATCAGGGTGGCATCCCCAATAGTGATCATCCCTTCCACTTCATCATTATCGGTGCGTTCAACCTGAATGCCCGCTTGTTCAAACAGTGCTAATAAGGGTTCTGCGACCCCTAGTTCACCTTCAACGATGATTGACTTGGGAGCGGGGCATGGCGCAGCGGTTTTGGCTTCAGGCTTTAGCGCACCTTCGCTGTAATCGTAAAAGCCACGGCCTGTTTTACGCCCTAGGTGTCCGGCATCGACCAACTCTTTTTGAATCAGCGAGGGGAGAAAACGTTGGTCATTATAAAAAGCTTCAAACACAGAGCAGGTGACGGCGTAGTTAACATCGTGACCAATCAAGTCCATCAGTTCGAAAGGCCCCATGCGAAAACCGCCACACTCACGCATCAGCGCATCGATGGTGGCGATATCGGCAGCACCTTCCTGTGTGATACGTAGACCTTCGGCATAGAACGGACGCGCAACACGGTTAACGATAAAGCCGGGAGTCGACTTTGCCATAACCGGCTGCTTACCCCAACGGGCGGATAACTGATAAATATCGTTAGCAATGCTGGGATCGGTGTCCAAACCACTGATGACTTCCACCAGTTTCATGACCGGAGCGGGATTGAAAAAGTGCATCCCCACTAAATTTTGTGGGCGCTTCAAGGTGGCGCCGATGGCGGTGACCGAAATGGACGAGGTATTGGTTGCTATCACCGTATCGGTGGAGCAGATCTCTTCGAGTTGACCAAATACTTGTTGTTTAATATCTAGGCGTTCGACAATCGCTTCGATGATTAAAGCTGCAGGTGCAAGCGCGGTTAATTCAGTGACCGGGGTGATACGCGCAACTAAATCATCGGCTGCCTGCTGGCTCATCTTACCGCGGCTAACTTGGCGGGAGAGTCCCTTGGCGGTGTTATCTATGCCCCGTTGTGAAGCACCCTCTGCCGTATCAAAGAGCAACACCGGATGACCGGCACTCGCTGCTACCTGTGCAATACCGGCACCCATGGTACCCGCACCGATAACGGCAATAATAGAATCCGTATTAAAACGACTCATGTGAAAATCTCCAATATTCGCTTACTTACCTTGAAAGCTGGGTGTTCGTTTTGCCATAAAAGCACTAACACCTTCACGGTAGTCTTCTGTTTGTCCGGCCAGCGTTTGCAGGTCGCGTTCAAGGTCTAACTGCTCATCAAAGCTGTTGTTGGCCGAGGCGTGTAGCGAGCGCTTGATCAATGCCAGACCTTTAGTTGGCTGGGTGGCTAGTTGTTTTGCCATGGCAAGTGCCGCGTCTTTCAACTCATCCGCTTCATAGGTTTTCCAGATCATGCCCCATTGCTCAGCCTGTTCGGCAGAGATCTTATCGCCCAACAGTGAAAGCGCCATCGCACGGGGTAAACCTACTGCGCGAGGAAGTGTCCAGGTGCCGCCGGAATCCGGAATTAGGCCGATTTTACAGAACGCCTGAATAAAGCTGGCGTTCTTCGAGGCCAACACAATGTCGCAGGCCAGCGCGATATTCGCACCTGCACCAGCAGCCACGCCGTTGACGGCACAGATGACGGGCATCTCCAATGATGTTAGCGTACGAATCATCGGGTTGTAGTTCTTTTCAATTGACTCACCTAGGTTCGGTACCTCGGCATCAGGATCAACTGCGCGATCGCTAAGGTCTTGTCCTGCACAGAAACCACGCCCGTTACCGGTAATCAGCAGGCAGCGTACAGCGGCATTAGTTTTGGTTTGTTTTAGCGCATCACGGACTTCTGTGTGCATCTGACCGTTAAAACTATTCAGACTGTCTGGACGATTAAGTGTCAGAACGGCAACGCCTTCAGTAATCTCAAATTCAATATGTTGGTAAGCCATTGGATTATTTCCCCTTAAATTCTGGTCGGCGTTTTTCCATGAAAGCAGCAATGCCTTCACGTCGGTCATCTGTGGCCGCAAGCAGAGTGAATGCTTTGCGCTCCAAATTGAGACCGGTTTCTAATGTCGTTTCATAGGCTTTTAGCAGTGATTCTTTTGCTAAACGAACCGCTAATGGTGGTTTTTTGGCGATCGTTTTAGCGAGTTTTAATGCTCGGTTATAGCTCATTTCAGGAATGGTAACTTCGCTGACTAAACCAAAGTCGCGAGCTTGTTCGGCGGAGATAAACTCCCCGGACAGCACCAACTGCATCGCCATTGATTTACCCACCGTGCGCAATAGTCGTTGGGTGCCACCGGCGCCAGGAATAATACCGAGGTTTATCTCAGGCTGGCCAAACTGGGCATTGTCACCGGCAATAACGATATCGCAATGCATCATCAGTTCGCAGCCACCACCGAGTGCAAAGCCGTTCACTGCGCCTATAATCGGTTTGGGATATTGGGCAATACGACGCCAGTAAGTGGGGCGAATATCATTCATGACGCCAACGGTGTCCAGCTCGGCCATCTCTTTGATATCAGCGCCAGCGGCAAATACTTTTTCGCCACCGGTAATGACCACCGCTTTAATACGGTCATCGCTAATAGAGGCATCGAGTGTATCGGCAAGTTCTTTTAATAGATTATTGCACAGCGCATTTCGCGCGGCAGGGCGGTTGAGGGTAATGGTCATTACACCGGACTCTGGTTCGCTGACCAGAATATCTTGATAATCGGACATGGCTTATCTCAGCATTATTGGTATCGACATGGGCTAATACAGCCAGTACAGACTCGCTACCGTTTATTATTGTTCAATTGTATCAGTCTTTAGGGTTACCGCTTAGGCGTGACCGGTAAAGGCTGACCATTCTCGTTATATTGTTGTGCTCTTCAGTATTCAGCCTGACGGTCTGCTTCAAATCAGTATCAGCAAAGGTTACCGTAAAAGCGCAAAGGGATACAAATATATTATCAATAAATTATCTTTTCGTATCACTTTCTTTAGTGTATCTTTTAACCTAAATCGATATTCGTTAGGCAGTTTAGATCAGGTTTGAGTAAATAATGCTTAAATGAAACCTATATTCTAAACTGTTTGAAACACAGTAAGCAGGCAGAACGCTGCTGAATAAGTGTAGTGCTTAGGATGTAGCGTTCTGCACAGAGATAACGCCTGCGGGCTGAACAAAATAAAGAGACCTTGTATGAGCCATACCCTGTTTGAGTTGCACAAAGCGAAACTTGATGCCGCACTGAATGCTATCCGTACCCGCGATTATTATAGCGCTTACCCAGAAAGTCCTAGCCCACGTAAATACGGGGAAACGGCTGATAAAGATGGCCAAGGGGCCTTTAAAGCGCATCTAAATACGTCATTTAAATTGGATATGCCGGGAATCACTGGCGAAGCGGGCAGTGAAGTCTCTCCTTATGGCTTTGATCTGGGTATTAAGTATCCCACCGTTGATATTGATGTGTTGTTGCCGGCGATGAATGAAGCCCGTAAAGCTTGGCGCGATATTGGTGTTGATGCACGTACCGGCATCTGCCTTGAAATTCTTAAGCGCATTAACCAGCGTAGCTTTGAAATGGGTTACTCCGTCATGCACACCTCGGGGCAGGGGTTCATGATGGCCTTTCAAGCCGGTGGTCCACATGCTCAGGACCGAGGTCTGGAAGCGATCGCTTATAGTTATGATGCGATGACTCATACTCCAGGCGCTGCTACTTGGACAAAACCGCAGGGTAAACATGATCCATTAGTGATGGATAAGACCTTCACGGTGACTGGGCGCGGTGTAGCACTGGTGATTGGCTGTTCTACTTTCCCGACTTGGAATACCTATCCAGGTTTGTTTGCCTCATTGGTAACCGGTAATCCGGTCATTGTGAAGCCGCACCCAGCGGGCATTCTACCGGCAGCTCTGACCATTCAAATTGCTCAGGAAGTCCTTAGCGAGCAGGGTCTACCACCCTATATCGCTTCAATGGTGATTGATGCGGATCCATCGCAGCCATGCACTAAGACTTTGGCGCAACGGGAAGAGATCCGTGTAATCGACTTTACCGGCAATACGGCTTTCGGTGACTGGTTGGAACAGAACTGTCATCAAGCCGTGGTGTATACCGAAAAGGCCGGTGTGAATACGATTATTATCGATTCCACTGATAACTTTAAAGGGATGATTCAGAACCTCTCATTTACGCTGAGTCTTTATTCTGGACAAATGTGTACCACACCGCAGGATATCTTTATTCCCGCCGGTGGTATTGAGACAGATCAGGGGCACAAAAGCTTTGATGAGGTAGCTGAGGCGCTGAGCACGGGTATCACGCGTTTCCTCTCGGACCCTGAACGCGCTGCGATGGTGTTAGGTTGCATTCAGGCTGAGGTTACCGATCAGCGTGTCGATAGTGCCCGTGAACTGGGTGAGCGGGTCGGCACGATTGTGCGTGAATCTGATCGTCCAGAAAACCCTTGGTTTAAAGAGGGGCGGATGCGTAGCCCGCTACTGATCGCTGTGGACGCCGATAAAGAAGATGCTTATATGGAAGAGTTGTTTGGTCCTATTAGCTTCTTGGTTCGGACTGACAGCAATGCCCACTCAATCGAACTGGCGCACAAAGCGGTTAAAAATCATGGTGCCATTACCATGGGTTGTTACTCAACCAGCGAAGCGGTACTTGATCAGATAGAAGAAGCGGCACTGGATGTGGGTGTTGCGCTTTCTATTAACCTGACCGGTGGTGTGTATGTTAACCAGAGTGCTGCGTTTAGTGACTTCCATGCGACCGGCAGCAACCCTGCGGCGAATGCGTCACTGTCCGACTTAGCCTTTGTCGCTAACCGTTTCCGTGTTGTTCAGAGCCGTAAACACGCCTGAATAGATTGAATGTAAGGTTGATGCCCAGCCGATTCGCTTTGTTGAACAGGGATCGGCTGAGTGTTAGAGATGGCAGTGTGCTATTCCTGACCGGTATCCTGTGACAACCGGATTGATTGAAAAGAGTGTTTTATGAGCTACCAGTGTATTCTGACGGAAGTTAAGCAAGGGGTCGGAATTATTACCCTAAACCGGCCTAAGGTGATGAACGCCCTCAATGCGATGCTGTGTCGTGAAGTGGGCGAGGCGGTCGATTGTTTTGAAGCCGATGATAGTATTGGCTGTATCATCCTGACCGGCGGTGATCAGGTGTTTGCCGCGGGTGCTGATATCAAAGAGATGAAAGACCAGTCTTTTCCTGCGTTGCATGCCAGGAATTTCCCTTATATTCAGCGTGATTGCTGGCGCGCAATTGAAGATGCTCGCAAACCCATTATTGCTGCTGTCGCAGGATTTGCCCTCGGAGGCGGCTGCGAAATGGTCATGGCGTGCGATTTTATTATTGCGGCTGATAATGCTAAGTTCGGTCAGCCGGAGGTCAGTATTGGCACCATGCCGGGTGCGGGTGGTACGCAGCGTTTGACCAAAGCGGTCGGTAAAGCGAAGGCGATGGAAATGTGTCTGACGGGTCGAATGATGGATGCCGAAGAAGCTGAGCGGTCAGGTCTGGTCGCTCGTATTGTGTCAGCTGATGCTCTAGCTGAACAAGCACTCAAAACCGGCGCGAAGATTGCGTCCATGTCACGTCCTACGATTATGCTGATTAAAGAGAGTGTAAACATGGGAGTTAGTTGCTCCCTTGATGATGGTTTGCGGTTTGAGCGGCGGGCATTTGAGGCGACATTTGCCTTTGATGATTGCTCCGAAGGTATGAATGCTTTTGCTGAAAAGCGTAAACCGGTGTTTAAAAATAGGTAAACCTGCTGATTGATGGTGCTGCATCATTAAATCGCGATAAAGCCGCCGAGTTCTACTTTGGCGGCTTTTGTGTTTCTGTCATAAAGGTATCGTTTCAATATATCGACTGCTTTAAACGTCTATATTTTGAAATTGAATATAGCGATCGAATATAGAGTTTATAAATATAGAGTTTATAAATATAGAGTTTATATGATGAAATTATTAGGAAAAACCGCTTGGGTTACCGGCGCTAGTTCGGGAATTGGTCAAGCAACGGCCCGCCTATTGGCTGCTGAAGGTGCTGACTTGGTGATCAGTGCTCGACGGGAAGATAGGCTACAACAGTTAGCCGATGAGTTGCGCGCAACGGGACGTGAAGTCTGTATTGCCCCTGTCGATGTTTCCGACCGGCAAGGTATGCAGCGGGTAGGTGAGCTGATTACTGCTCAGGGTGGAGTCGACATCCTTATCAACAATGCAGGGACCATGCCGATCAGTCCGTTCATAAACGGTCGAGTCGATGAGTGGGAGCAGATGATTGATACGAATATTAAAGGCGTTTTATATGCCATTCACGCAGTCTATCCTGGGATGGCAGAGCGCAAGCAGGGACATATTGTGAATATTAGTTCCGTTGCTGCGCGTTTGACTTACCCTAGTGCTGGGGTTTATGCCGGTACTAAACATGCGGTTAGAGCTATCTCTGATACGCTGCGTAAAGAGGCTATTCGTTATGGCGTGCGGGTGACCGATGTTCAGCCGGGCGCTGTCTCTACGGAGCTACCGGACAGTATCGTGCATGACAAAATTCGGGCCGCTGTGAAAGAGAATATGTATGGCGAAGCAGTGGCCAATCTAAAGCCTGAAGATATTGCTAACGCGATACTTTATGCCGTTACTCAGCCTGCGCACGTGGATGTCAGTGAACTGCTGATTCGACCCACGGTACAGGAAAGTTAACTCGTCGTGGATTAGTTTAAAACCATTTTAAATCCATGGTTATCTTTATTGCGCTGTTAACGTAAGATCAACCTCTAAGTTCTACAATTAACAGCGCTGGATAAATATTGTGTATAAGCTACTTATTTTTGACTGGGATGGCACCATTATCGACTCTGCTGCGCGGATCATTTCCAGTATGCAAAAGGCGGCTCGGGACCTTGAACAGCCTGAACTGTCCGATGAGGCGGTACGTAATATTATCGGTTTAGGTTTGCCTGAAGCCATACGAATGCTGATTCCCGGTGTCGACGATAGCCTGATTGCTCCACTTCGCGACCGTTACGGTCATTACTACCTCGAAGCCGATGATACGCCCACTGAGTTGTTTGACGGGGTGGAACAAACGCTGATCAATCTGAAGCAAAAAGGTTATCGGTTGGCTGTTGCTACGGGTAAAAGCCGTCGAGGGCTGGATCGTGTCTTTGACCAAACAGGTCTTGAATATCTGTTTGAAACCTCCCGTTGTGCCGATGAAACCACGTCAAAGCCGCATCCTCACATGCTTGAAGAGATCCTTGCTGAAACGGGTTTGAGTCCTGCAGAGGCGGTAATGATCGGAGATACGGAATTTGATTTGGAAATGGGTGTCAGAGCGGGTATGGATACGATTGCCGCGAGTTATGGCGCGCATCATATTGATCGATTAACCCCGTATAACCCTGTATTGGTGATGCATCGCTTTGTTGAACTGGAAAACTGGTTAGTGCAGGCTTCCGGCCAACCTTCGTAATATCGATATAATTTAAGCTAGATAATGTAAGGAGAACCAAGTGGGCTCAAATCCCTGGGAAGCTGAAGATAACAAGGATAGTGAAAGCGTTAAACCGCCAGAACATAAAACCAAAGAGTGGCGACTCATAGAACGGACAATGATGGGGCTGCAAAAAGAGCAGCGTAGTGCCCGCCGTTGGGGCGTATTTTTTAAACTACTCACCTTTGGTTATCTGTTTGTCATTTTAGGCATCTATCTTTTCGCGGATAGTTTTACGCCTGACCTCGATGAGGGTGGTGAACATACGGCAGTGGTGCAAGTGAAGGGGGTGATCGCGGATGGTGAAGACGCCAGTGCCGATAAGATTATCTATTCACTGCGAAAGGCATTCGATGATGATAACGCTAAAGCGGTTATTCTGAGAATCAATAGTCCCGGTGGTAGCCCCGTTCAATCGGGTTATGTTTATGACGAGGTGAAGCGCTTACGGTCATTGCATCCCGAGAAAAAAGTTTATGCAGTCATTCTCGATATTGGTGCTTCTGGTGCCTATTACATTGCCGCTTCGGCTGATGAAATCTACGCGGATAAAGCCAGCTTGGTTGGCTCCATTGGGGTGGTGTCATCCGGATTTGGTTTCGTGGATCTGATGGAGAAAGTGGGTGTCGAGCGACGCAACCTGATTGCCGGTGAGAATAAAACCTTCCTTGATCCGTTCTCTCCTTTGGAAGAGAAGGATCGTGCCTTTTGGCAGACCGTGCTGAATACCACTCACGCGCAATTTATCGACCAAGTGCGTAAAGGGCGTGGTGATCGGCTGAAAGAGAATGACCAACTGTTCAGTGGCTTGGTCTGGACCGGTGAACAAGCATTAGAGCTAGGCTTGATCGATGGTCTAGGTAGTAGTAGTTCAGTGGCGCGGGATCTGGTTGGTGCCGATAAGCTGGTCGACTACTCACCAAAAGGTACACCGCTAGAGCAACTGATTGATCGTTTAGGCGTTAGCTTTGGTAAAACCATTGCCACTCAATTAGGGCTGAATAATTCAGTACAGCTGCGTTAAGCACGCAATGATAAGTTCAAGGCCGCTACAGCAATGTCGCGGCCTTTTTTGTCGAAAATCCGTAGAGGAATGAATCGCACCGGTGGTGCAGGTAGGGTGGTGCGATACACAGCTTACCGGTGGTGCGGTTCGCAAAGCTCACCAGCCCCTACGACAATCATTGTGCCGGGAACGATACGGTAAATATTCACAACGAAAATCTCGCGTAGGGTGCGGTGAAGAATGAACCGCACCGATGGTGTAGGTAGGAACGAACCGCACCGATGGTGCAGGTAGGATGGTGCGATACACGGCGTACCGGTGGTGCGGTTCGCAAAGCTCACCAGCCTACGACAATCATTGTGCCGAGAACGATGCGGTAAGCATTCACAACGAAAATATCGCGTTGGATGAGGTGAAGAATGAACCGCACCGATGGTGTAGGTAGGTACGAACCGCACCGATGATGCTGTAGCGACTTACAAAAGAACCTAAATCAGCATTAAAACCATCATGAAGTTCGCTTAACATAGGTCGTTGGATAGCTGTCTCATTAATTTTGAACAATCGTTCATAAATAGCTTGATCGACTGTTCAAGTATGGCTATAGTTCTCTCACTGAATATTATTAAGAGAAATATAGGCCTGCCATGAACAAAGACGCGTCTGAAAGATCTGTATCAACTTCGCAAGTGATGTCTGACAACACTTTTAGACTGCAGTTTTTACTCATGGCGGCTATCCTCGGATTAGTGGCGGGGGTTGTTTTTATTATCATTCAGCCACTATTTGGCATGGATACACTCACGAGTCGCCATGCCGCTTTTTATCAGCAATTAGGTGGCTGGGGTAGTGTGCCAGCGATTATGATTGCCTGGACTGCCCATTTACTGGTGTCTATTTTTTACGGCTTGTTGTGCGGTATTTTGCTGTTAAGCACCCGGCGGTTAGCGTTGATTATCCTGGTCACATTTCTGTTTACATGGATCACAACAGTGATCGCACCACCGGCTAACGCGATGATCGTACAGTTAGTTTCGTTTCAACAGCTTCATGTTGAAAAGCTGCCGCCTTTGAATTTCAGTCTTGACGTTAAGTTTTTATTACATTTGGTCTTTTTTGCTGCGATCAGTTTTGTCTTATACCTCTATGCTAAAAAAGTAAAATAGTAGAGAGAATACGGTTAAAGCAGCTCGATTATTCTTGGCTGATCCGATAAATAGTTAGCTATGCTGATTCTTTAAGTACGATGTATAGCTGACGTAATGATAGCGAAAGGTGACTTATGAAACAGACTACGATTTTGTTCGATATAAACGAAACGGTTTTGAATTTAAATGTTTTAAGGCCTAAGTTTAAGTCAATATTTGGCGATGAATGTTATACCGATACCTGGTTTTCTATGTTGTTGCATGCCTCGACTGTGTCGATGATCACCGGCGTAAAGACTAATTTCGCCACCTTGTCTAAGATTATGCTTGAAGCCCTCGCAGGGAAAAAAGGTATAGAGTTGTCGAGCGATCAAATTGATAGCGTTGTCGGTGGTTTTTCCAGCTTGCCCGCACACCCTGATATAAAAACAGCGTTAGCTTCACTGCGCTCAGCAGGATTCCGTTTAGTGGCGTTCTCCAATTCATCACTGAATTTAATTAATAATCAAATTCATAATGCAGGGCTCGATAGCTATTTTGATGAGCTTATCAGTGTCGAAGAAGCGGGCACCTTTAAGCCTAGCCCTGCGGCATATGAATTTGTCGCCAGTAAACTGGGGCAACCGAAGGCGAAACTGCGACTCGTGGCGACCCATGATTGGGATATCCATGGTGCAATGAGTGCCGGTTTGCAGGGTGCTTATATCGATCGCTCTGGTGCGCCTTATCATCCGCTCTATATCAAACCCGATATTGATGCTTCAACCATGGATGATATTGCCGCGAAAATCATTGCGACAGACGATTAATATTTATAGCGACCTTATGCTTTGAGTTAGACCGTTCAAAATAAATAAAACCATCAATGGTAATAGGATAATAAAATGATTAAGTTTTACTTTCACCAAACGCCAAACCCGATGAAAGTTGCTTTGTTTCTTGAAGAAACGGGTCTTCCATATGAATTAGTGCCCGTTGATACCATGAAAGGCGAGCAGCATACGCCGGAATACCGTGCGATCAATCCTAACGGTAAAACCCCTGCGATTGAGGATGATGGTCAGCGTGTATTTGATTCTAATGCCATCTTGATGTATCTATCTGAAAAAACTGGGCTGCTGGCTGGTAAAGCGGAAGATCGCGGTGAAATGTTGTCTTGGTTGATGTTTATCGCCTCAGGTTTAGGTCCATTTTCGGGGCAGTCGGTGCACTTTAGACATAAAGCACCTGAGCAGGTACCTTATGCCATTAACCGTTATCTGCGTGAAGCTGAACGTCATTACGAAGTGCTTGATGCACATATGGAAGGCCGGGAATTTATCGTTGGTGATGAGTACTCAATCGCTGACATCTCTGCCTGGGGTTGGATTGATAAAGCGGCGCCTGTATTGGGTGGCGATGGTTTAGATAGCTACCCCAATCTCAAGCGTTGGTTTGCTAGTATCAATGCGCGCCCTGCGGTAGAACGTGCCCGTAACATTGATAACGATATTGAATTTAAGTCTGATTTTGATGACGTGGCGGCTCGCGCGCTTTTCCCACAAAATTTTGCTAAAAACACTTAATAACGTACGGAGTGATGAGAGTGGAAAACCAATACATCCCACCCAAGGTTTGGGTTAATGATACAAGTGGTGCTAATAAGTGGGCTAATATCAATAGTCCTGAATCGGGTGCTAGATTCGAAAAAACATTGCCAATTGGTGAGCACTCTCTTCAGCTTTACTCTCTTGCTACGCCCAATGGTCAAAAAGTAACCATTATGCTTGAAGAGCTATTGGCGCTGGGTATTAAAGATGCAGAGTATGATGCTTTCCTGATTAATATTGGGGAATCGGATCAGTTCTCATCAGGATTTGTGGCGGTTAACCCAAATTCGAAAATCCCTGCTTTACTGGATAAATCTGGTGATGAAGCGGTTAACGTATTTGAGTCAGCCTCTATTCTGGTTCATCTTGCCGAGAAGTTTGGTCAATTTCTACCTAAGAGCGGCGCGGCACGCACGCAGACCTTTAATTGGTTATTCTGGGCGCAAGGTTCAGCTCCATTTTTAGGCGGTGGGTTTGGTCACTTTTATGCTTACGCGGATGAAAAGCAAGAATATCCCATCAACCGCTTTGCGATGGAAACAAAGCGTCAATTGGATGTTTTAGATAAGCAACTGGCAGATAATACCTTTGTCGCGGGTGAAGAATACACCATTGCGGATATGGCTATTTGGCCTTGGTATGGCAATTTAGTCTTAGGTAATTTGTACGATGCTGCAGAATTTCTGCAAGTTGATTCTTATCGTCATGTTGTCCGTTGGGCAAAAATGTTGGAGCTCCGTGAAGGTGTTGAGCGTGGCCGTATCGTCAATCGTTCTTGGGGTGAAAGCTGGGAACAGCTTCCTGAACGTCATTCGGCTGAGGATATTGATAAAGTCTTGGCGTTAAAACCAGCGTAAGCCGTTTTAAATTCTCCTGCAGTGGGTGCCTGTCATCCACTGTACCGCTTTTCTTGATGGTTGCTCATTGCTCAATCTGATTATCGATAACAGTGAGCATTACTCAATAAACATGACCACCTGTCAATTGCCTAACCAAGAGTCTTTATATGAACGATAAGATTAAGCTAGATATTATCTCTGATGTGGTATGTCCATGGTGCATCATTGGCTATAAGCGGTTAGAAGCCGCTATTAATGAGCTAGATCTGCAAGATAGGGTCGAGATCGAATGGCAACCCTTTGAGCTAAACCCCGATATGCCCGCTGAAGGCGAAGAGCTGCGGGCCCATGTGCTGCGTAAGTACGGTGCCACGCGCGAAGATAGTGACAACGCACGCGCTAATATCACAGCCCTTGGTGCGGAGTATGGTTTTGAATTTAACTACTTTGAAGAAATGAAGATAGTTAACACTCGAGATGCTCACCTATTGTTAGATTTTGCCCATGAGCAGGGGGTGCAGCATGCGTTAAAACAACGGTTATTTGCCGCGTTCTTTAGTGAGCATAAAGATGTATCCGATCGCTCCCTATTGTTAGCTGAGGCCGAGAGTGTGGGATTAGAACGAGAAGCCGCTACATTGGCGTTAGATGATATCGAACGCGCTGATCGAGTCATGAATTTAGAGCAGCAGTGGCAGCGGCAGGGAATTTCTGGGGTGCCAACGGTAATCTTTAATCGTAGCAGCGCACTGACTGGTGCACACCCGCAGAGCACTTATAAAGAGGTGCTACGCGAACTAGCCGAGCAGTAGTTTTTGATATGACGGGCATCACTGTCAGGCGAGTTAGGCCAAATCAGGCGAGCAATATTGTCTCATGATATTGGCTCCCAGTGGTGCTCAATGGTCGGGCATTGGGTAGCGTCTGTTCGACCTGTTTCAGCAGCCTTGTTACATTGCTATAAATCCATTGCCATCTCGATAATCGAGCTGCTTATCAAAGCTGAATCTTAACTTTTGCGCCGTTATATCGAACGTTGCTATTTTATTGTCATTCTAGATAACGAAGTAAGCCTAACTTAACGTTTAAAGTATCAGGCGGTTGAGCCGCTCATTGTTTCTGCGCAACCCCTGCACTCTTGGTTGATTTGAGCCAATATTCCTCTGTTATTTTTACGCTATTCAAAACAATGACTTGTGGTCATATTAATAGCGTGAAAATCAGTGCATTATGCTCCTATGTATGATCAAGCGGGATGCTTACTAACGAGTATCCTCTGATCTGTTAATGATGACTGTTTTGAGGAAGACACATGAATCTGGATAAAGCGAGAAGCCGCATCGCCAAGCAGGTTAAGAAAGTATCTAAAGGCTATCCGACGATTGCGATAAAGTATTTCGGTACTGCTACAGATTGCGCCACGCAGGTTATGGTTGAGTTTGTAGCAGAGGAGGGCGCGCAGCCACAATCCCAGATTTTTGAAGGTAAAACGGATGTGCGAAAAGATGAGGTGATTCAAACAACATTGGTGAAAATCATTGAAAGAGCTGATGCGAACACCGTGACTGAAGCGACGGAGGTTGCGCTGCTAAAGTAACAGCGTGAATGCTAAATTGATCGCGGCGGCTCTAAATGAGCCGCTAATATATTAGGTTGTTTGATTTACCAATGCCCATAGCGGTTCATATCATATACACCCGCTTCTAGTGGGTGAGTGCCTTGCATATATGTTTTGAAACTATGAAACACTTCCCAGAAGTGAGGGTTCATCCGACCAACGGCCCAGCGTTGAATAAACTGCTCGAATTTATGATCTGAGTTGATGTGGCGAAACTGTGTAACAAACTCATCAACTTCACTAAGATTCATCTGCAATATCAGGTTGGGATAACTGCCAACCGGAGCCGGTAAGATGGACAGGCTGTCGAGGTTTTCTTGATAGCGTAAGGATTCCCCTAATAGATAGGCTACGCTGCTGTGTCGGCGGTTACGTAATATGGTGTAAGCTAAAAAGTGATCGTCAGTTTTATCTCCGCTTTCACCATCGAGATTAATACGCACAAAACTAACCTCCGGCAACCACTTAATACCAGCTAATTGAGAGGCTGGCTTTGCTGCCAGTTGACTCAGCCTATGACTGATCTGTGCTGAGGGCTCGGTATGTATTAGTTTGCAGTGGTCGCAACGGTTGATTGGGTCGCCTTTGCCGGTCAGAGCAGGGTAGTTGTCGAGCAGGGTTTGCAAGAACTCCTGTTTTGGGTCATCGCTGTGGTAGACAATGTTGCTAGGCGTTTGGCTATCCAGTGCATGATAGGTAATCTTGGTTTTTAGTTTGGCGCTTGATTGATACCAGTTGGCATAGATTTTTTTACGCTTATTCGCTGGCATAAAGCGAAGAAAGTTGGTTTCTGAGCCATTGCGAATCAGATCAAAGTAGAGTCGTGTCTGTGCTTGGTGGGAGACGCTGCCAAAAACATCAAAATTGACCACCAACTCATAGTAAGTTCGTTCCAGTAATGGATAACCCATCACCCAAGCCGTTAATGGAATTTCCCCCTGCCAGCCCTCAGTGACCGAAGCACTGTTATGATGTCTAAAGACGGTTAAAAAAGCATTGTGATTGGTTTGTTCGCCACCCCAAATCTGCTCTAGTGATGCGCCAGCGGGAAACGCTTGTTGATAAGCTTTCTCACGTAGGCTCAAATAGTGATTACGATCATCGCTGTAGGTGAGCCACTCACTACCAAATTTAAGCAACGATGTTTTTTCACCGGGTAAGCCAAGATAGGGGTTAACGGTTGCCTGATAAGCTTCATCATTGGTGTAGCGTTCCAACGCTGGATTTTCAAACATGACCCAGAATTGATCTCGGATAACATTGGTCGCAATTTGCCCACGGCAGACAGGTCCGCGGATAAAGTTGCGTACAAAATACTTCGCATTATCTAAAAGAAAACGATAGCGCAGCTTTGCGGGAATCGCGGCGAAGGTGACAAAGGGGTTGGATCGGTCGGCAAAGCGATAACCCGGCAGACTAGTGACATCCCACTGTATGCTAGAAAAGAGCTGTTGATAGTGCTTAAGTCGTTCAGCATCAAACCGATAGGTAATATGGGTTTTATGCACAATGGTGCCTGCAATCGGTATTAAGCGATAAATAAAAGCTTTTTGAGCATCATCATTCGGCTGCACTGTGGGCACAATGACGGCTTCACCAGATGGCGTATAGGAGCGAATTAATTGATAGAATTGAACCTCGTTATGTTGCTGTCCTGCAAGTCGCGCGGGATCTTGTAGGTAAAGATGGCCTAAAAAAAGATGTTCATAAAGGTAGCGGGCGAGTAACTGGGATCGCTTATTTGGCTGATTTAGCCAGTTTTCCCAGCGTGCAATTATGGTTTTATCTGTTGCACTGATTTCGATCGGCGGCGAATCGATTTTCGCACCCTGCTTTAACCAGGTTGACAGGGTTTGATATTCCTGTTGATTCAATCCCGAAACCGCTAAAGGCATGCCGCCGTGGGGGAACTGCTCGGCATAATCACTAAATTCACCCGGTGCAGGGCAGGTGTTAACTCGGTCAAAGCCGAGTTCAATATCATCTGGTACTACCTTATCGGAGGGAAGCGGACTGTTGTATCCGAGATCTAGCATCTGCTGCATCAACGGAGCGGTTTGGTCTTCGTTGTCACTATAGTGGGATAGTACGGAATAAAACCCTTTTTGACGCCACTCCTGTGGGGTTTGTGCGTCAATATAAAGGCGTGTCGGAATAGCATCGCTTAGCCGCCCTCCATCATAGACGCGCAGTTTTGACGCGCCACGCTCTATCCCGTGATAGGACTCCATCTTCAACTGACAGGGGGCATCGTAGCAGGCGTGACAGGCCAGACACTTTGTATCCAGAATGGGGCGGACATCGCTATCAAAGTTGTAAGACTGTTCAGCGGTGGCAATACGAGGGTCGATCTCTTTGTTTTTTTTATCTGACGCCGAGAGAAAAAAGATCATCCCCGCAATTAGAAAAATACTTGCATAGGTTTTACCCTGTATTGGTTTTTTCATTCGCGGTACTACGCCAGTGTTTTAAAAAACCAGAGTAACAAATACCTCCGTTACTTAATACCTGAGCCGGTTGTTGTAAGCCCGTCGCTGAGCAGTAATCCATTCAACGTGTTAAAAACCTTCTAGGATGAGTATGATTAACCCATGTCATCGCTGAAGATTATATCGATAAGTGCAGGAAGCATATGAGTCATAACCACAGTCATCATGTCACTAATTACAACAAAGCTTTTGCTATAGGTATCACGCTAAATATCATATTCGTTGTGATTGAGGCGGCCTACGGTATTTTGTCTGATTCACTCGCATTAATTGCAGATGCTGGGCATAACCTCAGTGATGTATTTAGTTTGATGTTGGCGTGGGGCGCCAGTTATTTAGCGGGCCTAGCGGCCACCGAAAAACGCACCTATGGTTTGCGCAAGGCACCGGTGTTAGCGTCACTGGCTAGTGCTGTTTTACTATTGCTTGCGCTGGGAGGTATTGCTTGGGAAGCGCTCAATCGTTTTGCTGATCCAGCGCCAGTAGAGGGGATGACCATGATCGTGGTAGCGGCTATTGGAGTCGTTATTAATGCATTGACCGCCTGGTTATTTTTTAGTGGTCAGAAGGATGATCTGAATATTAAAGGCGCTTTTCTTCATATGGCGGCCGATGCCGTCGTTTCTCTGGGTGTTGTGATTGCCGGTGTATTTGTTCTATTTAAGGGGTGGTTGTGGATCGATCCCGTGATCAGCTTGATTATCGTTGCGGTTGTTTTACTGGGGACGCTTAGCTTACTTAAGGATTCGTTGAACTATGCCTTAGATGCGGTACCAGAGAGCATCGATATCGTGGCATTAAAGCAATATATTACTGAATTGGAGTCTGTCGAGCGGATTCATGATCTGCATGTCTGGCCTCTAAGTACTACCGAGGTTGCGCTAACCGTTCATCTGGTGGTGAATGACACAAAGCTGAATAATCATTTATTACGTCATTTACAGCAGCACTTTCATGATCATTTTGATATCGCCCATGCCACCATTCAGATTGAATCGGCTACGGATGAGCAAAGTTGCATGCTCGATAGTTTGCGACAGGTCGAGCATGAGCATCATCATTAATTTTAAATCGTTAGGCATGCAGTGCTGATTGAGGTTCATACGGTCGTGAATACCGTATTGAGCTGATCATCCGTGATTTGGCTGGCGGGTGTCAGAGTCCTGCGCTGCCAAGGGATAAAGCCTAAGAACCAGCAACGCCAGAAGCGAACCGACGCCTGAGGATTCTCTTGCAGTAATTGTTCAAGGGTTTGTGCTTTGCCTAGTTCAATATTCAATGCATCTTTAAAGACCAGATGGACAAACTTGGAGCAGAATTGTCGCTCGGAATCGAAATCAAAACCTAAGTGATAGAGCTGGTTGCTCAGCTTATTGGCTAGCTTGGTCGATGAGGCTTTTAGTTGCTCGATCTCAGTTTGAGTTAAGGGTTGTTTGAGGCGGCGTACCATGACTTCATTATTGCAGGTACGGCTAAGAAATTTGTCTAAGGGCGTTTTACAGACCACCGGTACTTTGCTTTCAATAACAAACCACTGATCCTCTTCTTTAATGGCAAAGCCCACATGGGAACTCCAGCTACCGGTGCCCTTAGCGACCTGTTTATAGAGAAAGGCATCGATCGAGATGAATAGAATATCGCCTTCTTCAAGGGTTGCGGTCACCCGTTGTACCAGCGTGTTGTTTGCGTGTGTCATATTCAACTCCATTGTTGTTGCGTGTTAGGTGTCTGTTTCAATGGCGTTGATTCTGGAGAATGGGGTGGTTTTAAGATAGATAGATGCAAAAAGTAGCGTATATCGATACCTTTCGGCTTGAATTACAGGGTTTTAGCGAGCGCTAGGTATTAGGCTTTATTTGAACATAATGAATAAGGATAAACGCAAAGACCAGTTTTGTTAGGCTGGTCTTTGTTGGGATCAATGCATACCTAGCAGTGATAGGTGGGCATCTTGAGGATTAGTTGAGGTTTTTACTCAGCACTTGTATGTGCTCTGGGCCAATACCACAGCAACCCCCGATCAACTCCGCTCCGAGTGAGTGCCACTTTTGAGCCCATTCTAGATAGGTGGTTGGGGTTAAATCCCGCCGCACTTCATTTAGCATATCATTCGCTTTTGCTTCTTTGGGTTGTGGAGGAAAAGCATTCGCGTAGGCGCCAATTTTGATTGTTTTGGCTTGCGCTGATGAGCTTTGCGCTAGTATTTTTTGCGTCAGTTCGATGGCCGCGGTAATCACTTCGGGTTGACTGCAATTAAAGAGAATAGCATCAACACCTGTATCAATCATTGCATGCACGGCAGCCACAACGGTTTCGCCGGAGCGCAATTGAGGTTGCTCAGTTAGTTTTGCATCTTCGAGCGTAAAAGAGACCCAGTAGGGTTTGTGCTCGGTATCGATGCGATCCACCAGTGATTTAACCGTTAACGCCTCTTCAATGAGACTCTGTGTTTCATTCAGCCAGAGGTCGATATGTGGGTTAAGAGCCGTGATGAGCGGTAGGGCGATGTCGTCGGCCAGCTCGGCTTGATACAGGTCTGCACGATAAGAGCCAAACAAGGGCGGTATTGACCCGGCGATGACTATATCGTTCTTGCTCGATTGATTTACAGCCTCGCGGGCAACGAGGGCTGATTGCTCTGCGAGCGTTGCACCGAGTGCCTTAAATCGCTCTTCACCGATATGAAAAGGGACTAATGCGTAGCTATTGGTAATAATGACCTGAGCGCCGGCATCGATATAAGCTTTGTGTACTGCTTGAACCATTTCAGGTGCTTCCATCATGGCTAATGCCGACCACTCAGGTTGCTTGAATGGTGCACCGCGACGCTCAAGTTCTCTACCTACGCCACCATTCAGTATTGTGACCTTACTCATCGTGCTTTGTCCCGTGAATTAAAAATGGAATGAATTCTAACTTTGCCGAAAAGGGATTCAAGAATTTATCCTGAATTAGTTACATCACGACTAACGAGTAGGGCCCTTTAATGTAGAGCCCTGTTTCAAGACGGTTGCTGCTTTATGTCGCGTATTCTCGGCAATGTTTAAAGTATATGGAGGCCCTGACTCTCCAGCATTTTGATAAGCCTAATGAGTGGTAACCCTATTAGTGTATTGGGGTCATCTCCTTCGAGTTTTTCAAACAGCGCAATGCCTAGCCCCTCAGATTTAAAGCTACCCGCACAATTGTAGGGCTGTTCAGCTTTAAGATAGTTATCTATCATTGACGGGGTCAGGTTGCGAAAGTGCACATGAAAGGGGATAACGTCGGTTTGGCACTCTCCGGTACGACTATTAAGTAGGCTTAAGCCGGTGAGAAAGGTAATCTTTTGCCCTGATGCATCCGACAGTTGCTGAAAGGCGGTCGTGTAATCACCGGATTTACCGATAGTTTCACCGTTAATAATAGCGGTTTGGTCTGAGCCGATGATTAGTGCATCAGGAAAATCTGGCTGTAGCGCGCGGGCTTTACCTTCGGCTAAGCGTCTCACGTAGGCGTCGGGCGTTTCAGTTGTTAGCCGAGTTTCATCAATATCGGGAGAGATGGCGGTATAACGGAGGTTAAGCTTATCCAGCAGGGCTTTTCTGTAAGGTGAGCTGGACGCTAGAATTAGCTGAGTCATGCCTCAATTTCTCCAAAATGGTCGGGGTTAAGTTAAGCTGCAGATATTAGCGTGTTTTTTTAGCTTTTAAAGCCTTATTTCCTTTGACAGACGGTCTTTTGACCCCTAGAATTGCGCGCTTATGTCGAACGCCCCATTACCAAAGAAAATTGACCCGCGTAAGCTTGCTGACCGGGGAGTACGGATACAAGGTGACGTTGAGTTTACTCTACTGCCGAATCTGGCCACAATGCTGGCTGATAAGCAGGGTAAAGCATCAGTTGATCTGCAATTTGATACTGATGAATTGCGCATCCGTACAATTAAGGGCACCGCTGACGCTAAGGTCTTTATGACCTGTCAGCGCTGTCTTGAGCCAGTTGAGATCGAAGTCGAAGCTAAGTTCAATTTGGCTGTCGCTCCAACCGAGGAGCATGCAAAAAATCTACCCAGGTACTATGATCCTTTGATTGTAGCGGGAGATGATCTGGAATTGTTTCCGATGGTCGAGGAAGAGTTGATTTTATCGCTTCCTATCGTACCATACCATGACGATTGCAGTGTGCAGACATCCTTCGGTGACGAGGCGACGACTGACAATGAAACTGATAAACCGAACCCTTTCAGTGTATTAGCCTCACTGAAGGCTGATAAGTGAAATAGGAGCTATATACCCATGGCAGTACAAAAGAGCAAAGTAACTCGTTCACGTCGCGGTCAGCGTCGTTCACACGATGCACTGGGCAACCCAACTCTTTCAGTAGAAGTAACCACTGGTGAAACTCACCGTCGTCACCACGTAAGTGCTGACGGTTTTTACCGTGGTAAGCAGGTTGTTGCACAGCAAGACGACGAGTAAGATTGTCTGACAGCATTTGCATCGCGGTTGACGCGATGGGCGGGGACTTCGGTCCCCGCGTTGTTATTCCCGCCTCAGTTGATGCCTTAAAGCGTCATCCATATCTGACCCTGCAAGTCATTGGTCAGCAAGATATTCTCACCCCTCTGTTAAACCAAGCGCTAGCTAAATTTTCTGATAAGACGTTGTCTTCGCGCATCTCTGTTATTAATGCTGAAAAAGTCATCGCTTGTGATGAGCGGCCTTCCTATGCGCTGCGTAAACGTCGCGATACTTCAATGTATCGAGCGATTGCGCAAGTTGCGGAAGGGCAGGCGCAGGCCTGTGTCAGTGCCGGTAATACGGGTGCATTAATGGCGCTGGGGCGGTTTACTTTAAAGATGTTGCCGGGTATTGATCGGCCCGCCATTATTACCGCGATCCCCTCTGTTGATGGTGTTAGCTATATGCTTGATCTGGGTGCTAATGTGGACTGTAGTGCTGAGCATCTGTTGCAATTCGCCATTATGGGCTCGGTCATGACCAGCGCCGTCGAGGGGATTGCAGCGCCGCGTGTGGGGTTGTTGAATGTCGGTGCTGAAGAGATTAAGGGGAATGAGCAGGTCAAGCTGGCATCCCGTCTTATTCGTGAGCATGGCGGTTTGAATTATCACGGCTTTATTGAAGGTGGTGATATTTTTACCGGCAAAGTCGATGTCGTGGTCTGTGATGGTTTTGTCGGCAATATCGCCCTTAAAAGCAGTGAAGGCGTTGCCCGTTTGATTGGTCAGCAGCTCAAGCTCAGTTTTAGTCGTTCATGGCGACGCAAATTGATGGCCTGGCTGGCTAAACCTGTTTTGGAAGAGATTCGGGCGCATATTGATCCGGCCCGTCGCAATGGGGCTAGTCTGTTAGGTTTGCAGGGGATTGTGGTCAAGAGTCATGGCTCGGCTAATCGTGAGTGCTTTGGTTATGCTATCGATCAAGCGGTGGCTGAAGTCATTATGGATGTGCCTGGTAGCATAAATCGCCAGCTTGAGTCGCATATTGCTGATGCGTAGTGGGCCTATCTATAACGGAAATGCTTGATCTGTAAGACAATCATTTTAATTCATTGTGAATCCTGTAAACTACGTTCTTTAAATTGTTATGCGTTTATCTGTATATTGAGGTAATAATGCCACAACCCCTCGCTTTTGTTTTTCCCGGTCAGGGCTCGCAACATCTGGCCATGCTAGCTGAGCTAGCTGCTGAACATTCTATTATCCAGGAAACCTTCGCTGAAGCCTCTGATGTGCTGGGATATGATCTCTGGGCATTGACTCAAGAGGGTCCTGAAGCGGATCTAAACCAAACTGATCGTACCCAGCCTGCTTTGCTAACTGCGGGTGTCGCTTTATGGCGTCTGTGGCAGCAGCAGGGTGGTGCCATGCCTGCAGTGATGGCAGGACACAGCTTGGGCGAGTATACTGCGCTGGTTTGTGCCGGTGCGATCGACTTTAAAGACGCGGTGAATCTCGTTAAGCTGCGGGGTGAGTTTATGCAGCAAGCGGTGCCTGCTGGTACTGGCGCAATGGCCGCGATCCTTGGTTTAGCGGATGAAGCTATCCAAGCCGCGTGTGATGCGGCAGCGGATGATGAGGTTGTCTCACCGGTTAACTTTAATTGCCCTGGGCAGGTTGTGATTGCAGGGAATAAAGCGGCTGTTGAACGGGCGATGGAAGGCTGTAAAGCCGCCGGTGCGAAGCGGGCTATTCCGTTGCCAGTTAGTGTGCCTTCTCACTGCGTGTTGATGAAGCCCGCGGCAGAACAGATGAAGGCAGAGCTAAAGAGTATTGATATTAAGCTGCCGTCGATTCAGGTTGTGCAAAATTTTACGGCCAAAGCGCCTAATAGCGTTAATGAGTTGGTCGAAAATTTATTGGCGCAGTTGTATAGTCCAGTTTTATGGACTGATTCTGTACAAAATATGATTGAGCAGGGTGTTGAGCGTACCGTTGAGTGTGGGCCTGGAAAGGTGCTGTCAGGGCTGAATAAAAAAGTTCAGCGCAGTCTGGTAGTTGGCGCAATTAATGACCCTGCAGGTCTTGAGAAGGCGCTGAGCGCTTAGTCTCTGAATTAAAGGAAACAGATTATGAGTATCGAAGGCAAAGTTGCGCTGATTACCGGTGCTACTCGAGGGATCGGTAAAGCGATTGCGCTAGAGCTGGGGCGTCAAGGTGTCGTTGTTGTTGGCACCGCGACCAGTGATAAGGGTGCCGCTTCAATCACCGACTACCTCCAGGAAGCGGGCGTAAAAGGTGCAGGTTTATGTCTTGATGTAGGCTCAAGTGAGTCGGTTGATGGGGTGTTGAAAGCAGTGCAGGAACAGTTTGGCCCTGTGGCTATCATCGTCAATAATGCGGGTATCACCCGGGATAACATCATGCTACGGATGAAAGAGGAAGAGTGGGATTCTGTGATGAATACCAATTTGACGTCCGTATATCGAATGGTGAAAGGCTGTTTGCGCGGCATGACCAAAGCGCGTTGGGGCCGTATTATTAATGTTTCATCAGTGGTTGCCTCTATGGGCAATGCTGGGCAGGCTAACTACGCTGCTGCTAAGTCGGGTATGGAAGGTTTCAGTCGGGCGCTGGCCCGTGAAGTTGGCTCCCGCAATATCACTGTCAACTGTGTAGCGCCTGGTTTTATCGATACTGATATGACCAGTGGGTTGCCGGAAGAACACAAAGTAGCATTGCAGAAACAGATTCCAATGGGGCGCTTAGGGCAGCCTGAAGAAGTCGCCGCTGTTGTTGGTTTTTTAGCCAGTGATGCCGGCGGATATGTGACCGGAGACACGATTCATGTCAATGGCGGCATGTATATGTCATAAAGTTTTCCCTGAGGAATTGTTTTTTCTGTAAAAGTGTTGATAATGAGCCGCAGCTCACTGGAGAAATATCGCCGTCAGGCTTGATCCATAGCGGCGGATTCTAATAAAATCCCTGTTCACATCTTCGGATGTGGATGTCGATAAACAATAGGAAGAGTTATGAGCAACATCGAAGATCGCGTAAAGAAAATCATTGCTGAACAGCTGGGTGTTAAAGAAGAAGAAGTTACTATCGATGCTTCTTTTGTTGAAGACCTCGGTGCAGACTCTCTGGATACTGTAGAGCTTGTTATGGCTCTGGAAGAGGAATTCGAAACTGAAATTCCTGATGAAGAAGCAGAGAAAATCACCACTGTTAGACTGGCAATCGATTACATCAACGCACACCAGTAATCGACTCACACCAGACTACCGAGAAGCCGCAACTATAGTGATATAGTGCGGCTTTTCTTTTGTTATACCGGTAACCCAGGAGGATTTTAATGTCTCGGAGAAGAGTCGTTGTTACAGGCATGGGTATGCTGACCCCGGTCGGTAACACTGTCCAGGAGACATGGACCAGCATTCTTAACGGTAAGAGTGGCGTGGCTAACATTACCCACTTTGATACGACGTCGTTCGGTACCCGTTTTTCTGCCCCGATTAAAGGGCTGGATCTCGACGGTTACATGACCTCGAAAGATGCACGGAAAATGGATCTGTTCATTCAGTACGGTATGGTTGCAGCAATTCAGGCTGTTGAAGATGCCGAGCTGAATGTGACTGAAGAGAATGCCCCCCGTATCGGTGTAGCCATTGGTTCGGGTATTGGTGGTTTGCCGATGATCGAGGCGACCCACGATACGCTTAACAAAAGTGGCCCTCGACGGATTTCACCGTTCTTTGTGCCCGGTAGTATCATCAATATGATCTCCGGTAATTTGGCGATTAAATATGGCTTTAAAGGGCCAAATATTGCTATTACCACGGCGTGTACAACCGGTACCCATAATATTGGTTTTGCGGCGCGGATGATTCAGAACAGCGATGCGGATGTCATGATTGCTGGCGGTGCCGAGATGGCAACCACACCATTAGGTGTCGGTGGTTTCTCTGCAGCGCGGGCGCTCTCAACCCGCAACGATGATCCGCAGGCGGCTAGCCGTCCATGGGATCGTGATCGTGATGGTTTTGTACTGGGTGATGGTGCGGGCGTTGTGGTACTAGAAGAGTACGAATCAGCTAAAGCACGTGGCGCGAATATCTACGCTGAACTCGTTGGCTTCGGTATGAGTGATGATGCCTATCATATGACCTCACCACCGGCCGATGGCAAAGGTGCTGCGATGTCGATGTCGAACGCTGTCAGAGACGCGGGCCTTAATCCTGAGCAAATTAATTACATTAATGCTCATGGTACTTCGACACCGGCAGGTGATATCGCTGAGTCTAATGCCGCTAAACTGGTGTTAGGTAATGCCGCAGAGCAAGTGCGCATGAGTTCGACTAAGTCGATGATTGGTCATTTGCTGGGCGCTGCAGGTGCTGTTGAAGCCATTTTCTCGGTGCTGGCAATTCGCGATCAGGTTGCGCCACCGACGATCAACCTGGATAACCCATCCGAAGGTTGTGATCTGAACTACGTAGCTCATACGGCTCAAGAGGCTGTTATCGAGGCTGCGGTATCTAACTCTTTCGGTTTTGGTGGTACCAACGGTACCCTAGTATTCCGTAAGATCTGATGAGTCGGGTGCGCTATCGGCGTACCCGCTTTTCTGTTCCTATGCTGCCTACCACGCTGATTAATGGTTTGTTTGAACAGTCACTTCCGGTTGCCGACCGGGGGCTAGCCTACGGCCATGGTTTATTTGAAACCATTACCCTGCAGCAGGGGCGGCCGGTCGCTTGGCAGGCTCATCTTGAGCGTCTTAAGGCGGGTGCTAGTCGTCTTTTCATCCCTTTAGCGGATAATATCGAACAGACTTTATTGGCAGATCTAGCGATACTGCTGGCAAAGCAACCCTCCTTACCTGAACGTCAAGTGTTGAAAATCACCATTACCCGAGGCTGCGGTGGACGCGGTTATGCGGTGGATGCTGGCGTGCCAATCAATCGAATCGTTCAGTTAAATGCATTTCCTAGCTATCCTGACCATCCCTCGGCGAATGGCGTGGCTGTGCGTTTGTGTCAGACGAGATTAGCGATTGCGCCACAACTGGCCGGGATTAAACATCTGAATCGCTTAGAGCAGGTGCTGGCGCGGGCAGAGTGGTCTACCCCAGACATTAGAGAAGGCTTAGTACTGGATGCTGAAGGTTATCTGGTAGAAGGCACGATGAGTAATCTGTTCTGGTGTCGTGATGGGGTGCTGTATACCCCTCAACTTGATCGATGTGGTGTCAAAGGCATTATCCGCGAACAGATTATACGTCTCGCGGCACAACGGGAAATCCCATTGAAGGAAGGTTTGTTTGCCGTAGATACGCTGTATCAGGCGGATGAAGTCTTTGTGTGTAACAGTATTATTGCGATCTGGCCGGTGATTCAATGCACTCTGGCTGATCAGCGTCAGTCAAGGTGGTCCATTGGGCCGATTACCCAGTGTTTGCAGTCGAGTCTGTCTGCTGAAGGAATTTATTAGTGCGTAAAGTCGTTATCTCTTTTCTAATTACCTTGCTGGTTGTGGTCGCGCTAGCCTACGGCGGATGGCGCTCTTTGCAGTCTTATCTGGATAGCCCGCTAAACCTATCACAAGCAAAAATCGTGATGGTCGAACCCGGCAGTAGTTTTAGTCGATTTGCTGGCCAGCTTGCCGCTGAGGGTGTGCTGGATAAGCCCGACTGGTTCTCATTCTTTATCCGATTAAAGAAGGTGGGTCATCTACTGAAGGCGGGTGAATATGAGATTGTGCCCGGCACGACTCCGCGCACATTGGTGCTACAACTGATTGAGGGGAAAACCCTTTCCTATAAGTTTACGGTGATAGAAGGGCTTACTTTCAAACAGTTACGCACCTCTCTTGAATCAAATTCGAATATTAAAAATACCTTCGCCGATAAGACCGATGCACAAATAATGATCGAACTGGGATTGGAAGGAAAGCATCCGGAAGGGATGTTTTTGGCCGATACCTATCAGTTCCATCGTGGTATGAGCGATGCTGATTTGCTAAAGCGGGCCCATGCACTGCTGCAAGCGGAACTTGATAAAGCTTGGCAGAATAAAGCGAAAGACCTACCTTACACATCTGCTTATGAGGCTTTGATCATGGCCTCTATCGTTGAAAAAGAAACCGCTAAAGCGAGTGAGCGGCCGCTGATTGCTGGCGTATTTGTGCAGCGTTTGAAAAAAGGGATGAAGCTGCAAACGGACCCTACCGTGATCTATGGTATGGGGGATCGTTATCAGGGTAATATTCGTCGGTCAGACTTGCGCAAACCGACCGCATACAACACCTATACCATCAGTGGTTTACCGCCGACACCGATCGCGATGGTGGGTCGTGATGCTATTCAAGCCGCACTGCACCCGGATGAGGGTAAGTGGTTATATTTTGTCGCCAAGGGAGATGGTAGCCATCAGTTTTCTGCTACCTTGAAAGATCACAATAAGGCGGTCAGAGAGTATCAGCTGCGCCGTCGTAGCGACTATCGTTCGAGCCCAGGAAGCTAGCGTTAAAGCCTAATCATTGGATAATATGAGTTGAAAACATGAGTTCAGGCCGTTTTATCACACTCGAGGGCACCGAAGGGGTAGGTAAGTCTACCAACTTGCGGTTTATAGAATCTGTCTTGCAGCAGCATCAGATCGACTATCAGCTGACCCGGGAGCCCGGTGGCACGCCGCTGGCTGAAGAGGTGCGTGAGCTGCTGTTAGCCAATCGCGATGAAGTGGTGGCGGACGATGCCGAGTTGTTGTTGGTGTTCGCTGCTCGGGCGCAGCATCTGCAAGCGGTTATTCGGCCAGCCTTAGATGCCAATCGATGGGTACTGTGTGATCGTTTTACCGATGCCACCTTTGCCTATCAAGGCGGTGGGCGGGGTCTGAGTAAAGAGATGATCGGCTCGTTAGAGCTTATGGTGCAGCGTGGCTTGCAGCCGGATCTGACTATTTTATTGGATTTGCCGGTCGAGATTGGCTTGGCACGCGCCCGTGAACGGGGTGAGTTAGATCGCTTTGAAAATGAACGTATGGCTTTTTTTGAACAGGTGCGTAATGCTTATCTTGAACGTGCCGCCGCCGATCCACAACGCTTTGCGGTAATCGACGCCTCTGGCACGCTTGAGCAGGTGCAAGCGCAGATCGCTAGCGTATTGGAACACTACCTTCAGGAGCAAGCTCAGTGAGCGATGACCTTTGGCAAGACCGGGCGATGGTGCTACCTTGGCTAAAAGGGCGCTGGGAATACTTGCTGGAACTCAAAGCGCAAAACCGTTTCCCCCATGCATTGCTGATTAATGGTCCTGAGGGAATCGGTAAAGCTTGTTTCGCGATGGCATTAGCAAATTATGTTCTCTGTCGCGAGCCACATAACGGTGCTGCGTGCGGTCATTGTCGTAGCTGTGAACTGACCGGTAGTGGCGGTCATCCGGACCTCTATCAGCTCAAACCGGACGAACCGGGAAAACCAATCAAGATCGATCAAATTCGTGAGCTCACGGCGTTTATTTATTCCACCGCGCAGCAGGGTGGTTATCGAGTAGTGATCATTGACCCCGCCGATAGCATGAATATCAATGCCTCAAATGCGCTACTAAAAATGCTGGAAGAGCCTGGATCTAACACGCTGATCATGCTGTTGACTCACCGGTTGGGGCAGATGTTACCGACGATTAAAAGCCGCTGTCAGCGAGTTGATATGCCGCCGGCCGACGTGTCATTGGCGACACAGTGGGTATCGACTCAGTTAGAGGTCGCTCCTGAGGAGGCGGCTCAATTGCTTGTGATTGCTCATAATTCACCTCTACAGGCGTTGGCCTACAAACAGGATGATCTGCTCGGCTTGCGGGCTAAAGTCTTAAAAGGGCTGGCGGATATTCTTAAGGAACGTAGTAGTTCTGTTGAGGTGGCTCAGTCACTTTATCGGGAGGATCTTGAGCTGTTGTTGGGCTGGATCTATAGTTGGGTGGTCGATATTGCGCGCTCTGCTGAAAATCAGGCTGACCCAGATCTGTTACGTCATACTGATGCTCATAATATGCTTTTAGCATTGGCGCGAAAGGTGGGTCATCGTAAGCTTTACGCCTTTGCTGATCAGGTGCAGGCGGCGAGGAAAGATCTGATGTTTCGTCGCAATCCTAATAAGCAGTTGTTGATGGAGACGTTATTAAATGAATGGCATTCGCTGCCGAGACCTGACTAACTGAGTTGACAGGATATACAGCGACGCCAAGCAATAGTAGTATGTAGTCAAGTCTGAATTAGGATGAAATAAGTACGAGGGAGGCTATACGGCCCATGTCAGTTGTACCCCGCATGAGTCACGGGATTTTATCCCTGGCAATCGAGAACAAGGAAGATCTCTATAAATCATATATGCCGTTTATTAAGAACGGGGGATTATTTATTCCTACGACCCGAACTTATCAGCTTGGCGAAGAAGTCTTTATGCTGCTGAGCTTGATTGATGAACCCGACAAAATTCCGGTCACCGGTAAAGTGGTTTGGGTCACTCCTCGAGCGGCACAAGGCGGTCGTATTCCTGGTATAGGCATTCAATTGTCTCAGGAAGATGCGACGCTGATTTCTAAGATTGAAAACTATGTCGCCCCCCTGATGAATTCGGGTAGACGCACCAATACCATGTAATTCTGAGTTACCTCCTATGTTTGTAGATTCCCACTGTCACCTGGACAGACTGGATCTGTCTGTCCGAAATAATGAGCTGCAAGAGGTTATGGATGCAGCGGCGGCGAAAAATGTCTCCCGTATGCTCTGTGTTGCGATTGAGTTGCAACAACTTCCTGAAATGCTGCAAACCGTTAAACGTTTCGATAACGTTTTTGCCTCTGCGGGCGTTCATCCGCTACATGTCGTTGACGGTATGCCCGAAATAGCCGATCTGCTCGGTTATGCTGCTGATCCTAGAGTGGTTGCGCTGGGTGAAACCGGTCTCGATTACTTTTATCAGCAAGATAGTATTGAGCTGCAGCAAGAAAGCTTTATTCGTCACCTTAACGCGTCGGCAACATCTCGCCTGCCGGTGATTGTACATACCCGCGATGCCCGTGAAGATACTCTGTCGTTACTGCGCCAACATGCCGATCCCGAAGTAGGGGGCGTGTTGCACTGTTTCACTGAAAACTGGGCGATGGCGCAGCAGGCGATGG
Source organism: Amphritea atlantica (assembly GCF_018860855.1). Lineage (GTDB taxonomy): Bacteria > Pseudomonadota > Gammaproteobacteria > Pseudomonadales > Balneatricaceae > Amphritea > Amphritea atlantica_A. The sequence continues at coordinate 256,960 of NZ_JAHKQE010000030.1, forward strand.
ATCTCAACTATATGATCTCATTTTCCGGCATTATCACTTTTCGTAATGCGGCTGAGCTGCGCGAAGTGGTTCGGCAAGTGCCGATGGAAAATCTATTGATCGAAACAGATTCTCCCTATTTAGCGCCGGTGCCGTACCGTGGCAAACCTAATGAGCCTCAGTATGTGGTCGAAGTGGCGCAATGTGTGGCGGACATTAAAGGGCTGCGTATTGAAGAGGTGGCTGAAATAACCAGCCACAACTTCGATCGTATGTTTAATAAGGTCACTCAGACTGGGTCATGAGCTATTCGATGCCGATCAGTTATATTGAGCCGGTCTACCGGCCACCTAGCGAAGCGAATTCATTGATTCTGCAAGTCACGAATGGCTGCAGTTGGAACCGTTGTACTTTCTGTGAGATGTATATTGATCCCCAGAAAAAATTCAAACCAAAAAATGAAGCCGTACTGCTTGAAGAGATTCGCCGCTGTGGTCAGCAGCTTCCCGGTGTCAGGCGGGTTTTCCTAGGTGATGGCGATCCTATGGTGCTGTCGTTTCGGCGCTTAAAAACGATTCTGGAGGCTATTCGTACTCATCTGCCCAATGTGACGCGGGTATCCACTTATGCCTTGCCCTCTAATCTTAAACATAAGTCTGTTGAGGAGTTGCAACAGCTACGAGAGCTGGGTTTAAGCTTGATTTATGTCGGTGCTGAAAGCGGCGATGATGAAATCTTGCGTTGTATCGATAAAGGCGAAACCTTTCAAACGACGGCCGAGTCTCTGCTAAAGGCAAAAGAAGCCGGTATTAAAACATCGGTTATGCTGATAAACGGCCTGGGCGGGACGCGAATGAGCAATCAGCATGCGCTGTCGTCTGCCAAACTGATCAACCGAGTACAGCCTGATTACCTGGCAACGCTGGTGCTTTTCTCTCGGCGGGGTAATCAACGCGTGGCGCAGGGGTTTGGTGGCGATTTTACGGCCCTCAATCAGCGGCAGTTATTTGAAGAGATGGAACTGTTTTTATCAAATCTAAGGTTGGAGAAAACTATTTTTCGCAGCGACCATGCGTCAAATTTTTTGGTTTTGAAAGGAGTTCTTAACCGTGACCTTGAAATGATGCTTAAGCAGTTACGTAGCGCTATCGAAACGCCCGATCGGGTGTTTCTTCGTCAGGACTATCAACGGGGCTTGTAACGCCAACCAATCTACAACTTGAATCTAGCCATATACTTAAACAGCATAACGATTGGTTCTTTAGTCGTCGTTACATTGTAAAGTCGCTGCTTTATGCTTTTGTATAAGGTGCGTTGCTGATAGGTATATAATAAAAAGGAATATAAGATGAGAAGACCAGTCCGTATTGCAGTAACGGGTGCCGCGGGTGCCATTAGTTATAGTTTGTTATTTAAAATTGCTGCCGGCGAGATGATGGGTAAGGATCAGCCGGTGATTCTGCAGTTGATTGAGCTGCCGGGGGCGATGGAGTCGTTGCGTGGTGTTGCCATGGAGCTGGAAGATTGTGCCTATCCATTGCTACACACAATTACCCTGCACGATAACGTTGAAGAGGGCTTTTGTAACTGCCATTACGCATTGCTGGTAGGCGCACGTCCGCGTGGACCGGGCATGGAACGCAGTGATCTGCTGGAAGTGAATGCCGAAATCTTTGCCCGTCAGGGTAAGGCTCTAAATGATTTTGCAAACCGTGATGTTAAAGTGCTGGTGACCGGCAACCCGGCGAACACCAATGCACTGATTGCCAGTCGGAATGCGCCTAAGCTAAGCCCTTCTCAGTTTACCTGTTTGACTCGTTTGGATCATAACCGTGCTAAAGGGATGTTGGCCAGTCAGTGTGGTGTCACTGCCCGTGATATTCAGAATATCATCATTTGGGGTAACCACTCGCCCACTCAGTATCCAGACCTGCATCACGCCACGGTATTTGGTGCGCCTGCTATGGGGCAGATTGATACCGCTTGGTATCGGGATGAGTTTATTCCTCGGGTGCAAGAACGCGGCAGCGAGATTATTAAGGCTCGAGGGCTGTCGAGTGCTGCTTCAGCGGCGCAGGCCATTGTTGATCAGATGCATAACTGGTCACAGGGAACTGAGCCTGGTGAAATTGTTAGCATGGGGATCATCAGCGACGGTAGTTATGGCATTGAGAAGGGAATTTTCTTCTCATTCCCTGTGCGTTGTAACTACGGTCGTTATCAGATTGTCCATGGGTTGGATATCAGTGATTTCAGTCGTAAACAGCTGACTGCTACAGAGCTTGAGCTGCTGGAAGAAAAAGCAGTGATCAATCATCTGCTGCCAACAGAGACCGAAGAGTCACACATGAACTTGACGATCTGTCTGAAGTCAGGCGTTACTCTCTATGCCGACGGCACTGGGCCAGCTCCTGAAAGTAAGTTTTTGAATAATAGCCGAGTGCTTTAATTTTAGGTTTATTGAGTATTCCGCTGTTTATAGCCCTGCTAGAGTGACATGCTCTAGCGGGGTTTTTTATAGAGGATAAAGAACGATGGTTGAGATTATCAGTGTAACCACCCGTGGGCAGGGGTTATATGAGTTTACCGAGCAGGTTAATCGTCTCGTTAGTCGTAGCGCTGTGAAGGAGGGGCTTTGCAGTTTGTTGATTCAGCACACCAGTGCGAGCCTGACGATCCAGGAAAATGCCGATCCGAGTGCGCAACATGATTTAGAAAACTGGCTTAACCGTCTCGTGCCTGAGGGTGATCCCCTGTATACCCACCTGTCTGAAGGGTGTGATGACATGCCTGCACATATTAAAGCGGCATTAACGGCGACCACACTGTCGATCCCAATAATGGAGGGTCGTTTGCTGCTGGGGACTTGGCAAGGTGTGTTTTGTTGGGAACATCGCCATCATCATCAGGTTAGATGTATTGCGGCGCATATTGGTTAGGTTTTGCTTGAGTGAGTTGGTTTCGTGCTTGAGGTAGGTGCTTTTTTGGGCGCTATATAGCAGATAACCAAAGAAGGTCGAGCTAATCGAAGGTTATAAAAACAGCCCGTGGTGACGGCAAAGTCGCTTTAACGGGCTATCTTTTATGTCGCTTGATGTTGTCGAGAGTGATTGCAAATAGGTGCGCGGACTATGGCTCGGTTATCCGTTACTCTTCTGATGGAAGTTTAAAACCTGCCAACATCTTATCGAGGTCCAGTAGGATAATAAGGTGCTCTTCCCGATAGCATACCCCTTGAACAAACTGTCGCTGACTGTCTTCGCGCAGCACGCCTGGGGCGCGATCGGTTTCACTTTCCGGCAGGTTAATCACTTCATCAACGCCGTCGACCAAAATACCTAGTACTTCCTGATCATCAAATTCGACAACGATAATGCGGGTATTGTGATCGATCTCTTTGTCTTCTAGGCAAAAAAGAGTACGCGAACTCACCACCGTAACGACGCTACCGCGTAGGTTGATAATGCCCAGTACGCCATCCCGTGCGCCAGGAACCGGCGTAATGTCGGTGTAGCGCAACACCTCTTTTACCTGCATCACATCAATTGCATAGAGTTCATCGGCAATCGAAAAGGTCGCCCACTTACGATAGGCTTCCTGGCTCTCACCATTCTTTTTATGCAGATCGTACACGTTAGCGCTCAGTTCTGCCTGAATCTGCTGTAGTTGTTCTGCTGCGTCTTCAAGACCCATGGGTTGCTCTCTTATGCTATCTGTTTCAGCCAGTGCAGACTTTCAGTCGTGCTGACGGAAGGATTATATTCAAGGCTGGTAATACCTGAGTATCCCATATCATCCAGAGCTTGAAAAATATTGCTGAAGTTTAGTTCACCAGTTTGAGGTTCATGCCGCCCAGGTACATCGGCAAACTGGATATGGCCAATCTTATCGAGATTGTTCGTCAAGGTATGAATCAGGTTACCCTCCATAATCTGCATATGATAGATATCATACTGCAGTTTTATATTTGGGTGGCCTATCGCCTCAAATAATGCAAAGGCTTGTCGGCTGTTATTAACAAAGAAGCCGGGGATATCTTGAGTATTGATCGCTTCGACAAGCAGCTGAATGCCTGCTTCGGCCATCTGTTCAGCACAGAATGTTAGGTTGTCAATTAAGGTTTTTTCAATCAAATCGGCATCATAGCCAACCGGAGATATGCCAGATAATATATTGATATTAGGACAGTTTAGTTGTTTGGCATAGTCAATCGCTTGGGCTACACCTTCACGGAATTCAGACACTCGGTGAGGGTGGCACGCGATACCACGGTCGCCTTTTTGTGCATCGCCAGCGGGTGCATTTAAAAGCACAATCTGTTGATTGTTCTGCTTAAGTAAGTGGGCAATCTCGGTGGCGGCTAAGGCGTAAGGAAATTGAATCTCGACCTTGCTAAAGCCTTGCTCAGCGGCAGCAGAAAAACGTTCGGCTAAAGGCACCTCGGTGAATAGCATGCTTAGATTAACGGCAAAATTAGGCATATAACATAACTCTCTGTTGTTCTTATCGATATGGCTAAATCGGTGTTTAGTTGTTTTTATCGTTTGTGGAGTAGGGTGATTGTGTCGCTTTATCGTTTAACCGACGATCGCCATTGTCGATTTCCAGTTGTAGTAGTAAGCCGCTGTGATCGACCTCTTCTAAGCCGTTATCGACCAGCTTTTGGTATTGCTGATAGGTCTGTTCGACCAGCGGTAATTTTAGTTGTTCGCTATGGGCGGTATCTAAAATGGTCCGCAGATCTTTAAGCTGCACTCGAGAGGTCGCGCCAGGATTGAATTCACGATCGATCATTCGTTGCCCATGCAGTTCAAGAATGCGGCTGCCGGCAAAGCCACCGAGTAGCGCTTGACGTACGGCGGCAGGATCGGCTCCGCCTTCAGCGGCCAACAGCAGTGCTTCTGAAACCGCACCTATGGTAATGCCTACAATGGCTTGATTGGCACATTTGGCAAGCTGACCTGATCCGGCCGGGCCTATATAGGTGGCTTTCCCTAATGCTGAAAAGACTGCTTGGCAGCCTTCAAAGACGGCCGCATTACCACCGGCCATAATGGATAGGGATGCCTGTTCTGCACCGACAGTGCCGCCTGATACTGGCGCATCAAGGTAATTTACCGCCATGTTCTGCAGTTTTTCTGCGTGTTGGCGGGCCATCTCGGGAGGGATCGAACTCATATCAATTACCGTGCTGCCGGCTTTAAATTGCACTGCAGGCGTTGAGTTAAACAGCACCTGATCAACAATAGGGCCGTTCTCTAGCATGGTGATAATGATATCGGCATCGGCAATTGCTTCTGCTGGGGTATTGGCAACCTGTGCGCCTAAACAGACCAAAGCTTCAGCTTTACTGCGGGTGCGGTTCCATAAGCTGAGTTGGAAGCCCGCGGTTAATAAATGACTGGCCATAGGGCGGCCCATTAAGCCGATGCCCAAAAAAGCGATCCGCATCTTTAGTACTCCGTTATAGGCAGTTAGTGGGTTTTGGTAGTCCGGCAATCTTGCTGGCTAATTTGGCCGGACTGCCGGGAAATAGGCTCATCAGGTAGATGCTTTTACCCTTGTCACTACCCAGTTCGTTGGCGACGGCTTTGATCAGTGGGCGCATAGCCGGAGACATTTCGAACTGTTGATAGAACTGCCGCAGTACGCGCAGAATCTCCCAGTGAGCTTCCGTGAGTTGAATCGCTTCTTGTGCGGCTAGTTGTTCGGCAACCGCTTCATTCCAGTCATCTAGATGACGTAAATAGCCCTCAGGATCAACAGGGATCGTTTGCTCGTTAACCTGTAAGTATTGCTGCTCGTTGTTATCTGCTGTCATATTAGAACCAACTCACTACTTTGTTATAACGACAGCTCAACTCAACAAAGCCGTCGTAATCGATGGCACCGAAATCGGGATTAAGGTCATTCAAACCCCGCGCTAGAGCATCATTATTTAGCAAGTAACATTGTATTGTTCTGGGTAAACGGGTAAATCGTTCCGCATAGGCAGGCATGGCTGCGTATACGCCGTTTTCAATCAGCAGTAGCGCATCACCGTCGCTGATCGCCGATAGGCTATCACGTAGCGCGCTGCTTTCTGAGGGGGTTTTGTTAATCAAATGTAGTGTTGTCATCAGAAACTCAATACTTGATCTTGTTGTTTGATCAGCGCAGCAATGCCCTGTGAATCCAGCAGGGTGATATTTAATTTGATATCGCTGGGGCGGATGCCCCGTTGGTTTAGTGCTTGGCGACAAACGTACAGTTGGTCGATATCGTACATTTCCAGCATCGCAAGGTTTGCTGAAAGGTTTTTCTGACCAATGGCGCCCGCTTGGTGATCCGGTAGTAATTGCCATACCGCATCATCCATATATAGCAGACTAAGGGGTTGTTCAAATACCGATATGGTTAGGGCGACATCTAAAGCGTCTCGGGCGGCACTGCTACCGTAGGGGGCTTTGCGATTGATAATCAGGAATGATTTTTTTGTGTCACTCATGTTTTAAGCTCCAAACGTCACAACGCGGTCGGACACAATGCCAGCCTCGACCAGTTGCCCTAAGCCTGACAGGGTAAAATCTGGCGCAAGGTTGTGGCCACTTTTTTCATAGCGACGGGCCTCACCTTCATCCAATATTCCACGGCGTACAGCAGCGGCAATGCAGACGACTAAATCAAGCTGATGCTCCTGTGCCAGAGTGGTCCACTCAGCAGGAATATTGGTTTCGTCCTGGGGCGGTGCGGCGAGTGCTGTGCCACTGTGGACACCATCAGCATAAAAAAACACCCGATGAATCTCGTGTCCAAGCCTCAGAACGCTGCGGCTAAACTGCAAAGCGCTGGCGGATGCCTGAGAGCTGTACGGCGCGCCGGTAATAACGATTGAAAACTTCATAATGGTTTGATTTCTGTAAACTAAAAAAGCCCTGCAATCTTATCAGGATTGCAAGGCTTTGTGTGTGCTTTTCAGTCTAAGCGAAGTAGCTGTGCTTAGTCGTCGTTAAGGAATCCAACTAGGCTTAGTAGGTGGATGAACAGGTTAAATATGCTGGTGTAGAGGCTAACGGTGGCCATGATGTAGTTTGTGTAAGTGCCGTTAACAATGTTGCTGGTGTCATACAAAATAAAACCAGACATTAGCAGAACAACAGCAGCCGACAGTGCGAGATGCATTGCGCCAACGTTAACGCCAAACATTGGCAGAATCATCAAGGCAACCATAGCAACCAGTACTATGATTAGGCCAGCTGATAGGAATCCACCCATAAAGCTGAAATCTTTTTTGCTGGTCAGTACGTAAGCAGACAAACCTAGGAAGGTTGCTGCCGTCATACCCATCGCCGTCATAACGATCTCGCCGCCATTGGCCATGCCTAGATAGCGATTCAGGATTGGGCCTAGGGCAAAACCAAACAAACCGGTAAAAGCAAAAACTAAAGGTAGTGCCGCAGCGCTATTTTGTTTTTTACTGATAACGAAGGTTAAGACCATACCGAGGATCATTGCTCCCAAAGCGAAGATCATTGGTGGGTTGATGACCATAGAGATACCCGCAGTTACTGCACTGAACACCATCGTCATGGACAGCAGCATGTAGGTATTGCGAATCACCTTATTGGTCGACAGTACAGATTGCTCTGAACGGACGGTCATTGTATCGATATTACGCATCATATCCCTCTGAAAATTAAGGCTTTAGGTGCCGTTTAAGTTTATTGATAGGTTATATATATAGGTTTTTGTCAGTATTTCAACCATACAGGGAATATGTGTTAAATGCTTTATCCTGTTTAATGGCGATACTGATAACCTTTATCTCTTCATATATATGACCTGATCATGCCCGTTGGGTTCATAGGCAATGGGATAATTTATTGTTAAGCTGCCCGCCTTGATCTATTTAGGTAAGTTATAACGATGTACTCCATCAACGTCATCTTTGAAGATGAACACTATTTTGCAATCGATAAGCCCGCAGGATTGTTGGTGCATCCGAGTCCTATTGAGCGGCGCGCGCCTAATGCTGTTGCGTTGATCCGTGAACAATTAGGCATGAAAGCTTATACCGTTCATCGTCTCGATCGACCAACCTCTGGGGTGCTGATTTTTGCAAAATCATCGGAAGCCGCCAATAAGTTGAATATCTGTTTCGCCGAACGTCGTGTGCAGAAAACCTATCTGTGTGTCTGTCGTGGTTATACCGAAGAGCAGGACATTATTGATTATCCGTTGAAAGAGATTATCGATAAAGTGGCGGATAAGAGAGCGAATCCAAATAAGCCGGCTAAAGAGGCTGTCAGTGAATATCGACGCTTAGGTATAGTGGAGTTGCCCATTCCAGTCAGTAAATACCCCGCCGCACGCTATTCATTAGTCGAGGTAAAACCTAAAACGGGGCGTAAGCATCAGATTCGCCGCCACTTTAAACATATCTTTCACCCCTTGGTGGGCGATACCCAGCATGGCGATGGCAAGCATAATACGCTGTTTCGCGAGCATTTTGGTTTAGAGCGATTACTGTTGATGGCAACACAGCTTGAGTTTATCCATCCCTTTACCCAGCAGCCGGTCGTTATTAATGCACCGGTGACGGCATGGATTGATCAGTTGTTTTCACAATTTGGCTGGCAGGGATTGTACCCCGCACCTGATGAAAGCATAGAGCCGAGTGGTGATAATGCCGCTGACGAAATCAATATAACGCAATAAGTTGGATTTTCATCTTGGGCCTGTATTGCCTATAAAGAGTTATGTTTACCCACTAATTAAAGGCCTTATTAAAAACCTAAGGCCTAATTTCTTAAATACTCGAATAAAACTGATGGTTTAATGTCTTTTTCTAACTATTGTCTATTTGTTCGGTGGCACAAATTGCGTATCCTTGATCTTTATTAACACTCTCTTTTTACTACTCGTGATGGAATCACCTGAATGACCAACAACACCTCCTTCGCTGAGCGCCTGAACGCTCAGTCTGACAAGCTCAAAATCGGTATTATCGGCGCCATGGATGAAGAGGTCGAATTGCTGAAACAAACCCTGGAGGGTCGGCAGGAATATACCATCGCTGGTTATAGCCTCTATACGGGTACGCTGCACGGCGTTGATGTCGTACTGCTTAAGTCAGGCATCGGTAAAGTCAATGCCGCTATCGGTACGACCCTGATGCTACAAACATTTGAACCGACCTGTGTCATTAACACCGGTTCCGCCGGCGGTTTTGCTACAGAGTTAGAAGTCGGGGATGTGGTGATTTGTGATGAAGTGCGTCACCACGATGTTGATGTGACCATTTTCGGTTATGAGCATGGCCAGGTGCCTGGGTTACCAGCGGGCTTCACGCCGGATAATTTCTTGGCCGATGTTGCGCAGCGCTGTATTTCCCAAATGGTCGGCATTAATACGGTGAAAGGTTTAATCGCCACCGGTGATTCTTTTATGAACTGCCCCGAACGTGTTGCTCAGACCCGAGCGCTTTTTCCGACGATGAAAGCGGTCGAGATGGAAGCCGCTGCGATCGCGCAAACCTGTTATCAGTTTGATATGCCGTTTATCGTCATTCGGGCCTTGTCGGATATTGCCGGAAAAGAATCTAACCTTTCGTTTGACCAGTTCTTGCTGGTTGCAGCAAAACATTCGGCTGAGATGGTGATTGCCATTGTAGAGACCATTGCTAAAGAAGCCGCCTGATAGCCATTGTCTAATGCTGAAATTATCGACATACGTTAAAAAATAATATTAAAGAGCCACATACTATGACTAAATCTTTCTATCCGCCGCAGCGCACTTTAATGGGCCCAGGCCCTTCTGATGTAGATCCTCGGGTTCTTGCTGCATTGGCGCGGCCAACGATCGGTCACCTTGATCCTGAGTTCATCCGCATGATGGATGAAGTTAAACAGATGCTGCAGTATGCCTTTAAAACCGAAAGCCCGTTGACCATGCCCATTTCGGCACCGGGTTCTGCCGGTATGGAAGCTTGCTTTGTCAACTTGGTTGAGCCAGGTGATAAAGTCATTGTCTGTCAGAACGGTGTGTTTGGCGGTCGGATGAAAGAGAATGTCGAACGCTTTGGTGCGACCGCGATTATGGTGGAGGACGAGTGGGGCAAGCCTGTTGATCCTGCCAAAGTAGAAGCGGCATTTGCAGCCAATAGCGATGTTAAAGTATTGGCGTTTGTGCATGCGGAAACCTCAACTGGGGTGCTGTCTGATGCTAAAACGCTGTGCCAAATCGCCCGTAAGTATAACGCGTTGACCATTGTTGATGCGGTGACATCGTTAGGCGGCAGTGAGATAGATGTGGATGGTTGGGGTATTGATGCGGTGTATTCAGGCACTCAGAAGTGTCTTTCTTGCCCGCCGGGCATTTCGCCGGTCAGTTTTAATACCCGTGCTATTGAAGTGATTGAGCAACGTCAAAGCAAAACGCCTAGTTGGTTCCTCGATCAGAAATTGGTGATGGGCTATTGGGGTGGCGGCGCTAAGCGTGCTTATCATCACACGGCGCCGGTCAACTCTCTGTATGCTTTTCACGAATCCTTGGTCATGCTGGAAGAGGAGGGTTTAGAAAACGCTTGGGCCCGTCATCAGCATCATCACAATGCTTTGCGCGATGGACTCGAAGCGATGGGCATCGGCTTCCTTGTTGAAGAGCCGTATCGTTTGCCGCAACTAAATTCGGTGTTTGTCCCAGAAGGGATTGATGAAGCTAAAGTACGTAACCGCTTGTTGGATGATTACAGTCTAGAGATCGGTGCAGGGCTCGGTGCGTTGGCTGGCAAAGTATGGCGTATCGGCTTAATGGGCAGTGCCTGCAATAAGAAGAATGTCTTGCTCTGCTTGAATGCTTTAGAAAACACACTCTCGGCGATGGGCGCGGACATTAAAACCGGTAAAGCGATTCCCGCTGCTGAAGCAGTTTATAGCGCGAAGTAAGGTGTTATCTAATTCATCGTGTAATGATTGAGTCATCACACAACTTGCTAGAAAGCCTTAACATTCATCAAACAACGTCGACTCTATGAGTCGACGTTGTTTTCTTTCTGAACGCTACTAATCCTTGCTAGCGGTTGATCACCTTATGCCGTGATAAGTAAAGCGATATCTGATTTAGTCGGCGCACTTATTACTCTTGTATCATCTCGTGTACTGCTTTTAGATTGGCTGGGTGATCCCACTCACGAGCACCGACAATTTTTTCGATCAGCTCGCCATCAGCACTGATGAGAAAGCTTGAGGGCATGCCTGCTATTTTCAGCTGAGAAAATCCTTGGCCTTTACTATCCAAGTAAACAGGTAGATCGAAGTCAAAGGCTTGCTGGGCAAAAAACTGTTCTACAGTTGCGCTACTCTGGCCGAGATTAATAGCAATCACCTGAAACTTTTCAGGATCAAACTGCTGTTGTAGTCGCTGCAATGAAGGCATCTCCTCAACGCAGGGCGGGCACCAGGTGGCCCAAAAATTAACCAGCACCAAGCGGCCTTTGTATTGATTGAGGTCGGCCGAGGTGTCATCGAGATGGTTCACTTTGAGGTCGTCATAAAAAGACTTTGCCGCAAATGCTGCAGGGCTGAGCGCAGCACTGCATAGCATAATGATCAGCAGGGCAATAAAGCCATGCTTCTTCGATGGCCGTGTGTGGCTAGCTGAGGTGATGTGGGGTAATGGCATTTTTTAGCTCTAAAAATTAAAGGTGTTTGAATATATATCATTAGCATAGAATAGTCTGATCATAACAATAGTCAGCCTTAGGGTGGAGTGGAGAGCGTATGAAAGTTGCATTTATCGGTCTGGGAGTGATGGGCTATCCAATGGCGGGTCATCTGGCAAAAGCTGGACATGAGGTCACTGTTTATAACCGCACGGCAAGCAAAGCCGATCAATGGTGTCAGGAGTACAAAGGTAAAAGCGCTGTCACACCTGCCGAGGCAGCCCGTGATGCTGAGATTGTCTTTACCTGTGTAGGGAATGATAACGACTTGCGGTCAGTGGTTACAGGTTCTCAGGGCGTGTTTAGTAGCATGGCGCAGGGTGCGATTTTGGTTGACCACACCACCGCTTCGGCTGAAATAGCCCGAGAGCTGGCGATTGTTGCCGCAGAGCAAGGGCTAGAGTTTCTTGATGCGCCCGTTTCTGGCGGTCAAGCAGGTGCTGAAAATGGCGTGCTGAGTATTATGATCGGTGGTGAGCCTACCGTTTTTGATAAGGTGATGCCGGTAATCGATTGCTATGCAAAATCAGCTAAATTATTAGGTCAGGCCGGTTGTGGTCAGTTGGCTAAAATGGTCAACCAGATCTGTATTGCAGGGCTAGTGCAAGGGCTTGCTGAAGGGGTTCATTTTGCGAAGCAGGCGGGGCTTGATGCATCAGCCGTGTTTGATGTGATTCAGCATGGTGCTGCAGGTTCTTGGCAGATGACCAATCGCCATCAAACGATGATCGATGATCAGTTTGATTTCGGTTTTGCTGTCGACTGGATGCGTAAAGATCTCAAGATCACGCTAGATGAAGCGCGTAGCAATGGTGCTCAGTTGCCAGTCACCGCGCTGGTTGATCAGTTTTATGCGGAAGTACAAAAGCTCGGTGGTAATCGTTGGGATACCTCTAGTCTGGTTAAACGTCTTGAAAAGTAAGTAAAGCTTATTCATCGTTTAGGGCTAGGCTTTGAGCAGGACGGATGTCCTGCTTAGTAAACGGGTAAAAAGCACATACGGATGAATAGAGCTTTAGACTATTGTGCCTGAGAGAGGATGCTCTATAATCGCGCCTAATAACTAAAAAATATATAACCACATAAATTATCCGTCTTTAGTCATGACGGTAACACATGAGGACAGTTCTATGGCCGATAAATACAGCATGATCTCTTTCGTACCAAGTATGGTAATCGTTTCAGCAATGGTTGTAGGTTCTTTCGTTGCGATTTACTACCTACGCAAGTGCATGGCAAAAGATGCAGCGAAAGCGACCGAGCGCGTTAAGTAATTAAACGTGTTTTTTAAAAGCAGCCACAATGGCTGCTTTTTTTATGCTTGAAATTTGCCCGTCATATTTGTTAATGAGCGGCTATTAGCGCTTAAGATTCCAGCTATCCGGCACTATAAAGCCTCTATCCATTTCACGCCAAAGCCCCTCGTTAGAATCAAACTGTAGCCGAGCGATCAGTTTCGGGGTAGTGATATCATCGGTTCTCTCAATGAGTTCAGAGCAGGAGAGTGTTTCCTGAAAGCCGCACAGCGCTAATGCTAGCCAGCGAGGCTTCATCAGCATGACATACTGATATTCCGACCCCAGCGACTCAACGTCAGCGCCTCGAACCCACCACCCTTTTAAATGATCAGCACTAATAGGGGCAGGGGGGTGATAATCCAGCCAGTGGGCAAAGGGATAAAACAGATAACCTCGTAAGAGAAGCGAATGTTTTTCTGGGAGTAATCCTAGGGAGGTGGCGCGGTCTTTCCCTGCATCGGTATGCGATAGGCGCATCTGATGGTCGGTGAGTCGTTGCCATTTTTTGTCGAGCCGATCTGAACGATTGGGGCCAATAAAGTCCTCTAAAGCACAGTTCTCAGGGTCTTGTGAGGTGCATAGATAAAACTTTACCGCGGCTTCAAGATGAATTTTCATGCCCTCTTTAAGGGCCATTAAAAAGTCATATTCTCCTACCGTTGTTTTATCTCTTGAAACTTGTATATTGCACTTAAGATCAATGGGTTGAATAAATGATTGAATGTACATTCTAATCAAATCTTCAAAGTAGTAGCCGAGTCGAAACTTGGCTTGTTGGCGTAATGCGTTAATCAGTGGTTGAGGATTTTCATCGAGTTTTTGCAGGCGTTCATGAATAGCTGATTGATTAAATAACCAATCCGATGACTGGTCATCAGGCAGTGTCATTAACGAGGGACTGTAGATTAACCAGTGCAGATCTCGAATGATCTCATGTTGATAGGATAAACGTGATTGCAGGGGATCTGATTCAGAAAGGTGATCAGGATGACAACTTAAAGATAGGTTCATAGCTCAAATATTCACATTAAAGTGAAAAGCTCATAAAGTAATAAGATATCATTAACTCTACTCCACTTTTTTCAGGATGTCTCATGGCAGCAAATAAACGCGCGGTTGATTTGAATAATTTAGCAGCAGAACAAGATCGTCATCCCCTGATGAGCGACTCTGATATCAACACCATTATGCTCAATGGCGCTATGATCTCTCTTTCTAAACTTAAACGGGCGCAAAGCTTTAATGCGCGGCTCTATTATTATGCCGAGATCAGTGTTTATCTGGAAGTCAGTTTGTCTCGCGGTGCGGGCATCTCAGATGCAACCCGCCAGCAACTCGAAGAGATCCATCGAGAAGCGACCCATTATCATATGGATGCTAATAAGTTATTGAATCTTCTTGAGGAGTAGAAGGGCGGACAGTTAGAATAGCCGCATGAATGATACCCCTGATAATGACTCGCTGGCGGAGCTAAATAAGCAGCCGGAACAGCGCGATGATGACTCTTTTGATAGCAAGGGGTTTCTCTCCCGTTTGACGCGACGGCCAGGCATCTATCAGATGTTTAATCGTGCGGGTGAGATTCTCTATGTCGGCAAAGCCAAGAACCTTAAAAATCGTGTCAGTAGCTATTTTCGGCCAACTGGCCTGAATACCAAAACGCAGGCGTTAGTTAGCCGTATTGCGGATATTCAGGTTACGGTGACCAATAGTGAAACCGAGGCTTTACTGCTCGAACAAAATCTAATCAAGACGAATCGTCCGCCCTATAATATTCTATTGCGGGACGATAAGTCCTATCCATATATCTTCGTTTCTACTGGCCAAGAATACCCTGCGGTGCGCTTTCATCGCGGTGCCAAACGGCAAAAAGGCCGCTATTTTGGGCCTTTCCCCAGTAGCGGTGCGGTTCGTGATAGCTTGGCAATTATGCAAAGGGTGTTTCGTATTCGTCAGTGCGAAGAGAGTTTCTTTAAAAATCGTTCGCGCCCCTGTCTGCAATATCAAATCAAGCGTTGCAGTGCACCCTGTGTTGGCATTCCTACACCGGAGGCATATCAGACCGATATTCGTCATGCAATGATGTTTCTGGAAGGCAAAAATAGCCACATTATGGATGAATTAGCTTCTCAAATGGAGACAGCATCCAGTGCACTCAAGTTTGAAGAGGCGGCGATCTACCGAGATCAGATATCCAGCCTGCAGCAAGTACAAGAGCAGCAGCATGTGAGCGGTCAAACCGGCGATGCAGATGTGATTGGGTGTGCTCAGCAGTCCGGTTCGGTCTGTATGCATATGTTGTTTGTGCGAGGCGGGCGAATTATTGGCAGTAAGGTGTATCACCCTCGTTTTGGTATTGAAGAGACCACTACAGAGCTGCTGTCCGCTTTTATCGCGCAATGGTATCTAGCCGGAGGGCGAGAGATTCCACCGGTATTAGTGACCTTAGAGGAACCCGCGGATCGGGAAGTATTAGAAGATGCGTTAGGTGAGCGCAGTGGACGTAAAGTCACTTTGGTGCATCGCGTGCGCTCTGATAAGGCCGCTTGGCAAAAATTGGCGCAAACCAATGCCGAGCAAAATTTGCAGAGTCACTTGGCCAGTAAACAGAGTATCTACAATCGCTATCTGGCGTTACAGGAAGCGCTGCAGTTGGATTCGATTCCGCAGCGCATGGAATGTTTTGATATTAGCCATAGTTCGGGTGAAGCAACGGTGGCTTCCTGCGTCGTATTTGATCGCAACGGCCCACTGAAATCGGATTATCGCCATTTTAATATCGAGGGTATCACCGGCGGTGATGATTACGCTGCTATGCATCAAGCATTAACCCGACGCTATACCCGGCTGAAAAAAGGCGAAGGCAAACTGCCTGACATTCTCTGGATTGATGGTGGTAAAGGGCAGGTGACTCAGGCAGTGGAGGTGCTAGCCGAGCTGCAGATCGAAGAAGTATTGATTGTCGGAGTAGCCAAAGGTAGTGATCGTAAGGCGGGGCTGGAAACCTTGATTATGGGAGAGACGGGAGTCGAGATCGCTTTGCGGGCTGACTCACCGGCCCTGCATCTGATACAGTATATTCGAGATGAGTCACACCGCTTTGCGATTACCGGACACCGAGCACGTCGTGGTAAAGCCCGCCGTAAATCATCCCTTGAGGGAATTCCCGGCGTTGGCCCCAAACGGCGGCGTGAGTTGTTAAAGCATTTTGGCAGTGTTCAGTCTATTGAGACGGCAAGTATTGAAGAAATTGGAAAAGTCTCTACTATAAGCCGCAAAATTGCAGAAGATATATATGCTTCGCTACATCACGACCCCTAATGGTCGCACTATTTACACACAGCCACGTTGAACAGGAAAGTTGAACATCGATGAAAATACCCAATATCCTGACACTGTTGCGCATTGTTCTGATCCCAGTATTTGTTTTAATTTATTACCTGCCTTATGCCTGGGGACCGATGGCAGCGGCCTTTGTGTTTGCGTTTGCGGCGGTAACCGATTGGTTTGATGGTTATTTGGCGCGAAAACTAGACCAGGCATCACCCTTCGGCGCTTTTCTTGATCCCGTTGCCGATAAACTGATGGTGGCTACTGCGCTGGTATTATTGGTGGATACTTATTCGGTTTTTTGGATTACTGCACCGGCCATTGTGATTATTAGTCGGGAGATTGTGATTTCTGCATTGCGTGAATGGATGGCAGAGTTAGGTAAGCGAGCGAACATAGCGGTCTCTTATATCGGCAAGTTAAAAACGGCACTGCAAATGCTGTCAATCATGATTATGCTGGGCTTTGCGCCTTATACGATGTTGTCATGGATCGGTATCGGTGCGCTTTATCTGGCCTCGGTGCTAACCCTGTGGTCTATGTATATCTATCTAAAGGCGGCATGGCCGGATCTGACAGAAGATATCTGATCAATCGTTATACAGATCTAACTTGTTAATCTGATTGCACTTTTTTACTACTGAAAAGTTGTTGACATAAAAGGAGAGCTGTCTATAATACGCACCACTTCTTAGGAAGCACGCGGAATTAGCTCAGTTGGTAGAGCGGAACCTTGCCAAGGTTCAGGTCGTCGGTTCGAGCCCGATATTCCGCTCCATTTTGCGGTAACGCAAGATTGGATGGTAAGTAATTACCTTAGGCGCGGTGGCAGAGTGGTCATGCAGCGGACTGCAACTCCGTGAACGCCGGTTCGATTCCGACCCGCGCCTCCATTTAAATACTTACTAAAACAGTCACTTAGGTGGCTTTTTTTATGCCTAAAATTTACCTTCAGAATAACTCCGCAGATGACTTTCGAACACAAACGAAAGGGTGCTCAGCCACGTGGTAATCGTTCGGAGTTTTTGCCCCAGGTATCACTTGCTGCTTGATCTGTTATTTTGCAGCACTGGATTTTCGATATTCAGCCGGTCAGTCATAACATTGCGCCTGTTTTATTTGCTCATCACGTCTTAATCGTTTTTTGTACTCAATTTTTTAGTGCTGCGTTGTATTGATTTATTGGTGGTTCGTCTTAACGTCTAAAGATGGCAAATGCCTTTAAATTGAACAAAAAATAGACAGCTAAAGTTCTGTGTTAGACCTCCGCTTATCTAGTCCCTCAATATATCGAATGTGAATCAATCTTCGAGGCAAAGTTAGTAGGTAAAGCCCCCATAATTTTGATAACATTCTTCACATGAATAAAATTAATGTAGAACTGAGAGTGTAGAGCTGTTTTCCTGTGTCTCGGTTTTAACTCATTGTATTACCTAATGCTTGGCTTTAGTTGGGCTGCGTTATAAATGCACCCAGAATGCTTTTACTGCCAGTAGCCGTGATAGATGAATCGATTTCTAGTTATCGCTGTGCCATAGCGGTGCTTGTGTAACGTTTTGGGCGACAGAGTGTGATCAAGAATCGGATTGCATCATTCGTCATTAGGATAATACAACATGCGAAAGATCTTATTAGGCGCAAAAGTCTTTGCCCTTCAAGAAAGCGCTTCATGGATTAATATTTCCCATATCCAGCAGTCATTGACGGCGTTAAAAGCAGCGGATAGTGCCGCTTTCACCAAGGTGTGCGAGCTCGTTGATGTTTCAACGTCTCACGAAAAATCTGAACTGTTTTCATCTGAACTGCTCGAGCAAATAGCATCTAAAGAGCGGGTTTCTTATGCGCCAGAGGTTCAAGCACTGATTGCTGAACTAAAAACGCTAGGGATCTCTTTCGAATCTAATGTATCGGAGCTGTATTTCAATATTCGCAAGGGACTCTATAAATCCGTTGTCGCCAGCTTGGCTGAGATGAATGAGCTGCTGACTAGTCAGATATTTGATCAGGACGAAGCGGTAGAAGCGGTGAGTGACGCCGTGATGAAAATGTCATGGGCCGAGAAAGCGAATCGTCCTAGGGCTATTTTTTCATTCTTAGGTCCGCCTGCAACCGGTAAGACCTACATGGCGGAAATTCTGGGGTTGGGACTTCAGGGCTATAAAGTTAAGTCGTTTGATATGACCCAGCTGAACTCTGAAAAAGAGGGATTTGCCCTTGTCGGCCTGCGCAAAGGGTTTGAAAGTGCAGGGGAAGGTCAGCTGACTCAGTTTGTAAAAGACAATCCAAAGTCGATCATTATCTTTGATGAAGTAGAGAAGTCCCATACTCGGGTGCAAACATCACTCTTAAGAATGCTGTCAGCCGGATACCTAAAGGATGAATATAGCGGTGAAGAGGTGGATTTCAGGGAGACCATCATTATTTTCACCTCTAATTTGGGTAGCAGCCTCTACAGTAATCGCACCTTTACCAGCCAAACAGAAAACAATCCTCATCAAGCGCGAGAGACGCTACTTCAGGTGATTCGTAAAGAAACAAAAGTTGAGAATGGTAATACGGTTGCCGCGATTCCCCCTGAGCTGCTATCTCGGTTAGCCCAGGGCAGTGTTGTGCTGTTTAAGAAGCTATCGCTCACGGGTTTATCTAAGATTGCAACGCAGCTGCTGATTGATGATAGTCAGTCTTTTGAAAGCAAGCTCGGATTGGCGGTGCAATTTCAATCGTTAGAAACGTTAGTGCCGTTATTGGTGCTGAGATTTGCGCCAAGGTTTGATACCCGTGAGATGAAATCACGCATAGGAGATCTTGCATTTGACCCTATCACTGATTATTTGCTGCAACACCCAGATGTCAATGTAGAGCGTGTCATGATCTCCTTGAGCGAAAGCGCGGAGACTTTTCTTGCTGAGTTGGATTTTATCAAGTTACCGAACCTGTTGGTCACTAAGCATCAGCGGGTATTCTTTGATTTTGAGATCCATGAAAGCGATGGCGTGTTGTCTTTGCAATATACTAATGCTCGCATCGAAAAGTTGGCAAACGAGGATGACTTTAGCGATGCGTCAGGCATTCAGGTTGACCTACCTGATATTTCCTTTGAGCAGATCGCTGGCCATCACAAGATTAAAGCCCGCCTGAATGAGGTTATACATTTGCTTAAAGAGCGTGAGTATCTATCTCAGCAGGGGGTGCAGCCGCCTAAAGGTATGCTGCTCTATGGTGTGCCGGGTACGGGCAAAACCCTGCTGGCTAAAGCCTTTGCCCATCAAGCGGATTTACCTTTTCTCTCCTGTTCGGGTAATGACCTGCTTAATGAAGACTTTATTCGCAAGCTATTTGCTAGAGCGCGAGAATATGCTCCATCCGTTATTTTTATTGATGAAATTGATGCATTGCCGAAACGAGGAGCCGCAGGCCCCCAAGCCGATGCACTAGTGAATCGTATGCTTGTTGAGATTGATGGTTTTAGTGGTAATGATGATGACGTATTTATTATTGCTGCAACCAATCGAAAGGAGCTGATTGACTCGGCGATATTACGCTCCGGTCGTATCGATCTACACTATGAGGTGCCACAGTTAGATAAAGACGCACGTAGCTGGTTTATTGGTAAGATGTTGGAAAAAGAGATGTTTGATTCCAATATTGATATTGATCAGGTGCTATTGCTGACCGCGGGCTTTAGTGGTGCAGACCTGCAAAAAGTATCTCGTGAAAGTGTTCTGTTTGCCTTGCGTGAGGGGATGGAGCGGGTTGATCAGCAATGTCTCTTAGAACAGATTAATACGCTTAAGTATGGTCAGCCGTTAAACTTAGAAGATAGTCGTCAACATCTTGAAGAGACCGCTTATCACGAGGCGGCACATGCTGTGATTTCACATATTTTGCTGCCGGAGCGGCGTATTGAGCAGATTACCGTGGTTGCGCGTGCAGATTTTCTCGGCATGGTTTCCTATGATAACGAGCAAAGCCACGACTACACCCGATCCTTTCTATTTAATATGTCTTGCGTTGCTTTGGCCGGACGAGCGGCACAGTTGAAGCAGTTTGCTGAGCAAGGGCTGGATAGCGGCGCTGCGGGAGACCTTAAGCAAGCGATGCATTATGCCTGGCTGGCCATTGGTTGCTGGGGTATGGATGACAGTCTGTATAACCTGAATATTGAAGCGATGAGAGGTTATACAGATCATCCCTCTTATCAAAATAAAGTTGATGAAAGAATGGCTTGCTGGATAGATGAAGCAACGGCCAAAACCCACGAATTAGTGTCGCAACACTGGCCTAAAATTGAAGCCGTCGCTGAAGCCGTTTTAGATGAAGAAGTTTTAGATCAGATGAAATTTTGTAAATTAATGGAGAATTTTTAATGGCAATTACGTTAAATAAGCTTGAGCAGTATTTGGATGAGTTGGATTTTAATTATCAGCAGAAAGATGAGGATACACTGCTGACCGGTGCGAAGGATGAGAATGGGCAAGTCATGATTGTCATCCGCCTAATGGAAGATGGCGAATTCTTGCAAATTCGTACCGTCCAGCATCTAGACGATCTAGTCAAAGAGGCTAATGACGAAAATAGAGCAGCGCTACTCAGCTGGATGCTCTATAGAAACTATCAGACAAAACTGGGGGCGTGGGAATACGACCCGAGTGATCATGATCACCACATCAGCATTGGTTTTGGTATAGAGGACGGCGATTTAACGCTTAAGCAGTTCGCACGTATGCTCAATACGATCACCAAAAGTTGTGAAATAATTCCTGAAATGAAGCAGGTGCTAGGTGTCGAGGCTGAGATCGATCCTAAAGAACTTAAGCGCCAAGAGCTACTCGCTCAATTGGCTGCTCTAGATGGCAATACCGGCATTTAATTTGACGATTGTTTACCTAGGTCAAACCCGTGTGTTTGGCCTTATTTTTATATGTTCATAGGGGATAGGTGTGGCAACGTCTTTTAAACAACTGGAAGCGCTTTTAGATGATATTGGTTGGAAATATAAGTCTAAGCCTAGTGACAGTGGTGGGTATATCTATTCTGGTTTTCCAACCAAGGTATATAAGGATAAAGATGGCGACCACTACGCTACCGTTCTGTTTTCAGTGCAGGAGAACGGTGAGTTAATTAAGTTTATCGTCCCCAAGCTTTATAATTGCGTTGATCGGAATAATCGCAAGGCTTTTTTTGAAGTGGCTGTTCGTAAATCCTTCGAGAAGAAGCTCTGTTTTTATGATTATGATCATCGAGACGGCGAAATCAGAATGATTGTTGATTTCCCGCTAGAAGATGCTTCGCTCACAAAGCAGCAGGTTATCCGTGTGGTTAAAGCCTTAATCACGTTAATTGATACCAATGATCAGGATGTCAGAGCCGCTGTCGAAGAGGGGCGGTTACCGCTGCTTGATTACAAATCTGATTTAAGCCACGAAATATCAAAAATGAATTCCGATCAGCAGCTAGAGTTGCTAGTTGAGATTAAGCGGCGCAATCAGGGGATAAAATAGAAATGGCTCGTGCTCCTAGAAAAAATCGTGAGTTTCGTGATTTTAAATTAGGCATTATTTTTCTCCTGTTTGTCTCTGTGATTCTGTTTGCGGTGACACTGTGGTGGATCAGTCCTGCTGATATGTTAGCGTTGATGCATTTTGATCAGTGGTCGGCGGTTGCAGACTCTCTGAACCTGATTATAGGCTTACCTATCGCATTTGCGGGGGCCTATGTAGCGATTGCGATCGCTTCGCGTACTGCCGATATCTCTGCTCGTCAGCAATCGCAAGAACTGCATACCTATTACGAGGGTTTGCACGAACAACTGATCGATAGCTATTATGCGATCACGCAATCTGCGAATAGTTTAGTGTCCGCTTCTAACCGGTTTGAAGAGGGCTTTTATTCCTTTCTTAAGCGCGAAACGGCGGCTAAATATTCGGTGATCAACTTCATTGATGATCAGCATAAAGCCAGTTACATCCAAGAGATTTTAGCCACCAATAAAAACGGTATTACCGATGTATTAGAAAAGCTGCACACCGATATAAAGCAGCATATTCAACAGCTTGTAGACTCTATTGATTTGGCATTCAAATATTCATCGGTGAATGAATCGTGGAATATTTCAGTGCAAGCGCCGGGAAAGAAGATACTGCTTTTAGACGCCTATGAGCACGGATATTTTAAAGGCCAATTTATCGGCGCGGGGAGCAGTGAAAATTGGTTAGCGGATGCTAAAAATGCTGTTATGGAGCGGCTGGATCTTCAGGAGGTCAGCAACTCTTTAACCGGCTCGAATGAGAAGGTTCATCCATTATTGCCTTTCTGCTTTTACATTTCAGAGCTTAATGAGCTGAAGGAAAGCGTGGGTGCTGACCTAGGACGCTGGAGCCCTGAAGTGCTCTTGGCGGGTTATTTTTTAATGACGCACACCACACCGAATCAATCAGGTAAGTGCTTGTATTTTAATACGGGAGCGCTGTTTTTGGTTGATCTGATTAATAACCTACCTAGCTCACAGCAGATTAAATACGCATTCTCTCACCGCTATGCTGAAACAGAGCAAATTCTTTATGGGGCCTCTGACGAAGCCAGTGAAAGCGACCTCTATAAAGCGGCGGAAGACTCATATGAAAGCCTTGGCGATGACAGTAAAAAACTGTTTTCAATGTTATCCAAGAATATTCAGCTATCCCACTATTCGCCTCGCATTCGTAGCACACGCAAGACGATTGAGGCGGTTCTTGCTACCTACGGTCCAGACGATGAGATTCCTTTGCTGGGTATTAAGTATGAATTATTGAATACCGCTTCTGAAGATGATCGTTACGATAGCGCCAAGGTGTAGCAACCGTTGGACAAAGGTGAGAGCTATTTTGAACCATAACCGGTGACTTTTTAAATTCTTGCGGTTTTTTAAGATCGCTTAGATGCTGAATGATTGTTGATCATTAGCAAGTCGAGCATCTAGCGAGCGCTTGAGTAGAGTGGATTTTTGTGCCGTCGTATGAAGCGAGCAGCGCACAATGCTCAGAGGGATTTGAGTCGCTTCTGTTGTTAAATTTGTTTCGATTCAGTTGCTTGGAAGTGGGTGGTTAGTCCTGTAGTCAATAACGTCATTTTGCTATTCGATTTAACCGACTCTAATAGTTGTAAAAATATTGGCAGATAGGGCTTGCATTTAATGTTTATATTCGGATAATAGCCCTCAAGTTGTTGAGCTGAAAGGGATTTGAAGCAGGTCTCAACTTAGACAGAGTCAGTTAAATTACAGCTGAGTCTTTATGTTTTGCCCGGATGATGGAATCGGTAGACATAGGAGACTTAAAATCTCCCGACTGAAAGGTCGTGCCGGTTCAAGTCCGGCTCCGGGCACCATTTAATGATCATTCAATGGATGAATGATTAGAGTAAAAAAAGTGAAGCGGAATTAGCTCAGTTGGTAGAGCGGAACCTTGCCAAGGTTCAGGTCGTCGGTTCGAGCCCGATATTCCGCTCCAGTTTCACTTGTTATTCTTCTGCATCTCTTCTTTGCTAAATCTATCTCATAGTTCTTTATGTCCAGCTGCATAGCTTAGAGCATTAAGCATTTCTATATTTTCCTCATCCTTTGTTAGTCATTTATCCTCAATACCTTGCTACGGTTATCGATTCAAAAAAATCTAAACGCTAAGCGATCAACGTTAATGGTTACTAAAGAGAGTGCGGCGACCACCTATGCATGTGTCTGAGTGATCGCACGAGAGTCTATGTTGTTATTGATCGCGAAAAATTTCGAGTGTGGTATCCAGCATTCGGTTTGAAAAACCCCATTCGTTATCATACCAAGCAAAAACCTTTACCAGACCGTCCATTACATGGGTTTGATTACTATCAAAAATAGACGACGCTGAATGGTGATTGAAATCCACCGACACCAGTGGAAGCTCATTATATTCGAGTATATTTTTTAGGCTACCTTGGGATGCTTCTCGCATTAGTTGGTTAATCTCTTCTACCGAGGTTTTGCGGCCAGGCCTAAAGCAGAGATCCACCAGTGATACGTTTGCTGTCGGCACACGCACGGCGAGTCCTGTCAATTTGCCTTTCAGTTCAGGCATTACAATGCCAACCGCTTCAGCAGCGCCGGTACGGGTAGGGATCATCGATAGACCCGCAGCCCGTGCGCGATAGATATCATTGCTATAAACATCCAGCAGGTGTTGATCGTTTGTGTAGGCGTGAATCGTCGTCATAATACCTTCAGTAATGCCGATATTATCGTTCAACGTTTTGGCGACAGGGGCGAGGCAGTTGGTGGTGCATGAAGCGTTGGATATGACCTTGTGCTCAGGTTTGAGAATGCCGTGGTTAACGCCGTAGACAATCGTGGCGTCGGCATTTTTGGCAGGGGCCGATACTAAAACGCGCTTAGCGCCCTGATCTAGATGGACCGACGCAGTTTCTCTGCTGGTAAAGTGACCGGTACATTCATAAACGATATCAATATTCAGTTCAGCCCACGGTAGGGCGTGAGGATCCGCTTCACTGATAATTTTAATGTCATCCCCAGCCACTCTCATTAAATCACCTTCGGCGCTGACAGGATGATTGAAGTGTCCATGTACGCTATCGAACTCAGTTAGATGTGCGTTAACTTTGCTGTCGCCGAGATCGTTAATAGCAATAATTTTAATCTGGCTATTTTTACCTGACTCGTAAAGGGCGCGAAGAATATTGCGACCTATGCGTCCATAACCATTTATCGCGACTCTGATAGGCATGAGGTGCTCCTTGTGTTGCATGACTTTAGTTTCAGCATAAAACGATAATGCAATAAAGCAAAGTCTGGTAAAAATTAAACTGCGCAGAGACCTCTTATTTTGAGGTGGTGGGTCGATGGGGTCTATAAAATAGCAGGGGATTTAACTGGTCGCATTGATGCAACTGATATAAGATTAGTATCCAATATGTATTGTGTATTTTTAATATCAATGTGGCCTGAGATAATGCTGACAACACAGCCTAAAACCTATGAAAAAGTATTTGAAATCGCTGATAACTTACTGGCTGAGGGGCGCAAGCCAACGCAGCAGATGGTACGCAATGAGCTAGGCTCAGGTAGTCTTACTACCATCAATAAGGCGTTAAATGATTGGTGGCAGGGGTTAGGAAAAAGACTGTTAGAGCAAAACGCCCGTCCAGAGATACCTGAACCCGTATTTAATAGCGCTAACACCCTATGGCAGCAAGCACTGGCCTATGCCGAACATCAGTTGTCAGATCAACGACAACAATTAGAACAGCACTATCTCGAGCTAGAATCCTCACTCGAAGGGCAAAATACGGCCCACCGAGATGATCTACGTCGCTTGCAGGACCTATCTGATAAACTAATGGCTGAAAATCAGCAAAACCTTGCGTATATTGCACAGCTGCAGAAAAAACAGCTGGAGCAGGACGAAAGAGAGATGCGTCTTGAAGCGGAAAATCGTGATCTAAAGCGTCAAATTAAAGAGTATGAGATTACTCTAGATCGGATGGAACGTTGTGGTGATGGCAATCACCAGCAGGAATTGCTGGAGTATCAACATAAAAATCAGTACCTTGAGGGAGAGTCTTCTCGGCTGGAAAAGCACCTGCAAACGTTGCAAGATGAAAATCGTCAGCTCAGAGAGTCTCTATTTGATGTTGAGCGCAGCAGTATTAAAGAGAAACACCAGTTGGAGCAGGTAATCAGCCAACAAGATTTGCGCTATCAGGAACTTGAGCAGCGCTCCACGTCTAGTCGTCTTGAGCCGCTGCTCGAAGCTCGGTTAAAAGAAAAAGAGAGTGAAGTTGAACGGCTTCATTCCTTGCTAGAAAACTTTAAGTTAAAGTCATAATTAGTTGAATTATAGGGATTATGGACACATATCTGGATAAAGGCTCCGCCTACGGAGAGATTCTGGAAGGGATCAAAAGCTGCGACCCCGACGGTTCTGTTTGCTGCACGGACGAGGTTGTTTTTAACCTGGGCAAGGTCGTCTTGGTCAAAGAAAAATTGGCGGGGATTACCCTGCAATTAGTAGATGAACAGGGTTATGCCATTCGCCAGGTGACCAGCAAAAAGCCCTCTGATGATCAGCCCAGCGATCGCCATTTAAGCACCCGCCAAGCCGCCGTTATCCGAGCGTTGGAGAAGGTATTGATGCATTGTAAGAAGGAGGGCATTAAGCTCGTCGGCTATAGCGATGAACTCGTTGCCATGCCTGTTGTGGTGCGTTCTGATGATGTTTCGCCGGCTGTAGCCCTTGATATCGATACCCATGGTGTTTATTGCGGTGCCGATAGTATGGTTGAAAACGATAACAGTTGACCTAATCGCTACACTCTGTCGCTTTGATGGGTATAATTACTGCACATGATAATCAAATGGATTCAGGCTATACATGAGCGCTATCACGGTATTATTGGTTGATGATCATCCTGTTGTAAGAGCAGGGTTCCAGCGTTTATTGGATAATGATAGCCAGATCGATATCATCGCTGAGGCGAGCAGCGGCCAAGAAGCGGTCGAAAAATATCTCTCTGTCCGGCCCGATGTGGTGATTATGGATCTGTCGATGCCTACCGACAGCTCTGAAAGCGGTAGTGCGCAGGGTTATGGTGGACTCGAAGCGATCCGCGTTATTCGTGCAAAAGATCCTGAAGCCCGTGTCTTGGTGTTGACGGTCATGGAGAGTGAGCCGTTTCCAGCCCATGTTGTTCAAGCCGGCGCCTCTGGCTACCTGACTAAGCGTTGCGCGCCTGACGAGCTTATAAAAGCTGTTCATATGGTGTCAGAAGGGCATACTTACTACGCTGAAAGCATTCGAGAGATGATTACACCCGGAGGCGGCGATTCCTGCTCGCCTTTTGCCAAACTCACGAAACGTGAATTTCAGGTTTTTTCCTGCTTGGCTCAAGGGCACTCTGCCGCTCAGGTTGCCGAAGATATGTTTCTTAGTCCTAAAACGGTACATGCCCATCGCGCCAATATTCTGCGCAAACTGGGTATCAATAACAATTCTGAGCTTGTACATCTGGCTATTCGTCATAAGATTGTAGAAGCCTGAATAATCTATTTCGGGCCGTGAATTATAGGTTGGCTTTGGGGTCAATCTAGCTTTTCATGCATGCTTATCTGAGGCCCAATCTATGTATAGTCAGGATCAATCTGAGCTGATACTCGAAGCTGATTTTCTCTGGCGGGAAATAAACGTCGGAGATGAAATCTACCTTGATGCCGATTTTTATAGTGATGATCGGCGGCTGCTTTGCCGAGGTGTGCCATATCAGGTGCTTGCTAAAACGGACAAAACTTGTGGGGCTCAAGAGCTCATTGTTCAGTCATACCAAACTCAAGAACTGGTTGCTGTTTCACCATACCTAGTCTGTAGTTATGAGTGTCCAGCACAGCCTGTTTTAATCTCTTGAATTTCTCGTTAATCTACTCGAAAGCGTTCTTTTAGTGAACGCTCAAAGACCGGCATCAAAGCGTATTTCTATCGTATTAACACCGAATTATTACCTCTAATAACCACACCTAAGGCTATCAAATTAGCAGAGCAGGCCGGCATCATAATGCCTGTTTTTACATTCGTCGCTGTTTGAATTCTGTGAACCATTAAAGCAAGGTTGAGCATGTGTGCGTAGAGCGATGTTTGGCGGCAGTTAGTGCCAATAACCTCAAATTTTTCACGTAGCGCACGCTAATTCTTACTGTTTTTCTCTTTAACCAAGCTATAGCGAAGTGAGTAATAGCAGTCTTTATAATGCCGAAATAGCGGTTATCTTTATAAATATATAACTTCGTATAATGTATATTATGTTAAATAGGATAATTATTTATGGTTCTGCCTGAGCGGGTCATGCTGCTTCCTCAGCGCTTTGCTCTATTTAACGTAATCTAAGTTATGGGTAGTCATCTGTATCGTTGTCGCCCGCCGAGTGGATCGTTATAACTCGGTTAAATCCGTTTGAATTGTTTGAGTGTATGCTGATGGCATTCTTGTCTTGTACTGATGCCAAAACGCATCGTGCGGAGAGGCCCGCTAAATCTTTTTTTGTGGGTAATACGTGGTTTCATGTAACTCAGCGCACGTCATATTTTAACCTCACTATTCCGTCAGCAGATGACTACCCGACAGGTGTGTTTTCTTCCGGTGACTCAACGTAACAATTTGTATTTTTCTAAGCCTTACGGTCACCAAACTAATCTGCCCGTTTAGGGGTAATTCAATCTGGTTGAGAAACTATTGCCTAAATCGGACCAACTTCACTTAGTGCTTTCGGGAGGCATTCTGTCAATGTAAACAGAACCTGAAACGATGTGCTTATTACTTAACTCTCAAATGCTGTCCTTAAAATCAGTCTCGAATAGTCTTCACGTTTTAGCAGCCAATCATCCTACTGATAAACTTGGATACTTGGATAAGTTTGTCGTCCAAAAATCTATCAGTCATCGCAGGGTAAATAACGAACCTCAATCGTAGAGACATTGATTGGTGATATTCGGGTTCACTGAATGAGCACCTTTGAAACTTTAATGGCTAAGCTAATGCCGATCTAATCAAGTTGCTGTTGAGATAAGCAGTCGACAGTGATGGCTATCGTTTATCTAAATATCCTTAGAATAAGGTGCTGGGCTTAAGAGCTGAAACACCGTTATTAATGCTCTTGATCCTACTTCCAGTAGTAGACACTACTGGTAATGAGAGCGTCTAATCTTTATAATACAGCCTTTATCCCGTATCGGTGATTGAGGTTTAAAGTCTGTGTCGAACAAAAACTTTCCCGGCTTACCCTTATTTGATTCAGCTAAGCACTTTAATCAGATCCCTCGTAATGCCACGTTTCCTGATCAATCGCCTGCGGTTGAGGACTTCGTGCTAAATGTTGCTGTTGATGATGCCTTAGATGATTATCGTTATACCAAAGACTTCCTCTGTAGCTATAGCAAAAAAAGTCGGGATACCTACGATAAATTCCGAGGTGATGCTGAACGGCTTCTCCTTTGGGCTTGGTTAATCAAAAAGCGATCCATTGCCACATTGCGTCGTCGTGATTTGGAAGAATACATGGATTTTGTCGCCAAGCCCGACCCTCTATGGCAATCAAAACATATCGAAAAGCGCTTCTTGAGCAATAATGGTCAGCGCCAACCTAACCCTAACTGGCGGCCATTTCGTCTTGTGGGGGCCGGTATGGGCAGGCTTAATACTAAATCTTGGCAGGGTTTGTTCTCTAACCTTAGCGTGCTATTTAACTATCTTATGGCTGAGGATTATGCGCCTGGCAACCATATTCCAATTGTGAAGAAAAACTGCCCCTATCTACGTCAAGAAACCGGTATCAACACCGCTCGTCGCTTATCCGAATTGCAGTGGGAATACCTGCTCAGTGCCGCTAAATCGATGGCTGATGCTGACGCCGAACATGAAAGAACACTGTTTGTGGTGGCCACCCTTAAATCACTTAAACTACGGATTTCAGAGCTTTCTGAACGGCCTAACTGGTTGCCGGTGATGTCCCACTTTCACCGGGATCATGAGGGTAACTGGTGGTTTCGTACCTACGGTAAAGGTTCCAAAGAGCGGGATGTTTCAATTTCTAATGAGTATATTCAGTTTTTGCAACGATATCGCCTCCATCGAGGCCTGAGTCCCCTTCCCTCTAAAGACTCTGCTGAACCGGTCATTGAGTCCCGCGTTAAAAACCGTGGCATTGGCAGTCGTCAACTGCGCAATATTGTTGAATGGGCGCTGCAAGAAGGCTGCCATGCCCTTATTCAGGATGGCTTTGATGTTGAAGCCTCAGAGCTCCGTGCCGCTACCACCCATTGGTTAAGACACACTGGCGCGTCAATGGAAGTCGCTGCCGGTCGTAATCTTGCACATGTTCAAGCCGACCTAGGTCATGGAAGTATCAGAACTACCGATGAACTGTATGTTGATTCTGACAATATGGAACGGGCATCGAGCGCCAAAGACCAAGGGGTTTGATAGTCAAATAATTTACTTTATTAATCTTTATAATCATTTGATTATATTGATCTATTAAAGTTATGAGTTGAATTTATTGGCTGTAAATTAATGATTTTGCGTTGGGGTGCTTGTTATTCTCCTAAGGCTAGCTACCCCGAGCATTTTTAATAACGAAAAAAGGGCTTGTAACTATCGTCCTCTAGGGATCTGCCTCAACGTTTTATGCAGAACAGCACCTTTTTAAGGCCTGCTTTATGTGCGGCCTATCGTTGTTTTTTCAACAAAAACAAACATTAATAATACTATCCTTTGCCCAAGTTTCGATTGCCAAATAATGATATTCATTTAATACTATCAAAGCATGCCTTGACTAGAGCAAAGGATTCTTTATGTCAGAACTAGAATTATTCCATTTTTCTGAAGATTCAAGTGTCAGTGAAATGTCCGTTTCACCGTGGAAGGTGCTCAGTGTTGAGGATGATACTACCTACCAAGCCTCTCTGATTTATAGCTTAAAAGATTTGATCGTTTATGGCCGTCCAGTTGAGATGCTAACCGCAAACTCAATCAGTGAAGCCGCGCAAGTTATTTCTCATAACAATGATATCTGCGTCATCCTCCTTGATGTGGTCATGGAGGACGATGATGCGGGCCTAAGACTGGCTGGAACTATTCGAGATGTACTGGGTAATTCAACGGTACGTATTATTCTCGTGACTGGGCAGCCAGGGATGGCACCCCGTAATGAAGTGATGGCTCAGTACGATATCGATGAATACTGGAATAAATCTGATCTAGTACGGGATACGCTGCATACCGTCGTCAGCAGTCATATCCGTACGTGGCGCTATCTTTCAGAACTCATTGAGGCTAAGCAAGGCTTACAGATGCTGGTTGATGCAGCACGCAGCATCAGTAATAAGCAAAACTTAACCAGTTTCACAGAAACTGTCCTCAATGAAATCGGCCATATCATTGGGATCCAGCAAGGCGGCATTGTTTGCTTCTCTTATCAGGGTGACCAATTCTCTCCTGACGCCCGAATCCTCGCTGTCAGTGGTAGCTTTAATGTATCTGATCGAAAATATAAAAGCCTTGGCGAGCTTAAACTTGAAGAATATCACCCAGCATTTACTATCGCTTCTGCCGAGCGCCGCCATCTATTCGATGAGCATTTCACCGTACTGCATTTCGATACACCAAAAGTCGACACGACGCATTATATGTTGTTGGTGCGTACCAGTAACAAACTCACCGACCGTCATATAAATCTGCTGCAAGTCTTCTGTGAAAATATCAACAGTGGCTTTACTGCAGTAGCGTTGGTGAACCGTTTAACAGATCTTGCTTATCGTGATCAGGTGTTGAAATCCTATAACCGTAATTGGCTGTTACGTGAGTTATCCATTATGACTCAAGAGGATAAGCAGCAAAGTGAACTGGTAGTCGTCGTTATTAACGACTTTACAGGCATGATGGTGACCTTTGGTGAGCGTTACTGTGAAGATATTTTAGCTGCCCTGCTCCGCAACATTTACACGCTCTACCCTCATAATGCGATTGCCCGGACCGGCGACTGCACCTTTGCTACGCTACTGGGTAAAGATAAAGCCTTGAGTGAAGCCCATTTACTCGACATGATTGACCAACGATTGACTCTAAATAATACCATCCATCGATTAACCTTAACGGCCGCTCGCATCGACCTCAGTATGCTGACGGAGCTGAAGGCAGAGCAGATTCTACAACTCTCTGAATCGACCGTTAATATGGCGCACCTTAAGGGCCTGCGGGTGATTAACTATGAGCCAGATATATTAGGCTCAATTTTGGCCAGCCACCACCTGTTAATGGATCTTCATAATGCAATTGACCACCATGAGTTTTTCATTATGTTGCAGCCAAAGGTACATATGGACAGTGGTAAGGTGGCAGGTTTCGAAGCCTTGCTGCGCTGGCGTAAGTCGGATGGTCAGGTTATCCCTCCGGATCGTTTTATTCCTCTCGCTGAAACCGCAGGTCTGATTAGTCATCTTGATCTCGAAGCCGCCAAGCAAACCATCGCGGCAGCCACCCTATTACAGCAAGCGGGTTTTAACTTGCCAATATCCTTCAATGCGAGCTGTACCGATTTAAACCAGAAAGATTATGTCGATGCTTTACTCAAAATGATTGTCGAGAGTGGTCTTGATGGCCGCCTGCTTGATATCGAAGTGACTGAATCGAGCACCATGCTAAATTATGAGTTTATTAACCCGATTCTTAAGCAGTTTTCTGATCGAGGTATTGGCGTCAGTATTGATGATTTTGGCACTGGCTACTCGTCTCTTGCTCATGTGGCCAATCTTGCTGCAACCACTTTGAAAATTGATAAAAGCTTTATTGACCACCTAGGTGAAAATAGTGCCGGCGACCACCTAGTTGAAATGGTGGTTCAACTAGGTGAGCAGTTTGGTTTTGCTATTGTAGCCGAAGGTGTTGAAACGGAAATTCAACGGCAGCACTTGTTGAGTCGAGGGTGTCAGATCGCCCAAGGATATCTATTTGCCCATCCGATGCCGGTCAATGAGGCCCTTGAATGGCTAAGGTCACAGTCGAACCTATGAGCAGATCGGCCTCAACCGTTGACACAGCCCAAGCGGGTGATGTTCAGATATGGCTGAAACGGTTTAATCGTAAACGTCTGACCTTTGCCGCCGCATTGATCATTTTTACACTACTCTGCGCCGTGATGCTATACAACAATATCAAAGAGGAACGCATCACGGCGCTTCGAGAACAGCATGAAGAGCAGATCACCCTTGCTGTTATTGATATTAACCGTGAACTAGGTGATATACGTAATATTTTGCGGTTGCTCTCTACCGATAGGGATGTATTAGATGGTTTATCCAGGCCCTCCGCCGACATCGACCGCATTGCGACAGTTTTCAATCAGTTTGGTCGAGCGGTTGATCATCTATTACAGGTCCGCTGGCTCGATAACCAAGGTTATGAACGTGTCAGAGTCAATATCAATGATGGCAAAACTGAAGTCGTGCCAGCCAATGCGTTACAGGATAAGAGCGATCGATATTACTTCCAGAACGCCATGCAGGTGCTCCCGCCTGACATCTATATCTCTCCGATAGACTTAAATATAGAAAACGGCCAAATCGTCAAGCCTTTCCAGCCTGTGGTACGCATTGGTTTTCAAACTAGCGAAGCGGATGGATTGCAGTCCGGCGTATTACTGATTAATTACGATCTATCAAAGCTGATCGCGCAAATTAGAGCATTGAGTACCGAACATGCTGAGATTATGTTGGTGGACGCTTGGGGGAACTGGTTAGAACACCCCAATGCCGATCTTGAATGGGGCGCACTGCTAGGCCAGCCCAACAATAGTCTTAAACTAACAGATCCACTGCTCTGGTCACGTATTAGTGATGAGAAGAGCATCATCCTCCAACCCTACAACGGTGAGCTATATAGTTCCCGGCGAATCACCCTCTCCACTAACGATTCGCCTGAGGTGGCTGAAAACATTTATATGGTGGTCTGTACCCCAGGCGATACGGTGGATGATATCCAATCGGCGGCGCTTCAACCTTCCCTATTACTCGGATTGTTTATTCTTCTTGTTGGCGGTCGTATATTGTTGCGTGATTTCAGTATGCAAAATAGCCTGCATGATTTGACCCAAACACTGGAGTATGAAAAACATGAACTTAAGCTACTAAATGACGAGTTAGACAATTCATTATCACGCCAGCAGTTATTACAAAACGAGCTAGTCGAAACCCGTAAATTATCGTCATTGGGAATGATGGTTGCTGGGGTTGCGCATGAGCTTAATACGCCGATCGGCGGTGCCGTTATTGCTAACTCAAGTTTACAAAGCGGGCATGACTCGTTGAAACAGTCGGTCAATGAAGGCCTGAGCCGCCAAGCGCTCGATAACTATCTAACCAACACCGATGAAGGGTTAAAGCTGGTCGATACCAACTTGAAACGGGCTGCCGGTCTAGTTAAGAGCTTTAAGCGATTGGCGCTGGATCGTGCGAATGAAGAGATTCTGACGTTCAACCTTACTCAAGTTGTTAACGATCTATTCTGCACTCTCACCCCTAAAATTAAAGAATCCAATACCCGAATAATTAACCATGTTGAAACTGAAATCACTCTGCGTGGCTATCCTGGTATCGTTTCTCAGATTTTACAAAACCTCATTATTAACGCGCTAACCTACGGCACTGCAGACATGCAAAGTGGTGAAATACTCTTAGATGCCAAACTTACGAATGGTTGGGTCGTTATCACCGTGACGGATAATGGTAATGGGGTCGCCCCAGAGTTAAGGGATAGTTTGTTTGATCCCTTCGTCACCAGCGGTCGTGGTTTGGGTCATACCGGATTAGGGTTACACCTAGTGCATCAATGGGTGACGGATTTAATGCATGGCCGGATTAATGTTGAATACCCTGACGTTGGCGGCACCCGCTTCGTTATCGAACTGCCGCAACAAATAGAAGCGACGACGTAGT
The DNA here is from genome assembly GCF_018860855.1 of Amphritea atlantica. Taxonomy (GTDB): domain Bacteria; phylum Pseudomonadota; class Gammaproteobacteria; order Pseudomonadales; family Balneatricaceae; genus Amphritea; species Amphritea atlantica_A. The sequence goes on from NZ_JAHKQE010000030.1 coordinate 291,767, forward strand.
CTTCGTCATAATCCGTGCTGGATTATTAGTAGGAGTCCCTTCTAGGGGCGATACAGCCCTAATCAGGCTCTTCGCGGCTGAAGATGCTCCTACTAACAATATCAATGAGAGGCTCCCTACATAACGTCCTAGCTACTGATTTGAGTTGGTTATTGAAGAGTCATATTCAACTCAGCCTACTCAGGAAAACTCTATTCGGTTGCGGCCTTTCTGTTTAGCACGGTACATCGCACCATCTGCCTCTGAAATGATGTGATTGATAGTTTGGCTACTATTGTGACCTGATTCGAAATTGACTGTTGTTACGCCAAAGGATGCAGTCACTGAAATCGTTATTTTGCTGTCCAGCGCGATAGATAGTGATTCTATCGCTAGGCGTAATCGTTCGGCTGTCTGTCCTGCTGCCTCTGCATTGGCTTGCATGAGTAATACGACAAACTCTTCTCCGCCTAAACGGGAAAGAATGTCAGTTTCGCGAAGGGTATTTTGACTGATATCGGCAATTTTCTGCAGCACGAGATCACCGATAGCGTGTCCATAGGTATCGTTGACCTGTTTGAAATGATCCAAATCGAACATGATCAATGACAGTTGATTATTATAACGGCTGGCAATAGTCAGTTCGCGGTTCGCCAACTCGAAGAAATAACGCCGGTTGATTAGTTGGGTCAAGAAATCAAAGCGGGCCTGTTTTTCAAGTTTTTTCTCCATCTCATGGTGTAGCGTTACATCCCGCCCAATAGCGAGTGCCCCAGTTCCGGTATCATGCTCCTCAGCCACAATACTAAACATTAAATAACGTTGACCAGAGCCGGTGGGAATCTTAATTTCCACTTGTTGAGGAGTGCCGTTACTAATGACATCGCGGATGACTGAGTGGTAGTTTTCAAGAAAGCTGTTATCCGCGTTTGGTATATAGGCAAAGGTGAAAAGTGCGTCGAAGTTGGGGTTGGTATAGATCAACTTGTCATCATGATCATAACGGGCAATAGCATCCGGGGCGTTTTCCGCCAAACTGCGATAAGCGAGCTCTCGTCGGCTTAACTCCTCATGATTATGAATATTTTCAATGGCCAGCGCGGCTAGATTAGCGGCAAAGGATATGCGCTCAATATCATCGCCATTCGGTGTGCTAGGGGTTCTATGGTAGATCGCAAAGCTGCCGAGCACTTTACCGTTAGAGGAAATAATCGGCTCAGACCAACAGGAGCCAAGACCTGCACTCGCGGCCAGCTCGCGATAGGGTGTCCAATACCAGTGAGTACTGATATCTTCGACAATAATGCGCCTGCCGAAAAAAGCAGCGGTACCGCAGGAGCCGACGCCCTCGCCTATTTCAATACCATGAATTGCATCACTATAGAAACTCGGCAGGTTTGGGGCGGCGCAGCTTAACAGGTGTTTTCCTTCAGTATCTAATAGCAGAACACTGCAAAGAGTATCCGGAGCGTCAGATTCGATATCGGTGATCAACTGATACATTATGTCATTAAGTTCTTCACCTTTAGTCACCCGTCGTAACATTTTATTTTGGGTGATGCTTCGCTGTTCACTACGCCATTTTTCGGTGATATCGGTGCAGTTATAAAGGTGTTTATTGTTGACCAGCGATACCTGTGATGAGATACGTTTAGTACTGCCATCCTTACAATGAACAGTACTTTCTGCAGTATAGAGGCTACTGCAGCCACAGCTATTATCTGCTTGTTCTTGAAACCATTGTTTCCAACTTGACTCATACTTTCGGCGATATTCAGAGTCAGGATACGCTTTTTCATGCCAAACTTTCGTGTTAGGCAGGTCCTCTAAGGTATATCCAAGCATACGCACGAAAGTGTGATTCACATATTCGATCGAGCCCTGTGCATCGCACCAACTGATACCGATTGGGGAGTTGTCCAGCAGATCCGTTATTTCAATGCGCTGCTCTTTACACTGTTTGAGCGCCTGTTGAAGGTTTTGCTCTCTCATACTACTGAGGGTGCTGTTCGCTAGCGCGGTGGTCACTTGGGCCATATGCTTAAGCTGTTTTTTAACTCGCTCTTTCGATATTACCGGAATTTTCTGAATCGCGGCGATATAGGTGTCTTTATCGAAGCCATAAGCTTTAGCTTGTTGTTCAAAACGCTTTAGATCTGGCGCTTCATTTAACAGCTGGCCCATATAAAGAATTGCAATCGGTTGATCTTTGATAATGATGGGAATGGCATAGTCATACAGACCATTTTTATAGAGGGAATAGCTCAGTTGTTGCTTAGCTTGTTCAAGTAGGCTGTGATAACGTGCGTTACAGCATCGACTGCTAGCTTCATTCGTGCGGTGAAAATAGCGACAGGCATCAGTCCAGCCCGCCTTTGCCAATGTCTCCCCTGTCGGCGCCATTAAGCTATTGGGTATGCCCGTCGCTTGATAGTAGCCTTCCAGAATTTCGGCAAAGCTGGGGATATCGATTAACTCTTCGATGCGGTAAGTATTGATGGAGCCGGTAGCCGAAATTCTGTTCATTGATGACATCTCATTGAAACCATCCTGGCAGACATTTTGTAGCGGATGAGTCAGCAGCGATTAGTGTTTCATGCATCTGACTTACTCCAAGCTTATGCACCTAGATAAAGGAGGTCAATCACGAAAATATGTTCATTTTTGTGTTTTTACCTAATGTGCCCATCAGCTTTTACAGAACGTTATAAATAGAGCCGAAAAAATCAAGTTAACTCTCTATTATTAAATGAATAAAATATTTGATCTGATGGATTTATTGCCTTTCTAGCTATTATTTTTCAGCGTTTCCGGCGACTAGATATATATCCTATTTTGTGGATACAGAGATATTTCTGCTGCAAATGTTAGTATTTGCAGTCAATGCTGATGAATATAAAAAAACAAAAATAGGAATTTATCCTAGAGACAATATTACCTTTTGTTTCTATTATTGCGCACATGTTCAGGGCAGTCAGGGATTTGATTGCAGAGCTCAGCAGAGTAGCCAGGGGGATTGCAGGACGCATCGGTTACAAGGAAATGGATTGCTGAAAGAGGAAGCTAGGTATGGACACTATCACTTCCTTGTTTTTTTTTGCCTATAAATCGCGTTAAAACTGCCGCTAGCAGTATCACTCATTCTAACGCTTTCCTACCTCACCCTCGCCTTTTCCGTTTATCTATTCAAGCTATCCACCCAAGCCGTACTCGCTTTATCATTTTGGCTCGATCTTATTTTATGCAATGCGCTTCTCTCCTTTTTTATATCGGCGACATGCTGAGCATCATCAATGCCACTCAGCCCTAGCGATGCTAGCTATTTAGTTGACTTAAAAAGATTTTTGATATGGCTAAGCATAGGCATAATGACCGATTTCAACTTTGGTTTATTGCTGCCGTTAAATTCGATGGGGCGGCTAACCATCATGGCTGCGATACCGATACGCGCCGTGTAGATGCCCGCCCCTACGCCCTGGCCTATTCGGGTGCTAGTCATCGTAGTTAAAGAGGCTGCGCCGAATTCACTCATCAGTTGATCCACCATAATATCGGTTGCACCAACAAAGATTAACTGGTGAATAACCTGCTTTAACAACTTATATCGGTTCGATAGTGAAGGACGAATGCCATAAACCTGCGCGACTTCATCGATCATTTTTAGACTGCGCCACAAGGACAGCAGCATATCGAGGGAAGCCCAGGGGCTCACGGCGACCGCCGCACCGGTTTGCAAACTAAATGACGAAACGCGGCGCAGCGCTTCTTGATCTAACGGTTGCACAAATACTCGTTCGATATGCTCGATAATTTCCCGATCATTGCTATAGTCCGGTAGTTGATCGATACAACGTTGATAAAAAATAGCTTGCGGCTTATCGGCGTAGAATGTTTGTAGCTTCTGGATAAAGTGTCGTGCATCACCAAAATCATTGGCACTTGATAACCGTTGGGCATCTCGTTGTATGTCATCTAGGGCTTGCAGATTTTCACGGTCCCCAAAGTAGCGCCATGCCAACAGGCCTCCCATCCCCGCCACTAGGGTAATTAACAGTACAAAGGCACAGGCAACACTCCAGTGAATAGCCAATGCACTTTGAAAGACATCATAAATATCCCAGCCGATGATCACGATGACTAACACTGATAAGAGTTTGACGAAGTTCTTCAGCCCTTTTAGCGGTAATGTTTCAAGTTGAATACTGGAATATTCAGACACTCGCGGTAAACGCTCGCCGGTAGTGATGGTCTCAGGGGCGGCGGATAACCGCTCTTCATTTTCAGGAATAAAGGTTTTTGCCTGTCGTGGCTCGTTAGCAGAGGCTTCTGCTTGCCCTTCTGCATCGTCGTTGTCTACGCTAAATTGATGACCGGTTCTACGCTCGGCGGTCTCATTATGCTGGGGATTCTTGTTCATACACATTTATCTCCGATCAGAGCGTTGAGTACTGTATCGATGCGAATATGAGGAATGGCATCATCATTTTGATACGAGATCCCCTTGGGTGGGTTGAGCGGCGGGATTTTCCAGTCTAAAAAAGGAGCCCATTCGTCACCCTCGGGAATACGGTTAGGAATTTTCGGATGAATATAGCCAATGGCCTCACCATCAGCGCCAAAACCGCTGATCCCCAATTCGTTCTCATGTCTCACTTCTTTGCTTGAACGCACCGCCGCGGTAGCTTCGCAAATCGGCTGTATGCCTTCATGCTGAGCATTGCGGTAAGCTTGTTTAACAATCACCGATAGCAATTGGCGAACCGCCTCGTGGTCTTCCGATAACACCTGATCAATTTTAGTTGCTGCAAAAACAACTTTATCGATTTTAGGACTAAACAGTTGAAATAACCGGTTGCGGCTACCGTAGGCAAAGCTATCGGTAATATTAGCCAGTGCTTGACGCATGTCGTCAATATACTCAGGTCCAGCGTTAAGGGCATTGACCACATCGACGAGCACTAACTGCCGATCAATACGACTAAAAAATGCTTTATAAAACGGCTCGACTAGCTCTTTAATATAGCGCTGATACCGCCGTTCACAGATTTTATAATAGCTGTTATTCGCAGCTGCTTTGAGCTGACCTTCGGTATAACTACCGCACTTTAATAGCGGCACAAAACATAAAACATCGAGGTCTTGTACTTTTCCCTGTATCAGAAAACGGCCCGGCTGGATCAAGCTTAGACTTTTACTGCTGTATTTACAGGCGTTTAAAAACGCGACATAGCGTTTATTCAGCGCTTTAAGGTTGACTTCATCGGCCTCGGCCAATGGGTCGAGGTGCTGTAGCTCCGTTAATAAATCGCCGAGCAATTCGACCCGGGGTGATTGGGTATATTGCGCGTTACATTGGGCACACCAGCGAGAATAACTCATATCCCGTAATGGTAGATCCAACAACCATTCACCAGGATAATCACGAATTTCTAAGTAGAGTGAAAACTGTTTGCGACTAAACGGGTTAAATTTAGCGCTGCTATTTGCCAGTCTTAACTCTAGCAAACAGCCGCTGGCATCCTCGGTAGAGGCTGGCCAATGAGGCTCTGGGCTACAAAGGCGGCGGTAAGCTTCATCGTAGGGGAACTGAGGTAGTTCCGGAGCATCTAGCGGATGGATTTTGACGCCCAATAAGCGGTCAGTCAGTACCGGCGAGAAGCCCGCTAAACTGGCTGTATCATGTTGCTGAAGTTGATTAATCAGACTGGTAATAAAGGTCGATTTACCACTCTGACTCAAGCCGGTAATACCGATGCAGAAGCGCTGATCTCGCAGTTTATCCAATTGCGCCGAGGCGCTGTTAATACCATCGTCAGCCAAGTCGATAACGGCTTTTAATGGTTTTTTGAAAACGCTGGATACTAATCCGTCAGAGTCTTTCATTCGATCCTTAATGTTATGCTTAGATGCTTATTTGCACCTATTGAGTTATGTTATGTAAGCTGTACGCCTATTTCAACAACCTTGAATTATCACTCTTTTTGAGTTTGTACCACATCAAATATCAGTTAGGCTGAAGAATGCTCGATCAATATCTCTAAATGCTGATCAGTGATGCCTGTGGCCAATAGGTCTGCCACCGTGATGATACGGGCAGGATCGTGCAATTCGTTAATCCAGGCGCGCGGCATGGCGTCATAACCCCAGAAAGCACCGGCAATTTGTCCATATATTGCGCCAATGGTATCCGCATCATCGCCTAAATTAACGGCCAGTTTAGCACCTTCTTCAAAGCTCGAAGCGTTATAAAAGGCCCACAATGCAGCCTCTAGCGAAGTAACCACATAACCACTTGAGACCACTTGTGATTCATCTAGCTGACTATATGAGCCCTGAGTAACAGCAGCCACTTCGTACTCTAATGTCTCTGCAAAATAGGCGGCAATCGCTGCGGGCGAAAGCACTTCGTTTTTGTCATCACTATTGAGCGCGCGGATCAGTATAAAAGTGAACACCCTATTAGCATCAATGCAGCGGCGGTCACTATGGGTGAGTGCCGCGTTGTCAGCCGCGGCGCTGATTGCCCTATCCAAATGCGCATGAAATTTAATAACCACAGGCGCCAAGCGCATCAATGCGCCATTGCCCGCGCTATCGACATCATCGGGATGAATTTCCCGACTCAAATCAACCCCTTCACGCTCGAAACGCTGAATCGCTCTTTGTGTTTGGAAACCGATATCAAAACAGCGGCCGGTACTCGACATATAGCCATCGCGAAACCAGCGTTGATAGCGTTGCATCTGATCTTCAGGGTCATGTTGGTTGCAGTGTATTAAGCTTGCCCCTGAACATAGCGCCATGGAGGTATCGTCTGTCCAATAGCCCGCTTTCAGGTTATGCGGTCCACCGGCGCGATACCCTTCAATCGGTTCAAAAGAACCCCGTGGCATGAATTCAACAGCGGCGCCGAGAGCGTCCCCCACAGCTAACCCAACCAGCATGCCTCTTAATTTATCTAAACGCTTATCTAAGGACATCTCTATTTCCCTTTGTGACTGACCGCTACATTGTCGTTATGGTTGCCTTCACGCCATTTGACAGCAGAGGTCACCGTATCATCCTGTTGAATATCGGTTAGATATTCAACATCCCGACAAAAACGAGAGGCCGTTTCAATTAACGGTTGCTGCCAATGACCTTGCTCTCAACGATATCGCTGTCCTCGGTGTTCGAGCCATCCGTCGATATGCCGCCCTGAAGGATCATGGTGGGTCCAATGGATCACACCGCCTTGTTTATTCCATTCATATTCACCGTTAAAACTAACGCTATCACCTGCTTGCAGCCCGTTTATCCGTGGTGCTAAATCGATATTATGGGCGACGAGCACGGTAATACCCGAGGGCAATCTAAGGATAAACCGCTGATGTTGGCTGCCCTGTCGGTCATCTGACAATGTTTTGCTGACAATACCGGTACCACGAACCTGTAAATTACTTTGCTGATTGTGATAAGCCTGCTGAATAATGCTGTCGCTGGGCTGAGTCTTTGGGGCGAAACCGGTCGATACATTATGCGGTAGTGATTGATAGGCCGTCGATAGCAGTCCCGCGACAATGACCAGCGCCACGATCAGTTTGAGTGTTAACTTTCTTGGCCGTTGCTGGCGCAGTGCTGTTTGGCTGTGTTTATTTGCCGCAGGTCTTGTTGTTTTGCTCGCTGGATTAGCGGCTTGCCCAAGCCCTTCTATCCGAACATCAGCCGCTCGAAAACGCCCTTGGCTATCTTGCATTGGTTGAAAGTGGATGATATCGCCAACATGAGGTTGGCGAGAGATTCGCCCGAAGTCACGGATATGCACAAACACATCAGGGCCATCTTTACGCTTGATAAAGCCATAGCCTTTGTCATTTTTCCAGACCGCTAATGTCCCTGACTGTTGCTGCATAAGTGGTCATCTCCCTGAATTGCCATTGATCTAAGGTGATCAGCGGGTAATTGGGATCTGCATATGAAAGGTTGACCCTACGGCTGGGTCAGAAGTCACGGCCATATGCCCCTGGTGCTGCTCAGTGATGATGTAATATGAGAACGACAAGTGCTCTCCAGTATCAAAATCTTCAGCAGGTTGAGTGTTACTGAAAAACGGTTCAAACAGACTCATCTGCTCTTCGCTGGTCAGACCGACACCATTATGCTGGATCTTAATCCACATATTGTCATAGCTCTCTGACAGAATAATCTTGATAGTCGGCTCAAAGCCTTCAGTGCCAATCTTTTTCTGCAAGGCTGCACAAGCATGCCGAAACAGACTGAGAAATACCTGTTGTAGCTCGGTGATATAACAGGGCACTTGCGGTAAGCCTTTCTCAACCTGCCACTCGAGCTTTACCTGATTAAACATCAGTCCATCCGATACCGAGATCACCTCTTTACCTAGGTTAACGGTATGCTCCATCACATCAACGATATCAGCCATCTGCTTTTCGCTATTGCGATTACGGGCAAAGGTCAGCAGGTTGTGAATGATCTTAGCAACCTGATCCCCTTTGTCGGACATATCGCTATAGATTGACTCTAACAGCGGTGTTTTATCACCAGCCTTCTGACTGTCAGCCATGATGTTTTTAAACCGTTTTAGGTCCATCAGAATGGCTTGCAGTGGAATATTAATATCGTGGGCCATCGATGACGCCAGCTCACCCATAAATGACATTTTATCATTGTGGATTAGCAGGTTTTCTGCAGTTGTTTCTTTCGAGACATCATCCACCAGAATAACAACACCGGGCTCTGGGCCTTGCAGCGGGTAGATCGTTATATCGAAGTGGGACAGACTACGTAAACTCTGTTTTAAGTGGATAATTTTGTTCTGTTCGATCGCCTGCTGAATATGTTCAGGGACAATCGTCATGGTGGGATAGGCTTCCCACAGTGTCTTGCCGAGCGCTTTCTCTGACGGTACGCCGGACAGCTCTTCTACCCGTTTATTCCACTGAGTCACCTGCCCATCTTTATTCAACCCCACCAGCATCAGCGGCATAGAGGTGAGAATATCTTTGACATACAACTCAGAGCTACGCAATTGATTCGCTGTGATAACGTGTTGCGCTACTTCGGATTCTAACAACTGATTGCTTTGTATTAACTTACGGTTCGACTCTTCAACGGCCGCGGTGCGCTCTTTGACCCGTTGTTCTAACTCATTTTTAATCGTTGTTAACTCGCGGTTCGCCCGATGTGCTCGGCGGCTATAGATCAACAGGTAGATGGCGGTGATTGATAGAATGATAATCAGGCTTGCGCTACTGAAATTCGCGAGGTGTTGCCACTTGGTTCTACCGCTTTCATCTTTAAACCAATCAACGGCGGCGGCAGCCCATGGGCTCTGTAAGCAGAGTACGAGTACAATAAATACGTATTTAATCATATGAGTGTATTAACTAATCCGGATGAATAACAAAAAACTGTGTCGCTGTTCGGTTATAGCGGTCTTAATCAGAGCAGAGCCGAAGTAAATAACTTTAACGCATCAGTCAGCTTACCTGCATGCTATTAGAGTGATTTTATAAGCTTAGTTTCAATTTAGTTCTATTCTATAGGAATTGGCGCTAGTTTCGCTATGTTTATAACGCTTTATCGACGTCGATGGTTGCTGTATTGACGCCGCACTGAAGCACTCGGCTAATCATTCTACAATGACTTGAAACCGAGCGCAGGATTACCGCTCAACCGTATCCAATCGCGGCACCGATATCGGGTAGATAAAACGGCAACACAACGGACGCCCCACTCGCTCGACTCTCTATCAATACACGGTTTAATCATTGATCGGTTATCTATCTGCCGCTAACAGAATCAGCTTAATGTATTGCTTGTATAAAGAGATTTAATTATTTGTTTTTATTGCCAATAAACATCTGCTCAAACTGTTTTATGTTTTGCTGAATATAATCGAGGAAAGCCTGCATGGCAGGGGTTGGATGCTTCGCCTGAGGGTGAACTACGCAGAAGCTACGGCGCAGTGGAAAGCCGTCTAGATTAACGATTTTTAAACGCCCCAGTTGCAATTCAGAACCAATACTCAGCTTGGGCAGTACCGCGACACCGAGTCCGGCGATCACTGCGTGTTTTACCGCATCATTAGAGCCAATTTCCATACTCGGAGTAAAACGTAAACGGCGTTCTTGGCAATGCTGTTCTAATGCTAATCGACTACCTGAACCCGATTCTCGAACCAGTAAATGACTATTGAGAAACAGCTGTGGGCTCAGCTCGGCAGGACTGAGATCCAGTAACGGATGTCCATCAGGCACGACAGGCACCAGTTCGTTGTCCAAAAATGGGAGTGACACCAACGGCTTATCAATCGGCACCATACCCATGATCACCAGATCATCATTATTTTCATTCAACCGTTGTAACGCAGTCGCGCGGTTGACCACCCTAACCCGTACACTGACATGCGGATGCAGATCGAGAAAAGCGCGCAATAGATAGGGCACCATATATTGCGCTGTATTAACCGCCACCAGCTTTAACTCCCCTGCTACATTGCCCTTCAGCGCTCCGAGATCGGTTTGCAAGTCGGCTAGTTCGATAAATATCCGGTTAATACTCTCTGACAATCGCTCACCTGCTGCAGTACAGAACAATCGCCTACCGACATATTCAAACAGTGGCTGATCTAACGCTTGCTCCAATTGGCGCATCTGACTACTGACTGCTGGCTGAGTCAACCCCAGCAACTCTCCTGCCTTACTGTAACTCTGTCGTTCATAAACGGCTTTAAACACCTGAAGCTGACGAAAAGTCAGACGAGTGGCGATATTTTTGATGGTTAATGGCACTTTATTTTGTTCCTTTGTGTTTATCTATAAGTAATACCTTATAGATAAACTAAGAAATATCAATTTCTCCTTATCAAAGAAATTAACTAAGCTCTGTTTATATTCTTAAGGCAAACAGTCTACGGAAAAGGTTCATGCCTTCCATAAGACAAAGGAGAGTTTCATGACCGATAAAGTACTGATTAAAAAAGTACTGATCGCCAACCGAGGAGAGATTGCGGTACGTATTATCCGCGCTTGCGCCGAATCAGGCATCCGCTCTGTGGCGATCTATACTGAACCTGATCGTTATGCCCTGCATGTAAAGCGGGCCGATGAAGCCTATTCACTCGGTGAGGACCCATTAGCGGGCTACCTTGATCCACAATGCATCGTTAACTTAGCGCTCGAAACCGGCTGTGATGCTATTCACCCAGGTTATGGCTTCCTATCCGAAAATGCCGAATTTGCTCGACTGTGCGAACAGCAAGGCATCGCTTTTATCGGACCAAAGTCCGCTGTTATTCATAACATGGGCGATAAAACCCAAGCCCGTGATTCGATGCGTGCAGCTGGAGTGCCTATCACACCGGGATCTGACGGTAATCTAGCCGATGTTGAGGAAGCCTTAGCCTTGGCAGACGAAATTGGATATCCAGTCATGGTTAAAGCCACCTCTGGTGGCGGCGGTCGAGGTATTCGTCGCTGTGATACTCCGCAAGAACTGAAACTTCAGTATCCACGGGTTATTTCCGAAGCAACGAAAGCCTTTGGTTCAGCTGAAGTCTTTATGGAAAAGTGCATCGTCAACCCACGCCACATCGAAGTCCAGATTTTAGCCGACAGCCAAGGCAACGTAATTCACCTCTATGAACGGGACTGTTCGATTCAACGACGCAACCAAAAACTGATCGAAATTGCCCCAAGCCCTCAATTAACCCCAGAGCAGCGCCAATATATCGGCGGATTAGCGGTAAAAGCGGCAGAAGCTGTGGGTTATGAAAATGCAGGTACTGTAGAGTTTCTGCTCACCGGTAATCAGGTGTATTTCATGGAGATGAATACCCGAGTGCAGGTGGAACATACCATTACTGAGCAGATTACCGGCGTCGATATTGTGCGTGAACAGTTGCGTATCGCATCAGGATTCCCCCTGAGTTATCGCCAAGAGGATATCTCTTATCGCGGTTATGCGCTGCAATTCAGAATTAACGCTGAAGACCCCAAGAATGATTTTCTGCCCAGCTTTGGCCGTATCTCTCACTACTACGCACCCGGCGGCCCCGGCGTTCGTGTCGATACCGCCATCTATACCGGTTATGAAATACCCCCCTATTACGACTCCATGTGTCTTAAATTGGTGGTCTGGGCGTTAACCTGGGAGGAAGTGGTCGCCCGTGGTCAGCGAGCGCTAGATGATATGCGTCTGCACGGCATTAAAACGACCGCTAACTACTACCAACAGATCTTGCAGCACCCTGACTTTCAAGCGGCAAACTTTAATACCAGTTTCGTACCGGATCACCCGGAACTATTGAACTATTCCGACAAACGCCACCCGAGCCAGATGGCCCTTGCGGTTGCAGCGGCCATTGCCGCGTACGCGGGCTGGTAAGCCAACCAAGCCAAGCGGTTTTGTTGTAGAACATGAATTGAAACCAACGACCCAGGTCGTTGTAGGAGAAAATATTGTGAGCCAAGCTAAAAAAATTGAAGTCACCGATGTGATTTTACGAGATGCGCACCAATCATTGATCGCCACCCGTATGCGCACTGAAGATATGCTGCCTATCTGTGAAAAACTGGATCAAGTCGGCTACTGGTCTCTGGAAGCCTGGGGCGGAGCAACCTTTGATGCCTGCGTCCGCTTCTTAAAAGAAGATCCTTGGGAGCGTTTGCGTCAACTGCGAGCAGCTTTACCGAATACTCGCTTACAGATGTTACTACGTGGCCAAAATCTATTGGGTTATCGCCATTATGCCGATGATGTGGTTGAAGCCTTTGTGGCTAAAGCGGCGCAAAACGGCATCGATGTGTTCCGTGTCTTTGATGCCCTGAATGATATCCGTAATCTAGAAACCGCGATGAAAGCGGTTAAAAAAGCGGGCAAACATGCTCAAGGGACTATCTGTTATACCACTAGCCCAGTGCACACCCCTGAACTCTTTGTAAAACAAGCCATTGCCATGCGTGATATGGGGGCAGACTCTATTGCGATTAAAGATATGGCCGGCCTGCTTACGCCTTACGCCACCTACGACCTAGTCAGTGCATTAAAAGCCGAATTAGATCTACCCATCGTGGTACACAGCCACTCAACCGCAGGCTTAGCACCGCTATGTCAGCTTAAAGCGATTGAAGCGGGTGCGGATCGCATCGATACAGCCATCTCCTCTTTTGCCAGCGGCACTAGCCACCCGGCAACAGAAACACAGGTGGCAGCACTTAAAGGTACCGACTACGACACAGGGCTGGATCTGCCGTTACTGGCAGAGATTGCCGACTATTTCCGCGAAGTACGTAAAAAGTATCATCAGTTTGAAAGTGAATTTACCCGCGAAGATGTCTCTGTGCAGATCAATCAGGTGCCTGGCGGTATGATGTCGAATCTCGCTAATCAACTAAAAGAGCAAAATGCGCTGGATAGAATTCGTGAAGTCTTTACCGAAATACCTCGAGTACGTGAAGATCTTGGCTACCCACCCTTGGTAACGCCAACCTCTCAGATTGTCGGCACTCAAGCGGTTTATAATGTATTGGCAGGCGAACGCTACAAAACGATCACTAACGAAGTTAAACGTTATCTTCAAGGTGGCTATGGTGCAGCGCCAGCAGCGGTCAATGCGGAACTGCAAAAGCGCGCCATCGGTAATGAAAGCGTTGATGTAGGTCGTCCCGCTGACCTCCTTAGCCCTGAGTTAAACAACCTGCGTGAAGAGATTGGTGAGCTGGCAAAATCAGAAGAGGATGTGCTGACTTTCGCCATGTTCCCCGATCTGGGGCGCGAATTTCTGCAACAGCGTGCTGATGGCACCCTCGAGCCGGAAGAGCTACTACCGCTTGATGCCGGTAATGGCTTGAAATTAGGCCAAGCGAGTGCATCTGAGTTTAAGATTGAGGTGCATGGCGAGGCCTATGATATTGCGGTAACCGGTGTAGGTGAGTTCGGTAGCGGCAAGCGTAAAATCTATATGTCGCTGGACGGGGTACCAGAAGAAGTTATCTTCCAGCCACAAAACGAATTTATTATCGAAGGCAGCAATACCCGTAAAAAAGCCAGTGAACCGGGCCATGTTACCACCGCTATGCCGGGTAATATCTTCGAGGTACTGGTCAGCGAAGGCGATGTTGTTGAAGCGGGCCAACCGATCTTGGTGGCGGAAGCGATGAAAATGGAGATGGAGATTCATGCCAACATCGCCGGTACGGTAAAAGCGATTTACGTTGCCAAGGGTGATCGTGTTATTCCTGGCGAAGTACTGGCTGAAATCGAGTAAGCTAACGTAACATTAACAAAGCCTGCATAAGTCAAGGTTATGGGTGTGTTGAACGCCCATAACCGGATACTGTAGCTCCTACTTAACACCCGATACAGAGAATAACGGCCGTGGAAAAAATAATAAAAGGCGTGCTTAATTTCCGCCAGAACGTTTATCCAGAACACAAAGATCTTTTTGGCACACTGGCCGATGGTCAGAACCCAGAAATTCTGTTCGCTACCTGTTCTGATTCACGCATCGATCCTAACCTTTTAACCGGCACCTCCCCGGGTGACCTGTTTATTTGCCGCAACGCGGGCAATATTATCCCACCCCACAGTAATGAGACCGGCGGCATGACCGCGTCAATTGAATACGCCGTGGCGGTATTGGGTGTGCGCCACATTATTATCTGTGGTCATACTGATTGTGGTGCCATTAGAGGCGCACTGGATATCAGCGCGCTGCGGGGCTTACCCCACGTTAAAGAGTGGCTAGGACATTGTCGCTCGGCGATGGAGATCGTTCGTGAACGCTATGATATCCCTCACGATCACGCGGTAGGTGTTGAACACCTTAATGAGGCTATTGAGGAAAACGTCTTACAGCAGGTGCAGCATATTCGTACTCACCCTGCCGTCGCGGCTAAGCTGGCGACCAATAAACTAGAGGTACATGGCTGGATTTACGACATTAAAAGCGGCACGATTCGCTGCTGTAAGCATAACGATTCGGTCTTTAAAGACTTTGATGAGCTCTATGCCGACCTGATCGAACAGTCTAGCCAAGAGTAATGCTCATTCGTTTGGCGAGATTACCTGTTATCGCTCATCACAGAACTGGTCATCACAACGTCTCGCTTCAATCAAAGAAAAGCCGCATATTCATTAGCGGCTTTTCTTTTTTAGCTGAGATGTCGCTTAAAGAAGGTCAGTGTTCTCTGCCAAGCCAGTTCGGCACTTTCTTCATCATAACGGCCAGTAGAGTCGTTATGAAATCCATGATTAACATAGGGGTAGATAAAGGCACTGTAATCAATATGCGCCGCTTTTAAAGCCACTTCATACTCTGGCCAATAACCATTTACCCGCTTGTCCAACCCTGCAAAATGTAGCTGCAATGGTGCCTTGATATTAGCCGCAGGCATTTGCGGTGGTGTGCCGTAATATGGCACCGCCGCATTAATCGTTTCAGGCAGCATAGCGGCTAGCTGATTCGTCAGATAACCACCAAAACAAAACCCAACCATGCCAAGTTTATCGGTCGTCAATTCATGAGTGGTCAGCATTTGCGCTGCCGCTGCAAAGTCCGCTTCTATTTTGCTGCGATCCAAGGTTTTCTGCATCGCCCGCCCCTCGTCATCATTACCTGGATAACCACCGAGGGAATATAGCGCATCAGGGGCAAAGGCGACATAACCGGCTTTCGCTAAACGCCGAGCAACATCTTCAATATAGGGATTTAAACCACGGTTCTCATGGGCCACCAAAACCGCCGGCGCCGGTTTTTCAGCACTGACACCCGTTGGCCCCACGAGATAACCACGACCTTTGCCATAGCCCTCTGGAGAGTCAAACTCGACATAGTTTGCCTTGATGTCGGCATCGTTAAATGACACCTGCTCCGCCAACGCATAATTGGGAATGAGCGCACCTGACACCGCGCTAAGGCTTAGCCCTACAACCCCCAATGTCGCTAGTCGTTTAAGAAAGGTGCGTCGATCGATATCACCATGAGCATATTCGTCATACCAATCGAAGGCCTCCTGAGGAATGGCAACGTCAGAAAACTGCTTACTGTCATTATTTGAGCGCATATAAACTCCTTATATTGATACCCAGCATAGGGCGATAAAACCAATATAGCCTATGTTGGGATTATCTTATGACAAACTTATGAACGAGAGCGGCATTGCTAGTACACATTTCTTTCAAAGCACAGTAAAGTTGCCTTCATTTTTGATCAATCTGAATCGGCAGGTTATGAATTACATAAAACTTCAGACAGCATTCTTCAAACTGCGCAACAACCGCGCTTTCGAGCTTTTTGTTGTCTCTATTATTCTCTTTTCAGCCCTGGTTATCGGCGCTAAAACCTATGATATCCCCGCAGATGTTCTCACTCTGATCGGCTGGATGGATACCGCTATCACGCTATTCTTCCTGCTTGAGGTTTCGGTTCGGTTTATTGGTGAGCCGGAGAAAAAACGATTTTTCCTAAATGGTTGGAATGTGTTTGATACGCTGATCGTCGTGATCAGCCTTATTCCCGTTGAAGACAGCGAAATGGCTTTGATTGGCCGTCTGATCCGTATCTTCAGAGTGCTACGGATGGTCTCTATTATTCCCGAATTACGCTTATTGCTGAACTCGCTGATTAAAGCGTTGCCGCAACTGGGCTATGTCATCCTGCTGATGTTTATTATTTTCTATATTTATGCCGCCGTAGGGGCCTCTTTCTTTGGCGAGATCAACGAGGTGCTTTGGGGGGATATTAGTATCGCCATGCTAACGCTGTTCCGGGTGATGACATTTGAAGACTGGACCGACGTAATGTATGAAACGATGGGCGTGTACCCCTTTAGCTGGATCTTCTATCTCAGCTTTATTTTCCTCACGACCTTTGCTTTCTTGAATATGGTGATCGGTATCGTTGTAAGTGTGATGGAGGGTGAACATGCCCAAGAAGCTCGGGAACAAGCACTGACCGATGGCACGCCCACCATTGAATCCCTGCACCTTGAAATACAAGAGCTGAAAGAGTTGATCAAAGCGAAGCTATAACAACGCCACTGCACGCTAAATGAACCATCGCGCCGATACAGTTCGCTAAATGCACTGTTTCGGCGCCTTCCATTCCACGTCTTTTGACTCCAGCTAATTAATTAACCCCTTCCACCTGAAATTCTCCTTTGAGTGTCGATTTTTTATCACTAAGGAGGATAATTAAAGGCTGTGTAATTAAGGTGCCTGACAATGCTTAAGCTGTTTCGGCCAGTGCTCTATGTCTGCGGGATATTGACATGGATTATGGCAGGATTGATGCTCATTCCCGCTGGATATGGGTTTATCTACAATGATCCAGAATTTATCCCCTTTCTTGCCTCTTCTGGGCTTAGTGTGCTGCTCGGCATTATCTTGGTTATTCTGTTTAAAGCGCCACGGTTTACCCTTACCTCTCGACAACTCTATTTGCTGACCAGTTGTAGCTGGATGTTAATGTCTTTTTTAGGGGCGTTGCCTTTAATGCTCTGCCACCACCCACTATCACTCACTGATGCCGTGTTTGAATCGGTCTCGGGTATTACCACGACCGGCTCCACCGTAATCAGCGGCTTACAGGACCTACCCAGAAGCTTGCTTTTATGGCGGTCCTTATTGCAATGGCTGGGTGGGCTTGGGGTTATCGGTATGGCGGTGACCATCTTGCCCTTTTTGCGGATTGGTGGGATGCGTTTGTTCCAGACAGAATCATCCGATTGGGCCGATAAATCGCTACCCCGTTTTCATGAACTAGCCAGAACATTGCTGCTCAGCTATCTACTGCTTACCCTGCTCTGTGCCAGTAGTTACTGGTTCGTGGGGATGACCGTGTTCGATGCGATCAATCACGCCTTCACTACCGTGTCTACCGGAGGCTATGCCACCAATGACCAATCCATGGGCCGGTTTGGTGCCTCGGTTCTCTGGGTGTCGGTGTTCTTTATGCTATTAGGTAGCCTGCCGTTTACGTTATTTATCCGTTTCCTGCTGCACCCTTCACTCAAAAGCCTCGCGGATCAGCAGGTAAAGGGTTTTTTAATGATCGTTGCCGTATTGGTGACCATTTTAACAAGCCAATTGATGCTGACTGGAGATATGCCTTTTTTCGCGGCATTGACCCATACGGCCTTTAATGTCACATCGGTGATTACCACGACGGGCTATGCTTCCTCGGACTACACCCTCTGGGGGCAGTTTAGTATCGCACTATTTTTTATTATCACCTTTATCGGCGGCTGTTCTGGTTCCACCGCCGGTGGTATGAAGATATTTCGTTTCCAGCTAGCCTTTCTATTTCTACAGGATCAGTTTCGCAAGCTGGTACACCCTCGAGGCGTCTTTGCCATCCATTACAATGGCAAGCTCGTGCATGATGATATTATTGTATCGGCGATCGCTTTTTCGTTTATCTTTTTTCTCACCCTCGCCGTTGCCACATTAATGCTCACAGCGATCGGCGTAGATTTTGTCACCAGCTTTACCGGCGCAGCCACCGCACTGACCAATGTGGGTCCAGGCTTAGGCGACATCATTGGTCCCTCAGGCAGCTTTGCGCCACTGCCGGATTTAGCTAAATGGATTCTGGCGTTTACGATGATTCTAGGGCGTTTAGAGTTACTTACCGTCGTGGTATTATTCTCTCCTATCTTCTGGAAAGGCTGAGCAGAAAATCCGGCTAAAAATAGCGAGCAAAAACCTTCGTATAGCGAAGCAATTAATACCTTAAATGCAGTAAACCCTCGTCAGACATGCAGAGGCAGTAGGTGGATTTAACTATACGGAATTCTTAAAAATCTCAGTTTTTTATTACCGATATAATTAATTAAATTTCATTTAAAAACAAACAGTTAAATATCACTTGTCATAAAATAGGTTAATATTTAATAGTTTTAGTTTATAGGGCTTTTCTCCGTTTTTTCCTGTATGCCTCCTGTCTTTTATTGCCCAGTATGAAGCCCTATATCAACCCTCGTCCTATAAGGTCTAAGAATCAAAATGGCGATGCTTTTGATACAAGTAAAGAGTATGAATAAAGAGTGAAAAAAGCCCTCGCCTGTCTGAAATTGATGGCTATGGTCAAAGACTATCTTGAACACTTCAATGGAACAGCTGCCTTCAAAAGCTGCCTTCAAACATTGGCTTAAAACCGCTATTAAAATCTCGATTAAAACACCTGACTGAACGCCAACTTGATACCTGCTTTAAAATTTAGAGCCCTCTTCGCTAAGCCTACAATCGCTGTGATTCATGTACATCTTGTTAACTCAGTTAAAGCTAAGCCTTAATCATAAAATAAAACATAATATGTATTTTGTACTAATAATACAAAATAGTTTGTCTTTACTCGAGCAGCCTTCGCCCTTAATATACTGTTTATATATACAGTCATTTGTGAATTGAAAAGGTCTGCTCGGGTTATGCATATTTCATTTTTAGGGCGCTATATGCGCTCGACTACATCAGCCATGCTGCCTCTATTTATGAATTCTGTGCCAGCAGGCTTTCCCTCACCCGCACAGGATTATATTGAACGCACTCTAGACCTAAATGACCTTTGCATTAAACACCCTGCCGCCACCTATTTTGTGCGTGCCGAGGGGGACTCTATGGAAGGGGTCGGCATCTTCTCCCGTGATGTGCTGGTGGTCGATCGTTCACTCAAAGCGGTCAATGGGGATATTGTCATCGCCTGTGTTAATGGCGAGTTTACGGTTAAAGAGCTATCTACCCGCCCGACCCTGCAGTTGTTGGCACATAATCCAACCTATGCGCCAATCGAATTTGGCCCAGATAGCACGCTGGAGCTATTTGGTGTCGTCACCACGGTGATTCATTCCGTGCGTCAACGGGGCTAATCGATGTTTGCGCTGGTGGACTGTAATAATTTTTATGCTAGCTGCGAGCGGCTGTTTCGGCCTGATTTAGCGGGCCGCCCTATCGTGGTGTTATCCAACAATGATGGCTGTATCGTCGCCCGCAGCGCCGAGGCTAAGCGCTTAGGCATCAAGATGGCGGTGCCGCTGTATCAGGTTAAGGAGCAGATCGACCGAGAAAATATCGCGGTGTTTTCATCTAACTATGCGTTGTATGGCGATATTTCCGCCCGAGTGATGACCGTGCTTGAACAGCAGGCACCGGCCATTGAGGTTTATTCCATCGATGAGGCCTTTCTGGATTTAAGCGGCCTCGACCCCCATTTTTCATTAGCCGAATATGGGCAGCAACTTAAGCAGCGGGTTTATCAGCATACCGGCATCCATGTGTCCGTGGGCATCGCTCCCACCAAAACTCTAGCCAAGCTGGCCAATCATGCCGCTAAGCAGTACGCCGCAACAGCGGGTGTGGTTGATCTGACCGATCCTTTACGACAGCGTCGATTGTTGGCCCTGATGCCGATACAGGAAGTTTGGGGAGTGGGTCGTCGACTTACTCGGCGATTAGAGGAACAGGGTATTCGCTCAGCACAGGCATTAGCAGACTGCGATCTGGCTTGGATTCGCAGCCATTATTCGATCACTTTAGAGCGCACGGTACGTGAACTGAATGGCCAGCCTTGCATGGCGTTAGAAGAGTGCCCACCACCTCGCCAGCAAATTCTCTGCAGTCGCTCATTTGCTCAGCGGATTACCGCTCTGCCATCGATGCGTTCAGCCATCGCCCAATACTGCTGCCGAGCGGCAGAAAAACTTCGCCAACAATCGGCATTGGCCCGCGTGGTGACAGTTTTTATTCGCACCAACCCCCATGCATCCCAAGAGGTTTTTTACAGTAATAGTGCCAGCCGTATGCTCCATGTTCCCAGTGATGATTCACGCCAGTTGAATGCCGTAGCACAGACGTTATTACAAGCACTCTGGAAACCTAATTGCCGCTATATGAAAGCGGGTATTATGCTGTCCGATCTATACTCGCCGGGTCACTTTCAACCATCACTATTTGAAGCGTCCGCATCACCCGCCGCGACGCGACTGATGCAAGCGGTAGACCAGATCAATCAGAGCGGCCGAGGTCAGGTACGCTTCGCTTCAGAGATGCTAACAACCGGCTGGCAGATGCAACGCAATCGCCTCTCACCAGCTTACACTACCCGATGGGATCAACTACCGATCGTAAAAGCCTAATAATAATTGTCGACAATATTGATTGGGATCTTATTGCTTATATAACAATTATTTAAATAACTATATTAATGCAAGTTGTAGTATTTTTAAGCATTAAATCGATGTTAAACACTGAATAAAAAGCCATGAGGATCGGCGACTGAATGGCAGATTTTAAAGCCATAGCACCCGTCTCTTTTGATCTATTAAGACCGAAAAACGAAACGATAGACTCTGATTATACGGGGAATCATAACGATAGATAGACACATAAAAAGGCATATAGAAAGGCACCTAAAACGGTGATTATTTAGTCTGATATGAGTTAGTATTGGCATCAAAGCCAGCCGTTAATCGAGTTGTTAAAGCCGCCTCTATCTAGGCCTTAAATTTGGCTTTTATGGATGTTTAGCCGAGCCCTTAAAACGAGTACCTGACCGCTATTGATTGCGTCAGGCGTAAGCTAACAACTGAGGTGATTTACAATAAAAAAAACGCCGAATAAACGGCGCTTAAAAGTCCAGAAAACGGTTTAAATTATAGCATTACTCTGGAAAGCTAATGACCGCATCACCCTCTTCCCAGCGAGGATATTTTTTCATGACCGATAAGAATAACGGTGATGTTAAATGATAATCCAGCCAGCGCTGTAGGTCGGGATAAGGCGCGCTATAAAACCAGTCACGATCCACATGAGCAAACTGACGGATAAAAGGAAAGATCGCGATATCGGCAAGACGGCAATGTTCACCGGTTAAAAACGCCGACTGCTGCAGCTGCCGCTCTAATCGTCCCAGCGTGACTTCACACTGCTGGCGATAATAGTCTTGAGAATGGCCAGGGTAACGCTCAAAGTATTTGTAGCGATCGAGATGCTGCTTAAAAACAGCATCGTTCTCTTGAATCAACCCTTCGTTCTGCCACAGTTGATCCGGGTCATCGGCACACAGCCAGTTATGTGGATCACTCTGGCGCAGCGCCCAGCGCATAATATCGCGGCTTTCGTCGATCACCCTACCCTCGGGCAGCACTAACACCGGCACAGTGGCCTTAGATGATGCCTGCAACATGGCCGCGGGTTTGTCTTTTAGCACCACCTCACGCAGTGTCACGGATTGGCCACTACCAGCAATCGCTAACCGGGCGCGTATCGCATAGGGGCAGCGGCGGAAGGAGTAAAGTATCGGTTGTTGAGTCGTCATCGCGCTAGTGTACCCCAGATTATAAAAACCGCCGCATTATACGTTAATTACATCAGTCTGATTACATCAGCCGCGTCAAGAAGGTGGTCGCCTTAGAGGTTTGAATACCATTGCCATTGAAGACAAACTCCACGGCAGCATTCTGTGCACCAAGGTGACTGCCGCAGATACGGAACGGCAACCAAACCGAATTACTCTCCCTCAGGTCGATCTCGGCTGGGCCATGCAACTGATACTGCTCATGTTGAGTCAGAGAGACTTTAACCAGCGTCTGCTCTTTCGCAAAACCTTCTACTTTTATCCGATAAAGATTGCACACGGTGTTCTGATCAAGCTGGGTCACCAGATTAGTTCGATCGCGACGGATCTCAACAAGCAGCCCTTTCGTCTCGGTAAAACCATAGGCGACCACGCCAAAGGCACAGAGCATTATCGCCGCATAACCAGCCAGTCGGGGGCGCAAAAAGGGTGACGACTTACCGATCAGTTGCTGTTCTGAGGCAAAACGAATCAATCCACGGGGCCGTTGCAGTTTATCCATCACCGTATCACAGGCATCGATACAGGCTGCGCAATCGATACAAGCCGCTTGCAAGCCATCACGGATATCAATACCGGTAGGACACACCTGCACACAGATACCACAATCGACACAGTCACCACTATTATCATTGCTAGTTCGATGATTGGCGCGTGGCTCTCCCCGTTGAGCATCATAACTAACGGTCAATGTGTCCCTATCAAACATAACACTCTGAAAGCGGGCATAAGGACAGGCATGCAGGCAGATTTTTTCCCGCACAAGGCCCGCATTGGCATAGGTTAAAGCCGCCATAATCGCCAACCAGCCGAACATGGATAGTGACATCTGCAACTGCAGGGCATCCGTGGCGATCTCTCGAATAGGCACGAAATAACCGGTAAAGGTCGCCGCTGTCAGCAACGACAACAGTATCCACAGCAGGTGCTTAGTGATTCGGCGCAATAGCCGCACACCTCTTAATGGCTGCCCTTCCGTTTTAGCTCGGTTGTTGGCCCGTCCTTCCGTCAGGGTTTCAATACGGATAAACAACCAGGTCCAGATGCTTTGTGGGCAGGCAAAACCGCACCAGATACGCCCCCATGCCACCGCCATAAAGAACAGCAGAGTCGCTCCCGCAATCATCACACCCGCCAATAAAGGTAGATCATGCCACGACAGCGCGCTGCCAAACAGGGTGATCTTGCGTTGCTCAAAGGAGAAAAACAGAATCGGCTGACCATCAATCTGAACCCAAACCAAGCCAAAAAACAGGGCGATCAATGGCCAGGTGGTTAAACGTCTCAGGTTTTGAAAACGCCCTTCGGTGAGGCGCACATGAAACTTGCCATCTTTAGCAAATGGAGTGACAGAGGCAGCGATAGGTACTTGCCGTAGAGGAATTTTTTGCATGCTGTTGATCTATTCAATTTTTGATGCACGTAGATTAGGGTTACAATAGCGATAGGAACAGGCATAAAAAAAAGATATATAATAGGTACAGTTAACGTCAGCAATAAGAGCCGCCATGTCATCAGATTATTTATATCAGCAACTCGAAAACTGGCTATCCGAAGGTATAAAGGCACAGCGCTGGCGTACCGGCGATCGGCTACCTTCCATTCGGGAGCTGTGTAAACAGCACGACTTATCGAAAGCGACGGTGCAACATGCCCTGCAGCGACTGGAAGCCCAAGGATTACTCGAAGCCCGCCCCAAAGCGGGTTATTTTGTCGCCCTACGCAGTCCTGTCGCCGAACCTATTAGCCGGTCACGTATTGACCCACCCCGTCCCGCAACAGTCAGTGAATTATTGTTGGATATCATGCGGCGCAGCGCCGCTTTTGATCTGCTGCCGGACCTGCACGGTGGTGAGCTCCCAGCCAGTATCGTCACCCTTAACCGTTCGATAGCACGGGCGTTACGCCGCCAGCAAGGTGAAGATTATCAATACTATGACGACCCCGAGGGTAATCTCGCGTTACGGCAACAACTGGCACTGCATGTAGCCCGTCGAGGCTGGCAGGTCGATACCGATCAGCTATGTATCACCTCCGGTTGTCAGCACGCTCTGTTTCTGGCACTCATGGCTAGCTGTAAGAGAGGCGATGTGGTGGCGGTTGAATCTCCGGGCTTCTATGGTGTGTTACAACTACTGGAACAGCTAGAACTGCAAGTGATAGAGGTGCCCGCCACCCTCGCCCAAGGGATGGATATGGATGCATTTGAGGAGGTCTTGGAACGCTGGCCGGTGAAAGCCTGCATTGTTTCACCGGCCTTCTCGACTCCCGGTGGCAGTTTAATGCCGGAGGCTTCCCAACACCGGCTGCTGGATTTGGCGGAAAGCTATGATCTCGCCATTATTGAAGATGATATTTATGCCGATACCGCCTTCGGTGTTGTCCCCGATCCACTCAAGGCGCTCGATCGCCATAATCGCGTCATGCTCTGCAGCTCGTTTTCGAAAAGCCTGTCTCGAGATCTACGCTTAGGTTGGATCGCCGGTGCCCGCTGGCATACACAGATCATCTGTTTAAAGCTGGTCACTCAGTTAGCCAGTAGCCGTTACCTACAGCAAGGGGTCGCGGAGTTTATGGCCGATGGCAGCTTTGCCACCCACCTGCGCCGTCAGCGCCATGAATTGCACGAACGGCGCGACCAGCTTATCGCTCAACTGCAGACTTGGCCCGGCGATATCCGCGTCAGCCTACCCCAAGGCGGCCTAGCGGTGTGGGTCGAACTGGCCGAGCATATCGATACCTTAAAGCTCTACCCTCAAGCATTACAGCAAGGCGTGGTGATAACCCCCGGCCCACTGTTTTCCGTCTCGGGTCAGTTTACTCATTGCCTACGTATCAGCTTTGCCCACCCCTGGGATGAGCGGCGCCTCAAAGCGCTTAAGCAGCTGGGTGAGATGTTAAGCTAATGACGCTGAACTTCACAGCGTCGTTCAGGTTCAAGGATAAGACCATACTCACAACAATGAATTTATTGTGTTAGCGCTTTGATTTACCGGCATCTGGGTATTATGATTGAGACAAATTGATGGCAAGGACGCAGCCCCTACAGACAGGATGATTCTGTAAAACACCTCTCTCAATGCTCGCTAACCTGCTGAAATATTATAAAAATGACTTTGATCTATCGGGTTTCCAGAATGACAGTAGCTGGAACGATATCCATAACTGGCTGTAAACTGTCAGGAGGGAATATAGTGAATTCAAAGAGATTTGTGATTGCTTACCAAGATGAACTCGATTCCGGCAAAAGCGGCTTTGTGATGTTTTTTACGGAGAAACCTCATGGTCAGGAAATGGGGCGGCGTTCTTCTGCTGTCCTACTGGTCAATAAGGTCGTAAATTCAGACAGGGAAAAGGAAATTAGAACAAAATTAAAGAAACTAGGTCTCAAGACAGGAAAATGGTTTACTCAGCAAGAAGCGGGGTATTCTGCTAGTAAAGTTAAGTCAAAGCTCGGTTTCTCACTTTTTGGTAAGCTTTTTGGCTAAAAACATTTAACAAGGCTACACATCGAAGCTATGATCTTCAAAAACCAGTTGTGCTCGACTGGTGTCCGATACGGAGAAGAAAGCGTTTCACGAGGAGACGCCTTGGACGCACATCATGCGTCGATTATCGTTTTAAATAGAGTTACAGCGCTTATTGAACAAAAAAAACCTAGTTTGCTCCGGGCCGAAGGCCCCTTCACTCGCCGCTTCGCAGGGCTACCGCGTTAATAATATTTATGAATACAAGAATTCCAATCCCGACAGACAACATTTACAAGTTTTACGCCACCTTTGGCTTGGCTATGATGGTGGTCAGCCTCACTTTAATGTTCATAAATAGCAAGACAGCAAACCAGATAATTTTCGATAGCGCTAAAGAATACTATGACTTTAAAAGTAGTGAAGATCCGCTAATAGACGAACGAAAAAACCTACTAGATCGACAAGTAAAGCTAGCGGTAGACGATCGAAAATATGGAAAAAGGCTACTGTCCGTTATTTTTTAAATCGGCTTTTATTCTTCATGCTTTGGGTTTTATCGTTGGTACACGAGAGTACAGCCCGTACACGATGAAATTCTCGAGCTGCAAAGAAAGAAGCTCGAGTAAGAGGTTCAGATGCTTAATAAATCACGGAAGGCGTGACGTGTGAGGTGCGCCGCTTTGTTCGGCGTTATAACTAAATAAGGATTCTACCTATGATCAGAAGTTTGAGAGCAGAGACAACTTCAATAGAGCTGAATAATAGATTTGGTACGGATTCTGTCAATGGTGAAAATACGGAAATAGAGCTGACTGGAAATAAAGCTATATTCCGCACCACGCTAAAACCATGTAACTCTAACCAAAAAGATGATGTAGATCGACTCTATCAAGAATCCGATTACGGACTTGAGTCGATTTATATCTTTGATGGTCAGGTAAGAGATAAGCTGGAGAAGTTTTTGAATGCTTATCCCCAAGTTGAAGGCGTATTGGTAGAACTTAAATATACAACCACAAAATTTTATACAGCAGAGTTTATTCCAATTGATAACGATGGAATCTTATTTAACCTGCAAGGCCCGTTATAACCGGATAGCTGAGGGCTTTAACCCTCCCCACACACGATTGAAGACCTTACGGATTTCTATCAAACAACTAGGAGTAGAGCCATGAGTAATTCAATGCTATATCAGGGCTATGCTGCTCGAATAGAATTCAGCTCAGAAGATGAGTGTTTTATCGGTCATATTGCCGGCATAAAAGACGTGATCGGCTTTCATGGTGAGACGGTTTCTGAGTTGAAAGCGGCATTTGAAGACGCCGTTACGGATTACCTCGAAACATGTCGTGCCGTCGGGAAAGCACCTCAGAAGCCTTATTCCGGTAAACTCATGCTACGTATGAGTCCGGAAATTCACGCTGCCGTCGCCACAGCCGCCGAGCTAAAAGGGCAAAGCATAAATCAGTGGGCATCAGATGCCTTAAATAGAGAAGCCAGTCTGTAGTGTCTGAGCCGAACTCCTGATTAATAAAACTGACAAACGACATATCACTCAAAGTAAAAAGGCCGATGTTCAACGCATCGGCCTTTTTCGTTTAATCATCCGTTATCACAACGCCGATCAGGCGAAATACTTCTCCCCTGCCTCTTGGCGGCGAATAAAACCGTCAGTGAGCTGATACAGCGGGCCTTGTGCTTGGTGCTGTTTGACGATGGCGGCAAACTGATCCAACCCAAGGGTATCGATATAACGCAGAGGCCCACCGCGGAAACGCGGGAAACCCAGTCCCAGAATCAAGCCCATATCCACCTCTGCCGGCGTTTCGACAATGCCATCTTCGAGGCAACGCATCGCTTCTGTACATAACGGGATCATCAGCCGATCGATGATCTCTTGATCGGTTACTTCTATCTTGTCGGTGACCTCTGCGGCGATCAATTCCATCACCGGGCCTGACGCCTCTTTATAGCGGCGACCACTGTCATCAACGCCATATTGATAGAAACCTTTACCATTTTTTTGCCCTAAGCAATCATCCGCCAGCAGCAGTTCCATGATCACGCTGCCGTTATGGCGCATACGCTCAGGGAAACCTTGTTGCATCACGGCATCGGCGTGCACCATGGTATCGATACCGATCACATCGGCCAGATAAGCAGGCCCCATAGGCCAGCCAAACTGCTCCATCACCTTATCGATACGGCGGAAATCAACGCCCTGCTTCAACAGACGGTTAAAACCATTGTAATAGGGAAACAGAATTCGGTTGACCAAAAAGCCAGGGCAGTCATTCACGACAATCGGCGTTTTGCCCATCGATGTGGCATAGGCAACCGTGGTCGCAATCGTTGCATCATTGGTTTTACTGCCACGAATCACTTCAACCAATGGCATCTGGTGTACCGGGTTGAAAAAGTGCATACCGCAGAACTGCTCGGGACGCTGAACACTTTCAGCCAGCAGATCAATGGAAATAGTCGAGGTATTCGATGCCAGCACCGCGTGATCGGGCACATGCTGCTCGACATCCGCCAACACCGCCGCTTTCACCTTAGGGTTTTCAACCACCGCTTCCACCACCAAATCGACACCGTTGAAACGCGTATACTCCAGCGTCGGCGTGATAGCGCCAAGTACCTTTGCTTTACCTGCCTCATCCAGGCGGCCCTTTTCTAATTGCTTATCGAGCAATTGGGTGGCGGTATTGATGCCTAGGGTTAACGCCTCTTCATTGATATCTTTCATGATAATCGGCGTGCCGGTGGAGGCTGATTGGTAGGCGACGCCTCCGCCCATAATACCGGCACCTAAGACCGCGCTCTGAGTCACGGGGCGGGCTTGTTTAACCCAAGTACTTGCCTGCTTTTTAAGCTGGGTCGTGTTGAGGAATAATCTTACCAGACTCTGGGTTGCATCACTTTTGGCGAGTGCAACAAAACAGCCGGTCTCAACCTTCAGAGCCGCCTCAAACGGCAGACTCACATGCTGGCTGATCGCATCAATAATCATCTCGGCGGCTGGGAATCCCGGACGCAGGTCACGACTAAACTGCTGTTTCAGCTGGGCAAGATCGAGTGCTTCAGTGCGCTCATTTACCTTACGGGCACTGTTACTGGTGTAACAGACGTCACCCCTGACTGCTTGCTGTAGCAGCGCCAACGCCGCGACTGGTAGCTCGTCTGCCGCGACCACTTGATCCACGGCACCCGCCGCGAGTGCTTTAGCCGCCGGTTGTGGACGTCCGCGAACGGCCCACTCCAGCGCATCGGTGGCACCGATCAAACGACTCAAACGTACCGTGCCGCCCCACCCTGGGCACAGGCCAAGATTAACCTCGGGGAAACCGATCTTGGCGTTATCCGCCATAATCCGAAAATCCGCCGACAGCGCCAATTCAAAACCACCGCCGAGCGCCAAACCATTAATGGCAGCTACCGTTGGATAGGGAAGGTTTTCCAGTTCACAGAACAGCTGATTAGTACGGCCAACCCACGTAGCTAGTTGCTCATTCGATAGGTTAAAGTTCTCAACGAACTCAGTGATATCGGCACCGACCACAAAAGCAGGTTTGGCGCTGCGTATTAGCAAACCGTTGATATCGGCTTTACGCAGAAGAGTCACCGCCTCGGCGAGTTCTACGAGAGTGTGTTGATTGAGTTTATTAACGGAAGAACCTTGCAGATCCAGTGTTAGCTCAACCAACCCCGCATCCAGTTTATTTAGGCACAACGCCTGACCTTGATACATTGTGAAACCTCGACTCTTTAAATGGCGACAGCGGTGATGCGCACGTCTGAGCATCCTTAACAGGAGACGAAAACCGGTCGCAGCAGTAAGACAACAGAAAAATAGAGGACCCGCCATTCGCATTGAATGGCGGGATGTAGATTAGACGCGCTCGAACAGTGCGGCAATACCTTGCCCGCCACCGATACAGAGGCTAACGATCGCGTAGCGACCTTTAATGCGGTTTAGTTCGTACAGTGCTTTGATGGTCACCACAGCGCCGGTAGCACCGATCGGGTGACCTAGCGAGATACCACTACCATTTGGATTCAAACGGTCGCGTGGCAGGTCTAACTCTTGAGCGACAGCCAGTGCTTGAGCCGCAAAAGCTTCATTGACTTCATATACATCGATATCATTTGCTGACAGATGGTTACGATCAAACAGTTTCTGTATTGCACTGACCGGACCAATCCCCATCAGTTTTGGGTCGACACCCACGACAGAATAATCAACTAAGCGGCCTAACACCCGACGACCTTCGGCTTCGGCTTTTTCGCGCTCCATCATAACGACAGCACCCGCTGCATCATTCAAGCCCGAAGCGTTACCCGCAGTGACGGTTCCATCTTTTTTAAACACGGGTCGTAACGCCTGCATCTCTTCTAGAGTGCAATCCATTCGCACATGCTCATCGGTATCAAACAGTTTGACACCTTTACGGCTTTTCAGCTCTACCGGCATGATCTGATCTTTGAAATACCCCTGCTCAATCGCATGCTGGGCGCGATTATGGCTGAGTAGAGCCAACTCATCTTGGGCTTCACGGGTAATACCATATTTTTCTGCTACATTTTCCGCTGTTACTCCCATATGAATATGGTTAAACGGACAATGCAGTGCTGCAACCATTGGATCGACCATCTGACCGTCACCCATGCGTTGACCAAAACGAGCGGTTGGCAAATGGTAAGGGGCGCGGCTCATCGATTCAGCACCACCGGCAACCACCGTATCGCAAACACCCAGTTCAATCTGCTGAGCGGCACTGATAATCGCCTGCAAACCACTACCGCACAAACGGTTCAGTGTGAGTGACGGCGTCTCTTCAGATAGTCCACCGTTAATGGCTGCAACGCGGCCCATATACATATCGGCAGGCTCAGAATGAATCACATTACCAAAGATACTTTGCTCAACCGACTCAGGCGCAATACCTGCACGCTTAACCGCTTCAGCCACCAGCGCTCCCGCTAATTCAGTAGGCTTATGACCTTTCAGGCTGCCGCCATAACTACCAATGGCTGTACGTACACCGCTTACCACGACCACTTCACGTTTTTTCATTGCTTTATCTCTTGTTATCATGAGCCACGCATAAACTCGGTGACTGTCTTGTTTTAATGCTGCCCGCTACGTTGACGACCACTCTTCGCGCCCTAGCTCGGAGTAGCCTTTACGGCGTCATTGACGATGACAGCAGCTAATGAACTTCATTCTCTATCGAATACCCCAGTGGAACAATGATCAAAAAAGCTTATTAATTGATATAAACGGCCAGCTAAAGAAAATACGACTACTATCTTGGCGAGTATAAAAAACCTTATAGAGTGCGGGGTTGGCACCATAACGGCGATAAATTAAGCTAAATCTCTGGCATTGGTACTTAACTGACGATAAAAAAGCGATCATCAGAAAGCTCAAGGCAATGTGAATTATTACCTTATCGGACAGATCACAAAAACCATCCTGATGGTAAAAGCCTGATTGTAGAAACCTGATTGTAAAAAATTAGCCGCACAACATGCCACTCACTGTAGTAAAGACAAAAAAGGAGCCTAAGCCCCTCGTTTATATTGAGCATCCGCTTAAACCTCAGTTAAAGCGGGTGCCCTGTGTCTCACATGAGACCTTTACTCTCGACGTTAAATTTAGCCTTTAAATCCAGCTCTTAAACCGAGTCTTTAAACTTGAGTACGGATCACTTTCTTATTGATCTTACCTACACTGGTTTTCGGAATATCGGCAACCACCTTGATATCACGAGGCACCGCCCATTTATTGATATGGCCACTTTCGACATATTGCTGCAGGTGTTGCTGAATCGCCGCACTATCAAGTTCTTCTCCCGCCATGGGCACCACTAAGGCATAAGGACGTTCACCCCACTTCTCATCGGGCACACCGACAACGGCAACCTCAGAGACAGCTGGGTACTGACTGATCAGGTTTTCCAGCTCCAATGATGAGATCCACTCACCGCCGGTTTTGATCACATCTTTAATACGGTCTTTGATCTGAATAACATAATCTTTGTCGATAGAGGCCACATCACCGGTGTGCAGCCAACCGTTTTCCCAAAGCTCCTCCCCTTTGGCTTCCTCTTTGTAATAGCCTTGAGTCAACCATGGCGAGCGCACCACAATCTCGCCCACGGCATCACCATCATGGGCAACATCGTTACCCTCAGGGTCAACAATTTTCAGATCCACTAAGCCAATCGGTACACCGGCTTTGATACGCAGTGGTATCTGATCACTCAATTCCAGTTCACGTTCAGAGGGCTTAAGGAATATAGCGCTCACCAACGGACAGGTTTCGGACATGCCGTAAGCCGTGAACAGCAAAATGCCTTGATCCACCATCTGCTGTGCCAGTGCGGGGGTCGCCGCACTGCCGCCAGTTAGCAGTTTCCAGCCGCTCATATCGGTCGCTTCAGTCTCATCACAGTTAAGGATCATCTGCAGCACTGTCGGCACGCCGTGGGAGAAAGTGACGCCCTCTTCACGATATAAACGTAGCAGTTTATTCGGGTCGTAACGGCCGGAATACACCTGTTTAACACCCAGCATCGTCGCGATATAAGGTACGCCCCAGGCATGGACATGGAACATCGGCGTCATCGGCATATAGACATCATCGGAGCGTAGCAGCGGCTGCCCGTCAAAAGAGCCTAAGGTAGAGGCACCGTTCAGGGTGTGCAGCACCAGTTGTCGATGGCTGAAATACACCCCTTTCGGATTTCCCGTGGTGCCGGTGGTATAGAACAGTGTGGCAATCGAGTTCTCATCAAAATCGGGGAAATCATATTCATCAGAGGCGGCCGCGAGTAACGTTTCATACTCTCCGACTGTGTTGAGGTTCGTCGGCGAAGGTAGTTGATCGTCGCTCAGGCGGATATAGCCACGCACACTGGGTAATTGATCGGCTAGCTGCTCAGCAATGACGGTGAAATCATCATGCAGCAATACTAGATTATCTTCCGCATGCCCCATGGTGTAACCGATCTGGTCGACACTCAGGCGAATATTCACGTGGTGCAAAACTGCGCCGATCATCGGCACGGCGAAGTAACTTTCCAAATAGCGGTGGCTGTCCCAGTCCATCACCGCAACCGTGTCTCCCGCTTTAACGCCGGCTTCGGTAAGCACATTGGCCAGTTTACAGATACGCTTATAGAGGGTGCGGTAGTCATAGCGAATCACATCACTGTAGACGATCTCATTGTCCGGTTGAAAGCGCATGCCGGACAGCAGGCTTTTGATCAGTAGAGGGAAGTCGTGCGCATTATCTGCAGGTTTAATTATTTTTGTTTGCATGCTATTCACCTTAAAGGTTTTCAATATTGTCCGGTGTCACGTTCAGTCGATTAACCGCTCGGCTTATCGATTGCTGCCCGTGTACCGCCTATCACTTTATATTTGTCTAAAGAATTCCTTCTAATAAAACGGTCACTGCTATTGAGCAACTAGGATTACGCCGCTGTATCTCTTTGCAGCACATATTAATGAGATTCATTCTCTATCGGATAGACAGGTGGAACAATGACAAAAAAAGATCATTATTTGATATAAACGGACATCTACCGATAAAAACAACACCTTAGTGTCATATACAAAAAATCCTGACAATATCTATTATTGGGCTTTATGACATATAGGGTTAGCCTATATATCTAAGTCACAACTTCCGATTTTTGGTTATATCAATCTATTAAAAAGCAATATCACTACAAATTATATTGCTTTATCGGACAGGCTGATCGATTGACAGGATAAAATACGCAGAATTTAGCGTGCGATGCGCTTATAGAGGTACGCTAGTCATAACGAATCACATCGCTGTAGACGATCTCATTGTCAGGCTGAAAGCGCTTACCGGATAACAGCAGGCTTTTGATTAATAGAGGGAAGTCGTGTGTATTGGCTGCAGGTTTAATTATTTTTGTTTGCATGGATTCACCTTGAGGTTATGAATGTTCTGCCGAGGGTTGATGGACACAAGCCGCGTTTCCAAACCCACTCTTCAGATAACAAAATAGCAATCTGTTTAATTCATTGAGACATAAATTACAGCGTTATACCGAAGCAGACAACCGCCATTCATCTTAGACAAACATTAAAACCTTCGATATCCAATCACGGCTAGGCTGCAACACTGCTATTTGTGCAGGCTCTCCTTTTAATAACGGCAAGTAGAGCAATAAGGCGCTTTAAACTGCCATCAAGTTATGCAACCATGCGCCGGTAACTATTTTAAGGAATCGATGTGGAACTACTTAATCTTGATTGTCAGGGCCATAGCTTGCGGCTTGAAGGCTCAATGGCGGGCTGGCAGCTGCTGTATTGGAACAATACCCCGGTATCCCGACGCGATGCGGCTGGCGATTTTGATGGTATCAGTGAACATCAGTTTGAGCTGCAAAACCAACAGGGTGAAACAGTGCTATGTCGATTAGAGACCGAGGCACAGTGGGATCCAGTGCATATCAGTTACCGTTTTTATATGGCCGATAAACTGGTTACCCGCGGTGAGCATGGCCGCGAAGAGATGGAAAAGCAGGTGCCGCAAGCGCCAATACGCCAAGAAAAACGCGCCTTCAGTATTATTGGGCTTGGTGCCCTAGGGCTAAAACTGCTAAAAAGCGCCAAGATCATAAAGGTTGTCATGGCCGGTGCTAGTTTGGCAGCGTATTCTTGGTTTTTCTCCCTGCCCTTTGCTCTGGCGCTTATTTTCTGTCTTGTGGTGCATGAATATGGCCATATTCGGGCCATGAAGCACTTTGGTATGAAAACCAAAGGGATCTATCTCATTCCATTCGTTGGCGGTCTGGCGCTGAGTGATGCTCGCATCAATACCCGCTGGCAAGATGTCTGCATTTCAATGATGGGGCCGTTTTTTGGCTTTGCGCTATCACTGCTTAGCCTAGTGGCTTATTGGCTGACCGGCTCAATCTTTTTTGCCGGTTTGAGTGCTTTCAATGCCCTGCTGAACCTGTTTAATCTATTACCTATTTTGCCTCTCGACGGCGGCCATATTCTAAAGAGTATCGCCTTCTCTATGAATTCACTGCTTGGACTACTGCTTTGCGGAGCGGCTGCCGCAGGCGGCATCTGGCTCAGTTATCACTTTGGTTTAGCGCTGCTGGGCTTTTTGTTGATTATCGGTAGTGTCGAGGTGTTTTTTGAGTGGCGTGGACGACATCATAGTCTGCTATTGCCGTTAGACCGTTATGGTCAAGCGGTGTCCGCACTGTGGTATATCTTTACCGTGGGCGGCTTGGTGGCGATCATCTGGTATTTTCACGGCATGGGCGATGCACTGCTGGGGCTTCCACTTAAGATATTGCAAAGCTAAACTGCAGTAACACTTCCAACATAGCTGCCAATAAAGAGTCGTGGATATGAGCGATAAAGTAGTCGATATCAATAGTAAACGGGACGATCTGCGTCATAAACGCAAAGAAAAGCAGTTGAAGGATATGAAAAATAAGTTTGAAAAAGCACTGCCCACTGAAGAGCATGATCCGAAAAAGAAGCTATTGAATCTCTTTAAAAAGAAACCGAAAAAGTAAACTAAGTTAAGCAGCTTAGCCCATCAACCCAAGACAAACCTTACTGTCTTGGGTTGATATGTTACCGCCCTACCCTGTGCCTTCACGGCCTCGGATTTGAGCACAATAAGCGTTAGGCTTTAGCCGGCAACACGGTGCTAGCAACCTCACCAAAGCCAATACGGACACCATCAGGCTGTTGACAGTAACCGCGCATCACCACCGTATCACCGTCTTCTAAGAAGGTACGCTGTTCACCGTTGGGTAAACTAATCGCTTCCTTACCGCCACGACTCAGCTCTAGCAAAGAGCCACCCTGTGTATGCTCTGGACCTGACTGTGTACCCGAACCAAAGAAGTCTCCCGGGCGCAGATTACAGCCATTGACCGTGTGGTGTGCCACCATCTGTGCAACCGTCCAGTAAGAATAAACAAAGTTCGACGCAGATAACGACGCCGGCGCTTGATGCTGGTTACGCATCTGTTCGGTTTGTAACAGCACCTCCAGCTTAATGTCCAAGGCACCTTGCTGAGTATTTTTCCCTGAAGCGAGATACGGCAGTGGCTGAGGGTCTGCCGCATCGCGCTTAAATTCAGTACGATAAGGCAGCAGCGCTTCATTAGTCACAATCCAAGGAGAGACTGTAGAAGCAAAGTTTTTCGCCAGGAAAGGCCCTAGCGGCTGATATTCCCAAGCCTGTATATCGCGGGCAGACCAGTCATTAAACAGACAGTAACCGAACACATGTTGGTCGGTATCATCGAGATCAATAGGCTCGCCTAACGCATTGCCCTTGCCGATATAGATACCCACTTCTAGCTCATAGTCCAATCGTTTACAGGCATTCAGGCTCGGCGCTTCAGCGTCCGGTGCTTTGGTTTGTCCTTGAGGGCGACGGAAAGTCTGACCCGACACATCGATCGAAGAGCTACGGCCATGATAGCCAATCGGCACCCATTTATAGTTTGGTAGCAACGGGTTATCTGGGCGGAACAAACTACCTACGCGAGTAGCATGAAAGACAGAGGTATAAAAGTCGGTGTAATCGCCGATCTGACAGGGCAAGCTATATTCAACGTCGGCTTGAGCAATCAAGCTCGATTCTAAACCCCCCTGCTCCGCGGCACCTTCACGCAGCGCCCGAGACAACGCTAATCGTAATGCCGACCATACCGGTGCGCCTAATGACATAAAGTGGTTCAAGGTTGGCGCAGCACAGGCTGCTACGCCAAGCGCCGCATCACCTGAGAACACACCATTGACGGCAGCCAGATCCAATACCTGATCACCAATGGCGACACCGCCCCGAAAGGCTTCATCACTGTCTTTGCGTCTAAACTCAGCAAAGGGTAAGTTTTGAATCGGAAAATCAGCGCTAACGTGATTAGCTGAGCTAACCCAGCTACGTAGGTTAGGGTTATGTGTTTCATTCAATACAGGCATAGTTCACTCGCAGCTATTCATAATCATCAGAGGCGCTGTTACGTAAGCACAACAAAGATCTGATGTGATTTTTTATTATCTACCGGTACGGTAACAGAAGCGCGACGGGCTTCAAGGCACAAGGGATAAATACATTATTTCCAATGAGTAAACAATGATTTAAGATTCCCCGAAATGGCAACTTTGCCTCAACTAATGACCCTATCTTATGGTAGGTTAATGACTTCACATGTTTCCTCTATCAGGATTGCACTATCAAGCAATTGATGTCCGCTAACATTATCCCGAATAAGCGGTATCGCAAGGATGCGGGAATAAGGATTAAGTCAATATGCCAGAATCAGTTGTTACGCTTAATAGCATCTGTAGTATCGAGGTTTTATACGCTAACCCTACCGATACTGTCGTCAGTGTGTTACACCGAATGCGCAAATCTGATGTCAGCTCAATGGTTATCATTGACGCTGAAGAGCCGGTAGGCATTATTACCGAAAAAGATATCCTCCGACTGGTTAGCCTAGGTGATCGAGATCTCGGCCAGATGACCGCGGCCCAAGTGATGACGTCGCCGGTTAAAACGCTACCCTGTGATTGCGAATTCCAGCAGGCCTATGAACTGATGCAACGGGAGAACCTGCGCCATATTGTAGTGACTAACCCAAACGGAAGCTTGAAAGGCATCGCAACCGAAACGGATTTCGTGCAGCATCTCGGGTTTGAATATCTAGCTCAAATAAAACATGTCGACGCCGTGATGGAACGGGTGATTCTGTTTATTTCACCGACGGCTAGCTTACGACAAGCCTTCGCCCTGATGAATGAAAAGAAGACCAGCAGTATCGTGATTGGTGAGGGTCACCGTGCAGATGGCATATTGACGGAACGGGATGTTGTCCGCCTGATCGATGATAAAGTTGACTTGAACAACACCCCTGTCAGTCAATATATGAGTAGCCCGGTTGAAACTGTGCGCGCGGATGCCTCTTTGTTAGACGCCCGCAAAATTATGCAGACCAAAAGCGTGCGCCGTTTATTGGTCAGCGATAACGACAATCGTATTGTCGGGCTGCTAACCCGTCAGCATCTTGCCGACCGGCTACAGAATCACTTTATTAACACCATGCGTAACGCGCTAGACAGCCTCAACCAACAACTGCTGATTAGCAAACATAAAGCGGATCATTATCACGGTTTTTTTGAAAGCTCCCCGCTGGCCTATCAATCACTAGATGCCTACGGCAATCTAATTGAAGTTAATGCCTGCTGGCGAGCGATGACCGGTTATAACGAAGTTGATGTCATCGGCAAACCCTTCAGCAATCTATTGGAAGATGGGCAAGAGGCACAATTCAAACTCGGTTTTGCTCAGCTTAAACAGACGGGTCAAATTAAAAATATACATTACCGGATTTTAAGCAAAAGCGGCCACCGGCTTGATATTCATCTTGATGGTCGAGCGATCTATGATAACGAGCAGCGGTTTCTACAGACCCATTGTTTGCTCACCAACCTGACTGAAAAGCATAAAATCGATTCACAACTGCAGATGTTTCGCGAACTGGTTGATCGCAGTAACGATGCCCTCTTTATTATCGAATCACAAACTGCCCGTATAATCGATCTCAATCAGGCCAGTTGTCACTATTTAGGCTATAGCCGAGAACAGCTACTCGGCACCCAAGTTACCGCTTTCAGTGATTGTCATAAGGATTTAGACAGTTGGAAAGCCATCCTGAAAATCATTAAATCGAGCAATAAAGGCAGCGTTTTTGAATCGGTACATATCACCGCAGATGGACTTAAAATACCGGTTGAAATTAGCTCTATCCTGCTCGATGCCGATGGCCGAGAAGTGGTACTGTCAACCGTTAGGGACATAACCGAACGCAAGCAAGCGGAACAGAAATCCCGTCAAGAGAGTGACTTTCTACAGGCAGTGCTCGATTGTATTGGCGATCCGGTGATGGTTATTGATAAGCATTATCGCGTCGTTAAATCAAACCGGGCCGCCGACGATTACTATTACCACTGCCTGCAACAGGATGATAAACCCTGTTATGCCAGCGTTCAAAATAGCGGTAGCCCCTGTCAAATTTGTCCGTTAAAAGATGTCATGGAAAGTCGCCACCCAACCACACGTATACATGAACACAAAATGAAGGGAGGCGAAATTCGCACCTTCGAGTTGATGGCCAGCCCGCTTTACGATGCAGAGGGGCAGGTGACCGGTTTGGTTGAATCTAGCCGAGATATTACCGACCATATTGTCATTCAAAAATCATTGCAGGAAAAAGAGAAAAGTCTCGACTTTCTCGCCCACCACGATCCATTAACGAGACTCCCTAACCGCTTACTCTTCGGTGATCGATTAAAACAGGCATTGCTGCATGCCAAACGCAGTCAAAAAGTGATTGGCTTGCTGTTTATTGATTTAGATGAATTTAAAGAGATTAATGATAGTTTTGGTCATAACCTCGGAGACCGGCTACTCATCAAGGTATCTGAACGGCTAAAACATCATGTCCGTGATTACGATACCATCTCCCGCCTAGGAGGCGATGAATTCACCATTATTATCGAAGATATTCAGCAACCTGAAGATGCTAGTCTGATTGCACAAAACCTACTCATCGCCTTCGATGAACCGATTATTCTAGATGAACAGCAGCTTCATATCAGCCTTAGCATTGGTATCAGCCTCTTCCCTAATGACGCTACTCAGCCAGAAGATTTAATCCGCAATGCGGACACCGCAATGTATCGCGCTAAAGCGGCGGGTAAAAACCGTTATGAGTTTTATACTCAAGAGATGACCGATCAGGCATTTGAACGGATCTTGATGGTAGGTGCGATGCGCAACGCCATCGAACATGAGCAGTTTGTCTTGCATTATCAGCCCCAAATCGATATCTCGGATAACCGTATTATTGGTGCAGAAGCATTGATTCGCTGGAAAGATCCGCAGTTAGGCATCATCCCTCCCGATCGTTTTATCCCTCTCGCCGAAAAAACCGGCATGATTAAGATGATCGACTATTGGGTGCTAGATACGGTGTGTCGTAATATTCGCGAATGGCAAAGCGCGGGTTATCAGGTGCCAAGAATATCGGTCAACGTGTCAGCGCGTCACTTTGGTAGCAACACACTGGCGACCCAGGTTGCCACTATACTCGAACGTAATCAATGCAGTAGTGAAATGATTGAGCTTGAAATCACCGAAGGCGTGATTCTGAATAACCCCACTCGGGCAGGCAAAGAACTGAAGGAGATCCGCGATATGGGCATCCGATTGGCCATTGATGATTTTGGCACCGGTTACTCTTCGCTTAGCTATCTAAAAGCATTGCCGCTCGATCGCTTAAAGATCGATCACTCTTTTATTCGGGATATTCCCGAGGATATGAATGACCAAGCGATCGCTCGCGCAGTGATTGCGCTAGCCGGCAGTTTGGGGTTAGAAGTTATTGCCGAAGGCATGGAAACAGAACAGCAGCGGCAGTTTCTGCTGGATGAAGGCTGCCTGTACGCGCAAGGCTTTCTGTTCAGCAAAGGCGTACCTGAAAATGAGTTTCTCGCCTTACTGAAAAACGATAGCCTTAGGAAACCAAGGCATTAATATCGAAAGCATTGCCATTAGGCCCTAAGGGGCTTTAACTCTTAATCGACGACGAATAAACATATCAATGAAAACCATACTCATTACCGGTTGCTCCAGCGGCATTGGCTACCATGTTGCTATCGGCTTGCGACAGCGAGGTTATCGGGTGATTGCCAGCGCCCGACAACAGCAGGATGTTGACCGCCTGAAGCAACAAGGGCTCGAAGCTATTCAGCTAGACTTAGAACACTCCGAATCGATTCAACAGGCAATGGACTGGGTTGAAGCCGAAACCGGTGGAGAGTTGTATGCCCTCTTTAATAACGGTGCTTACGGTCAGCCGGGCGCGATTGAAGACCTTAGTCGGGATGTGTTACGCCAACAGCTTGAGATCAACCTACTCGGCTGGCATGAACTCACCTGCCGAGTGTTACCGCTGATGAGGCGACAGGGGTTTGGCCGGATCATTCAAAATAGTTCGGTGCTGGGACTCATCGCGATGCGCTTCCGCGGAGCTTACAACACCAGTAAGTTTGCTCTTGAAGGCTATACCGATACCCTGCGGCAAGAGCTCACCGGCACCGGCATTCATCTTTCATTGATCGAACCCGGCCCTGTTACCAGTCAATTTAGAGCCAATGGTTTAAAAGCCTTCAAGGCGAATATTGATGTGGAGGCCAGCCCCTTTCGCAAAAGTTATAAAAAAGTTCTGCAGCGGCTAAGTACTGAAGATAAAGGCCAAGACCCTTTCACCTTAGGTCCCGAGGCAGTGTTAGACAAAGTGATCCACGCACTGGAAAGTAAGCGGCCTAAAGCTCGTTATTACGTCACCTTCCCCACCTATCTGTTCGGTTTTCTTCGGCGAGTATTATCTACCCGAATGCTTGACTGGATACTGCTAAAGGCATCCAGCGTAGAAAACAAATAAGGGCTAATCACACTTACCAAAATAAGCAGATATAGATAATTTAGCGGACAAAGTCGCTTAACACTGAAACCGCAGTAGCGTTAAACATACGGGTTAGCGGGATGCCACTTTGGCGCAAGCATAAACACCACCATAGGAGTCAGACCGGGCGACAAGCTTCGTCTGAGTCAACTCGAGTATCGTCGACGATTCTTGAGATTTAGGCGGAAACAGACGTTCTAAATCAAGAAAACTGTTTAACTGAGGGTGACTTCGATTGATCAACCTTAGTTCTGGAGAGGTAAACGTCAGCGTCCCCTCGTGCATAGCCCAGTGAGATTGATGTGAAACATCGTATTCCATCTCAGGGAAGTTAGGCAGTTTAAGCACCAATGTGCCTAGGCCATTTGATTCCCCACCCTCCAAGTAATCGACGTTGTAATCAACGGTCATCCGGGTAGTCCCGTCAACCATGGCATGCTCACAATGCCAGCGGCCATAGATATCAGTCTGTTTGAAGGCGCTTGGCTCATCAGCTTGAACAACGGTAGACAAAGAGATCAAGACAAGCAGGGGTAAAGCGGTTATGTGCGGCATAGAAACCCATGAATAGATCGAGCGATTGGAAATGGCTATTGTGCCAAATGAAGCTTGCTGTCAGCTTAATCGAATTAATAGATAAATACACCGGTGAATCGATGGGGCATGGTGCGGTTCATGCTTCACCACACCCTCCATTTAAGCCTCTGTAGGGTGCTGATGAGCTTGCGAATCGCACCCGAATCGCACCATTCATCTCGGAAATCATGGTGCGGTTCATCCTTCACCACACCCTTGTATCT